>CALUQR010000004.1 GCA_944322965.1 Vulcanimicrobiota bacterium
CCAACAGCAAGAGCGCCAGCGTCAACAGCAAGAGCGCCAGCGCCAGCAGATGCAGCAGCGTCAGCGCCAACAGCAAGAGCGCCAGCGCCAGCAGATGCAACAGCGCCAGCGCCAACAGCAAGAGCGCCAGCGCCAGCAGATGCAACAGCGTCAGCGTCAACAGCAGGAGCGCCAGCACCAGCAGATGCAACAGCGCCAGCGCCAACAGCAAGAGCGCCAGCGCCAGCAGATGCAGCAGCGCCAGCGCCAACAGCAGGAGCGGCAGCGTTCCGCTAGGGAACGGCGGGGACGGGATCGCGATCGCGACTAGGAAAGGAAAAGAAAGGGCTAGCGCCTAAAAAAAAGACCGTCTCGCGAGTTTAAAAGCTCGGGGGGCGGTTATTTTTTAGGGGGAAAGTAGAGAGTTTGAGGGCGAGAGCGCATGGCTGGGAGCTTGGGGAGTAGAGCTATTAAAATGGCGGCGGGGGCCTTAGTCTTAGGGGGGCTAGCCACCTGGGGGAGCGTGGCCGCCCAAGTTAGCGAGGATCCGGCTTTAGCCCTCAAGGATAATTTAGCGGCCATCGTAGCCCACGCTGAGAATCAGGGGGATATGGAGACTAAGGTCGGGGTCTACGTAAAGGTCCTGGAGAATGGGCGGGTGCTCTTCTCCTCCGACGGCTTAACCCCCATGATCCCAGCCTCTAATCTCAAGGTGGTAAGTACGGCTACGGCCCTCAGCCTCTTAGGGCCCAACTATCGCCTGACTACCGAATTGCGCGGCTCTTTACCCGACGCCCGCGGGGTCGTAGCCGGGAACCTCTACCTGCGCGGGGGCGGAGATCCCACCATCACCCCGCCCTACAATCAGCCTGCGACCCAACCTTTAAGCCGCTTCATTGAAGAGCTCAAAAAGGCCGGAGTGCGCGAGATCGCCGGCGACTTAGTAGCCGACGACTCTATCTTCGACCGCCACTACCTGCCTGACGGTTGGAAGGAACATTACCGCCTAGACGCCTTCTCTGCCCCGGTAGCCGGGCTCTCCCTCAATGGCAATATGGTGGAGGCCATACTCCAAGGGGGCGGCGCCAGCTTAGAGCCCGCTACTTCTACCGTAACTATCCGCACTAATTACGATAATTCCGGGACTACTACCATCCAAAGGCCGCGGGGCCAAAACGATCTCTTAGCTACCGGTTACCCGCCCGCCGGAGAGATTAGGCGCCAGATCTGCGTAGAAGATCCGCCCCTCTTCACTATCGGGGCCTTTAAAGAGCTCCTGGACCAGGCCCAAATTAAGGTGCGCGGCCAAGTGAGGTTAGTCGATACCCAAGGGGAGGCGGCCCGAGTGGGCGACCTCCACCTCTACGCCGTCCATTTCTCCCTGCCCTTAGCGGAGATTATCCGGGAAGCGAACCACGAGAGCGACAATCTCTTTACGGAACATCTCTTTAAATTGGCCGGACAGGTCAATTACGGCCAAGGGACGGCCCAGACCGGGTTCCAAGCTTGCCTCGATTTCTTTGAGGCCAACGACCTCGACAGCCAAGATCTGCACATGGTCGACGGCTGCGGGCTCTCCACCCTCAACCGCATCTCCCCTAGCCAACTAGTCAACGTCCTCGACGCCATGGACCGCAGCTACTACCGCAGCTGGTTCAAAGAGAGCCTGCCCCACGCCGGGCGCGGCACGCTCTGGGGTCGGCTGGGCGGCTGCGAAGTGCGCGCCAAGACCGGGACCCTAGACCACGACTCGGCCCTCTCCGGCTACGTCCTCACCGCCTCCGGCCAAGAGCTAGCCTTCTCCGTCATCGTCAACGACGCCCCCATCTGGCTGGCAGTAGAGACCCAAGACCAAATTGTGCAAACGCTCTCTTACTTCTAATTCCGAATTACGCATTCCTAATTCCGAATTGATATAATCTGTGCCAGGATGGAGATGGCGATTTCGGCGGGGGTTTCGCTGCCGATGTCTAGGCCTATGGGGGCGTGGACTTGGGCTAGCCATTGGGGGTCAGCGCCTTCTTCGCGGAGGTGGCGGAAGAGGATGGCGGTCCGGCGGCGCGAGCCGATCATGCCTAGGTAGCCTAATTGTAGACCCATGAGCGAGCGTAAAGACTCTTCGTCATGTTGGTGTCCGCGGGTTACGAGGACTACGTAAGCCTGGCGGTCCAGTTTGGGGCGCAGGCAGTTGAAGAACTCATTAAAGGGCAGGCACGAGAGTTCGATCCCTTGAGGGAAGAGTTCCCTGCTCACGAATTGGGGGCGGTCGTCGTTGACGGTCACTCGGAAGCCGCACATCTGCCCCATTAGGGCCACATAACGCCCCACATGGCCGGCTCCGGCGATATAGAGTCTAGGGGCTGGCTCCAGCCGCTCGACAAAGAAGACGACCCGACCGGCCTCGCTCTCTAAGGCCACTTGGCGGGGCTGGGTATCGGCCCAGCATCCTTGGGCCAAATTATAGAGCTCCTCGTGAAGCTGAGGACTGAGCTCGCGGCCTCCCTCTAAACCCCAGGCGGGCGCATAGCTAAAGCGATCGCCAACTTTAAAAGTCCCCTCCCCCTCCGGGCAGGCTACGACTACTAAGAGTAGCGAGGCCTGGTCCTGGCCTAACATCCGCTCTAAAGCCCGGCGCCAGACGGAGGTTGCCTCTCCCCCGCGCAGGGGCTCTACTAAAAGTTTCATCTCCCCGCCGCAGATGAGCGCCTCTAACCCTTGCGCCTGAGGATCGTCCCCGCTAGCGGTCATATTGATCTCTAAGACTTTGGGCTCCCCTTGGGCGATAACCTCTAAAGCCTCTTGCCGGGCGTGGGCCTCAGGACAACCCCCGCCTACGGTCCCTACCACCTGCCGGGCGCTATCAATAAGCATCTTAGCCCCCTCCCGGCGGGGCGCCGAACCGCGCGCCTCGACCACGCTAACTAAAGCGCAACTCTCCCCGCGCTCTAAAAGCTCAGAGAGCTTAGCGTACAAAACCCCAGTATCGCTCATCCCTTCTCCTCTACCTCTCCCCGCTTAGTAGTTAAAGTAGCGCCCGCACCGACCTCCGCCGATGTAACCTCGGTAGCCTCAGTAGACTCCTTAGTCACCTCAACCTCTGAGGCGCTAGGCTCCGCCCAAGTTTCCGACTCTGAGGCGGCTATTTTTTCTGAAGACTCGGACCCTTCGGGAATGGCAGACCCTTCCGGGAGGGTAGCTTCCTCCGGCGCGGCGGATCCTGGCGAAGATTTAGCCTCTTCCACGGCGGCGGGGGCCTCGGAAGCGGTCTGGCTAGCGGGCTGAGAGTCGCTAGGAGCGGCGCCCTCCGCTACGGGCCAGATGGAGGCCAAATCGAGCGGCAACTGGCGCTCGCCCTCTAAGTAGTTAAAGATAATGAACTCTTGAGGCATAGAGGTCTCGCCGCGCCAGTGGTAGTCGGGATGGCGCTGGTAGATCAGCTTACAGAACTCTTCTAGGGCCTTATTTTTAAGGGCCGCGCAGGGGTTAGGGAGCTTACTGGCCTCTTGGAGGTAACGGGCGCTAGACTCCGGTCCCCATTGGGCCAGGACTTGGGCCGCTAAGGGCGGCTCCAAGGCCATCAGCGCCAACCAGGCCTTTTGGGCGGGCTCTAAGCTGGGGAGGGCGGGCAGGTCAGCCCGCTCGTCTAACCACTTGACTAAGAGCATCACTAAGACCAGGGGCAATAAGGCCCAGAGGATAGAGCTGGGCGAGGAGAGGGAGATAGCTAAGATGTTCATTCCTTTTTAGTCGTACCCGGACGCTCTTTGAGAGCCATGCGGGGGTGTTCTAAATGTTTGGGATTATCGGGATTGACGCCCCGGGACATAGCCAGATAGAAGACCATAAATTGGGCCACGCATAAGAGCAAGAAGGTGCGCGCCACTTCGCTGGCGCCCGATTTGAGCTCTAAGAGGTCGTCGCTGCGGGTCATGAGCTCGGTGGAGGAATCTTCGACTAAGGCCACGCGCCGGGCGCGGGTAACGCCCACATCGGAGAGGATCCGCTCTTCCAGGTGGCGGAAGGTATTAGAGATTAAGCCCACGATCATCGTCTGGTTGGTGGCGCAGCCGTAGTAACCGTGGCGGTACTCTACAAAGAGATTAGAGTTAGCGGGCAGGCCGGCGATGCGATCGCACATAAAGGCCGCCTGACGGGCGATCCCTTCGAAGGGACCCGAGCCTAAGAAGACGACGGCGTTGGGCTTATCTAAGACCAATTGTTGAGACTTCACTTGCCAATCTTTGAGGTGGGCCTCTAAGATGTCGGGCACGCGCTGCAGCTCAGCTTGCAAGTTCTCTTTGCGCCCTAACCAACTGATCACTACTAAGCTAGCGAAGAAGAGGGCGCTGACGCTGACCGCCGGGAACTTCAAGTTCTCTTTGAGCTCCGGGAAGACTAGAGAGGGATTGGCCAGATTGGGGGCCAGGTTGGACCCTTCGACCTCTAAGGCCAAGACTCGGGCCCTAGGATCTAACTGGCGCAGGCGCTCTACCCCCCAGCTCAGTTCCTGACCCAGGTAAGGGTTAGTGAGGACTACGACTAAGGTGCGAATGCGGGCGTCGTAGGGCGGACGCCGACCGTACAAGATCTCGCTAGCGCTAATAGCTACCGAATTTAAGCCGCAGACTAGGTGGGTAGTGCGCGCTAAGGAGTGGGCCACATTGTAGAAGTCGGAGGTAGCCACATAGATCACTTGCCCGAAGTTCTGCTCTTTGAACCAATTTTGCAGCGACTCTTGGTGTTGGGCTAGGGTAGCTAAGACCTGACGCAACTTATTAGGCTGCTCGTGCAAATCGCCAAAGAGTATAGAACCTTTGCGGTACAGCATACTGACCCTCACATTTCTGGGGTTAACCGCCGCCTAGGGCTGGGCCCAATCGGCCGCTCGCCCCACCTGGGTACCCGGATAATAGCGCTCTAAGATTTGGAGACAATCTAAGCCCCGGCGAGCCATACCCATAGCCCCCCACTGGCAGAGCCCCAAGCCATGCCCCCAGCCGTGACCTATTAAGAGGATCTCCCCCTCTTTGAGCGCTGGAGCCTCTTCCCCTTGGGAGGCTTGAGAACCTGCCTGCCCAGCGGGCGCAGGCTCTGCGGGCTGACCCACCAAAGAGAGTAAGGGGGCGGGCTGAGGCAAACCTAAAGGCTCGCTACTCTGTTCTACGTCGGCGCCTTTAGAGTCCGACCCTTGAGGGTCAGTATCTACCTTCCCAGCCGCTACGATCTCAAACTTAGTAGAAGGCAAAGAGGCCCAACTGCCGTCCGGGCGCTGATATTGTAAAGCTTGGCGAATATCTTCAAACTCTAAGAGCCGCTCCTCGCCCCCCTCCAGCTGGACCTTAAGTTTAGAGACTCGCCCCGAAGGGCCGCGCTCGGCGATCTCTAAGCGCTCCACGCTCTTAGTCGGCTTCCCCCAGTATTTGGCCAAAATCTCCCCCAACTGGCGCCCCGTCCACTGGGCCCGCCAGGTAGCGTAACTAGAAGCCTGGCAATCGCTCCCCCCGCGGCCGTCGTCGCAAGCTACGCTCTGGAGGTAAGGGACGGCCGGAGTCCCGTAGACGTAGGGCGGCCCCTCCGTAGCCCCGCCGCAAGAGGAATGGTAGAGGGTCTGAGTAGCGGCCTGGTCGGCAAAGGTCAAGATTAGTCCCTGGGTCTCCTGGACGGCGCGGTCGCTAATCTCATCTTCGGCGGCTACTCCCCCATAAACTTGGGAACTGGGGGTAGCCGTCAAATCCCACAGGGCCTCGGTCTGGCCTCGCCTAGCTACGGCGTAGGTGCGAGCTACGATAGCTTGGGCCTTGACGGCCTCTAAGGCGTTAGAGAGGAGCTCTTCGGGCACCACCCCGCGCAAGTAATCCTCTAAGGGTACGATATTGACGATCGCCATGCGCCCGCCCGTCCGCTCTAAGCGCAAAGCCCCTCTGTAAGGGCGGCCCTGCCACTCTAAGAGGGAATCGGCGGAAGCGCTCAAGGTGTAGCTCCCGCCCTTACTAGCTAGGTCGAACTCCCCTGACTCTAGCCGCTGGGTATCGAGCCACAGGGTATTTTCCCCGGCTGCAGGGGGCGGAGGACAGAAAGAAGGGCTAGAGGCCTCTACTAAGCGCACCTTCCCGGGCTGGGCGCCTTGATAGAGTAAGACCCGTACCGGATCGACCATCCCCTCCAAAGGCTTATAGGGGGTAGCGGGCTCGCTCTGGGGAGGGGCGGGCGCCTCCATCCCGGGCAGAGTAATAGGGCGCGGCAGAGGGGCGTAAGCTAAGCCCCCCGCCCCCGCTAAACCCAAAGCGAGGAGGAGTAAACCTCCCACGATCCCCCTCTGCCCGCTGCGCAACCAGCTAATGATAGTTGACCTCCGAAGCGTCGACATAACCGCTCGAAGCGCCCTGAGGCATAGTAGGGACCTCGCCCGCGGCCTCACCCGTAGCAACAGGAGCGGTTTCCGTAGTTGGAGCCTCTAAGGGGCTGGAAGTTGCCCCCTCTTCCACATAAGTAGAGGAAGCGGAGCCTGCGGGCGGGGTAGCGGGGGCGGACGGAGCGGAAGCGGCCCCTTGGTAGCGCGGATAATCGCTATCCGTGCCGCTAGTAATCGTAGGATCGGGCACTATCTCCGGCTGGGGGGGCGCGGGACTCTCCTCCAGGTAGCGATCTTCATTTTGAGGCCAGTAAGGCTCCTCATCCCAGCTGCCGTTGAACTGGGGATCGTAAGCCCCTTCCCTCTCCTCGCCCGAGCTAGGTACAGGTTCTAAAGCGGGAGTACCCGGCCAGAGGGGATTGGGGGTAGGCGCCTGGGGCGCTGGGGTAACTTCTGGCGCCACCTTGGGAGCTGGAGCGGGGGTCTTAGGGCGAGCCTTGACGGCTGGCGCCTGGGGCGGACGGGAACCTTGAGGGCGATCGTCTATAGGATCGAAGGCGCAACGGAAACCAGAGTTAATGAGGCGCCCCTGTTCGGGCAGGACCCCGCGCTCTTGGATGACCATACAGTCGGCGGCCTTATCGCTGCGCGAGCCCCCTTTGACGACTTTAGTAAGGGGCGTATAGCCCAACTCGGCATTGTAGGGGATAAACCAGGTATCGACCCACTCCCAGACGTTACCCGCCATATCTTCCACTCCGTAGGGTGAGGCCCCTTGGGGGTAGCTGCCTACGGGGGTCGTATTGCCCACCCCGCTCTCTAAGCAGTTGAATTTAGTGTAATCGGCTTGAGTCCCGCCCCAAGGATAGAGGCGCAGATCGCCGCCCCGGGCGGCCTTCTCCCACTCGGCGGCGGTAGGTAAGCGCTTGCCCGCCCATTTGGCGAAGGCCTGGGCGTCGTAATAAGAGACGCGCACCACCGGATGGTCTTGGCGGTCGTCGGTAGCCTCCGTCTGCCAATTGCCCTGGGCCTGATAGCCCGTCTCCTTCACAAAGCGGGCGAACTGGCGGTTAGTGACCTCGAAGCGGTCGATATAGAAGGCGGGCAGATCGGTAATGAGGGGGCGAGCCCCCTTCCCGGCGGCCGGAGCGGGACCTTGGTAGTAGGGACCGGCGGGAATAAGGATCATGGGGGCCAGATCTTTAGGGGAGATCCAGGATTGACTGAGATTGCTCAAGGTGGGCACCGGACGCACCCACTCCTTCCCCTTCTGAGGGTTAGTAGTGGCGGCCAGCTCCTCAAAGAGCCCGCTCTTCCAAAAATAGCCGCCCACGACGGCCACCCCCAATAAGGGCAAGACGATGACCGCCACGATAGCCCAGTCGAGATGGGCCCAAAAATGGCGCCAACTAGCTTGGAACTCTAACCACCATTGGGGCGGCTCTTGGCTATAGATCTCTTCCTCTTCCGGTTCAGGCGGCGGAGGCAGAGGCTTATTATCTCGCTGGGTCTTTAAAAAGGCCTCTTTCTGCTCCTCTTGGGCCCAACGGCTAAAGAAGGGTAAGAGGTCGCTGGGACAGGGCCTAGCGTAAGGATCGGCCTCGAAGAGGAGGGCCACCTGCTTAGCGATATACTCGGGAACCCCCTTTAAAGGCGGCAACTCGACGTCGGGGATGAGCAAAGTCTGGGCGTCGGGCGGGGCTTGACCGCCTAAGAGCTCATAGAGGGTAGCTCCCAACTGGTAATCGAGCGCCCCCTCCCCCACCTGGCCGCGGTTGACCTGCTCGGGAGCGCAGTAAGGGGCCTGCCCCCGCTCATTGAAGCCGGGGTCGCTCAAGATAATCTGGTCGCCCTGCCAGAAGAGATGTTCCGGGCGCAAGTCGTAAATTACGAACTCTGAAGGCAAATGGGCTAAAAAGTCGAGCAACTGGCAGGCTAGACGGGGGCTGAGAGGATAATGCAAGGCCTCGCCCTCTACCCAAGGGCGCACGCTATAGACCTGGCCGCCGTCGGCACAGACTTCGTAGGGTATGACCACCCCCTTAGCGCCCGCCCCGCGCAACTCGCGCAGCCGCTCTTGGGCCTGCTCTAAGCTGACCCCCGCCAGTTGGCGCACTACCGCCCGACCAAATTCCGGGTACTCACCTACCCAAGTATGGGGACCTAAAACTTTAAAATGCTCAATAATGGCCTGCACACCCATGGCAGCGCTCCTCTCTTTAGGGCCTTAACCCTGACGGGGCGGGGTAATATCTAGATCGGAAGGCAAGAGCTCCCGCCACACAGCCTGCAGGCGGGGATCGTCCTCTAAATCTTGGGCCTCGGGTAAGCCCACAAATTTCTGGCGCGCCCCCTCTAAATCGCAACTCCAAGGCTCCCAGTAAGGACAGCGCGCCTCGCGCCCCGAGTCGGCGATATCTTCATCGGCCGGAACCATCAAGTAAGACTCATAACGCACTTCGCCCAAACGGGCGCAATAAAAGAGGTTGTACTCCGTGTCGAGCACCTCTTCGATCTCCTGGCCCTGGTCTAAGACTTGCAAAAAGCGACACAGAGCGCAGACTTTCCACTTATCAGCTACCATGGCCTGATATTAACACAAAAAAAACAAAAACTCTCCCCTCTATGCGAAATGGGGGAGAGTTAAAGGCTACTAAGGGGCCGGGGCGGCGCTAGCCTGAGAAGCGGGCTTAGGAGCGGCCGGCGTCTCTGGAGTCGGAGGAGGCGCTTGAGGCGCAGTAGGGGCGGGTTTAGCGACGGGAGCAGGTTTAGTCGCGGGGGCCGGGGTAGCGCTCTTGGCCGAAGTTACCTGGGCGGCCGGTGGGGCGGCAGCAGGGGTCGGCTGAGCGGCGGCTGGCTTTAGGGTGCTTCCGTCTCTCAGGGCGGGAGCGGGGGCGGCGGGGGCGATGAGGCCCAACTTAGTCTGCCAGTGGCGCAAGGCCTCGGCGTGTTTGACAAAGCCCGAGCGGAAGGCGCCGAAACTGAAGGTAGAGGCGATCTGTTGGAAGGTGTGGATATCTTGGGGGGCGCGCTTACCGGCGGCCGTGGAGCCTAAGAATACGTAACCTTCGTAATTTTCCTGACCCTCTTCGGGGGGCGCTACAAAGAACCAGGCCTTGCAGTGGACGGACTGGCCGGCTCGCTGGGCTTGGAATTCTACCCAGGGGGCTACCCCGTCGCGACCTTGTTGCAGACCTTGGGGCTTTAATTCCTCAGTCAATAAGGCGATCTGCTCTTGGGCAAATTTCTCGACCTCTACGGGATCAGCTCCCAGATCGACCTTAGTTAAGGTCATATTGGTGCGGAACTGGGGGCCGGCCGTGGCAGCCTGGTGCTCCTGGGTGGGGGCTAAGATAACGACCATCGAGTTACCGATATTGCGCCGCAACTCCCAGAAGCGATCTTCAGCGCGCAGGTCCTTAGCTCGCTCTACCATGGGGACGGTAAAGGAGACCCCATCCTCGCTAAAACGCCCGATCTGGCCGCTATAATGGGTCACTTGGGAGGGCGCGCAACCGCTCGCCCCTAAACTGAAACCGGCTAAGAGGACCCCCAGGGCCCAGGCTCTCAAGTTAGACTTCATAACGGCCTCCGCTTCTTGAGGAGCGGAAAAGCTCCTCTCCCAGCTCTACCTACCCACAAAAAAGCGAGCCCCTCCCCCAGAGGCCCGCCCTTTTAGAGGTTAGAGAACCCCTCCCTAGGGAGGCTCTCCCCCTTATCTAAGACCTTAGATGCGGCGCAGATACTCGCCCGAGCGGGTATCGATCTGGATCTTAGTGCCAATCTCTACGAAAAGGGGTACTAATACGGTAGCGCCCGTCTCTACGGTAGCGGGCTTAGTAGCGCCCGTAGCGGTGTCGCCCTTGAAGCCGGGCTCCGTCTGGGTCACTTCCAACTCTACGAAGTTGGGCACCTCGATGCCGATGGGCACGTCGTTATGCAAGGAGACGTCGACTTCCATACCGTCTTTGAGCCACTTCTTCTGGTCGCCCAACATGGCGGAATCGATGGGCAGATCCTCGTAAGACTCCAAATCCATAAAGTGGTACATGTCGCCATCGACGTAAGTAAATTGCATCTTGCGGCGGTCGATATGGGCCCGCATGATCTTCTCGCCACCCCGGAAGGTCTTCTCGATCACGTAACCGGTCTTAATATTTTTGATCTTAGAGCGCACAAAAGCCGCGCCTTTGCCAGGCTTTACGTGCAAGAATTCGACGATCTGATAGAGATCGCCATCAATTTCTACCGTCAGACCGGTGCGAAAATCGTTAACCGAGATCATAAAGTTCCTCCACTGAAAGGTGTGAATAGCTTAAAACTGAACTTTGCCCCATTCGGATTCTAGGCTCTAATACCTGCTATAGAGCCCATTTCCTTACTTCGCCCACTCCAATTTGACGTCTAGATAGTAACCGGAGCGCGGCATACTACCCCGCTGCGAGTGACGACCCCTACCGCTAACCTGTCGGCTCTGGCCGGGCTCTAAATCGCCCGCCTGGACCCGCTGGGAGGAGACGACCTGACCGGAGGAGTCCTTGACCTGCAAGTCGGCCCACACTTGACGAGCCGTAGACTGGCTGCGGTTGAGGAGAGTGGCCGAGTAATTGAAATCGCCATTACTGTAATCGACCTGCACCTGGGGGTTAGAGTAAGCTACAAAGGGCGGGCCGGGAGGGGCCGGAGCGGGAGTAGACTGAGCCTTAGGAGCGGACTCAGCCTTTTTAGGAGCCGCTTGGGGGGCTGCCTGCTTAGCCTTAGCTTTCGGGCGGGGAGCGGCTTTAGGGTAGACGGTACCGTCGGGACTTTGGCCCAACTGGGGAGCGCTCTGGCGCGGGGCGGCTGGAGCGGCCCGGCGAGCCGCGCGGCGGGGGGTAACCCCTTGCAGAGCTATATCGTCATTAAATTGGGAGGGGAAATCGCCCTCTGCAGAGACGGTCACCCGCTTGCGCTTAATCTGGTTAGTCGACTTCTTAGCTGGAGACTTTTTAGCCTTAGCTTGGGCCGCCTTTTTAGCCGCCTCTTGCTGACGGGCGATCTTCTGGGCTCGGCGCTCCGCTAAGAGGTCCTCCGCCGCCTCTATGCGCTCCTCTTTCAACTGGGCCAGCTCTTGGGCCGCCCAGCGGTCGGAGTCGGTAATCTGGCGGGGGCGCAAGATGTCGATAATCCCCGTCTGAGGGTTACTCTTAACCTCTAAACCTAAGTGTTCCGCCAATTGGCGCACGGGGACCCACACTTCCCCGTCGCGCATCATCCCTTCGACGGGGAAGACTACCCCCGCATACTCCGCCGTAAAGGTAGATGTTTCGATCCGTCCAGCCTCTATTTCGCGAGGCGCCTTAACGTTTAGACCCCCTTGGCCCTCCGCCCCGCCGCCGGTGAGGATCGAAGCCTGGGGAGCGCTGGGAGCTTCGCGCTGGAAGAAGACGCGCCCGTCGGCCCGCACTCGGTAGGTAACGCGCAGAGCCTGTAAGAGCTCCTCTAAGGGCGCGTACAGGGAGCGCTCCTGGTAAAGGACCCGTTTGAAGGGGCGGTTATGGATATAGACCTCCTCCGCCGCCAGAGGGAGACTGCCTCCCCACAGACAGGCCAAAGCTAGACCGACTACCCCCACTCGATAGCGCCATCCGCCCGCAAAACCCATCGCGCCGCCCCCCGCTTACTTCGAGAAGATGGGACGCTGGGAACGAGCCTCTAAGACTACCTCGCGCAGCTGAGCCATCTTGCGCATCTCTTCTAATTGCTTCTGTAAGCGCTGGACCTCCGCTTGCAAGGCCCCGATCTCGCCCTGGACCTCCAGGTCCTGAGCCTTTTGGGCCTCAGTGGGCTCCTTGTGGCGCACAACTTGGGCAACCTTGGCCACCCAGCCCTCAATTACCTGGGGCGGAACCCCAATCTCGCGCGCCAAATCGGCTTCTTTCTCCCCCATCAGACAGCGCACGGCGATGGCCGCCCGCTCCTCGTCGCTAAACTTGGCAAATTTGGGATCTAACTCTCTGCCCATAAGAACCTCATCTACTTTTGGATGGAATCTGACCTTCTCTTTAACAGACAAAAAAAGAACCCTACCGCGAACGATAGGGTCTTTGGTGGGTTGTACAGGACTCGAACCTGTGGCCACCTGATTAAAAGTCAGATGCTCTACCACTGAGCTAACAACCCGTCTCTCTCAAAGATAGAGAAAAATGGGGTGGATAGTGGGATTCGAACCCACGACCTCCGGTTCCACAGACCGGCGCTCTAACCGACTGAGCTATATCCACCATCTCTATAAAAGCTACCTGGCACGCCCAGGAGGAATCGAACCTCCGACCCACTGCTTAGAAGGCAGTTGCTCTATCCCCTGAGCTATGGGCGCATATGCCTCTCTAACCGAGCACACTGCTGGTCGGAGCGGCCGGATTTGAACCGGCGACCCCTTGCTCCCAAAGCAAGTGCGCTATCCAGGCTGCGCTACGCTCCGTCACAACCCTCCGGGCGCGGGTATTATAGTATAGCCTTAGAGTGAAGTCAAGAGGGGGGAAAGTAATTCGGAGTGCGGAATTCGGAATTACAGGGCTCTTGTTAGTGACTTGGCAGATCCGGAAGTAGCTGAACTTATGCCAGAATCGCAGGAGGCTTCGCCTCCCTCGCTGCGCCGCCCTCAATTACGCATTCCGCATTCCTAATTCCGAATTAGGTTGCCGCCAGAACCTTTGTCCTGCGGCAACCTAAAATTCCTCACTAACTCAATTACGCATTACGCATTACGCATTACGAATTCCGAATTTACCTGGACTTCGGGACCGCGAGAAACAGGCCGAAGAAAGTAGGCAAGCCTAAATTCTGGTACTCCTCAGGTCGAGGATCGATCAATACCGCTACGCCGAAGTTTAAATGCTCGAGAGAAGTGACCTCCAAGGGGTAGAGAGTCTCCTCTAAGCTAATAGTTACGCCCGTAACGGGGCCTAAACCGCTCTCAGAGATTAAGATAGGCTCAGGATAGAGTTCGCGGGGCAGATAGGCCTCGGGGATTACAATAGGATTACTGAGACTCATATCATAATTGGAAAGGATATCGGAATAGCAGAGGAGATGGGTCAAAGAGAGATCCGCTCGCATAGGATCATATAAGTAAATTTCATAAAACTCAGAACGGGGATCGAATAAGGGTTTAAGCTCTCCCGTCTCTTGTGCCGAGAAACTTAAGAGGGCTTGAGCGGCGTAAGCCATAAAGGTCAGGTAATTGCGAGAATGGAGTAACTCCTCACCCGCCTGGTAAGTAGCCTCTACCTTGTAGGGAATGGGCTCCCATGCCCAATATCCTCCGCTCTTTATCCACTCGCTCTTTATCCACTCGCCGCAGGGCGCCTCTACCACTAGGTTGGAGCCTTCAATCTTAGCCGCGCCCTCTACTTCCTGCCAGGGCTGGACGCTAAAGGTAGCCTCCTCCGTCACCTCCTGGGGCTCAGGCACGGGGCCTTGGCCTTCGAGGTCGCTGTACTCAAGGAAAGCCCGCAGAGGTTGGACGCGAACGGCATTATGGATCGTCCTCGCGTTAATATCAAAAGAGGCGAGCTTGCGCCCCACACTAATCTTATCCTGATCGGGTAACTCTAACGCCTCGGGTATGCCGCTACTATTATCCGTAGGCATGCGCATATCAGGAAGAAGAACTTCATAACTAGTGATAGCGCAGAGGATATTAGAATAACTAGTATCTTGGCCGCGGCCTATGATATTACTCAAGCTATCAGTATCGCGTACGGGAATATATCCACTAGAGGCAAAAGATGGACTCTCGACACGACGCGGGGTTATAGGCAAATCTTCAAAAACGGTCACTTCTTGGCCTTCGATAGGGCCGCGTTCGATGTAAAGACCTACGACCTGCTGGTTAGTGACGTAGATGGGATCGGTGGTGGCCGTCAACTTGCCCCAAGGGGTCAAACACCAGGCCAAAGGTTGAGGGACTACGCCCATAGCGTTACCTAAACGCTTATCTAAACTCTCCTCGCCGCCGCGCGGAGGTAAGATAGTACCGTCAATCTGCTCGTAAGTGGCAAAGGCGCTCAAATCTAAGACTTGGCCCGTAGGGGTGGTAACTTTATAGATGAGATCGGTCGTCTGGCCGCTAGTTAAGACGTAGTCGCTGGCCGCCAAAGTAGCCGTGGCCTCTTGTAAGGAGATAAAGATAGGCTCGGAGATCTTAGCCTCACAACAGCTGCCATCTATCCAGTGCAGCTCTTCCACCCCTACCGCCACTAACTGGCCGTCCAAATTATAATAAGCGGCCGTCACCTGAGTGGCGCTCAAAGGCACATTCAGCAATTCGATAGTCAGAGGTTCATGGGGAGCGTCAGGAACTAAGGAATAACTCTGAGTAGGAGCGCTCGCATAATCCACACCCTCCCGGACGCCGGAATAATTATAACGCACGCTCACGATCTGAGTACTAGCATCTTGAGCGGGCGGAAGCTGGCTAAGGTCGTAAATTAAGATTACTTTCCCCGTCGTCTCATTGGCGGCAAAACTGGAAACGGTCGTAGACCCCGAATCGCCGCAGGCGGATAGACCTAAAAGGAGAGTCATGCCCAAAAGTAAGGAAAAGAGAAGCATCCCTAGTCTGTGCTCTTTCACGATGTAACCTCCTATTCTACATTTAGCATCTGCTCCAATCGTACCAAACATAGAAGGGCGAACCTAGACAAAACCCAGGCCAAGCGTGTTAATTATTTATGAAAACTTAACTTTTACCCCCCCCCTTGTTATTACATTTTTTTAACTAATGCGAATTGCGCTAAGCCGCCGGGACGGCGGCTTAGCAATGCGGAATGCGTAATTCGGAATTAAGTTTCTGCTTGTTAATAGCTTAGCATAGCCAATTTGGAGTGCGGAATGCGAAATGCGGAATTAGATGGCGGCTTGTCAGTAACTTGGCGGATATGGAAATAGCTTAGCTTGTGTAGGAGTCGCTGCGGTTTCAACGCGGTTTTTTTGCTTTGGTTTGAGCGTCCGGATATTCATTTGTGTTCTGTTCTTTGATTGAGGTATTTAGGACGTCTGTCCAATTAGGCCGCGGCGCGTGCCGCGCACTCCAAGACGATTTTCCTCCCAGCCAAGCTGCCCGCGGAATCAGCCAGCAACTAACTCACTATGATCTCGCCCCTGCCCCGCCGCCGAAACTAAAGTTAGTACCACAACCTCACCTCTCGCTGCGCCACCCTAATTACGCATTCCTAATTCCGAATTACGCATTGCCGCCGCCAGGCGGCTCACGCATTCCGAATTCCTAATTCCTCATTGTAGCCGCCTCCAGGCGGCTATCCGCATCCCGAGTTACGAACTACGCATTGCCGTCGGCCGCCAAGTAAGCCTTGCGGCAACCAAGGCCACGGTTGTATACCATTCCCAGCAGAAACTTAACTTCGATACGCACAAGGGGGGAAATTTGAGTCACGATTCTAGTTACAAGAAGTTCTTTAGCCGCGCCGATATGGTTGAGTCGTTGGTGCGCGATTTTATTTCTGAGGATTTAGCCCAAGAGCTAGACTTTACGACGCTAGAGCCCATGCCTACCGTTTTTCAAAAGCATGGACAGACGGAACGACGTGGCGATCTTATTTGGCGACTCCAATGGCGAGATGGTAGTCCTTGCCTTTTGGCCATACTCTTAGAGTTTCAGAGTACTATCGATAAGAAAATGCTCTGTAGATTACTGGAATATGCCACTCTCTTCTTAGAGCAAACATTGGACGATGATAAGAGTAAAGGATTGGCTTTACCCAAAATTTTGCCTATCGTCCTTTACAATGGGGCCAAGCCTTGGAGCGCGCCTTGCGTTTATGGTGAGTTATCGGAGCGCGAAAGGCTGGCTTATGAGCGCGGTATTTGGGATTTCAAATACCATTTAATTGACATTCGCCATTTAGAAGAGTCGTTGGTAGATAAAGCCAAAGGTATCAGCGCTTGGATCTTTCGCTTTGAGCGGGCTGCTAACGTCCAGGAGATGGAGCGTCTCTGGAGAGTTATGTTCCGCGCTCTCAAGAGTCCGACTTATGAAAATTTGCGCCAAGAGATTATAATCTGGCTAGAAACTTGCGTCTTGCCGGTACGCAAAATATCGGGCGCGAAGATCGTTGTAGAACGTTTGAAGGAGGAAGAAAAGATGACCGTAGTTACCGCCGAAATGGAAGACTGGACCCTCCCCTACATCAACCAAGGAATCAGACAAGGCCGCGCCGAAGGTGAAGCGCGCGGTCGCGCCGAGGGAGAGCGCATCGGTGAACTTAGAGGACGGCACGAAGGTAAGCTCGAGGGCGAACGGATAGGCATAGCCGAGAAGGCAGCTCAAGTTATCCGCCAGATGATCGCTGAAGGTTTTGAAGATAATCTGATTGCTAAATTAGTCAGCGTTCCCTTATCCGAAGTCCAAAAACTACGCATTGCTAGCCGCCGGGGCGGCTAGCAATGCGGAATGCATAATTCATAATTCGGAATTAAGTTTCTGCTTGTTAGTGACTTGACAGATCCGGAGGTAACTTGGCTTATGGAAGAATCGTTGGCAGTTCCACTGCCTCTAGTCTAATTCGGAATGCGTAATGCGTAGTTCGGAGAAGTGGCGCTTGTTAGTAGCTTAGCAGACCCGGAAATAGCTTGGCATACGCCAGAATCACAGGAGACTTCGCCTCCCTCGCGGCGCGTGCCGCGCACTCCAAGACGATTTTCGCTCCAGCCAATCGCCCCTCGGAACCGGCTAGCCATTCCCCCAGGCCATCTATTCCTTAAGTCACCGAGAAGACCAAATTTAGGGCTACGACCTCCCCCACCAACGGCGAGTCAATTACGAATTACGAATTCCTAATTCCGCATTTATCTGGCAGCCGGAGGCTGCCAGATAAGCGCATTCCTAATTACGCATTGTTGTCCCCGGCAGCAAGCTTGCGTACTTCAACTACGGACATCCCAAGGGCTTGGGCGATACTATCAATACTAAGTCCCCCGCCTAAAAGGCGTTTAAGCATAGAGATTTCGCCTTTAGCTTCTCCTTTGGCCATTCCTCTGGCTTCTCCCTCAGCTCTACCTTTAGCTTCTCCCTCAGCCAGGCCTTTGGCTCTAGCTTCGGCTTGATCTTGGGCGCGCCAGTTTTCTATGTAATCGACTACTTGGCCCATATCGTCTACCTCCTCTAAAAGATTACGATCAGCGGTTTCCTCATATCCTCTCTGTGGCAAGAGTATGCTCACAATCCATTGTACAAAGTCACGCCGCAGTTGGCTATAACGTTCGCTACGCAAGGAACGCTCTAAAACGCGCAACAGTTTAACCAACTCCTGGGAACTCGACGTACGCTCCAACCTAAAGATCCAGGAGCTAAGACCCAAATCTTTCTCCAATTTCCTGCCCGGTAAACGCCTGACATCTAAGACAAAGTATCTAAAATGACCATTGATACGCTGTATACCGCGAGGCCTAGCGCGCAAGTAGTCGTCAATATCCTGGGCCGCATTCCAAGGATGCAAACCATTGTAAATCACGATCGGGACGACGGTCGGCAGAGTAGCTTTTTCCAAACCCTTCTCGTTATTTAAGATCTCTTCCCAAACGCAGCCCACATAATTCCAAAGGCGCACGACCATTCTATGGTCGACCGTACTCTGGAATTCAAACATCAAAACGACGTAACAGACGCCCCCATCCTTCCACTCAATCCGCCACAAAAGATCGTTGCGACGCTCTCTATGGCGATGATCGACGTGCACCGTAGGCAAAGCCTGTAAAGTGCTAAAATCTAACTCTTTAACCAACCAGCGGGGCAAGAATCCACTTACACAAGACTCTACCACCTCCACATGGCTAAAAAGACGCTTATAACTCGAATCGTGCCCCATAACTACCCCCTTTTTAAACGTCGTACGTACATAACGACTTAAATTTAGGTTATCACCGTAAGTCAGGTTAACGCAAGACTTAGGGGAAGGAGAGAGATAATTCGGAATGCTTAATTCGTAATTCGGAATTAGATGGCGCTTGTTAATGACTTGGCAGATCCGGAAGTAGCTGAACTTATGCCAGAATCGCAGGAGGCTTCGCCAAATCTAATTCGTAATGCGGAGTACGGAATGCGGAATTAAGTGGCTCTTGTTAATGGCTTGGCATAGCCAATTTGGAGTGCGGAATGCATAGTTCGGAATTAAGTTTCTGCTTGTTAGGGACTTAGCGGATCTGGAAGTAACTTGGCTTGTGGAAAAATAGTTATAGACGCTGTAGCGTTCAGTTCTTAGTGCAGTATATTTGCTCGAATGAGGTCTTTAGGACGTTTGTCCAATTGAACCATACAGCGCGCCCGCATACCAAGACGATTTTCCTCCCAGCCAAGCTACCCGCGGAATCAGCCAGCAACTAACTCACTATGATCTCGCCCCTGCCCCGCCGCCGAAACTAAAGTTAGTGCCACAACCTCACCTCTCGCCGCGCCACCCTCAATTACGCATTACGCATTCCGAATTCCGCATTTTTTAGTTGCCGCCGCAGGCGGCAACTAAAAAATGTGCCAGCGGAGGACTTTGAGGGGGCCGGAGCTGCGGTCGACGGTGGCGCGGAGGGTGAGGCGGCCGGGGGAATTGAAGACTACGGCTTCAATAGTGAAGATTTGGCTCTTTACGCACAGATAATCTTGGATGCGGAAGAGGAGGTCGGCGTCCATGCCGGCCAGGTTGCGCAGTTCGTCGACGTTCTTAAAGGCTTCGCTGCGGCGGCGGGTATCGATTTCGTCGACTAGGGTCTGGGTCATCGATTCGTCCAGACAGAGTAAGATCTCTTTGGGGGCGGTATTGAGGTTAATGAGTCCGGGAGAGTGGACGCTCATCCACTCTCTCCAGGGGCTAGTATCCCCTTGGCCCAGGGTCTGGGCGCTGGGCGCTTCTAGATGGTAGCTGGGCAGGGCGGCCTCGTCGCTCTTAGTCGCCTCGCTGGGGTTGGGGGTAGCGGTAGTATCGAGGCTCCCATCCAAGCTAGCTCCGGCGCCAGAGTCAGAGAGTTCGATCTGGGCGCTGACGCTCTGGAGCGACTGTTGGCCGCGGGGTACGGGATAGATAGGCTCCTGTTCCCAGCCGGGCAGGACTAAGATCTCCTCTAAGGAGTCGACGGGCGAATCTTTAATGGTGAGCTCGGGATAATCGCTCCCTTCGCCGCCCCGGGAGCGGCGTTGGCTATCGGCATCGACCCAATCGAGGAAGCGGTCGCAGGCCTCTTCGCCCGTCCCCAATCCGGCGTTAGAGAAGAAGCGCACTAAGGCCTCTTGGAGATACTCGCAATTGTCGGGCTGGCGCTGCATGGCGCTTAAAGGGAACTTACTCTCCTCGTCGACGATACTGACCGCCACCTTCTTGCCCTCCCACTCTAAGGTCACGGTCCCGGCCGCCCACATATCTTGGAAGCTGTCGGTATCGCCGCTATCGGCCTCTAAAAGCCTACAGCCCATCTCCACGGCGGAGCGGGCCACCTGGTAATTATTCTCGCGATTTAAAGAGTAATCTAGGAGCTTTTGGGCGTCGACCCCAACTTCACCCATCCGGGCGGCCAGGGCCATAGCGATAAGGATCGTCCCTAAGACGGCCATTAAGATCATACTCTCTCCTCCCCTACCAGCGCGGCGCCACGGCGGCGGGCCCTACGGTAAAGATGAGCGGATCTCCAGTCTTAAGCTCTAAGCTGACTTCGATCCAGGTCGGAATTTCCGGGGTCGTCCAGTCCTCCTGCCAGATCTCTAGATCCTGGGAGAAGCGGACTTCGAGCCCTATAACCTCGCGGCTCAAGACTTGCCAGGGTACTAGCGGATCGGCGGGCACGTCGTGGAGACCTAAGGGATCGGCCCAAGGGTACTGGCGGTAGGCTAAATAAGGGTCCTCCAACTTCTGATCGGCCAAGAGCTCCTGGGGGTTAGGCAAACCCAACCGGGCGGAGGGGGTAGCCGTAGCCTGAGGATTAGGGGCATTGACCCCTTGGGTAGTAGCCGTACTCCCCTGCAAGATCGTATAGCCCACCTCGGCCGTACCCGTATTTTGGACGTGAGCGGGAAAATAAGTAGTCTTAAAGAGCAAGGCGTCGCGTCCCACCTGCCCCTGGTTCTGGCTGTAAATAAAGGAACCGTTGAGGGTGGAGAGGTTGACTTGACTAGAGGGCGGAGTAGCGGGCGCCCCTTCGGGGGTAATAGTGTAAAGACAGCGCAACTGCCAACGCAAGCGCTCGGCCACCTCGATAACCGCCTTCTTGCGGGCTAGAGCTTGCTCGGCGTAACGCACGCTGCGACTCAAAGAGACGGTAACGTAAGCTAAAAAGGACCAGACGATAGCCGCTAGCCCTACCGCCAACATTAGCTCTAAGAGGGTAAAGCCCAGCCCCACCCCCCGGCCCCGAAGGCCAAGAGCGCCTCTCCCGCTACTGGCCACTCTCCCCCTCCCCTTGGCTGCCATTACTACTAGAATTCTCCTGACTACTCTGGCGCAGACGGTAAGCGGTGACCGTGGCCCCTAAACCTCGACCTGCCTCTACCCGGCTCTGGACGCTATCGATGCGGGGGTCGGAGGGTACCGAGGAGACGGTGACCGTATATTCAATATCCTCTAAAGTATCCGTCTTGCTCCCCGAGCCTTTGGTAGCCATAAACTCTTCTAAGGCTACCGAAGCTACTACCAAGTTGCGGTAACGCGGCTCCAAACGGGCTAAACGCTGCAGATGGTTGCTAGTACTACTCAAGATCGTACCCAAGACTAAAGAGCCGATCCCCAAAGCGATCAGCACTTCCAGCAGCGTAAAAGCCCGCTGGCGGACTCTCATTAGGAACGGCCCCTCCGTCTAGCGCGCTTCTTCTGATACTTTTTGGGAGGCGCTTTCTGGTCGTCCCGCGCTAAGGCGGCGGCCACCGTCACCTCTTGGCCGGTGAGATCTAACTTGTAATAATCTAAAAGGTACTTCCAGGTAGCTCCGCCCTGCACTTGGAGGACCACCCCCGCTAGCTCGGTAAAGGCCATCCGGGCTACGGCCAAGGATAAGGCCTGGTCGATTAAGGGCAGGCCGCTCTCTTGCAGAAACTGGCGCTCCGGCTCGCTCTCTTTATAGTAGAGACTCATTAACCAGCCCAAAGCCTGGAGCTCAGAGCCTTGCACCTGGGAGAGCTCGTAAGTATTCTCTAAGGTCTCGGGATAAGAGGTGCGGCGCAGAGTAGAGATGGTGGCGTAATTTTCGCCCTCAATCATGGCCGCGTAGATGGGGGCCAAAGGACCCTCGACTAAGATCTCCGGGTCGACGCTAAACATAGAGGCCACGTCGCCCCACTCTACCACCTCGCCCGTACGCACGGAGAGGATAGTATCGATAGGGAAGGGCTTATACTTAGCTAAAGTCCCGGCGATCACCCAGTCGCCTACCCGCAGGGAGCGGCCCGCCGGACGGCGCAGAAGTTCGGCGTCTAAATTGTTGGGATTCTCCAAGGCCTGGCGGATATTGGCAATATCGTCCGCGCTCAATTTGAAGCGCTGGATAGCTACCGGATCGGGGATCGTAGGGGCGAAGGAGGGCAAGCGCAACCTATCGCTCAGACCGGCCCGCACGTCGGGCATAAAGTGCAAGTACTGGTAAGGCCGACCGCTGGAAGGGTTATTCATCACCTGGCGCACCGCCTGGGGCAGAGCCATATAATCGATCCCCAAACTCTGGGCCACGTCGTCCCAACGCTTATGGCGGCGCTGCTCCAAGATCTCATTGAGTGAAGCCCCGGCGTCCATGAGCGAGAAGGCCACTACCGCGTCGCTATAGGTGTAACCGGCCATAAACATCTCTTCCGGTACCCGGGCCGGGATAGCGTAGGCCTTGGCGAACCACAGGGCGACTAAACGCATCTGACTCATAGCCCGCTTAGAGCTAGGCTGGCTAGCTAACTCCCGCTCCTCGACGGCCCGGCTATCGCCCTCCTCCTCTGCGCCCAGATACTTTTTGACGCTGGGCGGAGGGGCTAACTCGTCGTTATGGCGCGAATTATCGGCAAGCGCGGACTCACTGGCAGAGATAAAGGCCACGAGGCAAGTGGCCGCTAGGGCTAAGCGCTGGTACTTGTTCATAAGGCTAGAGGGTTTTCTCCCTCCTCTCCTCTCTCCTTTTTCCACTCCTAAAGATCGTAGACTAGGGAATGCTCTTCCCCTTTGCGCTGGTAACGAATATTGACAAAGGGCATCTCGCTGAGGGCGATCAGAGCGTTAAAGAGCTCCTCCCGGCTGAGGATCGTCTTATT
This sequence comes from Vulcanimicrobiota bacterium, assembly GCA_944322965.1. Taxonomy (GTDB): domain Bacteria; phylum Vulcanimicrobiota; class Xenobia; order Xenobiales; family Xenobiaceae; genus Bruticola. Next base: position 22,599 of record CALUQR010000004.1, read on the forward strand.
ATTGACCTGCAAAATAATATCCCCATCCTCTAAGCCCAGACAGCGCAAGATATTATCCTGGCGCAAGAAGGTGACCTTAACCCCTAAAGCGTTCTCCTGAGGCTGGACCTTGAGCTCGGCGATAATGGCCGCCCCCCGCTTCAAGTAGCGCTCTAACTCCTCTCGCGTAGGCTGACCGGCCTCGCCTCCCTCTTTATTAGGCTCCGACTCTTTAGGCTCCGACTCTTTAGCTAAAGCGGCCTGCAGAGGGGGCGGCTCCACGCCCTCCGTCTCCCGCTCCTCTCCATTGAGGCGGTACATCTCAACCTTATCGGGCAGAGGGGGCGCAGGGGCCAAGGGTACCGGCTGGGGCTGGGGAGCGAGGACGGGAGGTTCCGAGCCTCGGGCCAGAGCGCCCGGCCAAGCGGGAGGGGGCAGAGTCTCCGGGTTAGGCAAGATGGGATGACCGTCCCTAGCCGTAGCGCCCGAGCCCCCGCTATAGAGGCTCAAAGTAGAACGCTGACCGCCCTTACTTAAGATCACCCGGTCCGATAAGATCTCCTCGACCCGGTAGCCCCCTAAACTCTGGCCCACCCCCAAAGTATGAGTGGCGCCTTGGTAATGGAAGATGGCTACCCCCGTCTCGCCCCCCAACATGACGCCCGCCAAAGTTATCCCCCCTAAACTAGAGTTGGCCTGCAACTCCCCACCCCAAGCCCCCAAATCTAAAGGGGCCGCCAACTCTGCATTTCCAGAACTGAGCGGCGGGGAAATTTTACTCTCCGCCAGCCCGGAAGCTAACCCCGGGGAAGTTTTAACCTCCCCTTTTACTCCCTCTTCCTCCTCAGCCTTAATGGCGGCCCGCTCCTCTTCTTGGCCTTGGCGGCGCAAAAAGTAGCTGGCGCGGCGCTGGGCCCGCTGAGGGCTATAGAGTTCCTCCGCCTTAGTAGGGGTAGCCACCTCTAAGGGCTGGGGGGCGGGGTAGCTATAATTAATAGCATTATTAATGAAGGAGACCCCGGCAAAGACGACTCCCACAATGAGCAGAGTGAGCAACGAGACCGCCAAAGGCGGGAGCTGGTGCTCCTCTAAATCGCGCTCGGAATTTTTCACTCCAATAACCTGCCCTCAACTATTCCAAATTCTTGACTAGGCACAAGATATTGCGCCCCTCCGTATAGCGATAAGTCATGTGGTCGGTCAACTTCTTAACTAAGTAGATCCCCAACCCCCCGCAGGGCCGATCCTGGAAGGGACAATCTATGTCGGGCAGAGTGGCGGCCGTCGGATCGTAGGGATGGCCATTATCGATAAAGTGCAAGATGAGCTGGTGGGGATAGAGGCTGATCTCCGCTCGCACCGTCACCTGGACTTGACGGTTACTGCCCGTCGTAGCGTAAGAGACGATATTAGTAAAGATGTCGTCCACCGCCGTATCGACCGCCGCCCGCAATTCTTGCAAACGCTTAGGCTCCAACTGGGCCCGCTCTAAGGTGGCGTTGACGAAATCTAAGATCTTATCTAACTCCTCGGGCTGGGCGGAGACTTGCAAGAACTTGTCGGCATGGAGGGAGCTAAAGTACTCTAAGGCCACCATGGTGACGTCGTCCTGGAAATCACCCTGCGTAAAGTTCTCCAACTCGTCTTGGACTAAATTAATAAGCGAACCGCCATCGTAATGGGCGCAGCTGGGACGATTCAAAATGGCCTGTAAGCGGGCTACCCCAAACATCTGGCCCTGAGGATCGCTAGCCTCGCTCACCCCGTCCGTATAGAGGAAGACCTGGTCGCCCGGCTTTAAGATCCAACCCTCCGACTGGTAATTAAGATTGTCGATACCGCCTAAGACCATACCCGGCTGCACGGCCACGCTCTCCCACTGGCCCTGGGCGCGCTTCAACATAGGACGACAATGACCGGCATTTACAAAGCGGAACTCGCCCGTCGCGATATTCAAGGTCGCCACAAAGGCGGTCACAAACATACAAGTCGAGTTATTCTCACAGAGGAAGGAGTTGACGCTCTCGATGCAGTGTTCCAGAGTATCGCCCGACAAGACGGCGTCGTGCAGCGCGGTCTTAGCGGTCATCATTAAGAGCGCGGCCGGGATCCCATGTTCGGAGACGTCGGCGATCATCACGCAGTAGAGATTGTCGCTGATGCGGAAATAATCGTAGAAGTCGCCCCCGACCTCCTGGGCGGGAGTAGTACGGGCGTAAAGATCGAGCTCTCGCACCTCCGGATAGGTGGGGAAGAACTTAGGCAGACAGGAGAGCTGGATAGTGCGAGCTAAGGCCATCTGCTCCGCGTCGTGAGCCAACTGGCTCTCCATCAGACTCTTGAGGGCCTGAACGGTAGAGTTGATACCCTGACTCAGCGCGCAAAACTCGGGACAGCTATCTTCCTCCACCTTGACCTCCAGATCGCCGGCCTCGATCTTGGCCAAAGAGGCGTTGATGCGCTCTAAGCCATTTAAGACGACTACCTTCACTAAGTACGAGGTACTAAAAAAGATAGCTACAAAGAGCAGGAAATAGCCGATGAGCATCACCTGCAAGACGGTGCGGCGGGTAGCGTAGACCTCGCTAGCCGACATGTAGCAGATGAGCGAGTAACCGTACTGAGTGGGATAGTAACTGCAGTAACTGGGAGTGCCCCGCCTATTGACCCGCAAGAGGAGACCCTTAGCCTCCTGATGGTTCTGGAAGTCGGAGTAGACCTCTAAAATATTAGCTCCGATACACTCCTTATCGACGCTATTGACGATCACCCCGTTACCCTGAATGACGTCGACCCCGCCCGTCTCGCCCAAAGAGAGGCTGGAGGTCACCAGCTCGTGGGTCGCCACATCGTAGGTCATGCGGAAATTTTGGGCGTTGAAGGCCAGACGCAAGAGGCGGTCGGGCTGGCGCAAGGGATTATAGAATAAGAGCAATTCCCGCTGGTGGCGATCTAAGACGTAGTCGACCGGATGGTAACTGCCCATACTCGAGATAAAGGAGTTAAAATCGGGATCGTTCTGACTCAAAGGGGCGGGGAGATCGCAATTTATAGGCTTACCCTGTAAGTTAGGGTCGGTACTCAAGACGACGCGCTGGCGCGCCGGATCTAAAATGTCGATGCGGGAGATCCCTAAACTACTGCGCAGACGCTCTAAAGCTAGGTAGTTATGTTCGATACCTGGGAAATAGTTGACGACTTCCGTCACCGTCTCTAAGGAGGTTAAGACCTTATGCATCATAGTAGAGCGACTGTCGTAGGCCCGCTTATCGGAAGTAGCTAAGGCGCGCAGGGTATCCTTGCAAGCCTCGTTAAAGAGCTTACTGACGTGCAGGCGACAGTTGCGATCGACTAGGTCTAGAGAGAGCCAAGAGACGATGAAAGCCGCTACCCCCACGATAATTAGCAGCTTCTTACGGAAGATAGTGCGCATAGAACCTAAGAGCGCCCCCCGAGCTTAGCGGACCTGTAAGATCTTAGAGAAGCCCGAAATATCAAAGATCTCTTTTACGACCTCGTTGGCGTTGACGACCGCCACCTCTACCCCGGCCCCTAAACTCTTCTTGGCCATCAATAAGACCCGCAGACCGGCGCTAGAGATATAGTCCACGCCCCCAAAGTCGAAGGTCAGAGAGCGACAGTTGCCCATAGCCTCCTTGAGAGCCGACTCCACCTCCGAAGCGGAATTGTTACCAAACCGACCCCGCAAGACTAAAACCACATCCTTAGCCCCACTCCCCTCAGCCGGAACGAACTGCGTCGTGATCTCCATACTAGCTAGACCCTCCAAAAATCAGGAAATACTAACCCACCCTTCCCCTACCCTCACCCCTAATTCCTGCCCGCCCCAACTAGAGCGCCCTCCCCCAAGGCAAAAAAAGCCGGTCCCTCAAAGACCAGCTTTTCTCACTATTGGTGGGCACGAAAGGATTCGAACCTCTGTAGCGCGTCGCGCGTCAGATTTACAGTCTGATGCAATTGTCCACTCTGCCACGTACCCGCAACGAGTGCATTATACCCACCTGGCGCTATTTAGTCAAGGGGTGGCTCTGGCGGCAGCCAGAGTCAATTCGGAATTCGGAATGCGTAATGCGGAATTGAGGGGGAGCCGCCGGAGGCGGCAATGCGTAATGCGGAATTGAGGGGACGCGGCGAGGAGGGAGGGCGTGTCTCTAACTTTAGTTTCGCGGTGGGTGAGGGGCGAGATGGCAAGGACTTAGTTTCTGGCTGGTTCCGGGAGAGGCATGGCTTGGGGGAAAAATTGTCTTGGATGTGCGGCGCGGGGCCCGCGCCGCGGTCTCATTGGACAAACGTCCTAAAGACCTCTATCAAATGATGTAACACAAATGAAGCCCCGGGCGTCAGAACCAAAGCGTCAAAAAGGCAGTGAAACTGCCAGCGATTTTTCCATAGGTCAAGTTATTCTCGGATCTGATAAGCCACTAACAAGAGCCATCTAATTCCGAACTATGCATTACGAATTCCGAATTACTCTAATTCCGAATTACGCATTAAGCATTCCGAATCGCGCTAGCCGCCGTTCCGGCGGATAGCGCGATTCTTCCCTATGCCAAGTTATTCCCGGAACTGCTACGCCACTAACAAAAGCCGCTTAATTCCGAATTACGAATTACGAATTCCGCATTACGATTTCCCCCAAGCATTGCCAGCCGCCGGAGGCGGCTGGCAATGCTTGGGGGAAATCGTATAACTGTGCGGAAAAGGGGTGTTTGTAGATTGGTATATATAAGTTCAAGGGAGTGAAATAAATCTGGTGAGCGATCTTGCTATAGCTCTATACGCCCCTCTTTCGGGGCAGACCATCGATTTAGAGTCTGTACCCGATCCCGTCTTTGCTACCAAGATGGTAGGCGACGGGGTAGCCATCGATCCCACCTCGCAGGTCTTATTGGCCCCTTGTGATGGGGTGGTGACCATGATCCACGAGTCCCATCACGCTTTGACCTTAAAGCACGCCAGCGGCCTAGAGATCCTTATGCACATCGGTCTCGATACGGTGATGCTCAAGAGTCAAGGTTTTACCCCTAAAGTCAAGGTGGGCGACTCGGTAACGCGCGGTCAGGAATTGATCGCCTTCGATGTGGCTGCGATCGCCGAAAAGGCCCGCAGTTTAATAAGTTTAGTCTTAGTAACTAATACGGAGCTGGTCTCCAAGTTAGAGATTATGCCCGGCCTCAAGCGGGCGGGTCAAGATCTCTTGCTCAGCGCCTCCCTCGTGAGCGCTAAGGAGGGCGCTTCCAGCGAGGGCGAAGCGCTCAGTATCACCTCCGAGCCGGTAGTAGTCCCCAATCCGCAGGGTCTGCACGCCCGTCCGGCGGCCGTCTTAGCTAATTTGGCCAAGCGCTTCCGCTCCAATATCCAGCTCTTGCGGGGCGAGCAATTTGCCAATTGTAAGAGCGTAGTAGCTCTCATGAGCTTACAAGTCTTACATAACGAAGTGGTGCGCTTTAGAGCCAGCGGTCCCGACGCCCAGGAGGCCCTCAGCGCTCTGAGCGAAGCTTTGGCCAGCGGTTTAGGCGAGAAGCCCGCTACCGCCGGCAGCGCCGGTACCCAGGCCCAGCCCGACATCAATAACGCCGCCCAGCCGATGACGACCGTCGGCCCTCTGGCCCCGCCCTTAGAGAATCCCACCCGTCCCGATACCGAGAATTTACTCCACGCCACCCCGGCCGCCCCGGGTCTGGCCGTCGGTCAGATCTTCCAGCTGCGCCATCAGGAGTACGAGGTCCGCGAGGAAGGTCAAAATCCCGAGGTCGAGGCTGAAGCTCTGCGCCAAGCTTTAGGGAAGGCTAAGAGCGAGTTAGAGCTCTTAGAGGTCAATATGAAGGCCAAAGCCGATCCCAATAAGGCGGGCATCTTCGCCGCCCACCGGGAACTTTTGGAAGATCCCGATCTGGTAGAGCCGGCCTTAGCTACGATCAATCAAGGTAAGAGCGCCGCCTGGGCCTGGCGCCAAGCCTATCAGAGCCAAGCGGAGCGCCTCTCGCAACTGAGCCACGAACTGATGGCCGCCCGAGCTACCGACGTCCGCGACGTGGGGGAGCGCGTCTTGCGCCTCTTAGTAGGTGAAGCGCCGCTCAAACACGATTTCCCGGAGAATGCCATCTTAGTAGCCGAAGAGTTGACCCCCTCTGATACGGCCACCTTAGACCGGGCCAAAGTAGTGGGCTTTGCCACCCTCTTAGGGGGCGCCACCTCCCACGTAGCCATTTTAGCCCGCTCCCTCAATATGCCCGCTCTAGCCGGGATCAGCCCCCAAGCGCTGACCATCCCCAACGGTACCCCGGCCATCTTAGACGGCGGCCAAGGTACTTTAGAGCTCCATCCCAGTCATGAGCGCTTCCAAGAGGCCCAGGAGAAGTTAAAAGCCCGCTTAGAGCGCCAAAAGGAGCTCTTGGCCCACGCTAAAGAGCCCGCCCGCTTGAGCGACGGCCCGGTCATCGAAGTGGCGGCCAACGTGGGCTCGGTAGCCGATACGGAACAGGCCGCTAGTTTAGGGGCGGACGGGGTCGGCCTCTTGCGCAGCGAGTTCCTCTTCTTAGCGCGCACCACCCCGCCCAGCGAAGATGAGCAGGCGGAGATCTACGCCCAATGCGCCCGCAACGTGGGCCCTGAGCAGACCCTCATCGTGCGCACCTTAGACGTAGGCGGCGATAAGCCCCTGCCCTATCTGCCTTTACCTAAGGAAGATAACCCCTTCTTGGGGGTGCGCGGTCTGCGCCTCTCCCTGCGCCGTCCCGATCTCTTGCGCACCCAGTTCCGCGCCATCCTGCGGGCGGCCGGGTTAGCGAAGATCAAGGTTATGTTGCCCATGGTGACCACTATTGACGAGTACCGTCAAGCCCGGGCTATCTTCGATGAAGAGTGTCAGAAGTTGGGTACTAAGGCGCCTTTAGGGATTATGATCGAGGTCCCGGCGGCGGCTCTGATGGCGGAGGTTCTGGCCCAAGAGGTAGAGTTCTTCTCGATTGGGACTAACGATCTGACCCAGTACGCCACGGCTATCGACCGCGGCCATCCCCAGTTGGCCAATCTGGCCGACGGCCTCCATCCCGCCGTCTTGCGTTTAATTAAGATGACGACCGACGGGGCCCACAAGTACCAGCGGCCGGTGGGGGTTTGCGGCGGTATAGGCGGCGATCTCCAAGCTACGGCCATCTTAGTGGGCTTAGGGGTAGACGAGTTGAGCGTAGCCGCCCCGGCCATCCCGGCCATTAAAGATCGCATCCGCCATTTGAGCCTCAGCCAGTGTCAGGAGTTGGCGGCCCAAGCCTTGGCCTGTGCGGACGCGCAGGCCGTACGCGCCTTGCAAGAGGGAGTGGAAGAATGAATTTCATGAAGCGCGCCTTTGCGGTCATGCAGCAGTTGGGGAAGGCCCTCATGCTGCCGGTAGCCGTCTTGCCCGTAGCCGGTATCCTCTTAGGGGTCGGCTCTTCGAAGTACGGTTGGATCCCGGAGAAGGTGGGGGGCCTCCTCCAAAAAGGGGTCAATATCTTTACTAGTCTCCCCATGCTCATCGCTTTGGGGGTGACTATCTTACAGATCATGGCCAAGTCGGGCGACGTGATCTTTACTAACCTACCCCTCCTCTTCGCTATCGGAGTGGCCTTAGGGCTGACCAATAATGACGGCGTCTCCGCTTTGGCGGCGGCGGTCGGTTATATGGTGATGAATGCCACCTTGGGGGTCATGGCCCAGGTGCGCGGTTTAGACCATCTAGTCTTCTGCGCCGATTGCGGAGGGATCCTAGCCGATAAGAGCGTGCGGGTCACCACCTCCATTATGGGGATCACAAGCGTCGATACGGGCGTCTTTGGAGGTATTATCATCGGTCTCATCACCGGTTACCTCTTCAATAAGTACTACCGCATCTCGCTGCCCCCCTACTTAGGCTTCTTCGGGGGCAAGCGTTTTGTGCCCATCGTCACCGCCGGAGCGGCCATCTTGACCGGTATCGTCCTCAGTTACATTTGGCCTCCGGTAGGCGCCCTCATTTTGGAAGTGGGTAACTGGGCGGCCGATGAGAATCCGCGCATGGCGGCCACCCTCTACGGGGTTGTGGAGCGCGTCCTCTTGCCCTTCGGCTTGCACCACATTTGGAACGCCCCCTTCTTCTTCCAGATGGGTAGCTTCACCGCTCCCGACGGCACTATAGCCCAAGGCGACATCACTCGCTTCTTTAAGGGCGACCCCACGGCGGGCATTCTGGGCGGCGGCTTCTTAACTAAGATGTGGGGCCTCCCGGCGGCGGCGATCGCTATGTGGCACTGCGCTAAGCCTGAGAATAAGGTCCAGGTGGGCGGTATTATGGTCTCCGCCGCGCTGACCTCCTTCTTGACGGGTATTACCGAGCCCATCGAGTTCTCGTTCCTCTTTGTGGCCCCCCTCCTCTACGCCATCCACGCCGTCTTGACGGGTACGGCCTTCTTTATGATGAATGTGGTCGACGCCCACATGGGCTTCACCTTCTCCCAAGGTTTTATCGACTATATCCTCTATTTCCGCAACGATCAGAACCCTCTGGTCGTGCTCTGGTTAGGCCCCATCTATGCGGCCGTCTACTATACCGTCTTCCGAGTGGTAATTACCGCTTTCGATCTGCCCACCCCGGGTAGAGAGAAGGTAGCCTTAGCTAGCGAGGGTCAATTGAGCGCCTCCCAGCGGGCGGCGGACGTAGTAGCCGCTTTAGGCGGCCGCGCCAACTTGAGCGGTTTAGATGCCTGTATCACCCGCTTGCGGGTTATCGTCAAAGATCCCAGCAAGGTCTTGCCCGATACTTTGAAGGCTTTAGGGGCTACGGGAGTCGTAAGCGCGGGCAATAATGTCCAGGCTATCTTCGGGACGGCTTCGGAGAATTTGAAGTCCGATATTGAAGATTACCTGCGCAGCGACGCCGGCTCTCAAGAGAGCGCCTTACCTACTCCGGGCGAATTGGCCAGCGCCCAAGCGGCCCCTACCCCGGTGGAGGTCAGCCCCCAGATCCGGCAGAAGGCGGACTCTTTCCTCAGGCTCGTTGGCGGCCCGGGCAATATAGAAGAGGCCCATCTGGTAGCCCTCACCCGCGTGGCCTTCCGTCTGAAGCAGCCCCAGCTCTTGCAGGCTGAGAATTTACAAGCCCAACACTTCTTAGTGATGGATCTCGGCCAGGGGCGCTACCACTGGCTCTGCTCTTTGGAGGAGGCCGCTCCTTTAGCCCAGGCTTTGCGTGAGTCAGAGGTATGAAGGAAGAGAAGGTACGTTTAGACCTCCTCTTAGTGGAGCGGGCCTTAGTCTCCACGCGGGAGAAGGCCAAGGCCTTACTGATGAGCGGGCAGGTCTGGGTAGACGGGGTGCGCCGCGATAAGGCGGGCCAGCTAGTCTCCCCGCAGGCGGAGGTGGAGATTAGGGGTCGGGGCCTCCCCTTCGCTAGCCGTGGGGGCCTAAAGTTAGAGAAGGCGCTACAGGCCTTCGCTTTGGACCCCCAGGGTCTGAGCGTTATCGATTTGGGGGCCTCTACGGGCGGTTTTACCGACTGCCTTTTAAAGGCCGGGGCTTCCCTAGTCTACGCGGTCGACGTGGGCAAGGGCCTCTTAGATTATAAGTTGCGCCAGGATGAGCGGGTGGTAGTTATGGACCGCACTAACGCCCGTTACTTAGAGCCCCAGGACTTTAGGGGTCCGGTCGACCTTATCAGTATGGACCTCTCCTTTATCTCTTTGCGCTTAGTCCTGCCGGCCGCGAAGCGTCTCCTCCAGCCCCAGGGGAGGATCGTGCCCCTAATTAAGCCCCAATTTGAGGCCGGTCCGGAGAAGTTGGGTAAGGGCGGGGTAGTGCGCAATCCGGAGGTCCACGTCCAGGTCTTAGAGGGCTTTTGGGACTTCTGCCAAGCGGAGGGGTTGGCCCTCTACGGTCTGACCTTCTCCCCTATCAAGGGACCGGCGGGCAATATCGAGTATTTAGCCTGTCTGGGGCTCTTAGGTTCCACCTTGCGGGCGGGAGAGGAAGAGTTCCCGCGCCAGGGTATAAGGGCTTTAGTAGCCCAGGCTTGGGAGAAGGCCCAGTAGGTAGCCTATAGAGTTTTAGTCGAGAGTGGAGAGAGGATGAGCAAAGAGGCAAAAATCGGAGCGGCGGTCATCTTAGGTCTAGCTTTGCTCTTTTTCTTCGCTCCTTCGGGCGACGGACGCAATAATGGCCTCTTTGCTAACCGTTACCAGTTGGTCTTTAAGGAGGTACCGGGCTTAGAGGTCAATGGCAACGTCAAGATGGCGGGGGTCGATATAGGTTACGTGACCGATCTCGATTTTTGTACCCCCCAGGACCGCAAGATCTTCGGTCCCGACGCCAACGTGGTGGTCAGTATCGCCACCGATTTCTATCGCGACATACCGGTAGATAGCAGCGCGGGGGTGGTGACCGTCTCCTCTAGCCTCTTGTGGTTAGAGATTACGCCCGGCATCTCAGAAAAGTCTTTAGAGAGCGGCACTAAGGTGCGTCTGCGCTCTATCCCCAGCGCGGGGGGCGGCTTAGCCAACGTCCAGGTAGAGCCTTTGCGCCGCTTGCAAGGTCAGTTGCGAGAAGTGCGCAAGTTGGCCCAAGATAAGCGCATGCGCAATACGATCCTCGACATGGCGGCCAACGCCCGTTTCTTGAGTAATGAGCTGCGCATCGTCAGTAAGGATACGAATCGCTATTTGGCCTTAGCTTACGACTCTTTAGATAGTTACGACCGTCAGATAGTCGATCAATTAGAGCGCTTCGACTTACAGATCGCCCAGAGCCGCGAGACTTTAAGTAAGCTTACCGCCACTACCAAGAGCAAGAGTTCCCAATGGCGCCAGCAAAGCGAAGAGTTAAATAATAAGCTTCACAATTTAGGTCAACTGGCGGTAGCGGAGACGGAGCGCTATCGCCACTTAAGCGCCCAAGCGGAGGAGCGCCTCACCCAAGTTGGCAATCCTCAAATAGTAGCCAAACTCCACCGCGCCGCCCGCAAGAGCCGGGAATACGCCCAGATAGCCGAAGACTTACATTACATCACTAGCGAACCTTCCACCCAAGAGGCTCTAAAAGGCATGGCTGCTAAGTACAAAGACCAAGCCAAATCGATAGACGACCTCTTACGCAAAATAGAAAGCATTATACCCGGCTCTATTCCGGAGGAATAGAGCCGGGTATAATGCGGAATTCGGAGGGCGCTAGCCGCCGGAACGGCGGCTAGCAATGCGGAATGCTTAATTCGTAATTCGGAATTGGGGAAGTAGGGCGCCGCCTGAGGGCGGCAGCTTAAGTTGCTGCTTGTTAGTGACTTGGCGGATCCGAGAATCGCTTGGCCTATGAGAGAATCGTCGGCTTCGCCAAATCTAATTCGTAATGCGGAATGCATAGTTCGGAATTAAATGGCTCTTGTTAGTGGATTGGCAAATCCGAAAATAACTTAGCCTATGGGAAAATCGCTGGCAGTTTCACTGCCTTTTTAGCGCTTTGGTTCTGGCGTCCAGATCCTCATTTGTGTTCTGTTACCGGAATGAGGCCTTTAGGGCGTTTGTCCAATGAGACCGCGGCGCGGGCCCCGCGCCGCACATCCCCAGCGATTTTCTCCCAGCCAAGCCACTCACGGAATCAGCCGGTCATTTCCCCAGCCCCCTCGCCCCTCACCCACTGCCGAAACCAAGGTTAGCGCCATAACTTTCCCCACTGTCAGGCGCTTCCTCAATTCCGAATTCCGCCCTCCTAATTCCGAATTGCTTTTCCCCCCGCCGCGCCGCCCCTAATTCCGCATTACGCATTTCTAATTCCCAATTTATCTGGCGGCCGGAGGCTGCCAGATAAGCGCATTCCGAACTCCTAATTACGAATTGTTCCTCCATCTCGCCCCTCACCCACCGCGAAACTAAAGTTAGAGACACGCCCTCCCTCCTCGCCGCGTCCCCTCAATTACGCATTACGAATTCCTAATTCCGCATTACCTTCCCTCGCCTCTAAGTTCTGCTGAAACCAAAGTTAGCGCCAGAACCTTTGTCCTGCGGCAACCCACTACCTCAATTACGCATTCCTAATTCCTAATTCCGAATTGCCCCGTCTTATACTGGACGTAGGTGATGGCCAGGCTGCCGATGATGAAACAGATGAGGAGCAGGTGTTCCATGGCGGTCATGCCCCAGAGGGGGGTGAAGGTTCCTTGGATCCCGGAGATGACGGTCATCGCTCCCCAGGCGGTGAGGGTATTGAGCGAGCCAAAGGCCGTCTTTTCGCCTATAGAGGGGAACATTTGGGGTATAGAGATGACTAGGGCCATAGAGTAGATGCGGTCCAGGGTCATAAAGAGGGCGATAGCGGCGATAGCCCAGTCGAGGTTTAGACCTCCGTAGATGAAGAGGGGCAGGATGACGAGGGAGAGGATGAGGGCCGAGAGATAGGTGAAGCGGTGGCCTAGGCGTTTAATGATGGAATTAGTGGCAAAATTAATGAGGCAGTCGGCCAGTCCAATAATGAGCAGGGCCAGGCTGATCTTAGCTAAGTCTAGTCCGTAATGGTAGGGGAACCACAATCCGCACAGGGAGTAGAATCCGAAGTAGGCCATACGGTTGACGGTGGAGCCTAGGTAATAGGTCCAGGCGTAGGGCGCGGTCAGGGCTTGGCGGTAGGGATTGAGGAAGCGGGCTAGCCAGGACTCTTGGGGTTTAGGGCTAGGGGGGGTAGCTTCGACCTCCTCCGGGTTGCGGGGGTAGTACCAGGCTAGGATAAGCCCCGAACTAGCGGCCAGGAGGGCGATAACAGTCACCGGCCAGTGCCAGTTCCATTGGTAGGTCATTAGTCCCGCGGCCGGCACCCCTAAGGCGGTGGCTAGAGGGCGGGCGGACATTAAGACGGCCAACATGGCGGCGTAGTAGTTTTTAGAAATATCGTGGAAGGTCAAGCGCCACATAATAGAGGCGATGAGTCCGGCCGCCACTCCGGCTAGGGCCCTACATCCTAGCGCCCAAAGGAAATTGGGGCAGACTACTAGGGCCATTTGGGAGAGGGCTAAGAGCAAGACGCACCCGGCCAGGAAGCAGCGCCGATCCCAGCTGGCTACGAGGGCCGGTCCCAGGATTAGTCCCACCACGGTTCCGCCCGTACAGAAAGAGATCAGCCACAGCGCGCGCTGGGGGCTGACCTTAAAATCTTCGCTCAAGGGCCCGATGAGGGGGGCGATAGAATTATCTATAGAGTTGAAAGCGAAGATGAGGATAAAGGAGAGTATGACCAGGAAGAGTTGCATGGCGCCGCCGTCCGTTCTCCTTTAAGGATTAGAGCCGGTACCTAGGGCTCGCATAGCCATCCGCAAGACGCTTTGAGTATACTCGGGGCTATCTCCAAAGACGGCGATACTCACTCCCCCGTGGAGCGGGGGCGAGGTCAAGACTAAGCCGCGACGGGCCCGATGGGCCTGGAGCGGCGAGCGCAGGAGCACATTCTCCCCTTCGTAGGTCAAAAATTCGAGCGCTTGCAAGACGGTGGCGCTGTCGGTGAGGGAGGTGGGACACTCTTCGCGGCTAGCGATAAAGAGGCGCGACCAGTACTCGCCAAAGAGGCGCTTCCCTAAGTCGAGGACGTAGCTCAAACCATTGTGGCGGAAGTTGCACTCTAAGAGGATCGGCTCTAGGATCCCTTGGGCGTTAGGTTTAATACCCCAGTCTACATTGAGTAAGCCGCGCGCCCCGGCTAGATGGAGGGCCCGGCCTAAACGTTGGCTGGCGGCAGCGATCTCTTCTAAGAAGGCCTTTTGGTTTTGGAGGGGCACGGCCGGGTAATCGAAGCCTTGCCAATGGCCGTCGCGCACCACCTGACGGTCGATAGCTAAAAGCTGGGAGCCTACGCCGTCGAGGAGGGTCAGGGACCCGCATACTTCAACGAAGTCCAAGAAGGGTTCTACTAAGACTCGCCCTAGGCTATACCACTTGGGGATACGCTCTTGGAGTTGGGAGGCGGTTCCGCTCATATTGCCGCATCCCCCGGCGCATTTCACTTTGCGCAACATGATCCGCCCCTGGCGTTTATCTTCTAAGGTGGCGGTCAGGCGTTCGATAGCCAGGCTGAGATCGCTCAAATTATCGGCGTGCAGTCCCTCTACGACCCGGCAGCTAGCGCCTAAACCCAGCCCTTTGCAGAAGTCTTTATCGTTAATGGCCTCTACTAAGTCCCGTTCGACTAGGCGGCGAGGGGTGACACGGAGGGGCAACCCCAGGAGGTCTCCCACTTGGTAGGCGGCGGGCGACTGGTAGTAGGGTTCTAAGTACCAGCCTGGCCCTTGGCAGCGGCGGCGCAACTCGCGCAGGGCGTGGCTGTCTTGGTGGATGGAATCTCCTAAAAGGCAGGAAGCCGCCAATTGGACGTCTAGGACCACCTCCGTCGGTTGGCCTAGCCCCAGAAGCTGGCAGGCGTACTTTTGGAAGCTCAGCTCAATGGGGATAGGGGTCGCCAAAATATCGCCCGGATCGAGACCATAGAGGAAGCGCGCGAACATTTTGCGCGATTTCGACATAAAGATCTGGGTAAAGGAGGCGTCTAGTTGGGAGAGGGCCTCCTCCGTATTGGGGAAGAAGAGTTTAGGCATAGAAAGTCCCGTTACAGAGCATCTGGCGCGGATATTCGCGCAGATTGAGTCCGCGAATGCTCTTGAGCGAGCAGAGCACGAACTGGAAGTTACGCGCCATAAGCGCTTTGGCCACTTTATCGACGGACTCTAAGGCCACGTCGTTCTTTTGGGCGAAAGAGATCGTATCCTCTTGGCCGGGCAAGACTTGACGCTCGGAGTGGAGGTCGTAGCGCTCTAAGAGCTCTGACCACAGCTTGGGATCTACCAGGGGGGGCATACTCTCTAAGAGCGTAGGCGAGAGCAGGAGGTAGGACCACATGACCCGCTTCAGCTTATAACTCTCCAAAAGGTCGAGGAAGGGCTGGAGCGCTTGGGGCTGGTCGTCAATTTGGGCCACGAAGGGGTCGCAGTGGATAGTAGTCAGTAATCCCGCCTCTTGGGCCTGGGCGGCCGCCTCCAAGCGCTGGCGCAGGGGAAGTAAATTCTTCTCAAAGCTGGGTAGCGGGTCGGGGTCTAAGAGGGAGGAGGGCCTACAGGCGGCGTTATAGGAGAACTTCTGAGGGTAACGGGCTAAAAGCTCCAAGAGCTGACGGTCGGGCGCCCCCTTAGTGGTGATGATCACTCGGGAGACGCGAGATTTAGCTAAGATCTCTAAGATCTCATAACTCAAGCCGTCGGCCACAAAGCGGGGGCTAAAGATGTCCGTATAGCGGGAGAGCTTAAAGATAGAGACTTGGCCGCTATTAGCTTGGCGCTCGATAGCCTCCAAGAGTTCCTGACGGGGTAAGAGGGGCTGGGGATTAGCGAAGTTCGTTCCCAGCTCCGCTAGAGAGTTGCGCACCGCCATCCGGCTGCGGGCGTAGCAATAAGGGCAATTATGTTCGCAACCTACCCAAGGTTCTAAATAGTGGTACTTCCCGTACCAGCAGGTCCCCAAGGACCCGGGAGCGACTAATTGGACGCGCTCAACGTTGGGACTCATAAGTTTTAATAATACCTCTCATATCTTTCCAAAAAGTCTTCTTTACACCTTGCGGGCTAAGATCCCGCCATAGAAAGAGGAGCGGGGGTAAGTTTTTAAGAGTTGGAAGCCTCCCCGCTGCAGGCACTCCTTCCAGTAACCTAAGCCGCAGGGGTGTTCCCGGCGGAAACTGTTGTAGAGATCTTGGCGCTTACTCTCCCAGCTCTCTCCGTAATAACGGGCCGCATCGGCCCACAGCTCTTCCCAATGATCGTCAAGCTGCGAGCGTTCGAAATTAAAGAAGATGCCATCCTCTATGTAGAGCAGGGCCCCGGAGCGGAAGGCGGGCCCTAAGTTGAGGCAGAGTTCCAGCTTTTGAGGGTCGGCGAGGTGGTGTAGAGCCTTGCGGGAGAAGCCCTTAGTAAAGGATTGGGCTGGCGCCTGGAACTTTTCAAAGGAGGTACAAGTTAATTCCCAAGGAGTAGCCAAGGCGCTACACTTTTCGCTAGCTAAAGAGATCTGCAGGGGCGAGAGATCGATCCCGTGGACTCGGGCCACTTTAGGGGCGGCGTAAGTTAAGAACTCCCCCGCTCCGCAACCCAAATCGAGGAGCGCGTCTTGGGGCCCCAACTCTAAGAGCTCTAAGTAAGGGGCGTACTCCTGGCTGGGAGTCGCGTAATTAGTATTGTAGTAGCGCACGTATTCGTCATTTAACCAATTCTCTTCCATAATCGTTCCTCGCCTCTCTAGATCCGTTTGCCAGATTTGCTGGTGCAATGGTATAATCAGGAACTTACAATTAATAGTTCGTGCCCTGCGGGTGGGAGCCTGGAGGGACGGAAGGTGGAATCTTTCATGATCAATAATTGGCAGCCTGTGGCCTGTGATCGGCCCAATATCACCCTCTACGAACGCCAGTCCCCGCGCGGCCAGGCGGAGATCGAGCGCCACGAAGACGGTTCGGCTAGCGCCTCCTCTAAGCACGGCCCCTTAGGGTTGGGCATGTCTATTGAAGCCGACTACTTTAGCCCCGCTCCTAGCGACGAGCAGATCTTAGATCGCATGGACCAGAGCGCCTACCCTCCCATCTACGGCGAGTGGAAAGAGGTAGAGCCCAAAGGTCCCAAGCTCCCCAGCGTCAAGACCTATGAAGGGCGCGAGACGGGCGGGCTCATTAAGAGCAAAGTCACGGTAACTATCGATCGCGATAAGGACCGGGTCGACTTTGTAGGTAAGGTGGGCCATTTTGGAATGGAGATGGAGGGTACCTTCTTCGCCCCCACCCCCTCCGACCAGGAGATCTTGACTCGCCTCTCCCGCAATCCCAAGCTAGATTAGTCTCCCCTCCCCCATCCCTCTCCGGGGTTTGACCGGGCCGAGGGTAGGGGGTATAGGGGATAGCCCGATGGTTGGGCTTATAGCGCCAGCAGTACCAATAGAGTTGGGCTAGCTGGCGCAAATAATTTAAAATCTCGCCGCTACCGAATTTGCTCCGTCCCAACTGGCGATCGACGAAGGTGAAGGGCGCCTCGCAGAGGGTAGCGTAACGCCCTTTGATCATTACTTCCAGGTTAATTTTAAAGCCGATAGGGTTGAGCTCTACCCCTTCGATAACTTCGCGCTTCATGAGCAAGTAACCGGAAGTTACGTCCCGAGCGGGGCAGATGGGGCGCCCCAACATAATGGCTACCCAGGAAGTAAAGCGCCTAAACCAGGGCCAATTAGCCACCCCTCCCCCGGGCGCGTAGCGACTCCCCAGAGCGATATCGGCGCCCCCTTCTAGGAGAGAGTAGATCATGTCGGGCAAGATGGCCGGATCGTGGGAGAGATCGGCGTCAATCACCCCCAAAAGGCGCCCTTTAGCCTCCTTCCAGCCGGCGATAACGGCGGAGGAGAGCCCCAACTTACCGCTCCGGCGCAAGACGCGCACTCCGTAGCGGGGATCGAGACTTTCGGCTACCTGGGCCGTGCCGTCGGGGGAATTGTCGTCTACTATTAAGATCTCCGCCCGGTAGGGGGTAGGTTCCAAGGCGGCGGTGATCTTTTGCACTAGGGGGATGAGGTTTTCCCGCTCGTTGTAAGTGGGAACCACTAGGGTGAGGGTGGGATTCATTTAAAGTTGGATCACTTTCTCAGAGTTGAGGCAAATATCGAGAATGAGGTGCACGGAGACTAAGTGGCCTACTTTG
Organism: Vulcanimicrobiota bacterium; assembly: GCA_944322965.1. GTDB lineage: Bacteria > Vulcanimicrobiota > Xenobia > Xenobiales > Xenobiaceae > Bruticola. Next base: position 40,306 of record CALUQR010000004.1, read on the forward strand.
AGTTTATCGGTCAGCCCCAAATTGTGGAGCGAGGTCTCGCAGACGCGCAGGGAGCAGCCTCTCTTTTGGAGGAGCTGCAAGACGGGCACAAACTCCGAGTCTTCTAGGCATAGGCGCACCGCTTCATGGATAAAGATCAGGTACTTAGGGGGCGATTTGAGGCCATTGAGGTTAAAGATAGCCGCACGTAAGAGTTCCCGCCCCAAGTCGTCGGGCGCCCCAATGTAGAGGTGGGAGATGAGGACCGCTCCCCGGTTGGGCGGATCCTGGCGGGTTCCCAGTTGGGCGCTCTCCTGGTCGAGGGGGCGGCCGTAGCGCAGGGCGCCTAAATAGTACTGGAGGTCCTTCTCTTCAAAGCGAGGAGGAGCGGTGAGACTCACTTTAGCTTCCATGGCTTTTTTCCCCTCAGAGAGAGTTTTGAGCGTCCGCAGAACTTCCCCTAAATAGGCTGCGCTCCTTCCTCTCCGCGCCTAGTAATCCCGCTCCTAAAAGAGGGCATAGCAGGTTTTTGCTAGACCCATATCTAAGAGTTAGGGGAGCTAATTGAGGTTCCAATTAACGGTCACCTAATTCCCCATAGGGCTAGATGGAAGAGGGATAATGGAAGTTAGGCGGGTGCTAGTCGTAGATGACAACGAGGACATGTGCGTCTTGTTGGCTAGCTTTTTGCGCATGGCTGGTTGGGAGGTTTTGACTACTACCAGCGGCTCGCAGGCCTTAGAATTGGCCGCTTCCAACCCCATAGACGCCATTATGCTCGACTTGCAGATGCCGGAGATGAGTGGGCCCGAGGTCTTTTTGGAACTCAAAAAGGATCCCCGCACCGCCGATATTCCCTGTATCCTCTTTACTTGTCACGTCGAGAATTTAGATAAAGAGCATTACCTGCGTTTGGGCTTTAGAGGGGTGCTCTCCAAGAGCTTTATCGTTGAGCGTTTAGTGGGCGACATTTCTAAGATGTTAGGTTGGGATGTAGGTCGTCCATGAATTCGCCGGCTGGGAAGGCGGTGCGCGCCAAATTGCGGGGGTTATTCTGGGGTTTCCGCTGGCGCCTACTCTTGATGGTGGCCCTCATCCAAGCTTTGGCCTTCGCTCTAGCTTCCTTTTACGTACTCTCTACTTCCCGCCAGCAGGGGGAGCGCGACTTAGAACTCAGCTTAGAACAAGCGGTCGACAGTTACTCTTTTGTAGCCACTCGCTCTTATGAGTCTCTGACTGCGCGGGCGGAAGAGCTGGCGGCCGATCCCAGTTGGCGCGCCCTTTTGGGGTCTAACCCTTTAGACGAGGCTAAAAAACGGGAGTTAAAAGAGCGCACCGTAGCCGATCTAGGTTCAGTAGCGGGGGATCTCCTCTTAATAGTCGACTCCCAGCGCCACATCCTCTTCCAGGCTTCCCGCCCTCAGAATAAGCAGTTAGATAGCCAGCGCCCTACCCTAACTGAGGTCGACTTCGCCCAGGGTCCCTTATTGCTCCCTACGGGTACGGAGAGTAACCCTCAGCGTCTAGAATTTAGTTTTTTAGAGCCCCTCTTTAAGCTCAATGAGGTTAGTCGCGGCTTTATGCTCTATCCCGATCCGCGCCATGGCGATCTCATCGCCGTAGTGGGGGTCGCTATCGACAAAGAGCGCCCTCAAGACGGGGCTTTAGTCTTGGGGAAGCGTTTAGACGACAGTTCCCTCATCAAGTTGGCTCAAGGTATGCCGCGGGGGATCGTCTTAATTACGACTGGCGATCGCCTCTCTTTAGTCTACGATAACCGCTCCGGCACGCGCCCCACTCCTACTATGGCCGCGGCCTTAGAGGAGATGCTTAAAGGCTGGGATCCGGCCCGCGGTGAGAAGGCTTTACAGACGGGGAGCTTAGGTTTGAGCTTCCATTTAGACGACGCTCCCTTAGCGGGATGCCAATGGAAAGCGGCGGTCGTCAACTTAGGGAATCTGCGCAACTCCGGGGCTTTAGGTTATCTCATCTTCTTAGCCGACCCCCAGAGCTTAACTACCCAATTAGACTTATTGACTCGCGGCCTCATCACTTGCGGCCTGCTCAGCCTAGTCGTCCAGATTATCCTCCTCTTCTTCTGCGCCCCCCTAGCCACCCGCTTCGCCCGTCCCTACTGGCAACTAGGCGTCCTCGGCCTAGTCGAACACCACGCTCAGAAGATTAATTCGGAATTAGGAATTCGTAATTCGGAGTGAGCTAGCCGCCGGGACAGCGGCTTAGCAATTCGGAATGCGGAATTCGTAATTCGGAATTAAGAAGCGCTTGTTAATGGCTTGGCAGATTTGGGAATAACTTGGCATACGGGAGAATCGAGCTTGCCGCCGGAGGCGGCAATGCGGAATGCTTAATTCGGAATAGAGTGGCTGTTGTTAGTAGCTTGGCGGATCTGGAAGTAGCTTAGTCTAGGGGAGAATTGCACTGAGTGCTCGAGCGCCCAATTCCTAGATTTGTGCTCTGTTTTTAGAACACTTGTCCCATTGGACCGTGCGGGCTACGCCCGCACATCAGAACGATTTTCTCCTCTAGCCAAGGGGCCCCTCGGAATCTGTCAGTCATTCCCCCGAGCTACCTAGCCCATCACCCATTGCCGAAACAAAAGTTTCCGCCAGAACCTTTGTCCTGCGGCAACCCAATTATGCATTATGCACTCCGAATTACGCATTGCCGCCTCCAGGCGGCTATCCGCATTCCGAATTCCTAATTCCGCATTGTTCTGGCGGCAACATAAGTCTTGCGGCAACCAAGGTTACGGTTATATACTCTCCTTAGTGATAACTTAACTTCGATACGCATAAAAGGGGGGGGCAGATTGAGTCACGATTCTAGTTACAAAAAGTTTTTCAGTCGCGTCGATATGGTTGAATCGTTAGTGCGCGACTTTATTTCTAAAGATTTAGCTGATGAGCTAGACTTTAAGACTCTGAAGCTCATGCCTACCGTTTTCCAAAAGCATGGGCAGACAGAACGGCGTGGCGATCTTATTTGGCGACTCAAATGGCGAGATGGTAACCCTTGCCTTTTGGCTATACTCTTAGAGTTTCAGAGTACTATCGATAAGAAGATGCTCTGTCGGTTAATGGAATATGCCACTCTATTCTTAGAGCAAACATTGGACGATGATAAGAACAAAGGGCTGACTTTGCCGCAAATTTTACCCATAGTCCTTTACAATGGGGCAAAGCCTTGGAGTGCGCCTCGCGTTTATGGCGAGTTATCGGAGCGCGAAAGACTGGCTTATGAGCGCGGCATTTGGGATTTCAAATACCATTTAATTGACATTCGCCATCTAGAAGAATCTTTGGTTGATAAGGCTAAGGGTATCAGCGCCTGGATCTTTCGCTTTGAGCGGGCGGCCAACGTCCAGGAGATGGAGAGGCTCTGGAGAGTGATGTTCCGCGCTCTAAAGAGTCCAGCTTATGAAAATTTGCGCCAAGAGATTATAATCTGGCTAGAGACTTGCGTCTTGCCGGTCCGTAAAATCGCGGGCGCTAAAATAGTTGTAAAACGTTTGAAGGAGGAAGAGAAGATGACCGTAGTTACCGCCGAAATGGAAGACTGGACCCTCCCCTACATCAACCAAGGAATAAGACAAGGCCGCACCGAAGGTGAGGCACGCGGTCGCGCTGAGGGGAGACTTGAAGGTAAGCTCGAGGGGGAGCGCATAGGAGAGTTACGCGGTAGAACTGAGGGAATTGCAGAGAAAGCGGCTCAAGTTATCCGCCAAATGATCGCTGAGGGATTTGAGGACAATCTGATCGCCAGATTAGTCAGCGTCCCCTTATCTGAAGTAAAAAAACTACGCATTGCTAGCCGCCGGGACGGCGGTTAGCAATGCGGAATGCGGAGTTCGTAATTAAATGGCGCTTGTTAGTGGCTTAGCAGATTTGGGAATAACTTGGCATACGGGAGAATCGCACTGGACACTTCTACGCCCCTTTTTTAGTTTGTGCTTTATTACTTGACTGAGGCCTTTAGGACGCTTGTCTAATTGAACCACACACCCGGCGCCCGCACACCAAGACGATTTTCTCCCCGGCCAAGTTACCTACGGAACTAGCCAGCAACTGACTCACTGTGTTCTCGCCCCTGACTCACAGCCGGAACAAAAGTTAAAGCAACAACCTCCACTCCCGCCTGCCTCCTCAATTACGCATTCCGAATTACGAACTCCGCATTATCCTCCCCCCAGCCGCGGCACACCGGAGCGATTTTCTCCCCAGACAAGCTACCTCCGGAACCAGTCGGTCATTGCCTCAAGCCCTCTTGCCCCTCACCCCACCACTGAAACTAAAGTTAGAGCCATAACCTCTCCACCGCCGACACCCCCAATTACGCATTCCGAATTCCTAATTACGAATTCCGCATTGCCTTTTTTTGCCGCCCCAGCCCGGAGGGCTGGGGCGGCAAAAAAAGGCTTGAGCTCTCCAATAGAGAAGGGGGCACGCTAGTTTTTAGATTTCTATTGAGCAAATCGGAGTACACGAGTTATGGGATTCTTCAGAACGCTTTTCGACCCCAACGAGCGCGAAGTGCGTAAAATCCGCAAAATAGTTGACAAGATCAACGCTTTAGAGAAGGGGATGGAGGGTCGTTCTGACGAGGAGTTGCGCCAGTTGACGGACGATTTCCGCCAGCGTTTGCAAAAGAAGAAGAGTCTAGACGACATCTTGCCCGAGGCTTTTGCGGCGGTGCGGGAGGCTTCTAAGCGCACTTTAGGTCTGCGCCATTACGACGTGCAGATGATAGGCGGCGTAGTCTTACATCAGGGGCGCATCGCGGAGATGAAGACTGGCGAAGGTAAGACTTTGGTAGCTACTTGTCCGGTCTATCTCAACGCTCTGACGGGCAAGGGCGTACACGTGGTGACGGTCAACGACTATTTGGCTAAGCGCGACGGCCGCTGGATGGCGCCCATCTACCATTTCTTGGGTTTGAGCGTAGGCATTATCAATCACGACACGGCCTACCTTTACGATCCCACTATCGATACGGGCAACGAGAGTACGCGCCATTTGCGTCCCGTCCCTCGGCGGGCGGCCTATGAGGCGGACATCACTTACGGTACTAATAACGAGTACGGTTTCGACTATCTGCGCGACAATATGGTCATGGACTTAGAGCAGCGCGTGCAACGGGAGTTGAATTATGCCATTGTAGACGAGGTCGACTCCATCCTTATAGACGAGGCCCGCACCCCGCTCATCATTTCCGGTCGGGGCACGGGTTCTACCAATATGTACGGCCGTTTTGCCCAGGTGGCGCGAGAGTTAAAGAAGGACGTCCATTATACGGTCGACGAGAAGTCTAAGACGGCCCCTTTAACTGAGGAGGGCGTGGCTAAGGTCGAGCAGATCTTAGGCTTAAAGAACCTCTTCGACGCCGACAATATGGAGATCGCCCACTTTATGGATAACGCTCTGCGGGCTAAGGAGTGTTACCGTTTAGACAACGAGTACGTTATTAAGGGCGGGGAGATCGTCATCGTCGACGAGTTTACGGGCCGCTTGATGTTTGGGCGTCGTTACTCGGACGGTTTGCACCAGGCCATCGAGGCTAAAGAGGGGGTCAAGGTCCGCCAGGAGGATCAGACTCTGGCTACCATCACCTTCCAGAACTACTTTAAGCTCTACCACAAATTGGCCGGTATGACGGGTACGGCTCTCACGGAGGAGCGCGAGTTCCGGGAGATCTACGGTTTAGACGTGGTCGTCATCCCCACCAACGTGCCGGTGGCCCGTTTAGACTTGCCCGATAGGGTCTATAAGAATGAGAAGTATAAATTTAAGGCCGTCTGTGAGGATATAGCCGAGCGCCACGCTAAGGGCCAGCCCATCTTGGTGGGTACCCGCTCTATTGAGAAATCGGAATACTTGGGCTCTCTTTTGAGCAAGATGGGCATTAAGCATAATATTTTGAACGCCAAGTACCACGAGAAAGAGGCTCAGATTATCGCTCAGGCCGGTCGCGTGGGGGCGGTGACTATCGCTACTAATATGGCGGGCCGCGGCGTAGATATTAAGTTGGGCGGCGATCCCATTAATCCTGAAGAAGAGGCCAAGGTCCGGGAGGCTGGGGGCTTATACATTCTGGGTACGGAGCGCCATGAGTCGCGTCGTATCGACAACCAGTTGCGCGGCCGTTCCGGTCGTCAGGGCGATCCGGGCGCCTCTCGTTTCTACGTAGCTTTGACGGACGAATTGATGCGTCTCTTCGCTAGCGACAATATCTTACGCATGATGGATCATTTAGGCTTAGAAGACGAGGTTATCGAGAATGGTCTCATCACTCGGGGCATTGAGAACGCCCAGACTAAGGTAGAGAGCCATCACTTTGAGATCCGCAAGAACGTCTTAAAGTATGACGATACGATGAACGAGCAGCGCCGAGTGATCTATGCCGACCGCGATAAGATCTTGGAGGGCCGGGGCCTGCGGGAGACGATCGATAACTTTATCGACGAGGCTGTCAGCGACTTAGTAGACGCCCACATGCACGAGGACGTCCATCCCGAGGAGTGGGACTTTGACGGCTTGATGCTCAACTTGCACGATCTCTTCGTCTTACCGGAAGGGGCCAACAAGAAGGATCTGGGCGGCAAGACTCCGGCGGAGATTAAGGAGAAGGTCAAGGAGTGGTGCCACGGGGTCTACAATCAGAAGATCCAAGCTTTGGGCGAGGAGCTGATGCAGGAGCTGGAGCGTTTCACCCTCTTGCGGGTCTTAGATGAGAAGTGGATCGAACACCTCAATAATATCGAGCTCTTGCGGGAGGGCATCAACTTGCGCGGTTACGGTCAGAAGGACCCGCAGGTAGAGTTCATTCGCGAAGCTTCGGAGGAGTTCGACGCTTTGAAGCGCCGTCTGCGCGACGATACGATCCAGTATCTCTTCCGGGTGGAGGTGCGCGCCCCCGAGCAGGTCGAGCAGAAGGAGACGATGCAGGTCACAGGGACTAATAGGGACCAGGAGATGCCGGTCGTCCCCATTAAGCGTACCGGCTCTAAGTTAGGGCGCAACGATCCTTGTTGGTGCGGTAGCGGCAAGAAGTGGAAGAAGTGCCACTATCCGGAGGAGCGTTAGCTCTTTCGCTTAGAGACCTAGGGGGGAATATAAGATTTTGAGGACTAGACCTTTATGTTACAAGCTCTGCAGGAGCCTTTAAATAGCGCTCGAGCGCGTGTTGAGCACATGCGCCACTACCTTTGACCTGCCCAAATTAGAGAGGCAGATCCAAGAGTTAGAGGCCCAGTTGGGCGACTCTCAGGTGTGGGAGGACCCGGCTAAGGCTCAGCGTTTGACGGCTGAGTTGAGTCAGTTTCGGGGTTTAGTCGGCGATTGGCAAGAGTTAGTCCAGGCTTTAGAGGAGGCGGAAGTAGCGGCGGAGTTGGCGGAAGCTGACGACGACTCCAGCGTAGAGGAGGCCAACCGTTACTTCCAGCTCTTAGAGAGCAAGTTAGAGCGGGCCGAGACCCTATCTCTCTTGCAGGGCGAGTACGACTCCGCTCCGGCCATCCTCACCTTACACGCCGGCGCGGGTGGGGTGGACGCTCAGGACTGGACGGAGATGCTCTTGCACATGTACTCCCGTTGGGCGGAGAAGAATGGTTACCAGGTGACTTTGGCGGAGTACTCTCCGGCGGAGGAGGACGGTATCCATTCGGCCACCCTTTTAATTAACGGTTTTTATCCCTTCGGCATGTTGAGCTCGGAGCGGGGCGTCCACCGTCTGGTGCGCATCTCCCCTTACGACGCGGCCCACAGGCGCCACACCTCCTTTGCCAAGGTGGAAGTCGTACCCGAGCTAGATGATCAAGAGCGTTTAGAATTGCGCCCCGAGGATTTAAAGATCGACACTTACCGCTCCCAAGGAGCGGGCGGTCAACACGTCAACAAGACGGAATCGGCGGTGCGCATTACCCATCTACCGACCGGGGTGGTGGCCGCTTGTCAAAACGAGCGTTCCCAACACTCCAATAAAGAGACGGCTCTGCGCCTACTCCAGGCCAAGTTACTGCAATTACAGCGCCAACAGCGCCAGTCTACCCTAGAGAGCGTAAAAGGAGAGAATAGAGAGGCCGCCTGGGCGAACCAGATTCGCAGCTACGTCCTCCAGCCCTACTCCTTAGTTAAAGACCGGCGTACCAACTGGGAAGAGTCCGACGTCAGCGGGGTCTTAGAAGGCAAATTGCAGGGCTTTATGAATAGTTGGCTCCGAGCCCGAGCCCGTCTAGGGCGGGAACCTAACCTGAGCGACGCCGCTCAACCAAGTTAAAAAAATGCTAAATTCACCCTCTAAAGGCCAGATCGGGCCTCTTAGAAAGAGGGTGGAGGCGTCCTCCATGGAAAGAGGCTCTCATACGACCAGGAAGCATTAGTAACATTTAGTTTACAAAATGTTATCCTTTTATTCAAACAACCAGCAGGATATGCGGCCAAGCGTCGAAATCTTGCCCAGTTGAGGAAGGTACCGCTTTTCTCCGTTTTGCCGATCGTCGGCCCTTGATGAGGAAACTCTAGGAAGGCTCTTTGAGAGCTGGCGGTGGCGCAAGATGCAGGCAGGGTACGCTCCGAAACTATTTTCCTAACCCTCATATACACAGAAAATACATAAGGAGATCATGCAATGAATTTGCGCATGAAGACTGCGGTAGCCGCCGCGGTATTTACACTCGGTCTAGCCGCCCCTGCGTTGGCCGCTCCTTTGTTCCCGGATGTTCCCGAGAACCATTGGGCTCGCGACGCTGTAGCCACCTTGGCTGCTAAGGGCATCGTCGAAGGTTATCCGGATGGTACCTTCAAGGGCGACCGCAACGCCACTCGTTGGGAAGTCGCCATGATGGTGGCTCGTCTCTTGGGTCAGATGGAACAAGAGCACGCCACTTTCGCCACCAAGGCCGAGCTCGCTGAGCTCCAGAAATTGGTGGACGCTCTCCGCTCCGAGTTAGACGCTCTGGGCGCCCGCGTGGGCACCTTAGAGGACAAGGTCGACAAGCTCGATCTGCGCGTCTCTGAGTTAGAGAGAATCACCTTCTACGGCTCCCTCGAAGCTCGTGTAACCGCTCAGTCCTTCAGCAACGACAACGATGGCATCCAGGACATGAACAATGGCGCCGGCATCAGCTACAATGATATCGCTGGCACCGCTGCCGGCTTCCAGCTCGACCCCCGTAACGGCGGCGTGCTGCCCGTGGCCGACTTCCGCAATGGCGTAGGTCTGAGCAATGGCACCGGCTTCACCATGAAGGGCGTCTTGGGTATGCGCATCCGCGTTACCGACGACATCGACGCTGGCGCTGAGTTCGCGGCTTACACTTCCGCTGGTAACGGCGTAGTCGACGCTCTGTGGGGCGTCTCCGCTCCTTACCTCTGCAACCAGTTCGGTGGTTCCACTTCCACCAACAACTTAAACAACGCCCCCTACACTCGTATGGTGTTGGACAACTTCTGGGTCATCCACAACCCCTCCGGGATTAAGTTGACCTTGGGCGCCTACAGCGAAGACCAGATGGACGACATCCTCTTCGCCGGCCAGAAGAACCTCTCCGCTTTCGGTCCTGAGTACTTAGATCGCTTCGGCTTCAACCTGAGCGGCAGCCACGCTTTCGAAGCTGGCGTACTGCGCTGGGAGTTGCTCGGTTCCCGCATCTCCACCTTCCAGGACACCTTCACCGGCGGTCTCGACGCGGTTTCTCCTTTCTCCTATGACACCGACATCATCGGCGGCGACATCGCCTTCGAGTTCAAGGGCGGTCAGGTAAAGGTCAACTTCATGCGCGCGGCCAACGAGGCGGCTAATGGCGACGGCTTGGCTATCGGCATGATCGACGGCGGCAACATCAACTACGGCAGCGGCCTGGTTCAGACCACCAACTTGCAGTGGGTCAACCCCTCCGGCTACTGGGCGGCCAACATGGTTCCCGGCGGCATCGAGGCTGGCGGTTACTTCTCTGACAATCGTCCCATCCCCGGTTGGGGCACCTTAGTTGACGCTGGCATGGGTACCTTCGGTCCCCAGAGCATGTTCGGTTACGGCATCAGCGCCGACTACAAGTGGGATATCGGTGAGACTGGCAACGAGATTTACGTAGCTGGTGAGTACGCTCGCACCGAGTACAAGTCCAACAAGGACTCCGACTACACCTCCGATGGCAACGCCTTCCGGGTAGAGGTCGGTACCAACCTCTTAGAGGGCGACTTGGACCTCAGCTTGGCTTACGTCAGCGTCGATCCTAACTACGATCCTTTCGTCAACATGAACCCCTACGTCAATGGTTTCTACAACAATACCACCAGCCGCTACAGCGCCTGGAACTTGTTGAACCTCAACTACTATGACGATATGTGGTCCTTGCACGACACCGAAGTCTATCCTCACAACCGCGAAGGCTTCCGCTTCAACGGTCAGTGGCGCTTCGATGAGCGGCGCGGTTTAGTCTGGGCCAAGGCCTCCTTCTTGAACCAGAAAGAGTCCAGCCTCTACGACGTACGCGCTTTAGCTGACGGTACCACCGGCGCTCCTACCAGCACCATCCTGGGCTTCGCCCCTGGCTTCATGGACCCCGTCTTCTACGGTTACGCCGCTCCTTCCGTCTATGGCGCTCAGAGTGGCAACGCCTTCGACCCCAACCTCAATCCCTTAGAGGATGAGAAGGGCTCCCAGACCCAGTGGGGTATCGGCGGTAGCTACAAGTGGGACAACCCCCGCTTGAAGTTAGACCTCGGTTACGAGCACAACGAGTTCAAGCGCGACTCCAGCCTGACCGTGGCTCAGGGCGGCAGCCAGAACCACGTTAAGCTGAACACGCACAACATCCACCTCGGTTTAGGTTGGGAAGCCAACGATCAGTGGACCATCCGCGCCGGCGCCGACATGATCAACATGAGCGGTCACTGGGATCCGAGCGGTGCTTACAACCAGTTCGCGACCCTCGTCAACTCCACTGACTTCAAGAACATTGACGTTCAGCAGACCATCCCCTTCATCGGGTTTGACTATGACATGAGCGCCAACACTCAGTGGACTATGGACTTCCGTTACTACGACACCAAGGACAACGTGGACGCCGCGACCTTCGCTAACTTCCAGCAGGGTGGCGCTCCTCAGACCGCCGGTAATACCACCGATGGTTACACGATGCACCCCTTCAGCTGGTACGGCTGGCAGGTTACCACCCAGTTCAAACTCAAATTCTAAGCCCAGCTTAGTATGATGTAAAACTAGCCCCTCCGGGAGTCTCCCGGAGGGGCTAGTTTTACAATTAGGAATTACTTCTGTGCGCCAAATATAGTGGTTGGTTGGGGTTCGGCGTCGGCGCGGATGACTACGGTAAGGTCGGGGCTTACCCAGAATTCGGCGAAGGGTTCGCCCTTCTCTTTGGAGAGGGCTTCCAGCTTATAGAAGCCGGTGTCGGGCAGGGGTTCGGGGTGGAGGCGGAAGGTGTAATCCTTCTGGGCCAGGTTGAGGCTGGTGGCGGCGGGGGGCAGTTCTTCGACTAGGGCTTGGGCCAGGTTGAGACTCATGGGGACCGTCTTCTGGTTGGGATCTAAGACGTAGCGTCCGTCGCAGGCGAAGGGTACTTGGCCGCTATGGATGACTTCGATACTCTTGCCGTCGGCGGCCAATTTGAAGTCGATATGGCCCATCTTACCATTGATCTCCCCTTCCCAGTGGCCTATTCCCTGGGGGTCTACGCTCATAGTGGAGGCGTACATAAAGCTCTTAGCCTCCCCTTGGCTCTCATCTTCGCTCAAGGTCTCAAACTGGAAGAGTTTGATATTATCTTGGAAATTAGAGATAACTAACTCCCCGCTATTGGGCTGGCTGGAGCCCTCGCGCACAAAGACCCCGCTCACCGTTTGCCAACTCTGGGCGCTGGTAGCGGCGCTAGCGGATGTAGCCGTAGTAGCGGCCGCAGAAGCGGGCTGGGCCGTTGAGGTAGGGGTGGGCGCCTGGGGGTTGGGGGCGCAAGCTAAGGCGGCTAAGGCTAAGACCCCACAGAGAGCGGTACTTTTTATATGCATACTATTTCTATCTCCTTAATAGAGCTTATTAGGCAAAAGGCGCGCTACTTCGGGCTTTTAAGATTCTCAATCGGCCCCTGAGCCTACCCAAAAGTTGAGGAAGATGTAACCTAAAAAGAGGAAGTCGAAGAAGAGTAAAGCGCCGATAGCTAGGTTATAACGCCTTTTGATCTTTTCCCAGGTGGAGGGCCTCTTTTGGGCTAGGTGGGCAAAGCTGCGCTTTTTGAGCGAGACGATAACTAATAAGAGATTGAGCGCCACAAAAGCTGGGCAGGCTACCCAGAGCCCCATATATCTATCCTCCAAGGGGGAAAGTAGGTATGCCCGGAGATTCTCTCCAGGCCCCTATTTTACATTCTCCCAGCCCCTAACTATACTTACAAGAAAGAGCCCCCGTCTGGGCCAGACTATAGGGGCTGTTAAATTTGAGCGGGAGGTCTTTTATGCCTTTAAAACTGAACCTGCGTAGCTGGGGAGGAGCGGCGCTCTGGGCGCTGCTTTTAATGAGCCTGGTCGTCTTACCGGCTATCGCTAAGAATAAGGATTATAACGACAAGAAGTTTGATAAGTACCGCGATCCCAACCTCTTCGGTACGGTAGTGACCTCGCGAGCGGCGGCCAGTTCGATCGAAGTCCCCTACGAGCCCTTAGACGCGGTAGAGGTGACGATCCAGGAGACGAAACAGAAGGCGGTCACCGACTCGCAGGGCGTCTTCTCCTTTACGGTCGAAAAGCCGGGCCAGTATACGCTCTTCATCCAAAAGGCGGGGGTGGGTATGGTCACTAAGACGGTCACCATCCCTAAGGGGCGCGGCCAGCGAGCCATGGTAACCGTTATTCTCAACCCCGGCATGACCCCCGCCTCCTCTTTGGGCGGTCCCGGCCTGCAGGGCGTGCGCACCCCGGTCAACCCGGGCACGGCCTACATCTGTCTGGCCGCTAAGGCCGGCCAAGGGGCGCCGGCGGGCAGCTCTACCTCTTACAACCAGATGCCGGTCACCACTACCCAATCTTACGCCCAGATGATGCTCTTAGGACGCGGCAACCCCTTCGGAGCGGCCAACACCTCGGCCAGCGCCCCTCTTCCCCCCTCGATCGGTAGCGCCAAAGATATGATGAACGCTTCCCTCAACCAGGGTTCTACCTTTAGCGTCCATCCCAACTCGCTGATGATGCTCAATGGCGACTCGCCGGGCAACCCTAACTATACCCAACTCAGCTCCCAGCCCTTCTGGGCGGCCTTCAACGCTTCGGGCACTCGTCTTTACATCAGCACCTCCGACAAGATGATCCAGATCTACGACGCCTCCAATAATAATACGCTGCTGACCTCTATCCCCACGGGAGGCATCGTCACCGACCTGCGTTTATCCCAGAACGGAAATTATATTATCGCCCCGGTCATGAGCGCTTCGCCCAGCGTCATCCTCATCGACCCCGTCAATAACGCCCCCCAGCGCTCTATCGTCCTGCCCCGGATGCGCACCGGCGAGGCGGGCCAACCCCGGGCGGCGGTCATCAATAGAGAGAGTACGCGCATGTTCGTCTGTCTGGGCACGGCCAGCTCGGGCGAGGTAGTAGCCGTAGATATGTATACCGGCATCCCGGAGAACGTCTTGCCAGTAGGGGCCAACCCCTGCGGCATGGAGCTCTCTCCCGACGGCCGTTTCCTTTACGTAGCTAACTCGGGCGCGGGCGACGTCTCCGTTATCGACGCCTGGACCTTCCAGGAGATGGGACGCATTCGGGTCGGGGTCAACCCCCAGCGCATCGCCATCACCCCCGACGGCAGTAAGGTCTTCGTCACCAACAAGGGCTCGGACAACGTCACCGTCTTAAATGGCCAAAACCAAGCCCCCATCGCCACCATCCCCGTCGGGAAGGGGCCGGTCGGTATCGCCTGCAGCTCGGACGGGAGCAAAGTCTTTGTGGCCTGTACGGGTAGCGGCAATATCTCTATCTTAGACGGCCATACGGGCGGGGTCCTCAATACTACCTCCCCTATCCCCCAATCTACCCCCTGGGGCGTGGCGGTCTGCCCTTAAGTCTACGATAACTTAAAGGCCATAGAGCGCCTCTAGACTAATCCCTCAGCCTGCGGCTGAGGGATTTTTTAACAATCTAGGGCCCAATTTAGAACAAATGGAACGCTAGGCTCTAAATTTAAGGCGGGAGCGGCTATTTTTATAGAGAACTTATAAGGCTTAGGAAACTAATCTAGGCGGATGCGGCGAGGGATTCCGCTCTTCTGAGGATGGTGAGGAAAATTCGGTGAGCTCCCAACCTGGAAGATGGAGGTAGCCCCTCATTTAGTGTCCAGTGGCGATTAGACCCTTTCGTCAGTAGAGAACTCAGATAGTTTTTTGAGAGGAGAAAGATCCTGTGCACCTACGCCATGTAACCTTACTGGGCGCCGCTCTCACTTTAGGCTGGGCCGCTCCTCTGTGGGCCGCTCCCCTCTTCCCCGACGTTCCCGAGAACCACTGGGCTCGCGATGCGGTGGCTACCTTGGCGGCCAAAGGCATTGTAGAGGGCTATCCCGACGGCACTTTTAAGGGCGACCGAGCCGCTACCCGCTGGGAAGTGGCCATGATGGTAGCTCGCCTTTTGGGCCAGATGGAACAAGAACACGCTACCTTCGCCACCAAGGCGGAGTTAGCCGAATTGCAAAAATTAGTAGACGCCCTGCGCTCGGAGTTAGACGCTCTGGGGGCTCGGGTGGGCTCTTTAGAAGACAAGGTCGATAAGCTCGACTTGCGCGTCTCCGAGTTAGAGCGCATCACCTTCTACGGCTCCTTAGAGGCCCGCATCACCGCCCAATCTTTCAGCAACGACAACGACGCCAGCCAAGATATGAACGCTGGCCAAGGTTTAAGTTACAACGACTTAGTAGGTACGGCCAACGGTTTCCGTTCCGACCTCCTCGATCCGCGCCGGGGCGGCATCTTGCCGGTAGCCGACTATCGCAATGGCGTGGGCTTAAGTAACGGTACGGGCTTCACCATGAAGGGCGTCTTGGGGATGCGCATCCGCGTGACCGACGATATCGACGCCGGGGCGGAGTTCGCCGCTTACTCTTCGGCGGGCAATTCGGTCGTCGACTCCCTGTGGGGCGTCTCCGCTCCCTATCTCTGCAACCAGTTTGGCGGTTCCAGCTCGGCCAATAGCTTAAATAATACCCCTTATACGCGCATGGTCCTGGATAACTTCTGGGTCATCCACAACCCCACCAATATCAAGTTGACCTTGGGCGCTTACAGTGAAGACCAGATGGACGATATCCTCTTCGCCGGTCAGAAGAATCTGGCCGCTTACGGGCCCGAGTACTTAGATCGCTTCGGCTTCAACTTGAGCGGCGGCCACCAAGTGGGCGAGGGCGTCCTGCGCTGGGAGGTCTTAGGTTCCCGCATCTCCACCTTCGCGGGCGACCCCTATGCGGCCAGTATGGATGTCAGTTACGACACCGACATTATTGGCGGCGACATCGCTTACGAATTTAAGGGCGGCCAGGTGAAGCTCAACTTCATGCGCGCGGCCAACGAGTCGGCCAATGGCGACGTCTTCGCGGTAGGTCTCATCGGCGACCCCAATATGACTTTGGGCGGTACCGCGGTCACTACTACCAACTTGCAGTGGGTCAATCCGGCCGGCTACTGGATGGCCGACGCAGCCGCTGGAGCTATCGAGGTGGGTCTGCCCACTTCTGATAACCGTCCTATCCCCGGTTGGGGCTTAGCCGATGCCGGCCTAGGGGCCTTCGGTCCGCAGAGCATGTTCGGTTATGGCCTTAGCGCCAACTACAAGTGGGATATTGGCGAGAGCGGCAACGAGATCTACGCGGCGGGCGAATACGCCCACACTGAGTATAAGTCCAACAAGAATTCGGACTACACCTCCGATGGCAACGCCTTCCGAGTGGAGGTGGGTACTAACCTCTTAGAGGGCGACTTAGATCTCAGTTTAGATTACGTGAGCGTCGACCCCAACTACGATCCTTTCGTCAACATGAATCCCACCATCAACGGTTGGGTAGCTGGAGCTCAGTACGGCCGCTACAGCGCCTGGAACCTGCTCAACATGAATTACTACAACGACATGTGGTCCTTGCACGATACGGAGGTCTATCCTCACAACCGCGAGGGCTTCCGCTTCAACGGTCAGTGGCGCTTTGACGATCGCCACGGCTTGGTCTGGGCTAAGGCGGCTTTCCTCAATCAGAAGGATTCTAGCCTTTACGACGTGCGCAGTACCGCCGGTCCTAACGGTCCTGGCAATACCGTCCTAGGCTTTGCTCCGGGCTTTATGGATCCCGTCTTCTACGGTTACGCCGACCCCGCGGTCTACGGAGGCCAATCCTACTCCTCCTTCGACCCCGATCTCAACCCCTTAGAGGATGAGAAGGGCTCTCAGACCCAGTGGGGCTTAGGGGCTAGCTACAAGTGGGACGACCCGCGCCTCAAACTGGACGTAGGTTATATTACCAACGAGTTTAAGCGCGACTCCAGCCTGACCGTCGAGCAGGGCGGCAGCCAGAACTACGTCAAGCTCAAGACGGATAATATCCACTTAGGCTTAAATTGGGAAGCGGCGGACGATTGGACGATCCGCGCCGGTTGCGACTGGGTGACCCTCAACGGCCACTGGGATCCCAGCGGGGCCTTCAACCAGTTTGCGGCGGCCAGTAAGTCGATCGACTTCAAAAATATCGATATGATCCAGACTATCCCCTTTGTGGGCTTCGACTGGGATATGAGCGCCAATACCCTTTGGAGCTTAGACTTCCGTTACTACGATACTAAGGATAAGATCGATTCCGCCACCTACGCTAACTTCTGCTCTCAGGGCGCCCAGTCTAACGCCTGCGCTACCCAGATGGGCTATACCATCCATCCCTTCAGCTGGTATGGCTGGCAGGTTAGCACCGCCATTAAGATGCGCTTCTAATTGGAGTTAGCTCCCTTAACTAGCGGATAAATGTCCAGAGCCCGGGCCCACTGCGTGGGCCCGGGCTCTACTACTTTTAGGGCTCTAAAGGCTTTTGGGGACCTAAAGGCCGCTTTTTAGGCGCTTTAAGCGCTCTTCTTTAAGGACTTAAAAATCTAAGGTTTAGAGCGCTAAGGGGGCGCCGAAGGTGGCCTGGTAGCGCTCTTGGAACTGGGCGCGGGTAAAGTTAAAGTTCTGGGTCCCTTGACACTCCACGGCGTAGGCCCCGCAGATACTGCCGATCTGGGCCGACTCTTGGAGGCTGTGACCGTTTAAGAGTCCATAGATGAGCCCGCCGCGGTAAGCGTCGCCCGCCCCCGTAGGATCGAGCACCTCTTGGACCTTAGCCGCTTGGACTTGGATGGGCTCTTTCCCGGCGGTATAGATGGTGCTCCCCTCGCCCCCTCGGGTCACGACGGCGATCTCCACCACTTGGGAGAGCTCCTCTTGGGAGAGGCCCGTCTTATCTAAGAAGAGGGAGAACTCGTAATCGTTGACGATGAGGGCCTTAGCCCCCCGGACGTCCGTCAAGAGCTGCTCGCCGCTAAAGGCGATGACCTGGAAGGAGGGATCGTAGATAAAGGGGATCTGACCGGAGCGCGCCTCTTGGCAGTGCTGACTCATCCCTTGGGGGTCATCGGGAGAGATAATCGCCAACTTAGTGTAAGGCGTAGCGCAGCGGCGCAGATCTAACTCCCGCGCTTTGGCCATAGCCCCTACGCTCACAAAGGTCAGCTGATTGTCGCGATTATCGGCGCAGATCGTACAGGCGGCGGTCAGTTCGTCGGGATAGACGGCAATACAGGAGGTATCCACCCCTTTATTCTCTAGGTAGTAGCGATACTGTTCGAAGTCTTCGCCCACGCTGGCTACGATGCGCGGGAACTCGCCCAACATCGCTAAGACGTTGGCGATATTGCCAGCGCACCCCCCCCGCTCCTTGCGGGCCTTCTCGGCCAAGAAGGAGAGGTTGATAGAATCTAAGCGGTCGGGCAGGATATGGTCCTGGAAGCGGCCCGCGTAGCGCATGATATAGTCAAAGCACAGGGAACCGGCAACCAACACTCGCCCCACGAGCTGCTCTTTATTCTGGGGAACGGCCATCTCAAGAAAAACCTCGCATTACACGTCTAACTGGGCCCTCTGAGGCCTAGAACCCTGCGAAGTTCTCAGAAGGGGGCTAGATACCTCTTTCCTCTGCCCTTAGAGCGGGGCGAACTCATCCTCTCCCATTTTAAAGACCCCTTCGTCCTCGCCTACGTTGGAGGGCGGATTCGTATCCCGGGGCTCGCCCACTTCGGGTAAAGGCTCGCTCTGGGCGGGCGGCGCCGCTTTGGCGGGGGCGGATTTAGCCCCTCCCTGGGGAGCGGCTTTACTATTGTTGCCCTTCTTACTCGGAGCGGGGGTCATGAGCGGATAGAGCGCCCCTTCGCGCATATTGCCCCCCTCGGAGGCTTTAGCCTTGCCCCGATCTTCGGAGCCCCACATACCGTCGCCCCGCCGCCCATCTTGGCGCGAGCCCCAAACTTGCCCTTCCTCTTCGAAGTTGGGCGCGGCGGGCTGGTAGTTACCCGGAATGGAGGGGGGCAGAGGTTGACGCCGCTCCTGGGTGCGCTGGAAGACGAAGCCGATAAAGATTAAGAGGGCGCTCATGGCGATGACAAAGCTCAAGACCACATACTTGCCCGGCCCCCCGAACCAGCGCCAAAAGCGGCCCCAAGAGGAGTTATCTTCCTCCTCTTCCTTCTCTTTGACCATGCGCGCGTAAGTCTCGGAGGGGGTCAAGTGGCCCGTATTGCTCTTAATAAAGTCGTCTAAGCTCATAGAGCGCAGGTCGGGACGGCGCGAGACGGTATCCATCCAGGAGCCGCCCAAACTCCCGCCCAGCTGCTGGTGAGAGCCTATAGAGTCCTGACCGAAGGCGGGGCGCTGTTCCCAGGGGTAGACCCCGCCCCCCTGGGGGGCTTGGTAGGGGTTGCCCGTGGGCATAGGGGCGCTGGGCGGCAGGGAGCTATGGCCCAAACTAGTCCCCCCAAAGCGCGAAGAGCTACCCTGGGTAGCCGCCAAACTTTGGGCGATCTCCGGCGGCAAGGTAGCGGAGAGCCCCTCCCCGGGGGCTCGATTGGGCGGGAAATAGGGGGCCTGAGCTGAACCGCTGCTCTGCCCTAAGCCGGTAGCCCCTAAACTGGTAGAACCGAGCCCCGTAGCCCCTAGACTAGTCCCTCCCAACCCGGGCGCAGCCCCCCCTTGGGGGCGCTGTTTGGTCAATTGGGGAGGGGATAAACGCTGATTGGAGCGAGGTACGGCGGCGGTAGGCGTAGGGGTCGAACGGGGTACGGCGGCGGTGGGCGTGGGGGCGGAGCGGGGCACGGCGGCGGTGGGCGTGGGGGCGGAGCGGGGCACGGGCGCGGTCGGGGTATCGGTGCGCGGAACCCCAGAATTGATACCCGGTACTCCGGCGCCTACGCGGTGGACCTGGGTAGCCGGACCGTTGGGGATGCTCAGCGGCGTCCCAGAGCCGGGGCGCACTTCACCCCGGGCGTTGACCCCCGTCCCGGCGGCAAAGATCCCCTCCTGAGAGACTTGGGCCCCCACTCCGATAGAGGGTTTTAAGCCCAACTTGGGAGGACCGGAAGGGCGCGAACCCGAGGGCTGTAAGCCCAAGCGGGGCGGCCCAGAGGGGCGGCCAGACGCGGAAGGTAAGTTTTCTAAATTGGTGCGGTGAAGTTGGGTTGCATCCTTATCTCCCGACTGTGGCGCCATACCTATTCCTCCAGTGTGATAAGTGGCTCTAGGGAGCCCCCCTGGGGGGGCTGCTGTCCTTTTTCCAGCTTGAGCCTCCCCCTCCTGCGCTCTAGGGGCGTAAGGATCGCCCTCCCGCCTACTTTTGGGCGCGGGCAAGCGCCGCGGTTCCGATAAGGCCCGCGCCGGCGGCGCCGGTCGCCAACCGGTGGGGCGAGGCGCCCCTCCGGGACGGGGCGGCCCCGGGGGACGGGTTCCACCCTGGGGCCTAGGAGCCCCGCCTGGCCGCGGCGCTCCCCCGGGGCGCGGGATCCGCCCCGCCCCTAAGACGTCGGAACCGTAACTGACCCCGGGGCGGTTGCGCCACTGAATAGGCGGCTGCAGCTCGCCTTTAGAGGCCGGTCGATAGCGGCGGGGCTTCGGTTTGCGCCGTTGGGCGGGTAAGGAATCTAAGAGTTCGGAAAGGCGCGGATGTTCTCCAGCTGCAGCCTGAGCGTTAATGGCCCAGCCCCCCGGGGCTGGCTCCATCAGTTTTTTTTTACTGCGCTTGGGCGGGGGCAAGGGTAGAGACTTAGGCGTAGCGGCCGCAGGCGAGGCGGGAGCTTGAGGGGCGGGCGCAGGTCCAGCTGGCGGGGTTGGCTGGCGAGGGACCATTCTGGCCCCAGGGATAGGGGCTTGGAGGCGGGAGGGGGCGGCCGGACGCGCTTGGCGAGCGCTAGTAGCGCGCACTCGGGCGTTGAGATTAGGCTGAACCTCGCCCTCCAAAAAGACTTGCATGGTATGGGCTAAGCGCTCCATGCGCTCGCTATTGAGCCCCTCTAAACCTGGGGCCAAGAGGGTCAAACCGAAGAGGGTAGCTGAGGGCGGGGCCTTGCGCTCCGGGGGACGGGCCGCCGGGGGGTCGACCTCTGCGCCCGCAGGCTGAGGAGCGCTCCCCTCCCCTACGCTCGTGGCCCCCAACAGACTCTTTTGGCGCTCACTCTCGCGGCGGGCCGTAATCCGAGCCCGCAAGCTATTGACCGGAGTCATAGGCAACTCCGCCGACTCGTCTAAGGGCAAGACGTTAGTCTTGGGAGCGGCGGCTAAAGGCGGCGTCGGAGGGGCGGGCGGAGTAGTAGAAGGAGGCGGCGGATTCTGTCCGCCTAGACTCCCCGCCCCTAGGCGCAAATTCTTAGGCCCCGCGTCCTCTGTGGCGGGCGCCATTACGGGGGTAGGCAAAGGCGGAGGCAGGGTGGGCTTAACCCACTCGCCCGGCTGGGCGCCGCTCTCTCGCTTAGCCACCGCTCCACCTCCCAAGATCTAATTTCCCCCTCTTTATACCCCTCACTCCAAGCCATTCCAGGCCCCTCTTCCTCCCCTGGGCCTCCAGATATTCGCTAAGGGAGAGCTAACTCCCTAGCTCTCCCGAGACAACTCTTAAGAGCAAGTTAATGCCCTAAAAAACAGGATAAAGAGGCAGTATGTATAAAGAAATTAGGCATTTTTTCACTTTGCGCAGAGAGGTCAAGGAGATGTTGTTAATTGGAAATGGACGAGTCATCACCCGCCAGGAGTCGGGTTACTTAGAGCGCGGAGGGGTCCTCATTGAGGGACAACTCATTAAAGAGGTAGGCCCCTGCCAGGAGTTGCGCCAAAAGTATCCCCAGGCCCAATTTATCGATGCTAAGGGCGGCGTGATTATGCCCGGCCTCATCAACGCTCACAACCATATTTACAGCGCTATGGCTCGGGGCTTGGCCGTTAAGGGTTACAATCCGCATAACTTTGAAGATATTTTGGAGGGCATGTGGTGGCGCTTAGATCGCCAATTGAGCTTAGAGAACGATAGGCTCTCCGCTTACGCTACCTACCTCGACTGTATTAAGAATGGCGTCACCACCATTTTCGATCATCACGCCAGCTACGGCCACATTCCCAACTCTCTCGATCAATTGGCGGAGCCGGCCCGGGAATTAGGGCTGCGCGTCAGTCTATGTTACGAAGTCTCCGATCGCGACGGTCGGGAGAAGATGTTAGAAGCGGTCTTAGAGAATGAGCGCATGATCGATCTGGCCGCCCGCGATGAGAGCGATATGCTCAAGGCGATGATGGGTTTACACGCCGCCTTCACTTTAAGCGACGAGACTCTGGCCCTGTGCGCTGAGCATGGCGGGGCCCGCGCCGGTTACCATATCCACGTAGCCGAGGGGCCGGGCGACGTGGCCGACTCCCTGCGCAAATATAGTAAACGCATCGTCGAGCGCCTCTATGAGCAGAATATCTTGGGCCCCAAGACCCTGGCCATCCACTGCGTCCACGTCAGTCCTCTGGAGATGGATCTCCTCAAGGAGACGGATACCATGGTCGTCCACAATCCCGAATCGAATATGGGCAACGCCGTAGGCTGCGGTCCGGTCATTAAGCTCTTCCATAAAGGGATCGCCTTGGGCTTAGGTACGGACGGTTACACTAACGATATGTTAGAGAGCTACAAGGTGGGCAATATTATCCATAAGCACCACTTGGGCGATCCTACCGTAGCCTGGGCCGAATTGCCCGCCATGCTCTTCTACAATAACCCCGCTATCGCCGGCCGTTTCTTCCAGAAACCCTTGGGCGTCTTAGCTCCCGGCGCCTACGCCGACGTCATCATTACCGACTACGATCCGCTCACCCCCATGGAGGCCTCTAATTGCAATAGTCACATCCTCTTCGGCATGAATGGGCGCTCGGTGACCCACACCATCTGTAACGGTAAGGTCCTCATGGCCGACCGCCAGATCTTAGTAGCCGACGAGCATGAGATTATGCGCCAGTGTCGGGCCAGCGCCGCCCAATTGTGGCAGCGCATTAACGCCTAAATTTTGACCTAAACTACCTCGTTCTAAGTCTAAGGAGTTGCTATGTCTGACAGAATGACCCCCCTGCCCTTCGCCAAATTGATGGGCCAGATCCTCAATGAGTACGCCCAGCGGGGCACGGTCTTTGGGATCGACCACCCCTTCTGCCCCCAGGAGAAGAGGTTAGAGTTTTATGGGGAGTATTTGGAGACCCCCTTCGGCCCCGCCGCCGGCCCCCACACCCAGTTGAGCCAGAATATCGTGGCCGCTTACTTCGCCGGTTGCCGCTTCTTCGAGCTCAAGACGGTCCAGACCTTAGACGGTGAGGATCTGCCCGTAGCTAAGCCCTGCATCGCCGCCCAAGACGAGTGCTATAACGTGGAGTGGTCCACCGAGTTGCGAGTCCAAGAGGCCTTTGAAGAGTACGTCAAGGCCTGGTGGGCCCTCAAGTTGCTGAGCGTCCAATTTGGCTGGGGCGATCCTAACGGATTCGTCTTCAATATGAGCGTCGGTTACGATTACCATGGGATCTCCTCCCCCAAGATCGACGCCTTTATCGAAGGTTTAAAAGACGCCTCCCAGACCCCCATCTGGAAAGAGTGCCAAAACTGGGCCTTAGATAACCTGGAGACCCTCTCCAACTTAGATGGCGAATACGTGCGCCACATTAACCCCCGCGTCTGCAACTCTATCACCCTCTCCACCTTACACGGCTGCCCGCCCCAGGAGATCGAGCGCATCGCCAGCTACCTGCTGGAGAGTAAAAAGCTCAATACCTTCGTCAAGTGCAACCCCACCCTCTTAGGTTACGAGTTCGCCCGCCAGACCTTAGATCGTATGGGTTACGATTATATCCAGTTTGACGACCACCACTTTAAAGCCGATCTGCAATGGGCCCAGGCGGTACCCATGTTCCAGCGCCTGCTCAGCTTAGCTCAGGCTCAGGGTCTCAACTTCGGCCTCAAATTGACCAATACGTTCCCCGTAGATATCGCCCACCAAGAGCTGCCCGGCTCGGAGATGTATATGAGCGGCCGCTCCCTCTACCCCTTGACGACGGAGCTGGCCCGGCGCATCAGCCAGACCTTTGACGGCGAGTTGCGCATTTCGTACTCGGGCGGAGCCGACGCCTTCAATATCGCCCCCCTCTTTGCGGCTAATATTTGGCCCATCACTCTGGCTACGACCCTCTTAAAGCCGGGCGGCTACCAGCGCTGCACCCAGATCGCCGAGACCTTAGTGCAGATGGATTACCAGCCCTTCAGCGGCGTCAAGGTAGGTTTAGTAGAGGAGCTGGCCCACAACGCCCGCACCGACCTGCGCAACCAAAAGCCCCTCAAGCCCACCCCCCAGCGCAAGATGGAGAAGGCCATCCCCCGCTTCAACTGCTTTACCGCCCCCTGCAGCCACGGCTGTCCCATCAACCAAGATATTCCT
Source organism: Vulcanimicrobiota bacterium (assembly GCA_944322965.1). Lineage (GTDB taxonomy): Bacteria > Vulcanimicrobiota > Xenobia > Xenobiales > Xenobiaceae > Bruticola. The sequence continues at coordinate 64,307 of CALUQR010000004.1, forward strand.
GAATACGTCCATCTAGTGGGCTTAGGGCGCTACGCCGAGGCCCTGCGCCTCATTATGGCCCGCAACCCGCTGCCCTTCACTACGGGTACCATCTGCCCCCACAACTGCCAGACGAAATGTACTCGCAACTTCTATGAGGATGCGGTCCACATCCGCCAGAGCAAGTTGTTGGCGGCCACTAAGGCCTATGAGACCATCTTGGAGGAGGTACGCCAGCGCCAGCAGAGCTTAAAACCGGATCCTAAGGCCCCGCGGGTAGCCGTCGTAGGCGGCGGCCCGGCCGGTATGGCGGCGGCCTACTTCTTGGCCCGCCAGAACTGCCAGGTAGAGCTCTGGGAGAAGAGTTCCCGCCTGGGCGGCATCGTGCGCTGGGTGATCCCCGAGTTCCGCATTCCTAGCGCCAATTTAGATCGCGACGTAGCCCTCTTAGAGGCCAGCGGTTGCCAGATCAAATTGGATAGCCCCGCCCCTTCCCTGGCCGAGTTGCGCGCTTTAGGTTATACCCACATCGTCTACGCCATAGGCGCCACCCGTCCGGGCCAGCTCCACTTAGAGCAGGGCCAGGCCCAGAACGTCTTAGAGTTCTTAGCCCAGGCTAAGGCCGGTCAAGCGACTAATTACGGTCCCCAGGTGATCGTGGTAGGCGGCGGCAATACGGCTATGGACGCCGCTCGGGCCGCCAAACGCTTAGCGGGCGTCGAGAAGGTGACCGTCCTCTACCGGCGCACGCGGCGCAATATGCCCGCCGATGAGGAAGAGTTAGAGCTGGCCCTCCAGGAAGGGGTGGAGTTTGCCGAGCTGCTCAGTCCCTTAAGCTGGAGCGAGGGCCAACTCCTCTGCCAAAAGATGGTCTTGGGCGCCCCCGACGCCTCCGGTCGCCAGCGCCCCGAGCCCACCGAAGAGCGGGTAACTTTGGCCTGCGACCAACTGATCGCCGCCGTAGGCGAGAAGGTAGATAGCGCTTACTTCCAAGCCCAAGGCTTAGAGTTAAACGCCCAAGGTTACGCCGCCCTGGACCAGAACTTAGAGAGTCTGAGCCAAGAGAAGGTCTTTGTCATTGGCGACGCTCAAAGCGGTCCGGCGACGGTAGTCGAGGGGATCGCCGACGCCCTGAAGGTAGCCCAAGCTATCGTCGGCCCTTACGCCTATACAATCCCCACCGCCGCCTACAGCTCGGCGGCCGAAGTTAGCGCCAAGCGCGGCCTCCTGCAGTACTACTTCCAGGCGGCCAAAGAGAAGGAGCGCTGCTTGAGCTGCCAGACGGTCTGCGAGAACTGCCTCCAGTCCTGTCCCAACCGAGCTTACATGTCTATCCCCGTGGAGGGTATCGCCCAGCCGGTGCTCATCCACTTCGACCAGATGTGCAACTATTGCGGCAACTGCACCGTCTTCTGTCCTTACGAGGGCGATCCTTACCGCTCTAAGTTGAGCTTATTCGCCACCTTAGAGGAGTTCCAAGGGAGCGATCTGCCGGGCTTCTATCGCCTGAGCCCCCGCCAGTACTGGATTAGGCTGGGCGGCCCCGGCAGCGAGCGCCAGCTGGACTTAGATAAGGGCCAGTGCTGTCCCGACTGTCACAAGCTCTTGGAGACCTTAGAAGCTAAGTATACCTGGATCTTCTAACTCCCCAGGGCCCCACTTACAGGTTATAATGGAGACCTAGGTGGGGCCCATCCTATTTCCCATCGGGGCTTCACAGAGAGGGGCTTTACTATGTCGCAACTTACCCAAGAGCCAACCAGCGCTTACCTCTGGCAGCGCCCCGCCAGCGGAGATAAGCTAACCTGTACCCTCTGCCCGCGCCAATGTACCTTGGCCCCCGGCCAGCGCGGCTTTTGCTTTATTCGGGCCCGCGAGGGGGAGAAGATCGTCAATACCTCCTACGGTATAGCCTCCGGGGTAGCGATCGATCCCATTGAGAAGAAGCCCCTCTACCACTTCCTGCCGGGCAGCCCCATCCTCTCCTTAGGTACGCTGGGCTGCAATATGGGCTGCCTCTTCTGCCAAAACTCCCACTTGAGTAAGAACCGCGCCCCCCAAGAACTGGGGGTCCCCCTCCCCCCGCGCCAGGTAGTAGCCCTAGCCCAGCGTTACGCCTGCCCCAGTATCGCCTATACTTATAATGATCCCGTCATCTGGGCCGACTACGCCTTAGATTGCGCCCATTTAGCCCGAGAAGCCGGGATCTACTCGGTGGCGGTTAGCGCGGGTTTTATTAATCCCCAACCCCGGGCCCAGCTTTTTGGGGCCATGCGCGGGGCCAATATCGATCTTAAATCTTTTAATCCCGCCTTCTATAAGCGCTACTGCCAAGCCGATTTAGAGGTAGTCTTAGAGACTCTGCGCTATATCCGCCGCCAAACCTCTTGCTGGTTAGAGGTGACGACCTTAATTATCCCCACCCTCAACGATTCCCCGGAGGAGATTAAGGCCTTAACCCGCTGGATTAGGGACGAGCTGGGGGCGCATACCCCCCTCCACTTGAGCGCCTTCCATCCGGCCTACAAATTAAAAGACCTCCCTCCCACCCCAGCCCAGACGCTCATTAGCGCCCGCCAGCTGGCTTTAGAAGAAGGTCTCCATTATGTCTATACGGGCAATATCCACGACCCCGGCGGCCAGACTACCTTCTGCGCTAAGTGCGGTCAGGCCTTAATCGAGCGCTCCTTAGGCGGCATCTCGCTCCCGGGCTTAAAGGGAGAGGGGATCTGCTCCCAGTGCGCTACCCCTCTGCCCGGGGTCTGGAGTTAATTAGCGGTTCTGTAAGGTCCCCATCATATCGGTGACCGATTCGAATAGGCCCAACTTCCAGCCGCCCTCATTAAAGAATTTGAGGGCCTCGCTGGGGTTGTCGCGCTCGTAGATAGTCGCCTCTTGGCCGCCGGGAGCGATGGAGATAGCCGGATTATCGTACTCCAAGTCGCCCGTCAGCTGGGCCATATGCTTCCAGAGATCCTTAGCTAAGGGGCTGTCGGGGCGCTGCAACTCGGCGGTCAGGCTCTCCCTATTCTGCTCCGCTTCGGCGGCGGTAATACTCCCCTGGGCCATGGCCTGGGTCAGTAAGAGCTGGGTCAAGATCTCGTAACTGCGCTTACTGAGATAGAGCCCCGCCTGGGGAGAGCCTTGGGAGCCGTACTGCTTAAACTTTTGCAAAGCCTCCCAGACCTTAGCTTCCGGACCGGTAAAGTTCTGGGCCTGGGCGCTACCCGTCCCTAAGAAACAGAATCCCAAGAGTAAGAGCCAGACTAAGCTCGCTCCCTTAACGAATCTCCCTATTCCCATGGCGTCTCTCTCCAATCTCCTCTTCTAAGTTGAGGATCTCGTCTACCTTCCAGATCCCCTCTACCTGGCGCAAGTAGTAAGTGCGCGGACCAAAATCGCTCTCAATAATTAAGGTCGCAACCCCCTGCTGAATGTCGCAGAGGATATCCCCCTCGTAGAGGGGGGCGATGACCTTGCCGTAACTATGCCAGAAGCGAATTACGAACTGATTCGAGTCGCGGCCCAAATCCTTAAACATCGAAGCTTCCGCCGTGGCCCGATGGCGCTCCTCTAAGAGCCCGTCTTCCACCATCGTCTGCACCAAAATATTGGCCATCGTCTGCTGGGCGTGTTCGGTCATATAGAAACAAGCTCTAGTGGAGCCCAGGCGGCTGCGGTCGTAGAATTTCTTCCAGTCGGAGATAACTTTCTTGCGATCGTAGAGTGGCGCTACCGGATCGCGCGGGCTAGCTACCAGTTGGGCGCCGGCGGCCCCCAATAATAAGAGAGTGGCGATCGCTAAAATCCATAGTCTGCGCATTTATGGCTCCTCCTCGCGCTCTATAATCCTCACTAAAATTCTAAGGACCTTGGAGATATTCCATCATGCCCACCTTCCAGCCCTGCCCTTCGCGCAACATTTCTATTTGGGCGGGTTGGCCGTTGCGCTGGAAATGGATCAAAGCCCGCTCCCCCTCGATCTCGATCCGGGGCTTATCTAATTGGAACTCCTTAAAGGCGGGCGAGAGGGCGCCCCAAAGTTCTAGGGCGAATTGGCTCTGGTAGTCGCTCAACCACTCGCCTATCTGGGCCTCTACCCGGCCCCGGTCTTGGGGCTTAATGAAGCCTTGGGCTAACATCAAAGAGGCGCTATCGCGGATAATTACCCCCCGACTATAGCGGGTAATAAAGGCCTCCGCTCGGGGCTGACCGTTAGCGGCTAGATCGTGGAATTGGCGGAAGGTCAGCCACACCTCCCGCTGGACCTCCTCTTGGGCGGAGAGGGCCCCGCTACTAAAAAGTAAGAGGCAGATTACCCCTAGATAGAGCCCCATTCGGCGCTTTAAGTTAGCCATCACTCTCGCCTCCCTGCCCTATCTTTAGCGATACTTACCGCTCAATTCGCCCTTTTTAGAGCTCTCGCGGGCCTCTTCCAAGGTTTCGATGAGGCCTACCTTCCACTCTCGACCCTCGCGAATCATCAGCTTGCCGCTCCATTCCTCTTTATTCTCAGAGGAAGAGAAGAGGCGCATAAGGCTCTTGCGGCGACGGTATCTCTTCTTCTTTTTTTCTTTAGAGCGCAAGATCCAGACCTCGGCTACCTTGGGGGCCATGCCCTCTACTTCCGGAGGCCTAATCTCTACGCGCGCCTCGTCGGGACGCCAGGAGGCGAGATCGGAGAAGAACGTCTGATAGGCCTGGTTCCAGAAGAGCCGCCCCCACTCGCTTTGGCTATCGCTAAAATCGCGATTCAACTCGTCCTGCAATTGACGGAGATCGTCTACATCGAAACGATTCTTCATCGAGCTATCTTCTTCCAGTAACTTCTCGACCATAGTAGTGGAGAGCTTCTTGACGATCTCGCGCCTACTGTAATCGCTCAACATCTCCCAGGCCTTACCGTCGCGCCGCTCTAAGGCCTCGTAGAACCCCTTATAGGCGGCTAAGACCTTCTCTTCTTCGAGGCTCAATTTATCGTCGTCCCAGAGCCCGCAGCCCAAGCTCCCCGCCAGTAAGATTAGGACTAGCAATAGTCGCCAGACTCGCGCCATAACCTCGCCTCCCAGTCTGGAGCGGAGCCTACTAAATAACGGCCCTCGCCCAACTTATGGGCTCAGTGTAGCCTATCTAAGCCAATTTTTAAACTAGGGCTGAGGACGGGGCTCCGACTTAATAATGTCTATTTTCCAGATCCCCTCTTCCCTCTGTAAGTAGAACTGGCGTCCGGCTACTCCCACTACTAAATGATCCTTCGTAGAGCTCTCCGGCACCCCGCTCAAGTCGGGTAAACGGTGGGGGAATTTAAATGAGATGTTGATATAGGCCCGCCAGAAACTCTGGGCCACTTGACTATCGTTCTTCTCAAAGAGGGAGCGGATAGTAGCCTCTACTAACTTGCGGTTGACCTTGGCCTCCGGATGGCTCTGGAGCCAGGTGTCCACCATAGTATCTACGATCTCCTTCTGGTTAGCGAAGGTGATCAAGTTCCACAATTCGCCCGAATAATCTTGGGTCAGGGCCATAAATTTACCAATCGCCCCCCGCGGGGTGTTGGGGAAGACGTGGGGGTCCAAGACCTCTACTAAGCGGAAGTAGGGGCGCAAAAAGGATTGGTCGGGGGTAGGATTTACGATGGGAGCGTTGACCCCGCTGGGCGTATAAAATTGGACCTCAAAGCGCGTAGCCCAGGAGGTAGGGGTAGCTGGCTCCTCCGCCGGGGCGGCCTGCGCTCCCAAGGCTCCCAACCATAAGTAACAACCTAAGCTTCCTACTAATATCCATCTCTCCATTACTAAAGGCTCCTTAGCTCCTAATCTAACCCCAAATAGCGACCCGTCCAGGAGGCGGGATGGCGGGCCAGATCTTCCGGAGTACCGCAAGCTACAATCTCGCCCCCCCGCTCTCCCCCTTCCGGCCCCAAATCGATGAGCCAATCGCAGCCGCGAATGACTTCTAAATTGTGCTCAATAATGACCATCGAACTGCCCGCCTCCACTAAGCGCTGTAAGACGGCCATCAGACGAGAGACATCCTCAAAGTGGAGGCCCGTGGTAGGCTCGTCTAAGATATAGAGCGTGCGCCCCACCGTCCGTTTCGCCAATTCCGTAGCTAATTTGACCCGCTGGGCCTCGCCCCCCGATAAGGTCGTAGCCGCCTGCCCCAGACGCAAGTAGCCCAAGCCCACATCGTAGAGGGTCTGCAGGCGGCTCTTGATCTTGGGATGGTGCAGGAAGAAATCTAAGGCCTCCTCTACGGTCATCTCCAAGATCTGGGCCACGTTGCGCCCCTTAAAGCGGACCTCCAAAGTCTCGCGATTGTAGCGCTGGCCGTGACAGACCTCGCAAGGTACGAAGACGTCGGGTAAAAAGTTCATCTCGATCTTTAAGATCCCTTGCCCCTGGCAGGCCTCGCAGCGCCCGCCCTTGACGTTAAAGGAGAAGCGCCCCGGAGCGTAACCGCGCATCTTGGCCTCGGGAGTAGCCGCCAAGAGGGAACGGATGGCGTCGAAAGCCCCGGTGTAGGTGACGGGATTAGAGCGCGGGGTGCGCCCGATGGGACTCTGGTCGATAACGATCAACTTATCGATATTCTCTAAACCCTCTATCCGCTGGCAGCGGCCGGGATTTTCGACTTGCAACCCTAAATGCTGGGCCAAATTCTTGTATAAGACTTCATTGACTAAAGTGCTCTTGCCCGAGCCGGAGACCCCGGTTACCCCCACCATCATCCCTAAGGGGATGTGGACCTCTAAATCTTTGAGATTATTCTGGGCGCAACCGTAGAGGACCAACTCCTGACCGTTGCCCGGCCGCCGCTTTAAGGGGCGCTCTACCCGCTTGCGACCGCTCAAATAAGCCCCCGTCAGCGACTGGGGGGCGGCCATAATGTCGGCTAAGCTCCCCTGAGCCACCACCCGGCCCCCGTGGATACCCGCCCCCGGCCCAATATCGACGATATGGTCGGCCGCCCGAATCGTCTCCTCGTCGTGCTCCACCACGATTAAGGTATTACCCAAATCGCGCAGAGAGCGCAAAGTCTCTAAGAGACGCTCATTATCCCGCTGGTGGAGGCCTATAGAGGGCTCGTCTAAGACGTAGAGGACCCCCACTAGCCCCGAACCGATCTGGGTGGCTAAACGGATGCGCTGGGCCTCGCCCCCCGAGAGGGTGGCCGCCTGACGCCCTAAACTCAGATAATCTAAGCCCACATTATTGAGGAAATGGACCCTACCGCGCAACTCGCGCAAGATGAGATTAGCGATAGCCTCCTCCCGGGCGGGCAACTCCAAACCCTCGAGCCACTCCTGGACCTTATGTAAAGAGTAATTGCAAAGCGCCGGCAAGGTCGTGCCCCCTACCTCCACCGCCCGGGCCTCGGCCTTTAAGCGGCTCCCCCCGCAGGCGCTACAGGGCTCCGTCACCCTATAGCGGCCCAACTCCTCTAAAGCCCAATCGGAGTCGCTCTCCTGGTAGCGCTTATCTAAGATGGGCAGAGCCCCGGCAAAGGGAGGCAAGTAGGGGGAGTCTTTACTCCCATATAAGACTAAATCGCGCTGCGCCGGGGGCAGATCGCGCCAGGGGGTATCTAAGTTAACGTAACCCGCCTCCGCCAGGCGCTCCAACTGGCTCCAAAACCAGGTCTCGCGCATATGGTAGCGCAAGGAGTGGATGGGCTTACCCCAGGGAGCCAACGCCCCCTCCCGCAAGCTGAGACTGGGGTCGGGAACGACCAATTGCAGGTCCAACTTAGAGATAAAGCCTAACCCGGCGCACTCGGGACAGGCGCCGAAGGGGGAGTTAAAGGAGAAGAGGCGCGGCTCTAAAGCGGCAAAGGAGAGGCCGCAGGGAGGGCAGGCTAAATTTTGGCTATAGAGCTGTTCTCCGCCCGCCAAGTTTTCTAAGATCACTACCCCCTGCCCCAATTGCAAGGCCAACTCTACCGACTCGGCGATGCGATGGCGGGCGGAGGGTTTGACGCTCACCCTATCGACTACGATCTCAATATTGTGCTGCACGTAGCGTTCTAATTGGGGCAGTTCCTCCTCTTCTAAGCGGATCAACTCCCCGTCCACCCGCACTCGGCTGTAGCCTTGGTCTAAAGTCTCGCGCAAGAGTTTATGGAACTGACCCTTGCGCCCGCGCACTAAGGGGGCCAAGATGTTGAAGCGCGTACCCTCGGGGTGGGCCATAATGGCCTCGACAATCTGGTCTAAACTCTGGGGAGCGATCTCCCGCCCGCACTGGGGGCAGTGGGGATGGCCCACCCGGGCGTAGAGGAGGCGCAAGTAGTCGTAGATCTCGGTCACCGTCCCCACCGTAGAGCGGGGGTTAGTGGAGGTTCCCTTCTGGTCGATAGAGACCGCAGGAGAGAGGCCCTCTACGCTATCGACGTCCGGTTTATCTAAGCGCCCTAAAAATTGGCGCGCGTAGGCGGAGAGGGACTCCATATAGCGCCGCCGCCCCTCGGCGTAGATCGTATCAAAGACTAAAGAGGACTTGCCCGAACCGGAAAGGCCGGTCACGACCGTCAACTTATGGCGGGGCAAGACTAAATCTATATTGCGCAGATTATTTTCGCGCGCCCCTTTGATGATTATCTCTTCTAAGGCCATCTGTTCTCCTCTGATCCCTCCCCTTGGGCCGCCCTCGGCGGGGCGTCTCCCCCATCTGCTCGGCCAGTTCCAAGGCGGCCGCTACCGGCATCCCCTCCAAGACGCTCTGGAGTTGGCGCTTGAGCGAATACATCTGGTCGCGCAAGGCGGCCGCCGTCTCAAATTCCATATCTTGGGCGGCCTGCAACATGGCCCCCTCTACTTGGCTAATGAGTTGGCGCAACTCCTCTATTCCCAGCTGGGCTCGCTGCTCGGAGTCTAAGATAGGGGCCAAACTGGAGGAAGCTTCCCGCTTAGAGCTACCCTCCTCCCCGCGCGGGGCGGGCGCCCCCACCATCCCCAAAATATCTTTAATAGCCTTATGGACCGTCTGGGGCTCGATATGGTGCTCACGGTTATAGGCCAACTGGATGGACCGCCGCCGGGCGGTCTCTTCGATAGCCCGCTCCATCGACTGGGTCACTTGGTCGGCATAGAGGATCACCCTCCCGCTCACGTTGCGAGCCGCGCGCCCTATAGTCTGGATGAGACTAGTCGTAGAGCGCAAGAAGCCTTCTTTATCGGCGTCGAGAATGGCCACCAGAGAGACTTCGGGCAAGTCTAAACCCTCGCGCAAGAGGTTGATACCTACCAAGACGTCAAAATGGCCCAGACGCAAGTCGCGCAAGATCTCGATGCGCTCTAAAGTATCGATCTCAGAGTGCAAGTAACGGACCCTGATATTGAGGCCGGTCAGATACTCCGTCAGCTCCTCGGCCATCTTCTTAGTGAGAGTAGTCACCAATACCCGCTCCTGGCGGGCGCTGCGTTCGCGGATCTCGCCTACCAGATCTTCGATCTGGCCCGCTATGGGACGGACCACGACCTCGGGATCGACTAAACCGGTGGGCCTAATAATCTGCTCGACGATGAGGGTCGAATGTTCCAACTCAAAGGGGCCGGGGGTAGCGCTCATAAAGACCACCTGGCCCACCTTCTGCCAGAACTCATCTAAGGAGAGGGGGCGATTGTCGTAGGCGGAGGGTAGGCGGAAACCGTATTTGACTAAGGTATCTTTGCGGGCCCTATCTCCAGCCAACATCCCCTTAAGCTGGGGCACGGCTACGTGGGACTCGTCGATAAAGACCACAAAGTCGCGCGGGAAATAGTCTAAGAGGGTGTAGGGGGGCTCCCCCGCCTGGCGGCCCGTCAGATGGCGCGAGTAATTCTCAATCCCGTTGCAGTAGCCTAGCTCCTCTAAAACCTCTAAGTCGTAAAGGGTGCGCTGCTCTAAACGCTGGGCCTCTAAGAGCTTGCCCTCGGAGCGCAACTCGACTAGACGCTCTTCCAACTCTTGGCGGATAGAATTTAGGGCCTGTGCCATCTTGTCGCCCGGCAAGACGTAAGCTTTAGCGGGACAGATGACGATCCGCTCGGGGGTAGCTACCACCTCTAAGGTGAGGGGATCTAAAGCGCTCATGCGCTCGACCTCTTCCCCAAAGAATTCGATGCGGTAGACGCGCTCTTCATCGACGGGATGGATCTCTAAGACCTCTCCCTTAAAGCGGAAGGTCCCGTAATCGAGAATATCGGTACGCTGATAGTACATCTCGATCAAGCGGCGCAAGAGCCACTCGCGATCGAACTCTTCGCCGGGGCGGAAGACTAAGAGCATAAACTTATAATCTTCGGGATTCCCTAAACCGTAGATACAGGAGACGGAAGCCACGCAGAGCGTATCGCGGCGCTGCATCGCGGCCTGAATGGCCGAATGGCGCAGGCGGTCGATCTCGGCGTTGAGGGCGGAATCCTTTTCGATGTAACTATCCGTCTGGGGGATATAAGCTTCAGGCTGGTAGTAATCGAAGTAGGAGACGAAATACTCGACCGCATTCTCCGGAAAGAACTCGCGAAACTCAGCCGCCAACTGGGCCGCCAAGGTCTTATTGGGACTAATCACCAAAGCGGGGCGATTGAGGCGGGCGATAACCGAAGCTATAGTAAAGGTCTTGCCCGTACCGGTAGCCCCCAAGAGGGTAGTAAAGCGGCGGCCGCTCTCTATACTGCGCGTTAAACTCTCAATCGCTTGGGGCTGATCGCCCCGCGCGGGGAAGGGCGAGCGCAACTGGAAGGGTATAGCGTTCTGCTCCATAGCCTCCAATTTTAGCGACCTCCACCCGCCAAGGCAATAAAAAATGACCCTTCAAGCTCTGAAGGGCCATAGGCTCCTAGCTTAGAGGCGCTCCTCCTAACTAGCCGTGGGAGATAATATAACCGTTCTGGTAGACGGAATCGACCTCCGCCTGGCCGTCGGCATCGTCGCCATGACCGGTATGGAGCACATCCTGACCCCAACCGCCGCGCAAAAGATCGGGCGCCTTATCGTCCGCCGGAGCGCGCAGACCGCCATAGATCATATCGTCGCCGCCGCCGCCATAGAGCTGGTCGGCCCCTAAACCGCCGATGAGCGTATCGGAACCGCCAATCTCGCGCAAGATCTGACGGGGCCGGAAGTCGCCAAAGATGAGATCGCGGCCGCCATTGCCGGCCACGAAGTCGTTGCCCATGCCGCCCACTAAGATGTCGTCGCCCGCGCCGCCGCGGATATTATCGTTACCCGTCCCGGCCGCCACGTGTAAAGGCAAGTCCACCTTGCCCTTAGTGGAAACCTTGTCGTCGCCCGCGCCGGTGGCGATGATGAGACCCTTAGCCTCCTCGGAAGAGAAGACGTGGCGCTGGCCGTTCATATCGACTACCAGATTGTCGCCCTCTTGGCTAACGGCCACCTGGTCGCCGCCGGGAGTACCTACCAAAACGGTGAGATCTTTCTCTTTGCAAGCCCCTCTGTCTATCAGACTGTCCGCCACATCGTGGACGCCGACTCCGAAGACGTCCAAGCCCTTCAGCGCCGCCTGCCCCTGCTCAACGGTCATATCACAGACCGGCAGCTCCACAGGCGCGCTAAACATACTGGGAAGGGAAGAAATATTCATAAAATTAATAAGCCTCCTGGCCCCTCGCCCCTAAGTTATAAATCCTTAATCTGTTCCCTATACTAAGCCAAAAATACTCCCCACATATTGCCTTTTTTTTAAATTTCAGACTTAATCTAATTCGGAATGCGTAATTCGGAATTAAAGGGCGCTTGTTAATGGCTTGGCGGATCCGAAAATAGCTAGTCTTCTGGAAGAATCGCTGGCAGTTTCACTGCCTTCTTGGGACTTTGGTTTTGCGCTTTGATTCGGACGTCCAGATCTTTATTTGTGTCCTGTTCTCTGATAAAGGTCTTTAGAGTGCTTGTCCAATTGGACCGCGGCGCGCCCCGCGCCGCACATCTCTTACGATTTTCTCCCAAGCCAAGTGCCTATCGGAATCAGCAAGCCATTAAGTCCCCGCCACCTCGCCTCTAAGTCACCGCCAAAGCTAACGTTAAAGCCATAACCTCACCCCCAGCCGCGCACCCCCAATTACGAATTACGAATTCCTAATTCCGAATTTTTCTCTTTGCAACACTCTTTGCCGCCTAAAGCGGCAAAGAGTGTTGCAAAGAGAAAAAACTTATGCTACAATGCTCCGGCCAGAGGGGCCCATAGCTCAGCGGTTAGAGCAGTTGGCTCATAACTAATTGGTCCCTGGTTCGAACCCAGGTGGGCCCACCACAATTGTCTGGCGTAGAAAAAGTAGATGTGGCCCGGTGGTCTAGCGGTTTAGGACGCTGGCCTTTCAAGCCGGAGATCGCGGGTTCGATTCCCGTCCGGGCTACCAATATACTTAGAGGGGAAGTTCTCTTGTGTTTAGAATTCCTGGTGCAAGCGGACTCCTTCTTTTTTGGACGAGTAGCTCAGTTGGTTAGAGCACCTGCCTTACAAGCAGGGGGTCGGCGGTTCGAGTCCGTTCTCGTCCACCACTAAAGTTCGGTCGCTTCAGTTAGGGGCCGGGCTTTTTTATTAGTCTCGGTTGGAGGTCTTTAGCGTGTCCAATTCTCACTTACCCCAAGCGGAGATTGGGGTCTTTGGCGGTTCCGGTTTCTATTCGCTGCAGGACGGTTGTCAGAGCGTGGCTATCGATACCCCTTACGGCGCCCCTAGCGATCGTCTCTCTTTGGTAGAGATCGCGGGCAAGCGGGTGGCCTTCTTACCGCGTCACGGAGCGGACCACCATTTAGCGCCCTCCCAGATCCCTTATAGAGCCAACATTTGGGCCATGCAGGCCTTGGGGGTCAAGACGATTATCGGCCCTTGTGCGGCAGGTAGCCTGCAATTAGAGGTCAAGCCGGGCAGTTTTGTGATCTGCGACCAGTATGTCGATCGCACTTGGGGGCGAGCGGATACTTTCTTTGAGGGTCCCAACGTAGTCCATCTGGCCGGAGCCGAGCCTTACTGTCCTACTCTGCGTTCTTTGGCGGTCTCTTGCGCTAAGGAGTTGGGGATTGAGGTCCACGAGCGGGGCACGATGGTCGTCATCCAGGGCCCGCGCTTTTCGACTAAGGCGGAGAGCGACTGGTTCAAGAGTATGGGTTGGACGGTAGTCAATATGACCGGCTATCCCGAGGCCTATTTAGCTCGCGAGAAGGGCATCTGTTACGTCAATATCTCGCTTATTACCGATTACGACGCGGGTATAGCCGGGGTGGCGGAGGCGGTCTCCAGCGCGGAAGTCTTCCAGGTCTTTAAAGCTAATAACCATAAGGTCCGCGATCTCATCTACAAGATGATCGCCCACATAGAGCCCGGGGCCCCCTGTTACTGTCGGGAGCCCCATTAGGCGGTAGTCCTCAAGTTAAAGACTCTCTCACTCCACTTTGAAGGTCGAGGTGGGGTGGGAGGGGATAGAGTTCTTGAGATTCTGGACGATACGCATGGCGATGAGCAGGGCCTGTTCGCGGGTGGCGTTGGCCCAGCCCCATTTCTCCTCTTGGGGGGTGAGGTTGCGGGGAGCGAAGCGGTTGCCCTCTAAGCCGCGCAGGATCTTACAAGCTACCATAAAGTGGACGCTCTGGCGGGCCCAGGGCGAGATAGCCTCCTCATCGGCGAAGGGCTGGGGTTGGGGGAACTCCAGAGTATAGTAGGAGTCGGTAGCTAAGCTCCAATCGAGAAGGGCAACTTTTTTGAAGACTCGGGTGAGCATAGTAGCCGCCTGTTCGCGGTTGAGGATCGCTTGGGGGGAGTAGGTAGTGGGGGAGGTCCCTTCAACGGCCCCCAGATGGTAGGCTTTGAGGACGTCGGGGTCCTGGCAATCGCGGAAGGGATTATCGACCGGCTCGATAGCTTGGCGCCCGGAGAGGGCTTCGTAGAGGCGCACGCAGATAGCGGCAAATTCGGCCCGGTTGATAGCTTTAGTGAGGTCGGCTCCCTGCAGGACGGGGGGAATGAGATTATTCTTCTCCGCTTCGAAAAGGTCCCCTTGGGCCCAGTCGGAGGCCTTCTGCCAACTAAATTGGGAGCGCGGAATAGAGAATTTAAAGGGCTGGTCGGGCATACTCTTATGGTGTAAGGTCCCGGCGGGGATGTCGAAGTCGACGGCGTAATCGCCCCCCTCGGCGAAGGCGTAGGGGTCGTCCCCTTTATAGAAGCCCAGGACGAGACTAGCGTAGTGGGGTCCGGGTCCCGCCTCTCCCACCTCCCCTTGGCGGGGCTGGGCGGCCTCTAAGATGCGACATTCTACCCCAGCTACGGGCCGATAGGTCCCTTGGAGGTCGGCTTTGAGGAGCCGCGTCCCTTGGGGCGCTTGGGGATCGGGCAGCGTGAAAAAATCGCCTTCGTTGAGGTAGGTGACGGTCAGGGTCTGGCTGGCTCCATCCCAAGTGACTTGGACCCCATTATTAGAGGTTTGAGCTTCGTCGACGCTGAGTTCATAATTCCCGATCTGGTAGCTCGTTTGGGCCGGCAGGGGGGACAAGCCTAAGCTGAGGAAGAGCCCTAAAGAGATCCCCCAGAGCGCCCCGCGGCGGAATGTGATGCGCATAAATACCTCCCGAAAAGAGCGGAAGAGGCGATCGGAGCTCTTTAATAAGGGCTCTAATCACCTCCTCTTAGCTATAAGTGTAGAGTTAGAGGGTCGTTAGGCCTTTTAGGCGCGTCCCTTCCCGGCCTGGACGATCTTGGCCCACGTATCTTTGAGGGTGACGACGCGGTTAAAGACTAAATGCTGGGCATCGGTATCGGGATCGGTATAGAAGTAACCGCTCCGTTCGAACTGGAACCAGCGCTGGGCGGGGGTCCCGGCCATACTCTTCTCTACTCGCGCCTCCTTTAAGATCTCTAAGGAGTTGGGGTTGAGCTCGTCGAGGAAGTTGACATCCTCGCGGGTAGCGGGATGATCGACGGCAAAGAGGCGATCGTAGAGGCGCACTTCGCAGGGCAGGGAGTGGGTGGCGGAGACCCAGTGTAAGGTCCCTTTGATCTTGCGTCCGTCGGGAGCGTTGCCGCCCTTAGTCTCGGGATCGTAGGTACAGTGGACTTCGATAACTCGCCCCGTCTCATCTTTAACTACTGATTGGCACTTAATAATATAGGCCCGACGCAATCTCACTTCGCGGCCAGGGGCTAAGCGGAAGAACTTGGGCGGCGGATCCTCCATAAAGTCCTCTTGCTCAATATAGATCTCCCGGGTGAAGGGCAGGAGTCGGGAGCCCATCTTGGGCGGATCGTCGGGGAAGTAGGGGGCCTCGAACTCTTCGACTTGATCTTGGGGGTAGTTATCGATGACCACTTTAAGGGGCCTCAAGACGGCCATAACCCGGGGTACTTTGGGATTCAAGTCGTCGCGGACGGCCTGCTCGAAGAGGGAGTAACTGATCCAGTTCTCCGCTTTACTGATGCCGATGCGCTCGCAGAAGAGGCGAATCGATTCGGGGGTATAGCCCCGACGCCTCATTCCGGCTAAGGTGGGCATACGCGGATCGTCCCAACCATTGACGCGCCCCTCTTTGACTAATTGCAAGAGCTTGCGCTTACTGACGATGACCGACTCTAAGTTGAGGCGCGAGAATTCGATCTGACGAGGCCTACACTCTACGCCCACCTCCTCTAAGACCCAGTCGTAGAGAGGTCGGTTATTCTCAAACTCTAAGGTACAGAGCGAGTGGGTGATCCCTTCAATGGAGTCAGAGAGGCAGTGGGTAAAATCGTACATGGGGTAGATACACCACTTATCACCCGTGTGGGGGTGCGTCTGGTGGCGGATGCGGTAGAGGGTGGGGTCGCGCATCACGATATTGGGGTGGGCCATGTCGATCTTGGCCCGTAAGACTTTAGCCCCGTCGGGGAATTCGCCCGCCCGCATACGGCGGAAGAGGTCTAAATTCTCCTCTATGGAGCGCTCGCGATAGGGGCTATTGACTCCGGGCTCGGTGAGGGTCCCGCGCCCTGCGCGGATCTCTTCGGGGGTCGAATCGTCGACGTAAGCTTTACCCTTTTGGATGAGCCGCTCGGCGAACTCGTAGAGCTGGTCAAAGTAATCGGAGGCGCAGTAGACCTTCTCGCCCCAATCGAAGCCCAACCAGCGGACATCCTTCTTGATAGCTTCGATATATTCGGGTTCCTCTTTGCCGGGGTTAGTATCGTCCATGCGCAGGTGGCAAGTCCCGTGATAATCTTCCGCTAAGCCGAAATCTAAGCAGATGGCCTTAGCATGGCCCACGTGCAAGTAACCATTAGGCTCGGGTGGGAAACGGGTGACGATCGTCTTATGTTTACCGCTCTGTAAATCTTCTTCGATGATATTGCGAATAAAGTTAGTGGCGTGCGGGGAGGTACTCTCCGCGGGGCTGGGATTAGTCTGACTACTCATATTTCTTCCTTCTATTGACGGATCTCAGAAATCGCGCCTCCTAGAATTTGGACTAGTCGCCCTTGAGGGAGCTAGACCGCCTGGAGCCTTTAACAGAGCGAGCCCAGGCCCTGCCATAGCGAGCGCCAACTTAGTTTAGGAGTAGACGCCAACCCTATATTTGTCATACTAATATTTGGACAGTTAAATAAAAAAAGTCTAATATTGCAACTTTCATGAAATGTAATTGACTTTAATTTTTAAGAAACTAGTGGTATACTGGAGCTCGCCAAGGAGTCCTCACTAAGGAGAGTAGAGTTTATGAGTCGCTACAAGGATATGACCACTTGTCCTATCTGTCAGGAGCGCGTTTCCAAAAATGCTCCCATCTGTCCCCACTGTGGCGAACCTAACCCTGGGGCGGCGGGTTTAAATGACTTCGCTCGCCGCCAAGCGGCTCGCGAGGAGGAGCAGGTCGCCCAACTGGAGGCTCTGGCGGCCAGTAAAGCCCAGGATTGCAAGTGCTACTATTGCCATAAGAGCATCGTCCCCGACTTTAAGGTCTGTCCCTACTGTGGCAACAAAGTAATTAAAGGGCCCAGCGATGTCGCCAACTGCTTAGGCGCCGGCTGCGTCATCGTTTTTCTCTTCTTCATTATCGGATCTTGCGCTTAAGGATAGGTTTATAAATTATGGATCCTTCCCCTACTTCTACTCTCTTAACTTCCTGTCCAGTCTGTGGAGGCAAGGTCTCTCGCAACGCCAAGGCTTGTCCCCACTGTGGCGAACCTATGCGCCAAGCGGCTAGGGAAGTTCCCCATATCCCCTCTTCCACCCGCCCCAGGGCTGCGACTTCGGGGAGCTCATCCATCTGGTCTAGCTACGCTAGCTCCTGGACCTGGAGCGATATTCCGCTTATCTTTAGCGGCGGCCAAAAGTCTAAGCGCTGTCCTCACTGCCATCAGGAGACGCAGGAGGTAGGTAACCTCTGCCCCCATTGCGGCCGCAGTTTCGAGTCGCCTAACTGCTGCTGTTCGGGCTGTCTCGTCTTCTTTTTATTCTTTGTAGCCCTCGTCATCCTCACTCCTAATAAGGAGCGGCTCGACTCTACTACTAGCGAGCCTAGCTCTACGAGCTCCGCCGTGACGCTAACCCAAGAGGTAGAAGAAGAAGAAGAGCCGGACCAGCGCAGCCCGGAGGAGATAGCCTACGATCAGTTTTATCAGCACATCTATAGTCGCCAGCAGGCCTGCCAAAAGGAATTGTTGGAACTGGGCTTAGGAGTCACTGGAGCTACGGTTCTCGATGATCAGGCCTTGATCAGCGTTACTTGTACCCCTTACATGTTCAGCCGAGATTTCACCGACCCCCTGCAAGGGATCAGTTCCAACCAAGCGGAGCTTATAAGAGAACTCCATACCTCCAAGATCCTCTCGGAGTACAAGGATGTAGCGCGCTACTTTGTCTTCTATTACTCCTCACCCGCCATCGAAAATAATACCCCTCTTCTCTGGATAGGTTATAAGCGTGAGAATTTAAATAATTTCGTTTACGCAAAACATGAGAAGCCCTATTATGCCCTCAAACTAGCCAGTCAGATCCGCTTTTTCGATAACTTGAGCCCCATCTCTATCCAATACCAGCAATACAAATTGTTGCCAGATCACACCCCCCATGCCGACAGTTTAGCCGTGGTAGAGCGGATAGCTAACCAGACGCTTGAGGAGGGTTTGCGAGAACCTCAGCCCTGGTTGCGTCCTCAAGAAGAGCGCAATGTCAAGCTCTTGCGCGCTTATCTTAAAGAGATGTTATCCGATCGCCAGGTGACTCTCTTACTGACCGATACCCAAGCTTGCTGGCTCTATTCATGCGAGATCTACCTCACAGCCCCAATGCAAGATCAAAACGAAGCTCGCGGCCAAGCGGTCAAATTATTTACAAGGTTGAGGCGCTATCCCCCTAAAGTAGAGGGTAATGTCGATTATCATATAATCCTCACTAACCAGGCGGGGGTGGAGATGGGAACCGCGACCTACACCACCCTCTCAACCGACCACTATGCCTTCAGCACAGGGGATACGACTAATTTCTATAATTTTTAGGTATTAACACCGGGGCCAGCGGCCTGGATCTGCCAAGAGAGGAAATTCTAGCGATGAATATTTTACTCAATCTGATCTGGTTTATCTGTTGTGGCTTCTGGCAGGGGCTCTCCTGGGTAGTGATAGGGGCCCTTTGGTCTCTTAGCATTGTCGGCCTACCCGTAGGCTACCAGTGTTTTAAGCTGGCCCATCTCACCTTCTTCCCCTTCGGCAAGGAGGTAGTCTACCGCGAGGATTCTAGCCTCTCGACGGTAGCTAACGTCTTATGGATCATCTTCGGCGGGCTGCCTATCGCCCTAGTAGCTATAACTAACGGCTTAGTAATGTGTTGCACCATCATCGGCATCCCCTTCGGCCTACAATCCTTCAAAATAGCCCGCCTCTCCCTCATGCCCTTCGGAGCCTCCATTCCGCATTGCTAGCCGCCGGGACGGCGGCTAAGCAATGCGGAATTCGTAATTCGGAATTCGGAATTAAATTTCTGCTTGCTAGTAGCTTAACAGATCAGGGAATAACTTGGCATATGAAAGAATCGTCGGCAGTTTCACTGCCTTTGTGGCGCTTTGGTGTTGCGCCCAGTTCTTAGTTTTTGTTCTGTTACTTGATGGAGGTCTTTAGGACGCTTGTCCAATTGGACCGCATCGCGCGCCGCGCTAAGTCTAATTCGGAATGCTTAATGCGTAATGCGGAATTAAGTTTCTGCTTGCTAGTGACTTAACAGATCAGGGAATAACTTGGCATATGAAAGAATCGTCGGCAGTTTCACTGCCTTTTTGCGCTTTGGTTCTAGCATCCAAATCTTCATTTGTGTTCTATTGCCCGAATGAGGTCTTTAGGAAGTTTGTCCAATTGAACCACACACCCGACGCCCGCACACCAAGACGATTTTCCCTCTAGCTAAGCTACCCCCGGAACCCGCCAGACATTCCCCCAATCGGTCTCGCCCTTAGGTCACCGCCGCAACCAAAGTTAGCGCCACGACCTCCCCTCCCGCCGCGTCCCCACAAATTCCGAATTACGCACTCCGAATTCCTAATTGCCGCCTCCAGGCGGCAACCCCTAATTCCGAATTGCTCCTTCCCCCAAGCCAAGCCACCCCCGGAACCTGCCAGACATTCTCCCAATCGGTCTCGCCCTGACCCCATCGCCGAAACAAAAGTTAGAACCACGACCTCCTCTCCCGCCGCGTCCCCACAAATTCCGAATTCCGCATTCCTAATTCCGAATTAAACTAAAATCGCCGCCGAAACTTCCGTCCCGACGGCAACCTAATTCCTCACTAACCCAATTACGAATTCCGAATTCCGCATTGGCCTAGCGGCTAAGCCGCTGTGACCTAAAGCCCTTGGGGAGTGAAGTTATTATCCTCATTGAGCTGGATGCGGCTCTCGGTGATGTCGCCGATATCGCCAAAGTGGAGGTCGGTCAGTTCTTCGACTTCACTCTGAGGCACCTGGTACATTTCGAAGCGGCCGGGCTCGAAGCCTTGGGACTGGATACCCAACTGGCCGTCGCCTTTGATAATATCCTCCTGGTCCAAGATGAAGGAAGCGCTCTTCAAGTCGCCATTATCGTCAGCCCAAACTACGGTCTTGAAGAAGGAGAGAGGGATCTGCTCCGGCTCTTGCATCTTACCGTTATTATCGAACCAAGGATCGTCTTCCCGGAAGATGGGCCCGGTGATGACGGTCATCTTCTGACCCTTGGAGGAACCCAGAACGTGGTCTTCCAGCTGTAACCACTCTTTCTGGTTTAAGCCGCCATGCTGCAGAGCGGCGTTGCAATAGCTGAAGGTGTCGCGACTAGCCAGCTCAGGGTTGTCGCCCCAGCAAGGATCTAAGCGGCGGACCATGTGCCCCTTATCGATGTTATTGCCCTTATAAGCCTCGTTGCCCAGCTGGTGCTCGCGGGCGATACGGCCGTCGATACTCCAACCGCCGGAACGCTTCGGCTTGCTCAAGCTGGAGCCATCGATATTGCAGATAGCGTAGAAGCACTGGCGGCGATCCTTATTCATGACCACCGAATAGTTGGTATAAGTCAGCTCCGACTCGTTGGGCTTGTCGGTGCGCATGGCTACCTGATCCTTCACGGAATCGCCCAAGGTAGGCAAGGGCAACTCTTTCCCTAAGAAGTTCTCATCGTAACCGTTGCGGTCGGGATACATGTTGACCGACTCCAACTCCACTTCGGAAGCGGCCATCATCTTGTTGGTCTGCTGCATCTCTTGGGCGCAGCTCTGGAAGAGCCGTCCGGCCTTAGCGAACTGCTGTTCCTGAACGAACCCTTGGCTCTCGCCCCGCTCGAAGACGTCTTTACTGCCAAGCGTAGAACCCTCGGGACGCTGTCCCTCGACGCCCTGTTGCATGGTGCAGACGGCCGGCGAGAAACTGCCGGAAATACTACCTAAACCCATAACCACCAATACCTACTTTTTTCCCTGAGTATTTCCCCCTCGGTTCCTCTCCATCATACACAAATAAAAATTTTAATTGGGGAGATTTCTTGAATAAGTTGTTAATTCTAAGACATTTCTAAAGAAGATTAAGACCGTGCAAAACGCCGAAATTTCGGTTTTTTAGTTGAATTTAATTTAATTAGAGCGCCAAATAGAGTTGTGAACTTTGCACCACGGGTAGATGATTCTCTAATTGGAAATAGCGCTCGCAGACTTGGGAGATCTTTTTGAGACGCGAGAGGCGTTTGGGGGCCACTAAGACGTAAAAGCGCCACAAGTTGCGGTGCTTTTCGCGCAAGACTTCTACTTCAGGCAGTTTAAGGGAGGCCAGGCTGCGCGGCCCTTGGGGATCGATCTTAATGAGGACCTCCGCCTCTTTGAGCTGCATCTCGGCCGCGGGGCAGTAGATTATCAGTTCCCCCGGTTTAAAGTTGAGGAGCCCGCACAACTCCTCTTCGGCGGCCTGGCGGGAGGCGGAGGAGACGTGGTAGCGGGCTACCAGTTGGCGCTCCGCCAAAGATCCGATGCGCCTAGTGAGGACGTAAGCCCGCTTATAGATCTGGCGGGCAGCTAAGGCTTGGAGTAAGGAGCGGATGAGCGGATCCTCACCCCAGCGCAGATCGATTAGGGTCAAGAGCCGTTCGTCGCCTAAGGGGAGAATATCTTCTAATTTGAGTCCCAGCTCCAGGGCCCGCTCAATAATCTTAGAGATCATAGCCCCAGAAGCGCTCTTAGTGTGGTGGAAGAAGACCCGTTCGGTGAGGAAATAGCGCAAGCGCAAGAGATTAATAACTTCAGAGACTAGATCTTCGCGGACGATCCCTTCCTTTTGGCACTCTAAATAGAGGTGGCCCTGGTGGAGGCGCAGACTGCGCAAGATACGGCGGTCGTAATTTTGGGAGAGTCCGCAGAAGAAGGCGTCGCGGGCCAGATAATCGAGAAGATCGGCGCAAAAGACTCCGCTAATAAGTTCCGACTGCCAGGGCTGGGGGGCCTCGCCTTGGAGGATAGCCCACACTGAGGAAGCGATCCCCAGGCGCTGCAAATGGCGGGCCAGATCCCCCTTCCCGCCCAGGAAGTGGCGCAACCTCTCCGGACCGTCGTGACGTCCAAAGATGCGCCGCTCATCCTCTATAGTATGGCCGTAGGGTATATGGCCCACATCGTGGAGCAGGGCGGCCGCCCCCAGGGCTAGGAGCTCTTCCTCCCTAAGTCGCGCCCCGCCCTCCTCTAAGACGCGCCACAACTCATAAACTAGGTAGCAAGTCCCCAGGCTATGTTCAAAACGCGTATGGACCGCCCCCGGATAGACTAAGGAGGCGGTCCCCAGCTGTTTGATCCCCCGCAGCCGCTGCATCTCTACCGTATCTAAGAGCTCTACTAGCTCGCGGGGCAAAAAGATGTCGCCGTGGACGGGGTCCCTAAAGACTTTCAAAAGTAGCCTCGAGCGCCTTTACTCGTCGCTGCCGTCGTCCTCTTCGCTGAGCTCTCCCGAATAGATAGAGACCTCCCGAATCATACAATCTAACTGGGCGGCGCTCACTTGGCTAGCGGGGCAGGCGGCTTGCAAGATGATATACTCCTTCCCCTCTTCGCCCTTACTGAGCATCAAGCGGCTATAGATGAGATTCTGATCGCAAAAACGCAAGAGAGCCAGGGGATCGATCTCCTCGTCCATCTCCCCCACTTCCGCTTCTACCACCACCGCTTCCGACTCGTGGTACATGGCGTCGTCAATATCTACCATAAAGACGTCGACCTCCGGCTGGTCGTCCTGGTAGACCCGAAACAGATTCTCCTCGGGGATCCATTCCGCTTCCATATGCTCGTCGTGATACTTGGCGTAGACGATAACCTCGTCTAGCAAGTTATTGAGCATCGGGGGAATTTCTACTACTTCTTCCTCGGGATTGAGGTTTTCGGGCTGAGCCATGATCTACTCCTAAAAAAAGATGCGGGGCCACTTCTCTTAAGGAAGGGCTCTTCCTCTTCCCCTCAAGAGAGGCCACCCAGCCTCAACCTAAAGGGGACTCTGCCCTTCCTCTCCCGACTCTCGCTTCTGAAGGGCTTGGGTAAAGGGATGGGCGGGCTGAGCCGGCTGGGGGGTAGTAGCTAAAGACTCCTGGGAGGCGGGCTCTTCCTCCGCAGTAGCCGCTTGGGAGCTAAAGGGACGGCTAGGCTGAGGGGGCTCTAGAGGCTTAAAACCGACCTCCGGAGCCTGGGGATCGGGCATCTTAGCTAAGAGTTCGGCCGCAGCCTCAGCGCCTTCCGAGACTTTAGGACTCCCCTCTAACTTAGGAATAGGCGCAGTTACCCTGAGAGTCCCCTCAATGGGAGCGGGCTCAAGGGCGGGCCCCTCTTTAGCCAGGGTGAGCGGAGGTAAGGCGGCCACCCGCTCCACCTTAGGCGCCTGGGGAGCGGCGGGATCTAAGGAGGAGGTCTTAGCTTGCAAGCGGCGGTACCAGCGCGAGATGAGCAGGGAGGCGCCCGCTAAGACTAAGAGGGCTACCATCTTATAGATGAGCCCCAAGCGGGCCAGATCGTAACCTACTAAGCGCAGGACCCCTAAGACTAAGATCAAGAGGCCCAGAGTGTGGAGGGAGCGCAGGCGCAAGCGCAGGGCGAGGCCGATGAGGAGGGTAGCATAGAGGATCCAGGAGAGAGTAACTAACGACTCCCACTGGAAAAAGCGCAGACAGTTGAGGACCTCGGCGTGGATCATCACCCACCCGATGAGCGCCCCCCACAAGAGGTGGGCCCTAGAGCCGCCCAAGCAGTAGGCGGCTATCATGTAGAGGATCCCTAAACTGAAGGCGATGGCTCCCATATTGACGAGGGGGAAGAAACGCACCGACCCCACTTTAAAGAGGATCCCCAACATGCCCACCCCCAGGACGAGGGCCGCCAGGTGGCTACTCACCCAGAAGAGGGGGATGCGCTCAGGATGGCAGGCGGAGAGCATATTGAGGGCATAGAGCCACCAGAGGGCCAAGAGGGAGAGGGTGACTAAGGCGCTGCCCCAATCGCCGCTGGGCAGGACGCTCTCTAAGAGGGCGCTCAACTCGTAGCTGAGATAGATATAAGCGCTAGTGACCGTCCCCCAGAGGGAGATAGTTTGGGGCGCCTTAAATTGGGGGCGCAACTTGCTCCAGCAGATCCAGCTAATAAACCAAGTGAGCAGGGTAGGCAGGGCGTAGGCCGCTCCCAGCTGCCAGAAGGGCGGGCGCGGGATCTCCGCCAGAGCATGGTATTGACTCCAGGGCCAAAAGAGCACCCCTAAGAAGTTGAAGTAGAGGTTCCAAGCTGAAAAGCGCTTAGCCACGTACCCTTTGACGCAACCGCTCAAACTTAAGGCTAAGGAGATGAGGCTAGAGATGGAAGTAGCCCAGAGGGCGTTGAGGGAGCTATCCCAAGTCAGAAGGGAGAGGAACCACAAAGCCAGGGCGCTATGGCCAAAGTAGGAGGCCAGGACCGGGGCCCACTCTTGGCGCCAGATGGAGAGGACGTAGAGGATGAGGGCCGCCCCTACGATAGCTACGCGGATCTCTTCCCGCTCGGTAGGCACAAAGCAGAGGAGGGCCCCCAAGCCCATCAGGGCGTGGTTCCAGTAGATAGTCCAGTAACGGGAGCGCGCCCGCCACGAGGTAGCGGCCTCCTTATCGAAGCGACCGCTGCGGAAGACGTCGGCTAAGAGCACGCAGATCCACAACCCCACCCAGATGCCCGTATTGAGCGGGTGGCGCTGGTCGCCAATTAAAGCTAATAAGACTAAGGCTAAGAGGTTGCCCGTATAGACCCAGGGAGAATTGCCACAACGCTTACAGACTACCAAAGCGAAGAAGGCCAGGGCGGGCAGATAGAAGGACCACAGGAGGGAATTTTCGATAGCCGCATAGATGAAGATGGCGCAGGCGTAGCTATCGATTAAGCCCATAATGGCTAAGAGCTTGCGCTGGCGGTAAGCAGCCTGGGTGTAGAGTCCCAAAAGCAAGAGCGAAGAGAGGCCTACGCTCCAATAATCGTTCCACAGTAAGTAGTAACTGCCCCCCGCTAAGCTGGTAGCGATGGCGATCCCCCACCCTAAGCCGACGATTATATCGGCCATCCAACCCCAGATCCCCCGGTTAAAGAGGTAGGTCCCCCAGACGATCCCCGCCAAGGAGACGAGCCACAGAGTAGCGACCTTAGTCTCCTGATTGACTATTACCCAGGGAGAGAGCCAGTAGAGAAAGAGGAGGACGAAAGAGAGAAAAGAGAGCCCCCCCACCTGGGCAAAGAAGGAGCTCCAATTCCTATTAGTAAGCCCCAAACTGGCCCCCAGCCAGCCTTTTTCTACCCCCTCGCCCTCTGAACCCGTAGGGCGAGCGCTAGACTTAGGCCAAGGCCAATCCTCTCCCAACTCTACTTCGGGAAAGGGGGGCAACTCGCGGGTGGGGTGGGCCTTCTCTAAAGCGGGCTCCCCCTCTGCGGAAGCGGAATCTTTACTAGACTCCTCCTTAACCGGCGCGGACTCCGAGCCAGACTCTAGGGAAGGTTCACTAACTGGGGGGAGCGGAGCGACCTCCTCTTTAGGGGCTGGAGGCTGGGGCGGCTTAGGGTTAGAGGGGGGCGGAGGCGGCGAACCCGGGCCGCCGCGCTCCTCTAAAAGGCGCAGGCGCTCCTCTAAAAGATCTAAACGCCTCCTCAAGAGGCTACCAGAGATTAAGACCCACACTATAGCTACGGGCAGGGCCACGAATCCCAAGAGGATGAAGATCCACACTAAGAACCAAAGGCTCTCCAAAGCAAACATTTCTACTTACCACCTAACATGGTAGCTATTTTACACCAAAGCGAAGGGAGCGCCAATAAAAAATTTTCCCCGCCCTCCGTCAGGAGGGCGGGGAAAAGGGCCGCTCAAGAGTCTTGAGCCTAATTATAAACTCTAATTAGGTCAAACGCTTAGGCTGCTCGGTGATGTCGCCAATATTGCCAAAGTGGAGGTCGGTCATCTCCTCTAACTGCTTCTGGGGCACCTGGTAGACATCGAAGCGGCCGGGGGTGAACTCCTTGAGGTGGAGCTGACCGTCGCCATTGATAATATCTTCCTGAGAGAGTACGAAGGAGGCGCTCTTCAGGTTACCGTCGTCGCCCGCCCACACTACGGTCTTGAAGAAGGACATGGGGATCTGGGCCGGCTCTTTCATCTTGCCATTATTGTCGAACCAAGGATCGTCTTCGCGGAAGATGGGACCGGTGATGACCGTCATCTTGGAGCCCTCGCCCGTAGCGGTATCGATAACGTGGTTCTCTAATTCTAACCACTCCTTCTGGTTCAAGCCGCCATGCTGTAAGGTGGCGTTGCAATAACTGAAGGTGTCATTATTGGCCCGCTTGGCATCCTTACCCCAGCAGGGGTCTAAGCGGCGCACCATGTGCCCCTTGTCGATGTCGTTATTGCGGTAAGCCTCGTTGCCCAGCTGGCAGTCGCGCGGGATACGGCCGTCGATCTCCCACTCGCCGCTGCGCTTAATATTCTGACTCTGGGAGCCGTCGATATTGCAGATGGTGTAGAAGCACTGTTTACGCTCGCCATTCATGACGATCGAGAAGTTGGTGTAGGGAAGCTCGTACTCGCCGGGCTTGTCGGTGCGCATAGCTACCTGGTCCTTAATGGAATCCCCTAAGGTAGGCAGAGGCAACTTAGTACCTAAGAAATTCTCATCGTAACCGGCGCGGTTGGGATACATATTGACCGCCTCGCCCTGGATGCCCATCGTCCCCTGGACGTTGGCCATATTCTGAGCGTGCATATTCTGGTAGGCCTTACCGGCGTTGGCAAAATTCTGCTCCGGGGAAACCTGCCCTTGCTGTTCGCGAACGAAAGAATCGATACTCCCTCTCTCACGCTGGTCCTGGGAGGGCTGAATGGAGACCTCGCCGCGACTAGTGTTAACAAACGAGGAACCGCTAATGCTGTTAATTCCCATGATTCTCACTCTCCATCAGAGTTGTCTCCCTCCCCTATCTCTAATACTACCATCCCGAAGTTGAGAAATGTGTAAAAAAGGTAAACACTTCACCATTTATCTTCGATCTTCGAAAATCTGACGATCCCCGAAATTTGAGGATTACACAGATTTCAAGGGAGTCCCCTCCGCCCCTTTTCTGCATTCTTTAGCAAACTAAAGTAGGAGAAAAGGTTCCAAGTTACTCCCGAAGTACAGAGACTTATTAGGCTGTAAAATACGACTCGCCAGTTATAGTTTCGCCCCTCTCTATAATTTTTAAGAATATTTTTGGGGCCCGCAGCGGAGTCGCTGCGGGCCCCAAAAGTCCGCTCTAGCTCTTTTAACTAGACGTTACCGTGGCACTTCTTAAACTTCTTGCCGCTGCCGCAGGGGCAAGGATCGTTGCGCCCCACCTTAGCTTGGGCGTAGGGGTTGAGCAGGTTGAGAGCTTTGCGGAACTCTTCATTCTTAGGCTCAAAGCCGCAGGCCCGATAGAAGGCGGAGGAAGCCTCTTGCTCCTTACCGGCGGCCAGATAGACCCAGCCCGCGGAGAGGTAGGGATAACCGGCCATCCGGTCAGCGGCCACGCCCTTTTCCGCTTCCGCTAAGGCCTCCTCGACTCGACCCGCCCAAGCCAGGACGGTAGCCAAGTTCAAATGGGCCAAGGAGAGCTTCTGCCCGTTATCGACGATGAGGTACTTGCTAAAGCCCTGCTCGCGGTACTTGTCGTTAGCCTGCAAGAGGAACTCTACCGCTTTAGCGTCGGGATAGCGCTCTAAGAGATCGGCCGCCCGGCGCAAGTAGGTCTCCGCCTCGCCCAGACTATCGGTCAGAGCGTAAGCGATACCGATATTGAGGCAGACTAAAGCCAGATCGTCGTCGTTGACGCGCTTAGCTTCGATCTCCGCCATAGCCTTCTTTAAGGCCTCCATACCGGCGGCGATCTCCCCTTTAAGCATCAACATGAAGCCGTAATTGTTGAGCACTAAGTAGTGGTGGCAATTCTCTTCCTCAATGCCCTGGCGGTAAGTATCGATAGCCGCCTCTAAGCCGTTCTTCTGGTAGACGACGGTCGCCCGGTGCAGGATGGCGGGAGCCATCTCATCGCCCAGACCCAACTGGCGGAAGTACTGGCAGCTCTCCTCATATTGGGCGCTGGCGCCTTGGTAATCGCCGCGATCGACTAAGAGGTTGCCCAAATTGCGGTGGCCGCGCCCCTGACCTTCGATATCTTCCAGGTCGGTCCAAATGCGCAGGGCCTCCACGTAGTAGTTGCGGGCCTCTTCTAAGCGGCCGCGCTGATGGTAGACGGAGCCCAAATACTCGTCGGCTTGGGCCACGGCCTTCTCGTCGTGGACCTTTTCAGCTTCGCGCCGACTGCGCCGGAACTGGAGGATAGCCTCGTCTAACTTGCCCAAACGGGAGAGGGTGACCCCGTAGAGGTGGGCTAAGCGAATCTGCTCTTCGGGCTGAGAATTATCTTTGCTAATCTTACCCAACTCTTCCAGAGCGAGGGCGTTATCTTGAACCTTTAAGAGCTCTTCCACCCGATCTAAAACGGCACTGACCTTGACAGCGGTATCTGACATGTAAACTCCTAGACAACTAGCGGATCAGCTCTACAGGGGCCATCCGCCCTGACATACTAAAACCGCCTCCACTTCCAGCCCCCGCCCCCCTTTCCTGCCCCGCCCGCAGCCCGCAAGAGCCCTAAAAAGTATTGGCCCGCCCACGTACGTGGGCGGGCCAAGGCGGGCGACTCTATCCCTTTTAGTCGATCAGCAATTTCTCATTTAAGTACGAGCGCAACTGGTCGATAGCTACCCGATCTTGGGCCATACTGTCGCGGTCGCGCACCGTCACCGTGCCGTCTTCCAAAGTGTCAAAGTCCACGGTAATACAGCAGGGGGTACCGATCTCGTCGTAACGGCGGTAGCGCTTACCGATCTGGCCCCGCTCGTCGTAGTCGACTAAGAAGTGCTTGCGCAACTCCATCTCCAACTCGCGCGCCTTAACGACCAGAGGCTCCTTATTCTTGAGCAAAGGCAAGACGGCTACCTGGATGGGGGCTAAGCGAGGATGGAGGTGCAAGACGACACGCACCTCTTCCTGACCCTTAGCCGAAATGGCCGTATCCTCATCGTAAGCGTCGACTAAGAAGGCGAAGGTAGCCCGGTCTACGCCGCCGCTAGGCTCGATCACCCAGGGGGTAATATGCTCGTTAGTGTCGGGATCGAAATACTCTAAGCTCTTGCCGGAATACTCCGCGTGACGCTTCAAGTCGAAATCGGTGCGGTTGGCGATACCCTCTAACTCGCCCCAACCCCACGGGAAGAGGTACTCCACATCGAAGCAACCCTTAGCGTAGTGGGCCAGCTCTTGGGGCTCGTGCTCGCGCAGGCGCAAGTTCTCCTCGCGGATGCCTAACTGCTTGTACCAAGCGTAGCGACTCTGCACCCAACCATTAAAGGCCTCTTCCGACTTCTCCGGATGGACGAAATACTCGATCTCCATCTGCTCAAATTCGCGGGTGCGGAAGATAAAGCGGCGCGGGGTAATCTCGTTGCGGAAGGACTTGCCGATCTGGGCGATACCGAAGGGCAACTTGCGCCGACTGGTAGATTGGACGTTGGCGAAGTTGACGAAGATACCCTGAGCCGTCTCCGGACGCAGATAGACGCGGGAGGTCTCATTCTGGACCACGCCCATCTGGGTCTCGAACATCAAGTTAAATTGGCGCACCTCAGTCAGATCGTGATGGCCGCCCGCCGGACACTCGGCCTCGGGGCTCAACTCGTCGGCCCGGAAACGCTGCTTACATTTGCGGCAGTCGACTAAGGGATCGGAGAAGGCCTGGACGTGGCCCGAGGCCTCCCAAGTGCGAGGATGCATAAAGATGGCGGCGTCTAAGCCCACCATATCGGAGCGCTCCTGCACGTTAGTGCGCCACCACATATCTTTGACATTCTTCTTGAGCTGCACACCCAAAGGACCGTAATCCCAGCAGTTAGCTAAACCGCCGTAGATATCGGAACCGGGATAGACAAAGCCCCGGCGCTTACAGAGAGAGACTATCTTGTCAAAGAGATCTTCTTGGACTTTCTTTTTCATAATTCCACCTTAGGTCAAGCGAGACGTAGCGAGAGTTCCTACCCCCTAATTGTGTACCTCACTGTCGGGGAAGATGCGCACAATGCGATCGGAGAGGATCATCATCTCAATAGCTTTGGGCGTCAACTCCGCGGAGTAGGCGTTGATAATCCACAGATTATCGATAATCTTGCCGCCTAAACTGCTCACTAAGCGCTGATCTTCCTCTTTGAGACCATCCTTAGTCTGCACGATAACCTTCATGGGATTAGTACTGCCATTATCGATGGCTCGGCGAATGGAGCCCTCTAACTTCTTGTTGGTAAGTTTTGCCTGATCCATACTGTGCGCGCTCCTATCCTGTGATGCTCCGTGAGTATAGCATAGCTATCCGCGGAAATGAAACGTTTTGCCGATGATGGCCCCGCTCAGAGAGGGTTCCTCTTCCTCCGCGGCGGGAGGGACGCTGGCCTGCTCTTCCGTCTTAAATTCGCTCCCCGGACGGGAGTAGAGACTTTCGATAAGCTCCTCAAAGTGGAGGTCGACGATGCGCCTTTTCACCTTCAGAGTGGGGGTAATCTCCCCCATCTCCGCCGAGAGTTCGCAGGGCAAGATGGCGATGCGCCGCACCCGCTCGTAAGAGGAGAACTCCCGACAAGCCTCTCCCACCTGCTTAGAGAGCCAGCGCTCTACCTCTAAGTGGCTACATAAGGCCTGGCGATCGCCCTCGATCCCCTGCTCTTTGGCCCACGCTTCCAACTTCTCAAAGTTAGGGACGATCAGCGCCCCTACGAAGCTGCGGTTATTGCCCACCACTACCGCCTGTTCGATCCAGTCGTTAGCCTTGAGAGCGTTCTCTAAGGGGGCCGGGGCCACGTTCTTGCCGTTAGAGAGGATCAAAATCTCCTTTTTGCGGTCGGTAATCGTATAACACTGGGTGAGCGGATCGTACTCCCCAATATCGCCCGTGCAGAAGTAGCCGTCCTCATCGAACATGGCCGCCGTCTCTTTAGGCAATTTGTAGTAGCCGCGCATAATGTTGGGCCCTTTGGCTCGGATCTCTCCATCTTCAGCCACTAAGATCTCTACCCCGGGAACCGCCTGCCCCACCGTGCCCGGCTGTACATTTTGCGGGGTATTGACGCACAAGACGGGGCTAGTCTCGGTGAGGCCGTAGCCTTCTAAAATAGTTAAGCCCACGTCGGAGAAGAAATTGATGACGTCTAAGCGCGAAGGGGCGCCTCCGGAGATGAAAAAGCGCACCTTGCCCCCCGTCGCCTGGCGGATCTTAGCCAAGACGGTGCGATCGAAGAGGGCCCGCTCCGCCTTGAGCCAGAAGGGGACTTTGCCCTTAGCCTTAGCTAAACGGTAAGCCCGCCCCGCGGCCAGAGCTTGGTTGAAGAGGCGATTCTTTAAGCCCCCGCCCGATTGGGCCACAACTTTGGCAAAGATCTTTTCGAAAAGGCGGGGCACGCTGGGGACTAAGGTGGGGCGCAGAGTCTTAAGATCCTGGGGCACGGACTTAATGCCGCGCGCGTAACCGATAGAACTGCCGCTATAAGTGAGAGCGTAGTAACAGACCCGCTCAAAGACGTGGGAGAGAGGCAAGAAGGAGAGCTCCACATCCTCTTTATAGATGCCTACGAACTTCGTGAGCGACTCCATCTGCGAGACGAAGTTAGCGTGCATCAACATGGCCCCCTTGGGGTCGCCCGTAGTGCCCGACGTATAGACGAAGCTGCAGACCTCGTCGTAACGGATCTCCTCTATATGGCGCTCGATGGTGGGGCGATGGGCCTCTAAGGTATCGCTCCCTAAGCTCATCAACTGCTCCCACTGCCAAAAGCGCACCCCGGCGGGCAACTCATCGGGCGCCACCTCAAAGTAGTCTAAGGCGATAATATGTTCCACGTGGGGCAAGTCGCCCCGCCGCACGGCCTCCAAAGAGCGCTTAATCTGCTCCTTGCAAGAGGCTACTAAAAAGCGAGCTTCGCAATTGTGGACGATAAAGGCCATCTCCGCGGTGCTCAAGGTGGGATACATGGGCACGTGGATACCCCGCGCATAGACCGTCCCTAAGTCGATCACCGGCCACTCTACCCTATTGACCGAAAAGTTGGCCACCCGATCCTTATCCTGAAAGCCCAACTCCAAGAGGGCCGCCGCCAGCTGCAAGACTTCGCCATGTACTTGGGCGTAAGTCTTAAACTGGTACTCTCCCTCTACATTCTGTCCCAAATAGGGGCGCTCAGCGTGGGTACGCGCCACATGTTCGAATACCTGGGGCAAGGTAGTGAGCTCCGCCTCTTGGGCCCAAGCCTGGACTTCGGGCGAGACGGGATAATCGGTAATACAACTCATAGCCGACGTTCCTTAGTGGGGGAATGGGTTAGAGAATTATATGTTAAAGAGCTAATTTCCTAGTCTCAGCCTAAGTGACCCGGGCCGGATCTTGGCGGATCGTCTCCCAAGCGCCGCGCAACTCCCGCGCAAAGCGGGCTTGATCGTTACATTGGACGACTAAACGCTCCTGGGAGGAGAGGTAGAGGGTGAGGGCCGGGCGATAGGCCAGCTCAGTATCTACGATCTTGGCGATCTGATTTAAATAGATAGAGAAGCTATAGCGCGGAGCCATGAGGGCGGTGACGATATTGAGGAGGCCGGAGCGCGTCATCACCGTCTCATAAAAGAGGAGCCTCTCTGGGGTCAACTCTAAAGTGGCGTTCTGCAGGTAGGAGGGGTTAGCTCCATAGCTGCCCACCCCCCGGAAGAGGAGGCGCTCGCCGGGATGTTTGGCGTCGGTCTGCATCTTACTGATGGCGCGCAAGGCCTCATTGATGGGCATGGCTTGGACCGCCGCAATATTTAATAACTGCTCGCGCAAGGAGAGGTAATTTTGCAACTCGCACCCCACCTCTACCGCCTGCTGAGCTAAATGGGAGCCCGCATCGGCGCAGGCTCGGACCGTGCCCCCCAGGGTCTGCTCCAAAATCTCCCGATCGCGCTGAACGTCCGCTCCCTCAATCACCGGCTCGACCTCCCCGCCTCTCTAGGCCTTCTCCGCTAAGCAACCGCCGCGGGGCAAAACTAAGAGATCGATAAAGCGGCGCATAGCGCTCTGATTGTCCGTCTCCTTAATAGCGGCCAAGACGCGCTCCAACTCTTCCGGAGTAGAGGCGTAGACGTGGGAATAATTGCGAATGCGCAACATCAGATCTTCCCGCACCAACTCGGGATGGAACTGGAAGCCGTAGATGGGATGGCCTTCGACGTGGAAGGCCTGCCAGGGACAATTCTCACTGTAAGCTAAGCGGACAAAGTTCTCCGGGGCGGCCACTACCGCGTCGTGATGGCCCTCTTGGGCCAAGAAGGTAGGCGGGAAGGAGGCCAAGAGCGGATCTTTACGCCCCTCTTGGGTGAGATGCATCTCGTAAGTGCCCGTCTCGCTCTTTTCGTGGGGCTGAGTAATGACCGTAGCTCCCAAAGCTTGGGCGATGACCTGGTGGCCGTAACAGATCCCTAAAGTCGGGAAACTGAGAGCGTAGAGGTGGCGTATAAAAGCCAAGAGTTCCCCCATAAAGTTGGGATGATCTTTAACTACTGAAAAATCGCCCGTCCCCCCGATAATTACCGCCTGATAGTCGGATTCTAAACCTAAAGGCAGAGGCTGGTCTAAGATGGAGTAGGGGACGATCTGTTCTGGGACTAAACCCATAGCCCGCGCTAGGCAGGCGCGTTCGTGCTCGATCATCGCCTCATCGAAACGGGCCTCGAGGAGCAAGCATTTAATCTTATCGCGTGTCAACATGGTCAGATATTAACACGAAGCGCCGCAAATAGAAAGAAGAGGAAGGGCTTCTATCTTTCCAGAAAATGGGACGAAAAGGCGGATTGAAACGGTGCAATGTCCCTTCTGTGCAGCTGAAAACTTGCTGGGCGCGCGCTACTGTGAACGGTGTGGCGGCGACCTCAAAGGGCGTCCCCCAGCGGGCGCTCCCGCAACCCAGGCCCCCCTCCCCCGCTTAGAGCCAGCCCCCCCTCCTACGCCTATCTTTCCCAACCAAGCTCCCTCCGCGCAGCCCCTCTACGCCCAGACCGCGCCCGCGCCCCTCGTAAACGCCCAGCCTACCCCGGCCCCTGCACTAAATACTCCCCCCGCGCCGCGCTTTTTAGTCTTTAGCCCGCCCCAAGCGCCCCTCCCGGCCGCCGCCAGCCAGATCTTGCGCGAGCTCTCTAGCGGCTACCAGGCGGCTATAAATGTCGAGCGCCTGCTCTTAGGGCGCGGCCCCGGCGCCCCCGGCGAAGGGGCTAAATTAGATTGCGAAGGCCTGCCCCAGGGGGCTACCGTCTCCGGACGCCACGCCCTCTTAAGTCGCGACTCCCTAGGCTTTAATATTGAGGACCTGGGCAGCGCCAACGGTACCTTCCTCAACGGTCAGCGCCTGCCCGTAGGCGTCCAGCAGCCTCTACGTCCCGGCGACGTCCTGCGCTTGGGCGGAGTCAACCTGCGCTGGGAGGTCAGAGCTACTTAGCTGGGCCGCGCCCAGATGGAGCGCTCCCGCTAAGGCGCTACTATTGCCCGAGCTACTCTCCGGGGCGGGCGCCTCCCCTTCCCCTAAGGGGGGCGGGACCTCCGTCCCCGAGCCTTGGTCGAGCTTGACCTCCTCTTTAGTTAGTCCGGGCGGACTGGGCAGAGCGGAGGGGGGCAGGTGGAAGAACTCGTGCAGGCGGGTCCACTCTTTGGGGTAGCGCCTATAGAGGCGCTCTAAGTTACTCTGGGTGAAGCCCACTATTTCAGACTCCAGCTGAACCGTAACTTCGACGCTATACTGGCGCGCATCGACTAAGAATTGGCTAAAGATAGAGCCGCACTCTAAGGGGGTGACCTCGACGTCGGCCCCCGTCAAGCTGCGCGTAGCCATCTGCAGGCGCCCTCTCATCACTAAATCTAAGACGGGGGGCTCCCCTACGCTAGTGGGCGGGTAGACTAATTCGTTGGGGGCGAAGATACGCACCTGGGCCAGCTGGGCGCAAGCGCGCAAGAAGTCCTCGCTCTGCCCGCTCATACAGTCTAACTTGCGCAAAAATTGGTAGGCCCGCTCCGCCTGGGAGGGGGGCTCGGCGGCTTTTTCTATAGTAGTAATGGGGAAGGGGATAGTTATCCCCTCGCGGGCGAAGTAGTACCAGAGGGCGCTGCGCACCTTAGAGTCGACGGTCAAACCGCTATTAAAGTTGGGGATCCAGTAGCGCAGCCGGTAAGTCATACTGGAGGAGTCGAAATTGACTAACCAGACTACGGGGGGCGGATCGTCTAAGACGTCGGCTACCGACTCTAAGGCCTTAAATATAACCCTTTTGACCAGATCGGGAGAGTGTTGGTAGCCTACCCCCACCTCCCAATAGCGGGCCTGTTTAGTAGTAGGCACGGAGTAGTTTTTGACCGTCGATTTAGCGACCACCGAGTTGGGGATAATCTCCCGCTCGCCCGTCAAGAGACGCAAGACGGTAGAGCGCCAGTCTATATTCTCTACCGTGCCCTCTAAGCCGTTGACCTCAATATAATCGCCCGGCTTATAGGGTTTAGCTAAGTCGAGGAAGATACCGGCCACAAAGTTGCCCATCGTCTCTTGTAAGGCTAAACCGATAATTACCGAGGCCACGGTGGAGCTCACTAAGAGGGAGGAGAGATTGACCTTAAAGACGGTAGTTAAGACGACTAGAGCTAAGAGAACGTAGACTATGACTCGACTGAGATCCTTAATCAGTTTGGAGATATTTAAGCCCCTCACCCGCGTCAAGTAGTCGAAGAGCAAGACGAAGAAGGCTTCATTAATGATCGTACAGAGGTCGACTATGAGGGCTACGCCTAAATAGAAGTTAACCGGGAACTTTTGGTGTAATGCAGGGGGAGCCCAGGTCCAGGCGTAGAGGGCGGTGAGGATGAGGACTAAGATAAAGGCCGGGAAGCGCACCTGGGCCATGACGGCGCTCAAAAGGGGCGAGCGGAACTCCATCTCTTCGAAGAAGAAGGCGTAGACAAAGCGCAAGACCATATAGACGGCCGCCGTATAACAGAGGGCCACAAAGAAGCCGCCCTCCACCACGTCGTTGCGGAAGAGATGGTTGTAGGCCGAATAGAAGAGCAGGACGTAGCAGAGGCAGCGCACTACCCCAAAGCCGATGCGCCACCAGATGCGGGGGACTAGACGCCAGAACTGGAAGCTCTGCAAGGCGCTAATGCAGACCTCCACCCCCATGGCCACCAAGATTAGGTAGATGAAGGTGTAACTCTCGCTATAAAAATTGTAGAGGGATCGGATCCAGTAGCAAGAGTTGAGGAAGGGGAGCATGACCCCCAAAAGGAGCAAGAAGGGACGCCAGTGGCGCTGCAGAGTCTGGACTAGGCCGATAGAGGAGACCCAGCGGTAACAGAACCAAGTGAAGAGGTAGTAACACCCCACCATAATTACGAGCGAGAGACCTACCCCTCGCAGGAGTTCCAGATCGAGTGCGCGGATCAAGCCTACCTCCTCTACTCTAGGGCCCGGCCCCAAAATTAGAGCCAGTACCCGCTCACGCTAAGTACTGGCTCTAAGTTTCATTTAGGATTTACTCCTTCCTCTTCTCCACCGTCAGGGGAGGCGAAGGGGGATCCTCGCTGGGGGGCTGAGGAGCGCTAGGCTCGGCAGCCGCGGAGGTAATATCGGGGGCTTGGCTAGCAGCCAAGGCCTGGGTCTCCGCTATCTTCTGCTGGGGATGGTACTTATAACCCGTAAGCCAGTTGACTAAGGATTGCACCCACACGTAGAGCACGGGGATGACGAAGACGCCCAAGAGAGTGGCCGCCGCCATACCGGCCAAGACGGAGATACCTAAGGACTGACGACAGACGGCCGAAGCGCCCGTAGCTCTAGCTAAGGGCACTACGCCCAAGATGAAGGCGAAAGAGGTCATCAAGATGGGACGGAAGCGGACGCTGGCCCCTTCTACGGTAGCCTCCACCAACTCTATGCCCCGATCGTAATTGGCTTTAGCGTACTCTACGATCAAGATGGCGTTCTTAGCGGAGAGACCGACCAACATCAACATACCGATCTGCACGTAGATATTGAGGTCCATCTGGGCCCAGTGGACGCCTAAGAGGGCGCCCAAGACTACGGTGGGCATGGAGAGGATAACCGCAAAGGGGATACCCCAACTCTCGTAGAGAGCCGCCAAGAAGAGGAAGACGAAGGTCAAGCCTAAGGCCAAGATCATACCCGTCTGCCCCGAGGCCACTTTCTCTTGGTAAGCCATAGAGGTCCACTCGTAACCGTACTGGTTGGGCAGCTTAGAGGCCACCTCTTCCATCGTAGCCATGGCCTGACCGGAGGAGATACCCGTAGCCGCCGTAGCGTTGACCTCAATGCTGCGGTAGAGGTTATATCTCATGACGATGTCGGGACCGGTAGTGGAAGTGACGTTAGAGACGGTACTCAGCGGGACCATAGCCCCCGTATTGCTGCGCAGATAGAGGGAGCCAATATCTTGCGGGGTGCGCCTATACTGGGACTCGGCCTGCATCATGACGCGCCAGGTACGGCCAAACTGGTTGAACTGGTTGATATAGTAACCGCCCAGATTGATCTGCATCGCCAAGAATGCGGAGCGCACCGGGATCTGCAAGTTCTGCAACTTGTCGCGGTCGATCTCCACGTTGAGCATGGGGACGGCCGGATTGAAGGCGGTATAAGCGGAGGCGAAGACGCCCTTCTGGGCCAAGACCTCTTTAATATACCCTTGAGTAGCCGCGTAGAGGGGCAAGATCTCCCCGCCCGCGCGATCTTGGAACTCTAAGGTCACGCCGGAGACCGTACCTAAACCCGGCACCGCGGGCGGCGTGAAGGCTACGATCATGGCCTCGTCGATATGGGCCGTCTCCTCAGTAATCTCAGCCAAAAGGGGTAGAGCCTGGTCCTTCTTCTCCGGGCGCAGATCCCAGTCGCGCAAGGAGGCGATAACCGCGCCCGCGTTGGAGGAGAGACTGCCCTGGAGTAAGTTGTAACCTACCAGGGTCATCGTATACTCGACCGCCGAGTGGTGATTCTTTTGGATGAGCTGGGAGACCTCGTTGACCACGTGGCGGGTGCGCTCTAAGGAGGCGCCCGGAGGCAAGGTGCAGCTGACCATCACGATGCCCTGGTCCTCTAAGGGAATAAAGCCGGTGGGGGTAGTGGTCATATAGTGATAAGCGCCGTAGTAGATACCGGCTAAGACTAATAAGCTCACCAGGGCGTGCTTAATCATAAAGCGCACGATCACTACGTAGATATTGCGCACCCATCCAAAGACTATATCGAAGCCCTTAAAGAACCAACCGAATAAGTAGTCGACCAGATCCTTCTTAGCGCGCGAGCGCAAGATCATGGCGCACAGGGCGGGGGTCATAGTCAAAGCCACCAAAGCCGAGAGCAAGACGGAGACGGCCAAGGTCACCGCAAATTGCTGGTACATGACGCCGGTCATACCGCCCATAAAGGCCACGGGCACGAAGACGGAGCAGAGTACCAAGGCAATGGCCATAACCGGGCCCGAGACTTCGTCCATAGCCTTTTCGGTGGCCGCCATCGGTTCTAGACCCTGCTCAATATGGAGCTCTACCGCCTCCACCACCACGATGGCGTCGTCTACTACGATACCTACCGCCAAGACTAGAGCGAACATCGTCAAGAGGTTGATGGTAAAGCCTAAGATGGCAAAGCCGGCGAAGGTACCGACCAAGGAGACGGGGACCGCCAAGATGGGGACGACCGTGGCTCGCAAGTTACCTAAGAAGACGAAGACTACGATTAAGACTAAGACGATAGCTTCAATTAAGGTCTTCACTACCTCTTCGATCGATTTCAAAACGAAGATGGTAGAGTCGTAAGCTACGATATAGTTGAGGCCGGTGGGGAAGGTCTTAGAGAGCTCGGCCATCTTAGCCTTAACTTCCCGAGCTAAGAGCACGGCGTTGGCGCTAGGCTGCTGGTAGATGGCGATCATCACCGAAGATTTGCCATTGAGGGCGCCTTCGGTCTGATAGTCCTGGGCTCCCAACTCTACCCGAGCCACATCGCGCACCCGCAAGAAACCGCCGTCGGGTTGGGTGCGAATGATGACGTTGCCAAACTCATCGGGGGTGGTCAGACGCCCCTTGACGCTGACCGGGTACTGGAACTCCACGCCGCTAGGTTGGGGCGGAAGGCCGATAGTACCCGCCGCAGCCTGTACGTTCTGGGTCTGAATGGCGTTGACTATGTCGTCGACGGTCACCTGCAACTTGGCTAAGACGTCGGGCTTAATCCACAGGCGCATAGAGTAGTCGCGCTGACCGACCATAATCGCCACCGAACCGACGCCGTTGATACGCGCCAACTGGTCGATAACGTTAATGACGCAGTAGTTGCTCAAGAAGAGGTCGTCGCGACTACCGTCTTCAGAGTAGACGGAAATAAAGAGCAATTGCTGGGTAGACTGCTTCTTGACGCTGACGCCCGACTGGGTAACCTCGCTAGGCAAGAGGGGGGTGGCCTTGGAGAGGCGGTTTTGCACGTCTACCATGGCCATATCTTGATCGCGCGAGAGATCGAAGGTAATTTGCAGCGTATAGTGGCCCGTATTAGAGCAGATGGAGCGCATGTAGAGCATACCCTCCGCCCCGTTCACTTGCTGCTCGATACAGGAAGCGACCGTCTCCTCCAAGACCTGGGCGTTGGCGCCAGTATAATCGGCCTCGACCTGAATGACGGGCGGGCAGATCTCCGGGTACTGGGAGATAGGTAGGTTGGGGATACAGATGGCTCCGGCGATGAGGATTACCAGCGAAATTACGATGGCAAAGACCGGATGGTGGATAAAGAATCTAGCCAACTTCCTCCTCCTCTGCCGCCTGGGCTAAGGGGGACTCGCTGAAAGTGGGCCGGCAGGGGGAACCTACCTGGACCTTCATCAGACCGTCGACTACTACCGCCTCGCCCGGCTTCAACCCCGATTTGACGATAAAGTCGGTTCCCAAACCGTCGCCGATGACGATATTGCGGGACTCGATAATATTATCCTTACCGATGACGTAGACCGAATGGTCGGACTGGACGCTAGAGACCGCCTTTTGGGGGACGACCAAGACCCGCTCGGGGGTCTGACTGGTGAGGCGCAAGCGGCCGAACTGACCTTCGCGCAAGAGCCCATCGGGATTGGGGAAGCGAATGCGCATCCCGATCGTACCGCTCTTAGAGTCTACGGTGCGGGAGAGCATGTTGAAGGTACCCTTATACTTATAGACCGTATTGTCGGAGAGGACTAACTCAAAGTTGGCCCCGCCCTTATCCCGGTGGCGCATCATGTAGAGGTACTCGCCCTCGGCGATACTGAAGTTGCAATAGATGGGATCTAAAGCGGAGATGGTCACCAAGGTCTGCGTATTGCCGGCCTGGCCCACTAAGTTGCCCGGGGAGACGTCCAACTTGCCGATAATCCCCCGCAAGGGCGAAGTGATCGTACAATAGCCGATATTGAGCTTAGCCTGAGTGACCGCCGCTTGGGCCGCCTCTAAGTTGGCTTGGGCCACTTCGATATCGGAGGCCGAGGAGAGCTCCGTATTGCGCAGGACGGCTACGGCGGCGTCTACCTTAGCTTGGGCCACATCGCGCTGGGCGATGGCATTATCTAAGGTCTGGGTGGGGACGACCCCATT
Organism: Vulcanimicrobiota bacterium; assembly: GCA_944322965.1. GTDB lineage: Bacteria > Vulcanimicrobiota > Xenobia > Xenobiales > Xenobiaceae > Bruticola. The sequence continues at coordinate 105,003 of CALUQR010000004.1, forward strand.
CTTAGCTAAGGGGAGGTAGCGATCTACATCCTGCTGGGCCCGCACTAAATCGGCCCGGGCCGAATTTAAATCGGCCCGCGCCTGGTGCACCGAGACTTGAGCCTTAGCGTAAGAGAGGTTAGCCTCGCACTGGGCCACTTGGGCCTGGGCCTGCTGTAACGCGGCCACGTAGGGGGAATCGTCGATACGGAAGAGGACCTGCCCCTTCTGCACCCCTTGGCCCTCTTTAAAGGTAAAGTTCTCTAGCGTCCCCTCCACGCGGGCCCGCACATTGACCGTGGCCGTAGAGGCCAAAGTGGCCGGCCACTCCCGGGTAAAATTCTGCTCTACGGTGCGCACCCTAGCCGCCGTCACGGCCGGAGCCATAGTAGCCGGATCGGGGGCCGCCGCGGCCGGCGCCGCCCCTCCCGGAGCGCTCTCCCCGGCGCCGGAGGTAGGGGTCTCCGTCTTAGAGCAACCGCTTAGCGCCAAACCCGTTCCCAGAGCGACCACCGCTAGCAGATACGTAAACTTACTCTTCCAGTTCATCTATTTCTCCTCCAAAAGAATGGCTCAGGGCCGCTCCCCCTCTGGGGTGGGAATCTCCAAAAGTTGCGGGGTAATCTCTAAACGGCGGTCGGGGAAGTCGCAACCTACGCTATGTTCGATAGCAGCAAAAGAGAGGTCGCGATCGTAGGTAGCCACCACGTAAGAGTTGCGGGCGTCATTCAAATTGCTCAGACTCTCTTGGACTTCCAAGGAGGTGCCGATGCCGTTTAAGAAGCGCTGGCGGGCCATATCGCTGTGGACCCAGGCCGCCTCTACCCGCTTGCGCGCCGTTTGCAAGACGACTTCTGAGAGCTGGAATTCGATCCAGGCTTTCTCCACGTCGAGGCGGATCGTATTGCAGAGCTGATCGCGCGAGGCCTGGAGGGAGCGGATTTGGGAGTCCAGCTCCATCAATTTCTGTTGGCGCGCTCCGCCGTCCCAAGCGGCCCAGTTGATACTCAAATTGAGCTGGTACATGCTGCAAGGGTAGCTGCGATAGCCAGGGGAAAAGATGTAGTCGGCGGAGAGGCCGATCTCCGGGCGGTTACTGCTCTCTTCGGCGGCCCGCATCTCTTCAGCCACGGCGATACTGCGGTCGATACTCATAATCTCTAAGCGCCGACGCATGGCCAACTCTTGGAGGTCGGCTAGTTCGCAGAGGGGATCGACCTCGATGGGCTCCGGGGGCAAGAAGCGCAAGTTAGCCTTCTGCTCTTCGCTGGCGGGGCGCTCTTCCAAATCGCTCAAGAAGGTGGCGTTGGCCGTCTGGACGCCGCTCAAACTGCGCTCCAACTGCTCGCGGGCCTCCGTCACCTGCAAGTCGGCTTGGATGACGTCGTAGAGGGCCATCACTCCCCGCCGGTAGAGCAACTTGGAGTCGTTGAGATTCTTTTGGGTAACCTGCAAGTTGAGCTGGGCCACGTCGACTTGGGCTTGGGCCTTGAGGCAACCGATAAAGTCTTGCTTGACTTGGTAGGCTAGATCGCGCCTGGCGGCGGAGGCGTCTAAAGCGGCCACTCCGATCTGCAAGTAAGCGGCGGCGATCTGCTTTTCCACTTGGCCGAAGGTAGTTAAGAGGAGCTGCAAGGAGGCGTTTAGTTGGTTACTCAAAGCCTCCAAAGTGGTGCGCCCGGCGGTCATCTGCTTCCCTTGCCAAGTAGTCTTATTGCTGACTACAAATTGCAAGTTCTTTTGGGCTTGGGTCTGACCGTATTGGGCGTTAGCTTGGACTACCTTCTCGTCGGCGATCCGAATCTGAGAGTTCTGGCGCCAGGCCTTGCTGATACTATTCTCCATAGTATAGATCTCAGCCGCCTGGTTGATATCGAACTTATCTTGGCCGGTGACGGAGCGCTCCATCTGGCGCACGGCGTCCGTCCCCTCAATAATTTGCATCTCTAGGAGAGAGCGCGGCTCCTCCCCCGCCGGGTTCGCCCCAGCCGTCCCTTCCGGAGCGGCTTTGTAGGTAGCGTAGGGTTCCTCCTCGGGGGCTGAGGAAGCGGCCGGGGGATTATCAGTAGTCGCCGCTGGACTTGGCGCCGCTTGGGCCATCCCCCCGACTGCCAGAGCCAGTACCAATCCCAGCGTGACAAAACGCTTCTTATACATAAAACTTACCTATCTGCAGAAGATATGGAACTCCTATTCTTTCCTAAGATCTGGCGGATCCCTCCACTAAAAAGAGACCATCCTCCCAGAAATATGGAATCTCCACTGGGGAAGAGACGGTCTCTTTAGAGTCTATTTAGAGGTCCAGGTTACGCCTGGAAAGTTAGATAAGGATAAGTAGTTAGAGATCGTCCCCCTGCCACATCTTGGGCTGCGGGATATGAGAAGCGAACCGCTCCCTATTCCGCGAGGTAGATCTATCGTCCTCAGAGGAGAGAGGGTCGTCCAAGTCGTTAAAGAGATCGCGATTATCTTCAGCCTCATCGTAGAGTTCGGCTCGGCCCGGGACCTCCATACAGAATTGATGGTAATAGAGGCCGGTCCAAGTAAAGAGTGGCAAGACCCAAAGGGGAGTTATAAAAGCATACCCCATGACGGTGCTTCCCCATAAGACATTCCCCAAGAAGGCGTGCCCCAATTTACCACATACTACGGACGCTACTAGTTCTACTAGGGCGCATACTAGCCCCAACCCCATTAATTTCCAATAACCTGGAGCGGCGGTAGCGATCTTGTAGAGCGCGAGAGGATTGACCGCCAAGCTTCTACTTCCTCTAAAGCTCTGGGTCTGGGGGAGCGCGATGGCCACTGCAGACCCTAAAAAGCCATCTATTAAGACGCCGGCTAGCGTACAGACGGCGCCCAGCGCCGCCAAAGATGCTCCCGCTTGCTGAGGGTTACTAAAAAACATGGGACTAAAGGTCGCGAGAGCGTAGAAGGGTAGGAAGAAGACCATCAAACTCGCCCACCAATAGAACCCATCTACCCACAGAGCCCAATAATTTTCTAAGGGGGGCAAAGTATCCTCACCCCGCCCCAGGGCCTGGACGGCGGCTACGCCATACCCAAAAATTATGGGACTAGTAATCAAAAGCAACCCGGCTACAACTAACTTTATATAGATGCCTGCCATCCCGGGCGTAGCGCTAATGACGCGCCAAACTTTACCTAAAGACATAGAGCCTACCCTTTCCTCACCTAAATAGTCTTAAAAACGCGTCGGGTCGGGGCCTACTAGAGGATCCTCCAGAGGATCCCCCTTGCCGATAGAGACTCTCTCGCCCTCCGCTGGCAGGGGTTCCAGATTAGCCCGCTCGGGACAGAATTGGGAGTAATACTGGCCGATTAAAATAAAGGTCAGAAGGACTAAGAAGGGTTGGACGATTATCCCCCCCAAGAAGGGGATAACTGAGGAGACTAAGGAGCCCAGAAGGCTGACCCCCAATAAGGTCAAGACCAATTTCCAATAGCCGGGCGCCCGCCGCGTCACGGACCCTAAGTTCCTTAAGTACTCTAATCCCGGGCGCGGCCACTCTACTCTACTGAGGCTGACCGCCGGCAAGAGCCAACAGCCCGCAAGGAAGGAGAGCAATAAGAAGATCAGGGTAAAGAAGAGGATGGAGACTAAGGCTATTAATTCCTCATCGACCGCCACCACTAGCCCGACCATGAAGAAAGCGGTCAGCACGAAGAGGGGGATATAGAAGAGGAAGAGGGTCCCCATTACCCACAGTCCCTCTATAAAGAGGGCCCACAACTCCTCAGGAGAGAGGCGGATAGGGGGCAGCTCCTCCCCTCGCCCCACCGCTCGTACTAAGCGCTGTCCATAACCGAAGGTTATGGGACTGGTCACTAAAAAGACGGTGGCCGCCAAGAGGATGAGATAAGTGCGCACCCAATCGCGAGTAGCAAAGATCTGATTGAGAGCCTGGGGAGCTGAGATCAAAACCTTCCTCCACTTAATAAAATTATCTTTAAGACTGCGCCGGACCCTCTAAGGGATCGTCGGAGCCGAAGAGTTCCGCGTCCATAGCTTCCTTCTCCGCCAGGGGATCTATCGAAATAGCAAACTGGGCGTAGTAGAGACCTACCGCAGCGCTAATCAATAAGGCGATTAAAGCCTGAGCGATAGAATTACCTATAAAAGGAATAAAGCTCAAGAAGAAATTTAGAATCGCGGTCAAGACGATACTGCCGCCCCCTATCGCCATGTAGCCGGGGGCCGCCTGGGACAGGGCGCGCAATTTTTTCAGACTGGCTATTACAAAACCGCCATCGGCATCCGCCAGAGCCCCAAAGAGTACGGGCGAAAGATAAGCGCAGACTATGCAGCCTACGATAAAACACAGAAGGCAGAGCACTACCGACAGCAGAGCGATGGCCGTCCCCTTGATAACCCCAGCGGACATCAGGAGCAGCAGGATGATAGGCAGGAGTAAGAAGGGCGCAACTAAGAGCAAGATACTGAGCAGATAGCGCAGGCCATCCACAAAGTAGTTAAAAAAGTCGTTCCAGGCGAAGGGGGGCAGCTCCGTCCCACCCGCCCCTACGTAGCGCACTACCTGCACCCCATACCCATAGACGGCGGGCAGAGGGAGAATGAGTAGGCTGCAGATGAAGACGCTGAAGAAGGTGAGACCTAAACCCTTGGAATTCAAGATTAAGTTAAAAGCCTTAGCTAGCAACCTTATCCTCCTTAAGGGGACTCTAGTCCACTATTAATTTTATATACATATTCTAGAAGGGGGTGTCGGCATCCCGCTTCAAAATCTCTTCTTTAGAGAGCATAGCCGCATGTTCGGCCTCTATTTCAGCGGCGTCGGGGGCGTCCGGGGCTGGGCTCTTAGCCATAGAGGGGAAATTGACTCGCCCTAAGATGTCGCCCTTAACCCACTCCTCCCGGTAATCGAGCATCGACTGGCCGATAAAGTAGGGAATGGCCATCCAAGCGTAGGCGATTAGTAACCAAAAGACTAAGAAAGCTAATAAGCGATGGAAAAGTTGGGGCTCGGGGAAGATATAGGGTAAGAGCAGATAGGGCAAGCTCAAGAGAATAGACCAACAGCACCCGACGAAAAGCATAAAGACGCAGGGACCGGGGTTGACAAAGAGGGGGGCGAAGAGATTGCGCAAAGTGCGCATACCGCCGCCCAAGCCCTCCTCGGAAGCGGCCTGCATAATAGTCGAAAACCAGAAGTAGACGCAGCCTACCGTCTGCAGGAAGACGATCAGTAAGTAGCCCGCCGGATCGTCTGGGCCGCGCACTATAAAGCGCGCTAAGAAGAGAAGTATCATCCCCCAGAGGATAGTCAAGAGGGTGGCTAAGACTCCCACTCTGAGCCCCATAAACCACTGGCTACCTAGGCGCAATTCGGGCAAAGTAGCCTCCTTAGTCCCCTTGCGCAGGACTTCCCGCACAATATCTACCCCATAGCCGATGGGGAAGAAGACAGTTAGAGTGAGGAACCACAGATAGAAGAACTTACTGCCAAAATCGGACTGATGTCGGGGCCAAGCGATGTGACCCAAGAGCGTATTCATAATTAGACTCCTCTAAAAGTACTCCCCTTTTAATCCCGCTACTCTTTAGGCGCCACCTCAGGGAAAGTAAAATCTTCATCTCTATCTAAGAGATCGTTAGCGCTCTCCTCGCCATCCATAGAGAAGGCGGCCTCCGGAGCTAAGCCCGCTTCTACTAAGCGCTGCCGCTGCAGGTAGAGGTAACTCCCCAATAAGAAGGGGAAAGCCATCATGTAGTAGGCGTTAGTAAAGAAGATACCAACTACACAGAAGAAGAGACCCAGGCCCGTCAGGGACTGCCAGAGCATGCCCACAATTACTAAAGGTAAGTAAGAGCTAAAATCGGAGCGGACCATCCCCCACAGAGCTTGTAAGTCGGTCACCTGGCTAGGCTGTAAAGCCATCCGCATGAGGATGGCGGGCAAAAAGATGAAGGTCACTACGCTCCCCAAACCGCTGCAGAGTTGGAAGAGCAAACGCAAGATTAAGTTATCGCCGCCCCAGAAGAAGATGTTAAGGACTAGAGAGAGGATAGCCGCCAAGATTAAGGGCAGAGTCAGAGCCATATTGAGGAGGGAGGCCACTAAGCCCTCCTTCCAATAGCCCCAGAGGCGATCGCTACTTAAAGGGGGGAGGGCGACCTCCCGAGGTCCCAAGCGAGCGGTACGCCTAATCAGTTCAATCCCGTAACCTAGGGGGATAAAGAGGGTCAGGAAGCTTAAGCCCAGCCACAGGAGGGTGGAGCCCCAAGAGCGCTGGCGCGCCGGCCAGCTAATATGCGCTAAATAATCCATCTCTCCGCCTCAACTTTCTTAAGCTGACGTCTCTCCATCTAAGTTTGCCGGCCGCTCCGGCTGGCTAGGGGGAGCGCTCTGCGCCTCTTGCTCATCCTCTACGAGGGGAGTATCTAACTCATCTACTTCCGGTCCAGCCTCCAAGGGAAGGGCGTAGAATTCAGCGGGTACCGCCTCCGCCGTAATGAGGAGCGCCCGATGTTCCGATAAGTAACTACCTACATAATGGCCCAAAAAGAGCAAGGCGTAGGCCCCAGTAAAGGGGACGCCTAACCCGCAGGCGAGCATTCCCAAAAGGCTAACCAGGGCGGCCCCAATAGCTATAGCCAAAAAACCTATGCGGCCGGGGGTATCGATAGCTTGGAAGAGCTCCAATAGAGCGGAGTAAGAGAAGAGCTCTCCCCAACCCTGCCCCTCCCGACTAGTCACGGCTACGCGAATCATCAAGTAGGGTAAGACGGCCATTAATAAGAGGTAACCCGCCCCTATGACCGCCAGTTTCAAGAGGAAGCTGATAGAGCCTACGATCCCAGCTACGATATTGATAACGATGAATAAGAGGGCCGCTAAGAGCAAGACTTTGACCCCTTGCACGAAGTAGGGGCCCAAAGTTTTAGGGTTCCAATCGACTTCTGGCAGCTCGCAATTCTGGGGGTCGACAGCCGCCCGGCGCAGGACCTCCACCCCATAACCGAGGGGCACTAAGAAGAATAAGATCCCGCAGATCCCTAAAACTAAAATTTTGTTAATATATCCCTCCTGCTTAGAGGGCCACAAGAGTGACTGCATAAGAACCATTCCTTCCCGCTGGCGGGGTCCAAGGCTAAAGATATACCCTTGAATCCGGCTTCCGCGCCTAGATAGCACAATATTAACAAAAAACTTCCTCCTCTCCAAGGGAGCTCCTCTCAGCCGCTAGGCGCCACTCTAGACAAGGAAAAATCCTTGTGCTAGAATGCTACCGCTGTTGTTGCTCTCTATAACGGTAAGCCCCTCTGGGGCCGATTCGTTCGTCCGGCTCCACCGGAACCGTGCGCAGTAGAGCACGGACATGACAGGAGGAACATAATAATGTCCAGAGTTTGCGATTATTGCGGTAAGGGTCCGTCCAGTGGCAACATGGTTAGTCACTCTAACCGCCATACCCGCCGTCGCTGGTTGCCTAACTTGCAGAAGGTCAGCGTCATGATTAAGGGCGTGCCCAAGTCCATTAAGGTCTGTACGCGCTGCCTGCGCTCTTGGAAGCACAATCAGATCGCCGAATAGTTGAAGCTTATTCTTTTATAGGAATTTTAGCGACGTGGCTGAGTCTTTGGCCAGGCCGACGAGGGAGTCGGGGCGGAGCATTTCCGAGGTGGGAATTGCGGTCGCCCTCTCTCTTTTGTTGGCCCTTTTTAACTTGGCGCCCTGGCCCCAAGGGGGACAGATCTCTTTAGATATGCTCCCTATCCTCCTCTTGGCCCGCTGGCGGGGCTGGCGCGCGGGGACCTTGGCGGGGGTCAGTTATGGGCTCCTCCACCTCCTGCAAGAGCCCGTCTTGCTCCATCCCCTCCAAGTCTTATTAGATTACCCTCTGGCCTACGGCGCCTTGGGCTTAGCGGGCCTCCCCGCTCTGCGCGGCCATATCTACCCCGCCCTAACCTTAGCCCTGGGGGCCCGCTTTAGCTGCCACTTCCTCTCCGGGCTCATCTTTCTGCCCCTCTTCTTGCCTAGCGAGAACCTGCCCGCCAACCCCTTCCTCTGGTCTTTGGCCTATAATGGCAGCTTCTTACTCTTGCCGGGCGCCCTCATGTTCTTTTTAGTACCCCCCTTAAGTCAAGCTCTGGAGGCCCATCTCTCATGACTCTCAATCCGCCCGCCCGCGCCCTCTTAGCCGCCGGAGGCCCCCCGCCTCCCCCTAGTTTTATCCGCCAGATCTATAAGCCCCAAGATTTTGTCATTGCCGCCGATAGCGGAGCGGAAGTCCTCTGGGCCAGCCAAGTCCCTATCGATCTGCTAGTAGGCGACTTTGACTCCCTCACCAAGAGCCTAACCCCCCAACTGGCTCCCGTCCCCCGCTTAGAGTACCCTTGCGATAAGGACGCTAGCGACTTAGAACTGGCCCTCCTAGAGGCCCACCGCCGCCAGATCTCGGAAGTGGCTATCGTAGCCGCCCTAGAGGGCAGATTAGATCACACCCTCTTTAATCTTATCTCCCTTTTGGAGAAGGCCGATAAACTGAAACTTAAAGCGACCATCTTCTCCCCCCACACGACCCTCTTCCAGCTCTCTAAAGGGCAAGAGTCTACCTTCCCGGCGCCGGTGGGGGCCACCCTCTCCCTCCTCCCCTTGGACGCGCGAGCTAAGGTCAGCCTCCAAGGGGTCAAGTGGCCCCTGCAAGAAGAGACTCTGCAGCGCTCCTCTACCCGCGGCCTCTCCAATTTAGTACTCGCTTCGCCTATAAAAATAACCGCCCATCAAGGGCGGCTCTTAGTGATCCTCAGTAACTAAAGTCCCTTTAGCCCTCGGCGGGCTCCTCTAAGACTTTAGAGACTACGGCTTGGACCTGTTCCGGGGCGAAGGGCTTAATAATAAAGCCGCTCGCTCCCAACTCCATAGCTTGCTTAATATAATCTTCCATCCCCAAAGCGGTCACCATAACGACTCGGGCGGCGGGATTGAGCTTTAAGATTTGGCGCAAGGTCTCTAAGCCGTCTTGCTCGGGCATCAAAATATCTAAAGTTACTAGATCGGGAGAGTTAGCGCTATAGAGCTCTACCGCTAAGCGCCCTCCCTCCGCCTCTTCTACCTCATAGCCCATGCTCTCCATAATTTCGCCCAACATGAGGCGCATAAATTTGGAGTCATCTACAACTAGGACGCGATAGGCCATCTTAAGTACCTTCCTTGCTGGAATGGGGAGTATCGACGATAATCGTCACCGGACCGTGATTTAAGAGGCTGACCTCCATGTGGGCCTGGAATTCGCCCTGCTGGACCCGACAGCCGTAAGTGCGCAACTCATCGATAAATTCTTGATAGAGGCGGCGGGCTACCTCTGGGGGGGCAGAGTGGGTATAACTGGGGCGGCACCCCTTGCGACAATCGCCATAGAGGGTAAATTGGGAGACGACTAAGACTTGACCGTCTACCTCTTTGAGGCTGAGGTTGAGCTTATCCTCGCTATCGGAGAAGATGCGCAAAGAGACGATCTTGCGCGCCAACCACTTGACCTCCTGGATCGTATCCTCCCGATTGACCGCCAAAAGGATCAATAAACCCGGCCCGATCTCCCCCACCGGCCTCGATAAGACCTCTACTTTAGCCCATTTGACTCGCTGAACTACTGCACGCATAGCCCGCTCCTTTTGCTATAGCGGAGAGCAAAACCTGCTCTCCCTCGCTTTACTTACCTTTATCGCGACTGGCCTGCAAGACGCTGCGCACCCCGCGCAGACGCTTCAAACCCTCGTCTAACTGCTTATTGCCCGTCACTTCGGCGGTAATCTTCACCCTAGCCTGCTCTCCGAAGCTAGTAGCCTGACAGGATTTGACGGGCAACCTAATATCGGCCAAAGCTGAGAGGAGGTCGGCTACCAAACCGTGGCGGTCCCAGGCCTCCACTACCAGTTGCACAGCGTACGTCTTAGGCTGGTTAGTATTGTGGACGTTCCATTGGCAATTGACGACGCGCTCGGGGTGCTGCTCCGCCAGATGCTGGAAATTACTACACTCTTGGCGGTGGACGGAGACCCCGCTCCCCACCGTCACGTAACCTACGATCTCGTCGCCCGGCACCGGGGTACAGCAGCGGGCGGTCTTAGTTAAGATAGTGTCGATCCCCTGGACGATGACCTCTCTCCCCGGGGTGGAGCGGCGGGGCGGAGCGGCTACTTCGGGGACTTGGACCTCTACCTCCGGGCGCGGGCGCAAACTCTGCAAGCGGCTCACCGCCTGCAAGGGGGAGGTCTCGCCATAACCTATACTAGCCAAAAGGTCGTCGGCGCTGACGAAACTCAACTGCTGGGCGGCTTTGAGCATCAACTCTTCGTCGGCCCCCAGCTCCTCCAACTTGAGGCGCTTTAATTCCGCCTTGAGAGCCTCGCGGCCCCGGCCGATATTCTCCTCCCGGCGCTCCCGCTTAAACCAAGCCCGAATCTTACTCAAAGCCTGGTGGCTGGCGCAGATGCGCAACCAGTCCCTCGAGGGGGTCCCATTCTTAGAGGTCTGAATCTCCACCACGTCGGCGTTAGCCAACTTGTAGGTGAGCGGAACCATCTTACCGTTGACTATGGCCCCTACGCAGCGGTGGCCCACCTCCGTATGGATGCGGTAGGCAAAATCGATGGGGGTAGAACCGACCGGCAGATCGACCACGTCGCCCCGCGGAGTAAAGGCCAAGACCTCGCGCGACCAGAGGTCGACTTGCAAGTGGTCCTGCAACTGCCCCTCCTGCTCCTCCGTCCCCTCTCCCTGCCAGGCCAAGAGAGCCCTAATCCAGGGATAGAGCTGGGCGAAGAGGTTCTTGCCCCCCTTGCCGGGAGTGGCCTTACCCTCTTTGTAGGCCCAGTGGGCGGCCACGCCCACCTCGTTGATGCGATGCATCTCAAAAGTGCGGATCTGGATCTCTAAAGGGACGCCGTTGGGCCCTAAAACGGTCGTATGTAGACAGCGGTAATTATTGGGCTTAGGGCGGGCGATATAATCTTTAATGCGCCCCGGCAGAGGCGACCACAGCGAATGGACTAGACCGAAGATCATATAGCAATCTTCGATAGTCGGCACAATGATGCGAATGGCCGCTAGATCGTAAATCTCCGCTAAGCTCTTATGGGTGCGCACCGTCTTGCGGTAGACGGAGTAGAGGTGCTTAAAGCGATATTCCAGCTCATTTTTAATATGTAGCTCTTCCAGGCGCTTTTTGAGCGTCTCGACTACGATATCCATGGCCTCCACTAAGGTGGGGCGCAAGCGATCTAACTCTTGGGTCAGCTGACCGTAAGCCTGGGGGTAAGCGTAACGGAAGGCCAAGTTCTCCAATTCGGCCTTAAACTCCCAAATACCCAGACGGGAGGCTAAGGGGGCGAAGATGTCCAGGCTCTCCATAGCGATAGCCCTTTGCACCGCCGGCTCGCAATACTCTAAGGTGCGCAAGTTGTGCAAGCGGTCGGCAAATTTGACTAAGATCACTCGCAGATCGCGGGCCATAGAGAGGAAGATCTTGCGCAGATTCTCCATGGCCATCTCTTTTAGAGCCAAGGAGGAACTGCCCTGACGGCGCACCTCGTGCTCTTGGCGGGAGAAGAGCGCGGTCAAGCGGGTCACCCCGTCGATAAGTTGGGCCTGTTCCGCTCCAAATTTCTCCCCAATTACCTCTAAGGTGACGCCCGTCTTCTCTTCGATGAGATCGTGCATGAGCGCGGTGGCCAAAGTGGTGGCGTCTAACTTGTACTTAGCTAAGATAAGCGCCACGGCCGTCAGGTGGGAGATGTAAGGCTCTCCCGAGAGGCGGAACTGGCCGCGATGGGCGCGGACTGCAAAGAGGAAGGCGCGCTCTACTAGCTCTCGCCCCTCCTCATCCAGGTAGGTACTAGCCTCCTGGAGCTCCTGTTGTAAGCGAACCTCCAGCGGCGTAAGCTCCGCGCTCTCCGCCTCCCCCGCCCCTACGGGGGCTGAGGGGGCGACTTCCGCGGAAGTCGTACTCTTTTCTACGTGCATAATAACCTTCTTTTGGCTAAAGAGAATCTATCGGCGCCCCGCTCAGAGACGCTCTACCGTAACTACCGAATCGACTAGACGCAGAGCGTCCATTAAGAGCTCTAGCTCTTGGACCGAAGCCGCTCCCACTTCGATTCGGATCGTACTCACATTGCGGGCGTAATCATTATTGAACTGGTAATTGTAGATTAAGACGTTGCGACTATCGAAGACCCCAATAATCGAATTGGAGAGGCCGTGGCGCACTAAGGCCATAATGAGCACCGTCGAGCGCAACATGAAGAGCTGGGGATCGACCCCGGCGATCCACTCCGCCCCGTAGAGCTCTACCCCGTCTAAGGGGGCGTTGAGCACGTAAGGACAGGTGAGCCGGTGGATGAAGAAGCCCTTATTCTTCAGGCCCCGCGTAGCCTTAATGGCGTCGCCGCAGACGGGCGTACAGCGCCTACAGGCAAAGACTCTGGCCTCCGGATGGTCCTGGATGCGCACCGAGAGGGAGATATCCCGCAGCCGCTGGGGATTGGCGCTCAGATTATCAAACTCCTGGGGATTAGTCTCCCGATATTTCTGCAGGGCCTTGGCGAAGGCGCTGGGGGTCACCCGACAGCTCCCCAAGGCTACGTAGAGGTCGTCTATCGATTGGCAACCTAAACTTTGGCTGAGGGAGCGCATAATCTCGGCATTATTTTGGGTCCCCGCCGCCCCCTGGCGAATGAGTTCCGCACAGACCAGTTTATAACCGATAGAGCGGTTGGGCTCCGGGGAGTCGTGGGCCATAAACCACTTGCTCAGACGCTGGCGCGCCAAGCGCGTGCGACAGTGATTATACCAGGAGCGCGAGGGGGCGTCGACCTGGGAAGTTATAATTTGCACTACATCGTTTTCCCGCAACTCGTAATTAGTGAGCGAGACCTCGCGATCATTGACTATAGCCCCCGTACAGCGCAATCCCAATTTAGAGTGGACTTTGAAGGCGAAATCGAGAGGGGTGGAGCCTTGGGGCAACTCGATGCGCTGCCCGCCCGGAGTGGAGCAGACGATGCCCACGTTGAGCTCATCTTGGCAGAGGACGTCTAAAAAGTCCTGATTGCCGTCCGTACCCTCCTTAATATGGTTGAGGGAGGCCAGCCAGGGGGCGAAGGGGCGGAAGAGGCGATCGGCGCCCCCCGCTTGGGCCTCGCGGCGGTAGCGGCCGCTGAGGAAGACGTTCAAAACCCCCAAGCGGTCGTCGGCATCCTCCTCCTTAGTGCAGATCTGGATCTCTACCGGCTGGCGGTTGATGCCGGGCACGGTCGTATGCAGGGCCTGGTAATTGTTGCTCTTAGGGTTGGCGATATAGTCGCGGAATTTACCTTGCAAGAAGCCGAAGCGCTGGTGGATGAGGCGCAACGCCTGGTAACAGGCGTTCTTATCGGAGGCCACCACGCTAATGGGATCTAAGTCGAAGATCTGCTCTAACTCTTTATGCTGGCGGCGCATCTTGCAGAGGATAGAGTAGAGGTGCTTAGTGCGCAAGGTCACCTTAGCCTCCACCTTTTCGGAGGCCAAAGCCTCCTGGACGGCCTCTAAGGTGGCCTGGACGTCGGCTGAGCGCTGGGAGCGCACCCGCTCCAAATCGTCGGCCAAAGATTCGTAGATCTTAGGCTCTAAGTAGAGGAAGCAGAGGTCCTCTAACTCCGTCTTAAAGGTCCACATCCCCAGGCGGGTGGCTAAGGGGGCGAAGAAATTGAGCGTCTCTTGGGCGATGCGCACCTGCTTATCGGGGCGCAGGCCGGAGAGGGTACGCATATTGTGCAAGCGGTCGGCCAACTTAATAATAATTACCCGAATATCGCGGGACATCTCGTTGACTAACTTAATGAGACTGGCCGCCTTGTCGTCCAACTTGGCTTGGCGGGCCCGCTCCCTAATCTGGCTGGGGGTGAGGGGGGAGGCCAGACCGCTATTGACCGTCAAGCCTAAGGTAGCCTGCATAGAGGCGGCCAGACTGAAGGAGGCCTCGCAGACGGCCGCCTGAGCCGCCTCGCGGCGCTGGCGGGCGCTGGCCTTACCGATCTTGGTCAAGCCGTCGACTAAGTTGCGAATCTCCGTCCCGAAGTAAGCTTCAATATCTTCTAAGCGAACCGCCTCTTCATTATCTTCGTGGACGTCGTGCAAGATGGCGGCCGCCATGCTGCCTAAATCTAAATGGTAGGGAGAGAGGATAGCCGCCACCGCCACCGGGTGGGAGATGTAAGGCTGGCCGTTAGCGCGCGGCGATTGGCGCTGGTGCCAGAAGTTGGCGTAAGGGTAGACCCTCTCCAGGAGAAATTGGCGCTCTTGGGGCTCGAGATAAGCTATCGCCTCCTGTAACTGAGCCTCTAAGTGGGGATAGCTGGGGGCGGGGAATTGGAAGGGTAGCTGAGGATTAGCGCCTGGAGGTAGATACATGGGAGGTGTTTAGCGTTCCACCTGCACTACCCCTTCAATATGGCGCAGCTCCTGGAGGAGACTTTGCAAATCTCGCAGGCTCTCCGCCCCCACCACCATGCTCACCGTCGAGGCCTCTCCCTGGAAGTTATTGCTCAGGCGATAATCGTAGATCTCCATCTGGCGGTCGCGGCAACAGAGCATAATCTCCCCGGTGAGCTCAAAGCGACAGATAGCTTTGAGATTGATCTTAGTGCGCAAGCCTAAGCCCTTAGCCTGGGCTCCGGCCAGCCATTCGGCCGTCTCGTGGATTAAAGTGGGCTCTAAGTCGCGCTGTAGGTCGGAAGTATTGCCCGGCATCAAAGTATCTTGGACGGCCGCATTGAGCACTTCGCGTTGCATAATCTTTTGGGCCACGCGACAGTTGCGCCGGTGCAGGATGAGCGAACCGGGGCGATCGCCGATAACCATCACCTCGTCTCCCACTACGGGACCGCACTCCGCACAGGCGTAGATCTGGAAAGTATCGAAACGGGGGACGTGGATTAAAGAGGAGATATCTTGCTGAGCCGCCCCTCCGCCCGGCATAGCCCGCCAGCCCGCCGCCCGGGCGCATTCCGCAAAGTGCTCGCTGGCCACCTTGCCGCTTAAACGCCTAGTCCCCAAAGAGATCAACATCTCCCGCTGGTTGGCGCAATTGCAGCGCCTAGCTAGCTCCGTCAAAAATTGCTGGTTGTTCTGGAGCCCGGCCAGCCCAGCCTTAATGAGGGAGGCCGTCAAAAGCTTTAAGCCGTAGGCTCTATTAGATTCCAGGCTGTAATTATCCCGGTACCAATTGCTGAGAGCGCTCTTAGCCTTGGGGGTGCGGCAGGCGTCGTACCAGTTGCGCAGGGGCATGACCTCTTCGGAGGTCAAGATCTGCACGAAGTCGTTCTCTTTAAGAGCGTACTCCAAACAGGAGACGGAGCGCCCGTTGACCAGAGCCCCGCTACAATGGAGGCCCAAGTGGGTGTGGACCGCAAAGGCGAAATCGAGGGGGGTAGAGCCGGCGGGCAGTTCCTTAGCGTCGCCATGGGGGGTAAAGCAGGTAATAGAGTAACCCAGAGGACCGTCTAAGACCCAATCTAAGAAGTCCTTATCGTCGGCGGCCACATCGTGTAAGGCGCGCAGGGATTTGATCCAGGGGGCCCATTTGGCGCCGATAATCTGGCGCACCCCTTGGCCCTCCCAGTCGCCCATCCCGCTGCCAAACTCCGTAAAGACCCCGATCGTATTGCTGCGATGGTCGCTCTGACTGGAGATCCTAGCCTCTATAATGCGACGCCCCGCGCCCAAAAAGGTGAGGTGGATGGCGCGGTAACTATTACTCTTGGGGATAGCGATATAATCCCGATACTTAGCGGTATAAGATTGGTAGTGGCGCTTAATGACCCCTTCCACTTGGTAGCAGAGGGCGGTGGAGGGGACGATAATCTGTAAGCTATTTAAATCGTAGACGTCTTCTACCGAGGTCGTAGCTTGGCGCTCCATCTTGCGGAAGATAGAGTAGACTCCGGCCTCCAAAAGTTGCAATTGGGCGGAGATATGCTCTTCTTCTAAATAGATCTTGAGCTGCTCTATCGTGCGGTAGTAATCCTCTTGGCGGCTGAGGCGCACCTTAGAGATCTTATCCTTAATCCCTTGGTAGAGGGGGGGATTGAGATAGCGGAAACAGAGCTCCTCCAATTCGGTCTTCATCTCCCATAGGCCGAAGCGATCGGCGATGGGGCAGAAGAAATCTAGGGTCTCGCGGGCGATGCGCTTCTGTTTATCGGGGCGTAGACTGTGCAAGGTGCGCATATTGTGCAGGCGGTCGGCCAACTTAATGAGGATGATGCGCGGATCGTCGGCGATCCCCACTAAGAGCTTAGCTAGCGAGGCGTTCTTATCGTCTATTTTGGCCTGGCGGGCCCGCATATCCGCTTGGGTCTGGGCGTCTAAGCCCTCCCCCGTTCCGGCCGGGGCGCCGGAGAGGCGCTGGAAGAGGGTGGCGTTAGCGATAGTATCTTGCAACTCTTCCTGCATAGTAGCTTTAATCTCGGCGATCTGGCGGCGATTGCGGGCGCTGGCGATGCCGATCTTAGTTAAGCCGTCGACTAAGTTGCGAATATCTAAACCGAAGTAACGCTCAATCTCCTCTAGCGTCAACTTACCTTCGTTATCTTCGTAGACGTCGTGCATAATGGCCGCGGCCAAGGTATTGACGTCCACCTTATAGAAGGCCAAAATCTCGGCTACCGCCACCGGATGGACGACGTATGGCTCGCCGCTCTTGCGCACCTGGTCTCGATGCCAGTAACAGGTGAAGGGGAAGATCTTCTCCCTAATAAAGCGCTGCTGTAAGCCGGGTAGATAGGCGCTCAGAGCTTCGACCCTAGCCTCTAACTCGTCGCGCATGGGGAATTCTAAGGGTACTAAATACTTGCCGGGGAGGGGCTCCCGGCGCAAGGAACTGACTACGGAAGCCATAACGCCCCCTCCTTCCATCTCCCCCCTACCGTCTCTAGAGAGCCATCCCAGCCCATGCGCTTACCTCGATCGAGAGCTCGCCGCTCCGGATACTTACCTTTTAAAGTACTAGATAGAGCGCCAAATTAAAACGGACTCAATCCGCATATTTCGCCAACCGCAACCACTTTTTAACATTTTAGACATATTTCTTTTCTGAGCCTTCCTAGGCTCCGGGTCAGGCCGCTCTGGGGGTCCCTCCCCATACTCTCTGAGCGGTCCAGAATTTAACAAATGCCTCTTTTTTGTGCGTTGACTTTAGGGACCCCGCTTTCTAAGATTAACTTGTCAAGAAGTTAAGTTAGCAAGCCGAACTAGCCTTTCCCGGTGGAGAGGATGGGCTCGGCGCGGATCGGTTAAGTTCTGGGCGACTCACCTGGGAGGGTGGGTCTACCTTGGAGGGTTATTGATTATGAATGATATTAGTCTCGCGGGCATGCATAGCGTGCGCTCTACTGGCGCCATGGCCTATAGCCAGGCTGCCTCAGCCCCTCGCCCCCTTCCCTCCGTACAGTCTGAACCTGAGCAACTGGACCAGGTCAATATCGGCTCTCACAGTGCGGTAGAGATAGAGCCGATGGCCTTGGAGTCGGTCGCCCTGGAGAGCTCCTCCCCTGCCCCCGCAGAGCCCTCCCTCGAGAAGGTAGAGTTAGGCGAGCCCCAAGTTCCCACTTATGAGGAGTTTGACGGGTTCCTCATCGCCTCGGCTCCGCCCAGTAAGAGTAACGCTCTGGAATCTACCCAGGGGATCTCCGTCTCCAGTCTGGGGACTATCGCCCTCTTAGAGGAGGCGCCCGCCGAAAGTCAACTGGAGTCTACCCAAGCTCTGGAATCTATCTCCGACCGTCTGGAGGGTAACGAGCTCTTCGGTATTGGGATGGTGATGAACGGTCCTTCCAGCGCCGCTCAAGGTTTATACAATTTGGAGGGCCAGCGTCTGGCCTAAAGAGTAGGATTCGTCCTCGCTTTGAGGGGCGCTAGCGGTCACGCTAGCGCCCCTCAAATTATTTAGCGGCCCTTTACAAAGAGGGGGAGAACTTCTAACATAGCTGGGCGGCCTTTTGCTAGCGGCAGGGGGCGCCCAGAGAGCTTAGAGCGGAGAGTTTAGGGGATGGAAGCCAGCCAAGTTATTAAGTTAGTACAGCGCCTGACGGAGATGCGGACCGGGATAGGCTTCGACGTCCACCAGTTAAAGGAGGGGCGCCCCCTCATCGTGGGAGGGGTCCATATTCCCCACCCGCTGGGCCTTTTGGGCCACTCTGACGCCGACGTCTTAGTCCACGCCGTCATGGACGCCCTCTTGGGAGCGGCCAAGTTGGCCGATATTGGGGTCCATTTCCCCGATAGCGACCCCCAGTGGAAGGACGCCAACTCCCTCCACTTAGCTAGCGCCGTAGCTAAATTGGTAGAGCGCACCGGCTGGGAGATCGTCAATATTGACGCCCTGGTCGTAGCCCAACGCCCCAAGTTGTCCCCCCACTTTAAGAGTATGGCGGCCAATATCGCCCAAGCTTTGGGGATCGAAGCCCAGAGGGTGAGCGTCAAGGCTACCACCACG
The DNA here is from genome assembly GCA_944322965.1 of Vulcanimicrobiota bacterium. Taxonomy (GTDB): domain Bacteria; phylum Vulcanimicrobiota; class Xenobia; order Xenobiales; family Xenobiaceae; genus Bruticola. The sequence goes on from CALUQR010000004.1 coordinate 123,504, forward strand.
GAGAGGTTAGGCTTCTGCGGTCAAGAGGAGGGGGTGGCCGCTTTAGCTAGCGCCCTCCTGCGGGCGCGTCTGCAAGATCAAGAGGAGAGGTAAAGAGCGTGGCTATCGATAAACAGAAATTACTCAACGCCCTCAACGAGAGCGACCCTGAGGTGCAATGGTTCGCCGATCTCAAATTGCAAAACGTGCGCGCGCTGAGCCTCAAAGATCCCCAAGGGATAGAGCGCTTTCGCCGCGAGATGGCCGCCGACGCCAAGCGCTTTGTGCAGATCCCCAAACGCACCTCCCGGGAGCGCTACGCCGAGTTAGAGGGCTTTATCAAGGTAGTTAGCGATCCCGCTTTACAGAAGCGTCTGCGGGAGGCTCTACAGAGTCCCTCCCCCCAACGCGAATTTCGCTTGGCCTTAGAGCGCAAGGCTAAGGAGCAACGCCAGTTTGAAGCTTATCTCCAAGAGTGCAGCCTCAAGCGCCTGCGCGAGTTCCAGAGCCTCAACTATTTGGGCTAAAAAGACTGGAGGAAATTGAGACTACTATGAAGATCCACTATTTCGGCCACTCGGCTTTCGCCTTAGAGGGTTCGGAAAATATCCTCATCGATCCCTTTATCTCTGGCAACCCCCACATGCAAGGGCGCAGCCTGCCCCAGGGGATGAAATTCTCCCACATCTTCCTGACCCACGGTCACAGCGACCATACGGGCGACGTAGAGACCTTAGCCAAATTCCACCAAGCTACGGTGGTAGCTAACTTTGAGTTAGCCTCCCTGATGGCCGGGCGAGGCTTAAAGGTAGAGAGCTGCTCTCTGGGCGGCTTACTCCACTTCCCCTGGGGCTGGGTCCGTCAGGTTCCCGCCACCCACTCCTCCTCCTTTGAAGGGCAGTACGCCGGAGCTCCGGTAGGGCTCATCATCAATATTGGCGGCGTAACCGTCTACCACGCGGGCGATACCGGCCTCTTTGGCGATATGGAACTCATCGGCCAGCGCTACCAGCCCCAAGTAGCCCTCCTGCCCATCGGCAGCACCTTCACCATGGACTGTGAAGAGGCGCTGGAAGCGGTCAAGAAATTGCGCCCCCAGATCGCCATCCCCATGCACTATAATACTTTCCCAGTCATCAAGGCTGACCCCCAGGCTTTTAAAGCTAGAGTCGAAGCTGAGACCCCAACTAAGGTCCAAGTCTTGAAAGCCTGCGAAGTTTTTGAGGTTTAACCTCCAGACCCTAAAGCTTTGAAACTTTAGTAGCTAAGCTCGGGGCGCCCCTCTCCCCCAGGAGAGGGGGCCCTTTTGAGGTTTAAAATAGATGGCTAAACATCTCTCTACTATCGCTTTTAGTACGGCTTTGACCTTGGGCCTTATCGTAGGTATGCAGACCCCGCCGGCCCGAGTGCAGGCGGCCGCCCTTCCGAGCGCCATTTCCGCCAGTCAGCCCCTCTACTCGTCCCTAGAGGGCAATGAGATCCGCAGCTTGCGCGCCTCCACTTCGGCGGAAAAGGTACGCTTAGTGATAGAGACGGAGCTCCAAGCCCACTACCAGATAAACTTCAAAAATCGCGGCCAGGGCCTGCAAGTAGAGCTCCTCGATACCCGCCAAGGGCCGACGCGCTCCCTGGCCTTGAGCCCCCAGAGCTCTATTAGCGCTAGCCAAGTGGAGTGGCCCAACTTTAACCGCTTCAGTTGGCAATTGGCCTTTAAGCGAGCTATCGATCCCAGCCAAGTTAAAGTCTTCCACCTCCAAGAGCCCCAGCGCTTAGTTATCGATCTGCCCTGGGAGAAGCCTAAAGAGACGGAGTACGCTCTAAGCCCCGGCCTCACCTGGAAGCGCTCCTTTATCCCCGACCCCACCTACGGCCAAGTGATGTGGAATGAGCTCCTCTTCGACCGGCGCGATCCCCACCTCAGCTTAGATATTGCCTTTCCCCCCTCCGGCCCCCACAGCGTGGCCAAATTGAGCGAGATCGTCAGCCACTCCGGGGCTATCGCCGGCATTAACGGCGGGTTCTTCAACTTGCGCGGAGGGGAGATGTTGGGCTTAGCCTATAAAGACGGCCAGGTCCTCTCCCCCCATATCAGCCGCCGCCCGGCCCGCAGCGCCCTAGCTATTACCCTCAATAATACCCCCTTTATCGAGCGCTTGAAGGCTATAAAGGGCCAGATCGTAACCCTCAGCGGCCAGACCTCTCCGCCCCTGCGCTTCGCTTTGGGAGGCGGCCCCACCCTACTTAAAGACGGGGGCCTGCACCTGACTACCGAGGCCGAAGAGTTGGGGCCCAAAGGGAATGATATCACCAGAGCCTGCGGGCGCAGCGTGGTAGCCTTCAACGAGAACCAGATCCTCTTGGGTACCTTATCGGGGATGCGCGATAGCCACAGCCAAGGTTGGAAGTTGCCCAAGATGGCCAATTTCTTAGCTAAGTTGGGGATGGATGAGGCTCTCAATTTAGATGGGGGCGGCTCGGTAGGGATGGCTATCGGCTCCCATATCGTCGGCAACGGCCCCCAAGCGGGCTCTTACCAACGCCCGGTAGCCAACGCGCTGGTGATCCGCGATAACCGCGGGGCCACCTATCCCAGCCAGATCAAGTTACATCTGCCCGACGACCTCCCCGCCGACGGCCACACCTCGGCCCCGGCCAGCCTGGAGGTCCGCAACGCCCAAGGTCAACCGGTGGCCGACGGCTGGCAGATCGCCCTCCAGGCCCGCAACTTAGTCTGTCCCGCCCAGGTAACGACTAAGGACGGCCAGGCTACCTTCACCGTGCGCTCGATGCACGCCCCGGGAATGGCCAACTTGCAAGCCTACTCCCTCTTCTCCCAGGCTTCCGCCAACCTGCCCTTAGCGGGCGGGCGCCCCCAACGCCTCTTAGCCCGCCTCACCTCCTACCTGCCCCTCGATACCCCCTTAAATCTCCCCCAGGAAGAGGAGAGCCCCTCCAGCTTAGGACCCCTCCCCCAGCTGGTCCCTATCCCCGGCCTCACCCCCCAGATTCTCGCTCCCCCCTCCGCCCAGCCCTCCTTTAGCGACCCTCAGCGCCTCTACCAAGTGGCCTTAGAGCTCTTAGTAGAAGACGAGTGGCTCAATCCCGCCCCCCAGCAGCCGGTAGTAGTGCGCAACCTGCAGGGCGAGATCTTAGCTAGCGGCCAGACCGATAACGAAGGCCAGGCCAGTTGGTCCCTGCGCCTGCCCGCCTCCCAGAGCGAGCTCCTCTTAGAGAGCGGCGCCCTGCCGCCCCTGCGCTTAGAACTTGCGCCCCATCCCCGATTTAAGTAGGATTAGGCCCAGAACGATGAGCCTTGAGGGCTCTTCTAGAGAGAGGCGAATTAGGGGATGGAGATAGGGATTATAGGCTGCGGCTACGTGGGGTTAGTGACGGGGGCCTGTCTAGCCGAACTGGGCCACCGAGTAGTAGCCGTCGATAGCGATGAGCGCAAATTGAGCGCCCTCCAGCGGGGGGAATGTCCCATCTACGAGCCGGGGCTAGCCGAACTAGTGGCCACCCACTACCGGGAAGGGCGCCTCCAATTTGTGGACTCTATCCGCCAAGTGGTGGAGCGCTCCTTAGTCATCTTTATCTGCGTCAATACCCCCTCCGGCCCCGATGGCAGCGCCGACCTGCGCTTTGTAGAGGCCGTCTCCCAAGAGATCGCCCTCAATCTCTCTAGTTACCGCCTCATAGTGGAGAAGAGCACCGTCCCCGTGCAGACGGGGGAGAAGGTGGCCAAGACTATCTCCCGCTACGCCCAAGCCGGCGTCCCCTTCGACGTAGCCTCTAATCCGGAGTTCCTGCGCGAAGGGACGGCCCTGCGCGACTTTTTCCAGCCCGACCGGGTGGTCATCGGCTCCTCCTCTACTAGGGCTAGCTCCCTCCTAGTCGAGCTCTACGCCCCTTTAAACGCCCCCCTCTTACTGACCGACATCAACTCCGCCGAGCTCATTAAACATTCAGCCAACGCCTTTTTGGCCCTCAAGATCTCCTTTATTAACGCCGTGGCCAGGGTCTGCGAATTGGCGGGCGCCGACATTAAGAAGGTAGCGGCCGGGGTAGGTTTAGACCATCGCATCGGCTTAGAGTCGATGGAGGCCGGGATAGGTTATGGGGGGATGTGCCTCCCCAAAGATGTGGCGGCCTATATCCGCCTGGCCAAAGGTTTGGGTTACGATTTCCAGCTCTTAGAGGCCGTCCAAGAGGTCAATAACCAACAGCGCCAATGGCCGGTGCGCCTCTTAGAGAGCCAAGTTACCCCCTTAGAGGGGGCCAAAGTCGCCCTCTGGGGGCTCTCCTTTAAGCCCCATACGGACGACCTGCGCTCCGCTCCGGCCCTAGAGATTATCGAATCCCTCTTAGCGCGGGGGGTTAAAGTGAGCTGTTACGATCCGGCCGCCATGCCCAAAGCGGCCCTCCTCTATCCCCAAGTAGAGATGGCCGCCGACCCTTATGCAGCCTGCCAAGGGGCCCAGGCCCTAATTATCTGCACCGAATGGCCCCAATTTAAGAGCGTCGATTTAGAGCGCTTAGCCCAACTCTTGGAGCGTCCCTTAATAATAGATGGGCGCAATATCTTTGAGCCCCAGCGCCTGGCGGCCTTAAACTTCCAATACTTTAGCGTAGGCAGAGCCCCCGCCGCTCCTATAGCCCAAGCGACTACAGATCGTGACCGCTAATCTTCAAGTCGTCTAAACAACTAACGATATGGACGGGCAGGGCCTCGGTAAAATCGATAAACTCCTCCCCGCGCGCCTTGAGGCTGGCCCTAAGATCGAGAATATCCTGGAAGTCGCGGTCCTTTTGGCGCAACTCTTCCCGACATTGGAAGATATAGAGGGCCAACTCTCGCTCAAAGCCTAAGAGCTCTAACATGGCCTCCGACTTGCCTTCCACTTCGCTCTGCTCTAAGTCGAGCTGGCGCAACTGGGCTAAACCCTCTTTGGCCTCTTCCTGCAACTCCGCATCGGGCGGCAACTCCGCCAACCACAGTTGCGCCTCCTGGAGGCCGGCAATCTCCAGAGCCTGCAAGCGGGCGTTACAGATCATCCCCAAGAGGAGGGCGTAGATCTCCGCTTCCCACAAGCGCTCCTTATGCTCTTTCAGGAAGGCTAAGAGGCGCTGGCGCAACTCGCTGGTAAAGATATCCCTCTTGGCGTCCTGCTCTTGGACTAAGGCCCGGCGCCGCTCGCCCTCCCACTTTAAGCGCAAGACTTTTAGTTCTGGGGTCTCCCCACTATCTACTATCTGAGGCTGACCCTCTTCGTTGAGGATAGGCTCTAGGCCGCCCCGCTCGCTGGGACGGGCGGCTAAGGAGTGATGAGCGTAGAATTCATCCTTGCGCTGGGCCAGCCGCTCGCTCAATTGGCGGCGCAGCTCCTGGCGATGAGCCTGGTACTCGTCTTGCATAGCCTTCAATTCCGCCTGGCGCTCTTCAGGGAAGACGAAATTTTCTAACTGCTGGGCCAATTGTAACTTAGACTCTAGAGAGCTCTCGTCTTCGTAGTTACCCTCTATTCCCTGCAGGCGGTTAGCTAAGAGCTCATTTAGCGCCTCGCGCAGAGAGATGAGCGAACGTTGCTGAATAGCGCTCAACTGACGCCGCTGATTATTAGAAGCCGCCAAATTGATGAGCGAACCTACCCCTAGAGATTGCCAAAACATAGACCCGACTGCCCACCTCAAAACCCTTAGATTGCCCGCTCCCTCCCCCGTAGACTAACAAAAATTAACTGCATCCTCAACCTCTACTAAACCCTTTAAAAGAGGCCAAGATTTAAAAGACAAAAAAGAGGAATTGGAAGGCGCCCCCCGTATTTCTCCCGCCTAGTAAGAACTCTCGTCTTGAGCGCCAGGGCGCCGGCTAGAAAGCTTCGAGCTCTAGACTGGGCGGAACTTGGGAAAAGTAGCGCTCAGGGCAGGGTAAGCAAGATTTTAAGCGAATTTGTTGGCAAAATCTTAGGTCTCAGACTAGAGATCAGCCCGCCGCGTTGGCTCCGGCCCGTGCGGTTGAGTTCTTAACAAGGAGGTGAAACAACAAATGAAGGCTCTCCGTAATTTAGCCTGTGCCGCGTTTATGGCTGCCGTTATGTGTGCTTCTGCTGGTGTCGCAACTGCGGAAACAGACGTCCACGCTAATCACGCTATGGCTCCTGGCGCTTGGTACACCTGCTGGATGGGTCCCGAGAACTTAGAGTTCGGTACTCCCGACGAAGGCGTGGATTGGCAGAAGGATTACACTGGAGAAGTCGTGTACATGGACGGTAAGTACATGAGCGTCGACATCGACGGTTCGGAAGATGACATTGCCAACTTCTATCTGTACGAGAACTTGACCGAGTACACCCCTTCTATCGACGGCATTCGCGTCGGTTCTAAGGTGGAAGTCCGCGCTGACAATCGCAATCGCGCTCGCTGGGCGAGAACCATCCCGTTCTACCAGTGGTTGAACAGCCAGTCTGAGGAGTAATCTATCCTAACGTCCGCTCACCCCAGGGGCAGAGGGACGCCTTAGCTGGAATAGAAACCAATGTCGCTCTCAATAGAGACGGCGTTGGTTTTTTTTTGGAGAGGGGAGTTCGCCCCCACCCTAATTGTTAAAGAGAAGGTACGCACAGAGATGATCAAACCTACCCCCTTGAGCGGTTTTCCCGAATGGCTGCCGGGCCAGCAGTTGGCCGAACAGAGAGTGATCGATACCATTCGCCAAGTTTACGAGTTACACGGCTTCTCCCGACTGGAGACGAGCGCCGTCGAGCGGGTCTCCGTCTTAGCCGCCAAGGGAGAGATCAATAAAGAAATTTACGCCTTGGGACGCTTGCAGGGTACGCCCGGGCGCTGGGAGATGGCCCTCCATTTCGATCTCACCGTACCTTTAGCTCGCTACGTGGCCCAAAATAGCGGCCAACTCCATTTCCCCTTTAAGCGCTGGCAGATCCAGAAGGTCTGGCGAGGCGAGCGACCCCAAGAGGGACGCTTCCGCGAGTTCTACCAAGCTGATATAGACGTCATTGGCGACGGCCAACTCTCTTTGAGCTTCGACGCCGAACTGCCGGAAATTATCGACCAGATCTTCCAACGGCTGGGGGTGCGCGCCCAAATCAATATCAATAATCGCAAAGTCCTCTTAGGCTACTACCGCAGCTTAGGCTTAGACGACGCCCAGAGCGCCGCCATCTTGCGGGAAGTAGATAAGTTAGCTAAGATCGGCCGCCAGCAGGTAAGCGCCCTCCTCCAAGCCCAAGGGCTGGAAGAGAGTACCATCGCAGCCTGCCTCAAACTCTCCGAACTCCAAGGGCCGCCCGCCCAAGTCTTGGCCCAGGCCCGAGAGCTCCAAGTCTCCCAAGAGCTCTTCCAAGAGGGTCTCAAAGAGCTCCAATTTATAGCCTCCGAGTTGGCCCATATAGACTCCCAGCGCCTCATCTTTAACTTAGGGATCGTGCGCGGGCTCGATTACTATACGGGGACGATCTATGAGACGATGCTCCCCGACTACCCCAGCTTAGGCAGTATCTGCTCGGGCGGGCGCTACGAAAACTTAGCCTCCGAATTTATTAATCGCCAACTGCCCGGAGTGGGGATCAGTATCGGCCTCTCGCGCCTCCTCTCCCATCTCTTCGCCCAAGGGGCGCTCGACTGTCAGCGCCAGACGCCCACCCAAGTCTTAGTCCTCTGGCCCCAAGAGGATCTGCGCCCCGCCTGCCGGGAGATCGCCCGCCAACTGCGCCAGCGCGGGATCGCTACCGAGATATACCACCAGCCGGAAGCCCTCAAAAAACAGATTCGCTACGCCGATCGCAAAGCTATCCCCTGGATCCTCTTCCCCTACCTCTATAGCTCCGCCGACCCCCAAGTGGAGGTCAAAGAGCTGGCCAGCGGCCAACAACACCAATGCCGCCTGGAGGAGTTCCAACCCTAACTAGCGACTGACCCCGCCCTTAAGAAGAGGATAATTTTGGTACAAATACCAATTATCTTCTTCTTTTTTACATTTTTAGAGAGGGAAAGAGGTCGCAATACCCAATAGAGGCGCCATGATCTTAGTAGCTATTGTCGATAAGGCGGGCGGAATGCTCTTTAATGGGCGCCGCCAGAGTCAAGACCGCCTCTTGCGCGAGCGGCTCCTCTCCTTGAGCGCCTCTAGTAAGTTGTGGATCTCCCCCTTTTCCGCCGCCCAATTTACGGAAGAGGCGCCCCACCTAGTTAGCGACCCCCAGTGGCTGGAAAAGGCCGGGGAAGAGGAGTACTGCTTAGTAGAGGATCGCGATCCCAGCCCCTACTTAGAGCGGGCCCGCGGAGTAGTGCTCTACCACTGGAACCGCGCCTACCCGGGCGACCTCTTCTTTAGCGCCTTGCCCCTCCCCAAAAAAGTGTGGAAATGCCTCCAAAAGACCGATTTTGCCGGTTCCTCCCACCCCAAGATTACGGAAGAGATCTACCAGAAGAAAGGATAAACCCTAACCTTGCGCTCCGTCCAACTCTCTAAACGCCTCTCCCTCTTGCTCTGGGGGCTCTTCTGCGCCCTAAGCTTCCTAGGGGCTACCCCCGCCCTCCTGGCCCAAGAGCTACCCTCCGCCCAGCCCTACTTGCTGGCCCAAAGCGCGCCCCAAGTTCCCGCCTACTCCGGGAAGCCCTATGCCGTCCTCAATAAAAACGTCCCCCGCTTTACTAAGAGCCAACTGACGACCAAATCTTACGAGAAGTATAGCCCCCTCGACTCCCTAGGGCGCTGCGGACCGGCCCAGGCCAATTTGGGACTAGATCTCATGCCCACCGGTAAGCGCAAGTCGATCTCTAAGATTAAACCCAGCGGCTGGCAGGCGATTAAGTACGACTGCGTGCCCGGGAAGTACCTCTATAACCGCTGCCATCTCATCGGCTACCAATTGAGCGCCGAAAATGCCAACCGCCGCAACCTCATTACCGGGACCCGCTATCTCAACGTAGACGGGATGCTGCCCTTCGAAAATATGGTGGCCGACTACATTAAAGAGACGGGCAACCACGTGCTCTACCGGGTAACCCCCGTCTTTAAAGGTAAAAACTTAGTGGCTAACGGCGTCATCCTAGAGGCCATGTCCGTAGAGGATAAAGGGGCGGGCATCCTCTTTAACGTCTACTGCTATAACGTCCAACCCCAAATTAAGATTAACTACGCTAACGGCCAAAGCTCCTGGTCGGGCGGCGCCGGCTATACCGGCAGTAAAGCTAAAAAGAAGAGTAAACCTAAATTCCCCACCTACGACCGCTCCACCGCCGGAGTCTCCTTCGTCTTAAATACCAATAGCCACAAATTCCACCGCCCCACCTGCCGCTACGCCAAAAAGATCAGCCCCCGCAACTACGCTACCTCTAACCAAAGCTCATCCGCCCTCATCAACCAAGGCTATAGCCCTTGTAAAGTCTGCCTTTAGAGGTAATTCGGAATGCTTAATGCGTAATTCGGAATTAAGTGGCTCTTGTTAATGGCTTAGCAAATCCGAGAATAGCTAAACCTATGAAAGAATCGCTGGAGACTTCGCCCCCATCGCGGCGCGTGCTGCGCACTCCAAGACGATTCTCACCCTAGTTAAGTGCCCCTCGGAACCCGCCAGCAACTAAGTCCTTGCCACCTTGCCTTTCTCCACTGCCGAAATAAAAGTTAAAGCCATACCCTCTCCCCTGCGGTAACCTTAATTCCTCACTAACCCAATTACGAATTCCTAATTCCGAATTGCCCCTCCCCCCGCCTGCGGCTCAGGTAACTTCCTGACCGAAACTTACCTCTGCCTGCGCCGCTTGGAGAATGAGGTCCTAAAACTCCTCCAAGGAGGCTCCATCTCCTTTGGCGGCGAGGGCTTTAACCCCATCCAAGTCTCTATAGGACAGTTCTACGGTATCGAAATTAACGACTTTGCGGTCACCGTAGCCAAGACGGCCCTCTGGATAGCCGAAAGCCAAATGATGCGGGAGACGGAAGACGTAGTCCATATGGACTTAGACTTCCTCCCCTCAAAGTCTTACGCCCATATCGTCTGGGGCGACGCCCTCCAATTAGATTGGGCAGAGGTTGTTCCCCCCCCCGTAATAACTTAAAATATATAATTGGCAATCCACCTTTTAGGGGCCACTGGCTGCAGACGCCCGCCCAAAAGGAGGCTCTGCGCCGCATCTACGTAGACGGAAAGGGGAAGCCCTACAAAGGGGTGGGCATGCTCGACTATATAGTCGGTTGGTACTTTAAAGCCGCCCAATTTATGGCCGGGACCTCCATCCGGGCCGCCTTAGTAGCTACTAACTCTATTACTCAAGGAGAGCAGGTAGCCTATTTCTGGGAGCCGCTCTTTAAGCGTTTGGGGATCCATATTGATTTCGCCCACCGCACCTTCCGCTGGGATAGTGAAGCTACCCTTAAAGCCCAAGTCCACGTAGTAATTATTGGCTTTAGTTGCGCCCCCAACCCTAAGCCCCGCCTGCTCTTCTATTCCGACCAGGCCCATCAGGTCCAAAATATTACCCCCTACCTCCTCGACACCCCCACCATCTTTATTAAGAGCCGCCCCCGAGCCCTCTGTAAAGTGCCACCTATGGTAGCTGGAAATAAGCCAACAGATGGAGGAGCATTCTTTCTTACTCCCTCCGAACGAGAGGAAGTCTTACAGCGCGAGCCCCAAATAGAACCATTTATACGCCCCGTCATGGGTTCCCAGGAATTTATTTACGGCGAAAGACGCTACTGCCTCTGGTTGACTGAAGCGACACCCCAGGATATTCGCTCCTCCCCCTTCCTCAGAGAGCGAGTCGAGAGGGTGCGCCAATTCCGCTTAGCTAGCGTCAATAAAGCGACTAGAAATGATGCTCAAACACCCCACTTATTTCAACAGATCCATCATAAAGAGTGTCCCTATATCCTAGTACCCAGCGTCTCCTCGGATCGCCGTGCTTACATACCTCTAGGCTTCGTCCCCGCCGAGGTCATCTCCACTAATCTCAACCTGATGGTACCCGGAGCCACCCTCTACCATTTCGCCGTCCTCACCTCCAACGTCCATATGGCCTGGATGCGGGCCGTCTGTGGACGGTTAGGCGTCGGATACCGTTATTCTAAAGACGTAGTCTACAATAACTTTGTCTGGCCAGAAGTGAATGAAGAGACGCGCCAAAAGATCGCCCGCTGCGGACAGCGGATCCTCGAAGTGCGCAGCCATTACCCCCAAAGTTCCCTAGCCGACCTCTACGATCCGGCTACCATGCCCCCCGACCTGCGCCGCGCCCACCAAGAAAACGACCGCGCCGTAATGGAAGCCTACGGACTACCCATCAAAACCACCACCGAAGCCGCCTGCGTCTCCTTCCTTTTTTTAGAATTTCGGAGGTACATAACGGAAGAGACTTAAGTCAATGCGGAATGCGTAATTCGTAATTCGGAATTAGGCGGTTCTTGTTAATGGCTTGGCGGATCCGAGAATAGCTGAGCATACGGAAGAATCGCAGGAAGCTTCCTGCCTTCCGAACCTGCCAGCAACTGAGTCCTTGCCTTCTCGCCCCTCACCCACCGCTGAAACACAAGTTAGAGCCATTCACTCCCATCCAGCCGCGTCACCCCAATTACGCATTACGCACTCCGAATTACGCATTGCCGCCTCCAGGCGGCTATCCGCATTACGCATTGCCGCCTTTATGTTGCCGCCGTCCCGGCGGCAACATAAAGGCGACTAAGCTCGCCAAAGCCCAGTAGGGGTGGGCTAAGACTAAGTTTTCCGCGTAGATGGCGATAATTCCTAAAGAGATCAATCCTACCCCATACCAGCGTAGGGGGGTGACCCGCTCTTTAAAGAAGAGCCAGCCTACGAGGAGTACGATAACGTAGCCTACGCTCAGGAGTGGGTAGAGCAGGCTGAGGGGCGCCTTGGTGAGGAGGGCCAGCCAAAAGATGGTGGAGAGGACGTAAGCGGCCAATCCGGCGCAGATGGGAGGGCAGAGTAGGAGCCTTACTATCTGCTCTAGAGCTCGCCCCGCTCGGGTCAGAGGGGGTAGGTCTAGGCCTTGGAGCAGCTGGCCTATGGTGTGGATCCGCTCTTTATTGAGGGGGCGGCTCATCCCCGCTTTGAGGAGGAACTGGCCTACCAATCCCAGGATAATAGCCGCCGCTATGAGGGCTAAGGGGCGCTGGGGGCTACTGAGGGCGCCGGGGGGCGCCCCTTGGGCTGCCCAGAGTACGATTAGAGCGCCCAAAGTCAACCCGCCTATCCAAAGGTAACGGCCTCGAGGTAGGAGCTGGGGGGCGTACATAGCTAGGAGTCCCAGGCCGATAAGTCCCACCCCCACCCAGCGCAAGGGGGTGACCGTCTCCCCAAAGCCCCACTTCCCTACTAGGAGTACGGCCACGTAACCTAAGCTAATGGAGGGGTAGGCTAGACTCAAGTCCACCTTACTGAGGATAGCTAGCCAACAGAGGGCGGAGAGGGCGTAAGTGGCTAAGCCGGCCAAGATCCAGGGCTGCCAGAGGGTCTCTAAGAGCGAGCCTAAGGCGCTCCAGGAGAGGGCTAAACTCTGTCCCTCCATCCCCGCTTTAAAAAAGTACTGTCCTAAGACGCTTAAGAAGATAAAGCTTCCCAATAATCCCCAGGGTTTTGCGGCTCGTTCTTGGCTCATGGCAGGGAGCAAGTTCTCTAGAACTGGGAGCTCGCCTTTTATAGCTGGCAAGTCAATCTTAATCCCCCTAGAGTAGGTTTTACTTGAAATAGTAGTGAATTTCTCCCTCGATCTTAGGTCGCTCTATTAGCAGAGGCGACCTTTAAGGAGATGTAGAGAGCTATGATGAAATTCCTCAACGCCCTGACGGGCAGCGCTTCGGAGATAGACGTTCAGGAAGTAACGGCGGAGCACTCCAAATTACTGGCCGAGGGCGAGCGTTTCGAGCGCGCCTACAAACTGATCCGCGATCTGATTCTCTTTACCAATAAGCGCTTAATTAGGATCGATATTCAGGGTCTGAGCGGCAAGAAGGCGGAGTATCTCTCCGTCCCTTATCAGAAGATCGCCTACTTTAGCGTCACTACGGCGGGCACTATAGATGTCGACGCCGAGTTGCGCTTAGGCATCGCCGGCGGCGGTGGGATGGAGTTGCGCTTTGGCAGGGATATCGACATCTTTAAGGTCCAGGCCATCTTAGCCGCCTACGTCATGAATTAGTCCTTCCGCCCCTCAGCGGGGGGCTTGGGAGAGGACGAGGAGATCTCCTTCCTGGAGGACGGTCAAGCCGTTAGGGATGGAGGTCTCCTCTTGGCGTTTGAGGACCAAGGCCAACTTTTGCGGTCCCAATTTGATCTGGGAGAGCGAGCGGCCGATCCAGGGGTGTCCCGCCTCTAAATGGATCTCCCGCAGGCAGAGCCCCAGATCTTCTTCAGGAGCTAAGGCGCTGAGAATGAGGGCGTCGCCGGGCAGGATAGTCGTCTGGCCGTCGGGGATGATCCGCTCTCCCTGGCGCAAGATCATGACGATTAAGAGGCCGGGCAGGGCGGGCAGCTCCTTAAGTTGACGCTGGGCCCAGGGATGGTCGGGGCGGATCTGCAGTTCAATAAAGTCTACGGGCGCCTCTTCGGAGTAGTCGCTAAAGGTTTTGAGGACGTTAGCTTGGGCGTCGATCATCCCTAAGCGGCGGGCCAGAGGGGCTAAGAGGCTCCCTTGGAGTCCCAAAGAGCAGAGCACGATCACCATGACGATATGGAAGATATCCTTCTGCATGTAGGCCGGACTGACCATGGCCATGGTGGCGAAGACGATAGAGGCCGCGCCCCGCAAGCCGGCGGCCGAGACTAAGATCTTCTGGCCCCAGGAGGAACGGCAGGGCGCCAAGAGGAGGACGACCGTTAAGGGTCGAGCGATTATAGTTAAGAAGATAGTAATGGCCAGGGCCGGCCCTAAGATTTCGGGCATCCGGGAGGGCGTAGCTAAGAGCCCTAAGAGGAAGAAGATGAGCATCTGCATGAGCCCGGTGAGGCCGTCGAAGAAGTGGACCAACTCTCTCTTTTTGGCCCAGTTGGCGTTACCCAGGATAATCCCCGCCAGATAGACGCTCAAGTAGCCATTCCCCCCTAAGAGCGAGGAGAGGGCGTAAATGGCCACGGCCAAAGCGAAGACTAACATCGCTCTGGACCCCGACTCTTGCCCTTTCCAACCTTCTAGGAGGCGCCGGCCTATTAAGGCGGGCCCGATTCCCACTACTACGCCCCACCCTAGCTGGGCTAGAACTAATTCTACGAGCTGCCCTGAACCGAATTGGCCGCTCATAATCCCCAAGATGATGACGGTCAACATATAAGAGCAAGGGTCGTTACTCCCGCTCTCTACCTCTAAGAGGGAGGCCGTATTCTCTCTTAAGTCTAAGCGTTTAGAGCGCAAGATAGCGAAGACGGAGGCGGCGTCGGTAGAGCTAATGACCGACCCTAAGAGCATACTATCCCAGAAGGCGATCTTTAGGACGTAATGGCAAAAGAGCCCGACTAGCAGAGCGGTCAGGATTACTCCCAAGGTGGAGAGGATTACGGCCCGGCCCACGATAGGCCTAGCTTGGCGCCAGCTCGTTCCAAAGCCGCCATAAAACATAATAAAGATGAGGGCTACGGTACAAACGCTCTCGGAGAGGGCGTAATCTTCGAAGGGGATATGGAAGAGCCCATCGCAGCCAAAGAGCATTCCCAGTAAGAGGAAGGCTAAGAGGGTGGGAAATCCCAATTTGGCGGAGATCTTAGTGAGGGCTAAACAGAGGAAGATTACGGCGGCGCCAGCTAGTAAAAGGAGGTTCATCTCCGCCTTCTTTTAGTTATTCCTTAGAGTTCCTCTAATGTTTTGGGGCCCTTTAGAGATGAGCCGGGAGGCTAGACTCAACTTTCTTGGGAGCTGGGAGGGAGGGAGCAACTTAAGGAGCGAAAGGGAGAGGCTTAAGGTCAAATTAGGGAGGAAGCTGCCGATGGCTTTGCGGATGACGATGCTCGATGTAATTATGGGTCAAGTAGCGGTGCGCAACCCGGGGGAGCCAGAATTCTTGCAAGCGGTGCGCGAGGTCTTCTCTTCGGTAGTGCCCGTAGTAGAGGCCAATCCGGTCTATAGGCGCATGAAGATCTTAGAGCGTTTAGTAGAGCCGGAGCGGGTCCTCATCTTCCGCGTCCCCTGGGTGGACGATCTGGGCAACGTCCAAGTTAACCGCGGTTATCGCGTAGAGATGGGCGGGGTGACGGGCCCCTTCCAGGGCGGCTTGCGCTTCCATCCCAGCGTCAATTTGAGCATTATGAAATTTTTGGCCTTCGAGCAGCTCTTCCGCAACTCGCTCACCTGCCTGCCCCTGGGCGGGGCTAAGGGCGGGGCCGATTTCGATCCTAAAGGCAAATCGGATATGGAGGTTATGCGTTTCTGCCAATCCTTTATGAGCGAGCTCTATCGCCATTTGGGTCCCAGCTTAGACGTAGTAACTAGCGGCTTAGGGGTCAGCGGTCGCGAGATAGGCTATCTCTTTGGGATGTACCGCAAGCTCTCCGGCCAATTTTCGGGGGCCATCACCAATAAAGGTTTGGGTTGGGGCGGCTCTATGTTGCGTCCTGAAGCTACGGGGTTGGGGATCATCTACTTTGTGGAAGAGATGCTCAAGCGCCAGGGCCAAACCTGGGAGGGCAAGGTCTTAACTATCTCCGGCTCGGGCAACGTGGCCCAATTTGCGGCCCAGAAGGCTATCGCCATGGGGGCTAAGGTAGTCACGATGTCCGACTCTTCGGGGATGATCTACGATCCCCAAGGGATCAATAGCGAGAAGTTGGCCTGGATTATGGAACTCAAAAATAAGCGGCGGGGTCGCATCGCAGAGTACGCCCGCCACTTTGAGGGGGTAGAGTATCAAGAGGGGCGCTCCCCCTGGCATATCCCCTGCCAGATCGCCATTCCGGCGGCCACTCAGAACGAGATCTTTTTAGAAGACGCCCGCCAGCTCATCGCCAACGGGGTGCAATTGGTGGCCGAGGCGGCCGATATGCCCTGTATGCCGGAGGCGGTAGCCGAGTTCCAGCGGGCGGGGGTGGTCTTTGGCCCTTCCAAGGCGGTCAACGCGGGCGGAGTGGTGACTTCCGGGTTAGAGATGTCCCAGAACGCCACCCACGCCAATTGGAGCCGCGAAGAGATCGAGCAGCGCCTGCGCAAGATTATGGCCTATATCCACGCCGCTTGCGTCCACTACGGGCGCCAGGCGGACGGGACGATCAATTACGTCCACGGCGCTAATGTAGCGGGCTTCGTCAAGGTGGCCGACGCTATGGTCGACCAGGGCGTCGTCTAAAAAGTGACCGTCCACTCCCTCCATAAGTTTTACGAGCTCTCCCCCTACCGGGTGCGCGAGGTACTCTTCGTCTCTTCCGAATATGACGCTTTCGTCTTAGAGACGGAAGGGCAGATGGCGGAGCGCCTCTTCTTTAAGTATTCCGAATTCTATATGGTGGGCGCTCCGCGCATTAGTCACGCTACCAATGTGGAGGAGGCCCTAGAGATCTTGGCTCTTCACCGGGTCGACTTAGTCGTCTTTGTGGTGCGCCAGGGCGAGTTGGTCACCCCGGCTCTGGGCGCTAAGTTGCGCCGCCTCTATCCCAGTCTGCCCTTAGTCTTGCTCTTATTGGACGTAGCCCACTGGCGGCGCAGTCAGATCCAGCTGCTCTCCTCCTACTGGTCGGGCATCTTTCTGTGGACGGGCGAGCTCAATCTCATCGTGGCTATGTTCAATTACGTAGAGGATAGGCTCAACGTAGATAGCGACACTACGCGCACTGGGGTCCAGGTGATTATCTCCGTCGAAGATACGGTAGCCGACTACTCCGTCTTCCTGCCCCAGCTCTACGCGGAACTTATGGAACAGAGCCGCCTCCTCTCCGGCGAAGGGGTAAACTTCGCCCAGCGCATGTTGCGCATGTTGGCCCGCCCCAAGATCCTCTTGGCCTCTACCTACGAGGAGGCCCAAGCCCTCTTCAATAAGTATCGCCCCTACGTCTGGGCCTTAGTGAGCGACGTCCGTTTCAATTGCGCCAACCGCTCCGACCCGCAAGCGGGCTTTAAATTGGCCGAATATTGTACTAAGGCTAAACCTGAGCTAGCCGTCTTACTCCAATCGACCGATCCCAGTAACGGCCCCAAAGCCCAGGCCCTAGGCTGGCATTTCGCCGAAAAGAGGCCCGAGGTCTTGCGCCCCGCTCTGCACAACTTCCTGGAGGAGAGCTTGGGCTTTGGCGATTTCGTCTTCCGCCTCCCCGACCGGCGCGAAGTGGCCCGGGCCAAAGATACTTTTGAATTTGAGAAGTTACTCAAAGTAGTCGATATCCGCTCTATCTACTACCACGCCGCCAACTGCAATTTTAGCGTCTGGTTGCGCGCCCGCCATTATTTCACCCTGGCTGAGGCTATTGAGAAGGTGCGCGTCGAGGATTACGCCCACCCCGAAGAGCTGCGCGGGGCTCTCTTGGCTATTATTGAGCGCAACTCCCAAGCCGAGTATCAGGGCAAAGTGGCCGACTTCTCCTTGCGCTCTAGCGGCCAGACCCAACATAACTTCTTCCGCATCGGGGGCGGCTCTATTGGCGGCAAAGGGCGCAGCATCGCCTTCTTAAATTCCCGTCTGGCCCGCGAGGACTTCCTGCCCTCCCACCCCGGCTTAGAGGTGGCGATCCCCAAGACGGTCATCTTAGGGGTCGACGTCTACGACCGCTTTATGGAGCTCAACCATTTCCAGCGGCGCACCCACTTCCAGATGGAGGATGAGGCTTACTTGCGCCAGCTCTATACCCAGGCCCAACTGCCCCGAGAGATCTTGCCAGAATTGCGCGCCGCCGCCCAACTTTTGCAAGGTCCCATCGCCGTCCGCTCTTCCAGCCTCTTAGAGGACTCCCAAAACCAGTCTTGCGCCGGCATTTACGCCACCTACGTGGTGCCCGAAATGGATAGCCGCTCGGAGCGGCGCTTTGAGCTCCTCTGCCAGGCCATCAAGTTGGTCTACATGTCGGCCGTCTCCACTAAAGCCCGCCTCTACTTTAGCCATAACCGCTCGCTGGGAGAAGAAGAGAAGATGGCCGTCATCTTACAGGAGGTGGTGGGGCGCCAACATGGAGCCTATTTCTATCCCCACATCGCCGGGGTGGCCATGTCTATAAATTACTATCCCTTGGGCCCCCAGAAGACGACGGACGGGATGGTAGCCATGGCCCTGGGGCTGGGGCGGACGGTAGCGGGCGGGGGGCGCTGTCTGCGCTTCTCTCCCAAATGGCCGCAAATTCTGCCCCACCTCTACTTCCAGGAGCGCTATTTAGACTCGTCCCAGCGCCAATTCTACGCCTTGACCTTAGGCCAGAGCACCCCCCAAAACCCCAGCGCCTTAGTCCAACTCGATCTGGAAGAGGCGGAAAGAGCGGGGGTCTTAGAACATTTGGCCTCCGTCTGGTCCCCTGAGAGCGGCTCCTGGCGCGACTCGCTGCAATATCCCGGCCCCAGGGCCTTGACCTTCAATAATCTCTTGCGCTGGGGGGAAATCCCCTTAGCCGCCACCCTCAATCAGCTCCTCGAGCGCTGCCAGACGGCTGTAGGGTGTCCGGTAGAATTGGAATTTGCCATCGACTGGATCCCGCCCGGCTCAGCCGATCCCGCCCATCCCCCTACCCTCTACCTCCTCCAAATTAGGCCCATGAGCGGGGTGGCCAATGGGGAGATGGTCCACGCTTGCGGCTATCCTCCAGAGGAGATCGCCATTAGCGGCGACTCCTTGGGCCACGGCATCTACGAAGAGGTCTGCGATATTCTTTACGTAGCCGACGAGAACTTGATCGGCCGCCAGACGCGAGCTCTAGCGGCCCGCATCGCCAAATTGAATCAGCAATTGATGCGCGAGGGTCGCCCTTACCTCTTGATAGGTCCGGGCCGCTGGGGTTCCCAAGATCCCCACTTAGGTATACCCGTACAGACGGGCCACATCTTGGGGGCCAGGCTCATCGTAGAGTTGCCCTATGGCGAGCGCTTTGTGGAGCCCTCCTTAGGTTCCCACTTCTTCCACGAACTGGCGGCCATGCGCATCGGCTACTTAACTTTGGGCTCTACCCCCACCCTGGAGGACTTTGAGGCCCGCTCCGGCCCCTGTATCGAGGACCACCAGACGACCTGCGCCCAGCGCTTAAGTCCCGACCTTATCGATCGCCAATGGTTAGAGAGTCTGCCAGCCCTCAGCCAGGAGGAGGGGCTCTACCACCTGCGCTTAGCCCAACCCCTCTTGATCCACTTAAACGGCCATTGCGGGCGGGGGGTAGTTTTAAAGCCTCGGAATGCGGCGGGCAATATTTAGTAAGATCCCTAAAGCGGCAAAGTTGACGACTAAGGAGGTCCCGCCGTAGCTAATAAAGGGTAAGGGGATGCCGACTACCGGCAAGAGGCCGCTAGTCATGCCGATATTGACCCCGGCGTGGATGGCCAGGAGCGTCCCCACCCCCAGCGCTAAGTAGGCGTCATAAGTATTGTCGGCCCGCCAGGCTAAGGTAAAGGCCCGGGCGATGAGACCCATTAAGAGGAGGAGCAGGCAGATAAAGCCTATAAAGCCCATCTCTTCCCCCAAAACGGTAAAGATAAAGTCCGTATGGTGTTCGGGCACAAAGTCGAGGCGATTTTGCGTCCCCAAGCGCCACCCTTGACCCCACAGTCCGCCCGCTCCGATGGCGATCTTCGACTGGATAATATTCCAACCCGCCCCCGTAGGATCGCTCTCCGGGGCTAAAAAGACCATAATGCGCTGGCGCTGGTAGTCGTGGAGCCCCCAAGGTAAGAGGGCTAAGGCCCCTCCGATGAGGCAGGCGAACCAGCGCCAATTGAAGCCCGCGCACCACATCATAGCCGTCCCCACCCCGGCAAAGACGATGGCCGTGCCCAGATCGGGCTGCAACATAATGAGCAAAGTGGGAACCCCTAAGAGCAGGTAGAGGAGCGAGAAATTATGGAACGTGGGTTTTATCCCTTGGGAGGAGCCCTCTACCCCTCCCGTCAATTGACGAGCCATCCAAAAGACTAAGAGTAGCTTAGCGATCTCTGAGGGTTGGAAGCTAATTCCCCCGCCCAGCTCGATCCAGCGCTTGGCCCCATTGACCGTCACCCCAAAGAGGGCCACGCTCCCCAATAGAGCCAGTAAGAGGAAATAGAGCCAACCGCTATGGCGGAAGAAGACCAGCAGGTCGAGGCGGCTCACTAAGAGCATAACCCCCACCCCCACCAGCATACTGATCATTTGCCGCCAAGTCTCGGCGCTAATCCCCTGCGTAGCGGTGGCGCTATCGATATTGACTAGGCCCAAGATACAGAGAGCCAGCGCACAGACTAAGAGGGGCCAATCCCAGTAAGCGGGGGAGCGGATCAAGGGCCTTAGAGTTGGAAGTGGCGACCCAGCTGGGGTCCCCGCTGCCCTTGGTAGTGAGAATTTAACTGGACGCCATACAACTTTTCGGGCATCTTCAAGAGGTGCTCGAAATCCATCTTACAGATAGGCTGGGCGTGGCGGAAGAGCACATCTTCGTGGGCGTCGACCTCTAAGACGGCCGGCGTACCGCGCAACTCGCCCTGCGTACCGTAACCGAAGCCGGGATCGAAGAAACCGGCGTAGTGGGAGCGGTACTCTCCCGAATGGATGTCGTAAGCTACCATCTCCACCGCAAAACCGGGGGGTACGCGCAGATACTCGCGGGTAGAGAGGATGTAGAACTCGCCCTTTTTGAGCAAGACCTCCCCCTCCTGGGCTTGGATAGGCTCAAAGTAGTCGCGGCCGGGTTGGGGGGTAGGATCGGTCAGATCGACGGGCACCGGGCAGGGGATAGCCCGGTAACCTACGACCTCTTGGCAGAGATCGACGGTCAAGAGTAAGCCATTCTCAATGAGGGCCTCCAGCCGCTGCCCTTGGGCGTCAAAGACTAAGCCGCTCTCTTGGTGGAGCATCTCCAACTCAAAGTCGAGCAGGTGGTTATCGCCGCAGAGGAAGCGAGCCTGGTTGAGGGTATTGCCCGCCCGGACTTTGAGGGGCCAAGAGCGGGGGGTAATCATGACGTAGATCTTACCCTGGTAGCCCGCGGGGATCTTGTCGAAGCGCGGCGCCCCGTCCGCCAAGACGCGCGTCCAGACGTTCATGCGCCCCGTAGTGCTCTTATTATTGGCGTAGGCGTGGATCTCTGAGGGCAGATGGAAGCGCTCCTCCACCTCCACTACGTAAGTTCCGCCCTGTTGCAAAACGACGGGCTGACTGAAATCTAAACTCTCTAAGGCGTGATTTAAGAGGAGCTCTGAGATGGGCTCCCCCTGGCGGGGCAAGAAGGTAGCCCCCACTCGCCAACCCCTATTCCCTAAGCGCAGGTCGAGGCTGGCCGGTTGGATATTGGCGGATGGGATAGGCTGGAGGCTATAGATGCGCTCCTGGGCGATGAGATCTTCAATTATTTGGGAGGGCAGAGCTCCGCTCTGACGCATGGGATATACCTCACTCTTCTCTTTCTGGGCTGCCGCCGCTCACTTGGCCCCTAAGACTTTACCTAACTTACTGAGCCAGGTTCCATGGGTGGGGGCGGGCTGGAGGGGCGTCCCTTGGGGATCGATTAGGCGCTGAGCCGCTTCGGTAAAGGCCCTAGCCCACTCCCCTTCTCCCTCTAATTCTGGGAGAGGCGCCCCGGCCTCCAGCTGCGGCAAGACCCCCAAAAGCTGCCCGCCCCACTGGCGACTCTGCTCTTCCAACTGGGCCAGCTCCGCCTTAGCTTCGGCGGGAAAGAGGTTACCCAATAAGAGCAACTTACTAGTCTCTTGGCTCAAGAAGCGGCCCAAGCGCTGCAGGGAGCGCTTCCCCGTAGGCTGAGGGGTAGCTAGAAGCAAACTCTCCCCGCGCGGGATCCACCACGGCCCCTCCTTCTCTACTCGCAAGCCGGGATAGTCTAGCAAGACGAAATCGAACTCCCGCTGTAAATCTTGGCAGAGTTTAGCTAAGGCGCTGGCCCCAGGGTCGCGCCCAAAAGTGGGGGCGGCGGGCAAGAGGAAGAGGCGCTCAAAGCGGCGATCCTTAGTTAAGACTTGGCGCAGATGGCGGCGCGAACCGTTGACGAGATCTACTACCCCCGGCCCCTGAGGGGTTTCTAAGCCTAAGAGGAGATCTAAATTTCCTAAGCTCCCTCCCCCATCTACTAAGACTACGGAATGATGGAGGCGCGCTAAGGCCGCTCCCAAGTGGGCGGTACAAGTGCTGAGCCCCTGGCCGCCCCGGGCGGAGGTCAAGATAATGACCCTCCCCAAACGGGCTGCGGTCTGGGCTGGAATCTGGCCGCCCTCCCCTTTAACCTCTTCCTCGGGAGGCGCATCTTTAGGGAGACTGGGAGCTAAGGTCCTCTTCTTAGCGGGCGGCGGGGGCGCAGGCTCCTCTAGGGCGGGCGCCGGGCGCGCGGGAGCGGCGGTAGAGGGGGTCAAGGCGGAATCTAAGCGAGCGGCGATCTCCTGGGACTCGGACTTATTGGCCCCCGGCCGGCCCTCCAAGACGACCTCTATAGAGCGCTCCACTTCGGGGGCGGGGATAGCTTCGGCTGAGGAGCGGCTGCGTTTAGAGCGCCCCCCGCGATACTTAGCTAAGCCTACCCGACCGATGACGGCCGGATAGCCCAACTCGGCCGCCGAGCGGTTACTAATGAGGGAAGTACTGATGACCCCCAAAAGGCGCACGCCTACCTTTTGGAAGAGGGCTTGGATGGCGCGCATCTGTTCCACATTGACTTCGCGCCAGCCCAAATTGATAGCTGCGACCCCCAAGCTCTTGGCGTGGAGCTCTAGAGCCTGCTCTAGGGCCCAAAGCACCTCTTCGAAACTGACCCCACCATCTAAGACGATCTGCACCCCATAGGGAGCGCGCTTAACCTTGGCGATACTCACAACCTATCCTACTTCCCCTTTACAAAATAAGCCCGAAGCGAAGCTCGGGCTAAAGGGAGCGACACTCCCCCTCCAGGGTCAAAAAGCCTACTTGGCGGCGGCCTGACGCTTGCGGCAGTACTCTAAGTCGGTATCGATGTACTCGATGGCGGCCTCTACGACCGGCTGCGAGGTGATTCCGTTGTGGCTAATAATACCCATGGCGAAGAGGGCTGAGACATCTTGGGGCTTATCGGGATTCTCTTCGATAAAGCGTTTATAGTCGGCATACATCCCCTTGAGAATTTCGCGCTCTTCGGGGGAAGCTTTTTGCATAGCCAAGCCCAACTTATCGGCGGCCGCGCTCAATTTCACTTCGAATTCGTTATTAATACCTTCCATCTCCATGCCTCCTGCCAAATATTAGGGGACCAACTGGGGATCTTTTTTCTCAATCCCCGCCCTCAATCCTGCGCATAGCCTACCCCTTTGAAATATAGACCGGCGGGATGGGCGGGCGGAGGGGCGAAACGGGGGTTACGCTTGGCCAGGATAGCGGCCACCTCTTCCGCCTCCCACTTCCCGCTCCCCACGCGCAAGAGGGCGGCGCAGATGAGGCGCACCATGCGCCGCAAAAAGGCGCTCCCTTTGAGCTCCATAACGATCAACTCCCCAATCCCCTCAAAGGGGGGCGGCCCGCTCACCCCTTGGCGCCGCAAGCTGAGCTCCTCTAAGTGGCGCACGGTAGAACTGCCCGCCGGAACCTGGGAACTGAAAGTAGCAAAGTCATGGGTACCCAAGAGGTAGTTAGCCCCCCGCTGCATGCGCTCTAGATCGAGGGGGCGCGGGTAATAGAGGATGCGATCCCTGAAGAAGGGCTCCACGGCCGCCCCATCTTTAATGAGGTACTGGTAGCGGCGGTAAGTAGCGCTAAAGCGGGCGTGGAAGGGCGGCTCCTCCAATTCGACCCCCAGAGCGCGCACCGAACCGGGCAATAAGGCGTTTAGAGCTTGGTAGACTACCTGCGGGGGGCGGAAATTGCTCGCTCTAAAGGAGAAGACCTGTTCTAGGGCGTGGACCCCGGCGTCGGTGCGCCCGGCCACCACGATGGCTATCGGCTGGGCGAAGAGCTTACTCAACCGCTCTTCGAGCAGATCTTGGACGGTGGGCAGGAGGCGCTCCCGAGCCTGAGTTTGGAAACCGGCGAAGGGGGTCCCTTCGTAGGCGATACGCACCTTATAGAGTCGCTCCGTCGTCATCCTAACTACCGCCTCTCCCCCAGTATAACTCTCCCCCTTTGAGGAGGATCAAGATTAGCGCCGCCCCCACTACCGCCCCGCTATCCCGCCAGCCCCAGCGCAATTGGCGCAGGTGGGTCCGCCCTTCGCCGCCGCGGTAACAGCGGGCCTCCATGGCCCAAGCCAAATCTTCAGCGTGGCGAAAGGCGCTCACAAAGAGGGGCACCATAATGGGCAAGAGGGCCCGCGCCCGCTGCCAGAGGTTGCCCCGATCGAGAGCCGCTCCGCGCGCCAATTGGGCCTTAATAATCCGCTCCAACTCTTGGACTAGGGTGGGTACAAAGCGCAGGGCGATCGTAGAGACCATGGCCAATTCGTGGGCGGGGACACCCACTACTTTGCCGGGGCTCAAAAGGCTCTCCAGAGCGTCGCAGAGCATAATGGGCGAGGTAGTTAAGGAGAGCAGAGAGGTCAAGAGGACTAAGAGGACTAGGCGCAGGCCCATAGCTACCCCCCGCTCTACCCCTTCCCAAGTGAGTTGGAGCGGCCCCCACTCCCAGACTATCTCTCCCGGCGTCAAAAAGGCGTTGCACAGGACTGAGAAGAGGGCCAAGAGGGCGATAAAGCGCAAGCCGCGCATCATAAAGCCCAAAGGCAGGCGCGCCCCCACCCCTAGGGCTAAGGCCCCTACCCCCAAAGTTAAGAGCAACCAGGGGTTAGAGAGGAGGAAGACGGCTACCATCGCCAAGCCGATAATCGCCAACTTGGCGCGCGGATCGAGGCGATGTAAGAAGCTCTCCCCGGGCACGTACTGGCCCAAGGTCAAGTTGCGCAGTAATTTAATGATCGGCTCCCAATTCTCGGCTGCGCTGGTAACAAGCCTGCGCCGCCCGACTGAGAGTAGCCCGCAATCCGCCCTCTTCTAAAGCGTAAAGCGCCGCGGCCGTCGTCCCGCCCGGGGTAGTCACCTGCTGGCGCAAGAGGGAGAGGGGGCTGCCGCTCTCGATAGCTAAATCTACCGCCCCTTGGCACATGTAGAGGGTCAAGCTGCGGGCCTCATCCCAAGTTAAGCCTAGGCGCACCCCCGCCTCTATGAGGGCCTCCATAAAGAGATACTGATAAGCCGGCCCCGAGCCCGAAATGGCGGTAGCTACCTCTACTAAATGGTCGGAGTTGACGTAAAGGGCGCGACCTACGCTCTCAAGTAACTTCTCTACCGCGGCTCGATCCTCTAAAGAGAGCTCCTCCCCCGTCCAGACGCTCATCCCCTTACCCACTTGGGCCGGCAGATTGGGCATCACCCTAGCTATCTGGCGGTGGGCTAAGGCCCGCTGGAGGGAGTCCGTACTCTGACCGGCGATAATACTGATAACTACCTGCTCATCCGCTAGACGCCCCTTTAAGGTAGCGGCTACCTGGGGCCAGACGTAGGGCTTAACGGCCAAGACTACTAAGGGCGCCTCCAAAGCGGCCAGGGGATTGTCGGCTACCGTCAACCCCTTCTGGCGCCAGTATTGGGCTCTAGTAGGGTCGACCTCTACTACTAAGAGCTCTGAGGGAGCGACCTCGTCCCCCGCTAACACCCCTTCGATCAGGGCTCCCCCCATCTTACCTCCGCCAATAAAGGCCAGTTTATACTCTCTATCCTGTCTCATGGGTGGGAACTTTTGGCGCAGCTCTTCCATCCCCTGCCAAATAGAGAGGGCCCCGGAAGCGAGCTTCCGGGGCCCTCGGGGCTATCTCAGTAGCCCCTCAGTCAACCTTCTAGTTTAGAAGAGAGCGTAGCTACCCATGGTGGGATAGAAGGGGGTGTAGCCGCCCATGCCGCCATAGAAGCCGCCCATCATCTGCTCCTGCTGCTGCATGGCCATCTGGATGCCATCCTGGTACTCGAAGAGTCCAGCGGGTACGGCCTGGTAGCCATCTTTGCCCTGAGCGGCGGAGAAGAGAGGCTGACCATCCTGACCCATGACGCTGAGCTGGTCTACGTTGTCCAGGGTAATCACGGTGCCGCCATCGCCCTGCTTGAAGATGACATTGCCCTCTTTGTCTACTACGGTTACGTTGTCATCGGGCTTGACGCTCATGGTGAAGCGATCGATACCCTCGCCGCCGTTGACGTTCACTTTATCCTTGCCGCCGGAGACCTCATAGAACATGCGGTCATTGCCTTCGCCCGCCTGAATATTGATCTTATCCTTGCCAGAGCCGCCGTCGACATTGATGATATCGTCGCCTCTGCCGCCATCGACAAAGATATCATCCCGACCCTTGCCGCCGCGGGCAGTGATAACATCGTTACCGTCGCCGCCGTAGCCCCGGATGCGGTCGCGGCCACTACCGCCGTCCATCACGATGGTGTCCCGACCGGAACCGCCGTGGGCGTGCATATAGTCTCTCATGGCGCCGCCCTCCATGGAGATGTAGTCGCTACCGGTACCGCCTATGGCGCGCATATTGTCAGCGCCCATACCGCCGTCCATGCGGATGACATCGTTGCCAGCGCCGCCATTGCGGTGCATAAAGTCGCCGAAGATGCCACCCTTATCATTGAAGTTGCCGTCAATATTGCCGCCCTGGAAACCAGCGCGCCCCGGCAGAGGCATCACCGGCACGCCCTCTACGCTGGGCATTCCGGGCATCATCGGCATCATGCCGGGCATCATTCCAGGCATCATTCCAGGCATCATAGGCATCATGCCGGGCATCATAGGCATCATGCCGGGCATCATACCCATACCCATGTTGGGCATCATACCTAAGCCGCCGCCCATATACTGAGAGGCGTAGGAGTTCATGTAGAAATTCTGCATATTAGCGCCAGCCTGCTGGTACTGCTGCATCATCTCCTGCATCTGCTCTTTCTCGTTACCGCGACCGATAGCGCCGCCAATCGCGCCTCCCAAAGCTGAACCGATAGTGGAGCCGATCATCATGCCGATAGGACCGCCCAAGAGTCCCAAAGCGGCGCCGGCGATACCGCCAATCGTAGAGCCGGTAGCCTGACCGCCCATAGTGCTAGAGAAGAGGCCCTTAATGGCGTCGCCGATCTTACCGAAGAAGCCTTTTTCCTCTTCCTGTTGAGGCTGGACGCCCATACCGGGCGCCATGCCGCCCATGTTGTAAATCGCCTCAGCGTTCTGGAAATCCCGAGCCGCCATTTGCGCCAAAGAAGCTACGTTAGCTAAACCCATAAGTTACCTCCATCTCTCGGCCTCTAAGATTTAATTTTTTATATTGTTATTGCTGAGGTCCGAGCCGTTATTTTTATATCGCTAGAACTTCTATCCCCCAGGGCTGGATAAAGTAAAGTTTATTTTTAGAAAAATCTTAGTTTTTTTTGAGATTGTAACAAAAGGCGCTCTATCTAAGCTTTACAAAAAAATCTCCCCCGCGCCCCAAAGGGGCGCGGGGGAGACTAAGCGCTAAGTCAGCTAAACTCTTTTAGAAGCCCAAGCCGCCGTTCATATACATAGCGCTGTAAGAGCCCAGGAACTGATTCTGCATATTGGCGCCAGCCTGCTGGTACTGCTGCATCATCTCCTGCATCTGCTCTTGCTGATTGCCGCGGCCGATAGCGCCGCCTACCGCGCTGCCCAAAGCGGAACCGATCTGGGAACCGATCATCATGCCGATAGGACCGCCTAAGAGTCCCAAAGCGGCGCCGGCGATACCGCCGATAGCGGAACCTCCAGCCATGCCGCTCATAGGGCTAGAGAACATCCCTTTGACAGCGTCGCCAATCTTACCGAAGAAGCCTTTGTCCTCTTGCTCTTGGGGCTGGATGCCGCCCATCATGCCGGGCATACCCGTCATGCCGCCCATGCCCATCATACCGCCCATACCCATGCTGCTATAAATAGCTTGGGCATTCTGGTAATCCATGGCTGCCATCTGCGCCATAGCCGCTGCGTTAGATAAACCCATACTTGACCTCCATCCCTCGGCCTCTCTAAGTTATTCCTCATTCTAGGCCGAACCGATATTAGATATTATTTGTCTGTATCTCCTGTATACCTCTAAAGAGGGCGCCCTGTAAAGGCCATTTATAAGGCTCGACCTTATTTTTAGGTTCTTTTAAAGAAATAGGGCCCGGCGGCCCTTCCCTTTAGGTAAAGGCCGCCGGACCTCTAACGAAATAGAGTCTTTTTAGCGCGGCTACTCTCTAGAACCCTAAACCCTTAGCTACTTGCTGACCGCTAGCCCCAGCGAGCAAGTCCTCGACTACGGGCAACTCTCCCAACCCCTTGGGCTCAGCCAAAGCCTCGGCGATCCCAGAGCCGATGCCTCCGCCCTCTAAGCCTTGCAAAGCGGCTCCAGCTACGCCGCCCAACTGGACTCCCGAAAGCACGCCGCCGGGCTCGGCAGAGAGCGCGTTATCCACCCCGCGGAGATGCTGGAGGGCATTGTCAGTGACCGCGCCAACTACGCCGGGTAAAGGAACGATCTTACCCTCGCCAGAACCGCCGGGAATACCGGGTAAAGGAACGACACTACCATCTCCTGGCTCGCCGGGAATGCCGGGTAAAGGAACGACACTACCATCTCCTGGCTCGCCGGGAATGCCGGGTAAAGGAACGACACTACCATCTCCGGGAACGTTGGGCCAATGACTGATCCTGTCCTCACCGGAACCGCCGGGTAAGGGTACCGGTTTCATTTCACCAGGGAATGGCATCTTCCCACCGGAGATAGGACCGTGGCACCCTCCCACGCAGTTGTGTCCAGCGGGGATCTCATACCTAATTACCGCATGCTGAATGGAAATGGAACTGGAAATACTCATACTTAGGACCTCTTTCCCTCGCCCTCATTTAGAGTGGCGAGCCTGGGATTGATATATTATTTGTACGCCCAAACTATCACGACACTAGTATCCTAAGTAAAGTGTTAAATCTCTTTATTTCAAAGTATTTCACATTAATATCCCACAAATAAAAGAGGACTGAGCCTCTAGCTCAGCCCTCTTTAGGAGCCTCTAATTAGCGACTAAATCCTAATTCTGCTGGGGCAGCTGGGGCATAGTGAAACCGGGCATAGCGTACTGCTGCATATTATTAGTGTAATACTGCATCAGGCCCTCAGTCCCGCCAAACATAGACATCACTCCACCCAGAGAGCCGCCGTAAGCGGCCAGATAATTATTCATCATCTGCTGAGCTATGGCCATAGTGCTATTCTGACTGACATCCTGGATAGCTTGCTGAGTTAAGGGCCCCAACGCGCTAGTCTGGCCGCCCCCTTGGGTAGGCATTTGGGGAGCGCCCAGGGAGGTCTGGAAGTCGTAAGCCCCATTCTGGAAGGAGTAGAGCCCGTCGCTATCGGGAACCATAGGCTGCATACCCATCATACCCATATTGGGCATCATGCCCATCATACCGGGCATACCATACATGCCGCCGCCCATGCCTAGACCGCCGCCCATATACTGAGAAGCGTAAGAGTTCATGTAGAAATTCTGCATATTAGCCCCAGCCTGCTGGTACTGCTGCATCAATTCCTGCATCTGCTCTTTCTCGTTGCTGCGGCCGATAGCGCCGCCCAAGGCGCCGCCCAACATAGAACCGATAGTAGAGCCCAACATCATACCGATAGGACCGCCAATGAGTCCCAGAGCCGCGCCGGCGATACCGCCAACCGTAGAACCGGTAGCCTGGCCGCCCATAGTGCTGGAGAATAACCCTTTAATGGCATCCCCTATCTTACCAAAGAATCCCTTCTCTTCAGTCTTCTCCGGCTGAGTACCCGCCCAGGGCCCAAAGATCTGATTACTAACAGTATTAATACTACTCATACTTGGCCTCCTCGGTTGGGCCGCTTCTTAGTCGGGCCCAGGTTAATTTTATAGAATCAGCTATCTTCCTTATACCGCCCTCTAAGGTAAAGTAAAGTCCTCCTCTCCCCTTTTTTGCTATTTTAAACTAGGGAGAGGAGGCGGAAGCGACTAGCTGCGGAAAGGCCTCTTCTAAAGATTGTAAAAATTCTTCCACCCCCACCGGCTCCCCTTGGAGTTGCGGATATTGAGAGCGCAACCAGGAGAATAATTGGCAGAGCGCGGGACGGGGCAATCCCACCTTACGACTTAGCTCCTCATCGTAGAGGACTTGGCGCAGCGGAGCGTCGACTACTAAACGGCCCCCGGCCATCACCAAGAGGCGTTTAGCTAAAGGGGCCAACTCCTCTAAACGGTGGGAGACGGCGATAACGGTCAGCCCCCGCTCCCGGTTGAGAGCGCGCAATAATTCCCAAATCTCCCGCGCCCCCAGCGGATCTAAACCGGCGGTAGGTTCATCCAAGATGAGACAGCGGGGGCGCATGGCCAAGACCCCAGCCAAAGCGGCCCGCCTCTTCTCCCCGCCCGAGAGGGCGAAGGGGGAGAGGTTCTGGTAGCGCTCTGCGCCTAATCCCACTAGACTCAAAGCCTCCAGGACCCTCTCTTTAACCTCTTCCTCCCCTAAACCCATATTGCGCGGCCCAAAGGCCACATCGGCGTAGACGCTCTCTTCAAAGAGCTGCTGCTCGGGGAATTGGAAGAGGAGTCCTATCTGATAGCGCAGCGAGGCTAGGAGTTGACCGCTAGTAGCGGGCCCTATCTCCACCCCCTCTACCCAGATCCGCCCCTCGTCGGGACGGAGGAGACCGTTGAGATGCTGGATGAGGGTCGACTTGCCGCTCCCCGTATGGCCCACCAGAGCGATAAATTCCCCCCGCCCGATCTCCAAACTGACCCCCTGCAGGGCCCGCTGGGCGAAGGGGGTGTCGGCCAAATAGGTATAACCCACCCCCTCTAACTTAATAAAGACTTCTTCCGCCATCATAAACCCCCGCTCTAGGCGCCTTTAAGTGCGCCGACGCCGGCGGCGCTGATATTCTTCGACGAAGCTCTCATAGACCATCCAGGTCGTATCGGCCGTGCGCCGCCAGGAGAGATGTTGGGCCCGTTCTAAGCCGCGCGTGCGCATCTGCATGCGCAGATTCTCATCGTTCATCACCGTATAGAGGGCCTGACTCAACTGGGAGAGATTGCGCGGATCGACCGTGTAGGCGGCGTTGCCCGCTACCTCCGGTAAGCTAGCCACATTAGAACAGACGACTGGCGTCCCTACGGCCATAGCCTCTAAGACGGGCAAACCAAAGCCCTCCATAAGCGAGGGGAAGGCGAAGAGACTGGCCGCCGCATAGAGCATAGGCAACTCTTCCCGGTCGACGTAACCCAACCAGAAGATCTGCTGCTGGGGGTACTTGGCCGCTAAAGCGTCCCGCTCCTCTTCCGTATAGGGACCGGCCATCACAAAGGGCCAGGAGCAACGGGGAGCGGTAGCCTGTAAGAGGGCCTCCACATTCTTAGCCCCCGTTAAGCCCCCCACGTGGAGAATAAAGCGCGGCGGCAACTTGCGCTGCAAGCGATACTCGTCGACCTGACTGACGTAGGGCAAGACGTAGCGGTCGGAGATCCCCAAAAGAACGGTGCGGATGGTAGGCAAGTTATTCTTTAAACTGGCCCGCACCATATGTTCCGTAAATTGGGAGTTAGTGAGGATACCGTTGCACTCTAAGTAGTGCTGAATCATCTTGCGGTAGGCCACCTTAAAGAGGAGGCGACGCGGCAAGATCTCTTCCGACCACGCCAATTCTGGATTGGAGAAGCCCAAAAGATCGTGGACCGTAATTAAGCGCGGCGCCCCCACGTCGTGCCAGGGGAAGCCATAGCGCAAATCCTGAGCGCATGGAAAATGGATGAGATCGACGTGCTGGGCTAATTTTTTGAAGAAGAGATCTTTATCTTGGCCGTCCCGCTGGTAACCGTTAAATTCCGCCCAAGGCCAACTAGAGGGTTTAGGGAGCTCTAAGAGCTGACAGGCGTTGAGGAATTGGTTCTCTAGACCGATCTTCATCCCGGGCCAGGCCAAGAGGACGAGCTGACGCTGGCGCGCCAAAAACTTCAAAATTAACTCCCGCACATACGTCCCCACCCCGCGATACTGCGTCTCCAATTGCAGAGCTCTAATATCTATAGCTATGCGCATCGCTCGTCCACCATCTCTCCGGCTGCGATCTCTAACCGCTGCTTCTTTCTTGCTTCACTCCCCCCTTTCCTAGCCCAGCCGCCCTCTGGGAGATCATTTTCTTAACTTTTTAAGTATTTCTTTAACTCCATTCCCAACTGGCGCCAATCGGACTCCAACTCTCCCCGCCAGCCCCACTTTTGTAATTCATACTGCAGGCGAATGAGAGGGGGGAGATCTAAACCTAAGGCCAAAAGGCGCTCCCCATCCTGGAAGAGCTGGCGGGGGGTGGCGTCTAAGACTAGTTGGCCCTGAGCTAAGGCCAAGACCCGCTCCGCCCGCCAGACCTCCTCCATATGGTGGGTAATATAGATGACGGCCATTCCCAATTGGGAGCGCAAAAAGTCGATAGCTTCTAAAACTTCGCGCCGACCTTGAGGATCGAGCATCGCCGTAGGCTCATCCATAATTAAGTAGCGGGGCTGCATCACTAAGACGGAGGCGATAGCTACCCGCTGGGTCTGCCCGCCCGAAAGGTAGTGGGGCTCCTTATAGCGCAATTCCTCAATCCCTAAGGCCTTTAAAGCCCACTCTAAGCGCTTCTCTATCTCCTCTGGGGGTAAGCCCAAATTTTCAAGGCCGAAGGCCAACTCATCCTCTATAGTAGAGGCTACTAATTGGCGGCTGGGATCTTGGAAGACCATGCCTACCCGCTGGCGCACCCCGTAGACCTCTTGGGGGTCGGAAGTCACTAAACCGTCTACTACCACCTCTCCCTCGCTGGGGACTAAGAGCCCGTTCATGAGCTTAGCGGTAGTACTCTTGCCGCTCCCATTACATCCTAAAAGGGCCACGTACTCGCCCGGCTCAATTACTAAATTGAGATCGCGCAATAATTGGCGCCTCTCACCCCCCTCTTCCCCCGCCGGGTAAGAGAAAGATACCTTGCGCAACTCTATGGCCATGGCCGCTCGCCCTCCGCCTCCCAGACTCCGCCCCCTTTTAAAAGCGAGAAGGGACCCCTCCGCCGCGAGGTGAGGGGCCCCTCTAGCTAGTCTCTAGACTAGCGCACCAACTGGATCACGGCTAAGGGAGCGCCGTCACCCTTGCGGAAACCGTTGTGCAGGACGCGGGTGTAACCGCCGCACTTATTCTCTCCATGCTTATCGGAGAAACGTACCGCCAAGTTTTCGAAGAGATCCTGGGCCACATCGCGATCCTTGATGTGACGGAAGACCCGACGCTTGTAGGCCAGAGCCTCAGCGGGTTCGCTGGCGTTCTTAGCCCGGCGAGCCCAAGAGATCAGCTCATCGGTGAAGCGAGCCACTTCGCGAGCCCGAGTGACGGTGGTGACGATCTGCTCGTGGCGTAAGAGGGAAGTAGCCATATTCCTAAGCATCGCGAAACGATGACCAGTCTGACGTCCTAAAGTCCGACTGCGAACTTTGTGCCTCATGGGAAAATACTCCTAATTTATATCAAAAAACTCTGTTGCCCCTGACTCGAGACCTAGTTAGAGCCATCGGGAGTGCTGGGACGTAAGGATAAGTTGCGCTTAGCTAACTTGTCTTGGATCTCTACCAGAGACTTCTGGCCGAAGTTCTTCAACTTCATCAACTGGGCCTCACTGTGGTTGAGCAAATCTCCCAGATAGAGGATCCCAGCCCGCTTGAGGCAGTTCAGAGAGCGCACGGAGAGTTCCAACTCTTCGATGTAAGTCCCATCCTTACCGGCCGCCGTCTGCTCCTGCTCTACTACCCCTTCGCTCTGGGCTTGGAGACGAGCGAAGAGATCTAAGCGATCTTGCAACATCATGGCCGCTTCCGCAACCGCCTCGCAAGGCTTAATGCTGCCGTCAGTCTCTACCTCTAAGACCAAGCGATCGTAGTCCGTGCGCTGCCCGACGCGGGTGTCCTGCACCTCGTAATTGACGCGCACTACCGGGCTAAAGATGGAGTCGATGGGGATAGTGCCGATACTCTGCTGCTCTTGCCGGAATTGCTTCTCAGCCGGTACGTAGCCGGTACCTAAAGAGACGGACATATCCATTACCAGACGAGAGTCGTTCTCCGTCAAGGTGGCGATCACCAGATCGGGATTGAGGATCTCGACCTCAGCGTCGGCCACGATGTCGGCCGCAGTCACAACGCCCACCCCAGAAGCCTCGATGTGCAATATCTTCTCCTCTTCGGTGTTCATGCGCAAGCGGAGCTTCTTCAAGTTGAGGATAATCTCAGTGGTATCTTCTTTGACGCCGGGAATGGTGGAAAACTCGTGCAATACCCCTTCGATGTGGATGTGGGTTACGGCCGCGCCCACCAAGGAGGAGAGGAGCACCCGCCGCAGGGAGTTACCTAAAGTAATCCCATAGCCACGCTCCAGAGGCTCCACGATAAAACAATTTTCGCCAGCCTGGCGAACTTCCGTCTTGGCCTGCTCGCTCACAGCATCCATCAAGTTTGCATCCAGCATCAATTACACCTCGAATCAAGTTGCTCTAGGTACACCTAGAGAATAGCCCAACTACCTAAGTAAACCGGGCCATTCTCCCAGGGATTACTAACCCATACGGTTGTAGTACTCGACGATAACCTTATCGTTAATCTCGAGAGGAATGTCCGCTCTGGTGGGCAGAGCCAAAACCTTACCTTGGGCTTTGGCGTCGCTCAACTCTAACCAAGCGGGCACTTTGCGAACACGAGCCGAGGCCAGAGACTGCTGAATCAGTTCCTGATTGGCAATCTTTTCGCGGAGTTCGATAACCATCCCGGGCTTCACTAAGAAGGAGGGGATGTCTACCTTGCGTCCATCCACCAGAATGTTGCCATGGGCGACTAACTGGCGAGCGGCGGGACGAGAGGTGGTGAAACCAAGGCGATAGACGACGCTGTCCAAACGACGCTCCAAAATGCGCAGGAAGTTGTCGCCGGTGATCCCCTCTTGGGAGGAAGCCTTGGAGAAGTAATTACGGAAGACGCGCTCGGTCACGCCGTAGATGCGGCGCAACTTCTGCTTCTCGCGCAACTGGACGCTGTAACCAGTAGCGCGACGACGAACGTTAGAACCATGCTGTCCCGGAGGATAAGCGCGACGCTCCATCGCGCAGTGAGGAGTAAGGCATCTCTCCCCTTTTAAGAACAGCTTAGTCTGTTCACGCCGGCACAATTTGCAAACCGGCCCTGTATACCTGGACACGAACAATTCCTCCAAAAATAGGAGCGATTAAAACTAGAAGAGTCTTTAATCGCGCAATTTTATGTGAATAGTAGTACTAGACTCTGCGACGTTTCGGGGGGCGGCAACCATTATGCGGAATAGGGGTTACGTCGCGCATAAGGGTGATCTCCAGGCCGGCGGTCTGCAAAGCGCGGATAGCGGCCTCACGCCCCTGACCAGGGCCCTTAACGTGCACCTTTACGGTGCGCATACCATGCTCAATCGCAATCTGAGCGGCCTTATCCGCAGCTACGCTAGCCGCGAAGGGAGTGCTCTTGCGGGAGCCTTTGAAACCGTGAGCTCCAGCGGTAGACCAGGAGATAGCGTTACCAGCCGGATCGGTAATAGTGACGATGGTATTATTGAACGTGGACTGGATGTGGGCGACGCCACTGGGCACGTTCTTTAAGATTTTTCTACCGCGACCGCGAACGCGGCTCTGTTTCTTAGCCATGTTCTACTCCCTACGCTTTCTTGCTCCGCCCGACGGTGCGCTTGGGCCCTTTGCGGGTGCGAGCATTGGTCTTCGTGCGCTGACCGCGCACCGGCAGACCACGACGGTGACGGATACCGCGGTAACAACCGATATCCATAAGCCGCTTAATATTTTGGGTAATCTCACGGCGGAGGTCGCCCTCTACCTTATGTTTGTGCTCGATAATCTCACGAAGACGGGATACTACCTCTTCGGATACGTCACGAACGCGCATGAGCGGGTCGATGCCCACTTCTTCAATAATTTGCTTGGCTGTGGTGCGTCCAATACCAAAAATGTAAGTAAGGGCGATTTCGATACCCTTATCCCTTGGCAAGTCGACGCCGGCGATTCTGGCCACGAATCGATTCCTCCTATCCCTGGACCTGCTTGTGTTTGGGGTTAGAGCAGATGATTCTAACCCGACCTTTACGATTGATCACGCGGCACTTCTCGCAGCGCACGCGCACCGAAGGTTTCACCTTCATAATTTCGTTCCTCCAGATATCTCGTTGGTGAGGCCACTAAGAAGAACAGAAAACCTAGCAAGCCGACCTCAAGATAATCGTTTGGCGACCTCTCGACAAAGCCGCCCAGAATATAAACCCTATAAGAAACAAACGTCGCATCTTTCCCGCCTGAAACGGAGGCACACCCTAGCAGCCTTCGGTCCCTAGCTACAGAACCATTATATAAGGGTCGGAATAATGCCTGGAGATTCTACCTCAAAGAAGAGGACTAGTCAAGACCATCGGTCAGGATTTTAGCCTCTCCGCTAGTGATAGCCACCGTATGTTCCCAATGGGCGGACGGTTGATGATCGGCCGTCACGTAGGTCCAACCGTCGTCTAATTGACAGACGTTGAAAGTGCCCAAATTGATCATGGGCTCGATGGCTAAGACCATCCCCTCCTTCAATTGGGGGCCCTTCATGCCCGTATCGTAATTGGGGACCTGGGGAGGCTCGTGCATCTGGCGGCCCACCCCGTGGCCCACTAAGACGCGCACTACCCCAAAATTATTGGCTTCGGCATGTTTTTGCACCGCTAAACCGATGTCCCGGATAAATTTGCCGGCCCGTGCCTGGGCGATGCCCAAGTAGAGAC
This sequence comes from Vulcanimicrobiota bacterium, assembly GCA_944322965.1. GTDB lineage: Bacteria > Vulcanimicrobiota > Xenobia > Xenobiales > Xenobiaceae > Bruticola. The sequence goes on from CALUQR010000004.1 coordinate 160,435, forward strand.
ACTCTTTGGTAACCTCTACCAACTTGCGCACGGCGGGGGGAACCTCGCCTACGATGTGGGTGCGCGCCGAGTCGGAGACCCAACCGTTGAGCGTCACGCCGCAATCGATAGAGACGATATCCCCCTCCTTAATGAGGCGCGGGCCGGGGATACCGTGGACGACCTCGTCGTTAATGGAGATGCAGATCGTCCCCGGGAAACCGCCATAACCTAAGAAGGTAGGTACTCCCCCGTGGCTGCGGATAAACTCCTCCGCCAGGCGGTCTAACTCTTTAGTAGTCACCCCCGGACGGCAGTGGGCGGCCAACATATCGTGGCAGGCGGCCAAGACGTTGCCCGACTCCTTCATTAAGTTGATCTCTCGGGGGGTCTTAATCTTTATCTTTTCACGCTGGCGCATCTCTACTCCCTGGACCTCTCCCTAGAGGCCGCGCTCCGCCACAAAATGCTCAAATTGCTTCTCTACCTCGTGACTGCCGCGGCTGCCGTCTAAATTGACCAACAGCTTCTGCCCCTGGTAGTAATCTAAGAGGGGGGCGGTAGAGCGACGGTAGACGTCTAAGCGGGACTGAATGACCTCTTCGTGATCGTCGGCCCGGTGGACTAATTCGTGCTGACAGTGATCGCAGGTATTCTCCACCTGGGGGGGCTTCTTCTCCGTATTGTAGACCGCGTTGCAGCTGGGGCAGACCCGGCGCGTCACCAGACGGCGGACTAAGACCTCGTCGGGCACGCTAAAGGAGAGGACGGCGTCTAAGGGCATCCCCGCCTTGGCTAAGCGCTCTTGCAGAGCTTCCGCTTGGGCGATGGTGCGGGGGAAACCGTCGAAGATAAAGCCCTTGGCGCAGTCGGGCTGGGCCAGGCGGTCGAAGACGACGTCTAAGACTAACTCGTCGGGCACTAACTCGCCCTTATCGATATAGGAAGCGATCTTTTGACCCAACTCGCTCTTTTTCGTACGATGCTCGCGGAAGATGTCCCCCGTAGAGATGTGGGGGATCCCATACTTAGAGACGATAAAGGCCGACAGGGTACCTTTGCCGCAACCGGGCGGGCCGACTAAGACTAAACGCATAACTTACTCCTCAATCTATAAAAATAAAAACCCGGGGAGGAGTTTATCCGTCCCCGGGTCTTTACCTCTCTGGAGAGAGGTCTCTCTAAGCTTACTTCATGAAGCCCTGATATTTGCGCATCGTCAAGCGCGCTTGGATCTGCTGCATAGTATCTAAGGCTACGCCTACGATAATCAAGAGCGAGGTCGAACCTAAGAAGAAGGTGGTGACCTTAGTCAACTGCATGATGTAGGTAGGGGCTACGGCCAGGAAGGCCAGGAAGATAGCCGAGATAAAAGTCGTCCGCGAGAAGACCCGCTCTAAGTACTCCGCCGTGGGACGGCCCGGACGAATACCGGGTACGAAGCCGCCCGACTTCTTCAAATTGTCGGCCACGTCGTTCACATTGAAAGTAATGGCCGAGTAGAAGTAAGTGAAGAAGATTACTAGAGCCGCGTAACAGGCGTTGTAGAGCCAGCCGCTGGGGTTAAAGAAGGCGTCGACCTGAGTGGCGAAGTTCTGGATGGCGGGGTTAGTGCTCCCCCACACCGCATTGAGAACTTGGGCCACCGTATTGGGCATATACATAATGGAGATGGCGAAGATGATGGAGATTACGCCCGCATTATTGACCCGGATGGGCAAGTAGCTGGAGTGACCGCCGTACATCTTGGTCCCCACTTGGCGCCGCGGATACTGGATAGGGATCTTGCGAACCCCTAAGTGGATGAAGACGATACCCGCCACCAGAGCCACCAAGATCACTAAGAAGATGATCAAGGAGAGGTAGTAGGCCGCGCCCTGGACGTTAGCCACCCGCAAACTGGTGACTAAGTAGTCGGGGAAGCGCAAGACGATACCGCCGAAGATGATCATGGAGATACCGTTGCCTATACCGCGCTCCGTCATCAACTCGCCCAACCACATTAAGAACATGGTGCCCGAGACTAAGGCCACGACGACCATAAAGTAGAAGCCGAAGCCAGTCATGGTGAATACTCCGCCGCTGGAGCTAGAGTAACGAGCCAGAGAGACGGTCATAAAGATCGCCTGCAAGGTGGCCAGAGCCAAGGTCAGCTGCCTAGTGTAGCGCCCGATCGTCTTGCGTCCTTGCTCTCCGCCCTCCTTCTGCAACTCCTTGAGCTGAGGGATCACCACTGTGACCAGTTGCATAATAATGGAGGCGTTGATGTAGGGGGTGATTCCCATCGCCGCCACGGAAAAGTTGTTTAACGCACCGCCGGTGAACATCCCCAGGAATCTGAAGAGCTCGCCCTTTGAGAGCAGTGCGTTCCAAACGTCCTTGTTCACGCCCGGCATGCCGACATGGACGGTCAGAACAAAGATCGCCAGACCGATGAAGACCCACAGCACGCGGCTGCGGACATCGTCCGACTTAAACGCATCTGCAAAAGAAGTCGCCACCTTTAGATTTCCTCAACCGTTCCACCAGCGTTAGCAATCATCTCCTTAGCGGAGGCCGTGAAGGCGTGCAACTGGACGGTGAGTTTCTTGGAGAGGGTCCCGTTTCCTAAGACCTTGATGGGGTTGTTGAGATTGCGCACTAAGCCCAAACGCAAGAGGGCCACCGGGTCTACGGTAGCGCCGTCTTCGAAGCGCTCTAAGCTGCCGACGGAGATCTCAGTGTAAACTACTCGGAAGGGGTTCTTAAAGCCGCGGAACTTAGGCAAACGGCGATACCAAGGGGTCTGACCACCTTCGAAACCGGGAGCCTTTAAGCCGCCAGAGCGAGAGCCCTGACCGTTGGAGCCGCGACCGGCGGTCTTAGTACCGCTACCGCCGTGACCGCGCGCCACGCGCTTGCGAGCTTTACGCGCGCCCGCCTTGGGGGCGAGGCTGTTGGAACCCATGAACTGCTTATCCATTACTTTCCTCCGCATAACCCGATCTCCAACTAGCTCAAAAGAGATCCGGTTAAGACTTGATTCTTGATAGTAGGAAAGTTGCCCACTTTGAGGATGGACAACTTTACGGTGTCGCAAAATGGGGGCGGGCGCCCTCCAGTCCCCTGCAGGGCGCCCGCCGCGCCATCTTACTCGGCTTGAGCCTCTTCAGTATTCTGGATACGATGAGCGGACTGCTCCAGCTCGGCGGCCGCTTTGCGGCCGACCAATTCTACCACTTCCTTGCCGCGATTGCGGGCTACCTGACCAGCGTTAAAGAGGCTAGCCAGACCTTTGATGGTAGAGTAAACGATGTTAATCTTATTGGTAGAACCAATAGACTTGGTGATGATGTTGTCGATACCAGCGCACTCTACGACGGCGCGGACCGCGCTACCAGCCACTACTCCGGTACCGGGGGCGGCGGGACGCAACACCACGTGGGCGGCGCCGTAGCGAGAATCGACGGCGTGAGGGATAGTAGTACCCATCAAGGGCACGCGGATCAAGTTCTTGCGGGCCTCTTCGCTGCCCTTGCGGATAGCGTCGGTGTTGTCGCTGGCCTTGCCAATACCCACACCTACGTTACCTTGACCGTCGCCGACCACTACCAGAGCGGCGAAACCGAAGCGCTTACCACCCTTTACAACCTTGGAGACGCGCTTTACTTGTACAACAACTTCCTTACTGAGGTCGAGCCCTGCGGGATCGATGCGGTTCCTCATATTTTCCTCCTGATGTAGGCCTGCGCCTATGGAAAAGTCTCTTCAGTTGGACTTAGAACTCTAAGCCCTGCTCGCGAGCACCTTCTGCCAAGGCCGCCACACGTCCATGGAACTGGTAGCCGCCACGATCGAAGACGACACTGGTGATTCCCTTCTCTTGGGCTCTCTTGGCGCACAGCTGACCTACGCGCTTGGCCATCTCGATGGGGGAGATCTCCTGGCCGCGCAGCTCCTTCTCCAGGGAGGAAGCCGCTACCAGGGTGTGACCGACTTGGTCGTCGATCACTTGAGCGTAAACGTGTCTGCTGGAGCGGAAAACTGCTAAGCGGGGGAACTCAGCCGTGCCGCTCACCTTCTTGCGAATGCGAGCATGACGACGCTGGCGCAAAACGTTGCGAGAAACATTCTTACTCATCTTACTTACCAGTCTTTCCGGCCTTACCAGCCTTGCGAATAATAACCTCATCCACATAGCGGATACCCTTGCCCTTGTAGGGTTCAGGCTGGCGATACTTGCGGATGTTGGCCGCCACTTGACCGACCTGCTGCTTGTCGGCGCCCATCACGTGGATGCGGTTGAGCTTGGTGCGGGCGTCAGACTCGACGTCGAACTCGATACCGGGGATGGGGGCCACTTCGATGGGGTGGGAATAGCCCAGGTTCAGGGTCAGGCCCTGGCCGTTCTTAGCGGCGCGGTAACCGACGCCGATGACGTCTAAGGATACCTTATAACCTTGGGTCACTCCGACTACCATATTGTTGATGAGGGTGCGAGCCAAGCCGTGCTGGGCCTTGGTCTGCCGCTCATCGTCGGGACGGGTCACTAAAATGTGATCGCCCTCTACCCGAACATTCAGCTTATCGCTAATAGCCTGGGACAACTCGCCCTTGGGGCCTTTCACGCGAACCAGTCCGGGCTCTACCTGCACATCTACACCCTTGGGCAGGGTAATGGGTGTTTTGCCAATTCTGGACATGAATATTCCTCCTGCGGCGCCCAATTCTGTCGCGCCGCGCAGTAATTACCTACCAAACGTAGGCCAGAACTTCGCCGCCCACTCCGAGCTTGCGGGCTTGCTTACCGGTGATGACGCCCTTGGGAGTAGACATAACTACGGTGCCCAAACCGCCATAGATGCGGGGGATCTCGTTGGCGCCGACGTATACGCGCAGACCGGGACGGCTGATGCGCTTGATGCCGTTAATTACGGACTCGTTGTCGGGACCGTACTTCAATTTGATGTGGATCACGCCCTGAACGCCAGTAGAGGCGACCTGGTAGTTAGCGATATAACCTTCGCGCAAAAGGACTTTGGCAATCTGCTCTTTGAGCTTAGAAGCCGGAATGTCCACCTGCTCGTGAACAGCCGTGTTAGCGTTCCGAATACGTGTGAGCATATCGGCAATGGGATCAGTGGTGGGCATTTCTTATCCTCCCTGTAAATAGAGCCGAACCCGGCAATCCCTCCGGGAGCGGCGCGCCACGCGGGCGCACTGAAAAATATTACCAGCTAGACTTGGTGACGCCGGGGATCTGTCCCAGGTGAGCACGCTCGCGGAAACAAATGCGGCACAGACCGAATTTGCGGAAGTAAGCGCGGGGGCGACCGCAGAGCTTGCAGCGGTTGACGGCCCGGACCTTGAACTTAGGGGTTCTCGCTGCTTTTACTTCTTGAGCTGTAGTAGCCATTAAATTTCCTCCAACTATTTACTGACGAAACGGGCAACCGAGGGCGCGTAAGAGAGCGTAGCCCTCTTTGTCAGTCTTGGCGGTAGTGACCACGCAGATGTCCATACCGCGTACTTTGTCTACCTTATCGTAGTCGATCTCCGGGAAGATGATCTGCTCTTTGAGGCCGAACGTGTAGTTGCCGCGACCATCGAAAGACTTGGGGGAGATACCGCGGAAGTCTCTGATGCGGGGGAGTACGACGTTGAAGACCTTCTCTAAGAAAGCCCACATAATATCTCCGCGCAGGGTAACTTTACAGCCGATCTTGGCTCCTTCACGCAGTTTGAAGTTGGAGATAGATTTACGAGCGGTGGTGATCACCGGAGCCTGACCGGTGATAGCGCGCATATCGGCCACAGCGCCCTCTAAGGACTTGGGATTGGCGATAGCTTCGCCGACGCCCATGTTGACGACGACCTTCACCAAACGCGGGATGCGCATGGGGTTGTCGTACTTAAACTCCTCTTTCAGAGCGGGGACGATCTCTTGGGTATAGCTCTTCTTGAGCCTAATGTTAGCGATAGGCGGACGACCGCCAGCGGCGAACTCTTCCTTCTTTTTCTTGGGGGCAGAAGGGGCTTTTCCTTGTTTGGCCACTTGGATTCTCCTCTTCCGTGGATTACCGACCCACGGGTCTTTTACTAGTAGACTCCCCCGCTTTGAGTTTCCCAGGTTCTACCCTGAGACTTCAAAGCATAATGGGGATAAGTCTTTAGAACTCTTCGCGACACTTGCGGCAGACGCGATGTCTGGCCTTGTCGCTATCGATCATCACGGCGGGGCGAGTGGGCTTGCCGCACTTGGGGCATACTAACATCACATTGCTAATATGGATAGGCAGCGCCTTCTCGACAATAGTACCCTGCGGGAAACGCGGAGGACGGGCTTTCATGTGGCGCTTGACGATGTTGACGCCATCTACGGTGACCCGATTCTTCTTGCGATCCACTTCTAACACTTTACCGCGCTTCTCGGCGTATTTACCGGTCAGTACGATAACTTCGTCATTCTTCTTTACGTGAGCCATTGGTAACTCCTTATAACCTTACAGAACCTCGGGCGCTAAGGACACAATCTTCATGAACTCGCGATCACGAAGTTCACGAGCAACCGGCCCAAAGATACGGGTGCCGCGAGGATTGAGGTCCTCTTTAATCACGACAGCCGCGTTCTCGTCAAATCTAATGTAGGAACCATCTTGGCGGCGGATAGGCTTCTTGACTCGCACTACTACGGCTTTGACCACATCGCCTCTCTTGATGGCCGCTCCAGGCTGCGCCTGCTTGACGGTAGCTACGATAATATCGCCTACGCTGGCGTAAGCGGTAGTAGAGCCACCGAGAACTCGGATACAGAGGAGCTCGCGAGCGCCAGAGTTGTCAGCGACCTTGAGCCTACTCTCCTGCTGGATCATTGTCTTTCTCCTTTAATCTCTGCACGGCGCAATCCCCATACCCGGGCGTTCCGCCGTCTTGGCAAAAAAAAGTCGGGTGAACTAGCGAGCCTTCTCGACGATCTCCACCAAACGCCAGCACTTCAACTTGGAGTAGGGCCGGGTCTCTTGGATCTTTACGATATCGCCTTTACCGCACTCGTTCTTCTCATCGTGAGCGTGGAACTTCTTGCTCTTGTGCACAAACTTCTTGTAGATGGGATGCGCGAACTGACGAACTACTTTGACGACGATGGTCTTGTCGCCAGCGTTGCTTACGACTTCGCCAATTCTTACCCTGCGGATACCACGTTCTGCGTTCATTACTTGCTCTCCTTAAGCTCGAGCTCACGGATGACGGTGTGAATTCTAGCGATCTGCTTCTTCACTTGGCCCACCCGCGAAACGTCCTGCAAATGACCCGTAGCTAATTGAAAGCGGAGGTTAAAAAGTTCCTGCTTGGCGTCGACTAAACGCCCGCGGAGGACATCCAATCCCAGCTTTCTCAGGCCAGCGCGCTCTTCTTTCAGCTTCATAATTTATTCACCACCCAATCTCTCACGGGTAATAAAGCGGGTCTTCATGGGCAACTTGTGAGCCGCTAAGCGCATAGCTTCACGCGCCACTTCTTCAGAGACACCCGCAACTTCAAATAACACTCTGCCAGTGTGAACTACGGCTACCCAGTAATCGGGAGCGCCCTTACCGGAACCCATACGAGTCTCCGCAGGCTTCTTGGTGGCCGACTTGTCGGGGAAAATCTTGATCCATACCTTACCGCCGCGCTTGATGTAACGAGTCATAGCTACACGGGCAGCCTCGATCTGACGATCGGTGACCCAACAAGGCTCGAGGCTCTGGATACCATACTCACCGAAGGCTACGGTGTTCCCACGATAGGCCTTTCCAGTCATACGGCCACGGTGCGTTTTACGATACTTAACCCTCTTGGGGCTTAACATAATCTTATCCTCCACGCGATCGTAACTGCAAAATGCCTGGAGAGTATACCTTACCCTCCGGACATTTGCAAGTTACGGGCGCCAAATCTCAGCGTTGAGCTGTAAATTAATTGTTACCGCTTGGTCAGAATGTCTCCGCGATAGATCCACACCTTGACGCCGATGACGCCGTAAGTGGTGTTGGCCTCTTTAATGGAGTAGTCGACATCGGCCCGCAGGGTATGTAAGGGCACCTTACCGTTGAAGGTGCGCTCGCTGCGCGCAATTTCGCTGCCGCCCAGACGTCCGGAGACCTGGATACGGATGCCCTTAGCTCCAGCCTTCATGACGCGCTGGGCCGCCTGCTTCATAGCCCGGCGGAAGGTGACGCGCTTGACCAAAGCGTCGGCGATATTCTCGGCCACCAGAGCGGCCTCCAGCTCGTGCTGGTTGATCTCCTGGATGGAAATCTTGACCGGCTTGGAGGTCATCTTCTCTAAACGAGAGCGGAGGTCGTCGATACCGGCCCCGCGCTTGCCGATGACCAGACCGGGCTTAGCGGTATTGATAATGACGTGAACCTTGCTGGCTCGCTCAATCTCAACCTTAGAGACGCCGGCGTTCTTGTGGAACTTGGTGATGAAGTCGCGGATGCGCATATCCTCACGCAACCAGTTGGCGTACTCTTTCTGACTGTACCAGCGGGACTCCCAACCTCTGATGATACCTACCCGCAAACCGTTAGGGTGAATCTTCTGACCCATTAGCGCACATTCTCCTTCTCTTTGACGACGACGGTGATATGACTAGTCCGCTTGTGCAGCTGGCTAGCGCGACCGCGAGAACGAGGGAGCCAACCCTTACCGGTGGGGCCTTCGTCGACGAAAGCTCTGGAGACGACGAGCTTTTCAACTTCCAGTCCGTTGTTGTTGACAGCATTAGCCATGGCCGACTGTAAGACCTTGAGCATCGTGCCAGCGGCTCTCTTGTTGGTGAAGCGCAAAATATTGACCGCCTCTAACGCCTTCTTACCATAGATGGCGCGAGCGCACAGACGCAATTTGCGCGGGGTCATGTGGACGTACTTAGCGACAGCGCGAACCGAAACTTCTTCGGTCTTAGGGGCCGTCACCGAACCTTTATCTGCCATAATTCCTCCAAAAACTTCCTATCAGCCAGAGACTTACTTCTTGACCTTGCTCTTCTTCTCAGCCTTGCCGCCGGCGTGACCGCGGTAGAGGCGAGTGGGAGCGAACTCACCCAACTTGTGGCCTACCATCTCCTCAGCGATATAGACGGAGACGTGAGTGCGGCCATTGTGCACGGCGATGGTGTGCCCAATCATGTCGGGGGTGATGGTGCTGGCGCGGGACCAGGTCTTAATCAGATTCTTCTGATTGCTGGCATTGAGTTTTTCAATCTTCTTCTGAAGATGCTCGGCCACAAATGGGCCTTTTTTAACCGAACGGGACATTTGATTCCTCCATTTATGCAGCCCCTCCCCTAGCGGGAGAAAGGCTGGTGGCCTTTACTTGCTGCGACGTCTCACGATCATCTTGTCGCCAGGCTGCCGTCTGCGGGTCTTCAAGCCGTAAGTGGGCTTGCCCCAAGGGGTCGTGCTGGGACGACCGGGGGTAGACCGAGCTTCACCGCCGCCATGGGGATGGTCACAGGGGTTCGTAGCTACACCACGGATATGGGGTCTCTTACCCATCCAGCGAGAGCGACCGGCTTTACCAATCACCATGTTCTCATGGTCAATATTGCCTACCTGGCCGATAGTAGCCCGGCAGACGATAGGAACTTTGCGAACCTCAGAAGAGGGCAGACGCAAGAGGGCGAAACGACCCTCTTTAGCCATCAACTGAGCAGAGGAACCGGCGGAGCGAGCCATCTGGCCGCCGCGACCGGGCTTCAATTCGATATTGTGGACGATAGTACCGATGGGCATATTCTGCAACATCATGGCGTTGCCGATCTTAATATCCTGGGCGTCGCCGGAAATGACGGTGTCGCCAACCTTCATATTGTTGGCGGCCAGGATGTAGCGCTTCTCGCCGTCGGCATAGTGCAGAAGGGCGATGCGAGCCGAACGATTGGGATCGTACTCAATAGTCGCCACCCGAGCGGGGATATTATCTTTATCACGACGCCAGTCGATAATGCGGTACTGGCGCTTGTGGCCGCCGCCGCGATGGCGAGCGGTAACGCGACCCTGGGCGTTGCGGCCGGCAGTGGTCTTTAAAGGTACGAGCAAAGACTCTTCGGGCTTAACTTTGCTCAAGTTAGAGGTGTCCATCACCGACATAAAACGGCGCCCGTTCGTAGTCGGCTTGTAAAGTCTGGTTGGCACTTTATTTCTCCTTCCGTGGGTATACTCTAACCTCCGGGCCAACGCGCTCAGGAGGCCATTTGCACCCACAATTGAGGTTTCACAAAAAAAAATTGCTCCCATCCGCCCTAAGTGGGGGAGGGGGGAGAAACCTCAAAGCCATGCTTGGCAATTTAAGCACAATTTAAGGCGCTTCGCAAGATCAAAAAGGGCTTTAAGAGGCTATTTTTCAGGATTTTTGTCCGCTAGTTCATAAGAGAGGCCCAAATAATTAGCCCGGGCCCTCATAAGATGAGGGCCCGGGCTACGTTAGGTCCGTAGACCTTCAGGGCTTTTTAGCTCCCTCTTAGTTCTCGAAGAGAGGAGAACCGGCTACTTCGATGCGGTCGCCAGCCTTAATGGTGACGTAAGCCTTCTTGTAGTCAGGGCGCTTGCCATAGACGCGGCCGCGACGCTTGGTCTTACCGGTCATGCGCACGGTGGTGACCTTAGTCACGGTGACGTCGAACATAGATTCGACGGCATTGCGGATATCGAACTTGTTGGCCTTTAAGTCCACCAGGAAGGTGTACTTATTGTCGACGTTCTGCTCCATGCTCTTCTCGGTGATGAGGGGGCGAATGAGCACGTCGTGCAGGCCGCGGCGCAGATTGTGTACGCTATTAGTAACTTTCTCAATGGCCATTAGGCTAAACCCTCCTCAATAGCTTTCAGAGCGGCGCTGGTAGCAACTAAACGCGGATAGTCGATGACGTCCAGTAAGTTCAAGTTGCGAGCTTCCACTACGCGCAGGTTGGGAATATTGGCCGCCGACTTTACCGTCTTAGCGTCGGCATTGGAGAGGACTACCAAAACCCGACCCTCTTGGGGCTGGACCTTAATGGCTTCCAGGACGCCGGCGAAAGCCTTAGTCTTGTACTCTTCCATCTGCAGATTATCGAGAGCGGTCAATAAGGACTCGCTGACCCTCTTAGAAAGGGCGCTGCGCAGAGCCAGGCGACGCATCTTCTTGGGGATGGCCTGGGTGTAGCTGCGGGGGATGGGACCGAAGGTGATGGCGCCGCCGCGCATCAAAGGAGAGCGCTTGGAACCCTGACGGGCCATACCGGTGCCTTTCTGACGGAAGGGCTTGCGACCTCCGCCAGAGACTTCTCCGCGAGTCTTAGTTTTAGCGTTGCCCTGACGCTGGTTGGCGCGCAGGGAGACCATTACTTGGTGAATGAGGGCCTCGTTATAAGGCACGGCGAAAACTTCTTGGTTGAGCTCCAGCTCCCCAACAGTCTCGCCCTTCATGTTCAAAAGGGATACCTTAGGCATCGTGATTTCCTGAGCCTTTCCTGAAACTGTCTATTTACTTCTTGACCGAAGTACGAATGGTGACCAAACCGTGGTTGGGACCGGGGATAGAGCCTTTTACTAAGATCACATTGCGCTCGAGGTCGACGCGCACAACGGTAAGGCCCTGAGTGGTGACGCGCACGCTGCCCATATGACCGGGCTTGCGGGTGCCGGGGAAGACGCGAGCCGCGTCGGTAGCGCCGCTAGAAGCGGGCACGCGGTGGGACATGGAGCCGTGGGAGTTGGCGCCGCCGCCGAAGTTGTGACGCTTCATACCGCCCTGGAAACCTTTACCCTTGGAGGTTCCGCAGACGTCTACTTTGTCGCCAGCCTGGAAGACGTCGACCTTAATTTCCTGTCCTACCTCGTAAGCAGCGGAATCATCTAAACGGAATTCTTTTAAATAACGCTTGTTGGCTACGCCGTGCTTGGCAAAGTGGCCGGCGCGGGGCTTATTCACTAATTTGTCGCGGATCTCGCCGAAGCCCACTTGGATAGCTTCGTAACCGTCGTTCTCTTTGGTGCGCTTTTGGACTACGACACAGGGACCAGCCTGGATGACGGTGACGGGAACGATGACGCCCTTCTCGTCATAAACCTGAGTCATACCAACTTTTTTGCCTAAAATGGCCTTCATGGTTATTCCTCTTTTTCTTTTACTCGCACATCTCGCGAGGTAGTTGCAGCTTGCGGACAATCGACCTCGTCCTTAGCCAGCGGCTGCAAGAAATAATTCTTGCCTTATGCTGACTCTAGCTTCTGATTTCGATATCGACGCCAGCGGGAAGGTCGACCTTCATCAACTGCTCGATGGTCTTCTGAGACTGATCGAAGTAGATGTCGATCAGGCGCTTGTGAGTGCGGATCTCAAAGTGCTCGCGGGACTTCTTGTGTACGAAGGGGGAGCGGTTGACGCACCACACGTTCTTCTCAGTAGGCAGAGGCACGGGACCGGAAATGTGAGCGCCGGTCTGACGAGCGATCTGGACGATCTTTTCGGCCGAATCGTCTAAAAGAGCGTAATCAAAGGCCTTAAGACGAATACGGATCCTTTGCTTGGACATTTTTCCTCCTAAACGGAATAGGTGACAATTTATCACCCGATCCCTGAAAGATTCAAAGACCGGGTGATGAGCGTCTAATTACCTAGCGGGGTAATTACTCGAGAATCTTGGTAACTACGCCGGCGCCGACGGTTCTACCGCCCTCGCGGATAGCGAAGCGCAGGTTCTCTTCGATGGCGATGTGCTGGATGAGCTCCACGATCATATCGATGTGGTCGCCAGGCATAACCATCTCTACGCCCGAAGGCAGGGTGATGGTACCGGTAACGTCAGTCGTACGGAAGTAGAACTGAGGACGGTAGCCGTTGAAGAAGGGCTTGTGACGGCCGCCCTCTTCCTTGGTGAGGACCATAACGCGGGCCACGAACTTGGTGTGGGGCTTAATGGAACCGGGTTTAGCCAGAACCATACCGCGTACGATGTCCTTGCGCTCTACGCCGCGGAGCAAGAGACCGACGTTGTCGCCAGCCATACCCTCGTCGAGGATTTTGTGGAACATTTCCACGCCGGTGACGACCACTTTACGGGTCTCTTCGTGGATACCGACGATCTCAACTTCGTCGCCAGTGTGGATCTTACCGCGCTCTACACGACCGGTAGCTACGGTGCCGCGGCCGGTGATGGTGAAGACGTCCTCAACGGGCATCAAGAAGGGCTTGTCCACGGGACGCTCGGGCTCGGGGATCCAAGTGTCGACGGCGTCGAGCAACTTCCAGATAGCGCCGCACCACTCGCAATCGCGCTTAGCGCAACCGCACTCCAGGGCCTTCAGAGCGGAACCGCAGATGATGGGGGTGTTGTCGCCGTCGAACTCGTACTGGGTGAGCAGCTCGCGGAGCTCCATCTCCACCAATTCGATCAGGTCTTTGTCATCGACCATGTCGCACTTGTTCAAGAAGACGACCAAGGCAGGAACGTTTACCTGACGGGCCAGGAGGATGTGCTCACGGGTCTGAGGCATAGGACCATCGGTGGCGGCTACTACCAGGATAGCGCCATCCATCTGGGCGGCGCCGGTAATCATGTTCTTGATGTAGTCGGCGTGACCAGGGCAGTCTACGTGAGCGTAGTGACGCTTCTCAGTCTCATACTCTACGTGGCAGATAGCGATCGTGATACCACGGGCCTTCTCTTCGGGAGCGCCGTCGATTTCGTCGACGTTCTTCACTTCAGCCTGACCAGCCTGAGAGAGAACCTTCAGGATAGCAGCGGTCAGAGTGGTTTTGCCGTGGTCTACGTGTCCGATGGTGCCTACGTTTACGTGAGGCTTATTGCGGACAAAATGTTCCTTGCCCATTATTTTTCCTCCGTTCCGGCTCCCAAGTACCTCGGGTTCCGGATGAATTACTGTGGATTTTTACCTCTCGACTCTGGGGAGCCGAGACGTCCTTTGCGAAAGCGCCCCTGGGCGCAATTCTGAAAAAACCTGCCACCAGAGGTGGTCTATGGCGGTGAGAACTCGCTGCGAACCAGCTAGAAGGTAGCTCTCCCCTCCACTATGCGAAATACATCTTGGGGATTTTATAGCAAAGGGCCTACTTTGTAAAGAACCTTTTTAAAATAATTCCTACAATTTCTAGCCCCCGCTCCCTCCCCTCTTTTCTAATTAGCAACCCCTAAAAAGAGCTACTCCTTAGGCATGCGCCCCGTAATGCGGTAGATAATCTGGTCCTGGATATTCTTGGGCACTTCGGCGTAGTAACCGAACTCCATAGAAGCCGTTCCCCGACCCTGAGAGAGGTTGCGCAAGGCGGTCGTATAACCGAACATCTCCGCCAGAGGGGCTACGGCCTTGAGGCTCTGGATGCCATTACTGCCCGCCTCCAAGTTTTCGATCTTGCCGCGGCGGCCGTTAATATCGCCGATGACGTCGCCCAAATAGGCATCCGGCACTTCGATATCGACCTTCATGATGGGCTCTTTAATGTAACACTCATTTAAGTGGAGAGCCTCTTGGAAGGCCATAGAACCGGCCACCTTAAAGGCCAATTCCGAGGAGTCTACTTCGTGGTAAGAGCCGTCGAAGAGGGTCGCCTTGACGTCTACTACCGGGAAGCCGGCCAAGACGCCGCACTGCGCCGCCTCGCGGCAGCCCTGCTCTACGGCCTTAAAGTACTCTTTGGGCACCGTGCCGCCCACGACTTTAGTCTCAAACTGGAAGCCGCTGCCGGGCTCTAAGGGGCTGACCTCTAACCAGACGTGACCAAACTGACCGCGGCCGCCCGTCTGACGCACGAAACGCCCTTCGGCCTTGACCGTCTTGCGAATCGCTTCCTTGTAAGCTACCTGCGGGCGGCCCACATTGGCGCCCACCTGGAATTCGCGCAAGAGGCGGTCGACGATAATATCTAAGTGCAATTCGCCCATACCGGCGATCATCGTCTGGCCCGTCTCCGCATTAGTAGAAGTGCGGAAGGTAGGATCCTCATCGGCCAACTTCCCTAGGGCGACGCCCATGCGCTCCTGATCGGCCTTAGACTTAGGCTCGATAGCGACGGAGATGACCGGATCGGGGAAGGTGATATTCTCTAACTTAATGGGGTTCTTCTCATCGCAGAGAGTGTCGCCCGTAGTCGAGAGCTTTAAGCCCAAGACGCCGCCCAACTCGCCCGCGTGGAGCTCTAAGACGTCCTCGCGGTGGTCGGCGTGCATACGCACCAGGCGACCGATGCGCTCCCTCTTACCCTTAATCGAATTTAAGACGGCGCTGCCCGTGCGCAAGACGCCCGAATAGACGCGCACGAAGGCCAATTTACCCACAAAGGGATCGGTGGCGATCTTAAAGACTAAGGCCGCCAGCGGCTCTTCTACCAGACCGTGGCGCACAATGGGGCGATCCTCAGCGTCTAAGGCGTGGATCTCCGGAATCTCCAAGGGGGAGGGCAAATAATCGACGATGGCGTCTAATAAGAACTGGACCCCTTTATTGCGGAAGGAAGAGCCGCAAAAGACGGGCACGATCTCATTCTTAATACAGCGCAAGCGCAAACCGCGGCGGATCTCCTCCGGGCTCAAGTCGCCCTCTTCCAGGAACTTTTCGGTGAGTTCGTCGCTACCTTCGGCGGCTTCCGCCACCATCTGTTCGCGCAATTCCTGAGCCTGCTCCACTAAATCTTGGGGAATAGGGCCGTCCTCATACTTCTGGCCCAGATCGTCTAAGTAGATGCGCGCTTGCATACTGATGAGATCGACCATCCCCTGGAATTCGGCCTCCGCCCCCACCGGAATCTGGCAGGGCACGGCTTTGACCCCGAAGCGCTCGATAATCTTGTCGACTACCCCCATAAAGTTGGCCCCGGTGCGGTCCATCTTGTTGACGTAGACGATACGCGGCACCTTGTAGCGATCGGCCTGGCGCCAGACGGTCTCCGATTGGGGCTGGACCCCGCCCACGGCGCAGAAGACGGCTACCATCCCGTCCAAAACGCGCAAAGAGCGCTCCACCTCTACCGTAAAATCGACGTGGCCTGGGGTGTCGATGACGTTAATAATATGCTCCCGCCACTTAGTAGTAGTGACGGCCGAAGTAATAGTGATCCCCCGTTCCTTCTCCTGGATCATCCAGTCCATAGTCGCCGAGCCGGCGTCTACCTCACCGATGCGGTGGGTTCTTCCCGTATAAAAGAGGATGCGTTCAGTAGTAGTAGTCTTGCCCGCGTCGATGTGGGCAGCGATCCCTATATTGCGGACTTTTCCTAAATCGATATCTTCTTGTCTAGTCACTAATTCTTTCCTAGCGTCGTCGAGGACAACTTCTGCAGCTTCGTTTTCTAAAGGGCTCAATTGGCTTGGGAGGTCCATACCGCTCATTATCCTAATCCCCCTCACTTGACCACAAAAAAGGATCTCAACACCGCCAGGCAGTGTCGGATCCCTTCTCGATGGAAGAGACCGCCCTCCAGTAGGACGGTCCCTTGAAGCTAATTACCAGCGATAGTGGGCGAAAGCCTTATTGGCTTCGGCCATGCGGTGAGTCTCTTCTCTCTTCTTGACGGCCTTGCCGATACCCTTGGAAGTGTCGATGAGCTCATCAGCCAACTTCTCGCGCATGGTGTGGCCGGCCCGAGCCCGAGCGGCGCTCAAGATCCAGCGCATACCTAAGCTGACCCGGCGCTCTTCACGAACTTCTACCGGAACCTGATAGGTGGCGCCGCCTACACGGCGAGGGCGAACCTCGACGGTGGGCATGGCGTTATCCATAGCCTGAGCGAAGACGCTCAGCGGATCGTTATTAGTCTTCTCGCGAATGAGATCAAAAGCGCCGTAAACGATCTTCTCGGCAATGCTCTTCTTGCCGCGCTGCATCACGCGATTGATGAACTTGGTCAACTTCTCATCATGATACACCGGATCGGGAATAGTCACTCTCTTAGGCGCGCGACGATTTCTGGACATTTACTTGTCTCCTCCGTCTACTACACTCCGCTTCGCATCAGTCGAAACTGGAGCCTAGGACAAATACAGGGCGCAAATTACTTTGCGCGATTAATTACTTCTTCTTAGTATCCTTGGGACGCTTAGCGCCGTACTTAGAACGGCCCTGACGGCGATTGGCGACGCCGCTAGCGTCTAAGGTACCGCGAATGATGTGATAACGTACGCCGGGCAAGTCCTTAACGCGACCGCCGCGGATCAAGACGACCGAGTGCTCTTGCAAGTTGTGACCGATACCCGGGATATAAGCGGTAACTTCGATACCGTTGGTCAGACGCACACGAGCCACCTTACGCATAGCGGAGTTGGGCTTTTTAGGGGTGACGGTCTTGACCTGGGTGCAGACGCCCTGTTTTTGGGGGCTGCCGCCGGTATCGATGCGCTTCATCAGCAGAGAGTTGTTGGAAAAATGCAACGCGGGAGCCTTGCTCTTGTAGACAGGCTTCTTCCGACCGTTACGCACCAACTGATTGATAGTGGGCATAATTACTCCTCAAAACTTCTTCCGACTTGCCCGCTCCAACCGTAGCCATAGACTCTGACTCCCAAAGCCAGAATAACGGAGAGCGGTTCGAATAGAGGTCAGTCGGTTAATAAATCAAGGTCTCTCTCTTCTGGGCCCTAAACCCAGAAAAAGCCATAGGATATTAGCATTTCCCGGGTTAGGCGTCAAGAGTAGACTCTCCCTTTACAGGGGAAAGAGCTTGGGCAGGAGGTAGTTCATCTCTACCTTCCACCAGGGCCAGTCGTGGGAGACGTCGTGGCCCCACAGTTCGAAGTTGTGGCGAATACCGACCTTATCCATAACTTCGTGGATCTGGCGGCTATAGTGGACCCGCTCCCAGGCCCCTTGACCGCAGATAATATTGATATTGCACCCCTCTAAAGAGCGCCTAATGTAGGGATCGTGGAGATTAGAGATGTAGCTCACCGGATTATTGAAGTAACAACGGTCGTCAAAATAACCGTCCAGGAAGCAGCTAATATCGTAGATCCCGCTCATGCCTATACACCAACGGAAGATCTCGTGGTGGCGGAACATAGTATTTATGGCGTGGTAAGCTCCGAAACTGGCTCCCGCCGTAGCCAGAGGCAGACGGCCGCGACAATTCCAGAAGATGAAGGGCACCAATTCGTTAATGATATAACTATTGTAGAGTTCCTGACGCCAGGCGCGCTCTCCGGGGCCGATGCCCTTATTGCACCAGCTGAGATTATTGATGGAGTT
Organism: Vulcanimicrobiota bacterium; assembly: GCA_944322965.1. Classification (GTDB taxonomy): domain Bacteria; phylum Vulcanimicrobiota; class Xenobia; order Xenobiales; family Xenobiaceae; genus Bruticola. The sequence continues at coordinate 178,620 of CALUQR010000004.1, forward strand.
AATAGAGAAGATCTTCACTCTACCCCGCTCAATATGCTCGGAGAGGGCGTCGATCATGCCGAAGCGCTCTAACTCTTCGAAATCGGCGGAAGCGGTGGGAAAGTAGAGCAGAGGTACACCCCAATGGCCGTAGACCGCCACGGGCATCGTACCGCCCAGGATCTCACTGTAGGGATTATGTTTCTCGACGTGCATCTTCTAAAATCCATCCTAACTGAGGGAATTGTTGGAGCTCTTACAGCTGATCGTTAATCTCCTGGCGCTCTTCCTGACCTTTGAGCCAATATTCCGGGAAGGTCTGGCACTTTTCAAAGCCCGGACAGCTGAGGCAGCGCTTGCTGCGCATATTGACCTCTCGCAAGCGTTTATCCCGACAGCTGGGATCGAAAAAGTCAAAACTGTCAAAGTACTTAACTAAGTACTCTTCCTTGTAGCGGGTCATTCCATCCTCCTCCAGGGCAGCAACTACCTGGTTTTAAACATGCCCTACACTATAGCATTTCCCTACTTTTGGAGCAAGGGAAAGGAGGATTTACCCCTCCCAAAATGGTCTGCAAAGGAGCAGGAAGGATAGAGCGCAGGGAAAAGCCACCCCCAAGCAGAAGCTCTTAAACACTTTTTAGAGTGGGGCTACTAGATCTAGGGGATCGAGCGCCAGCCGACTGGGAGGTAGGGCAATGTTTTTAGATTGGTTTAAAAGCAAGAAACCGACATTAAAGCTGAAATCCAATCAAGAGGTGGAGATCGAATTTTTTGCCGACGACACCTACAAGACGTACTTCACTACCGTCTTAGACGCGCGGCGCAACGATGCGGTCCTCAAGACCCCCGGCACGGAGCGCCGGCCGGTGCGCATGGAGAGCGGCCAACGCCTGACCGTCACCACTCTGGCCGACAATAAGCTCTTCTACTTCGACACCGAAGTCACAGACGCCGGAGAGCGGGAGTTCGATATCGCCACCCCCACCGACGTCAAATCGGAAGACGTTCCCAACTTCGAAAATAATTGCAGCATCGAAGCGCCGGTTAACGTGGAGTACCGGGCCATCAAATTAGCCCACAGCCAATCGGCTCAAACCCACTCCATCAGCCTCAACGGTATGGTCTTAGCTTGTAATATCGCCATCCCCGAGGGCACCGATTTACATATTGAGATCCAGATCCCGGGAACGCCCGTCTTCTCCTTCAAGGGTAGAGCCCTCAAAGCTCGCCCCAATCCCGATCCCAAGAGTTCGCGCAAGTATCTGTGCGAGGTAGAGTATATAGACGACGCCAGTCAGAGCGAGCGCCTGGCCATTATGCGCTATGCGGTCTATCTCAAGCGGCGCGAAGAGCGGCGCTTGGCTCGCGAAGGTCAAGCGACCAAATAGAAGTGGAGCGATCCCCCCTTTAGCTTACAGATAAACTGAGGTCAGCTGCGCCCGGAGAGGAGCCTCTCCCAGCTGGCCTTTTTGCTTCGCCCTCTCCTCCCCGAGGGAGACCAATTTTAAAGGAGTTCCTACGATGTGCGGAATTGCCGGTATTATCTATAATTCTAATCGTCCCGCCCAAGTGATCCCTTGGACGGAGCTAATCGCCCAGCTGGGCCGCTTAGCCCATTTAGAGGTCGATCCCCAGACCCCACCCCAAGCGGAAGTAGAAGCCTTAGAGAGCGCCCTGGCCCCCTTGCGCGGCTTCTCAGCCTTCTCCCAACTTTGGGACCAGCCCGCCTTAGCCCAGAGTTTAGCTATCGCCGCCCAAGAGCTCTCCTCTTTCGAAGAGCGCTCTAAAAAAGAGGTCTTAAACTCTAACCTGCCTCTGCCTACCACCTTAGTAGAGAGTTGGAACGCCCTCTGGGTGCGCATTCGCGATCTGGCCTGGACCGTATCTAGGGACTTAGTCGACAATTTGGCCCGCGTGCGCCTCATCGTCCCCTCCGACTTTACGGCGGCCAGCGCCGAAGCCTGGAAGATTACCGCCGTTTTAAATGATATCGACCGCCTGGAAGTGCGCGGGCGCGACAGTTTAGGGATCGGCATTAGCCTACTCTTTAAAGATCAAGCTACCTACCGCCAGTTCCGCCAGCTGGTAGAAGAGAAGGGTTTAGGGGACAACTTCCAAGAGCGCCTCCAGAGTTCCAATTTAGAGAATATGGCTCTGCGCTTAGATGAGAGCCAGCCCGCCCGCCCCCAATTGCTCTTTATCTATAAAGTCTCCCAAGAGGTGGGGGCTTTGGGCGACAACGTAGCCGCCTTGCGCCGCTACATAAAAGCCGACCAGGCTCTGTGGCTGGCCTTGGGGCTAGAGGGGATTACGACTAAAGTCTGGTCCCACACCCGCTGGGCCTCCAACGGGGTCATCAATATTCCCAACTGTCACCCCGTCGACGAACAGACCCTGCCCTTAGAGGATAATCCCCCCTACTGGATCGCCGCCGCCCTCAATGGGGACGTCGACAATTTCCAAGCCTTAGCCCAAAAGGTCTCCCTGGCCGACGGCAAGATGATCTCCCCCCAGATCACCACCGACGCCAAAGTCATTCCGGTGATGGTCGACTACTATTACCGGCGCACCCACAACTTGCAAGAGGCCTTCTTGCAGGCCGTGCGCGAGTTTGAAGGCTCGGTAGCTATCGTCATGAGCTCTAGCTTAGAGCCAGAGCGCACCTATCTGGCCCTCAAGGGGAGCGGCCAATCCCTCTTCGTAGGCTTATGCGACTCCGGTTACGTCTTTGCCTCGGAGGTCTATGGCATCGTCGAGCAGACGAACCGTTACTTGCGCTTAGACGGAGCCACGGAGCGCCAGCCCGGCCGCCCGGAGAGCGCCGGCCAGATCTTTATCCTCCAAGAGGGGGCCCAAGGCTTAGAGGGGATCGAGGTCTTAGCCATGGACGGCTCTACTATCCCCCTCGGCCCCCAAGATATTCATACCGCGGAGATCACTACCCGGGATATTAACCGCGGCCAACATAGCCATTTCCTCTTAAAAGAGATCTTCGACGCCCCCGGCTCTATCGAAAAGACCCTCCAGGGCAAGTACTTTATCTCCCAGGAGTTTGACGGTCCGGCGCGCGTCAACTTAGGGCCGGAAGTCTTCCCCACCGCCTTAGCGGAGAAGATCTGCGCCCGGGAGATTACCCGCATCCTGCTCATCGGCCAAGGGACGGCGGCCGTAGCGGGGGTAGCTATCGCCTCCATGATGCAGCGAGCCCTCAAAGGTTCCGACATTGAAGTGCGGGCCATTAAGGCCACTGAGCTCTCCGGCTACTCTATGGAAGAGGATATGTCTAAGACGCTCATTATCGCCGTCTCCCAGTCGGGCACTACTACCGATACCAACCGTACCGTCGATATGGTGCGAGCCTGCAAGGCCACCGTCTTAGCTATTGTCAACCGGCGCAACTCCGACTTAACTTATAAGGTCGACGGGGTCATGTATACTAGCGACGGGCGCGATATCGAAATGTCCGTAGCCTCCACCAAGGCCTTCTACAGCCAAGTGGTAGCCGGTTACCTCTTAGGCTTACATATCGCCTCCCTCTTAGGGACTCTGACCAACCGCGACCTGCGCCGCGAGTTGCAAGAGTTGCTCAGTCTGCCCTCTAAGATCGCCTCCGTCTTAGCTAAGCGCCAGGAGATCGAAGCGGTGGCCAAGCGCTACGCCACCACCAAGCGCGACTGGGCGGTAGTGGGGAGCGGCAGTACCAAAGCGGCCGCCGACGAGATCCGCATCAAGTTGAGCGAGCTCTGCTATAAGTCGATAGCTACCGACTATATCGAAGATAAGAAGCATATCGACCTCTCCTCCGAGCCCTTGACCTTAGTCTGCACGGCCGGCCTCCCCCCCATGGCTCTGCGCGACGCCGTCAAAGAGGTGGCCATCTTCCGCAGTCACAAATCGCTGCCCGTAGTTATCGCCAGCGAAGGTTTTGATGAGTTCGAACATTACGCTACGGGCGTCTTCTACGTCCCCAACGCCTCGGCCAACGCCTCCGTCCTTTTGAATACGGTAGTAGGCCACCTCTGGGGCTACTATTGCGCTCTGGCTATTAACGAAGGGGCCAACCTCTTGCGCCCCGGCCGGGCTCTGGCCGTACAGTATCTCAATAGCGGCAGCGCCTTGCTCTTCAACCAGACTAATATTAAGCGCATGTTGACTATCGGCAAGACCTTCCAGGACGACCTCAAAGAGGGGCGCTTCAATAGTTCCCTCTCCGTCGATTCCGCCGTGCGTCTCTCCTTAATGTTCCAATACTTTACTGGAGCCCGCTCCCTGCGCCAGTTGGCCACCGACTTTAAGGGCAAGAGCTTAGTGGAGACTATGGTCTTATTCCTCTCCCAAGCTATCCAGGAGCTCTCCCGGCCCATCGACGCCATTAAACACCAGGCCAAGACGATTACCGTGGGTATCTCCCGGGCGGGCGAATTGGCGGAAGGGCCCATCTTCCAGGCTTTGCAAGTCTTGGATATTACCCCCGACGATCTCCCCTACCGCGATCTGCCCTTCTTGCGCGCGCTCAGCATGACTATCGACGAAGTTTTGGGTTCTACCCTCTACGAAGTCGACGGCCTCAACGCCCTCAACGAGGTCAGCGAAGCTACGCGCATTAAGGTCACCCGCAAGACGGGTATCTCCCAGAACTTGCGCTCCCGCTCCGACTTCAACTCCCCCTTAGTCGGCACCAAGCAGTGGGTGACTAATAACCGCCGCTCTTACGTAGGCCACGGGCGCAACGATAAGCGCCCCATGCTCATTACCCCCATCATCTCCACCGGGTGCGTCGACCACTTAGCCCTCCTCCACCTGCGCTTTAAGAAGGAGCTGCCCCTCCCGGAGCGGGTGGAAGTTATCAAGAACCTCACCAACCGCTATGGCGACTTAGTGAGCCAAGTCGAAGAGACGAATGTCATCTGGCACGACGAGTTCTTGAACCTCTTGAGCGTGGAAGAGCTGGCCACCCAGCGGGCGGCCGTCTTAGCGGAGTTGATCCTTAAGCGCCTCAATACCGGGGCGGAGGTTAAGTGAGATCTTTCTGAAGGGGTCCAGTGGAGGGGCTGACCCCGCCCGGGAAGACTTTCACCAAATGGTAGCGCCCGCGCTCGATGCGGATTAAGTAGACGTCCCGAATATCTAACATCCGAGAGAGGGAGAACTTACCCGTAGCCCCATGCCAAGAGGGGCGGGCGCCAGCCATCTGGGGGTCGGCCCCGATGGAGGCTAAGTAGGCCTGCATCCCCTCGCGGGTGTGGACCCCAGCTTTATAGGCGCTGAGTAAGATCTTGGTGGCGTCGTAGGCGCTGGCGTCTAAGTGGGAGGGAGAGATGCCCCCGAAGAGCTCCCGGAAGCGCTTGCTGTAATCTTGGCTTAAGGGGTCCTCGCTCTCGGAATGGAAGTAACCGGCCAAGATGATCCCCTCTACCGCCGGGCCCCCTACGGCCAAGAGATCTTTAGTGAAGGGGGCTACTTGGCTAGCTAAGGGGACGGTTATGCCCCGCTCGCGCAGCTCTTTAGCGAATAAGGCCAAGGGCGTGCCTCGATGGTCGGAGAAGAAGATACAGTCGGGCTTTAAGTTCTCAATATCTTGGAAGGCCTGGTTAAAGTTGACGTTGACGAAGGTGGGGGTGGCCACGATCTCTCCGCCCATCTCCTGGAAGGAGTCTTTAAAGTAGTCGGCCACGTTGCTAGAGAGGATACTATCTTGGTCGACCATCACCAAAGCCCTCTGGCAGCCCCGATCGCGCAGGTAGTTGGCGATCACCTTGCAGCGAGCGTAATTAGTATCGGAAGCGGTAAAGATGAAGCGTCCCTGTTCCCAAATGCCGGGGGCGGAGACTACCGGGGTAATGATGGGGAATTGGGCGGCGTTAAAGAGAGGGGCGATGGAGAGGGCGAATTGGGAACTGAAGGGACCCACCATCCCCAAGTAGTCGGGATCCTTAATGATGGCCGTAGCCAAACGGGTCACCGTCTCCATGCTCGACTGTTCGTCAAAGATATCGATAACGACTAGGCGCCCCTGATCGTCTCCCCCTTGGCGGTTAAATTCCAATTGGGCCATAGCCACCCCGTAGAGCAGGCGGTAGGCTTCGGGAGCGAACATGCCGGTCATACTCATCAAGGCGGGCAGGCGGAAATAGGGCTTGCCGCTCAGATGGACGCTCACATTCTCGCGCATAATGTGGGCTTCGGCGTCGCTGGGATGGAGCGTCACCGCTTGACTGAGGCTCTGCATAGCCTTGGGCCAGTTCTGCTCGCGGATATAATTGCGAGCCTCTTCCTTATCGGGATTGACCAACTCGTAAGGGGTCTCAAACTCCCAGGTCTCCGTATGTTGGCGCAGGACGTCTTGGTAGCCGCCCCAGGCCCCTAAGCCAAAGAAGAAGAGGCAGAGCAAAAGCAACCAACTGGCCATCTTGGGGGTATGGGGGACCTTAAGCTGACTGATGGGGAGGTTATTCACCCCCTCGCTGCGCGGAGCCACGCTAGCTGAGGCCACTAAGATGTGGCTGGGCTTTTTGAGACTCTGACTGGCGACCCGGCTAAAGGATTCCGCCCGCAACTCGTCCTTCAATAGGGGATCGTCGGCGGCCACCTTAGAGAGGATAGAGATGAGCTCCCTAATGATCTGGCCCATATTCTGGTAGCGATCTTCAGGTTTAACCTGCATACAGCGCTGGACCAAATTGACAAAGTCGGGATTTAAGTCGGAGCGATAGGGGGCGATCTGGTGGCGCCCGTAGACGGGTGAGGGGGGGCGTCCCGTCAAGACGAAATAGAGCGTCGCTCCAAAGGAGTAGATATCGGAGCGGGCGTCCGTCTGGGTAGAGTCTTCCCAAACCTCAGGGGGGGCGTAACCTATAGAGCCCACCGCCGTAGTATCCCGCGTCTTATTGGGATCGAAGAAGCGCGCTAAACCGAAGTCGATGAGCTTAATGTGGCCGTCTTGGGCCACCATCACATTCTCAGGCTTCAAGTCGCGGAAGATGACGGGCGGGTTCTGGTTATGTAGATACTCTAAGACTTGGGCGATCTCCAGAGCCCAGCGCAAAGCTTGGACCTCGCTGGGAGGCCCCTTCTCCTCCACCAATTGGGCTAAGGTGCAGCCGTCTATCTCCTCCATCAAGAGGTAGGTAGAGTTACCTTCGGAAAAGTAGTCGACGATAACCGGCAAGCTGCGGTGGATAAGGGTAGAGAGCAAGCGCGCCTCGCGCTCAAAACTGCGCTTGGCCTCCTCTAGTTGGGACTTATCGCGGAAGTGGAGCTCCTTTAAAGCCCAAAACTTGCCGGGCAAGCGCAGATCGGTCACCCGGTAGACGGATCCAAAGCCCCCCCGCCCCAAGACGCCGGCGATCTTATAACGCCCCTGCAGGACGCGCCCGATGGGCGAGTCGCTCTCGGCGGGCGCTCCCTCAGCGTTCATCAAGCTAGAGGCGGGCAGAGCCATAGGACCGCCCGCTAAGTGGAACTCCTGCTCCGGTTGAGGTTGCTGTCTCTCCTGCTCCTGATCCATCTCCTACCCCGCTTCTTCCACCGGAACGCGCACGTTGATCCTCATACCCCCTTGGGAATCGAGATCGGCTTCGATCTGCCCATTATGCTTGCGCACCACCTCGCGCACTAACCCTAAGCCAAAGCTACTGCCTAAGCCGGGGTGGCTATTGGCAAAGAAGGGCTCAAAGATCTTGGCCATCTCCTCCTTAGAGAGCAGCGTGCAATTAGTATCGAAGCTCAAGCCGATCTCTTTCTTATCGTAAGAGGTGGAAATCTTAATGACCGGTCCTGCGGTCTTGCCCACCTTGTGACAGTCGCACAAGAAGCTCAAGATATTGGTGAGCGCTTGGGTCCACTGGGTGGAGTTGGCTCGCACTTGGGGCAGGTCGGAGTATTTGACCTGGGCGGAGATCTTAGCTTCCGCCAACTCGTCGCGCAAAAGTTCTACGCTATTAGCTACCACTTGGTTGATATCGGTCGAAGCGCGCACGAAGCGGGAGAAGGTAATCTCGTTCTCCTTTTCCATCGAAGTGCGGGAGTAGACTAAGAGCTTCTCGATAATACCCTTACACTTCTGGACGGCGTCTTGGATAATATGCAAGCGGCGCACGCTGACCGGATCTTGGACGGCCCGGCTGAGGCTCCCCACCATAGTCAAGACGGCGGTCAGAGGCTGGCTCAGCTCGTGGGCTACGCCCGCCGCCAAGCGGCCTACGCCGGCCAAGTGGCTCTCTTGGGCCACCTCGCCCTTGAGGGCTTGGATCTCCTCGTGGGCCTTACTCAAAGCCCCTTCTCTGACAAAGCGCGGCGCCATCAACGAAGCGACGTTGGCCGCCGCCCGCAAGAGTTCGCGCTCCGCTAACTCTGGTTCCGTAGTGCGGTCCCAGGCCACGATGAGCGCTCCCCCGCCGGTATGACCGTGCCAGACGGGCATGGCGGCGATCCAGCGCCCGCCTCCGCTCGATTGGACCAACTCTCCGCTCTCCCAGGCTTGCTTTAAGAGATCCTTGACCATGCCGGGACCCGTCTCTTCGGCGGGAGTACCCGCCTGGGCCGCCCTCCTAAAGCCGCTCTCTTCGCTGCCCGGTTGTAAGTAGAGGGTGCAGCCGTCGGCCCCCAGCTCTTCCAAACAAGCTTGGCATAAGAGCTGGGATTGGCTCGCAAAATCGTCCGTCACTAAGGGAGCGCTCTGTAAAGCTAAGAGACTGCGCTGGAAGGCGTCCCGCTTGCAGAGTAAATGGTAAGACCAACAGGAGTAGGCCACAGCCAGAGCGGTGGCGATCAGCCAAATAAGATAGATTACCAAGGTCTCAAAAACCTCACCCTCCACCAGAAGATCCCCTCAACCCTAAAAATTTCCAAGTTATACTACTAAATTCCTCTCCTCCGCCTCCAAGAGCCCTGTACCGCCAAATGGTGGGCGCGTTGGTAGAAGGGGGCGCTGAGATCTAGGCCCAAGCTCTCTCCCACCCGCTCCCAATTTAACCCCCAACTAGCCTCCCAGGCCTCTAAGGCCTTAGCCTCCTCCCCCTGACGCTCCCGCTCCCAGGCTTCATCGCTCTCTAAAAAGCGGAGTTTACTTCCACTCCATTCCGCTCCCCGGCGCCCCCCGGCCCCTGCTAACCAATAATTTTCTAAGTATTCAAAGTAGCGGAGATTGGCCGCTAAGAGCCGGACCCCGCCCGCCTGGGGATCGAAGGGGCCTAGACTCCAACTCTGAGCGTGGGCGGGATAGAGAGAGCGCAAGTTTCGGCCTTGCCAAACTTTTAGAGTAGCTAATTGTTGGGCCCAGGCGGCGGGGCTCTCTAAGAAGGGCAAGGGATCCTCTACCCCATCCGCCGCCCCTAAAGCCTGGCTCTGGGGGATATAGATCCCCAATTGGCCCGCGTAATGGCCGGGCAAAGCGACTAACTCTAAGCTTACTCCCCCTAAGTCCCAACCTTGGCCCGCCTCCCAGCTATATTCCGGTACATAAATGTGAGAATTTTTAAAGTAGAGGGGATCGGCCCCCCGGCGCTGGGCCAATTCCAACTTAGCTCTAGGGCTCAGCAAATACTCCCGAGTTGAGGGACTGGCCCCCACCTGCAGCCTCTCGGCCCAGGGGGAGTAGAGCTTAAAGGCCCGGTTGGCCCAGGCGTGGTCCCAGTCGGGGTGGCTATTTAAAAGGTAGACCCTTTGAGGCTCTAAATGGCGCTCCGCCAGCTGGGCTTTTACCCAAGTCCAGGCCTGGGCGGCTAGCTCCTCATCCCAGCCGCTATCTAAAATGAAGAGCGCCTCCCGCCCCGCTATCCAGAGCTGGGACCAGAAGGCGTCATAGAGCGCCGCCCCCGCCCAGCTGGCGGGCGCCAGCCGGGCGGTACAGGAGGCGAATTGTAAGCGCTCTTTAGGCCTCAGGGGTGACCCCCAAGCCTACCTTCTCTCGCACTTCGGCCAAGGTAGCCTTAGCCACCTGACGCAGGCGATGGGCGGAGGCGTGCAAGATCTCTTCTACCCGCTCGGGGTGGGCGGCCAACTCTTGGCGGCGCAGGCGAATGGGCTCTAAAGCGGCCACTAAGTCGCGCCCTAAGGCGTCTTTAAGCTCTTTATAACGCAAGTTGCCGCCCGCGTAGGCCTCGCGGAAATAGCCCACCGTCTCCGGGGTGGAGAAGGTCTCTAAGAGGGTAAACATATTGGCGATGCCGGGGCTCATCTGCTGGGGGTCGGCGCTGGGGCCGGCGTCGGTCACCGCCCGCTTGACGTGGCGCAAGATAACTTCGGGCGGATCGGAGAGCATAATAGCCGAACCCTCTACCGACTTAGACATCTTGCGGGTGGGATCGTTTAAGGCCATGACCCGCGTAGCCTTAGTGACGCTGGGCTTAGGTTCCGGGAAGGTCTCCCCAAAGAGGGCGTTAAAGCGGCGCGCAAAGACCCGGGTCACCTCTAAATGTTGGAGCTGGTCCTCTCCCACCGGCACCACCTCGGCCTTAAAGAGCAGAATATCGGAAGCCATCAAGATGGGATAGGTGAAGAGGCCGGCGTTGACCACCTCTAAGCGCTGACTCTTCTCTTTAAATTGGGTCATGCGGTTGAGCTCGCCCATAGGAGCGCAGCAACTTAAGATCCAGGTCAGTTCCGTAACTTCCGGGATGTGGGACTGCACGTAGAGCTCGCTCTTTTCAGGGTCGATCCCGCAGGCCAAGAGATCGAGCGCCGCCTCAAAGACGCGCTGGGGTAGATGCTGGGGCTCGCGATTGGCGGTCAAAGAGTGGTAATTGGCGATACAGTAGATACAACGGCCCTCCTCCTGGAGCTTGACCCAATTCATAATCGCTCCCGCGTAGTTACCTAAATGGATGGAACCCGTAGGCTGAATGGCCGAGTAGATCTTCATATAAAAACTCCTGTCTGTAAATTTGAGAGAACCTTTTTAAGGGATAGCCTCCCGTTCCTCTTCCGTAAAGACGGGACGGGGTGGGGGCGGAGCGATCTCCTCGGGCAGAGGGGCGGTAGGCGCCTCTAAGGAGGGCTCGGCCGGAGCGGGCGCCGGCTCGGGAGCGGGAGGCGCCGGAGCCTCCTCTGGGGGCGGTTCTGGGGCCGGGGGCGGAGGCGGCGCGGGAGCTACTTCCGGCTCGGGCTGAGGTTCCGGCCTAACGGGAGGCGCAGGCTCTGGCTCTAGGGGCTGGGGATCGGTCAGACTGGGCGGCGCGGGGGGGAGTTCTGGCTCTACGTAGGGGGGACTTTCCTCCCAAGTTCCAGAGCTCTCCTGACTAGGCCCGCTCTCCTCCGGGGCAGGTTCCTGAGGCCCGCTAGAAGCGGCGCTACTCTCCTGGGGAGCGGCGGCCTCTTCCGCCTCTTGAGGCGCAGTCGCCTCTCCCTCCTGCTTAGGCTCCTTAGCCTCCTTGGCTTCTTTACTAGCTTTACCCTTAGCGGCGGGCGTCGCCTTGACGAACTGGACTACCGGCTGGGCGAAGCGGACGTCGATAGTAGCCACCCCCTTCTTTTGCAAGCGCAACTTAGCTAAGAGGGTGCGCAAAACTTGCAACTTTAAGCGCAAATTATCTAAGGTCCCCACCTTGACGGCCGTAGAATGGCCCTTAAAGGGGAGGTGCAAGGTGATATTTTGCATGGAGTCTATCTGGTAGAGGGTAGGTTCCGTTCCTAAGATCTCTCGCACCTGGGGCTCCGCTTTGAGAGCTACCCCGATGAGCGCGGACTCCATGCGCCCCAAGAGGGGGACGGTAAAGTCTACTTCTAATTTGGGTAGATCGAAAGGCGGAACTTCGGAGCTCAAGATATACCCCTCGGCGTCGGCTACTACCCAACCGCTACTCGAACGGGGACAGGCCACGCAGACCGCCGCCCTCCGCTCCTCTACGCGCAAGATTAAACGCCCTCCCGATTGTAAAGAGAGGGAAGTAGAGATAATGGCCGGATCGTCTAAGACGGGCCCCCAGCCGTGGCTAGCCCAGACGGCCCAGTAATAGGAACCCACCTTGAAGGGGGACTCCCGCAAGATCTCCTCCCTGCTGAGGAGCTGGTTGCCCTCTACCTGGATAGTGGCGATGCGGAAGACGGGCGAGAGGAGAAAGATGGCCTGAGCCATGCAGAAGAGCACTAATAGCGAGGCTCGACGCAGTTGCTGAATAGGGGAATCCACCGCTCAGCTCCTCCTCCCAGAGACTCCTAGCCCCTTAAGTCTAAGCCCCGCAAGGCTGAGAGGTCAGGGAAGCGGCGCAGCGGGCCGCGCACTTACTAATATCCCCGGCCCCCAAGAATAAGAGGACGTCTCCGGCCCGACAATTGTGGGTGACGTAAGCCAAAATATCGCTGGCCGTAGGGGTATAGAAGACCTCCTGGCCGGGGGGCGAATTGCGCCTAATCCCCTCCGCCAGACTCTGGGCGTCTACCCCGGGCAAGGGCTCCTCGCCGGCGGCGTAGATGTCGGTCACTAAGACTACGTCCGCCTCCGTAAAGACCTGGGCGTACTCCTGGGCGAAGAATTTAGTGCGCGTATAGCGATGGGGCTGGAAGACGGCGATCACCCGATTGCGCTCCCCCGTATGGGCGGCGGCGATAGCGGCTTGGATCTTTTTAGGGTTGTGGGCGTAATCGTCGACGATAGTCACCCCGTCAAACTCCCCTAAGATCTGGAAGCGGCGCTGGACCCCGCGGAAGGCGGCCAGATAGCGGCTCATATCGCTAAAGGGAAGGCCGATCTCTAAACCGATAGCTAAAGCGGCTAAGGCGTTTTGAATATTATGCTGGCCGGGGACTCTCAAGATGAGCTCCCCTAAGGGCTGGCCGCGCCAAATGACCGTCGAGCGGGAGGCGAAATCGGCCAACTCAATATCGGTAGCGTAAATATCGTTATCGGGACGGAGGCCGTAAGTTACGGTACGCCGCTCAATCTGGGGCAGGAGGGCGCGCAGCCCCGCGTGGTCGCCGCAGATAACTACCACCCCTTGGGGATCGACCCGATGCATAAACTTTAAGAAGAGCTCGCTCACCCGTTGACTCGTCTTCTGATGGTCATAACCGCAATCGCAATAAGCCTCCGTCCCCAAATTGACGTCGGCGTCTATGGAGGTGACTACCGCCATAAAGGGGGAGAGCTCTACGAATGAAGCGTCAGACTCGTCCGCTTCGGCCACTAAGTAGCGCCCCTCGCCCAATTTGGCATTGGCTCCGATGTCATTGAGCTCCCCCCCCACCACGACCGTGGGCTGCAAGCCGGCCCCCGTCAAAACGGCCGCTACCATCGAAGTGGTAGTAGTCTTGCCATGGGCTCCGGCGATGGCGATGCCCTGCATAGGCTGCATGAGCATACTCAACATATGGCCCCGCTGCACGATGGCGACCCCCCGGCGCCGGGCCTCACAGACCTCAGGGTTAGTGACGGGAACGGCCGAGGAGACGACGACCAGGTCGGTCTGAGGGGGTAAATTTTGAGCGGCGTGGCCACAGTAGATGGTGGCCCCTAAAGATTCTAAACCTTGGGTAATGCGCGAATGTTGTAAGTCGGAACCCGAAACGGAGTGGCCCATCTGTAGGAGGATGCGGGCGATCCCGCTCATCCCTATTCCCCCGATCCCCACGAAGTGGGCGTGTTTAAAGTCCAACATACTCTTACCTCAATCTCAAAGGCCCAGCCCCCCTAACCGACTCCAGAGTCGGTAGGGCGGCTGGTCCCCAACCTCTCTACCTTAGAGGTTTAAAATTCTCTCTGGGATGCTACTCGTGGCCGCAGCGGCGCAAGGTGCGCGAACGCTTGAGAGCCAGCATCCAAATCTGCTGAGCGACTAACTCCGCCGCCTGGGGCCGCCCTAAGAGTCGGGCCGCGCCGCCCATAGCCTGGAGGCGCACCGTATTGGGCATGAGCTCCAAGAGGGTAGGCGCCAAGAGCTCCCCAACCTGGGAGTCGGGCACGATCAAAGCCGCCTTCTGACGGGCCAAGACCTCAGCGTTAGCCTGCTGGTGATTCTCAGCGGCGTGAGGATAAGGTACTAAGATAGAGGGCAGACCGCGGGCGCAGATCTCGGCCAGGGTCGTAGCCCCCGCCCGGCAGAGGACTAAGTCCGCCGCCGCGTAGAGGCTGGCCATATCTTCCGTATAAGCCAGAGGGCGGTAATCGAGCTTGCGCCCAGCTACTAAATCCCGAGTGCGGTTCAGCACTTCATCGATATGCCCTGCCCCCGTGAGATGGATAATAGTCCACTCTTGGTCTACTAATTTAGGCAGAGCCTGGATGAGAGCCTCATTGAGACTAGAGGCCCCTTGACTGCCGCCCACTACTAAGAGCAGGGGACGCTGGGCGGGCACGTGCAAGCAGTGGCGGGCGTGTTCCCTATTTTGGCGCACGATGGCGCTGCGGATGGGATTGCCCGTCAAGAGCAGCTTACTGGGGGCGATGCCGCGGTACTGGCCCGGGAAGCTGACGCAGACCTTAGCCGCCAAACGGGCTACGAAATTAGCCGATTTACCGGCGATGGCATTCTGCTCTAAGAGCAAGATGGGGATCCCCAATAGCCAAGCGGCCACGGAGACGGGGGCGCAGACGTAGCCGCCCGAGGCCACTAAGACGTGGGGCTGGAAGCGGAGCAAGTGGAAGATACTCTGCATGAGTCCCACCCCCATCTGCGCTAAAGCTCCCAAGCGCTCCCAGAAATTGCCAGTCCAACCGCTGGCCCAAATGATGCGCATCGGGTAGTGCAACCGCTCTAAGACTCGACTCCCGATCCCGCGCTGCGAATCGAAGAAGAGCAACCTCGCCCCCTGGGAGCGCAAAATATCGGCTACCGCCAGGGCGGGATAGAGGTGGCCGCCCGTCCCGCCGCCGGCAAAGGCTACGCGCAATTTGAGGGCCATGGGGCGCGGCGAAGCGAAGGGCTGACAGTAGGCGGGAGGGATGTAACCCCTACCGGGCATAGCCATCCCGGGATAAGGGTAGGGAGCGCCCGCATAAGGGAAGCCGGGCGGCGGCGCCATGGGGTAACGGGGGAACTTAAATCCGGGCATAGCGTAAGGCGGCCACCCCAGGGGCGGGCGAGGCGCCTGCTGATTTTTAGCCTTAACTTGGGGCTCGGGCGCTGGGGGCGCTGACTGCTCCTTAGCCGCGGACCCCTCTTGGCTGGGGGTGGGAGTCTCTGGCGCAGGCGCCGCGCTCTCTGCGGAGCTAGGCTCGGGAGGGGTAGCGGCGGAGGGACTACTCCCCCCCACCTCGCTACCTAGAGCGGCCTCTTGGGCGGCCCCAGGTTGATGGTCTTGAAAGGCTTCAGCTATAACTTTAGCTACTTCGGGAGAGACGCTGAGCGGCCGCGCACCGTCGCGGACGGGAGTTTCAGGCTGGGAATTAGTGGCTTCTTGACTCATACCGACGCACCCCACAAAAAAAAATCGCTGATCTTTATTGTCTAAAGACCAGCCAAGCTCCTTTGTGGACTAGAGAGACTGCAGGCGGCGCAAGCGCTCCCGCTCCGCTCTACTCCCCGGTTCGAAGGGTAAGATCCGCCCCCAGGCGGGGTCGATAGCCGGTTTAGGTAGGCGGCAGGGCGGAGGGCTACCGCGCCTAGTGGAGACTACGGCCTCCCACTCGCCGCTAGAACTAGAAGCCGCCTTGACCTCCTCCGAAGAGGAAGAGATCGTAGCCCCCTGGCGCGGCGGGCGCTTCTTCTTCAATTTAGGTTGGGCTTTCACCGGACGAGAATTGACGCGATCGCTAATATTTAGCAAGATCCCCATCGAGACTAGGGTCAAAAAGAGCGAACTGCCTCCCGAAGAGACGAAGGGTAAGGGCAAACCCTTATTGGGGGCCAAACCGGTAACTACGGCCATATTGAAGAGGGCCTGCCCCACTACTTGCATGGAGATCCCCAAAGAGACCATAGAGAGGTAAGGGTCCTTACAGCGCGTAGCCACCGCCACACAGCAGGTCGCCAAGACGAAGAAGAGTAAGACCAACCCCAAAGAGCCCACTAATCCCAATTCCTCGCAGATCACCGCGTAGATAAAGTCGCAATGCATCTCCGGCAAGAACTCAAACTTCTGGCGCGAGAAGGGCATCCCCACCCCCCACAAGCCTCCCGAACCGATGGCGATAAAGGAGTTGTAGACCTGGTAGCCAGAGCCCGCCTTATCGGCCAGCGGATCTAACCAAGCTACGATGCGCATAATGCGATAAGGCTCCTTGGCGATCATAGCCACCACCCCCAGGACGGCCAACAGGACGGAGCCTCCCAAAAATTGCCAGGAAGCGCCCGCCGCGATGATCATACAGCCTATAGTGCAGACGATGACGAAGATCGTCCCCAAATCTTTACCCAACTCGATGAGTAAGAGGACGACCCCCGTAACCCCCAAGGCGGGCAAAAGCAAGATGAAGGTGCGGTAGGCGATAGAGGTCTGGACCTTCCACCACTCCCAACTGCCCCAACTGGGCATAGGCTGGGGGCGCAAGGGACCGCCCGGTCCCACCTTCACTAGCGGAGGTTGAGCGGCCTCTAGGAGGGCCTTGCGGCGGCGCACCAGGTACCCGGCCCAGAACATGATCATCGTAATCTTGGCCAACTCGCCCGGCTGGAAGCGGAAACCGCCCACGCTGATCCAGCGATGGACCTCATTGACCGAACCGCTGCACAGGGCCCACACTAAGAGCGCACAAGTAAAGAGGACTAAGGGCACGCCGCAGAGGGGGCGCATGAACTCCAAATTGAGCCAGCGCTTAATCGCCCACATGGCCCCCAAGCCCAGAATGAGGAACGTAGCTTGGCGCTCAAAGAAGAAGAGCGAATTGAAGCTATACTCCGGAGAGACCGCTCCGCGCCCTACGGAGGCGGATAAGACGGCCATTATCCCAAAGAGAGAGAGGGCCAAGACTACGGAGAGTATCGGACCTGTCAGCGATTCATTAAAGATTTTCATTCTAGCGCCCCCGGGCCGCGCGGCCCCCTAGCGTGCAGCGATCTCCTGAGCGTACTCAGCAAATAGCCGTCCCCGCTCCTCAGCATTTTTAAACATGTCGAAACTAGAACAAGCGGGAGAGAGTAAGAGTACTCCCCCACTACCCCTCAATTCCTGCCAACCGTACTCTACCGCCTCTTGCAAAGTGGCGGCCTTGTAAAGGGGCAGTTGGCTGACCTGGCGGATAGCCTGTTCTAAGCGCTCCGCCGCCTGCCCGATCAAGATCACCTGCTCGCAAGAGGCGGCGATAGCCTCGGCCAAAGGTTCAAAGGCAAAGCCCTTATCCTTACCGCCCGCAATGAGGATGAGCGGACCGTGGGCGTAAGCTTTGAGGGCCGCCACTACGGAACTGACATTAGTAGCCTTAGAGTCGTCTACAAAGGAGACCCCTTGGACCTTAGCCACCTCCTCCATGCGATAATGGAGGGGCTTATGGGCGCGGAGGGCGGCCTCTATGGCCCCCGCCTCTACCCCCAAGTAGCGGGCTACGGCGATAGCCGCCAAGGCGTTAGAGAGGTTGTGCGGCCCGGGTAATCCCGGATAGAGGGTGGGGGTCCACTCGACGACCCGCTCTCTACTCCCGCCCTGGCGGTAATAGATCCAGCCCTCCTCCCACCAAGCGCCCTGCGGGACCTCTCCCTCTAAAGAGTAGGTCATAATCTGGGGGTTAGGCTCCCGCTCTAAGGGGGGGTAATACTCCGGCAACCAAGCTGGCAGTCTCCCGCTGCGCAAGAGCTCTAACATCCGCCTGGCTTGGGGATCGTCATAATTAAAGAGCGCCAAATCGCCCTCGCCCATCTGGGCCCACAGCCTGGCCTTCGCCGCAAAGTACTCGGCAAAGTTGGGATGGCGATCGAGATGGTCGGGGGTAATATTAGTTAAGACCCCAATCTGAGGGTGGAACTTCTCTACCGTCTCCAGTTGGAAACTAGAGATCTCGGCGGTAATAAAGCCCCCTCGGGGAGCGTGATCGACCTCTTGGACTAAGGGGGTACCGATATTGCCCGCCAAGATGGAGCGCTCGCCCAACATGCGGTCGATCAAGGTGACGGTAGTCGACTTGCCATTAGTCCCCGTGACGGCGATAAAAGGGACCTGGGCTAAGAGCCAAGCTACTTCGACCTCGCCCCACACTTTGAGCCCCCTCTGGAAGGCCTCCACTACCTGGGGACTGTGGACGGAGACCCCGGGACTGACGACTAAGATCTGGGCCTCATAGATGCGCTCCGAGTGGCGGCCCACCTCGTAGGCCGCCCCCAGAGAGCGCAAAAATTCGATCTCTCGCTCCAGCTCGCTACTCTCCCGAGAGTCGCTAATAAAGACGCGGGCCCCGCGCTGGCTGAGGACTTGGGCGGCGGCTAAACCGCTCTTGCCCATCCCCAAGATACTGACTTTAGAGTGACGCCAATCCATCTTAGAGCCACCCGCCTACGTGGAGCCAGAGTCCCAAGAGGGCCAAGAGGAAGGCGGCGATCGTAAAGCGGGCCGTCACCTTAACTTCAGGCCAGCCGCCCAATTCGAAGTGGTGGTGGAGGGGGCTCATGCGGAAGACGCGCTTCCCGCCGCTCAACTTAAAGTAGGTCACCTGAATGATGACCGAGAGGGCCTCGGCTACAAAGACCCCGCCAATGACGATAAGTAAGAGCTCCGTCCCGCTCAAAAGGGCCAGCGCGGCCAAAGCTCCGCCTAAGGCCAAAGAGCCGGTATCGCCCATAAAGACTTGGGCGGGATAAGAGTTATACCACAGGAAACCTAAGCAGGCCCCCAGGAAGGCGCAAGCCGTTACCGCCAAGGAGAGCTCCCCCTGCTGCAGGCAGATGAGGGCGTAAGCTCCCAAAGCCACGCTACAAGTAGAGCTAGAGAGCCCATCTAAGCCGTCCGTCAAGTTGACCGCGTTGACCGTACCCATCGTCAAAAGGAGGGTGACGACTAAGGAGAGGCCCGCCCCGCCCACTATCCCCCAGTGGGGAATCTCTAACCCTAGGGGAGAGCGCGTAGCGTAGAGCCAGCCCCATAAGAGCAAGCCCACTCCCGCCAAAAAGGCCAACTTATGCCGGGCCTTTAAGCCCAAACTCTGGTGGCGCAACAACTTGCGCCCGTCATCCATCATCCCCAAACAGGCGCAGAGCACGACTACTAAGCGCAAGAGCCACGCTTCCCAACTGGAGGGAGCCCAAAAGGAACCTACCAAGGCGGAAGCGATGAGGACGATCCCTCCCATAGTGGGCGTACCCGCTTTAGAGAGGTGAGCCTGCGGCCCCTCGCTGCGCACCTCTTGCCCCCAGCCGTGCCCTTGGGCCCAGCGGAGGAAGATGGGCATACTCACTAAGGTCAAGCCTAAACCGGTGAGCGCCGCTAAGATCAATAAGTGCCAAGGTCCAACCGTTACCATTACTGCCGCCCCATTCTTGCCAATTCACTTCCCCAACTCCGCACCGCACTGGCCAGGCGATCGAGATGGATAGAGTGAGAAGCCTTAACTAAGATCATATCCCCCGCCCCCAATTCCTGCTGGGCCCAGAGAAGGGCGGCCCGGTAGTCGGCTACCCAACTGGCCCTCCCCCCCCTTGCCAGCGCCCCCTCCACTAACTCTCGACTCTGCGGACCGACCCCTAAGACTAAGTCAGCCCGCCCCGCCGCCATCTCTCCTAACTGGCGGTGCCAATTCCCGCTCTGGGGGCCCAATTCTAACATATCCCCCAAGATAGCTACCCGGCGCCCCTTAGCCATCCCCTCACTCCGGAGAGCGGGCAACTTAGCTAAGATCTCTAAGGCGGCGGCCATCGAACTGGGAGCGGCGTTGTAGGCGTCGTCTAAAAGGAGCGTCCCCCCCGGCCCCTCCTCCAACTGCAACCGGCCGGCCGTCAATTGGCAAGTAGCTAGAGCCTCCCGCCACTCTTCCCAGCCTAACCCCGCCTCCCGGGCCGCCGCCAAGGCGGCTAGGGTGTTGGCGCAATTATGCTCGCCGGGCAGAGGTAAAAAGAGCTCGCCCCTCCCTAAAGGGGTGGCGATCTCTATCTCCTGACCCCACAAGAGGGGGCGCCAACTTCCCTCTCTCTCCTTAGCTAAAGGGCGCAGCCTATCGCGGCGGCTCACTAAGCGCCACTCAGCCTGGGGGGCCCGCAAGGCGAAAGAGGTCTGGCGCCCGGGAGCCAAACTGGCTAAGAGAGGGTAAAAGTCGGAATCGGCGGGCAAGATCGCTAAACCTTGAGGGTCGCTCTCCTCTAAGAGCTCCCCCTTGGCGCGAGCGATCTCTTCCCGGCTCCCTAAAAGTTCTAAGTGCGACTCGCCAATATAAGTAATGAGCGCTATCTGGGGGCGCGTTAACTTAGCTAGGCGGGCGATCTCCCCCCTGGCCCGCATCCCCATCTCTACTACCGCCCACTCCGTCTCCTCCTGGAGGGCTAAAAGGGTTTGGGCCACGCCAATCTCGTTATTATGATTGGCTACCGTAGCTACGGTGCGGAATTTAGAGGCTAGGAGACCCGCCAAGAGATCTTTAGTAGTCGTCTTGCCTACGGAGCCGGTAATAGCCGCCACCCGCACCTTAGAGCGCTCCAGATGGTAGCTAGCTAAACGGAGGTAAGCCTCTAAGACGGAGTCGACTACTAAGAGGGGGAAGCCCGGCGGGGGCTCTAGCCCTTGGGCCTCGGCCGGGGACCAGAGACTACCCTTAGCCCCGCCCTCCCGGGCGCTCGCTAGGTAGGCGTGGCCATTAAAATTCTCTCCCCGCAAGGGGACGAAGAGCCCTCCCGCTTGGGGCTGGCGGCTATCGCTAAAGAGCGGCCCAATCTCGCTCTCCGCCTCCCAAGGGGCGGGGAGTTCTATCCCTAAGACTCTGGCGATCTCTCCCGCCTTCCAGCGCTGCGCCATCTCGCCCCCTTAACGCGCCTTGCTCACTAAGTAACGGTTGATATCGAAACTGCAGCGATCCCAACCTAATTTAATGCGCACCTTGGGCTGAACCCCGCTGGAGAGGCGGCTCGCTCCCAAACTGCTCAAGATGGAGCGGGCCTGCTCTACGTCGTCAAAATGGATGGTGCGATCTTCAAATTTCTGGTAAGTCTCGTGCCCCTTACCGGCGATGACTACCGTATCCCCCGCTTTGGCGCTAGTTAAGGCCTTGGCGATGGCTTGGGCCCGATCGTGGATGACCTCCACAAATTGGCGCTCTCGGGGCTCGATACCGGCTAAGATCTGCTCGACTATCGCCTGGGGATCTTCCTGGCGGGGATTATCGGTCGTAATGTAGACCTTATCCGCCTTCTGGGCGGCGATCTTACCCATTAAGGGGCGCTTAGCCTGATCGCGGTTACCTCCGCAGCCAAAGACCAAGCTGAGATTGCCGCTCGTAATCTGGCGCGCCGAATCTAAGAGGTTCTCTAATCCGTCGGGGGTATGGGCGTAATCGACTATGACCGTAAAATCTTGGCCTAGGCGCACCAACTGGAAGCGCCCCGGCACCGCCTTCACCCCTTCTAAACCGCGGGCCACCTCCTCTATTCCCAGGCGCAAGGCTAAGCCTACCGCGGCCGCCGCCAGAGCGTTGTGGAGGTTGAAAGTACCCGAGAGTTGGAGGTTGATCTCTCGCTGGCCCACGCGAGTCTCTAAGATAAAACTCAAACCGGAGGGGCCCGCTTGGACGTTGTAAGCGCGCACATCGGCCTCGCTGTGGGTCCCGTAGGTCAAAACTGGCACCCGGCTCTTAATGAGCTCTAAAAGGCGCGCCCCGTAAGGGTCGTCCAAGTTGATAATGGCGAAGGGGCCTACGGAGCGCCCCCGATGGGTACCTAGGCGGGTGAAGAGCTTAGCTTTGGCGGCAAAGTACTCTTCCATGGTGTGGTGAAAGTCGAGGTGGTCTTGGGTGAGATTCGTAAAGACGGCCACGTCGAAGGGGATGCCGTAGGTGCGATCGAGAGCTAGAGCGTGGGAGGAGACCTCCATCACTACGCTATCTTGGCCGCCGGCTACCATCTGGGCGAAGAGGTGGTGCAAGTCGTAAGACTCAGGGGTCGTATTGGCTAAGGGCAGGACCTTGCCGGCCACGTGAGCTTCGATAGTCCCCACTAAACCGGGATTATAGCCCGCCTGCAACAAGATCGACTCGATGAGCAGGGAGGTAGTCGTCTTGCCATTGGTGCCCGTAACCCCAATATTGAGGAGCTTAGAGGCGGGCTGGCCGCAGAAGTGGGCGGAGAGCAGGGCTAGAGCCCGGCGCGAACTGGCTACGACTAGCTGCGGGACCTGCTGGGGAAGGTCGGTTAAAGGACGCTCCACTACTAAGGCCCGGGCGCCCCGCTCTACGGCTCCGGGCGCAAAGTGGTGACCGTCGCTCTGGAAGCCGCTGACGCAGACGAAGAGATCCCCCGCCTCTACCTTCCGGGAATCGCAGGCTAATCCGCACACCTCTACTTGGGGATCGCCCACTATTTGGAGCGCTCCCACTAGCTCAGCCAATTGACCCACACTCTTCATCGCATAAGTTCTCCTCGTCCAACTCTCCAGAACTAGAGTCCCGTTACGGGATCGACCTGTTTAAAGCCGGGCTTGGGGGGGACCCCCAGAACCGGCAAAATCTTGCTGCAAACATGATTAAAGAGAGGCGCCGCCGCTAAACCTCCATAGTAGAGAGGCCAAGGCTCCTCGATCTTCACTAAGACGACGACCTCCGGGCGGTCGATAGGGGCCATACCTAAGAAACCGGCCACGTACTTACCCTCGGCGTAACCTCCCTGAGGGCCGGGCACCTCCGCCGTTCCCGTCTTGCCCCCCACCCGATAGCCGGGCACTCGGGCCCGCTTGCCGCTGCCAAAACTCACCACCCCCGCCAAGACCTCCCGCATCTCCTTGGCTTGGGCCTTAGTGAGGGGCTTACTCAAGACTTCGGGCTTATAAGTAGTGCGCTCGCCCGTAGGGCTGACCACCTCTTTCACCAGGTGGGGGCGCAGGCGCACGCCGTCGTTGGCCACCGCTTGCATGGCCGAAACTAATTGCATAGGGGTCACCGCCACCCCCTGACCGAAGGAGATGGTAGCCAAACGGGAGCGGGCCCAAGTGCGCCAGTCGTCGATCATCCCTTCTGACTCCCCTAAGAACTCGATACCAGTCGCTTGACCTACCCCGAAGGTAGCCAAACCTTGGCCCAGCTTCTTAGAGCCCAGCTCCATAGCTACTGAGGCCGTGCCCGTATTGAAGGAGTAGGCGATAATGTCGGCTATAGTCTCCGTACCCTTAGTGTAGAGGCCGTCGTCGGCATTGTAGATAGGCCAACCGTCGACTATGAGCCGGCCGGGGCAGTAGAAAGTAGATTTCGCCTGGTAACCGTTGGCTAAGGCGATCCCTGCCAAAAAGACCTTAAAGATGGAGCCCGGTTCGTAGAAATCGCTAATAGCTCGATTGCGGCGCACGGCCGGCGAGTACTTGCTATAGCGGGCGGGCTCAAAGTCGGGGTAGACGGCCATGGCCAAAACGTCGGCCGTCCGGGCGTCTAAGACCACGCAGATCCCCCCTTTAGCGTGCATCGCCTTGACCTGCTTCTCTAACTCCCGCTCTACGATAAATTGGACCCGCTCGTCGATAGTGAGCACTACGGTGCTGCCGTCTAAGATCTCCGGGTTATCTTTGCGCTCTTCGGAGCTCAACTCGGCGAAGCTGGGGGCGGTGGGGATGACGTTGCCAAAGACGTCTAAGGGGCGCTGATCGCTATGGACTTTAGGCGAAAGCTCCCGGTCATAGACGGCCTCTATCCCCTCTAAGCCGTCCTCCTCTCCCCCCACGATCCCCAAGATATGGGAGGCCAAACGCCCTTTGGGATAGTAGCGCAAGCCGGAATTCTCGCGAGCGACCTCGATAGCGGAGAGACTGAGATCCTGCTTCTCCGGGGGCAAACCTTCATTTTTAACGGCTAAGTCCCGCTGCAACTTGAGGACGGCGTCGCACATCGAGTCGGGAGCTTTGTATTTTAAGGTGACGAAGGTGGCGTCGCTACTCAAGATCTCAAAGAGTTCCGCCCGGTCCATCTCTAAGATGGGGGCCAAAAGATCGGTAGTGCGCTGAGGATCTTTGACCTGCCAAGGGTGGGAGTTAATGGAGCGGCGAATGGCGGAAGTAGCTAAGACTTGGTAGTTGCGATCCCTAATATCCCCCCGCGCCCCCAAAGTTTCGCCCACTTGGGCCCTAATGCGCTGCTGGGTGTCGCTCGCCTCTAACTTGAAATATTCGCTGTGCAGACACTGGATCCAGGCCTGTTTGACTACGATGGCCGCAAAGAGAAAGACGACTAAGACATAGAGCCATAGCACTCGCCCCTTAAAGAGTTTATCCCAATTCTTTACTTCCACCGCAGGCCTCCCTGGGGGATCTCTAATTTGCTAGTCAATTATTGGCGCTCTCACAAAAGAGAAAAAGAACGGCCCCCAGGACCTAGCCTGGAACCATCCTCTATCTCCTAACTTTTATTTAGCGAGCCGCAGGGCGGCGATTAACGCTGGCCATCTGCACTTGGCGGTCGTGGGGTAAGACGACTTTGACGACCTGCAAGTTGGCGGGGTACTCCATCCCCAATAGGCGCGCCTCCCGCTCTACGCGCTCCAGGGAGGAGAGTTGCTCTACTTTGAGAGCCATCTCTACCTTCTGATGGTTGAGGCGAGCCAGCTCGTTCTCCCGGCGGTTGAGCTCATACTGGATCTCTACCATTCCCGCGTATTGCAAGGCTACTACAAAGAGAAAACTCAAGAGGACCAGAGAGACCAAGGCGCACCACACCTTGGGGATGAGCGCCAGGCGAGGCAGCTCCTCCTTGGCCTGAGCCGAAATCTTACTCAAGTCCTCCTTAGAACGCCATGTCCTCCGCTTAAGCTGCCTGGCCCATTCAGGTAGCCGAGGGGTCTCCACTGGACAAGCGCTATATTGAGCCATCTTCTTCCTCCACTAAGACTAGTCTCTGGCCTCTAGCCTCAACAAATTTAGCTGCTGCGAACTAAACCTTTACAGTCGTTCCGCTACCCGCAACTTAGCGGAACGAGAACGGGGATTGAGCTCTAGCTCTTCCTCCCCAGGGGTGAGGGGGCGACGAGTCACCTCGCGCAGAGTCGCTTGCGCTCCACAAGTACAAAAAGGTACGCGCGGAGGACAAGTACAGTGCCCCAGACGGCTGCGAATAGCCTCTTTAACTATCCGATCCTCTAGAGAGTGGTAACTGATGACGACCAGTCGCCCCCCCGGACGTAGGAGCCCTATGGCCGCTTCCAGACCGCGCTGGAGCGACTCTAGTTCCCGGTTGACTGCGATACGCAAAGCTTGAAAGGTCCGGGTCGCAGGATTGATGGCTCGGCCTCCATGCGTCTTACCAGCCTTTTGAGGGATAGCTCTCTCCACCACCTCCGCCAAGTGGGAAGTAGTAGAGATGGGACGGACTTCACGTTCCCGCACGATAGCTTGGGCGACGCGCCCGGCGAAGCGCTCCTCGCCGTAATAGCGCAAGATGCGCGCCAACTCTTCCAGCGGCGCCTGGGCGACTAGCTGCGCGGCGGTAGGGCCTTCCTCTTGATCGGACATGCGCATATCCAAGGGGCCCGCGCTGCGAAAGGAGAAGCCCCGCTCCGGAGCGTCTAACTGGTGGGAGGAGACTCCCAGATCCATGAGCACCCCGTCTAAGGCCTCCACTCCGCGCTGCTGCAAGAGTCTATCCAGCAACATGAAGTTACCTTGTAAGATATAAAACTGTACTCCAGGCCTTACGGTCCCGCCCCGCTCCTCAGAGTTGGGCTCTAAACCTACGACCCGACAAGCCTCCGCTATCGCCTCGCGGTCGCGATCGATAGCGTAAAGTTCTCCTCCCCCGCAACCCTCTAGAGCCTCCAGTATAGCCCGCGAGTGGCCCGCGCCGCCCAGAGTAGCGTCTAAATAGCGGCCGCCCTTCTTGAGGGCCAGACCCTCTAAAGATTCCCGCAACATGACGGGAACGTGGTAACCGCCCATCCTCAACGCCGTCCCGAGGGGACCGAACCGGAATTAGAACTTCTAGAGCGAGGAGCGAGAGGCAACTTGATCGTTAAGGGAGCGCTGACCCCAGCCGTACTGACCGCCAATTGAGGCTCAGAGAGCCTCCTCCAGGAGCCCACTAGACTCAGTTGGGCCCTAATGGGATAGGCCGATCCAGATACCTTATAGTCCGTACTTTGCAAAGACGCGAGCCTCCAGATCTTCCGTAGCGGCTTGTTGCTCGAACTGGGCCCAGACCTCGGGCGCCCACACCTTCAACCGATCGTTAGCCCCCGTCACGACCACTTCCGGACCGCTGACGGCGGCGAAGCTGCGCATCTCCGCAGGGAATAACATGCGCCCCTGCTTATCGATATTCACCTCTACCGCGCTGGCAGACTCTAAAGTGATCAGACGTTGGACATCGCTATCCAACGCCGACAAAGCGGACAACTTACTGAGAAAGGCGTTCCACACCTGAGGAGGGAGAACCTCAACACACCCTTGGCGACGGTTTTTGCGCAATACCACGCGGCCACAAAGCTCACGCCGCAAAGCGGAAACGATAACCACCCGACTCTTATCGTCCACGGTCAAATGGTACTTGCCCGTAAACCCTTGAGTCCCTAGCTGGCTCCCTTCTCCACTTCGCTCCACTTGCGCTCCACTCCGTTCCACCTCACTCCCTGATACTAATCTTCAGCCCCACTTTAGTCAATGTTAAAAACTTATCTCCGCGCTCGCCATTTTAGCTTCTCTGAGCCCTCCTCCAGCTAATTTAGAGCCTTCTAAGCCCTTGCCGGAGACAACCAAAATAAGGACAATTAAGAAATTATTAACTAAGAAAGATTGGATTTAACGCTATTTATTCATTTAAAAAGCTAGACCTCACTCCCCTTAGAATTGGCTTTAGAGCCTCCCTAGCCCGCCCTATTCTGTCCATTATTTAACATTTAATTAACAGTTTTAGGTGAAAGGGTTCGAGCTCTTTGAGCTTTGGCTGCGCGCCCAACTTTTTACTCTCCGTCTAAAGGATTTAGCCCACCCCTTTAGGGTAGTACGGGAAATGGACTGGGGCAGGTAGAATTGTCCTAGTTCCGAGGTGGGGAGAGAGAGAAGGAGATAGTATGGCCGACGTTCCAGCACAGCAGAAAAAATCGGGGTTGCCCATTCCGCGCGGTACCTTGTCCCTGGGTTGGTCTGACCTCTTGTGGGCTATAAGCAATATCAAAGAGGCTCAGGCGGACGAGATCGAAAAGTTTGAGCGCAAGTTTGCCGAGCATCTCCGGGCTCGGGAGGCGATCTATCTCCAATCCGCTCCCGCCGCTCTCTATCTGATCTTATTGAGCTTAGAGTTGCCGCGCCACTCTAAAGTCTTAGTCCCCGCCTGGATCGACGATAACCTCATCGGGGCCATTATCGCCGCCGACTTAGAGCCCTACTTAGTCGACGTCCGCCGCGGCAGTTGGGTGGTAGGTCCGGAAAAGATTATGGACGACGACTGGAAGAATGTCTCGGCCATCTTAGTCAGCCATATGGGCGGCTGTCCCGCCCCCATCGACGAGTTAGAGGCTATCGCCCGCTCCAAAAAGGTCGCCGTCTTAGAGGATTGCTCCCAAGGGTGGGGGGCCACGGTGCGCCAACGTCCCGTAGGCAGCTATGGGGACGCCGCCGTCTTCTCCTTCGATCTCTTCAATAACTTTACGACTCTGGGGGGCGGTATGGCCGTCTTCAACAATGAAGAATTGGCCGAGAAGGCGCGCCAAAGGTTAACTAAGCTAGAGTCCGTCTCTAATGATAGCGTCTACACCGCCCTTCTGAGCGCGGCCACCACCTGGATAGCTACTACGCGTTTGGGCTTTACGCTCACCTACTACCCCTGCATCAGTTTGGGCTGGGCCTTTGGGGCCAACTCTCTGCACGTCAATTTCCTTATCGATCATCCCAAGCCCCAGACTACCCCCATTGAATTTTTGCGTCCCGCTCCCATCCAGGCCGCTCTGGGGAGGAGGATTATGGAGTGGGCTAACGATCAGAACCAAAAACGCACCCGCTTAGGTAGGCGCCTTTTAAAACTCTTACAAGAGGCCCAGATTCCCAACCTGGGCTTGCCGGAAGATATTGACTATGGGGATCCGGTCTTTACGAGCTTCACCGTAACCTGCGAGGCTCCCGAAAAGATGGCCCGCCAGATGAGTAGCAATACGATCGATACCTCGCCAGGCTTTTTGCGTCCCATCCATCAGATCCCCAGCTTCTCCGACCATATCCACTACCGCGGCACCCTGCCCAACGCTACCCTCTTAGGCAAGAGTCAGCTCTATCTCCCCCTCTATCCTAGCCTCAAAGAGCGCGACTTAGAGCGCATCGTCCAAGCTTGCCAAGATAGCGTGGAATTCTTGCTGGCTAAGGGGAGCAGTAGTCGCCAGCCTACGATTCGCTTCACCCCTACCCCGCCGCCCGTAGCCGAATTGTCGCCCCCTTCCTCCGAGGCCCAGCCCCTAGTCCCCGAACCGCCCGCTCCAGTAGAGGCGGAAGAGCCGGGTTTCTTGGTGCCCAAAGAGCCGCCTAAGACGCCCCAGCCCAATCCCAACTTACAACTTAAATTAGATAAGGCGCCCCCGCCGCCCCCAGAACCGGCCCCGGCCCCCGCTCCCCCGCCCGCTAAGGAGGAGAGAGGAGAGGGCGCCCCGCCTGAGAGAGAAGGGGGAGCTAGGCCCATCTTCACCCGCTCGACCTCCCGCTTAGGGGCGGCGGGCTCAGCCCATCATCCCCCGCGCCATTCCTCAGCGGAGACGGAGCTGCCCCCCTCCCCCGGAGCGCCCCCTCGTCCGGGCGCCCCGGCGCGCCCCGGTATGCCCCCACATCCGGGAATGCCGCCTAGAGCGGGCTTACCTCCCCAGCCTGGCGCTCCTGGGCGCACAGGGTTACCTCCCCAGCCCGGAGCTCCGCCCCGAGCCGGTATGCCTCCGCGCCCGGGAATGCCGCCTAGAGCGGGGTTACCCCCCCAGCCCGGCGCTCCGCCCCCCGCCCCGGAAGGGCCCAAACGCCCCCAAGCCCCCTCTATGCCTCCAGGCGCCCAACTGACTAATCCGCCCCCGCCCGCGGGGCTCCGCCCCAACTCACCGCGCCCCGCTACTCGCCCCGCTCTACCTCTGCGAGGAGCGGGAATGGCGGGCCGAGCCCCCCACCGCCCTGAACTTCCCTTAGAGGGCGCCCCTGAGGCCGAGTCCCATCCCGCGCCTTCAGATAACCCCTAAAAGGGATAACAGCCTCTATCCTCCCGCCGGGCGTTCCGCCCGGCGGGAGGATATTTTTAGGGGGTAGACTTTCTGCAGTTTTAGTATATTTAAGTGTGCAGAAGCCCGAAATTTGGGCCTTTTTTTTAGTTATTTCAGGCTCAAGAATAATTGATATTGCTCTTTTCCCGGCTTATAATTACCGGTGTGTCTAGCGCTCGGTTGCGGCTCTTAAGCCCAAGATGGGGCTAGATTGACTTCCGAGCTGGAGGGAATTGAGTGTTTTCAGATAAAGAATTGACTTGTTGCGATTGTGGGGCGACTTTTCCCTTTACCGCAGGCGAGCAAGAGTTTTACGCTTCTAAAGGTTTTCAGAGCGATCCCCGCCGTTGCCCTAGCTGTCGACGGGCCCACAAAGCGAGTCGCGAAAATGGAGAGACGGGCCGCTCTAACGGTTCGCGCGAGCTCTTTGAAGTAGTTTGCGCCGAATGCGGTCAGCCTACGAAAGTTCCCTTCCGCCCACGCGGCGATAAGCCGGTCTACTGTTACGAGTGTTTCCAAGCCCACGGCGGCAAGTAAGCGCCCTTTAAAATAGGTAGAGAGAGAGTGTAGAATAGGGCGACTATCTACACTCTTTTTTTATGGTCTAAAGTATGCCTAACTTCCAACCCTTAAGCCCCGCCCAAGCGGCCCAACTCCTGGCCCAAGGGGAGATCGTAGCCTTTCCCACCGAGACCGTCTACGGTCTGGGAGCCGACGCCGCTAATCCCCAAGCTATCGCCAAAGTCTACGCTCTCAAAGGGCGCCCCCTCGATCACCCCTCTATCGTCCACCTCTCCGCCCCCGAGGAGATGGAGGAGTGGGCCCGCGCCATCCCCGAGGCCGCTTGGCGCCTAGCTCGCCACTTCTGGCCCGGCCCCATGACCCTCATCCTGCCCAAGCGCCCCCAGGTCTTGCCCCAAGTTACGGGGGGCCAAGATAGCGTGGGCCTGCGCCTCCCCGCCCATCCCTTAACCCGCCAGCTGATCGCCGCCTTGGGGCGGGGGATTATTGGCCCCTCCGCCAATCGCTTCGGCCACATTAGCCCCACCAGCGCCCTCCACGTGGCCCAAGAGTTTGGCGAGAGTCTGCCCTTTATCTTAGACGGCGGCCCCTGCCAGGTGGGGGTCGAATCGACGATTATCGATTTTTCCGGAGAGCGGCCGCTCATCGTGCGCCCAGGGATGCTCAACGCCCACATTTTGAGCGATTTCTTAGGTTTTCCCATAGAGTATGGGCAAGGGGTGCGGGCTCCCGGAACGCTCAAAAAACATTACGCCCCCGACTCCCCAACCTCTATCTGGACTTTAGAAGAGTTACAAGAGCTCTTGCCCCAGGTAGAAGAGCCTTTAGCCCTCTTGGCTATCCACCCCCAAGCTCTCCCCCTCTCTAATAGAGTCCGAACCTGGACTATGCCCTCCGATCCCCAAACTTACGCGCGCGACCTCTACGCCGCCCTGCGCTGGGCGGATAGCCTGCACTGCCCTAAGATCTGGATCGAGGCCGTGCCCTCGGGCGAAGAGTGGCAGGCGGTGGGCGATCGCCTCCGCAGAGCGGCCGCCCGTTAGAGAGCGCAGGTATCTAAAAGGGGGCGTCGTAGAATGGGGGGCTATGCGTCTTTTTCTGGCTTTCAAGGCCTTTTTTAAGATTCTCTTCAACGCTTCTTTCGCCCAGAGTTTCGCCCAATTTTGGGAGAAGGAGGGTCAGCCCGCCCCCGCTCCGGCCGCCAGCCCCCATCTCTTAGTAGAACCGGGAGCGGTCCAAGTCCTGGCCCTCTTGCAGCGCGAAGGGCGCCTCATCGATTTTCTCCAAGAGGATATAGAGAAGTTACCTAACGCCCAAGTGGGAGAGGTAGTGCGCTCTACCGTCTACGCCGGTTGTCGCAAGGCCTTGCGCGATTACCTGGAGATAGAGCCCATCCGCCAGGAAGAGGAGAATTCCCAAGTGGAGGTAGAGCCCGGCTTCGATGCCGCGGCCATCAGTCTAGTGGGCAAGGTGGAGGGCGATCCCCCCTTCAAAGGGACGCTCTGCCATAAGGGTTGGCGCTTGACTAAGGCTAACTTGCCCGCCCTCTCCGAGAGCGCACCCGACGTCATCTGTCCGGCGGTCGTAGAACTTTAGAATCTCTAAACTACTGGGAGGAAGAGCGATGATCATTGGAATCGATTTGGGAACGACGAATTGCGCCTTGGCCTGGGCCGATCTGCAGGAAGAGACGCCCGAGCGCACCTTACCTATCCATCCCTTCCCCATCCCCCAGCTGACTTATCCCGGCACGGTAGAGCCCCGCGCCACCTTGCCCTCCTTCATCTACTTCCCCGGCCCCCACGAGTTGCCCGCCGGCAGTTTAGCCCTCCCCTGGAACGAAGAGGCTACGGAAGTCGTAGGTTGGTTAGCCCGCGAGCAGGGGGCCAAGATCCCCCACCGGGTCGTAACTTCCGCCAAGTCTTGGCTCTCCAATGAGCAAGTAGAGCGTCGCGATCCCATCTTGCCCTGGCAGGCGCCCGCAGAAGTGGAGCATATCTCCCCCATCGCCGCCTCGGAGCGCTACCTCAGCTACTTAGCCCAGGCCTGGAATTATACTAACCCCCAGATCCCCTTAGAGGAGCAGGAGCTAGTCATCACCGTTCCCGCCTCCTTCGATACTATTGCCCGCGAGTTGACCGTCCAGGCCGCCCAAGAGGCCGGTTTTAAGAATTTTACCCTCCTGGAAGAGCCCCAAGCCGCCTTCTACGCCTGGTTAGATCAGGCCCAAAGCGATTGGCGCCAACAGGTCCAAGTGGGAGACCGCATCCTAGTCTGCGACGTGGGCGGCGGCACTACCGACTTTAGCTTGATCTCCGTCAAAGATAGCGGGGGCGACCTCCTCTTAGAGCGGGAGGCGGTGGGCGAACATATCCTCCTGGGCGGAGATAATATGGATCTCACCCTGGCCCTCTTTATCCAACATAAGCTCAAGAGCGAGCGCCAAATAAAATTAGATAATTGGCAGTTGCAAGTCTTAACTAATAGTTGCCGGGCGGCCAAAGAGCAGCTCCTCCAGGAGGACGGTTTAGAGGATTGGACCTTGACCATCCCCGGGCGCGGCAGCAGTCTCATCGCTAGCTCTATCTCCGCTACGCTCACCCAAGAGGAAGCCTGGGAGATCTTAGGCGACGGTTTCTTCCCGCTCTGTAAGTTGAGCGAACAGGCGACGCGCGCTAGGCAGAGCGGTCTGCGCGAGTTGGGCCTGCCCTTTGAGAGTAATCCGGCTATCACCAAACATTTGGCCCGCTTCCTCTCTCTCCACCGCGATCCCCAAGGCGATTTGCCCTTCCTCCCCCCCACCGCCATCCTCTTTAATGGCGGCGTCTTCAAAGCCCCTAAGTTGCGCCAACGGCTGATTTCTACCCTCAACGCCTGGTTGGCCGAATATAAATTGCCCCCCGTCAAAGAGTTGGCGGGCGCCGACTACGATTTGGCCGTGGCGCGTGGCGCGGTGCGCAGCGCCCTCACTAAGCACGGGCTGGGAGTGCGCATTAAGGGCGGGGTCAACCGCTCCTACTATTTGGGGATTGAGAGTTCTAGGCCCGCCATTCCCGGTCTGCCCGCCCCCCTCAAGGCCCTCTGCGTAGCCCCCTTCGCTATGGAGGAGGGCAGCAGCTCCCCCATCCCCGAGCGCACCTTCGGCTTAGTGGTAGGCGAGCCGGTCGAGTTCCGCTTCTTGGCCTCTACCTGCCGCCAACGCGATCAGATTGGCGACTTAATCGAAGATTGGGACGACGAGATTGAGGAGCTGCAGAGCTTGCAGGTAACCTTGCCCGCCTCGGCTGGCGAAGAGGGTAAGATTATCCCCGTCACCTTAGAGAGCCATGTAACCGAAGTGGGTACTTTAGAAGTTTGGTGTTGCCAAAATGGAAAACCCCAGTGGCGTTTAGAGTTTGAAGTGCGCCACCCCTCCCCGTCCCTCTAAAGCAGGGCTAGCTCAGAGTTATGGAAAAGTTACTCCCCCTCTAGAGGGGGTAGAAGGAGAACGCATCAATGATCCCGATTATCGAACTGCGCACTCAGTACGCTCAAATTCAGGAGGAGTTAGAGGCGGCCGCCTTGCGCGTCTTGCGCTCGACCCACTACATCTTGGGGCCCGAAGTCCAGGCTTTCGAAAAGGAGTTCGCCCAGTGGAACGGCGTCCAGTATGCGGTAGGCGTAGGCAACGGTACCGACGCCCTGCAGTTAGCGGTACGGGCCTTAGAGCTCAGTCCTGAAGACGAGGTGATCGTCCCTTCCTTTACCTTCGTAGCCTCAGCGGGAGCGGTCGCCCTGGCCGGTTCTAAGGTCGTCTTTGCCGATGTCGATCCGCGCACCTTTACCCTCGATCCCGCCAGCCTGCGCCAACATATTACCCCCAAGACTAAGGCGGTAGTCGTCGTCCATCTCTACGGCCATCCCGCCGCCATGGAAGAGATCCAGGCTATCTGCCGCGAGCATAAGCTCTTCTTAATTGAGGACTGCGCCCAATCTACCGGCGCTACTTACCGTCAGCAAACGGTAGGCGGACTGGGAGATCTGAGCTGCTACTCCTTCTTCCCCACCAAGAATTTAGGGGGCGCGGGCGACGGCGGTATGGTCTTAACTAATAATCCCCAGCTCTTCGAGAAGGTGCAGATGTTGCGCGGCCACGGCAGCAAGACGCGTTACTACCACGATATTTTGGGGACTAATAGCCGTTTAGATGAGCTCCAGGCGGCCGTCTTGCGCGTTAAGTTGCCCCACGTCGCCCACTGGAACGAGCTGCGCCGCCGCAACGCTCAGCTTTACACCCAAGCTTTAGAGGGTCTACCCGTAGTCACCCCTTACGAAGCCCCCCACTGCGGCCACGTCTACCACCAATATACGATCCTTACCCCCCACAGGGACGAGCTCTTTGAGTACCTGCGGGCCCATGAAGTGGGACCGATGATCTACTACCCCGTCTCCTTACACCTGCAAAAGACCTTTGCCGCCTCCTCCCAAGGAGAGGGCTCCCTGCCGGTGTGCGAGGAGATCCAGAAGAAGGTCCTCTCCCTGCCCATGTTCCCCGAGCTCACCCCCGAGCAGATCGCCTCTATCGCTCACAAGATAAGGGAGTTCTTCGCTCAGCGCTAATCCCTCACTACGATGTTACCCTGGTTCCGCAAGCGCATCATCAAGGCTGCCGCTCCCTTCAGTCTCGAAAATCAGGTTGAGCTCTGTTATGAGAATGACTCGCCCTACCGTTTAGAGGGCAAGTACTTCTTCGGGCAGTTTGCTGGTGCGCCCGGGGTGGAAGAGGCCAAAGGCTTAGCCATGCGGGAGCAACCCGACTTGGCGGCCGAGGCCCTCTACGAACACTTTCGCGACCGCCTCAAACCCCTCTTCTTCCTCCACAATAGCGAACAGAAGATACTGCAACAGAAATTGCAATTAGAGCCCCAGGCGGCCAAATTATTAGTTCAAGCTAGCCAAGAGGCTTTACGGCGCCTCTTTCCCCTCCCGCCCGGCCAGAAGACGACTTTCCCCAAATGTATCGACTGGCTGACTAACTTTCAAGGCGACAGCTGGCCCCCTTTGAGTAGTAGACAATGGCGCCAGCGCTGGGAGGCGGATCCCAGCTCGGCCCTCCCCTCCTTAGAGTGGACTTGGGCCCTCAATGAGCATTACCACTTTCTCGCCTTGGGGCGGACTACGTGGCTGACGGGGAACGAGAATTTCGTCTCTGAAGCTTTGGTCCAGGCTACGGAGTGGCTAGCTAGCAATCCGCTCTGGAGGGGCGTCAACTGGCTCAACTTTGAGCGGGTAGCGACGCGCGCTTGCAACTGGATGGGGATGCTCACCTTAGCCCTCTCCACTAGCCTGCTCACCCCCGAGCTCTTCGTCAAAGTCTTAGAGGGGATTCTCCTCCACGCCGCCGCCCTCTCCTGGCACCTACGCAACGACGCCTCCCTCTCTCTAGGGGCGGCCAGCGCCCTCTATATGCTGGCCAATAACCTGCCCGAGCTCAAATTAGCCAAACGCTGGCGGGCTCTAGCCTTAGAGAAGTGGCCGGAGCTCATTAAGCGCGAATTTGGGGCGGGCTCTTTCCATTTGAGCGACTCTCTGAGCGGCCACTGCCGCGCCAGCGAATGGTTGCTCTTGCCCTTAGTCCAACATATCCATAACCGCACTACCCCGCCCCACTTTTTGGAAGAGGCCGCCCACAATACCTTAGAAGCTCTGCAAAATGTCTGC
This sequence comes from Vulcanimicrobiota bacterium, assembly GCA_944322965.1. GTDB lineage: Bacteria > Vulcanimicrobiota > Xenobia > Xenobiales > Xenobiaceae > Bruticola. The sequence continues at coordinate 214,013 of CALUQR010000004.1, forward strand.
GGTCCCGACCACCTGTGGAGCGAATTTGGAGAGGCTACCGAGCATGGCTGGTTAGGTAGAGAGCAGAGCTTAGGGGAGTATATTACTAATGTCTTGGCTTTGGGGGCGCTCACCCTCAAAGAGGGGCGCTTCAAATACCAAATAGAGCGGATGCCTAGCGAGCTCTGGTGGTGGATGGGCCCTAAAGCCCAAGAGCTCTTCGCCGACCTCCCGGCCGAGATTCCCACCTCAACCTGCGCTTACCTAGTGAGTAACGGTCTAGGGGTGGCGCGCGATACTTGGGCGGAGGGGGCCTCCCAAGTATCTATTAAGGCGACCGCTCCCGAGTCGCGACAGCGAGCCTTCTATAGAGCCCCTGGCGCCCCCGATCCCGCGGCCTCTAACTCCAATCCCCATGGCGATTTCTTAAGTATCGCGCTCAATATCCAAGGCGAGCCCTTCTTCATTGAACCGGGTCCCGCTCCCGCTACTTACGCGGGTGCCCCTTACCTGCAGAGCTTCTTAGCCCACTCCACCCTGCTCATTGGCGAGGAGTGCCAACCCTTCCAGCTGGCCTATTGGGAAGAGTTCTCGGCCTCGGAGAGGCAGACCATAACTAGCGAAGGGCTGACCTGCTTGAACCACGCCCCGCGCAGCCTCTGCTCCCCGCTCTACCTGCAGAGCGCTCCCACAGAGACCTTCTTTAAGGCCGGGCGCCAAGCGCTCTTAAACGGAGGACAGGTATTAGGTCTCACCAGAGAATTGCTCTTCCGCCCCCAAGAACAGCGCCTCTTTATTAGGGACTCTGTGGCAGGGCCCGAGGGGCTCAAAATCCACTTAGAGAATAGCCTGCTCTTCGCCCCCCATCTCAAGTTGATTATGCGCGGCGATATGGGCTGCTTAGCGCGCAGTCGGCAGATTAGCGCCCGCGTCATGCCCATCTTCCCCAAGGGTTCGCGCCACGTGCAGGGGCGCGGGCTCATGGGCTCCGCCCCCACCGGCTGGTACTATCGCGAGGGCAAGATGCACGCCACTAACCAGATCCGCTACTACTGCCATCTGGAGCTGCCCCTGCGCACCTACTTTGTAATCGACTGGACGCGCAAGGAGCCCCCGCGCTTTAAAGGGGCCCTCTTAGACGAGCTCTTTGCCGCCTTTGCCCCCTAGCGGGCTCCCCCTACCCTAAGAGAGGGCAAAAAAATCCCCCTCCCGGAAAGGGAGGGGGAGGGGAGCTACTTAAAAGCCCCTTACCAAATTATTTAACGGGCTGGAAGACGCGGAAGCTAGTGCCATACCCTTGGGTCATGGGGCGAATGACGTCGGAAGCTTCGCGGCCGTCGCCCAAGGAGACGCAGATGTGGCCGTGCTCTTGGCCATTGCCTCTATCCCAAACTACGATACAGCCCGCCGGCAAGTTGCGCAGGTCGGCGTCGCTAACGCCGCTGACCTCTTTGAAGTTGCCATTCTTAGCTAACTGGTCGGCCGCCATGTAGGCGCTGCCTCCCGTCAAGGTGCCGCCGCCCTGACGAGCTACGGCCTCGGCCACGTACTTATAACACCAACCGCCCGAACCGGTAGCATTAGCCGCGGCGTCTTGGGCTAAGCTCTTACCCCAGGCCGTGCCCTCTACTTGGGAGGCGTCGATACTGCCGCCCCCGCCCGAAACCCCAGAAGCGCCCGAGCTGCCGGAAGCGGAAGAGGAAGCTACGCTGGCGGTCAGGGACGAAAGATCCATGGCCTTAGCTAAGTCGGCGTACTGCTCGGCGTACATATTGCACAGGGCCGAGATCTGCTCCTCGCTCATGCCCGGACAGAACTTCTTGAAGTACTCGGTCATCATGCTGGTGAACTGCTTAGCGGCCGGGGTAGAAGAGCTGGCGTCAGACTTGCCATACTTCTCCACTACGGATCCCAAACTGTCCATAAAATTCAGACTGCCCCCGCCGCCCAGGTTCTTGAGCCCTTCCGTAGAGTCGGTCCCCATCACCGAAGCGGGCAGGCCATACTGCTCCGCTAGGGCGCTAATATTGGAAGTATCCATATTTAGATTGGGAGCGGAAAGATTGGGCGCAGCTCCAGAGGTCACCGACTGGGTGTTGACCCCCTGAGACTGGAGAAAATTCATAGTAACTGGCGACATACCCATCATAGAGAAGGCCCTCCTCAAGAGTAATAACTTATCCCTTTAATAACGACATCTAGAGAAAATGTCTAGAGTCGCTGACCTCTATTTACCAAGCAATATAGGCCCGGAGAAGCGTAAGTCTACTCCCCAGGCCTATAAGCGCAGGTCTTAAAGACCTCTGAGCCTCTAGTTAGCTAGCTAACTATTGGGCGGCGCAGTTGATATAGCCCATGACCGAGCCGCTACCTAAGCTGTAGCTATTCTTCTTGACGGAGTCGGAAGAGTTACCCTCGATGGTGTAAACCTTGCCATTGGCTACCTTCTCCACGATACCGATGTGGTCGGAAGTGCCGTCCGAATCCCAGTCGAAGAGGATAGCGTCGCCCGCCTGAGGGGTATACTGGCCGCGAGCGGCCCAAATATTCTGCTCTTTGGCCCAGTTGACGATAGTGGGGCAGTAATTGACGTTAGAGCAAGAGGAGGTGTCCAGGACGCCGTGATCTTTCAACATATTCATGGCCCAGGCCGCACACCAGGGGGTGGTGGCGCAGTTAATGCCGCTCTTCTGGGTAATGGCGTTGATCTGGGAGGTGTTGCCCGTCTCCGTCATGCCCACCATGGCGTTAGCGTCCGCTAAGAGGCCATCTACGCCCTGATTGGCGCCATAGTTGCCATTATTGCTGGCTCCGGAGGCGCCGCTAGCCCCGCTAGCCCCGCTAGCGCCATTCATGCCAGCGACCAAGGAAGACATATCCATGGCCTTAGCTAAGTCGGCATACTGTTCGGCGTACATATTGCACAGAGCCGAGATCTGCTCCTCGCTCATGCCCGGACAGAACTTCTTGAAGTACTCGGTCATCATGCTGGTAAATTGCTTGGCGGCCGGGGTGGAAGAGCTAGCGTCAGACTTACTATACTTCTCCACTACAGAATCCAAACTATCCAAGAAGTTCAGACTGGGGGCCTCGCCTAAGCCCTGGGCTCCCTCACCCAGCGCCGACATATCCCCAAAAGCGCTAGTCGGCATGCCATACTGCTCGGCGATGGCGGTGAGATTCGAAGCGTCAAAGTTAAAGGCGGGAACGGCGCTGGCCCCTTGAGACTGCATAAAATTCATGTTGACTGGCGACATACCCATAGTAACTAGTTCCTCCTAAAGTGAAAGTTCATTGCTCTATATATACCCCACCCACTCCAATAATCTAGTTGAGTAGGCCAACCTTTTAGAGATTAATTATAAAAGAATCTCTCTCCCTCCTACAGACAAAGTTCTTAAATACCATTCAATAAAGCCTGAAGAGGGAAAAATTTAGAAAAGGCTTGCTTTTTTCTGAGTATTATTGAATAATTACCCCTAAGTTGGCAGGTATAAAGATTAAAACAACAAAACCTGTCACCACAATCGTTATCATCTACCATGTCCAAGGGGCGCTGCCCGGTGCCGTAAAATAGTGGACACCTGATTTCAGGAGGTTTTAAAGATTATGGGTACTTTCAAGAAGCTGGCCGCTTTATTAGTCGTAGGAGCCGTAGCTTTCACTCTGTCCGCTTGCGCTAAGCAGCAGACCACCACCGAAGCCCCCGCTACCGGCGCTCCCGCCGCTACCGAGGCCGCTCCCGCCGGTGAGGCTGCCCCCGCTGGCGAGGCCGCTCCCGCTGGTGAAGCTGCTCCCGCCGGTGAAGCCGCTCCCGCCGCCGAGGCCGCTCCCGCTGGCGAAGCCGCTCCCGCCGCCGAGGCCGCTCCCGCTGGCGAAGCCGCTCCCGCCGCTGAGGCCGCTCCCGCTGCCGAAGCCGCCCCTGCCGCTGAGGCCGCTCCCGCTGAAGCTGCCAAGTAGTTTATCCCTCTTCTAGAGGTCTAAACTAAAGTCTGCGCCCGCCCCCTAAGGGGGCGGGCGCAGACTCATTTTATGAGAGCCTAAAATCTAGGCCGCCTAAAGTCGCTCTCCTATATAAGATATAAAACGAAGCCTATTAAAGAGACGAGGCCGAAGATGACGCTCACCGCCAACAATTTAGGGAGCAAGATCTGGCGCAAGCGCTCTCTAGCTATAATCCACTCCGTAAAGTAAGTCTCGGGACCTACTAAGCGCTGAGGTCGCCCCGCTAAGACCAACCTCCAGTAGAAGAGCAAGAAGCAAGATACGACTAGGGCTATGAGGGAGCTCGAGGCGATTCCCAAATAGAGATCGCGCCAACCCTTCTCCGTCTCCAGCATAGAGGACCAAGCGAAAGCCGAAGAGCCCCAGAAAGAGTAGATTACAGCCAGAGGGGTGGCGATCCCTAAAATCATAGCCATGAGAGTGGCTAGAGACCAAAATTTAGGATTATCGAACCAGTAGAAATTATCTTCCCAGCGGCTCCAATTGAAAATCTCCTCCTGAGAAGAGTAGACCGGGCTACTAATTACGCTCATAAGATCACCTTCCAAATTAAGAATGGTAAGAGGGCGGCCACGATCACGAAGATGACGTAAATTACCTTCAGACTAATATTACCGGCCTTCTTCCGCCTGTTCCGATCGTCAGAGCCCGCCTCGCTCTCTGCGTATAAACGGGCCCAAGCCTCCTTATCTATATATTTCTTGGTTATGTCCCCCCCATCAGTCAGGCGATATGAACTGATCATATAAGCTAAGAGCACGCTAAAGTGCGCCAATACTACCGACCCCACAGAGTCCCAGACGCTATACTCCACCGGTTCCATAGAAGTAAGAGGCTCAAGAAGGAAGAGTAAATAGAAAAAAAGAGCGACAAGTACGCTACCTACTCCAAAGGACGAGCGCCCGGGAGACTCAAGGCTCTTTTTATAGACCTCCTCAGCCTTCTTCTCCTCTTGTTCATCGTAACCGTAATCGTAGATGAGAATTCCCTTATAACGCCCGTTCTTCCACATATCGCGGACAGTCTTATAATACCCGCAGTGCGTAGGCTCCAAGGTATGGCCCGGCTCCATCTCGATAAGAGGCAAACGAAAATAATCAGCCATCCCTGCGCCTCCTGGTAAGATGATATACCCCTATTTTCCCGCCTCGGGGGAATCCTTCCTCCACTGGCTTTGGTACCAGCTGTAGAGAGGACCGCTAACTAGATAGAGACCGGCAAAGAGATAAGCGGAACCGGGTAGAGTCAAAAAGGCCGCCGCCAAAGGCGTAAACCACGCCCAGCGCGGCAACCAATCGATCTTAGTCACTTTGGGATAAGGGCAATGGGAGAACATCAAGAGGCCCAAAATGACCGTTAAGAGTAAGACGCCCCCCGGGGACCACTCCCACCAGGAAGGGGGAGCCATAAAGTCGGCCAGGCAAAAGATAGCGATCAGAGCGGCGGCTCCCGTGGTGGGCAGACCGTCGAAGAAGCTAGGCGGACAGAGGGAGTCGGTCTGGGCGTTATAACGCGCTAGGCGCATCCCTCCCAGACAAGTGTAGAGGAAGATTGCCCCTAGGAAGAGATAATGGATCTCGCCCTTTAAGGGGGGGAAGGAATAGCCTACCCAATCGCCCCCCTGGACTAAGGCTTGCCCTACCCCCCAAAGACCGCTCTGATAGTCGGAGGCCTGGGCTAAACTGAAGTCGCCCGCCCCTTGAGCCGCCGCCCAAGCGTAGGCCAAGACCCCGCCCGCCAAGCAGAAGCTAGCGAAGTCGGCCAACGAATCTAATTGGGCTCCAAACTCGCTGGCCACCCCCCACTTGCGCGCCAAGTAGCCGTCGCAGGCGTCGAAGCAGACGGAGGCCAAGAGGGCCCAAGCCGCCCAAAAGGGTTGGCCACAGAGGGCTAAATAGAGGCTCAAAAGGCCCAAGAACATATTGAAGCACGTACAGAGCGTGACTAAGACGAAATACATGAGACCTCAACTACTGGGTGAGGGGCACGCCCGCCCACATCCGCATAATGTCGACGTAGGTCACCAGTAAGACTAGACCTAAGAGCAGGTAGAGGCCGATATTGTGGACCAGGGCCTCGGTGCGCGGATTGAGCTCCTTACCGCATATGGCGCCTACCAATAAGACTAAGAGCCGGGCCCCATCTAAGGCCGGGAAGGGGATAATATTGAAGGCGCCCACCGCGGCGTTAATTAAGGCCACTACGTAGAGGAACTTTCCTAAGCCGTCGCTAGAGAGCTCAAAGATCATCTGCATAATGCCCAAAGGACCAGACATTGAGGATTTGACTAAATCGGGGCTTAAGACCTTATCGGCCAACTGTTGGATAATGATAACCGGCGCAATAATGAGCCGCCCTATGAGCACAAACGACTGCTTGAAGGCCAAACCGAAGGTGACCGGCTGGAAAGTCAAGCCCAAATCCGCCTCTTTAATGGGACCTGTCAATTGGAGGCGCACATGTTCCGAGCCTCGCAAGAGATCGAAGACTATAGGCTCGCTCCCGCCCGCCAAGCGCTGCAGAGCCTGCTGCAAGTCTTGGAGATTAGAGATGAGCGCTCCGTTAACTAAGTAGAGGTAGTCGCCGGCCTGGAAGCCCTCTCGGGCGCCCAAACTGCCGCTAGCTACGGCGGTAATGAGATTAGTCGTAGTATCGTTAAACTTAAATTCGGTCACCTGGGCGGGCATGATGCCGATCTTGCCCTCCGGACGCAGCTCTTCAGCGAACATGGCCAACTTGACCTGGCGCTTATCTTGCAGACCGTAGGCTACTTCGACCTTCTGCATCTCCCCCTGGCGCTGGGAATTCTCCTCCACTACGCGCTCTAAGCCCTTTTGGAGCTCGGCCAAATTGTGAATAGGCTGACCGTCCAGGGAAATGACTACGTCGCCCACCTTAAATTGTTGGGTGGGACAATCTTTACCGAAGGGACTGGTGGAGACGACCTGGGGCAAGCCCGCGTCGTTAGCCACAAAGTTGACGCCCGCCGAGGTCAAATTGGGGGTGACCTCCACTTGCAACTTCTCCTGGCCGCGACTGACCTCTAAGGAGACCGGCTGGGCGGGGTAGCGCGCAATGAGGCGCACCATATCCGTCCCCGAAACGACGGGCTGACCCTCGATCTTCTCGATGCGGTCCCCATACTCTAAGCCCGCTCGAGCCGCCGGGGAGTTATCGAAGACCTTCATCACGATGGGCAGACTCTGAGGACTGAGCTCCGCCAGACCGTAACAAGCTCCGATAATCCAGAACATGATCAAGGCGGAGATAAAATTCATCGTCACCCCGCCCACTACGGTAGCCATGCGCCCCCAGATGCTCTTATCGTTGAAGTTACCCTCCACCTCGCGCATCGTCTTGTAAGTACCCGGCGGCAAGTAGCGCACGTGGCCCAAAACGGAACGGAACTGGTCCCGCTCCTGCTCCGGGATGCGACCCGGCTCTTGGGCTACCTTCTCTAAGGCGGCCGCCAGCTCTTGGGGGGTACCGGGGAGGGCGCTCTCCGGCAAGTAGGTACTGACCTTCTTAAAGTCCTCCTCCGCCTCGTCGCTATCGGGCTCCTCGCCCAACATAGAGACGTAGCCCCCTAAAGGTAAGAGACAAACCGTAAACTCCGTGCCCCGCCACCAGAAGGAGAAGAGGCGCGGCCCAAAACCCAAGGAGAAGCGGGGACAGCGGATCCCCACCCGCCTAGCCATTAAGAAGTGGCCCAATTCGTGGATGGCAATAATAAAGCCAAAGGCCACGCAGACGGCGATGACGCTGGGGATATTATGGAAAATCCATTGTAAAATGGCCAAACTAAACTTCCTCCCTTAATGGCTGGCGGCGATCCGGTAGTCGGCTACGAAGGTGCGAGCTAACTCCCTAGTCTGGGCGTCGACCCGCTCCAAGTCGGCCAAGGTGGGCTGAGCAATAAGCGTATGGGCCTCCATAGCCCGCCCGATAATATCGGCAATAGCGGGGAAATAGATCTCGCCTTGCAAGAAGCTAGCTACGGCCACTTCGTTGGCGGCGTTGACTACGCAAGGCATGGTCCCCCCTTGGCGCCCGGCTTGGAAGGCGTAACCTAAGCAGGGGAAATCGTCCCAGCGCGGCTGCTCAAAGGTCAGCTGCGCGCACTTCTCTATGGTCAATTTCTCCCAGGCGTGGGGCAAGCGCTCCGGCCAGCCCAGAGCGTACTGGATGGGGGTGCGCATATCGGGCAGGCCCACTTGGGCTAAGATGGAGCCGTCAATAAATTCGACCATCGAGTGCACGATGCTCTGGGGGTGAACCCAAACCTCGATCTGCTCTAAGCTGGCCCCGAAGAGGTGCATAGCCTCTAAGACCTCAAAGCCCTTATTCATTAAGGTAGCCGAGTCGATGGTAATCTTAGCCCCCATATTCCAGGTGGGATGTTGCAGGGCTTGGGCGGCCGTCATCCGCCCCAACTCCTCTTTAGGGCGCTTCCTAAAGGGGCCGCCCGAAGCGGTGAGCAAGATCCGCTGCAGAGTCTTGGCCGGCTGCCCCTCCAAACATTGGAAGATGGCCGAATGTTCAGAGTCGACGGGCAGTAAGGGTACGCCCTTAGTCTGCGCTAACTTGGTGACCAACTCGCCCCCCACTACTAAGGTCTCCTTATTGGCCAAAGCGATAGGCTTGCCTTGCTCTAAAGCGGCCAGGGTAGGTTTTAAGCCCGCCACCCCCACTAAAGCGGAGAGGACTATATCTTGATCCGCTTGGGAGGCGGCCTCCAAGACCCCTTGGGGGCCGGCTAAGATCTCTACGGGTACCCCCGTCAAGGCCTCGCGCAACTGGGGCAAGTACTCTTCCTCTTCTAAGGCGATGAGGCGCGGGCGGAATTTCCTAGTCTGCTGGGCCAAAAGCTCCCAAGAGCGGCGCGCTACCAAGACTCCCGCTTTAAAGCGCTCTGGAAAAGCTTCGATAACGTCTAAAGTTTGGGTTCCGATCGAGCCGGTCGATCCTAAGAGAGATACACTTTTGAGCATAGATTATTCTGACTCCTCAGCGAAATAAAGCCCTCAACTTGCAGGGACTCTAGCTAGTAAAGAAGCGGGTTAAGGGGGCGAGGCTCACCGTAAAGGCCACCATAAAGTAAGCGAACATGGTAGCGAAGAGGTAAGAATCGAAGCGGTCTAAGAGACCTCCGTGGCCGGGGATAGCGTCCCCCGAATCCTTAGCCTGGGCGTCGCGTTTGAGCGAAGACTCGTAGAGATCTCCCAATTGGCCCATCAGGGAGCAACCTAAACCCAAAACGAGCCAGAAGAAGAGGTTAAATTGTAAGTCGAGCTGCAGAGCCTGCGAGCCTACGTACCCTCCCCAAGCGGCCAGAAAAGAGCAACCGAGAGCCCCCCAAAAACCGGCCCACGTCTTGCCGGGCGAGACGCAGGGGCAGAGCTTAGAGCAACCTAGAGTGCGCCCGATGGCGTAGGCCCCGACGTCGGTGACGATACAGATGAGGACCACAAAGGCCACTAAGAAGAGATGGATGTGGCGCAACGAGATCATGAGCGCCGGCAAGAAGCCGCAATAGAGGACGGCCATACAGTTGAGGGCGCTATCGGCCATGGCGGAGCTGCGCTCTTGGGGATGGAAGACGTTATCTAAAGCGGAGCAAAAGAGGCACCACAAGAGGACGACCATCGAGAGCCACCCTTGGGTAGAGGTCTCAAAGTTGAAGCTATGGATTAAGACCATAGCCAAAGAGCAGACCCCCACCAAATAGGGGCGCGGCTTAAAGGAGCGTAAACGCGCCAAATGGCAGTATTCCCAGCTTAAGCCTAAACTGACTAGGGCCACTAACCCCACAAAGTACCACCCTCCCAACCAGAGCGCCGATCCAGCGATTAGGGCCAGAGCTACGCTGGAGATACAGCGCAGACAGAGGTTGGGGCTGGGATGGAAGAGCGACCACTGGGGCAAGGTCGAGGCGGTACTATTATCAGAAATGGAACTCATCACTCTCACCAAAGGATTAGAGGCTAATTGCAGGGGCCTCTTTTTTCCCGGGCAGGGGAGTCCTTCTTCTGGAGCCCTTTTAGCCAGCTGCTCTGGCAATTTTCTCCCTATTGTGGGGCCTAGATAGGGGAGTAAGGGGGCTCATCGTAGAAATAGCCCTCCGTTATGCGTGTCGCCCTCTTTACCAATGCCTACCTGCCCATCGTCAGCGGAGTAGTCAACTCCGTCTACCTGATCCGCGAAGGCCTCTTGCGCACAGGCAATACCCCCTTCGTCTTCGCCCCCAAGGTGGCGGGTTACAAAGAGGAACATAGCGGAGTGTGGCGCTTCCCCTCCGTCAACTTAACTCGCAAAGTCAACTTCCCCATCGCTATCCCCTACTCTAACCGCCTCTTCAGTCTGATCGCCAATATGGGGCTCAATGTCATCCACACCCACCACCCCTTCTTGCTGGGCGAGGTGGGGGCTCGCTTTGCCAAAGTGCTGGGCATCCCCTTGGTCTATACCTTCCATACCCAATTGGAAAAGTACGCCCATTACGTGCCCCTCCCCCAAGAATTAGTCTGTAAAGCGGCTCGGGAGGCGGTAGCGAAGTATACTAGCCACTGCGATTGCGTCATCTGTCCCTCCCCTTCCATCCGCAGCCTGCTCGACGAGTATAAGGTCACCTGCCGGGTAGAGGTCTTACAGAACGCTATCGATGTGCGCTCCTTCGAAAGGGCCGACGGCGGCGCCCTGCGCCAAGAGTTGGGCTTGACCCCCGAAAATATCCTCTGCATCTTTACGGGGCGCATGGGTTTAGAGAAGAACTTGAGTTTTATGTTGCGCGCCTTCCAAAAGGTCCAAGAGCGCCTCCCCCAAGCCCGTTTGATGCTCTTAGGGGACGGCCCCCTCTTAGAGGATCTCCAGGAGGAGGCCCGCCAGTTGGGGATCGCCCCCTACGTCTTCTTCCCCGGGCGCGTCTCTTACCAGCAGATCCCCTGCTACTATAAGGCGGCCGATCTCTTCGTCATGACTAGCACTACCGAGGTTAAGCCCTTGGCCGTCTTAGAGGGGATGTCCGCCAGCTTACCCGTCATCGCCGTCGACGCCTGCGGAACGGGGGATACGGTCACCGACGGTAAAGACGGGCTCCTCTGCCCCTGCGAGGAGGAGGCCTTCGTCAAGATCTTAGAGCGCGCCATTGGCGATAACGAGCTGCGCCAGAAGATGAGCCAAGCGGCCCATACGACCGCTTGCCAGTACTCTATCGAAAATTACACTACCAAATTGCTCCAACTCTACCGCGAGGTGGGGGCTAAAGATACCCCCCGCGACAAGAGCAAGAGTCTAAGTTGGGGCGAGTTGCAAGAGCGCCTCTTGAGCACCTGGTAGACTCTTAGCCTCCGCCGCTAAGGCCCGCTCCACCTGGATTAAGATGCGACCCGCTAAGAGCTGGAAGCCCAACTCTAGGGCCCAGTTGCTCCAGGCGATAAGCAGGGTGCAGCCCATCATTAGATAGACCCAACGCCTAGAGACTTTGATCCGCGCTTGGAAGCTGGGCCACTGGGGGCTGGCCACTAACTTATAGAGCGTCCCCAAACCGATAGCTACGGGCCAGATAGTAGCTAAGCGCAACCAGTAAGCTCGCCAGGGGGTCTTTTGGATGTAGCGCCAGGCCCAGTAGAAGTGCTCTAAGGCCCGCTCTACCCAGGGGTAGAGGCGCTCTTTATAAATATCTAGAGAGCCCTGGCCGTCTCCCACTACTCTTTCTAAGCCTAAGCCGGGGATGTAGGCCCGCCCGTTAGTGAGGTCGCGGGGGAGATCGCGCAAGATATTGACATATTGGAGCGCTTTACCAAACTCTACCCCCCAGGCCTCCATTAGGGGCAAGTCGCTAGGGGAGATAGCCCGCAAGTAGTGGGAGGTGATCCTACTCCAAAACTGGCCCACACAGCCCGCCACTAAGTAGGTGTAATCTTCGATCTGCTCTAAGGTGCGGAAGGCGCCCGGGAAGTAACTGAGGTCGAGCTGCATCCCTTTAATTAAGGTCTCGACGACTAGGGCTACCTGCTGTTTAGCGTAAGGGTCGAGGCTCTGGTAGAGGGTATAGACTTGGGGCAGGCGCTCTAAAAGGCGAACTTCGCCCGCCGTCAGCCCTTTGCGCACCGCCTGGCGCCGCCCGTAAGAGGCCCAATGTTCCCAGCAAGATTGGTACTCGCTAGCCGGTTCCTGGCTGGAGATAATCTGGGCCCAGGCATTCAAGTCTTGTAGGCGCTCCGTAGGCTGCAAGGCGGGATTATCGGCCAAAGTGTCGGCGGCCCGAGCCAAGAGGTAGGCTGCGCCAATGGGGACGCGCACCTCCAAGGGGAGAATGCGCATACTCAAATAAAAGGCTCGGGAGACGTCGGCTAGACAGCTGCCCAATAACTCCTCGTGGGGCAAGGCGGTGCGGCTCAAGCTCTTCACCTCAACCAACTGAGCTCGCGCGCCTGCTTAGCCAAGATCTGGCGCGTACTCTCTACTAACTCCCAAGCCTCCTTGGGGGTGGGAGCCACACAAGTACCCCCTAAACGCCCATACTGGGAGAGGGAGCCGAACATATGGAAGATGACCCCGCTGCAGAGGGCGGAGTTATAATGTAAACCGAACTCGTTGGCGATATCGATGACGTCGGAAGGGCACAAGCCCCGAGCCTCAGGGGGCGCGATATTAGAGAAGGAGACGTAGCAGATCTCCTCCCCCGAAGGTAAGCGGAAGGTCCCAGAGTGGGGATCGTAACCGCCGCCAGTCAAGTAACTAGTCAGACTGAGGGGATGGGTCGTCCCCCCGCGCCGCAAGTTGATCTCGATAGCGTAGAGGTCGCAATCGCCGCAGCGGTAGGGCTCGCCCTCTACCCAACTGGCGGGAGGGGCCGAATCTTTAGGGACGGCCACGAAGTCGATAGCCGCCGGACCTACGGCCCCTAAAAGGAGCAATTCTCGGCCGATGCGCTGGGCTAAGCAGTGTAAGCCCTGCACATAATTCTGGCGCGCCGGCAAGGTACAGCCTACATACTCTAAGTTAGAGCCGCCCCCCAACTCCTGCTCGTGAGTAGAGTCTATTAAGAGCTCTCCCAGAGGGGTAATGAAGATCTGGACGGTGGGCGAACTCCAGCCCGGACCGGCGATGAAGCTCTCTACGACTCCCCCCTGGTCGGCTAAGATCTCGGCGAAATGGTTGCCCTCGCCCCCCTCTAAGGAGGAGGCGGAGAGCTCCTCTAAGTAGGCGACTAACTGGGCCGTACTCTTGAGGGAGGCGATCTTATTCAGATCGATAAGCAGACTCCCGATTCCGGAGAAGCCCTCGTTGAGCTTTAAGACGACCTTCTCTAAGCCGGGACACTCCTGGCGCAGCTCGGAGATAGCTTGAGCCGCCTCCTCTAAAGTGCGGATCGAACTGCGGCCGCGCGGATGGCCGATCCCCAACTTGGCGAAGATCTCTCGGGCCCCCGATTTACCGTTCCAATAGCGCAGATCGGCCGTCGCTCCTAAAATGGGTATCCCTAAGCGGACCGCCAGTTGGCGCTCTAAATCGGTATTGTAATAGACCTCCATATAAGAGAGGGCGGGATTGACGATAGTTCTGCGGATGCGCTCTACTACCGCCGGACGCTCTAAGACCTTTTCCGTCAAGGGGCGATCGGAGCGATCTTGTAAGGCTATAAGCTGGAGGCGCTCTCTAGCGTGGGAGAAGGTGACTCCGGGCAAAAATTGGAGGTAGTAGGCTATAACCTCGTCGGGGATACGCAGGGAACTGAGGTAGACGACCTTGGTCTTAGGCATCCCCAAAAGGGTCAAAAAGGAGAGCAAGCGCTCCTCGTAGTGGACCGATCCCTTGACGCGCTCTAACTCTAAGGGGGGCAGAGAGATAGAGGGTAAGACTACTACCGTGCGCTCTGAGCGCGGATCGCTCCCCAAACTCTGCCAGGCGGCGGGCAGGCGCCTCTGTAAGGCTTGAAAATCTACTTGCCAACTGTTGGACATCTTGCGGCCTCTCTCCATGGGCTATACTATAAACTGACCTAGCAAAAATCTTTTGACCAAGGAGGGCTGAGCCCCTGCGCCAGGAGAGATCCGATTTAGCCAGAGAGCGCTCGCCGCAATAAAGTAGGCATGTCTATAGTTACCAAGACGGGAGATGGGGGCCAGACCGCTTTAGTAGGGGGAACGCGGGTCTCTAAGGACCACCCCCGGGTAGAAGCTTACGGGAGTATCGACGAACTGGGAGCCTGGCTGGGCGTCGTCTTGACCTATCCCCTCCCCCCGCCCTTTCCCCAACAGCTGCGCTCCCTGCAGCGCCAACTCTTCCAAGTGGGGGCCGATCTGGCCGCCCCCCAAGCGGCCAGCCCTTACCTTAAGCCCCAAGCTTTAGAGGAGCTAGAGAGTAACCTCCAAGCTCTCTTAGCTGACCTCCCGCCTCAAAAGGGCTTTATCCTCTGCGGGGGCAGTCCCGCGGGCGCGCGCCTCCACTTAGCCCGCGCCGTCTGCCGGCGCGCCGAACGCCAGGCGGTAACCTTAAGCCATAACTTAGCCCCCGGGGAATACTTTAACCCCCAGGTCCTCATATACCTCAACCGCCTCTCCGACTACCTTTACGTAGCCGCCCGCCTCGTCAACCTCCAACAAGGGGGGAGGGAAGAGGAATTATAAAAAGAGGAATATTCCTTTTTTTATCTCTCCAAAGCTTGCTAAGAGCGGGGAGGGCGTGCTATAATGCCCCAGATTTCATGCATATAGTCCATATGCCGCAAAGCCGCTGGCAGGCGGCTATTATTTTCGGAGGAACCCCCCATGGCAAATATTAAGACCGCCAAAAAGATGATCTTGGTCCACGAGCGTCGCCGCAAGCGCAACGTCAGCGTGCGCACCCGCGTCAAGAACGTCTTTAAGAGCGCTTTGGCCAAGGTCAGCGCGGGCGAGGCCAAGGCTGAGGAGTTGCAGAACTCTCTGAGCGCCGCCGCTTCCGCCATCGACAAGGCCGTGGCTAAAGGCATTATCCACAAGAACAAGGCTGCCCGTCGCAAGTCTCGTTTAGCCCGCAAGATCAACGCCCTCAACGCCTAAGCGGCTGCTGAGAGGCTAAGAAAAATAGCCTGACCTCTTAGCTAAGAGGGGGCTATTTTTTTTGCCCTAGGCTAGCTGGGCCCCCGCCCCGCCAAGACAAGGAACCGCCCTTAAGGCACAGAACCTGGCCCCCATGAATTTGGAACTTATCAGTCAAGCGTTTGCCGACCGCAGTAAATTAGAAGCAGCCCGCCCCCACGTTTTAGCCGCTATCGAAGCCCTCGATCGGGGCCAGGTGCGCGTGGCGGAGAAGGTAGAGGGAGAGTGGCGAGTCCATACCCCCCTCAAAGAGGCCATTTTGCTCTACTTTAGCTTAGTCCCCATGGAGACTTGGAGCTTACCCCCCTTCGAATTTAGAGATAAGATCCCCTTAAAGAGCGACTTGGCCGCCCAGGGCGTACGCGCCGTGCCCCCGGGCTTAGCGCGTTACGGCTCCTACTTAGCCCCCGGAGTAGTCTTAATGGGCGGCTACGTCAATTTAGGGGCCTACGTGGGAGCGGAGACGATGGTCGACAGTTGGGCTATCGTAGGTAGCTGCGCCCAGATCGGGGCGCGAGTCCACCTCTCGGCCCAAGTGACTATCGGCGGGGTCTTAGAGCCCGCCGGAGCGCGCCCGGTCATCATCGAAGACGACTGCTTTATTGGTGCCAATAGCGTCATTGTGGAGGGGGTAGTAGTCGAAGAGGGCTCCATTATCGGAGCGGGGACGACCATCACCGCCTCCACCCACATTATAGACGTCACCGGTCCCCAGCCCGTGGAGTATCGCGGCCGGGTACCCGCCCGCTCTATCGTCATCCCCGGTTCGCGGCCCCGCCCCTTCCCCAGCGGGACTTACCAAGTGCCCTGCGCCCTAATTATCGGTCAGCGCCAACCAGGTCACGACTCTAAGACGAGTCTCAATCAGGCTCTGCGCCATATTGGAGAGTAAGGAATGATCGATCTTCTAGAACTGACCCAAAAATTAGTCTCCATCCCCAGTCCCACCGGTCAAGAGCGCGAGATCTGCGACTTTATTGAGGGTTGGATCCGCCAGGAACTGCCCGGCGTCCCCTTCAGTCGCTCCCGCCAAAACTTGATCGTCTGCCCCCCTCAACAGGGAGGTCGCCCCGTCATCGGCCTCTTCGGCCATATCGATACCGTGCCCCCCGATCCCCAACAGCCGCTCGGAGTCCGCGACGGTCGGCTCTACGGCTGCGGCTCTTCCGATATGAAGAGCGGAGTGGCCCTCATGATGGCCCTCCTCAAGGAGTACGCCCAACTAAACGCCGATTTAGTGGCCGTCTTCTATGAGGGCGAAGAGGGGCCCGACATTGGCAATGGACTGCGCGAATTGATGGACTCCCTGCCCCCCATGGATTTCGCCCTAGTCTTGGAACCTACCGACAACGCCATTATGGCCGGTTGTATGGGCGGACTCCACGCTACCGTAACCTTCGAAGGGAAGCGCGCCCACTCCGCTCGCCCCTGGCAAGGTCAGAACGCTATCTTCCGCTCTCTGCCCGTCTTAGCTAAGTTGCGCGATCTGCCCCGGCGCGAGGTCAAAGTCCACGGCCTGACCTTCTACGAAGTTATGTCCCCCACCATGGCCTACACTCAAAACGCGGCCAACGTGGTGCCCGACAAGTTTATTATCAATATCAACGCTCGTTACGCCCCCAACCGCACCGAAGCGGAGGTGGCGGCGGAGATCAATAAGTTAGTGGGCGACCTAGCCAAGGTAGAGATCCGCGACGTGGCTCCGCCCGGCCAAGTCTGCGTCTCCCATCCGCTCATGCAGAGCTGGATAGAGCGCTGTTCCCTGCAGGTCCTCCCCAAGCAGGCCTGGACCGATCTGGCCCGCTTAACTTCCCACGGGATCCCGGCCGTCAACTTTGGTCCCGGCCACACCGACTGTTGCCACCAGGCCGACGAGTGGACGGATATTGCCGCCCTCAATGAAGGGTACAAACTCTTAAAAATTTTCCTCACCGAGATCTGCCAGCCCCAGACTGAGGATGAGGAGAACTAGAGGCTTTAATCGATGAACGCTACAGAAATTCGCCAATCTTTTCTCGACTTTTTTGCGGAGAAGGGCCACCATATCGTCCCTTCCGCCCCGGTCATCCCCCAAGACGACCCCACCTTGATGTTTACTAACGCCGGGATGAACCAGTTTAAGCCCTACTTCTTAGGGCAGGCCACCCCCGCTCACCGCCGCGTAGCCGACTCCCAAAAGTGTATCCGCGTCTCCGGCAAGCATAACGACTTAGAAGAGGTAGGTATCGATACTTACCACCACACCCTCTTTGAGATGTTGGGCAACTGGTCTTTCGGCGACTACTATAAGAGAGAGGCCATCAGCTGGGCCTGGGAGCTCCTCACCCAGCGCTGGAAGTTGCCCAAAGAGCGCCTCTACGTCACCGTCTTTGGAGGGGACCCCGCCAAAGGTCTGCCCGCCGACGAAGAGGCGGAGCGCCTCTGGAAAGAGGTAACCGATCTCGATCCCACCCACCTCCAGCGCTTCGGCACTAAGGATAATTTCTGGATGATGGGCGAGGTGGGACCCTGCGGACCCTGCAGCGAGATCCATATCGACTTGACCCCTGATCTTTCGGGCGGCAGCTTAGTCAATAGCGGTTCCCCCTTAGTGATGGAGCTCTGGAACTTAGTCTTTACGGAGTTTAACGCCGCTCCCGACGGCTTGCACAAATTGCCCAATTGTAACGTCGATACGGGCGCCGGTTTAGAGCGCATCGCGGCGGTTATGGAGTGCACCCAAAATTGCACTAACTTTAACGTCCAGCTCTCCAACTACGATACCGCCCTCTTTAAGCCGCTCATTCATAAGTTGGAGGAGCTCTCCGGCCAGCGCTACACCCCCGGCATCTCCGGCGACGATATTTCGATCGCCATGCGCGTCTGCGCCGACCACCTGCGCATGGTGGCCTTCTCCATCGCCGACGGCGCTCTGCCCTCCAACGAAGGGCGCGGTTACGTCATTAGGCGCATCTTGCGCCGCGCCGCTCGCTACGGTCGGAAATTAGGTTTAGTAGAGCCCTTCCTCTATAAGCTCTTGCCCACCCTCATTGAGGTTATGGGCCAAGCCTACCCCGAATTGGAGCGCGAGCGCGAGAAGATCGCCCGCCTCATTAAGGGCGAGGAGACCTCCTTCAACCAGACCTTAGACCGCGGCTTATCCCTCTTTGAAGAGGGTATCGCCCAGCTGGCGGGCTGCGAGAGTTGCGTCTTCCCGGGCGAAGTGGCCTTTAAGCTCTACGATACTTACGGCTTCCCCTACGACTTGACGGTAGTCATGGCCCGCGAGCGCGGCTACGAGGTGGACGAGGCCGCCTTCCAGAGCCAGATGCAAGCCCAAAAAGAAAGGGCCCGGGCGGCGCGAGTCAAGACGGCCCAGATCGCCGAGAGTCAGAAATTAGACTTGCAGCCCACCCACTTTGTAGGGTACCTGGAAGATCACTGCCTGGCCCGAGTGGTAGCCATTATTGGCGCCCCCGGTCAGCGGGCGGTCGTCTTAGATCGCACCCCCTTCTACGGGGAGATGGGCGGCCAAGTGGGCGACTGCGGCCTTCTGCGCTGGGAAGGGCACGCTTTAGAGGTGCGCGACACCAAGCAACAAGAGGGCGTCGTCTTGCACTTAGTAGAGGAAGGCCCCCAGCTGGAGGCCTTGCAGGTGGGCCAAGAGGTAGAGGCGGCGATAGACGTCGCCCGGCGGCGGGCTATTGAGCGCCACCATACGGCCACCCACCTCTTACATTACGCGCTGCGCCGCTTCTTAGGTAATGAAGTCCACCAGCAGGGTTCCTTAGTGGCCCCCGACCGGCTGCGCTTCGACTTTACTTACCCTGAGGCCTTAGGTTGCCAGCGCTTAGCCCAGATCGAGCGCTTTATTAACGAGAAGATCGTCGAGAATAGCGGCGTAGCCTGGTTTGAGATCGAACTCCAAGCTAAGCCCGACTCGGTCATCTCCTTCTTTGGCGACAAGTACGGCCAGCGAGTGCGCGTCCTCAACGTGGGCGGTTCCCAGAGCGCCCAGATAGAGGATCCTTGTTACGACGGCTTCTCCCAGGAGCTGTGCGGAGGTTGCCACTGTACGCGCACGGGCGACTTGGGCTCATTTAAATTCATCTCCGAGGGGGCTATCGCCGCCGGGGTGCGCCGCGTAGAGGCCGTAGCCGGTATGGCCGCCTTCGACTTTGTGGCTAACGAAGAGCAGCACCTGCGCTGCGCCTGCCAAGACTTGCACGCTAACCCCCAGGAGCTCAACCAGCGCTTGCACAACCTCTTAGAGCAGCAGAAGCGCTTAGAGCGCGAGTTAGAGAAGGCTAAGGCCAACTTGGCCTGCGCCCAAGCTAAGGATGTGCTCAGTCAAGCGCGTACTTTGGCCGGGGTGCCGACCCTCGTCTTGCGTTTAGAGAGCGCCTCCCCCGACGAGCTGCGCCAGATGGCCGACCAGCTGAAGGAGCGTTTCCAAGGCATCGCCATCTTGGCCGGTCCCAATCAGGGCAAGGTGGGCCTCTTAGCTCTGGTGACGCCCCAGTACGTCAAAGAGGGCTACCAAGCGGGCAAGATCGTCAAAGAGCTGGCCAAACTCTTGGGCGGCGGCGGCGGCGGTCGTCCCGATATGGCCTTAGCGGGCGCCCAGAATTTGGCGGAGTTAGAGAATGCTTTAGGGCGCGTAGAGGAGATTATCGCCGCCCAAAAGGCGTAGTCAGCTATAAAAATAGCCCCCGCGCAGCGGGGGCTGGGAGAAGGCTTAGAGAGTTTAGACTTTAGCTCTTTAAGCCTTCTCTATTTTGGGGATCTGCGCTAAGCTCTCGCTCCAGCAGAGGTTATCTAAGAGGTCGAGGCAGACCGACTCCCGCTGGGCGGAGGTCAGGCGCTGACCGTTCATTACCGAGCGCATCCAGTGGCTGACTTTAGCCTTGGCCTCTTGGGGATCGCTAGGTAAGGGCCAGAGGCGCTCTACCGCCCAGCTCTCTAAGGCCAGGATAGCTTTCGTCAACTTAGCCATAAAGAGGGGGGTATGATCCTGGCGCCACTGGGAACAGCCCTCTAAGCCTAAGCGCTGGGGCAAGACCTCTAACCAGTAATCGAGATTAGCTTGGGGCTGGAGGGCGTACATCTCTACCAGAGCCCCCACCTCCGCGCCCAATTCTTGGGTGGCGCTCTGCGGATAGAGGCGCTCAAACCAGCTGCGGAAGCGGCGATTCAAGAGCTCCACCATCTCCTCCGGCTGGGCGGGGATCTCCTCTTTGCGCCCTCCAAATTGGAGGATCAAGCGCTCTAAGAGCTGGCGGTAAGCCTGGGCCTCTTGTTGGCGGAAGGCTTCCATGCCGCCCTCTAACCAAGCTCTAAATTTAGAGACCTCTTCCCCTTGGGGCAAGCCGCTAAAGCCCGCCGCTTTGACCAGCCCTTGCACAAACTGGCGCGCCGTCTCCGTCTTATCGTGCTCAATCAACTGGCGCAAGGCGTAGGCCGCTTGACCGGGCTGAGTGGAGATGGAGAGGGCTAAGGGCGGGAGGGAGCGGTACCAGTTGACGACGGCCTCCTTGGCCATCTCCCAGAGATCGCAGGCCTGATCGCCCTCGGCGACTTGGGGGCTGCCGAAGAGGTTTAAGATCTGGACCAGAGCTTGGGCGCTGCGGTAAGGAGCTTGGGGTAGGTAGAGGATCTCGCTCTGGCGCGGCTGGGCCCAAGCTTGGCGCAGGGCCAAAGCGTCTAACTTATACGCCCGCCCCTCCCGGAGTAAGTAGAGGCTAGGGTAGTAGCGGCGCATCGCGGCCGCCAAGAGCAGGTTGAGATAAGAGATCTCTAAACCGTAAGGGGCCCGCAGGAACTTGCGCCCCAGCTCGTAGAGGGAGAGGCGCTGGATCTGGCGTCCGTTCCCTAAAAGGGCGCTTAAAAGCTCGTTCCAGAGTTGGGAGATCCTAGAGTCGGGCGGCAAGTAACCGTTGACCGCCAAGACGACGTAGTTGCCAGAATCGCGCAGGGCCCGCATAATCCCCTGCTCCACCAAAAAGTCGCGAATGACCCGGTACCCGCCCCGGCTGTCGGAAAAGAGAAATTGTAAGGCTTCCTCCGTATCTAGCAAGAGATCGACCGCTTGACGCCTATCGGCGCGGGAGCCGCAAGGTACGCAGGAGGGCGATTTGGAGAAGATGGAGTCCAAGACGGAGCTATAGAAGAGGTCCCGCTCCGGGTGGGACATAACCATGAGCTTTTGGCCCCGGTACAACCAATTAAAGTTGTCGGGATTCAGCTGAGGGCGCAACTTCTTGGCTAGCTGTTCCTCGACCCCTTGGCGCCTAGCTTTAAGCATCTCCCGAGCCGGGCCGGGCTCAGAGTAGGGGGCGCTCTCTTCTAATTGCAAGAGGGCCGCGTACTCTTTAACCTGGGCCGCTCCCTGGAGGGGATTGTCGGGTAAACCCACTAAGACCTGGGGACCCGTAACCGCCTGGCTGAGGGTATTGACTACATCCTCCATATCGCGCCGGGTGAAGCCCACCCCCATAACGACTAAGAGGTCGCAATCGCGCGGGCAAGTCTTGGGGAAGTCGTCGTTGGGCCCCACGTAGAGGGAACGCACCTTGCGCTTAGCCAGATGGCTCTGGCGGTAAAGCTTAGGGGTCAAAGCCCGAGCCGGATAACAACTGGCCAAGGTCTGAGCGTAACTAAACTTACCCAACTCCGAGGCTACGCGAGCCACATCTTGATTGAGATCAGCTCTACTAAAGCCCGCCGCCAAGGATAGACTCTCGCTCATATAAACCTCCGCCTCAACTGGCCTCTCTAAGGCGCCAAAGTTACAACTAGGAAGGGCGCATTTCGCCCAGGCCGCGCTCTAAACCTGCCCAACCGGCCCAGGCTCGCCCTTCGCCTTGCAGATTGGGATAGTTGGGGCTAATATTAGGTAGTCATGGAAAAGTATCTGCGTTCTGAAGTTCCCCTCTCGCAATTGACCACTTTTGAGGTGGGCGGCCCGGCCCGCTGGGTGGCGGCCCCCCAGACGCTAGAGGAGTTGACCCAGACGGTCAATTTTGCCCGCCAACAGCGCTTGCCCCTCTACCCCGTGGGGGGAGGGAGTAATATCTTAGCCTCCGATAGGGGCTTTGCGGGGGTAGTCATCCAGCCCCAATTGCAAGGTTTAGAGGTTAAATTTCGGGACGGTTACGCCTTGGTGCGGGCTCAGGCCGGGGTAGAGTGGGACGACTTAGTCGCCTACTGCGTAGAGCGAAATTTGGCGGGCATCGAATGTTTGAGCGCTATTCCCGGCAAAGTGGGGGCCGCCCCCGTCCAAAATATAGGGGCTTACGGCCAGGAGGTAGGTCAGACGGTAGAGTCGGTCCAAGTCCTCAACGTAGAGAGCTTAGAGTTAGAGGAGATCCCCGCCCGCAAGTGCGCCTTCGCTTACCGCACTAGCCGCTTTAAAACGGAATGGCGCGGGCGCTACATAATTACCGCCCTCACCCTGTGCCTCATCCCCCAGGGCCCTCCCACCCTGCGCTACCAAGATTTACAACTCTTCTTTGCCGACCAGCTCCAAGCCGATCCCTCTTGGCGCCCCAGCTTAGCCGAAGTGCGCCAGGCGGTCATCGCCGTACGCCGCTCTAAGGCCATGACTTACGATCCCCAAAATCCCAACCACCGCTGCGCCGGCTCCTTCTTCTTAAATCCCGTCGTCCCCCAAGAGCAAGTCTCAGAGCTCAAAGAGCGCTATCCCCAAATGCCGGTCTATCCCGCCGCCCGCCAAGGTTGGCAGAAACTCTCAGCCGCCTGGTTAGTGTCCCAAGCCGGCTTCCCCAAAGGCTACGCCTCGGGGCGGGCCGCCCTCTCTAGCGCCCACACCTTAGTCCTTATAAACCCCGGCCAAGCCCAGGCCCAAGATATTCTCGACCTGGCTCAGGAGATCCGCGCCAAAGTGCAAGATACCTTCCAAGTGGAATTGGTCCCTGAGCCCAATCTCTTAGGCTTTGAGTAGACTTTCCGGGCCCGCTTTAAATCTAGTAGAGCGACTCCTGCGCCTCTTGCGCCGCGAGTACGCCGACGGCTGCCGCGATCGCTTCCAATTGGAGGGCGGCCTAGAGTCCTTTGGGAAGCACACCCAAGCCTTACCCCCGGAGGAGGGGCGCCTTTTGCGAGCCCAGATTAAAGGGCTCCAAGGTTACTCTAAGTTGGGCTTAGGCCAGCGCCAGTACGCCCTAGTCCAAAGCGGCCAACACTTAGCCTCTCTCTGCGCCCCTCCCCCCGCTCCCGAGCCCCAGAGCGGCGAGAAGATTGAGGAGAATGAACTCCAACTGCCGCCCGCCCAGCGCCCCCAGCCCTCTTTAGCCGTCTATAAGTTAGAGAGCCCCTTAGAGAGGTTGCGCTCTATCAGTAAGACCCGTCAGGCGGCCTTCCAACGTTTGGGCTTAAATACGATCGGGGATCTGCTCCTCAATTTCCCCCGCCGTTGGGAGGATCGCCGCCAGACGACCTCCGTCTCCCAAGTGCGGGCCGGGGCCTTCGAACTCTTAGAGCTAAAGATAATTCAGACCCAAGTCTACCGGGGCGGGGGGAAATTGCGTTTAGAAGCTTTGGCATATGATACGAGCGGTTCTATTAAGCTTTTATGGTTCAACCAGGCCTATTTAGCTAAGCAACTCCGGGAGGGGGAGAGCTATTGGGTCTATGGCAAAGTGGAATACGACGCCCGCGGGATCTTACAGTTGGCCTCGCCGGAGATCTCGCCCCGCAGTAAGAACTCCCCCTCTTACGGGCGCATCGTCCCCATCTATAAGCTGAGCACCGCCCTCTACCAGAGCTTCATGCACCAGCTCATGTTTACCCTAGTCCCCACCTACGCCCCTAAGTTAGAGGAGAATCTGCCCCCCGAACTCTTAGAGAAGTACGCTCTCTGGCCCCGGGCCCAAGCTATAACGGAGCTCCACTGGCCTAGCGACTACCCCTCCCTGCAGAAGGCCCAGCGCCGTTTGGCCTTTGAAGAGCTCTTCTGGTTACAGTTGCGCGTAGCCCATAAACGGGCCCTCATCTCTAGCCGCCAGCGCCAAAATAAGTACGCCCAGCTCCCCCAGTTGGCCGCCCAGTTCCAAGAGCTGCTCCACTTTAAGTTGACTAAGGCTCAGACCAGAGTTATAGGCGAAATCAATAAGGATCTGCAGAGCCCCAACCCTCTGCACCGCATGTTGCAGGGCGACGTCGGTTCGGGCAAGACGGTCATTGCCGCTTGGGCGGCCTACGCGGCTATTAAGAATGGCTACCAGGCGGCCCTCATGGCCCCTACGGAGATCTTAGCCCAACAACACTACCAAAAGTTGACCGAGCTCTTAGAGCCGGCCCACATCCGCCTCGAGCTCCTCTCGGGCAGTCTCACTAAGCGTCAGAAACGGGAGGCCGCCCAGCGCATCGCCCAAGGGGAGGTAGATTTAGTAATCGGGACCCACGCCCTCATCCAGGATCCCATCCAATTTAATAACTTAAGTCTCACCATTATCGACGAACAACATAAGTTTGGCGTCTTGCAGCGCCAGTTGCTGAGCGCCAAGGGCTCTAATTCCGCCCCCGTCGACCTCCTCTTAATGACCGCCACCCCCATCCCCCGCACTATGTCCCTAACTATCTATGGCGACTTGGAGATGTCCCAGCTGGACGAATTGCCCCCCGGCCGTACCCCCATCACTTCCCGCTCCCTCTCCGCCGACCAAGCCCCCCAAGCTTACGCCTTTATCGCCCAGGAGGTAGAGAAGGGACACCAGGCCTTTATCGTCTGCCCACTCATCGATGAGAGCGACAAGTTGGAGGCCAGCGCGGCCACTAGCGAGGCGGAACGGCTGGCCCGCGGGCCCTTCCGCGCCTATCGGGTGGGGCTCCTCCACGGCAAGATGAAGGCCGCCCAAAAGGAAGAGTTGATGCAGGCCTTTAGCCGCCGTCAATTAGATATTTTGATCTCCACTACGGTCATCGAGGTGGGCATCGACATCCCCCAGGCTACTACGATCCTCATCCAAGACGCCAACCGCTTCGGCATGGCCCAATTGCACCAATTGCGCGGCCGCGTGGGGCGCAGCCATTTGCCTTCCTACTGCCTCTTTATGGCCTCTCCCGACGCCCCCAACTTGCGCAAATTGGAGGCCATGGCCCGCCTCTCCGACGGCTTCCAGGTGGCGGAGGAAGATTTAGAGATTCGGGGTCCGGGCGACTACTTCGGTACTCGCCAATCGGGCTTCCCGGAGTTGCAATGCGCCGACCTCACCCGCGACCGGGCCCTTTTAGAGATAGCTAAAGAGGAGGCCCCCCGCTACGCCTCCGCCTACCCCTTCCCCGATTTAGACCCTTAAGGAGTTACTGCGCCTATGCCCGCCCGTTTACCCTCGCGCACCTGGATGCGCCCCACTACGGCTAAGACTCGCGAAGCCCTAGTAGCCACCCTGCAACCCTACTTAGAGCCCGAAAGTAGAGGGCTCGACCTCTTTGCGGGGACGGGCTCTTTAGGGTTGGCCCTCCTAGAGGCCGGTTGCGGTCAGATGACCTTTGTAGAGGCCGATAAGCGCTCTCTCAAATTTCTCTATGCGGCCGTAGAGGGTAAGGGGCGCGTCGTCTGGGGCGAGTTGCCCCAAGCGCTCAGTAAATTGTCGGGCCTCTACGATATTGTGGTGGCCGACCCCCCTTACAATAGCCCCCAGGGCCCCGCTACCCTGCGCGCCCTCCTCCCCTACTTAGCCCCGGGGGCTCTGGTCGTCTTTGAGTACCATCACAAAGAGGACTACCCCCAAGAGTTAGAGGGGTTACAATTGTGGAAGCATAAGCGCTTTGGGGAGACGGCCCTCACCTTTTGGCGGCGCATTCAAGTGGAGGAAGAGCAAGATGGAAGAGCCTAAATTTAACGATTATATAGAGTCTCTGCCCGTCCTTAGCCGCGGCCTCTCGCGCCGGGCCTGGGAGCTCTTGCCGCCCGATCTGCGCAACGATCTCGATCTCACCCTCAATTTTTTCCATAAACTCTCCCAGAGTAACCCTCAAGCTATGCGCGAGCTCCTAGAGCTCCTCAAGCGCCAGGCGGGCCCGGCCTTCCAGCCCCTCTCGCGCATCGCCGTGGTGGGGCCGGTCAACGTGGGCAAATCGACCCTCTTTAACGCCTTAGTCAACCAAGCGGGCCAACAGGCGGAGGTCTCCCCCTTGCCGGGAACTACCGTCCAGGCCCAAGAGTGTCAGGCGGGGGTCTTAACCTTAGTCGACACTCCAGGTTTAGATAATTCCCAGGCTAGCGGCGACCAAGAGCAAGAGCGGGCCTTAAAGGAGGCGGAGCGGGCCGACTTCTTGCTCTTACTCTTCGACGCCACCCGGGGGATTACCAAATCGGATAGCCAGCTCTACCAGAGCTTACAAAAGTTGGGTAAGCCCTCCTTGGTGGCTCTCAATAAGATGGACCTCATCGCCCCTAAATTGCGCTCCCAAGTCCTCAATAGCGCCGCCCTGGCTCTGGGCCTAACCCCCGCCCAGGTGCGCCCCCTCTCCGCTCAGGAGGGGGAGGGGCTGGGCCAATTGCTCTTACAGGTGGCCGTAGTGGAGCCGCGCCTTTTGGGAGAGTTGGGCCAGACCTTAAAGCCCCTGCGCCGCCGTTTAGCTTGGCAGGCGATCCGCCGGGCCTCAGTCATCTCTTGCGCCGTCTCCCTGACGCCCCTCCCCATTATCGACTTTATCCCCCTCACCATGGCCCAAGTGACGATGGTCTTGACCTTGGCCCGCATCTACGCCGTGCCTATGACCTACGCTCGGGCCTCCGAGCTCCTCACTACCTTCGGTCTGGGCCTCTTAGCCCGCAATCTAGTCAGCCAACTGACTAAGTTGGGCGGCCCTCCCGGCTGGACGGTCTCTGCGGCCGTAGCTACGACCTGTACCGTCCTCATCGGTTACAGTTGTCAGATGTGGTTTGAGTCGGGTTGTAAGCCCTCCATCCAGAGTTTGCGCGCCCTCTCCCAGGCCATTAGCGAGGCCGTCTTGGCCCTCATCAAGTCGATCGGGCGTCGCCGCCAAGATAGGCAGCGCTTAGATAAGGCCGTGGAGGAGGCGGTAGAGCGGGTGACCCGCCGCCTGGAGGCTTCTGAAGCCCCCGATCTCCCTATTGAGAGCGTAAACTCTATCCCCGCCCAGGGGTAGGGGCGCTAGGGGTTGGGCGCAGGAGAAGCGAAAGGGAGGGCCCTATTCTCCCTTAATTATTAGCCAGAACTTTAGTTCATAAAAAGGTAATGAAGATGCGCATTAAAGGATTATTCTTAACCCTCGTGGCTCTAGTAGCCCTCTGCACCTTGAACGCTTGCAGCCAAAAGCCGACTACCCCGCCCCAGGACTTTAAAATTGGGGCCCAGACGGTGACCTTTGCCGCTCCCGACCCCGCCCTCTGGCAGCAGCAGCCCAATCCCAACGCCGAGGGGGCGGCTCTAGTCCGCTTCGTGCCCAAAGACGGCTCCGAGTCCTTCTTGAGCGTCAGCAATATGGATATGAGCCCCATGACTAGTTGGGGGGCCAATCCCCAGGCTACGACTGAGCTCTCTAACCGCCTCTACGATCAGATCTTAAAGCGCTCTGAGGCCCAGATAGAGAAGCGGGAACCCCAGTTGGCGGGCGAGCAAGGTTTAGAGTTAGAGTATACCTACCAAGAGGGTACGGAGAGGATGTGGGGGCGCCAGCTCTACTTCTTCCACAATAACCTCTTCTGGACTATCACTTGCGCCGCTCCCATGAGCCAGCAGGCGCCGGCCCAAGCGGCTTACGACGGGGTCGTGCACAGTTTCCAGTTCAAATAACCGAGGCGAGGGACTAGATCAAGCCCCTTAAAGTATGTATCCCCCGGCCCGCTTAGGCGGGCCGGGGGATACATACTTTAAGACTAAAAAACTAGGGGCGAATTACAGGCGCTCTTGCAAATAGGCGACGGCTTCAGCCACGTTGGTGATATTCTCTTGATCCTCGTCGGGGATCTCTACGCCGAACTCGTTCTCCAGAGCCATAACCATCTCCACTACATCCAGGGAGTCAGCGCCCAGAGCGCCGGTGAAAGAAGCGTCATCAGTTACACGATCTTTGACCACACCCAGCTGGTCGACTACGATCTTTACTACGCGCTCTCTGATTGCTTCGCTGTCCATTTTTTAAACCTCCAACATTTCTGGCATCCTCGCCCTAGGGTGAGTTCCCACTCTCAGAGTGGGCCGCTGCGACTTGCCCCGCCGCCATGAAATTAATTAAGATTAGTTCTCACTTTCCTCAATTAGAGGTGGACGATCTGAGCCTGTAGGTCAGAGAAGCCTCTAAAATCGAGGGCCCTTTGTCATACCACCCCCAAAAAGAAATACCTCTTTCCCTACGCCCTGCAGATCATTTTTTTTACATGGCCATGCCGCCATCGACGCACAGCACTTGACCGGTCAAATAATCGGCCAGCGGGCTCGCTAAGAAGAGGACCGCTTGGGCCACGTCTTGGGGCTGACCGTGCCTATTTAAGGGCACTTGGCTCAAGATAGCCTCTTTAGCTTTGTCGCTCATCTTCTCCGTCATATCGGTCTCAATAAAGCCCGGAGCGACTACGTTGACCGTAATCCCGCGCGAAGCTAACTCTTTGGCTACCGACTTGGAGAAACCGATTAAGCCCGCCTTGGCGGCGCAGTAGTTGGCCTGGCCGGGGTTGCCTAAGATCCCCACCACGGAAGAGATATTGATAATCTTACCCGCCCGCGCCTTGAGCATGCGCTTACTCACGGTACGCACCATTAAGAAGATAGAGCGCAGGTTGAGATTGAGGACCGTATCCCAATCCTCATCCTTCATGCGCATCAAGAGGCCGTCGCGCGTAATGCCGGCATTATTAACTAAGATGTCGATCTTACCAAACTGGGAGTAGATCTCCTCAAAGAGGGGCTCGATCTGGGCCTCATCCCCTAAGTCGACCGGAAAGACGGCGACTTGGGCCGAGTACTTGTCGCGCAGCTCCTGGGCTACGCTCTCCAACTGGGATTGGGTGCGAGCGATGAGCGCTAACTTAGCTCCCGCTTGGGCTAAGGATTGGGCTATAGCCTTGCCGATACCGCGCCCGGCGCCCGTCACTACCGCTACCTTATCCTGCAAATCGATCTTTACCATCTCTCCTCCTCTGAGTCCCCCTTAAAGCTTAGCTTCCCAAATAAAAAGACGCCCCCGTAAAGTAACCTCCACTGGGGCGCCTCCTAGAGCCAAAGTACGCCTAAGCGTTCTCCTCGGCATCCTTAGAAGCCAGAACCTGCATCCCGTTGTACTGGCCGCAAGCTTTACAAATGTGGTGCTGCAACTTGGGCTGACGGCAGCTGGGATTGGAGCACAAGACCACGTTGGGCAAAGTCAAAGCCAAGTGGGAGCGGCGCTTGCGCGTCTTAGAACGGGGGGTTTTATATTTCGGATTGGCCATTTTAAATTGACTCCTCTTTACTGATAAGTACGACTAAAGGTTCCCTCATTGGGGGGAGCCGGATGAAAATTTCTTGAGAGCCCCCCAGCGGGGGTCGATCTCCTCTTGGGCTGACCCACACTCGCAGGCTTTTTCATTGAGATTCTGTCCACACTGTGGACAGACGCCCCGGCATTCTTGGCTACACAGCGGTCGGTAAGGGAGCGAGGCCAGCAAGTTGTCGCGCGCTATCTCCTCTAAAGAGAGCTCGCCCTCCGTATAAGGGAAAGCGCAGAGCTCGTCGAGCCCTACCTCATCCTCATGCTCCAACTCTCTCGACCCTTCGGGGTAGAAGCGCTCCTGCACCTCGGCCTCTATAGGCTCACAGTACTGGCTAG
Organism: Vulcanimicrobiota bacterium; assembly: GCA_944322965.1. GTDB lineage: Bacteria > Vulcanimicrobiota > Xenobia > Xenobiales > Xenobiaceae > Bruticola. The sequence goes on from CALUQR010000004.1 coordinate 243,856, forward strand.
CGCAACGAGAGCAGGTGAGGAAGACCTTGGCCTTTACCGTCCCCTGTACCGACAAGACACCCCTTCCGCCGCTGACGATCTCCAATTGGAGATCGACTGGACCCTCTAAAGAGAGCCCCTCCAGAGGCTCCGCCAACTTGAGGCAGAGCTCCTTTTTAGCGCCTGGATGGCTGATAATGTCGGATACGTCAATCTTCACGAGTCTACCTATAAAGACCGCCCACTGCTAGGGACCGATCTCCATCCGTCTCCTGAGCGCCGCGCGGTCTAAAGGTTATGATTAGCCGCACTATTATAAGTAACAACGGGCTACTTGTAAAGGGGATCTCCTCCCTTCTCTAGGCGCTCTAGGAGGAGAAAATCCCATTCATAGGGGCTTCCCTCCCCGCGGGGGTAATGGCGGTGGGCCCGGGGGACCCAATCTAAGGGGGGGAAGAGGGGGTAAAAAGTATCCCCCGCAAAGGGGTGCTGGATTAAAGAGAGGTACTGGCGCTGCACTAAGGGGAGGGCCTGAGAGATCAATTGGGCCCCGCCAATCAAGAATATTTCCTCTTCCTCGCGGTAAGCTTCGATAGCTTCCATTAGCGAAGGGAAGACCGTAGCTCCGGGGGCTTGGAAATGGGGTTCGCGACTCAAGACCACATTAGTGCGCTGCGGTAGGGGGCGGCCTAAAGAGTCCCAAGTCTTGCGCCCCATCACTACGACCTTACCCCAAGTGAGGCGCTTAAAGTTGGCAAAATCGGCCGGAATATGCCAGGGTAGTCTACCTTCCCGCCCTATAACTCGCCCCTGGGCCAGGGCGCAGACGATAGAGAGGCGCGCCATCAACCTACTCCCCAGCGGGCGGCGCCGCTTCATGGGGACGAATCTCTAGACCGCTAGCGGCATTATAAGAGGGATAGTTGGCGGGAATTCCCAAGATGGCGTGATTTTCGCCCGAACAGCAGACGGTATAACTATCGTCGGGGGTCACTACCATCGTGTAACCCTTAATATACGTCTCCTTAGTACCCGTTACCGGGCAAAGGGGGACACTCTTCATAAAGCGCTTACTGGCGTCTTCTTTAGGGCAGAGCGTCTCTAAATCTTCGGGATAGCGCCCCCCATTCTCCGTAGCGTAATTTTCTAAGGCGGCCGCAATATTGCGCAGATTGGCCTGACAGGAGCTGAGCTTAGCTTGATCGCGGCTGCGGATCATATTGGGGATCATAATCATCATTAGGATAGAGAGAATAGCGATGACGATCATCAACTCGATTAAAGTAAAACCGCTACTCTCTTTAGCTCTCTTCACAGGGCAACTCCCTCAAAAATAGACTCCTATATCCAGACTTTAACCACTATAGAGAAGCCCCTCCCGTCCTCCTCCCGCTCACAAAAAAGTAACAAAAGAGCCTCTGCCGGCCCCTCCCTAGGGAGGGGCCGGCAGAGGGGCGAGAGAGACTAGTTCCAGAGGAACGCTATTTAGAGGTAAAGGTCAGAGATTCGCGATCTTTAGCCACTCCCACTTCGACCTGGGAGTCGGGCTTCACCTCGCCCTCCAAAATCTTGAGCGACAAGACGTCTAAGAGATAACGCTGGATAGCTCTCTTGAGAGGTCTAGCTCCAAAGGCCTCGTCGCAACCTACCTCCGTCAGGAATGCCTTAGCCTGGGGCTCCAACTCTAAGGTGATATGCTTCTCCGCCAGACGCTTACTCAAGTTGGCGATCTGGATGTCGACGATAGCCATCAACGCCTTACGGTCTAAGCTATGGAAGTGGATAATCTCGTCGATCCTATTTAAAAACTCCGGCTTGAAGCGGGCGCTCAGGGCCTCGTCGATGCGCTCGTCCACCTGACTCTGGGTCAACTTATCGTCTAAGAGCCACTGCGAACCTATATTGGAGGTCATGACCACGATCGTATTGCGGAAATCGACCGTCCGACCCTGACCGTCCGTCAAACGGCCGTCATCCATCAATTGTAAGAGGACGTTGAAGACGTCGGGATGGGCCTTTTCGATCTCATCGAAGAGAACTACCGAGTAGGGACGGCGGCGTACGGCCTCCGTCAACTGGCCGCCCTCGTCGTAACCTACGTAGCCGGGAGGGGCTCCGATCAGGCGGGCCACGGTATGCTTCTCCTGGTACTCCGACATATCTAAGCGGATCATGGCCTTCTCGTCGTCGAAGAGGAAGTCGGCTAAAGCGCGCGCTAACTCCGTCTTACCTACGCCCGTAGGACCTAAGAAGAGGAAGACGCCCACCGGCCTATTGGGATCGGAGACTCCGGCCCGGGAACGGCGCACCGCCTTAGAGACGGCGGCCACCGCCTCATCTTGGCCCACTACCCGCTCGTGCAGGCGCTCCTCCATATGGACCAGCTTCTGGATCTCGCCCTCCATAAGGCGGGTGACCGGGATGCCCGTCCAGCGCGCCACGATAGAGGCTACGTCCTCTTCCTCCACTTGCTCTTTGAGGAATTTCCCATTCTTTTGCAACTCTTGCAACTTTTGGGTGGCCTCGGCGATCTCCTTATTGAGAGTCCCCGCCGTGCCGTAACGCAGCTCGGCCGCCTTACCCAGGTCGCCCCGGCGCTCAGCCAACTCCGCCTCGTTCATAGCCTGCTCTAACTTGGCCTTGAGATCGCTGATCTTCTCGATCTGCTCCTTCTCCATGCTCCAGCGGGCCTTCATCTGGGAGGATTTCTCCTTACACTCCGCCAGCTCGGCTTCCAGCTTCTCTAAGCGCTCCTTGGAGGCCTCGTCCTTCTCCTTGGCCATAGCCTGGCGCTCAATCTCCAACTGGATGATGCGCCGCTCCACTTCGTCGATCTCTAAGGGCATAGAGTCGATCTCGATACGCAACTTAGAGGCCGCCTCGTCGATAAGGTCTACCGCCTTGTCGGGCAAGAAGCGGTCCGTAATATAACGGTTAGAGAGCATGACCGCGGCCACGATAGCGGAGTCGGTGATGCGCACCCCGTGGTGGACCTCATACTTCTCCTTTAAGCCACGCAAGATGGCGATGGCATCCTCTACTGAAGGCTCGCCCACGTAGACGGGCTGGAAGCGGCGCTCTAAGGCGGCGTCCTTTTCGATATACTTGCGATACTCGTCTAAGGTGGTAGCCCCTACGGTGCGCAGTTCGCCTCTAGCTAAGGCGGGCTTGAGCATATTGGCCGCGTCGACCGCCCCCTCCGCGGCCCCCGCCCCTACCAGGGTGTGCAGCTCATCGATAAAGAGAATGATCTGGCCGTTAGAGTTAGTGATCTCCTTCAAGACGGCCTTGAAGCGGTCCTCAAACTCGCCCCGGTATTTAGCGCCGGCGATGAGGGCCCCTAAATCCAGAGCGAAGAGCTTGCGCCCCTTCAGACTCTCGGGCACGTCGCCGGCTACGATGCGCCGGGCCAGCCCTTCCACGATGGCCGTCTTACCTACGCCGGGCTCGCCGATGAGCACCGGGTTATTCTTGGTGCGCCGGGAGAGGACTTGGATGCAGCGCCGGATCTCCTCGTCGCGCCCGATGACCGGGTCCAACTTGCCGCGCCTAGCTAACTCGGTGAGGTCGCGCCCGTAACGGGAGAGGGCCTCATACTTAGCCTCCGGGTTCTGGTCGGTCACCCGCTGAGAGCCGCGCACCTCTACTAAGACTTGGAGGATGCGCTCCGGGGTAGCTCCATATTCCCGCAAGATCTTACCGGCCGGATCGGCCCCCGCTCCCGCCATAGCTAAGAGCAGGTGCTCTACGGAGAGGTACTCATCCTTAAAGCGCTCCGCCTCTTTCCAGGCGTTATTTAAGACCTCTTGGGCCGAGTTACCCAAGTAGGCCTGCACCCCTGAGCCTGAGACTTGGGGTAGACGGCCGATAGCGGTCTGGACGCTAGCCGTTATCTTCTGGAGGGGGACCTCCAATTTTTGCAGGACGGGCTGGACTAAGCCCTCGTCCTGCTGGAGCATGGCCGCCAAGAGGTGTAGACTCTCTACGCTCTGCTGCCCTCGCTCCTGAGCCAAGCTGACCGCCTGGCGCAAGACCTCTTGGGTCTTTAAAGTAAAACGATCGGTACGCATAAACTTCTAGCTATCTCCCCTCGCTAAGTTAAAATCTTTTCTCATTATTGTAAACGAAAGGCGTTATCTGTATATTAGTTCTCTATATGAGATCCGTTAGAACTTAGCTGGGGAGAGTAGCCTAAATCGTCCCGAAGAAACGGTCTCCTGCGTCGCCTAAGCCGGGCACGATGTAACCGTGTTCATTTAAGTGTTGATCGATAGAGGCCGTATAGATGCGCACCTCAGGGTAATGGGAGCTCAGGGCCTCGATCCCCTCGGGGGCGGAGACTAAGCAGAGGAACTTAATAGAGCCTAACTTGGCGCCCCGCTTGAGAAGAGCCCCTATGGCGGCGATAGCCGAACCGCCCGTGGCCAACATGGGATCTAAGAGGAAGATCTCCCGCTCCGCCAAGTCGGCGGGCATCTTGCAGAAGTATTCGACCGGCTCTAAGGTCTTCTCGTTGCGGTACATGCCGATGTGGCCAATCTTAGCGGCTGGGATGAGGCGCTCAATGCCGGCTACCATGCCCAAGCCGGCCCGCAAGATGGGGACTAAAGCCAACTTTTTACCGCCCAGAGTCTTGCCAATCGTCGTACAGATGGGGGTCTGGACCTCAATATCTTCCACGGGCAGATCGCGCGAGGCTTCGTAAGCCATTAAAGCTGCAATCTCCGCCACTAACTCCCGGAAATCCTTAGTTCCCGTCCGCTTATCGCGCAAGAGGGTGATCTTATGCTGGATGAGCGGATGATTTAAGATATGAACGGGCACTGTCTTACCTCCCGGTACTTGGACCCCTATTAAGTCTCAAGTACCCACCTTAAGCAAAATAAAAGACCTACAGGATCTGGCTCTGTAGGTCTATTTTCTCCGAATATAAGGAGCAAAAATATCTCTAAAAGTGCGATTTTGAACGGCGGCCACCAAATCGAAACATCCCCCCACCCGTTCCCCATCTACCAAAATCTGGGGAACGGTGCGGTGGCCTTCACAGCGGCGCACCATCTCTTCCCGGGCCCTAGGATCGCCTTCGATCATCAACTCCTGGAACTCGATAAACTCGCCCGGTTCCAAGCCTTCCTCTTCGGGCGCTCCTTCTAAGATGCGCTTGGCCCGCTGGGAATAGGGGCAAGACTCCCACGTATAGATCTCTACGCCCCTAGGATTGGCCATCTTCCCTCCGCACTTAAAACTCTGGCTCTGGCCTTCGCTTCTAACTAGCCCAGCCCTCCCCCCGGGAGGGACTACTGTCCGCCATACTCGCAGAACCTATATCCCAAACCGCGCTCATTGAAGATATAACGCGGATTGGCGGGGTCGGGCTCGATCTTTTTGCGCAAATAGTTGACGTAGAGGCGCAAGAGCTGGGTATCGTCTCGATACTCTGGGCCCCAGACCTTAGAGAGTAAGTTCTCGTGGCTCAAGAGTTTGCCCGGATTATTGACGAAATGGTAGAGCAGCTTATATTCCGTAGGGCGCAGGTGGACCTCTTGACCCTCCACCTCCGCTAAGCGCCTATCGAAATCGACGGTCAAGCGGGAATCGATAACGACCCGATTGCGGGCCATGGGGGCGGGAGCGTCTAAGCGGCGCAAGACGGCCTTTATGCGCCCTATCAACTCCCGATGGCTAAAGGGTTTGCCGATATAGTCGTCGGCCCCCAACTCTAAGCCCCGCACCCTAGCCTCTTCGTCATCTTGGACTGTGAGCATAATGCAAGGGATCCCTAAGGAGCGGCGCACATTCTCTAAGACTTCAAAGCCGGACATATCGGGCAGATTGACGTCTAAGAGGGCCAAATCGGGCAGCTCGTCGCGAATGCGGCGAATCCCCTCTTGGCCGGTAGTGGCCCCCGAGACCACGAAGCCCGCACTCTCCAAAATAGTACGGATGAGATCGAGGACGTGAGGATCGTCCTCTACGGCCACCACGCGGCGGCCCTTATACGACTCTTGGGGGTTCACTAGTTAAGTCTCCTTCTGGGGTATGGTGAAATAGAAGCAAGCTCCACCCTGAGGGCCACGGATCACCCCAATAGAGCCGCCATGAGCCTCCACGATAGATTTGGCGATAAAGAGCCCTAAGCCGCTGCCGCGCACCTTCTGCTGCTCAGGGCCGCGCTGGAAGAGACCGAAGAGGCGCTGCGCTTCCTCCGCGCTCACGCCCGGACCCTCGTCGATGACGGCCACGATCACCTGCTGAGCGTGGCTGCGCGCCTCCACGGTTACTTCACCCAGGGGGCTATACTTAATGGCATTCTCCACTAAGTTACTTAAAACTTGCTCTAAACGGCCCGCATCCGCCCAAACGTTGGGAACTTGTAATTCAATTTTAGTGCGAATCTTTAAACCTTTAGCTTCGGCCAGAGGCTCCAAACGGCGGGCCGTCTTCTCCACTAAGCGCCCTATATCGACCTCCTCCCGCTGGAGGCAGATCCCGCCCGCTTGGATGGAGGCCGCCTCTAAGATCTCGCGCACCATCTTCTGCAGGCGCTCGCTCTCCTCTAAGATGACTTGGGCCTTCTCTCGGATGACCCCGGGTTCCAGTTCGATCTCCGGATCGCTCAAGAGTCCGGCGAAACCGCGAATGACGGCGATAGGGGTCTGCAATTCGTGGGACATAGCGGAGAGGAAGATCTTACCTAAACGCTCCGTCTCTTTGCGGCGACTAATATCGCGCACCGTCAAGACCCAACCGCTGGGGAGGCCGGAACTATCGCGCACGGTGAGGCCGGTCACCTCTACGTCCAATTTCTGACCTTGGCGATCGGTCAAAACGGCCTCTACGGGATCGGCGCTAATCGTCAAATTGATAGAGCCGGGCTGATTGTAGAGCGCCAGGCCGTAGCCCCCCTTAGAGGGCGGCGCAGCCCCCTCTTGGCGCCCCCCCAGGGCGGAGATGGGCGCCACTTGGTAGAGGGGACGGCCCACCGCTTCGGCTACCGTCCAGCCGCTCATACTCTCTAGAGCGGGGTTTAAGCCTACAATCTTGCCCTCGCGGTCGACGATAGCCACCCCGTCGTTGGAGCGGTTGAGGAGCGTCTCAAACCAGTTGCGCTCGCGCATCAAATTGTAGAGTAAACCCGCCTGGCGCACCGTGCTCTCGATGCGGTCTAAGACCAGATTGTACATCTGGGGATAGCGGCGCAAAAAGGTGGGCAGATCGTGGGAGTGGAGGAGGACGAAGAGACCTACTAGCTCGCCGTCTATTAAGACGGGCATAGTCAGAGCGTAGAGGCGGCCCAAACCGGCTTTTAAACTCTTACTTTGCAATTCGCGCTGCAGGGCGCGCAGATTGGCTAAGGGGCCTCGCCCCACCTTGCTCCAGCGGCTAGGCAGGCTCTCCTCAATATACTTATGGACGCAATCTAAGAGCTTACCGCGCACCGGCTCCGGGAGCGCCCAGGTAAAGGAGCGCATATGGCGGCGCTCTAAAGAGCCGCCCCATAAGATTAAGAGGCTAGCCTTGCCGCCGGAACTCTCCACTAAGCGGCGTAAGAGCCCCTCCAGTTCCGACTCTGAGTAAGAGCTAGCCGCCTCCTCATGGTTAACTACGCTGGGCAGCGCGGGCTCAGCTACCGTCAAGGCTTTATCCATAACCTTTTAACCTCTCTCTTTATAAGCTAACCACCGGGCGCGCTCGGCGGCGGGCAGGCGCTCAATGGCGTAGCGCAAGGCGACACGCGCTAATTGGGGGGCGTAAAGTTCTAAGAAGGCCTCTAAACGGTCGGGCCGACGCTTGCCCATCTCCCGCAACATCCAACCGCACGCCTTATGGATGAGATCGTGGGGGTGATCGATAAAGAAGCGCGCTAAGGTCCAGGTCTCTTCCCAGCGCCCCACCTTCAAAAGGGAGAGGGTAGCTACTAAAGAGAGGCGCTCCTCCCAGAGCTTACCGGAATGGGCCAAAAGGTAGAGCAGCGTGGGAGGGTGGGAGCGCGCGTACTCCCCCAAGATAGAGGCCGAGTTATCGACTAGATCCCAAGAGTTGACCTGGGTTCTATACTGCCAGTAAAGGGCTACGATCTGCCGCCCCCGCTCCTCCTCTCCCCTCTTTAAAGCTCTCTCCCAGGCCTTTTTCCAGCTCAAAAGGCCCGCTAAGCGCACCTCGTGGACGGGATCTAAGACTAAGGATACAGCCTCCTCAGGCTCTAAGGGATAGAGCTTTAGAAGCCGGCGCACCTGGGGGACGGCCACCCCCCAAAAGAGGTCCCCTTCCCCATACTGGCCAGGCCCCACTTTAAAAAAGCGCTTGGCCCCCGCCGCTCGCTCTCTATCGCTAAGAGCGGCCAACTCCCGCCGCAGCGCTGGCGCTAGAGACGACTCCCCCGCCATTAGATCTGGAGCCTACCCATCTTCCGCTTCCTTAACGGGAGCGGGACTTTGTGAGCGCAGGCGGCGGCTCTCTAACCAGGCGTCTAGAGCGGACCAGAGATAGAAGATAGCCGCTCCCCCGCCCCAGAGTAGAGCCCTACTAAAGCGCACGCTTAAACCTCCCAGTCGCCAACTATCGGCGGGGAAGGGGCTCGTAATATGGGCCTCGGGGGCGAAGATTTCGAAGATGCCGGCCACTAAGTAGTAAGCGCTCCAGGCCGCTAAGAAGGTAAAGATTAGGCCAAAGAAGAGGGCCTTACCCGTCGAGCGATTCATCATCTGACCGGCGCCCGGATAGAGGAAGAGCGAAAAGGCCGCCGCCATCCAGGGGGAGGTGGTGCGCTCGCGGCTTCCTAAGAGGGCGGAGAGATCTAAGCTGCTAGTTGAGGGTCGAGAGTCGCTCATACCTTACTCCTTTCACTAAAAGGATTGCGCCCCTGCCCGGGCGGGAGAAATTCCCGCCCGGGCAGGGGCGCCAAAGGGAGGGCGCGAGCGAAGCTAAGGCCCTTTAGTCGCGCTTTTTGATCCCGTAAAGGAGGGAGTCGACAAACTCCTCCACCTTAAAGTCGCTCTCCTCTTCGGTAATGTAATTCATCATTACCACGTGGATGAGGAGGGAGGCCGTAGCCTGAGGATCGAGGGGGCGCAACTCGCCTTGATCCATCTTAGTCTCAAAGTAGCGCACTAAGCCGCTGCGATCTTGGCTGCGCTGCTCGCGCAGGGCCTGGCCTACGGTGGGGAAGATAGCGGCCGCCCGCATGATGATCCAAAAGACCTCTTTATTGCGGCGCATCTCTTCCCCCAGCTCGGTCACAATTCTCGCCAAACCGTCCTCTACCGGCAGCTCAAAGTAGCTCTGCAAGCGCTGACTGAAGCTCTCGCTCTCACTGAAGCGCTTGACGACGCTCAATAAGAGCTCCTCTTTAGAGGCGTAGTAGTGGTAGAGCAACCCGGGCGACACGCCGGCCGCCTTGGCTATATCCTTAGTAGTAGTCCCCTCTAAGCCGTACTTGGCGAAGAGGTGGGTAGCCACATCTAAGAGCTGTTCTTTGCGGTCTTCATGGCGTACGCGCCCGCTTTTGGGAGAAGACGGTTGATGGAGCATTAGAGCGGAGCCTCCTTATTCTTCTTCCTTAGTCTCGACGGAGGAGGCTGCGGAGGGTTCGGTCGCAGCTTGAGGAGCGGCGCTGGGCTTTAAAGTCTGGGCCTTAATCTGCTGACTCAAGTTGTCGACCATCTCGACGTCGGCAGGCGACGGTTTGGCGGCCGGGGCCGGAATATCTTTGTCGCCGATGGGATCGATGAGCTCTTGGGCCTCGCTAGAGGGAGCCTCGTCGCTCAGATACCAAGCCTCTAAATCGGCCTTCAAGTCCGAAATATCTAAGGGACCGTCGACCGGGAAGGGATAGGCGCCCGAGGTAGCCAGCACCCAGTTGACGTTGGCCCCTAAGTAACTGTACTTAGCGGTGGCCAAGCTGCGTTTAGCTTCGACCAGAGCCGACTGGGAGTCTAAGAGCTCGGTGGGGGTAGAGAGTCCGGCCGCGTAGCGCACTTCGGCCACGCGGTAGGCCTCTTCAGCCTGCTCTAAACCGACCCGCGCCTGGACGATGCGCTCCCAACGGGAGTTGAGGTTGTAATAGCACTGCTCCACATCTAAGCGCACGCCCCGGTTGACGCTCTCTAAGTTGGCTTCCATCTGCTTGACGGCCGCCTCTAACTGGGCGCTCTGAGCCGCCTCCACCCCGCCGTCGAAGAGGGGCATGGAGAAGACTATGGAGGTATTCCACATCGTGTCGGGGGCCATCGCCGTAGCCCGAGAGTTAGTTACCGTACTCTGCAAGGAGAGGGTGGGGTTGGCGCTCGTGCGCGAGAGCTCTAAGCGGGCCCGGGCCGCCTCTTTAGCCCACTGGGCCGACTTGACGTCGGGGCGACGCTCCAGAGCGGCGGCGATCGACTCCTCTAAGTTGTAGGTCGTAACGATATTGTCGGGGATATTCTCCCAATTGAAGGGGGCTAAGTTAAACTCCGTACCCTGGGGCAAGCCCATCTGGCTGCAGAGGCTGGCCTTAGCTAAGCGCAGGGCGTTCTTGGCCTCGATGAGGGTCAGTTCCGCCGCCGTAGCCGCCGAGCGGACCCGCAAGACGTCGAACTTAGCCGCCGTACCGCCGGCGTACATATCTTCGGCCTGCTTGAGCGAACTGCGCTGGGCCTCTAATTGCTGGTCGGCGATGACTACCGCCTCTTGGGCCAAAAGGACCTCTAAAAACTTAGTAGCCGTAGAGGCTAACTGGCTCTCTAAGACCTGGCGGTAACTCTCCAGAGCGGCGTACTCCGCCATCTGGGCGGCCAAGACGGAGTAGTGCAAGCGCCCGAAGGTAGAGATCACCTGGTTGAGGGTTAAAGCGGCGTCGTAATTATGCTTAAAGCCCACTACGATCTTTTCGCCTTCCATCTCCATGGCGATTTCCGGCTCGGTGTAGGTGTAGGTAGCCCCTAAGCTGAGGGTAGGGTTGCCCCCCGTGTAGGCTTCTTCCGTGGCTCCTTTGGCCTGCTCGTAAGCGGCGCGGGCGGAGTTGAGCTCGGGCGAGTGGCGCATCGCTACCTGCATCGCCTGGCGCAGGGTGTAGAGGGGCGCCCCCTCTACGTCGCCCACTTCAGCGGGCAGGATGGGCCCGGCCGGAGCTTCGGCCGGAGCGCTAGCCGCTTGGGAGGGGTTGGGCGCCTGCTCGGGAGCGTACTCCGTAGCTTTGGGCGCCGCCGAATGGGGGATAGTCAATTCCCCCTCCTGAGACTCTTTTTTAACCTGAGAGTCGGTCTGAGCTTTAGTCTCTTGCGACTTAGTAGGCTGAGCCTCAGTCTCCTCAGACTTGGTAGCCTCGCCTTGAGACTTGGTCTCTTGAGGTTGGGCCTCATCTTGAGACTTGGTCTCCTGAGGCTTAGCCTCTTGAGGCTTGGCCTCTGGAGACTTAGTAGCCTCAGTCTGGGCCGGACTCTGGGCCGCGGCCTGAGCTAAGGCGGGCAGACCCACTTGGACGGGGGTGGGAGCTGGCAAGTCGCCAGACTCTACCTCTTGAGCGTGAGCCGCGCCCGGCGCCAAGAGTGAAAGTCCCAAGGAGAGGGCCAGAGCCGACATCTTCCACTGGCTGGGCCAGCTATTGCGAATATTCATCTTAGCGCCGCTCCTTTTCTTCAGAATCGATCACTTTGCCGGAACGCAGATCTTCCGCCTTCTTCAAGTTCAGACCCGAAGGCTGGGAGGGAATGCCCGCCGGATTCTCAGTGGCGAACTTAAAGCCCATGCGCTGCAAGAGAGCGACTATATTATTCATCGTGCCGTCGAAGGTGATATAGGCCGTAGGCACCACGAAGAGGGTCAGGAAGGTAGAGGTCAACATACCGCCGATTACGGCTACGCCCATGGCCGAGCGCACCTCGCCGCCTTCGGAGAGGGCTAAAGCTACGGGCACTACGCCGATGATCGTAGAGGCCGCAGTCATCAAGATGGGGCGCAGACGCAGAGGACCGGCCTTGAGCATCGCTTGGTGAGGATCTAAGCCCTCCTCCTCGCGCAATTGGTTGGCGAACTCTACTAACAAGATACCGTTACGGGTAACGATACCCACCAACATGATGATACCGATGAGGGCGAAGATACTGAGGTTCTCACCGCACAGGAAGAGAGCCAAGAAGACGCCGATCAAGGCCAAGGGCAGGGTCATCATAATGGTGAAGGGGTGGATAAAGGACTCGAACTGAGCGGCCAGGATGAGGTAGACGATAGCTACCGAGCAGTAGAGGGCGAACATCATATATTCGGTCGACTCTTGCTGGTTGCGGGTCATACCGGAGGCGATGAGCTTATAGCCGGGATAGTCGGCCAAGATCTTGCCTCCCTCTTCCTCTAACCAGAGAGCGGCCTGACCGGTAGTAATCTTACCGACTACTACGTTACAGCTGATATTTACGGCCCGCATACGGTCGTAACGTCGGATGGAGTTAGGACCTAAGCCCTCTACTACGTCGGCCACGCTGCGTACGCGCACGTTGGAACCGGTGGGGGTCTGGATGAGGATAGAGTTGATCGATTCGGCGTCGGTACGGAAGCTATCTTCCGCCTTGACGCGTACGTCGTAGCGCTTACTGCCAATTTTGAACTTAGCCGCATCGACACCGCTCATCATCACCTGGATGGCGGTCGTAATGTCGCTGGTATTCAAACCGACGTCGGCGGCGCTGTCGCGGCGCGGATAGACGGAGATTTGGGGCTTAATGAGCTCTAAGTCGTCGTCGGCGTCGCTCAGGTTGGGGTTGGACTCGATGAGGTCGATCATCTTAGTGGTCAAGATCTCTAAAGTATCGAGATCGGGACCCTGGAGAGCGTACTCCACGTCGCTCTGACGGCCGCCGCCGCCCATCGTAGGAATGTGGGAGGGGATAGCCTGCACGCCGGGGATCTGCTCTAAGCGCACGCGCATCTCGTCCATAATCTGCTGCTGACTCTTCTCGCGCTCCGATTTAGGAACCAGCTGCACGATGATAGTAGCTTCGTTGACCTGGCTGGTCTGGGGGTTACCGATCATCTCCAGGATCTCAGTCGTCTCCGGCCACTCGCGCACCGCGTTGTAAATCTCGCGGCAGCGGGCGTCGGTCAAGGCCAGAGAGGTGCCGATGGGGGTCTCTACGGCGATCAAGAAGGAGCTGCGGTCGGCGTTGGGGGAGAACTCGTCGCCCACTAAGGTGGCTAAGAAGAGACCGCCCGCCAAACAGATGAAGGCGAAGACGATGACCATCACGCGGGTAAAGCGATTGCGCAAGCAGATGTGCAACCAGGAGCGATAAGTATCGTCCATCCAGGTCATAAAGGCGGCCACCGCTCGGGTAAAGACGTTCTCGTTACTCTCCCTAGAGAGCCAACGCTTACAGAGCATGGGGGTGATCGTTACCGAGACTACGTAGGAGAGCGCGATAGCGATACCTACGCTAATACCGAACTGGTAGAAGACGCGGCCGATAATACCGCCCATGAAGGCCACCGGCAAGAAGATGGCGGCGATCGTCATCGTAGCGGCCAAGACGGCGAAGGCTACCTCGCTCGTACCGTCCTTAGCGGCGATCTCCGAGGAGGGAGCCCCTTCCTCTAAGTGGCGGAAGATATTCTCCAAGACTACGATCGTGTCGTCTACTACCAGACCTACGGCTAGGGACATAGCCAACATGGTGATCTGGTTGACGGTGAAGTCCATGAAGTACATGAACCCGAAGGCGCCCATCAAGGAGGCCGGGATAGCGATCGTGGAGATGACCGTCATCTTGATAGAACGCAAGAAGAGGTAGATGATGACCGCGGTAAAGAAGGCGCCGATCAAGAGGTCGTGACCTACGCCGTTGACGGAGTCTTCAATAAATTCGGAGGTGTCGTAAGTGACCTCTAAGGAGAGACCCGGCGGCAAGAAGGTCCGGAACTCGGGCAGACGCTCGCGCACCTCTTTAGCGATAGCTACGGTATTGGCGCCCGTCTGCTTAATGACGGCCAGGGTTACGCAGGGTTGACCATTAGAGCGGGAGTGGTTGCGGATATCTTCCTCGCCGTCTTCCACGCGCCCAATATCTTTGAGTCTAACAGCCGCCCCTTTGCGCCAGACGACGGCCATATTTTCCATCTCGTCGACGTCGGTATACTCGCCTTCCATCTTGATGGTCGACTCGCGCTCGTCCGTCTCAATACGACCGCCCGGCAACTCGACGTGCCAAGCGTTCAAAGCGCTCAGTACCTGGGCGGGACCGACGCTATACTTTTCCATCTTAGCCGCATCGAGCCAGATACGCACGTTGCGCTCGCGGAAACCGTAGAGCTGGACGCTACCGACGCCGCTCAGACTCTGGATCTGGTCCTTTAAGATATCGTCGGCTATTTGGGAGAGGCGCTGGTAGGGGACGTCTCCGGAGAGGGTCAAGTAGACGATAGGAGAGGCGTCGGGGTCGATCTTCTGCACCAAGGGGGGATCGATACCGGTAGGTAGATCCTGCTCGGCGATGGAGACCTTGTCGCGCACCTCTTGGGTAGCTACGTCGATATCGCGGTCCAACTCGAACTCTACGATAATGGAGGAGTAGCCTTCGTAAGAGGTACTGCTGATACGGCGGATACCTTCGATAGTACCCACCTGCTCTTCAATAATATTAGTGACGTCCTGGTCGATAACTTCCGGGTCGGCGCCTAGGTAGGTGGTATTAACCGAAACTACGGGGATATCGAAGTCTGGCATCAAGTCTACGCCCATACGGGTATAGCCCAAAACGCCCAGCAGGAGGAGAGAGATCAATAAGACCGTCGTAAAGACTGGTCGCTTAATACAAAATTCCCAGATAGACACAGGCTACTTCTTCCCATCCTTCTGAGCGACGCGCAGGGCTTGACCATCCAAAAGGTCGATACCGCCCGAAGTGACTACCGTAAGGCCCGGATCGATACCGGTGACGAGAGCCTCGCTGGCATTGCCATAAGTCATGGTGACGGGATACTTCTTAGCCGTACCCCCTTGCGGGTCGCCGTCGTAAGCCACTACGTAGACCTCGCCCACCGCCATATTGACCGCCGTGCGCGGTACGATAACGCCCTCCAAGCGCTGGATGGGCAGGCGAGCCTCGGCGTAAGTACCGTCTACTAAGAGCCCCTTCTCGTTGGGGATGCGCAGACGGACCTTAATGGTGTGGCTGGAAGGATCGGAGGCGGGCACGACTTCCAAAATCTGGGCCGGCACGCCCTCAGCCATGGAGGTATTGACCTTGAGGTCGGCGCCCGTCTTGACGTAGGGGGCGAACTTTTCGTCGATGGGGGCTACCATCTCTAAGGTAGAGTTATCGACGACGCTCAAGATGGGGGTCTCGCCCGAAGCTACTAAGGCGTTGCCGATCTCCACGTTGCGGCTGGTGATAGTGCCGTCGATAGGAGACTTAATGGACATATCCTCTAAGTCCTTAGCCGCCGCATGGTAAGCGGCCTGAGCGGCTTGCAGCGTAGCTTCCGCCTGTTGGATAGAGGCTAAAGCCTGGCGGGCGGTGGCCTGACTGACTTTGACGTCGCCGGTGCGGATAGCGACCTGGCGCTGATTGGCTTCGGCGATGCGCAAGGTCTCTTTAGCGGCCTGGAGGGCGCTCTTAGCGCTGGTCAGCTGCTGGAAACTGGTGCGCTCGCGCAACTCCGCCTGTTCGCGGTCGTAACTGGAGACCGCGTCTTTAGCGAAGAGGTCCTGCTGACGGTGCATATTATAGAGCGCATCGTCGTAGGTCGCCTGGGCGCTGGCTAAACTGGCTTGGGCCTGGATGACTCCCTGGCGGGCCTTCTGGACTTCCATAGCCGCCGAAACGTCGGTGATGCCCAAATTCTCGTGGGCCTGCTCTACCGCCGTCTCCGCCGAGAAGTGGCTGGCCTTGGCCTGGACTAAGGCGGCTTCCGCCTGAGCTAAAGCGGCCTTAGCCGACTCAAAATTGGAACGCTGGGTAGAATCTTCTAAGTGGACCAAGACTTGACCCTGGCGGACCTTATCGCCCTCCCGCACCAAAACTTCCGCCACTCGGCCCGCTACCCGGGGGTAGATCTCCGCTTTCTTCAGAGCTTGGACGTGGCCGGTGAGGTTGGTCTCTTGTAAGATACTCCCCTGCCGGGAAGAGCCGACCTCTACGTTAGTTACCTTCTTCGTTTCGGTCTCTACAGTCTGCTTCTCCGCGCCGCAGCCGATCGTACCCGCAGCCAAAGTAGCCGCCACTAGAAAGATACCGACCGGTAAGCGCAATCTTGAGCCTTTGTCTTTCATAAATTTAACTCTCTCCCCCACAAAAGCGAGGGGAAAGATTTCTCTCCTATCTTCGGTTGTACGTAGGTCTAGAGTGGATTCTTTATTTATCATTAATAACTAAACGCTCAGTCAATTAAAAAGAATCCAGTTGGCATAGTAATCCAAATTAATCGGATAGTCAATTAATTTTTTTCGAATTTCCTGTCTCAATTCGGAATGCTTAATGCGGAATTCGGAATTATATAGCTCTTGTTAGTGACTTAACAGATCCGAAAGTAGCTGAACTTATGTCAGAATCGTTGGCAGTTTCACTGCGCCAAATCTAATTTGGAATGCTTAATGCGTAATGCAGAATTAAATGGCGCTTGTTGGTGACTTAACAGATCCGAAAGTAGCTGAACTTATGAAAAAATCGCTATGGACGCTTTGGCGCCCAGATCTTAGCTTTGTGTTCTGTTGCTTGAATAAGGCCTTTAGAGCGTTTGTCCAATTGGACCGCGGCATTGCCGCCGGGACGGCGGCAAGCAATGCGGAATGCTTAATGCGGAATTCGGAATTATATAGCTCTTGTTAGTGGCTTAACAGATCCGAAAGTAGCTGAACTTATGTCAGAATCGTTGGCAGTTTCACTGCGCCAAATCTAATTTGGAATGCTTAATGCGTAATGCAGAATTAAATGGCGCTTGTTGGTGACTTAACAGATCCGAAAGTAGCTGAACTTATGAAAAAATCGCTATGGACGCTTTGGCGCCCAGATCTTAGCTTTGTGTTCTGTTGCTTGAATAAGGCCTTTAGGACGTTTGTCCAATTGGACCACAACGCGCGGCGCGCACCGTGCGCCACACCAAGACGATTTTCTCCCCCACCGAGCCACTCACGGAATCAGCCAGTAACTAACTCTCAGTCGTCTCGCCCCTAAGTCCTGCCGAAACCCAAGTTAGATTCGCGATCTCACCCCCAGCCGCACCACCCCCTAATTCCGAATTAGAAATAAAAGGTAGTAAATCTCGGCTTGCAGAAGGGTGAGGGCGCTGTTTATTGCTATTCTTTCGGTTAAGGAGTAATTCTATGATTTACTCAGCAGAAGTATCTCACATGTGCCCTATCGCCAAGGGGGTATGTCATGGTCCGGCGCCCATTCCTGAGGAGGGTAAATGGGTCCAGGTCAAGGAGATCAAGGACGTCAGTGGTTTGACTCACGGCGTGGGTTGGTGCGCTCCTCAGCAGGGCGCCTGCAAGCTCACTTTAAATGTCAAGGACGGGATCATTGAAGAGGCTTTGATAGAGACTATCGGTTGCAGTGGTATGACCCACTCGGCGGCCATGGCTTCGGAGATTTTGCCGGGCAAGACTATTTTAGAGGCTTTGAATACCGACTTAGTCTGTGACGCTATCAACGTCGCCATGCGCGAGCTCTTCTTGCAGATCGTTTACGGTCGCTCTCAAACCGCTTTCTCGGAGGGCGGTTTACCTATTGGCGCCGGTTTAGAGGACTTAGGTAAGGGCTTACGCTCCCAGATCGGTACTATGTACGGCACCAAGGCTAAGGGCTCTCGTTACTTAGAGATGGCTGAGGGTTATGTGACCCGCATCGCTTTAGACGCGGACAACTTGATTATCGGTTACGAATTCGTCCACTTGGGCAAGATGATGGCCGCTATCAAGAAGGGTGTGGAGCCCGCTCAGGCTTTGAAGGATGCGACTGGCAGTTACGGTCGCTTTGCCGAAGGCGTCAAGTACGTCGATCCTCGTCAGGAATAGGGAGCTAGCAGAATGTCATTATTTGAAAGTTACGAACGCCGTATTGATAAGATTAACGCTGTGCTGGCTGAGTACGGCATTGCCAGCTTAGAAGAGGCTAAGGCTATTTGCGACGCTCACGGGGTAGCTCCTTACGACATCGTGCGCAAAGTGCAGCCCATCGCTTTCGACAACGCCTGTTGGGCCTACACTATGGGCGCGGCTCTGGCTCTCAAGAAGAAGGCTCCTACGGCGGCGGAGGCGGCTCGTCTGATCGGCGTCGGTTTACAGGCCTTCTGTATTCCGGGCTCGGTAGCTGAGGACCGCAAGGTGGGCTTAGGCCATGGCAACTTAGGGGCTATGCTCTTAAGCGACGAGACTAAGTGTTTCGCCTTCTTGGCCGGTCACGAGTCCTTTGCGGCGGCTGAGGGCGCTATCGGTATCGTCAATAACGCCAACAAGGCTCGCCAGATCCCCTTGCGGGTCATCTTGAACGGTTTAGGCAAGGACGCGGCCCAGATCATTTCCCGCATCAACGGCTTCACTTACGTGGAGACCAAGTTCGATTATTATACGGGCAAGATCGAAGTGGTCAAGGAAGTAGCTTACTCTAAGGGCGAGCGCTCCAAGGTGCGCTGCTTCGGAGCGGACGACGTGCGCGAGGGCGTGGCCATCATGCACTTAGAGGGCGTAGACGTCTCCATTACCGGCAACTCTACTAACCCCACCCGTTTCCAGCACCCGGTAGCGGGCACTTACAAGAAAGAGTGCGTCGAAGAGGGTAAGAAGTACTTCTCCGTAGCCTCGGGCGGCGGTACGGGTCGCACCTTACACCCCGACAATATGGCGGCCGGCCCGGCCTCTTACGGTATGACGGATACTATGGGCCGCATGCACTCCGACGCTCAGTTCGCCGGCTCCAGCTCCGTACCGGCCCACGTAGAGATGATGGGCTTCTTAGGGATGGGCAATAACCCCATGGTGGGCGCTACCGTAGCTACCGCCGTAGCCGTGGCTGAGGCTTTAAAAGAGATTAAGTAGACTCTCTTTTAAGTCCTAACCCCTAAGGGTAGATCCCCTGGGCAGAGCTTAAAAAGCTCTGCCCAGGGGATTTTTTTATTGCCTCTAAGTAGGCTAGCATTTCTATAGAAGAGACCCATAAAAAAGTTCCCCGCAGGCCCCAGGGGCCTGCGGGGAACGGTCGTTTAGGGCTTAAACCCTAGAGGGGGATTAGTCGATAAGTTTGACGATGATTCTCTTAATCCAAGAAGAGGCGTTAAAGTAAGCCGCACTCTCTGGCGTCAGCGTCACCGAGTTAGTAGCGTCAACGGGGAGATCTTGCTCAGACTTAACTACATAGGGCACTTCCGGCTTTGTGGTACCAGGACGGTCTTCCAATATAACCACCCTGTCCTCTGAAGTTCCTATGATGTCGTATCTAGCTCCCGTCTTCAGGGGATTGGGATTAGGAGTATCATCGCTCAATACGACCTCATTCAGGTAGAAGACGAACCGTTCTCCACGCTGCAGCTCATAGGTCTCATCATTGCCACCCTTAGTGCCAACGACGGGAGTCATCTCGCGACCGTCAGCATACTGGATGACTACATTAGCGCTCTTAATGTTGGGAGGACCAAGGGTAATGCTACCGTCCGCCTTGTCAGCGTGGAAACTATACCACTTGGAGCCAGCCCTTATACCGCTATGCTCCACGTTCTCGTGAGTAGCCTCACTGTAGTAGATAATCATAGCAGCCGTCTGGCCGATCTTCTTAGTAGCTTCGGGAATGTCGTCAGTATTCTTAATGGAGGTGTACCCGTCCTCAGTCATCTCCTTACTCGTAATCCAGTCAACATTCTGCAAGCTGGTAGTATCGAGAGAGAAACCGACTTTAGTGGCCATCTCGTTGGGTTTAATTTCCGTCAGACTGACGATACGCGGAGTTTCATCATCACCTACCCGAATCATATCGGAATAGGTAGCGCTGGCGCTGGGTTTCCAGTTCTCACCGCGCGGAATGATATTGCTCATACCCAGTTTATCGACGGCCGGTTTGACCGGGTAGACTACGACACGCATATCGCCAATGTAGGGCTGGCCATCAGTCTTAAAGATAGGCGTCGTGGGCCCTCCATCACTCTCGCCGGGCACCTTAGAACGAATAGCTACAATTACGGAGCCATCCTTCTCTCCACCCAAGCCGAAGCTAGCGTCGGCCACCAGAGCGTCGGGATCGGAACCCTCGGCTAAGAACTCTTTACCGTCGCTCCAGCCAATATCGTCAGCAAAATCCCAGGAGCCGATCTGCGGGGTTTCACTCCATCCCCACACACCCTGTTCGCGATCGAAGACTTTATTAAGGACAGAGATCGGATAAGAACGTACGAGCGTAGGCTCTGCGGGCGCCTCACCCTGCTGCTCGAACTCCACCACAGGAGCGGTGATCGTTTTATCTTCATCCGGAACGGCGGCATCCCAAGGGATGGAGTCGGAGAAGATATAGTTACCAGTTATATCACGAAGAGGAGCATCCTCGCCTTCGCTATGGAGTCTACCCATAATCTTCATCGTATAAGTACGACCGATGGGCAAACCGATACGGTATTTTTGAGAAGTAGCAACGGTAGCGGTAGACGGAGCGTTGAAAGCATTGATAGCATACTCTCTGCCCACGTCGTCTATAAAGGTCAACATCAATATATTGTAACCATCATTAATGATGGTCACAGGAATGCGGGATACGGCGCCCTGATACTCATCGTGCTCTACCTTTAAGTAGACCGTAGTATCAGTAGCTTTGAGAGGATTCATGGTCACGCTCTGACCGTCGCTACCAATTTCAAAAGTAGCATACCCCTCAAGAGGTTCTCCACTCTCAGCCACCAGGCTCAATTTGGTCTCGGGCTGACCACTGACGTTCTGCGTCTCTTGGTTACCGTAGGTAGCTTCGATCTTAATGCCAGAGTAGGGCACGCCGACGACGGCGTTGATGTCTTCAAAGTTGAAGGCCAGAACGTCGATACCGGGATTGACGACCGTAATCTCTATAGTATTAGACTCTACCGTACCGCGAGTAGCCTTAACGGTTACGGGGATAGCGCTAGCCTTGACGCCCTGCAATAAGCCGGGGGTGGAGTTCTGGAAAGCGGCCGTCTCTTCGGCGGAGCTGCTCCAAGCTACGCCATCGTTATTCTCTTTGCTAGTACCATCGCTATAATGCAGAGTGGCCGTAAATTGGGCGGTACTGCCTTCGCCGGAAGAGTAGATCTGCTCGTCAGTCAGACCGGCGGGAGCGGAGTCGGTACGCTTAATTTCAATACTTACTACCGTAGCGTCAGTCAGAGTGATAGCCGCCGTAGCTTCCATACTCTTCGTCTCTTCGCCCACTTGGATGGTGGCGATAGCTTTGACCGTCACCACACCGACGGTAGCGCCTGCAGCGCTCTCTAAGGTCGCGACAGCCTTACCGGCGTCGGGACCGGGGGTTAAAGTCACCTTAGCGTCGGCGGGCTCGAAGCTCCACTCTACCTGCGCAGCGTCTAACTGGACGTCTTCGCCTTGGCTGTAGTCGGCCCAAGCGGTCAACTGTAAGGACTCGCCCAGAGTCAACACATCCTCGCCGGGCTTGATACGAATACCAGTAACGACGTTACCGGGATCGACGGTCACTTTAATGGGGGTGGGGAAGGTGTAATCTAAGAGGCTCAGTTGAACTTCCGTAGTACCGGCGGCTAAACCGACAACCTTATTACCCTCTACCTTGACGATAGTATTATCCTGAGGGGTAGCGGTCACGTAATTAGTGACGTCGGCCTGCAAGCCGCCCTCTAAGATGAGGATAGCCTGGAAGGTCTCATCCTGATTGATTCCTAAAGCCGGAATCTCGTCAGGCTCAATAGTGCTAGACTCTATCACATTGGCGAGCGGCTGTACCGGGGGCACGTTAATATTAGTAGCCTCATACAGGCTGAGCTCGCTCTTAATGGGACAGAGGCCTAAAAGCTGGCCATTAGCGTCCAAGTATTCGAGGACGAAACCGGTAGTCTTGACCGGAACATCTGTCAGGGTGATGGTAGCGGCGAAGTCCCTAGTAGCTTCGTACAGGACGTGACGAGTCCCATCTTGGCCAGTAAAGCGAACCTGCTTCGTACCTGCGGGGACGTTATAGCCGCCTTGGCCGTCAGTAAAGTTGAAGACGACATTCTGCTTGTCCTCGGGATAGGCTCCCCCTGTCCAGGAGCTACCCGAACTGCCACAGCCGGGTAAGAGAGCGACCAACAAAAAGGCCGCTGCAAATAAGCAAAGGCCTATCCAGCGCCCTCCCGGTCTGCGCCCTAATTTAGATAGAAAGTCCATTAAGTTCCTCCTCGAACCTCAGGATATGCTAAAAAAAAGACCCAGGTGCTCCCTTTGCGCAAAAGGGCGCACCTATCCACTATTTTCTAAGAAAGTACCATAAATGGAGCCCATAGTAAATAGATAAGCCCCATTTATTCTTTATTACCCCTTAAGATCGAGTAGCGGCCCTATCTCTTCCAGCTCCTCATCCTCCCAGGCCTGCCCCTCCTCTACTACTTGCTGGTAATATAACTCTAAGCGCTCGCCCTCTGCTTGCAAGGAGCTCAGCTCCTCCTCCCTAAAGTCTAAGCGCTCCTCTTCCTCTTGCAAGCGGCTCTCTCCGACGCGCTCCTGGCGCTGGGCCCCTTGTTCTTGGACTTGGGCGCTCTGCGCCCACTCTTGGGCTATCTCTTGGCGCTCCTTATCGCCTACTAAGAGCTGTTGGCGGCCCGCTTCCTCGATCTGCAGCTGGTTATATTGGCTCTCTTGCTCCTGTTGGTAGTGGACGGATTGGACGGCCTCCTCCCCTAAGACGGTCAGTTCCTCGTGCAGTCCATCCGCGCGGGCTTGGGCCTTTTGGGACTCTTCCTGCAAGCGCGCTTGCTCCTCTTGGGCCTGGCGCAGCTCTTCTAGGGCCTCCATCAGGGCCTGGGAATTGAGCGGAGACGAATCCCCCGAGGCGGGCATAAGTCCCCCCTCCTCCTGAGTTTGGGCGGGAGGCTGGGCGGCCGGCTGGGAGTTGCCAGCTGCGGATGAGTCCATAAGCTGAGTTCCGTTCTCCTGCAAGATGCGCAAGACTTCTTCCTTAGCTTCTAAGAGGCGCTCATTGGCCATATAGAGGTCGGACTGGAGGGCCTGGGCCTCGCTCTGGGCGCTCTGCCACTCCGCCTCGAGGGAGACGTACTCGGAATCTAAATCTCGGGCCATATCGTAGACTATCTGGGCTCTATTGTGAGCGTACTCCAGAGAGCCCGCTCCGCCCTGGATCTCCTCCCAGCGCTGGTCTACCTGGTCTTGGGCGCTCTGCAACTCGCTTTGGGCGCTCTGAGCTTGATCCTGGGCTTGGCTCAACTCCCCTTGGGCCGTGCGCTGCTTCTCTTGGGCCTGGGCTACTTTAGACGCTTGCAACTCGCGCTTATCCCGTTCCTCTTGCTCTAACTGGGAGCGGGTGGAGCCTATCTCCTGACCTAAACCTTCAATCTCCTGTTGCAAACCTTGCCACAAGATGTGCACGGCCTGCAATTGTAAATTGACCCCCTGTAACTCCTGCTGCAGAGCTTGATAGCGCCCCTCATCCCCCGAGAGGCGGGCCTCCTCTACCTCTTGGCGGAGCTCCTTTTGACGCTCCTCTAAACGCTGGCGCTCCTCTAAGCGTTGCTGCTGTTCCCGCTGCAGACCTTCTAAACGCTGCTCCTGGCTCTCTAAGCGCTGGCGGGTAGTAGCCTCCTTCCCTTCCTGGGAACCGGAGGCCTGGACTTGGGCCAATTCCTCATTGGCCCTCTGGACCTGCGCTTGGCCCTCCTCTACCTCCTCTTGGCGTTGGCGCGTATTTAAGTTTAATTGGGCCACCTTCACTTGGCGATCAGCTACGCTCTTAACGCTAGTACTGCGCTGGACCCCCAAATCGACGGAGCTGACCGAATCCAGCTCCGCGTAGACCTCCTGGAGCTTATCGCTCTGGAAATCGCCAAAAGAGGCGCCCATCTTATCCAGCATGACGCCCGCCTCTTGAGAATAGGGATTTTCAGAGCGCTTTTGGCTATCGCTCACACCTTCCGCCAGCGGCCCCGCTTCGGGTTGGGGCTCGGCTTCTACGGTCTCCGCATTGGCGATGCGGCGCGAACGGCGGCGCGAAGACCCCTCTTCCCGGTCCTCGCGCTCTTCAGGGCGCTCCTCCTCTTCCCAACCCTCTTCCTCTAATTCAAGATCCTCTTCTAATTCGTAATCGCCCTCTAAATCGGAGGACTCCTCCAAACTCTCCAACTCCTCTTCGGCCTCTAACTCAGCCCAAGGATCCTCTAAACCGCTAGCCTCAAAGCGATCGCCCTTAACTTCGGGCTCTTCAGCCGGTAAAGTCTGGGCCGAGGCCGGACCGCGCCCATCTACCTTGCCGCCGCGCTGTTGCTGGGCCAAAATGGATAAATTAGAGACCGCATCTAAATTCATCTCCAGACTCCTTTCCCATCGTAAGATTATATTTTTATATCTATTGAGTTATATTTAACTTTTTCTAAGAGTCATTTTACCTTCAATATACCGTATTTTGCTTTGCTATCTAGTCTTAAAGGGGACAAAATAATTCCCCGTTGCGAGAGCCTCCCAGGCTCTCGCAACGGGGAATTACCCTTTAGTTATTGCTCTTAGAAGTTAGAAGCCCAGCTAACGGGCGGGTTGGAAGACGCGGAAGGTAGTCCCATATCCTTGGGTCATAGGCCGAATGACGTCGGAGGCCTCGCGCCCGTCGCCCAGGGAGACTAAGATGTGGCCGTGGGGGTGGCCGTTACCTTGGTCCCAAACGACGACGCAACCGGCGGGCAGATTGACTAAATCCTCTTCCGTCAGGCCGGTCACCTCTTCGAAGTTTTCGTTTTGGGCCAACTGGTCGGCGGCCATATAGGCGCTACCGCCCCACAATTCGCCGCCGCCCTGGCGGGCGATGGCCTCGGCCACGTACTTATAACACCAACCTCCGGAGCCAGTGGCGTTAGCTTCCGCGTCTCGGGCCAAGTCTAAGCCCCACTGGGTCTGCTCTAAGCGGCCCACTCCGCTCTTAGCGCCCGGGCAATTCTCCACCATGTAGGGATTGACCATATCGGAGTAGATACTCTTGACCCCGTTGGCCCAGTTGGAGTCGGTAGCCCAACTCTTACCTACGGCGTCGATCTGCTTCCCTAAGGGATCCTCAGAAGAAGAGCCATTCTCAGCCCGCAAGTTGGCAAAGGTCTCGGCGCCCGCCCGGATCTGATTTACAAAGCCGGCGTAGGCGGGGTTCTCAATGGCATTATTGGGATTAGAGTCGTAGGCGCCTACGCCCAACATACCGTCTAAGGCTAAGCCTTGCGTGCCCCATTGGGTCTCCTGGCCGGCAATGGCCACTAAGACTAAGGGATCGACGTCAAACTCTTTACCGGCCTCCACAAAGACCTGGCCTGCGCCCTCGGGGGCGGGGGAGCCCTTAGCCTCTAAGAAGGAGTCGATAGCCGTAGCTACCGCTTCGTCGGAACAGGCGGAGAGGTCGACCTCGCGCACGCCCGGACTGACATTGGAGCCGCTGACCCCACCGCCGCCGCTAGCGCCGCTGGCGCCGCCTACGGAACCGCCGCCCGAGCTACCGCCTGAGCTGCCGCCCGGACCGCCCGCGCTGCCCGTGGGAGAGGCGTTGCGCTGCATAGCGTCCTGGAAGCTATTCATCATATTGTCGTAGTCGCGCTGAGCCTGCTCTAAGGGGTTCTTAGCCTCCTGGCTCTGCTGGTTAGCTTGGCCGGCCTTCTCGTGGCTCTCTTCTAACTCTTGCTCGCCCTGAGCGGCTTCAGAAGCCTTAGTATCGCTCGCACTCTGAGCCTCGTCGGCCTTAGTCTGAGCGGCTTGGGCGCCCTCCTCGGCCTGGCCTACTTCCTCTTCCGCACCCTGGGCCGCCTCTTGATCCTGGGCGGCTACCTCTTCCTTCTGCTGGGCCTCCTGGGCGGCTTGCTCTTCTTCGCCGGTCAGAGACTGGACTAAGCCTTCAATAGTCTGGGCGTTCTGCTCCGCCTCTTGGGCCTCTCGCTCCGCCTGCTGAGCCTTAGCCTCGGCGGCCGCGACCCTAGCATTGGCGGCGTCGATAGCCTCTTGGTCGGGGACTTCCTTCTGCTCTCCTTCCTCTTCTACGCTCTTAGTCTTAGACTGGGCGGCTTGGGCCTCAGCTTGGGCCTGGGCCAACTCGCTCTGGGCTTGGGTGGCTGCCTCCCGCTTAGCGTCGGCCGCCGTCCTAGCATTCTGGGCCTGATCTTGGAGCTCTTGCAGAGCCTCGGCCTTAGCCTGGGCCTCCTCTTGGGAAACTTGGGCCTGGGCCTGAGAATCCTGGGCTTGGGCTTGGCTGG
>CALUQR010000005.1 GCA_944322965.1 Vulcanimicrobiota bacterium
GGGGGAGTGGCCTAGAGGCTTAGGGCGCTGGCCTGTCACGCCGGAGGTCGCGGGTTCGAATCCCGTCTCTCCCGCCATCCTTACTCTTTGACAACAGATTACGCCGGGGTAGCTCAGCTGGTAGAGCATGCGACTGAAAATTGCAGTGTCCCCAGTTCGACTCTGGGCCTCGGCACCATCTAGACTCTAAGTAGTCTAGAGGGATAAGGGTTGTAGGCATGGGGGAGTGGCCTAGAGGCTTAGGGCGCTGGCCTGTCACGCCGGAGGTCGCGGGTTCGAATCCCGTCTCTCCCGCCAAAGACCCACTTTCGATACCTGACTTAGTCGGGTATTTTTTTTTTGTTCTGGGAGCGGGAGAGGGCGCGGAGGGGAGAGGCGGCTTGAGGGGAGGCAGGAGGGCTCGAAAAGAGACAAGAAGAAAGGCCCTCCGGAACTGGACTGAGAGGGAGTCTCGGCCAAGATTAGCCACGGAGGGTTGAGTTTGTGAGCTTAATGAGCGGATCCCAGAAGACGAGTAAACATATGCCGGTCGTAGAGGTGATGCGGCGGATCTTGAAGCGCCAGCAGGGCCCGATCACCGTCAAAGAGTTGACGGCCCAGATCGTCGATAGTTGGGGGCGCGATTTTCCGGTCAATCCCTACGAAGAGTGCTGCTTAGTCTATAAGTTGGCGGTGGGGATCCTCCATTGTCAGGAGAACTTCGACAATCTGGCCACGGGCGGGCCCCTCTACATTGAGCGCGATCAGAAGGAGAGCGATCCTATTCTCCTCTCTCCGCGCATGTCTAGTCAGTTGCTCAATCCCCTAGCTGAGCAGATCGCCCAGATTAAACTCTTCTACCGCGATAACTTAGCCTAAGTAGGGCTGGGGCGCGGTTTATAATTCTGTAATCAGAAGATCACTAAAGGTTAAAATTTTGCTTACAGCTGGGCCACCTTGGGGGGCCCAGTTGGCGGTATAAGTGGAGTGTGGGGGGCGCTCGGCTGGAGGGCTGGCCGCTCTCTAGGTTGGACGAGTGGAGAGGAAGAAGAGATGGATAAGATTAAAGCGCTCGATGTAGCGGTTAGCCAGATAGAGAAGGCCTTCGGGAAGGGCTCCATCATGAAGTTGGGGGAGGCGGGGGGCCGTTTTGAAGTGCCCGTCATCCCCACCGGGGCCATGTCCTTAGATTTGGCCTTAGGGATCGGAGGGGTGCCCCGGGGGCGCGTTACGGAGATCTACGGTCCGGAGTCTTCCGGTAAGACGACTCTGGCCCTGCAGATTATCGCCGAAGCTCAGAAGATGGGCGGCGTGGCGGCCTTTATCGACGTCGAGCACGCCCTCGATCCCGTCTACGCTCGCAATTTAGGGGTCAATATCGACGACCTCTACGTCTCCCAACCCGATACGGGCGAGCAGGGCTTAGAGATCGTGGAGATGTTAGTGCGCTCCAACGCGGTCGACGTCATAGTCGTAGACTCCGTGGCGGCCATGGTGCCCAAAGCGGAGATTGAGGGCGATATGGGCGACTCCCACGTCGGTCTCCAGGCCCGCCTCATGTCCCAGGCGCTGCGCAAGTTGACGGCGGTCATCTCCAAGTCGCGCACGGCGGTCATCTTTATTAACCAGATCCGCGAAAAGATCGGGGTCATGTTTGGCAATCCGGAGACTACTCCGGGCGGCCGGGCTATGAAGTTCTACGCTTCGGTGCGCATGGACGTGCGCAAAGGGGACGCCATTAAGTCGGGAGCGGAGAATGTGGGCCATCGGGCTCGGGTCAAAGTGGTCAAGAATAAGTTGGCGCCGCCCTTTAAGAGCGCGGAGTTTGATATCCTCTTCGGACGGGGGATCTCCAGAGAGGGCAGTCTCATCGACGTAGGCGTAGAGCAAGGCTTAATTACTAAGTCGGGGGCCTACTACTCCTGGGGCGATATGCGCTTAGGCCAGGGCAAGGATAACGCCCGCATCTTCTTAGAGCAGAACCCCGAAGTGGCGGACGAGATCGACGAGCAGATCCGCCAGAAATTGAGCGGCGTCGCCCCGGAAGAGGGGACTGCGGCGCCTGGAGCAGAGGTCTAGCTTAGTGGCGGATTCCTGGGCTCGGGAGGAGGAACGCTCCTTCTTAGAGCGGGCTCTGCGCATTTTAACGGTCAGAGAGCACTCTGGCCAGGAGTTGAGGCAAAAACTCTTGGCTAAGGGGTGCTCTCCTCTTTTAGCGGACCATTTGGTAGAGCGCTGTAGGGAGTGGGGCTACTTAGACGATAGGCGCTACGCGGAGCGCCTGTTGGCTTCCGCTGCTAGCCGCGGTTGGGGGCCTAAGCGCTTAGAGGCCGAGTTGCGGGCTAAAGGGGTGGAGCCCGGGATTTGGGAGGAGCTCTCAGCCCAGGGTCGCTCTAGAGAGGAAGAGGAAGCAGAATTTCGGGAGCGGGCCCTAGCTTTAGCCCAGCGCCAGCAGAGTAAGGGGCGCTCTCTGCCCTCTATCTACCGCTTCTTGGCAGCCAGGGGCTTTACCCCCTCCCAAATAAGGGGGGCCTTAGAGGCTCTAGCTAGCGAATTTGACTCTTAGGAAGCAGGTTTCTTGGTCTAGATAGTACTAAAATAGGAGGGAAAGATCATCATTTGCATTTTGGCCTCTGGAGCTCAACCGAGAGAGGCTTAGAGATAGAGTAAGAGTATGGGTATGCTAACCATTTTAGATCAAATAATGGTAATGGTAGCTAGCCTTTTGTTTTTGGCTATAGGCTGGATCATAGGGGTGCGCTTGGAGGTGCGTCGACAGCAGATCGCCCAGCGCACGGCGGATAAGATCCACCGCCAGGCGGAAGAGGCGGCTGCCGCCCTCAAAGATGAGAGCGCTCGGGAGGCTGAGGCTGCGGCGGCTAAGCTGCGGGCGGATACGGAGCGGGAGTTAGAGGAGTTGCGCTCCCTGCAGGAGGCGGCTAAAGAGACGCTCCAGCAGCGCCAGATCGAGGTTGAGAAGAAAGAAGCCCAACTCTTGGAGCGAGAGAAGGGGCTCAGTACCCAGCTGGGCCACCTGCAGGCCAAGGAGGAAGGGCTCAACCAGTTGCAAGGTCAGTTGCATGAGCGGCAGCGCCTCTTGACGGAAGGGGAGGAGGGCTTGCGCCAGGCTCTCGAGCGCCAGGCCGGTTTGAGCGAGGCCGAGGCTAAGGCCGAACTCTTAGCGCGGGTAGAGCGCGAAAATCACCTCACTTTGGCTAGGCGCATTCGCCAGGCGGAACTGAACGCCAAAGAGGAGGCGGACGCCAAAGCCAGGCGCATTATCGCCATGGCCATCCAGAAATGGTCGGCCGAACAGGTCGTAGAGTCTACCCTCTCCGTCGTCAACTTGCCCTCCGACGAGATGAAGGGGCGCATTATCGGACGCGAGGGGCGCAATATTCGTCTTATCGAAAATTTGACCGGGGTCGATCTCATTATTGACGATACGCCCGAGGCGGTCTTGCTCTCCAGTTTCGATCCCATTAGGCGGGAGATCGCCCGCTTGACCTTAGAGAAGTTGGTGGCCGACGGGCGCATCCATCCCGCCAAGATCGAAGAGATGGTAACTAGCGCTAAGCGGGAGATGGAAGAGCGCATTATGGCCGAGGGCGACCGGGCGGCTCTAGAGGCGGGGGTGACAGGCTTGCGTCCGGAGCTCATTAAGTATCTGGGGCGGCTGCGTTTTCGCACCTCTTACGGGCAGAATATGCTCAGCCACTCCTTAGAGGTCAGCTTCTTAGCGGCTCGCATGGCTTCCGAGTTGGGCTTAGATACCCAGATCGCCGCCCGGGCCGGTCTCTTGCACGATGTGGGCAAGGCGGTGACCGCCGATGTGGAGGGGCCGCACGCCATCGTAGGCGGGCGCTTATGTGAGAAATACGGAGAGAATGAAGCCGTAGTCCACTGCGTCCAGGCCCACCACGAAGATATAGAGCAGCGCACCTTGGAGGCGATGTTAGTGCAGGCCGCGGACGCCATTTCCGCCGCCCGCCCCGGAGCGCGGCGCGAGAATGTGGAGAATTACATTAAGCGTTTAGAGAACTTAGAGCGCATCGCCGCTAGCTTTGAGGGCATCGAGCAGGTCTACGCCATCCAAGCCGGGCGCGAGGTGCGCGTCTTCGTCAATCCCAAAGTGGTGGGCGACTTAGAGGTGGCCCACTTAGCCAACCAGATTGCGGCCCGCATCGAAGAGGGCAGCCAATATCCGGGTATGGTCTTAGTTACCGTAGTGCGCGAGAATCGCCAGCAGGCTTGCGCCCAGTGAGCCTCTCTAGGTAGAGGTCCATGAGAAGGAGGAGTAGATGCGTATCTTCAAGGCCGGGCTCCTAATCTTAGCTCTAGTTATGGCTTTAGCTCTGCCCGCCGCCTCCCAGCAGGTGAGCGCGGTCCAAGAGTACCAGCAGGCTCGCACCTATGCCGCCAATCAGGATTGGGCCCAGGCTCTCAAATATCTAGAGCGGGCTTTGAGGATCGATCCTGGCTACGCCGACGCCCTCTATATGGCCGCTATCTGCTATATGGCCTTAGAGGAGTATCCGAAGGCCCAGCCCCTCTTAAAGAGGCTGACCGGTCTGCGCCCCCAATTTATAGAGGGCTGGGGGATGCTTAGCCAATGTTACGTCTCTATGGGCCAACTCGATAAGGCTCGGGAGGCGATCGGGGAGTTGAGCCGCGCTCCGGGCGGGGGTCCGGAGTCGCGCTATATGGCTGGGGTCTTAGCCTGGATTGAGGGGGACTTAGAGAAGGCGGAGTTAGAGTGGCGCGAGGCGGTGCGTTTGCGCCCAGATATGGCCAAAGGCCACTACAATTTGGGGATCTTATTGCGGGCTAAGGGGGATAAGGTGCGGGCCAACGCGGAATTGAGCGACGCTTTGCGTTTAAATCCCGATAGCCCCCTCTACCGCTTCAGTTTGGGTATTTTGCAACTGGAGATGGGCAATAAGTTGGGAGGGACGGCCAATTTAGATAAGGTCAGGGCCCAGATGGAGCGCCCCGATTTGAGCGCCGCCGCTTTAGCCTATCAGATGTGGCTCAATAAGCGCTACGAGGCGGCCGCCCAAGCGGCCGCCCGGGCCTACGAGAAGAATCCGGAGCTCTTAGAGGCTTATCTCATCCGCGGCCGCTCCTTAATGGCTCTTAAAAAACGCGCGGAGGCCAAAGAGATGTTTACTAAAGCCCTGCAGCTAGACAAGAATACTAAGGAAGCGGAGCGGGCCTTAGCGGAGATTGAGCGCCAAGAGGCGGAGCTTAAAGCCGCTCAAGCTAAGGCCGCGGCGGAGAAGGCGGCCGCTGAAAAGGCCGCGGCTGAAAAAGCGGCTGTGGAGAAGGCTAACGCCGCCCAGGGGACGCCAGAGGGCGGAGAGTCTCAGTCGGCCGCTGAAGAGGCCCAGGAGCCCGCCCCGGCCCAGGAGAGCGCTCCGTGAATTACCCTTTAGAAGAGCGGACGACCTTGGCCCAGTTGCGCCAGAAGGTGATAGCCTTTCGCGACGCTAGGGATTGGAAGAAGTTCCATAACCCTAAAGATCTAGCCATCGCCCTCAGCGTAGAGTGCGCCGAATTTTTAGAGCTCTGTCGCTTTAAGGAGAATGGGGAGATAGCCGCCGAGGTCCAGGGGGGAGAGCGCCAATACGCCTACGAGTTAGCCGATATCTTCTCTTACCTTTTGACCTTAGCCGACGCTTTGGAGATCGACTTAGCCCAAGCCCTTTTAGAGAAGATGGCTATTAATGAAGAGCACTACCCCGTCGAGCAGGCTAAGGGGCGCAAAGTTAAGTATACCCAGCTGGCGGCGGAGAGGGCCGCCCGCCAGTCTCCCCAGGGAGATTAGATCAACTTCACTTGGTGGTGGGCGGGTACCGACTTATTGTAGAGCTTTAAGACTTTGAGCGGGTAGTTAGCTACTTCCCGGTACTTATTGGCCGCGCCCCGGCCGAAGATCTCTCGGCAGGCTAAGTAGAGAGGCGTATTTTGAGGGTTACTGGAGTCGCCCACCAGGTTAGACCACTCTCTAGGATCTAAGCCGCGATCGCTAGCTACGGCCATAGCCCGCAAGATAGTGCCGCCGCCCCCGTTGTAAGCGGCTAACATCAAATGCCAATATTGCTCCACGCTGGGCTCGCCCCAACTCTGGTAGGCGGCGTCTACCTTTTGAGCGTAGAGGCAGCGCTCGGGCGGCAGGCCCATCAATTTGTGATAGGCGCCCGGATAGAGGACGACTTGGGCCTTCTCGGCTAAGACTTTGACCCCCGCCGGAATGGCGCGCTGCGGGTCGCGGCTAGAGGACCAATCGAGTCCGAAGCGGCGCGCCGTCTCTGGCGTCAATTGGGCGATCCCCATGGCCCCCGTATAACTGACCGCTAAGGGATCGAAGCCGCTCTCGCAGGCCAAGAGAGATTTGAGTAAGAGGGGATGGAGGGGTACCTTGTCGCTATGGGGCCAAGCGTCCGTAGCTTTAAAGATCGCGGCGTTATACTTATTTTCGCGTACCCCGTAGCCCCATTCGGTAACTATGTCTTGGGGTCCAGCGGCCGCCGGGACGCTAAAAGCGGGCGGCAAGGGCGGGGTCTGAGGCTCTAAGAGGGGCAGGTTCTCGGCGGGCAGGGCCTCCGTCTCCTGGATAAAGGGCTCGATAGCGGGCGGAGTCGTCTCTGGGGCGGGCCAGACATCTTCGATCTTAAAGAGCGGAGAGGAGATGTAGAGGTCGTCTAGCGACTCTCTGGCTTCCACAGCCCCCGGGACCGCCAGGGCGGCTAGGGCCAAGAGTAAAGTACTAGTCGCTACTCGCCAATTACTAACTACGCTCATTAAAATATACTCCACCTAAATTGGGCCAACGGGGAGCTGGCTTCTTCCCTGGCCTCCCCCTTCCTTCGCCGCAAAAGTTAACAGAAGTTAACTAAAGGTTCAATCGGTACCTTTCCCGCCCTATTTAACCCTTGACAATCTGCTAATGAAAAACTATTATCATTTAGCTTTAGAGATTGAGAAAGGGATGGGGGCGCAAGAGATGATGAGTGAGAAGAGAGTAGAAACCCGGAAGAGGGCTCCGTTACGCGGTTTAGATTTATTGGGGGTCGTCTTATCGACGGCTTGCCTTATCCATTGCACTATCTTGCCCCTCTTTTTGGCGCTCTTGCCCTTCTTGGGGAGCCATTTCCATTTAGATGAGAAGTGGCATTTCTATATGACGGCCCTTATCGTCCCCGTGGCTTGCGTAGCCTTAGTGACCGGTTGGATGCGTCACCGTCAGGCTCTAGTTATTATCTTAGGGAGCGTGGCCTTAGCTATGATCTTAGGGGCCCATCCCTTGCACGACCTTTTGGGCCACTGGGGCGCGGAGATCGTAGGCGCTCTGGGCGGCTGTATACTCATTGGGGCCCACCTCTTTAACCACCATTACTTACATCAGACGGCGGGTTGCTGTGCGGCTTGCTCCTCCCACTCGGGCGAGGTAGCCCCCAAGGCGGCCTGAAAGGGTAAGGATGAGGGGGAGGAGAGGGGGGCTTAGAGAGTTAAAATTTTAGGGAGCCTCTCTCTTAGGAGAGGGGCTCCCTTTAGTTATCTGGCCCTTTGGGGCTAAGTGAGAAGAAAGTGGGATTTAATTTTGCGAGGTAGACTTTTACTGCTGTGCGCTTTAGTTTTCAGCCTCTCTTGGTTGAGCGGTTTAGCTTGGGGAGGGGAGGTAGAGTATAAGGATTACTACAACGAGCGCTTTGGCTTTAGCTTCCAGTACCCTAAGGAGCTGCGCCCCCAAGCGCCCCCCGCTAACGGCGATGGGCGGACCTTTAGTTCTAAGCGCTCGCCCTTAGTAGTGAGCGGCTGGGGCCAACATAATATCTTGGGCCAAGGGCTAGTAGAGGCCAGTCAGGGCTACATCCCCACCCAGGCCCAGCGGTGGATCGTCTCGCCCTTAGGGGACTGCCAAGAGGATATAACTTGGCGCTGGCAAGAGGGCGAGCGCTGCGGTTGGGTGCGCATGTTGGCCGTCCGCCCGCCCGCTTCGGCCCCCCTCTTTATTACTCTCACCTGCGAGTACCCTAAGAGCGCGGCCCCCCAAGTAGAAAAGCTGACCGAGCAGATCGTCAACTCTCTGCGTTGGTCAGCTCCTAAAGGGAGTGGGGACTAAGTCTCCGCCGTCTTTTCGGCTTCACCCTCTCCCTCTCTAAATTCGCGACCCTCGGGAGGGAAGGGTCCGCCAACCTCACTCATCATGCGGTGGCGACCGCCGGGAGGCCCCCAAGGACCGCCCAGAGGGGGACCGCCGTAACGCCCGCGCGGCGGCCCCCAAGGACCGCCCAGAGGGGGACCGCCGTAACGCCCGCGCGGCGGACCCCAAGGGCCGCCTAAGGGGGGTCGACGCCTAGGGCCGCCACCCCTCCGAGGGCCGCGTCCGCGCCGAGGCAGGTCGCCAGGGCTATAGATGGGGCGCTCTTCCTCCTCATCGTCGTCATCGTAACGGGACCAGGCGACGCTGTAGCTATTGTCGTAGTCCCGATCCCCGTAGCTCTCTACTCCGAAGCGATCGTCGCGCTCGCTAGCTACGTCGTAGGCGGAAGCGCTATAACCTTGGCTAGCGTAGGAGCGGGCGCCGCTCGTAGAGTGGGCGCTCTTACTGCCGACGCTAGACGCGGCCTGGGCGCTCCCCATAGAGCTAGCTCCAGCCTTACCTAAGTTGGGGCCAGCCCCGGGAACGGCAGCGGCTGAAAAGGCCTGAAAAAATTCGGGAGCGACCGCCGGACCCTGGGGAGGGGTAGTTCCCGCCGCAGGTTCCTTCTCGCCCGTCTTGGGGGTCTCGCCCGCCGGCTCGGAACCGCTTACCGGCTGCTCAGCTGCGGGGGTCCCGGGCTTAGTACCGGGAGCGGCTCCCTCTTTAGGGGCGCCACTGGGGGGCGGAGGGGAGCTGGGAGGCGGGGTAGGATTGGCCGCGGGAGGCGGAGTCTGCATAGGGGGAGGGGTAGTGGGGAAGGGACCGGGCTGACCCATGAAGGGAGGATACATCATGGGCGGGGGCATGGGAGGAGGCATAGGGGGCATTTGCTGCTTATTCTGGCCCACCTTATTGCCGATGGCGCTACCGATACCGCCGCCTAACATGGAGCCCAATAAGCCGCCTCCGATCATTCCCAAAGGCCCAAAGTTAGAGCCCAGACCGACGCCCAGCAGGCCGCCTAAGCCTTGGCCGATCATGGAACCGGCGTAACCGCCCATATTGCCGCCCATGAGGGGCATAGAGTTGGCCATCGTAGCCATAGCCATGGGGATACCGACGGAAGCCATAGTGACTCCGGCCATACCCATAGCTAAATTGGCTCCCATCCCCATGCCCATCATCGAGCCCATCATGAGCGAAGGGCTAATGCCAAAGGGAGAGCAGCCAAAAGCGCCGGGAACGAACATCGTTCTACCTCCTAGAAGATAAATCTTAGTCCAACAATACCATCTGCCGTTTCTAAAAGCTAGTTAAATTTGGGACTAATTGTTACAAAAAGAAAAAGGGGCGCAGGAAAGAGGGAGCGCTAAAAGATCGGGGAGAGTTGTAGGGCTAGACGGCGGAGACTTATGAAGGGGCCTAATGGGCCAGCGCGGAAGGGGAGCGGAAATCTTTAGGAGCGAGAGGACTTAAGGAGTATGTCTCTATTGCGCTGGCGGGCTTGGACCTGGTTAATTGGCTGTCTACTCTTTTTGAGCGTGGGGGCGGGGGCCCAGATGGAGAGTCAGACCTGGGAAGAAGAGTTCCACGATTATGGCGAGTTGGGCATTCAGGTGATGACCCGCGGCAATATCCATAACGTCCAACAGATCTTAGAGGATCCCACGGTCAAGATCTTTATCTTGCAAGTCCCCTTCGAGGAGTTCGATCTCCAGGCGATGCCGGCCCTTATCGATTGGGTGCGCCAGGGCCACGCCCTCTGGTTCTACGACGCGCGCTACGCCCCCTATTTGGGGATGAAGGCCTACGCCCTCTCCGCTAAACAGTTCCGCGGCAAGCCCCACGTGGGCAAGTTGGGCGATCGCAAGTATAACGGCCTAGCCTGCGGAGTCTTGACCTTTAGTAAGCATCCCACCGTGACCGGCGTCGGCCAATGTACCGTCTTCTTGCCCCTTTTGGGCGAAGATTACTATAGCGCGGTGGCCGTCGAAGGCGATACGGAGCCGCTCCTACAATTTGCGGCCGACTCTCCCGCTTTAGCGGCCCTGCGCCGGGTGGGGAAGGGGGTCATTATCTTTAAGCCCCTCTTGTGGCCCGACTCTCTCTCCGGGAAGCGCTTCCAAAATAACTTGCTCGACTATTCGGCGGGCTTTGGTGTGCCTGGCTTTGGCGGCGAGGGGCGCTATGGAGAGGCTATAGGGGAGCAGGCTCCCGAGGTCCCCGAGCGCAATCCCCACTACTTGCAGCCCGGCCAGACTCCGCCTCCCCCCGTGCGCCCCCAATTAGAGGGCGGCGCCCAGAACTCCGCGGCCCCTACCCCTAAGTCTGCTCCTGCTCCTACTTCTGAAGATGGGCGCTACGTCTACGCTAAATCCTTAAAGGACGGCTCTACCCCTAGCGCTCCGCCTCCAGCTAGCGAGCCGCCCCAGCGGAAAGTAGATTTAGAAGAAAGCGCCCAATTCTCGCCCGCCCTCCAAGAGGCGGCCCGCACCCCCCAAGTTAGCTCCCAACCCCAATTGACTAACCCGCCCGCCCCGGCGCCCCCAGCCTCAGAGGCTAGCGCCCCCGCGGCTGGGGTAGATACTATCTACCTCCACAACGGGGAGATCTACCAGGGACGCTGTAATACAAAGTCCTTCCAGTTAGAGACGACCTCCGAGAGCGCGGAGTTCTCCCCCGCCGATCTCACTAAGCTCACTCTCAGTCGCGAGAGTTGGGGCTTAGATAAGGCCCAGACTAAGGATGGACGCCAGCTCTCCGGTTATCTTCTCACCCAAGAGATCCATTTCTTGACTAGCGACGGCCGCCAGTATACTTGGAAGCCGGAGGCGGTGCGCGAGATTATCTTCAATAGACCTTGAGGCTAGAGCTATGAGCTACGATCCCACCCAAGATTTGCCCGAATTTTTGCGCCAGGCCCTGCGCGAGTTAGAAGAGTATAGTAAGGGCCAACCCCATGAGGGGCCGGAATTATTGAGCCCTGAATTTAAGGCCTGGGCCAAGAAATTGGTCGATATGGGCCCCAACTTCTCGCCCTTAGACTTTAAGAGCCCCCCGCCCGCAAGCGGAGGCCGGGCTGAGTCCCCCTCCTTAGAGAAGAAGGAAGGGGCTCAAGAGAAGGCGGTTGAGGAAGGGTATACCGACTATGTGCCCTCCTTTATCTTCGGGGAGGAGTTAGCCCAAAAGGGGCCGGCTCCAGAGCCGCCTAGCTCAGAGTCGGTTGCGGAAAGTAATCCCGCGGAAGAAACTAGTCCCGCGGAAGAGAAAGAGCTAAATAATAAAGAGAATTCCTCGGAAGGCCAGGCCTTAGCGGCGTCAGAGGGCGAAGATATTCCCTCCGCTCCGGCTGAGGAGATCGATTGGCAAGCTTTGGGCGGGGCGGAGGAGAGCGAGGAGCCCTTATCGAGCGAGAGTTTAGAGAAGGCCCTCACCCCCGCCCAGGTGGTAGAGGCTTTAGATCGCTTTATCGTGGGCCAAGAGAAGGCCAAAAAGGCGGTGGCTATCGCCTTGCGCAACCGTTACCGGCGCGAACTTTTGGGCTCCGACCTGCGTGACGAGGTGATCCCTAAAAATATCTTGATGGTAGGGCCGACGGGGGTAGGGAAGACGGAGATCGCCCGACGTCTAGCCAAGTTGGTGGGGGCCCCCTTCCTCAAAGTGGAGGCCACCAAGTATACGGAAGTGGGTTACGTGGGGCGGGATGTAGAGTCTATGATCCGCGAGTTGGCGTTGGTAGGTTTGCGCTTAGTCGAACAGCGGCGGATGCAGACTCTGCAGCCCCAAGCGCGCTTAGCGGCCCTAGAGCGCCTGCTCGACCTCTTAGAGGGCAAGGGAGGGCGCGCTAATTCTGGCTGGTCCTCGGCCTTTAGGAATTGGACCTCCGCCGCTAAGAGCCAAATGCAAGCTACCGAGGGGCCGGGTTCCGCCCCCTTAAGTCGCGCCCAATGGCGCCAGAAATTGCTCGCCGGGGAGCTCAATGAGCGCCCCATAGAGTTAGAATTAGAAGACGACCGCCCCCCGGAGATTCAGGTCTTATCGGCGGGTAACGAAGAGATGGGGATTAACGTCCAAGACATCTTTGGCGGCCTCTTACCCAAAAAGAAGAGTAAGCACAAGGTCACTATCCAGCGCGCCTTCCAGCTTTTAACTTTAGAAGAGGCGCGCCGGGCGCTCGATCCCGAAGAGGTGCGCCGCGAGGCCCTGAAGTTAGTCGAAAACGAGGGCATCCTCTTCTTAGACGAGCTGGATAAGGTGGCCGGTCGGGAGGGCGGTCATGGGCCCGACGTCTCCCGGGGCGGGGTACAGCGCGACATTTTGCCTATCGTCGAAGGCTCGTCCGTCAATACTAAGTTGGGGCCGGTGCGCACCGACCACATCCTCTTTATCGCCGCCGGCGCCTTCCATGAGAGTAAGCCCTCCGACTTGATCCCCGAGTTGCAGGGGCGCTTTCCCATTCGGGTCACCTTGGAGAGCCTGCGCCAAGAGGATTTCCAAAGGATCCTGACTGAGCCCCAAAACTCGCTCACCCGCCAATATCGGGAGCTCTTGGCCACCGAAGGGGTAGAGGTCGAATTCACCCCCGAAGGCATCGCCGAGCTAGCCAGTTTAGCCTGCTTAGTCAACGAGCAGACGGAGAATATCGGGGCCCGGCGCCTACATACTCTCTTGGAGCGGGTCTTAGAGGAGGTCTCCTTTGAGGCTCCCCAGTTGAAGGGCCAGAAGATCGCTATCGACCGCCAGTACGTCCAAGCTAAGTTGCAAGATATCGCCCAGAGTAGGGATCTCTCGCGCTTTATCCTCTAACTGGTCGCCTTGACTCTGGACAGGGAGAGTGATAAAATGCCTCTGCTCATTTTTGGTCTTAAGGGCCGGATGGGCCTTATAGATCACAGCGGTCCAGGCGTAGCGCTCGGGGTCCCTTGGGGGAGAGAACCTTTTCCGGTTAGGGGCGAGCGCAGAGAGACCGCCAGGCGACTGGCAAGTTCCAGTCGGCAAAACCCAGGAGGAAAAAATGGCGTTAATTAGCATGAAGCAGCTCTTAGAAGCTGGCGTTCACTTCGGTCACCAGACTCGTCGCTGGAACCCTAAAATGGCGAAGTTCATCTTCACCCAGCGCAACGGGATCTACATCATCGACCTGCAGAAGACGGTCGCTAAGTTGAAAGAGGCTTACGCCTTCTTGAAAGCCGTCGTCAAAGGGCAGTACGATTACGAGAACCGCCGCATTTGCGACGTTCCCGTCGATGAGCCCCGCCCCGTCCTCTTCGTCGGGACTAAGAAGCAGGCCCAGGATACGATCGCCGAAGACGCCGTACGCTGCAACGAGTTCTTCGTGACTCAGCGTTGGTTGGGCGGTATGCTCACCAACTGGAAGACCATCCAGACCCGTATCGCTCGCCTGCGCGAGTTGGAGCGGATGCGTGAGGATGGCACCCATGAGAGCCTCACCAAGAAGGAAGTATTGCGTCTGGAAGATGAGCGCAAGCGCTTAGAGAAGTTCTTAGGCGGCATCAAGGATATGAAGAGATTGCCCGGCGCCCTCTTCGTAGTCGACCCTCGCAAAGAGTATATCGCCGTCAACGAAGCTCGCAAATTGGGTATCCCCGTAGTAGCGATCGTCGACACCAACTGCGATCCCGACGTGATCGACTTCCCCATCCCCGGCAATGACGACGCGATCCGCGCCGTGCGCCTCTTGACCAGCAAGATCGCCGATGCGGTGATCGAAGGCAAGTCCGAGATGGAGATCGTCTTGGAAGAGGCCGCCGTAGCCGCTACGGAAGCTGCTGCCGAAGAGGTAGAGTCCGAAGTTGAGAACGCCGAGGCCATTACCAAGGAAGTTGCTCAGAACTTCATCGAAGAGAAGAACGACAATGACATCCCCGGTGGTGTCTGGCGCGCTGAAGACTAATTTTAG
Organism: Vulcanimicrobiota bacterium; assembly: GCA_944322965.1. Taxonomy (GTDB): domain Bacteria; phylum Vulcanimicrobiota; class Xenobia; order Xenobiales; family Xenobiaceae; genus Bruticola. The sequence continues at coordinate 14,046 of CALUQR010000005.1, forward strand.
GCAGAATTTGCACGAGGTATAAGATTAATGGCTAACGTTACTACCGCTCAGATTAAAGAACTCCGCGAACTCAGTGGGGCCGGCATGTTAGATTGTCGCAACGCTCTCAACGAGTGCGACGGCGACGTCAAGGCCGCTCAAGAGTGGCTGCGCCGTAAGGGTATGGCCAAGGCGGAGAGCAAGGCTTCCCGCAACGCCTCCGAGGGCCGTATCGGCTGCTACATGCACCACACTGGCAAGTTGGGTGTGTTGGTCGAGCTCTTCTGCGAGACCGATTTCGTAGCCAACACCGAGGACTTCAAGAACTTGCTCGACGATATCTGCCTGCAGGTAGCCTCCATGCATCCTACCTACGTCTCCCGTCAGGACATCCCTGAGGAGATTATGAAGAAGGAGCTCGATGGCTATATGAAGGCCGCCATGGAGAGCGGTAAGCCTCAGCAGATCGCCGAGAAGATGGCCCAGGGTCAGGCTGACAAGTACATCCGCGAGATGTGCCTCTTAGAGCAGCCCTTCGTTAAGGACGAGAGCGTCACCATCTCCGATAAGATCAAGCAGACTATCGGCAAGTTGGGCGAGAATATCGTAGTCAAGCGCTTCTGCCGCATGGCCGTGGGCGAATAATTGAACCCTTAACGACTTTCAAGCGGGAAGACTCCGGCTCTATCTTCTCCCCGCTGCCGCTTGCCCCGCCCCTCCCTCTGGGAGGGGCGGGGTAAGTCTTTTTAGGAGGGAAAAAAAGGGCGGGAGATAGCAAAAAAAAGTTGAGTTTTGGCAGGTAATTACCAAATTTGGCGAAATCGAGGCCCGTCAATTTAGGAAAGGGATGATCTTGTACCTATGTTAATGAACGTCGACACCACCAAGACCGCCGTCATTGAGGAGCTTTTGGGTAGCGAAGCTCAGTCTCTGCTCACCCACCAGTGCAACACCATTAAGAAGGAGATGATCCATCTGCCCAGCGGCGATGTGGTCAACAATATCTACGGAGTCTCCGATCGCAGTCCTCAAGTCTTGCGCAGCTTAGAGCAGCTCTTTGGCACTGGTCGTCTGGCCAATACCGGCTACCTCTCCATCTTGCCGGTAGACCAGGGCATCGAGCATAGCGCGGGCGCCTCCTTCGCTCCCAATCCCGCCTACTTCGATCCCGAAAATATCGTTAAGTTGGCCATTGAGGGCGGCTGCAGCGCCGTAGCCTCTACTTTCGGTGTCTTGGGAGCCGTCGGCCGTAAGTACGCCCACAAGATTCCCTTCGTCGTGAAGATCAACCACAACGAGCTCTTGACCTACCCCAACACCTACAACCAGATCCTCTTCGGCACCGTGCGCGAAGCCTGGGATATGGGCGCAGTAGCCGTCGGCGCCACCATCTACTTCGGTAGCGAAGAGTCGCGCCGCCAGATCGTAGAGATCGCCAAGGCCTTCCGCGAGGCTCACGAGTTGGGTATGGCCACCATCCTCTGGTGCTACACCCGCAACGACGCCTTCAAGGTAGACGGCGTAGATTATCACAGCGCCGCTGACCTCACCAGCCAGGCCAACCACCTGGGCGTGACCATCGAGGCCGACATCATCAAGCAGAAACTGCCCGTCAACAACGGCGCCTTCAAGGCTATCAAGTTCTGCAAGAAGGACGACCGCATGTACACCGAGCTGTGCACCGATCATCCTATCGATCTCTGCCGTTACCAAGTGGCCAACTGCTACATGGGTCGCATGGGCCTCATCAACTCCGGCGGTCCTTCCGGCTCCAACGACTTAGCCGACGCGGTCCGCACGGCGGTCATCAATAAGCGCGCCGGCGGTATCGGCCTCATCTGCGGCCGCAAAGCCTTCCAGCGTCCCATGGAAGAGGGAGCTCGCCTCATCCACGCCATCCAGGATGTCTATCTCAATAAGGACATCACCATCGCCTAGGCGAGTCTAAACGCCCAATGGTGGAGCCCCGGAAGAGGTCGTATGGAGACCGAGGCCGGGGCTCTCAGCTTTTTTAAGGAGTTGTATTGCCAAGATGAGCCCTATCGTTAGTTCTACCCAACAATTGATCGGCCAGACCCCGCTCTTAGAATTGCGCCGCTTGCGGGAACATCTCCACTTGCCAGCGCGCCTCTTAGCTAAGGTAGAATCCTTTAACGTAGCGGGATCGGTCAAAGATCGCGTGGCCTTAGCCATCCTCAACCAGGCCGAAAAGGAGGGGAGGCTCACCCCCCAGACGACTATCGTCGAACCTAGTTCCGGCAATACGGGGATCGCCCTGGCCGCCTTAGCCGCCGCTAGGGGTTATAAGTTGATAATCGTCATGCCCGAGAGTATGTCCCTAGAGCGCCGCCAACTGATAGCCGCTTACGGGGCCCAAGTCGTACTTACCCCCGCCGCCCAAGGGATGGCCGGAGCCGTAGCTAAGGCTCAAGAGTTGGTAGAGAGTCTGCCCCAAGCTATCCTGGCCGGCCAATTTACTAATCCCGCCAACCCCCAAGCCCACTACCAGACGACCGGTCCGGAGATCTGGGAGGCCACGGGGGGCGATATAGCCGCCTTCGTAGCCGGAGTAGGGACGGGAGGGACGCTGACCGGGGTCGGGCGCTATCTTAAAGAAAAAAATCCCCACATCTCTATCGTAGCCGTAGAACCGGCCGACTCGCCCGTCCTCTCAGGGGGCAAGCCCGGACCCCACGCCCTGCAAGGGATAGGAGCGGGTTTCATTCCGGCTATCTTAGATACGACTATCTACAACCAAATTATCACCATCACCACCGCCCAGGCCTGGAGTACGGTGCGCACCTTAGCCCAACTGGAAGGGCTCTTAGTGGGGATCTCCTCGGGCGCCGCCCTCTACGCCGCTCTGCAACTGGCCAGTCAAGAGGAACGGGCCGGCCAAACTATCGTCACCCTCCTGCCCGATGGCGGAGAACGCTATCTTTCTAATTGGAAGGCTAATGAATATGACGCTCTCTAGAGAGGAAATTATTAACCCTCTGCGGGCTGTGGCCCAGGCGCTCTCCCGCTCTAAGCGGGAACCGGCCCTAGTAACTATCAATTATGCCGGACTCAAGGAGCGGCTGATCACTATCATGCGCTACTTGCGCAGCGCCATGTATCCCGAAGTCTTCGAAGTCTGCTCCGAATGCGGCGGGCTGGCTATGAGCCATACCGAGTACTGCATCCAGCGGGCCTTCTACGAACTCAAATTGGCTCTGGGGACGGTGCTCCCCGAGCAGGAAGCCGAGGAGGTAGCCCTGACCTTTATTAAGGTCTTGCCCGAGATTAGAGCGACTATCGATACCGATATCCAAGCCGCCTACCAGGGGGATCCCGCCGCCCAATCTTACCAGGAGATTATGCTGGCCTATCCCAGCTTCGAAGCGGTCAGTATCTACCGCCTGGCCCACTCCCTCTATAATCTGCAAGTACCCATCCTGCCCCGCATGATGACCGAATACGCCCACCAAGAGACGGGGATCGACATCCACCCCGGAGCGAATATCGACCACCACTTCTTTATAGACCACGGCACGGGGGTAGTCATCGGAGAGACGACTACCATCGGACACCACGTTAAACTCTACCAAGGGGTGACCTTAGGAGCTAAGAGCTTCGAACTGGACCCCCAAGGAAACCCCGTCAAAGGGATTAAACGCCACCCCGATATCGGCAACCACGTAGTCATCTACGCTGGAGCGACCATCCTAGGCGGCAACACCCGCATCGGCGACAATTGCGTCATCGGCGGTAACGTCTGGCTGACCCACTCCCTCCCCCCCGGCAAGACTATTGTCGCCTCGCAAGGCTTTTAAGATCAATGCGGAATTCGGAATGCGTAATGCGTAATTGGGGGTGGCGCTGCCGGGGGGTATGGCTCTAATTTTTGTTTTGGCAGTGGGGAAGGGGCGAGAGGGCGGAGAGTTAGTCGCTGGCTGGATCCGATGGGCGCTTGGCGAGGGTGAAAATCGTTAGGGGTGTGCGGGCACAGCCCGCGCGGTCTAATTGGACAATGATCAAAGCTCCAAATACCGCGGTGAAACCGCAACGATCCTCCCATAGGTTCAGTTACTCCCGGATCTGTTAAGCTATTAACAATAGCCGTTTAATTCCGAATTACGCATTCCGCATTATGAATTAGATTTGGCGAAGCCTCTTGCGATTCTGGCGTAAGTTCAGCTACTTCCGGATCGGCTAGGTCATTAGCAAAAGATACTTAATTCCGAATTACGCATTCCGCACTCCGAATTATTTCTGCGCGCAGCCCGCGTGGCCCAATTGGACAAGCGTTCTAAAGGCCTCAATTGGGTAGCAAAACGCAAACGAAGCTTTGGGGGCCAGAAACAAAGCCCTAAAGAGGCGGTGAAACCGCAGCGACTCTCTCATAGGCCAAGTTATTTCCGGATCTGCCAACCCATTAACAAGCGCCCTTTAATTCCGAATCACGGATTCCGCACTCCGCATTGCTAGCCGCCGTCCCGCGGCGGCTAGCGTACTCCGAATTACGCATTCCGAATTCCTAATTATCTCTGTCCTGCGTTAACCTAATTTACGGCCGGGCGCTAGGTCATCGTCGGCATGTAACTTCGAAGTTTAAAAAGAGAGATTTTGTACCATTTTTGCAAGGTATGTTCCCAGCGTTTGAGTTTGGCGCCGGTGGGGAGTGGTTCCATGAGGGCTTCGCCGCGGCGGATGCGGGGGGAGCGGTCTCGGCCGCTGAAGGGGTGTTTAATCTCTCGGATGATAGCTTTCAGGATTTGGGGGTCGTTAGTGAGGCGCAGGTCTCTCACCCAGCGTCCGTCGCTATAGCCCGTCTCGTAGGTATGGAGCGGCCGGTTAGTCCAGACGTAGTAGCCGGGGTTCAGCGGATCTTCGACTAGATGGCAGTTCTTATGGAGCACTTGGAAGGTCTTTCCATCCCAGCGCAGGATGCGGAAGGTAGAGAACTGGACCCCTTGGGGTAGGTCGGCGATAGCCACTAAGATCCGTCCATCCTTATCGGGGTCGAGCACGAATTTTAGTTGGTATTCGAGGGTCCGGATCTTCCCGAAGATGAGGGGATTCTCCATAATGAGGCGCGGATTCAGTTGGCGCAGGGCCTGGCCGCTTTGGTAGACGGCTCGCGGTCCTTCCCAGATGGGCGTTCCCTTCTCATCGTAAAAGATTAATTGTCCCAGGTATCCGTCTTGGGAGTGGTTATAGGCCACTAAGCCCACGCTCTCCGGCCGTCCGTCTTGGTGGAGATCGATATAGAGGCGTTGGTAGGGTTTGAGGCGCTCATCCGGTTCACCTTGGAGCAAGTTCTGGGCTAGAGCCGGGCTGAGGGCGCCTAGGAGCGAGAGTAGGGAGATAAGGATCCAGAGACGGGCCACGCGCTTCTTCCTCCGTTTGGGGGTCTATTTTAGGGTTAGAAGCTTTGACTCGGGAGCCTCTGGACCCTGTCTTCCCTTTTTTGTTAGTATGCTAAGAGTGGGTCTTAGAGCAGGATAAGGGAGGCGCGTTCGCGATGGGAGGTCGCCGTCGGCGGGGTATAGTCTTAGTTACTACCTTAGTTAGTCTCGTCTTGGTGATTATGATCGTCACGGCGGTAGTCAATATAAATATTGGCAGCGCCCGGCTGGGCAGTCGCTTCCACGAGCGCGAGACGGCTCTCATGGCCGCCCATTCAGGGTTAGAGTATGCGCTCACCCGCTTGCAGGAGGATCTGACCTGGCGCGGCGCCCCTCGGGGTGCGGATAGCGCTTGGAAGTTAATTTTAGACGGCCCCCAAGTGCGCGTCTATGAGGGCAATGGCAATGTGGTGGGCTTTTTGGGGCGGGGTAGCGATCGCCCTTCCTTCTTTCGCATCAAGTTCAATTATGAAGATGGCAGCGGCGGCCTAGATTATTTGGAGGATAGCGCCCAGGAGCAGTTTATCTCTTCCCCTTACGTCTCGGTCAATAATCTCTACCGCTCTAAAGTCTTGGCCGTCTATCCGGCCAACGCGGAGGGGGTTTTGGAGGTGGAGCGCTATAAGGATCGTTATGGCACGGAGCGTTTGCGCGTTTCTCAGGCTGAGGCCAGCCATTTCTTGCCCCCCTTTACCTGCAACTTGATTGTGGAGGGTCTAGCGGGTACGGCCTTGCGCGACTGTCAGGACCCTAGCGACTTAGCCAATCTCAATCTGACCTCCAGTTACCAGCGCCCCAGCTGGGCGGTAGGCCCTTTAGCTTCGCGCAAGGTGGAGGTCTATTTGCGGGCTCAGACTTTCCCCGATCCCGGCTCGCAGAAATTGGCCTGGGAGCTCTATGACGATTGGAAGGGGCGTCAGAAGTTATTGGGTCATTATGAGACGGCGGCTCTGACCCTGCCCGATAATCATATCCTCCAAGAGGGCCAGAAGACGTGTAGCGGCCTCAACTATGAGCAGGTAACGGCTCTGCAGTCGATCCTCAATAACCCTAAAGGTCGCTATAGCGATATTAAGAAGCTCAGCCAGTACTATTACGGGGAGGACAATTACCGCTTCCAGGAGCGGGTGCGCCATGGTGAGGAGCCGACTATCACTTTAGATAATTTAGAGGAGGTACAGCGCTACTTGTCGCCCGCTTTGGCTAGCGAGAGCTTTAGGGAGCGCAAGAGCCAGCAGTTAGAGGAGTTATTGGGCAAGTATGAGAGTCTCAAATATACCGACCAGGACTTGGCGGGCGTAGTCTACGCTTGGGGCAATATTACCGTGGGGGCGGGTCGAGGTAGCAACTTACATCTGCGTGGGGCGTTAGTAGCTTATGGGGGCGATCCCCAACATCGCCCTCAGGTCGACGGGGAGATGAATAAAGGCTCCATGCGTTTGCGGGCCCAGCATATAGAGCTCATGATGGATGGCGACTATTTGCAGCAATTATTAGATCCCCAGTCCCCCGATCGTCGCTTACAGCGCACTATGTACGCCGTCTATTAAATTAGATTATAATGGCCCGATGGCGAAGAGTAAGAGTAATGTAGTCTACGTCTGCCAGTCCTGCGGGGCCCACTACCCGCGTTGGCAGGGTCGTTGTAGCGAGTGTGGCCAGTGGAATAGCGTCCAGGAAGAGGTAGTCTCTTCTAGTCCGCGCCCTCTCAAGGGGGTGGCTTTGGGCTCTACGGAGGCGGTCCAGCCTTTGCCGCTCAGCCAGATCTCCGCTAAAGAGGAGGAACGCTTCAGTTGCGGCCTCTCGGAATTGGATCAGGTCCTGGGCGGGGGCTTGGTGCCAGGTTCTTTGGTCTTAGTGGGAGGTCCGCCCGGAATTGGCAAGTCGACCTTACTCTTACAGGCGGCCGCCCATCTGGCCGAGGCGGGGCGGGAGGTCCTTTATGTAAGCGGGGAGGAGTCGCCCCAGCAGATCAAGTTGCGCGCCCAGAGGTTGGGGATCGTCCAAGAGCGGATCCGTTTGGTCTCCGCTACCAGTTTGGAGGTCGTAGGCAACCTCTTAGAGCGCGAGCGTCCGCAATTGGCGATTATCGATTCTATCCAGACTATGTACGCGGAATTTTTGGAGTCGGCCCCGGGCAGCGTCACCCAGATTCGGGAGTGCGCGGCGGCTCTCATGCGCTTAGCCAAGCGCTTAGGCTGCGCTATCATCTTGGTGGGCCATATCACTAAAGGGGGCGAGCTGGCCGGTCCGCGGGTCTTGGAACATTTAGTAGACGCCGTCTTAAGTTTCGATAGTTTTGGCTTACACAATGTGCGCGCCTTGCGGGCTTTGAAAAATCGCTTCGGCTCTACCCAGGAGACGGGCTTCTTCGCCATGGAGGCGCAGGGCTTGACCCCTATCCCCGACGCTTCCGCCTTCTTCCTCTCCCAAAGGGCCCAGGATATTACGGGCTCCCTCATCTTCCCCTCTTTAGAGGGCACGCGCCCCATCTTAGTGGAGATTCAGGCTCTGGTGACGGAGAGTTACGCCGCCTCTTTGGGGGCTCCGCCGACGCGGCGGGCGGTGGGGGTAGACGCTAACCGCCTGGGCCTCCTCTTGGCCGTCTTGCAGAAGCGCTTTCCTAAATTGGGGGTGGCCCAGTCCGATATTTACGTCAACGTGGCGGGCGGGGTGCGCTTAAATGAGCCGGCCCTCGACCTGCCTTTGCTTTTGGCTATCGCTTCTAGCAAGGCCAACTTACTCATCCCTAGCGACTGGGCCGCCTTGGGGGAGGTGGGTTTAGGGGGCGAAGTGCGAGCTGTGAGCGGCGTCGAGTTGCGCTTGCGCGAGTTGCAAAAGTTGGGCTTTAGGTACTGTCTGGTCCCTAAGCGCGGTTTAGACCTTAAGGGCTCGCCCTTTAAGATAGCTTCTAAAGTGCGCTTGCGCGAGGCGGCGGCCCGCAGTAAGGCTCTGGCGGACCCCATCGGGGAGCTTACTTTGGGCCCTCCGGCGGGGAATGAGTTGGAAATGCGCCAGTGGGCCGCCGCCTGGGCGGAGCGGAAGGCTGACTCTCAGGGCGCAGAGGGGGAGAAAGTTAGGGCTAAGGCGGCCCCAGTCCAGAGGGCGGGGGAGGGAGGGCCCTTAGAGGTCGTACCCGTAGATAACTTGGCGGAGGCCTTGCAAGTTTTGGGGCTCCGTCCCGAGCAGGGTCCCCACGCCCACTCTAGTAAGCGCCCGCCGCGGGAGGTACCTTTTTAGATGCGCATCTTACACACCTCAGATTGGCACCTAGGTTTAGAGTCTTACGGCCGCAGCCGCGAGTTAGAGCAGGCCCAATTCTTAGAGTGGCTCTTAGAGACTATCCGCCAGGAGGGGGTAGAGCTCTTATTAGTAGCGGGCGACGTCTTCGATAGCCACAACCCGGGGCGCAAGGCGGAGCGGCTCTACTTCGACTTTTTGGCCCAATTGGCTAAGACCCCCTGTCGTCAGGCGGTAATTATCGCCGGCAACCACGACTCGGTGGCGGGTCTTAGGGCTACGCAGCGAGTCTTAGAGAGTTTAAATGTCAGCGTAGTGGCCGGGGGCGAGGAATTGGCGCGGGAGGTAATCCCTTGCTTTGATAGCGCGGGCCAATTGCGTTTGGTGGTGGGGGCGGTCCCCTACTTGCGTCCGGGCGATCTCTTAGAGTTGGCCCCCCAAGCGAGCGTCCATGAGGATCTAGACCGCTATCTAGCCGGTTATATCAATCATTATCATAAAGTCCGCCAGTTGGCCTTAGAGTTGCGCGAGCGCCACCATTCCCAGGCCCCGCTCCTCTTTATGGGCCACCTCTACGTCCAAGGTTGTCTCATGGGCGAGCAGGTGCGCGATCTGCCCGTCGGCAATTTGCAAGGTTTAGAGGGTCTATCCTTAGAGGGGGTCGATTATTTAGCTTTAGGCCATCTCCATCTACCCCAGGAGGTGGCGGGCCATCCCCACTGGCGCTATAGCGGCTCCCCTCTCCACTTTGGGGCGGGCGAGTTGCGGGCGGGCCGCTCTTTGGAGGGCGGCAAGTCGGTAGTCTTATTAGATTTAGAGCCGGGTCGGCGGGAGATTGAGCTCTTGCCCGTCCCCGTGTGGCGGGATATTCGCATCTTAGAGGGCGACGATCCCCAGGTCCTCTTAGAGACGGTGGGCGCTTGGGTAGCTGAAGAGAAGCCCATCTGGCTCCTTTTGACTTACCGCGGTCCGGAGGGTAGCCATTTAGCTAACCAGCTCAAGGAGTTAATTGAAGATAGTCAGATCGAGCTTTTAAAATTTGTCGACGAGCGCTGGCGTCAGCAAGTCTTATCGGCTAACGATTTGGCCTTAGAGCGCTCGGAGGGCGAGCTCTCCCAGCGGGAGGTCTTGCGCGGCTTTTTGGAGGCCTCCGGGATAGAGTTAGAGAGCGCGGAGGGTCAGTGGATGGGTAAAGAGTTGGGGCGTCTCTTAGAAGAGATCCTCTTAGAGGGTGAGATCTAGTGAAGATTGAGCGATTAATTATTGAGAATATCAACTCTCTGGCCGGTAAGTGGGAGATCGACTTTGAGGACTCCGCCTTCCAGGAGAGCGGGATCTTTGCCATTACGGGCGATACGGGCTCGGGGAAGAGCACTATCTTAGATTGTATCTGCCTAGCGCTCTACGGTCTCACCCCTCGCCTCAAGGGCAAACAGACTACGGAGCTGATGAGCGTGGGCCAGAAGGGCTGTCGGGCGGAGCTCTTCTTCTCCCTCAGCGGCCAGCGCTATCGCAGTTGGTGGAGTCGGCGCAAGAATAGGCGGGGCAAGTTGGAGGCCGAAGCCGATATGGGTCTAGAGGAGGTCCGAGCTGACGGCAGTTTGGGTCAGTCCCTGGCCTCTAAATTACTCTGCGTGCGCCAGGCTAATGAAGAGCTCTTAGGCTTAAAGTTTGAGCAATTTACCCAGGCTATCCTCTTAGCTCAGGGGCGCTTTTTGCAATTCTTCTCCTCTACTAGCGAAGAGCGGGTGCGCCTGCTCAGTAAGATTACTAATACTGAGTATTATAAGGATCTGGCCGGTAAGGTCTATGAGGCGCGCAAGGGGGCGGAAGAGGAGCTCAATAAGGCCCAAGAGCTCTGCGGCCACGTCCACCTTTTGGAGGCGGGGGAGGTTGAGGCTAAAGAGCGGGAGCTCGCCCACTCTAAGGAGCGCTTGGCCCTAGTCCAAGAATTTTTAGCGGGCGTAGAGCGCGATTGGGGGCTTCAGCTGCAGATCCATAAGGCTAAGGAAGAGTGGCGGAAAGCCCAAGGGGAGTGGCAGACCCTAGCTAAGGCTTGGGAGTCCTTCCAACCCCAAAAGCGCCAGTTGGAGCGAGCCTTAGAGCTCCACCAATTGGGCCATATCTATCTGGCCTTGCAGGAACAGCAACAGGAGCTCCACTCCTTGCGTCAGGCTATTGCGGAGAGCGAGCGCGGGGTAGAGTTAGGGCAAAAGGGGGCGGCGGAGAGCCAAGCCCAAGCGAGCCAGTGGAGCGAGCTCTTAACTACTTACCGGCAACTGTGGCAGAGCGCCCAGCCCCACTTAGAGCGCTTAGAGGAGGGCGAGCGCCAGTTGGCGGTGACCCGCAGTAAGGTGGAGGAGAATCGACAACTCTACCGGCGTAAAAACGCCCTTTTAGAAGATCTGCGCCGCGCTTACGCCGAGCGCCAGCGCACTTGGGAGGGTTGGCGGGAGCGCTTAGAGAGCTCGTGGAACCCGCAGTTGGAGCGGGGCGAGAGATTGTGGAGCCAGGGTCAGCGTTTAGTCGCCGCCTGCGCAGCGGAGGGCCATAAACGTCAGCTGGAGGCGGAGCGCTGGCGGGAGCGCCAGGTGGAATTAGAAGAGCGCCTCCTTAGGATCTGGGGGCGGGGCGGAGAGGAGCTCATCTTAGAGCGCCAGCGCCAGTTGGGCGAGTGGCAGCGCCAGTTAGAGCGCCTCCTCCAGAACTTGGAGGAAGAGGAGCGCCTAGCTAAATTGCAGGGGGAGCTAGCGGAGAACGCCCGCTCTAAGGATTTAGAGCGCCAGTATGTGGAGTCTAAGTTAGAAGTTGAGCGCCAGAGGTTAGCCCAGTTGGACTCTAAGTTAGGGGAGTTAGAGAAGAGTTTAGAGCGCGAGCGGGCGGTAGTGGCTTTAGAAGTCTACCGCAGCCAGCTCGCAGAGGGCCAGCCCTGCCCGCTCTGCGGGGCTCTCGACCATCCTCTGAGGGCGGAGTATAGCCAGCAGGGGGACTCTCATTTAGCGGCGCTCCAGGCTGAGCGCCAAGCTTTAGAGGCGCAGCGCCAGGAGGCCCAAGGCCAAGAGCGCGAGCTAGCCAGCCATTTAGCCGTAGTGGGGCGCGAGTTGCAATTAGTAGCGGAAGAATTAGAGCGCTTAGCTAAGGAGCGCGCCGCTCGCGCCAGTCAGTCGCTATGGCCTGACTCTGGGGCCTTAGAGGAGTGGGATGAGAATTTAGTCCAGGAGTGGAGCCGGTTAGTAGCTAGCTCCCAGCGCCCGCAAATTGAGAGCTTGCCCGCCCTGCGCCATTTGGTAGATGTAGTAGGGGAAAAATTAGAGATCTTAGCCCAGTGCTATTTAGAGGGGCGCCAGGTTGAGCGCCAGCTCTATGAGAGTCGCGAGGCGGAGGGCCAGCGCCAAGGGGAGTTCCAGGCTTTAGAGGCTCAAAAGGGGAGGCTAGAAGATCACTTAGCCAATCTGCCCCAGCGTTTAGAGGGTTTGCGCGCCTCTTTAGGGGAGGAGGGCGAGCGCCTTCCCCAGTGGCCAGCGGAGGTAGCGCCGACTGTAGGGGAGGAGAGAGGGCCCTTTAAGTTGGCTTTAGAGCGAGCTTTAGAGGCTTGGGACTCCTTTTGGCGAGAGTGGCCTTTGTGGGAGGCGGCGCTGCGGGATCTGCAGCTCCAGCGCGACCAGTTACAGCGCGATTTAGAGAGCGAGCGGCGCTTAATAGAGGAGGCTCAGAAGGAATTGCAGAGTCTCACTGAGCGCGGTTTAGAGGGCGCTAAGGCCTTGGCCGCTGAGAGCGAAGGGCTGCGCCGCCTAGAGGAGGAGTGGCGCCTTATGGATTGGCCCTCTCTGTGGCGGGAGCGCTGGCCGGAGGTAGGTCAGGGCGGAGGCGCGGGCTACCGCAAGGCCTGGGAGTTAGGTTGGGCGCAAGCGGAGGAGCGGGCCCGCCTCCTCCAAGGGGAAGCTCAGAGGGCGGAGCGCCACTTACATGAGCTACTCTTAAACTTAGAGCGCCAGCGCAGCCAGTACGCCCAAATCCAGCAATCCCAGATCCAATTGAGTTCCCAGTGGCGGGACGCGCTGCGCAATTTAGAGCTCGAGAATGAGGAAGCCTACTTGCGGGAGCGTTGGCCAGTAGAGCGCTTGGAGGCTCTGCAAGAGCAAAGTCAGCTCCTCTCCGAGCGACTGCAGCGGGCCCAAGATTGGCAGGCGCGGGCCCAGAGCCAGTATGAGAAGTTAGAGCAGGAGCGCCCCCAGCGCAGTTTAGAGGAGTTGGAGGCGGCTAAGGGGGAGGGGCAGCGGGAGAGAGAGGAACTCTGGCAGCGCCTGGGGGCTTTAGAACTGGAATTAAAGCGCCAGCGCGAGAATGTCCAGCGCTTACAAGAGCTCTTGCCCCTCTTAGAGGAGAAGCAGGCTCAATACCGGCGCTGGGATAGGTTGGCCTTACTCTTTGGCAACAGAGAGGGCAAAAACTTTAATAATTACGTCCAGAGTTTAACCTTTAAGCTCTTAGTGGCCCGGGCCAACTTGCAATTGCGCCAGTTGAGCGATCGCTATGAGCTGACGATTAAGGCTAGCAACTTGACCCTCAAGAAGGGGAGCGAAGAGGAGGAAGGCTTAAATTTAGACTTTAATGTCTTCGACAATTACCAGTCGATAGTGCGCTCCTCTAAGAATCTCTCCGGAGGAGAGTCCTTCTTAGTCAGTTTGGCCATGGCCTTAGCCTTATCGGAGATAGCTAGTCAGCGGCGCCCCTTAGATTCGCTCTTTTTGGACGAGGGCTTTGGCACTTTGGACGTAGAGACTTTAGATACCGTCTTGGGGGCGCTCAGTTCGCTGCAAGGGCGCCACAAGTTGGTGGGGGTCGTCTCCCACGTGAGCGAGCTCAAAGAGCGCATTCCCGTCCACTTAGAATTAGTTAAAAATAGTCAAGGTCGCAGTACTCTGCGCGGCCCAGGGGTGCGCCTCTTGGCCAAGGGTTAAAATTATGACGTGGAATTTAATCGCCCAATCGGACGCCTATAAGGCCCAAGAGACGGTCCTCCAGGCCCCCGCGGCGGGAGGGGATATTCGCATCGCTCTGGGCTTTCCCAATACCTACCAGGTGGGGATGTCTAACTTAGGCCTCCAGGTAGTCTACTCCATCCTCAACTCCCTGCCGGGCGTAGTCTGTGAGCGCTTCTTTTTGCCTAACGCCCGGGAGTTAGAGTGGTACCGCCAGAGCGGTCGGCGCCTCTTTACCTTAGAGAGCCAGCGCCCCTTGAGCGACTTCCAGATCGTAGCTTTTAGCGTGGCCTTCGAGTTAGATTACGTCCACCTGCCCCAGATCTTGGATCTAGCGGGTTTGCCCCTCTTTAGCGCCCAGCGTATCCCCTTAGAGGGGGCGCCCTTAGTGATAGCGGGCGGGGCCATTAGCCTCTTAAATCCGGAGCCCTTGGCCGATCTGGTCGATCTCTTCTGTCTGGGCGAGGGCGAGAATTTTTTGCCGGCCTTTATTGAGCGTTACCGGGCCTGGCAAAAGAGCGCTAGCCGCTCTAAGTTAGAGCTCTTGCAGGAGCTGGCCGCGCTGCCTGGGGCTTATATCCCCTCCTTTTGGGAGGCTCGCTACGAGCAGGGGCAGTATGTGGAGACTATTCCCCGCCCGGGCGCGCCCGCCAATCCCCCCCAGCGTCTACATCTCACCCCTCAGGAGTACGCTTCCACCTGTCAGCACTCCCAAATCTTAACTGAAGATACGGAGCTGGGCTTTTCGGGGTTGGTCGAGCTCTCTAGGGGTTGCGCCTTCAACTGTCGCTTCTGTACGGTAGGTTTCTCTTACCCTAAGATCCGTTGGAAGCCCTTAGAGGTCGTCTGGTCGGCTATCGAGCGCCTCAGTCGGGTGACTTCTAAGGTGGGGCTCATCTCCGCTACGGCCGGTACTTATCCCCAATTGGAGGAGCTCTGTGAGCGCTTGATCGAGGCCCGTTTGAGCGTGGCCTTCTCCTCCTTGCGGGTCAATAACTTGCCCGACATCCTCTTGCGGGCCTTAGTGGAGGGCGGTTCGAAGACGATCACTTTAGCCCCCGAGGTGGGGTCCGACGCCTTGCGCCGGGTGGCCAATAAGCTCTTTACCGACGCCCAGTATTTAGAGAGTGCGCGCCGCTCCTTTGAGGCGGGAATGATCAACTTGCGCATGTACTCTATGGTAGGGCTCCCTGGCGAGGAGCGAGAACATCTCCAGGCCTTAGTCGATTTGGCGGCCGATACGCGCCGTTTGCAGGTGGCCTGTGGGCGGGGGCGGGGTAAGATTACCCTCTCTACGGGCCAGCTGATCCCTAAGCCCTTTACCCCCTTCCAATGGTTACCCCTCCTAGAGCGCTCGAAGGCCAGCAAGGCCCTCCACTTTTTGGAGCGCGGGGTAGCTAAGATCGGAGGGGTAGAGTTTAATAGCGAGTCGCCCAAATTGGCCTTCGTGCAGGCCCTCTTGGCGCGGGGGGATAGGCGTCTGGGCCAGGTCTTGGCCTCTATCTATGGCGATCCTTCCTTTAGGGCCTGGCAGCAGGCGGCTAAGGGGGTGGGGATCGATTTAGAGCGCGAGTTGTATACTCCGCGCCCGCTCTCTGAGTCCCATTTCCCTTGGCTCCATCTGGCGCCGGCGGGCAGTTTAGAGCGTTTAGAGCGCGAAGAGAGCCTCTATAGGCGCAGTGTGGAGGCCTTAAAAGCAGAATAGTGGGAGCGGGGGAAGGATGGAAGAGCCTCAGAGGGGCTAGAGGAAGAGTAGATGTACGAATTAGTGAGTCGCCAGGTCCAGACTTGGCCTGAGGAGGAGCGTTGGACCCCTCCGGAACATAGTTTAGGTTACTCCAGTTTGGGGGTTAACCCCTTAAGTCCGCAGCGGGTGAGAGTGGAGATGCGCCCGGAGCCAGAGGCCGCCCCTTTCAGGCTCTATTATCTGACCTTCCCCCATATCGAGGTCCCGCACGCCTTCTCGACGCGCCGGGGCGGGGTGAGCGTAGGTCCCTACCGGGGCTTAAATATCGGTCTGACTACGGACGACTCTTTGGCGGCGGTCGAGGCCAACCGGGCCCGCTTTACGGCGGCTAGCGGTCTGCCTTTGACCCCCGTCTTGGCTATGGTCCACGGGGTGGAGGTGGTGCGGGTCGACGGCCACGGGGACGGACTCATCTTGGGGGACGCCTGCATTACCGATAAGCCGGGCCAGTCGATGATGATCACTACCGCCGACTGTGTGCCCATAATCTTCTACGATCCGCAGCGTCCGGCGGTCGGTTTAGCCCACGCCGGTTGGCGGGGTACGGTGGAGCGCATCGCCAAGGCTACGGTAGAAGCTATGCAGCGCCAATTTGGGAGCGATCCCGCCCAATTGCGGGTGGGAGTGGGCCCTTCGATCGGTCCTTGTAGCTTTGAAGTTGGCGAAGATGTTGCCGCCAAGTTTACATTTGCCTTCTCCGGGAGTCTTTGGGGGCAGGAAATAGTTCTGCAGGACGGGAAGGGGCAGGGCAGAGGTTGTACGGTCGATCTCTGGTTAGCTAACCTCATAGCCCTTTATGAGGCGGGAGTTAAGGCGGAGAATATCTGTTTAAGTAGGCTCTGCTCAGCTTGTCGAGACGACTATTTTTACTCCTATCGGCGCGATAGACAGGTTACAGGGCGCATGGCGGCCGCTGTTTTACTGCCTCAAAAATCTTAAATAGCGTTTACAATCTTACGGGAGGCGCGGATATATTATGGCTAAAGAGTTAGTGCTCGTTGTAGATGATGAACCTAACATAGTCTCACTGTTAAAATACAGCTTGGAGCAGCAAGGCTTCGAGGTTATTTGCGCTTCTGATGGTAATGAAGCTATCCAGTTAGCTCGGCGCGAGCATCCCGATCTGATCCTCTTAGATATTATGTTGCCCGGCCAGACGGGGATCGACGTCACCCGCACTCTGCGCAAAGAGAGTAAGGTGCCCATCATTATGGTCACCGCCAAGGGCGAGGAGATCGATAAGGTCCTAGGCCTAGAGATGGGCGCCGACGATTACGTACCCAAGCCCTTCTCGCCCCGGGAGTTAGTAGCCCGCGTCAAGGCCGTCTTGCGCCGCACTTCCGACCACACAGAAGAGAAGGACGAGATCGCCTTCGATAACTTGAGTATCAACTTAGTAAAACATGAGGTGCGCAAGAACGGGCAGGTAGTGGAGCTCAAGCCCAAGGAGTTCGATCTCTTGCGTCTGATGGCCACCAATCCCGGCAAGGTCTTTACTCGCGACTTCCTCTTAGAGCAGCTCTGGGGCTACGACTATCTGGGCGACACTCGCACCGTAGACGTCCATATGCGCCGCTTGCGCCAGAAGATTGAGGACGATCCCTCCAATCCGCGCCAGTTGAAGACGGTGCACGGTATAGGTTACAAGTTCCAGTACGACGAGAATAACGACTAGTCGGTAATTTGTGGAGGCGATCCCGCTATGCCCCCTCGCGTTGAAGGTCAACTTTCAGAGGCTCTGATCTCTTCTTCGGAAGATGGAATCTTAGGGGTAGACCGCCATGGGGTGGTGCGTATCTTTAACGCCCAAGCGGGCGCCATCTTTGGGCTCGATCCCCAGAAGGCGGTGGGGGAGAATGTCTGGGAGATCTTGCCCAAGTGCGAGTTTTCGCGGGCCTTGATCGGGCAGATTAAAAATAGCGATCCCGAGCCCATCCAGCGCCTGATGCTCTTCCCCCAAGAGCGCCTCTATGCGGTCAAGATTAGCGCCGTGCGCAGCGATCGGGGGCGCAATTTAGGGGCCTTCGCCACGATGCGCGACGTCACCGGGGTGCGCCAGGTAGAGCGCAGTTTAGACGACATCTTCTCCAGCCTCTCGCGCGAGATCTCTATCCCCTTGACGACTATTAAGGGCTTTGTGGAGACCCTCTTAGAGGGGGCCTACCGCGATAGTCAGGTTACGCGCCAATTCTTGCAGATTATCAATGGCGAAGCCAATAATCTGGTGCGTCTAGTGATGTCTTTAGATGCCGCCGTCCACGCCAATCAGGGCGAGCTGGCTCCCCAGAAGGATCGCTTCCGCTTAGAGGAGTTGCTCTTAAGTTGTATCGCCACCTTCGCTCCGGTGGCGGAGAGTAAGCGGGTCAAGATCGAATTCTACGCCGCTCCGGAGTTGCCGTGGATTACGGGCGACGAGCGCCTCTTGCGCCAAGTCTTCGTCAACCTCTTAGATAATGCGGTGCGCTTTGTGGGGGTCAAAGGGGGCGGGGAGGTCAAGGTAGAGGTCCACGCTCAGGGGCGCGAGTTCTGGGTGACGGTTAAAGATAATGGGATTGGGATCGCCCCCCAAGATCTGCCCCACATCTTCGAGCGCTTTTATAGGGGCCATAGCCCCCAAATGACCTGCCTGGGCGGCTCCGGTCTAGGCTTGGCGGTGGCGGAAAATATTATTAAGGCCCACCACGGTCGGATCGCCGTAGAGAGCGCTCCCGAGGCCGGGGCTACCTTTACGGTCATCTTGCCCACCAGGCGCGAGGAGGGTTAGGGCGTTATTCTGTAGTTGGCTCTCAGCCTGGATTTGCACCCTTAAAGCCTCTAATTAGGCAGGTTTTTCTAGGATAGATTGGGAATTCTGGCCCCTTACTTTCACTTCTAAGAGATTGGGGAGCGACAGATGAGCGATGCTGCAGTAGCCAATAGTTCCCCCCAGACGCCCTTCCGTTACCGTTGGTGGGCTTTTGGGGACCTAAATGGGTTCTTCGGAGTCATGTTCGATAACATGACCGTCTTGGCGTTTTTGGCCTTTATTTTGACCGGTATCTTCGGGATGCCGGGCGACGTAGTCTACACTAAGATCTTCCCCGGTACGGCCTTTGGCGTCTTGGTAGGGGACTTAGTCTACACCTGGTTGGCCTTCGTCCAAGCTAAGCGCCAGAATAAAGACGTCACCGCTATGCCTTTGGGCTTAGATACGCCCTCCACCATCGGCTTCGCCTTTACCGTCCTGGGTCCCAGCTTCCTCATCTACAGTGAGAGTATGAGCCCCGATCAGGCGGCTCTGCAGGCCTGGTACGTGGGTATGGCGGCCATGATCTACTGCGGCCTCTTTAAGTTTCTCTGCTCCTTCTTCGGCAACTGGATCAGCCGCGTAGTGCCCCAGGCGGGCTTGATGGGGTCCTTGGCGGGGGTCGGTATCGCCCTCTTAGGGTTAGTGCCCATTATTGAGATTATGAACGCCCCCCTCATCGGCTTAGTAGCTATGGGCCTCATCTTCTACAATATGGTGGCTAAGATCCGTCTGCCCTTCAATATGCCGGGCGTCTTGGTGGCTGTGGTGGTAGGTACGATCCTCTATTACGTCTGCGGTCCCTTAGGCTTAGCGGGTCTCAAGTTCCAGACCCCCACCTTCTCCTCTAGCTTTGGGGTGCCCTTACCCACTTTGGGATTTGTCCAAGGGTTAGCCGACGCGCTCAACTTCTTGCCCGTCATTATACCCTTCTCCATCTTGACCGTAGTAGGCGGCATTAACGTCACCGAGAGCGCGCGCTTAGCGGGCGATACTTATGACACTCGGGAAGTTTTGATGATCGACGCTTGCTCTACCATGTTCGCCGGTCTCTGCGGCGGCGTGGCCCAGACGACGGCCTATATCGGCCAGCCGGCCTTTAAGCAGATGGGTTGCCGAGCCGGTTATACGATTCTTACCGGTCTGGTGGTAGGCTTGTGCGGTATGGCGGGAATTATCCAATTTATCGTGGACGCTATCCCCACCGCCGCTTTGGCCCCCATCCTCTGCTTTGTAGGTTTAGAGATCGTCTCCCAGGCCTTCGCCTGCTGCCCCAGAGCCCACTTCCCGGCTGTGGCCTTCGCCTTCTTACCCAATATCGCCCGCGTCTTGGCTATTAAGGGCAACTACAGTGAAGCGGGGGTCTACGATACCCTCCTGGCCACTTTGCAAGCCGAGCCTACGCGCTATCTCAACGAGAAGTTGCTCATCCCCGCTTTGGGGAACGGTTTTATTCTGACCGCCATGCTCTGGGGCGCCTTCTTCGCCTTCCTGATCGACAAGAAATTGCGAGCTAGCGCCATCTTCTTGGGTCTGCTCTCCATCTTCTCCCTCTTTGGGGTGGTCCACTCCGTCGATCCCAACGGCTTTATGTACCTGCCCTGGAACCTACCCAGCCCCGTGGCCCAAGCGGTGCCCTACCAATTCGCCCTAGGCTACGCCGTCTTAGCGATTATCTTCCTCTTGCTCTCCTTCACTAAGGACAGCCAGATGTCGGTAGTCGAAGAGGAATAATTCGGAATTAGGAATGCGTAATTCGGAGTTAGTTTGCCGCCGGAACGGCGGCAAACAATTCGGAATGCGTAGTGCGTAATTCGGAATTAAGCGGCTTTTGTTAATGACTTGTCGGATCCGGAAGTAACTTGGCTAAATCTAATTCGGAATGCGTAATGCGTAATTCGGAATTAAGCGGCTCTTGTTAGTGACTTGGCAGGTCCGGAAGTAACTTGGCTAAATCTAATTCGGAGTGCGTAATGCGGAATTAAATGGCTTTTGTTAATAGCTTGGCAGATCCGGGAATAGCTGGTCTGATGGAAAAATCGTTGCGGCTTCGCCGCGGTGTTTGGGGCTTTGATCATTGCCCAATTAGACCGCGGCGCGCAACGCGCGCCGCACACTCCTAGCGATTTGCACTCTAGCTAAGCTACCCGCGGAACTCGCCAGCAACTAACTCCCCGTCATCTCGCCCCTAAGTCCCACTGAAACTAAGGTTAGAGTCTCAACCTTCCCCGTCGTCGGCGATCCAATTCCGCATTACGCATTCCGAACTCCGCATTGCCCTCCGTAGGCGCTTCCCCCTCGCTCGAACCTAACTTACGGCCGCAAAGTAACTTCCATCGGTATGTAAGTTCGAACCTAAAAAAAGGAGTACGCGCCGGGGGGTGGTAGACTCCTGGCAAATTCAGGGGCTGTGGCTTCGTGGAGAGAGAGTTAGTTAGCGATATATGAATGCTAAGGATTGTGAGACTCCGCTCATCGATTTTAGGGCTTATGAGGTTCCGAGTACCCATGAGCGTTTAGGGGCGGACCATAATTTGCGGGGGCGGGGGGTGACGATAGCCTTTTTAGATTCCGGTTTCTATCCCCATCCCGATTTGGGAGATAGGATTGTAGCTTATGTTGATTTAGGGGGCGAGGTCAATAATTTAAATCCGCGCAACTGTCGCCATTCGTGGAACTGGCACGGGATGATGACTTCGGTGGTGGCTTGCGGCGACGGTTCCTTATCGGAGGGTCGTTATGCCGGTTTAGCTTCGGAAGCGAAGTTAGTTTTAATAAAGTGCAGTCGCAAGGGTCGGATCTGTGACGACCTCATTTTGGAGGGTCTGAAGTGGGTCCAGGCCAATGCGGAGCGTTACCATATCGATATTTTGAATATTTCGGTGGGCAGCGATTTCGATCCTAAGGAGTTGAACTGCGCCATTTCTCAGGCTTCGGAGGAGTTAGTTTCGCAGGGCGTCTTCGTAATTGCGGCGGCGGGTAATAATCGCGGTTTACCCCATCCTCCGGCCAACGCCCCTTCCGTCTTTACGGTGGGCGGTTGCGTGGCCCGCAACGCTTGTAGTCCTGACGATTTAGATCTCTACTCTTCCAGTTTCGGGGTGATCTTAGACCTGGTAGTGAAGCCGGAGGTCATCGCTCCCGCGGCTTGGGTGGCGGCGCCCTTCTTGCCGGGCACGGAGGAGTATAAGCGGGCCCAGTACTGTTACGATTTGGCTCACGCTACGGGCGGTCCCCTTTTGAACCTTTTGAACGAGGTTCCTAGTGTGGCCGGTCTGCCGCGCAAGTTGCGTACGTTGGAGCGCTCGGAGGTCTGTGAGTTACTCAATAAGGCTCTCTTGGGAGACAAGGTGGTGGGCCGCCATTATCAGCATGTAGACGGCACCTCTTTTGCGGCTCCCATCGTAGCTTCGGTAGTCGCTCAGATGTTGGAGTCTAACCCCCAGTTATCGCCGGCGGCTATCCGTCAGATTTTGATGTCTACGGCGGACCGCGTCAATGGCAAGGATCTTTTGGCCCAGGGCTGCGGGGTAGTCAACGCTAGTCGGGCGGTGGAGCAGGTCCGCGATTTCTGGCGCTCGGAGCAGATCTGCGAGTTGCGTCCCCCCTTGGTCTCCAATGGCCATCTGAGTTTCGTCTTTGTGAATAACCAGGCCCATAAGATCGAGTTGATGGGCGACTTTAACGACTGGACCCCGCACCAGTACTTATTCCAGGAGATCTTTGACGGTCTGTGGCGGGTGGAGATAGAGGCTCCCCCTCCGGGCCGTTACCGTTACAAGTTCCGGGTCGATGAGCGCGACTGGTACGAGGATCCGGCCAATACTTACCGCCAGCCCAACGTGTGGGGCAGCTACGATTCGGTTTTAAATATCGCTTCCTAGCTGGCCCAGGGGGGAGGGCGGTTTACTCGAACTTTTGGGCTCGAGACATGAGATTATAGAGCGCCTGCTGCAAATCGTGCTCTCCGGAGAGGATGTGGCAGGTCTCTTTAATTATGGGGGCTTCGATCCCTAAACTTTGGGCCAATTGTAGGCAGCTGTGGGCGGTCTTGACCCCTTCGGCCACTTGGTGCATAGAGCCTAAGACTTCGGCTAGCGGTTTCCCTTGGCCTAAGAGCATCCCTACTTGGCGGTTGCGGCTGAGATCGCCGGTGGCGGTGAGCAAGAGGTCCCCCAGGCAGCTCAGTCCGGAGATAGTGGCGGAGCGCCCTCCCATGGCCAGGACGATACGTCGGATCTCTAAGAGGGCGCGGGTGAGGAGAGCCGCCCGAGCGTTGGCGCCCATCCCGGCCCCGTCGATCATTCCAGCCGCTAAGGCGATGACATTTTTAAGGACCCCGCCCAACTCGACCCCTACCAAGTCGGTAGAGGCGTAGGCTCGGAAATAGCGAAAATGGTAGAGCTGGGCGGCCCAGGTAGAGAGTCGGGGCACGGGCGAGGCGATAGTGACGGCCGTGGGCAGTTCGCGCACTACCTCGGCGGCGAAGGAGGGGCCGGAGAGGACGGCGATGCGCTCTAAGCGCCCTAAGACTTCGGAGAGCACTTCCGACATGCGCAGGAGCGTCCCATTTTCCAGCCCTTTGGCGGTGCTAATTAAGACGCAGCCATGTTCTATATCCTCGCGGGCGGCGAGGGCCACTTGGCGCACGGCGGCCGAGGGCACGGCAAAGACTATAACTTGGGCCCCGCGCGCGGCTCGGTGGAGATCTTCTTCCACTTGCAGGTCCCCGGGATGGCAGAGGCTCAGTCCCGGGAAATAGCGTTCGCTGCGCCCTTGGCGCAGATCGGCCAACTCCAGAGCTTCTTTCCCCCAGATGGCGACCTCGTGCCCCGCTTTGTGGAGGTGCAGAGCTTGGGCCGTCCCCCAACTGCCCGAGCCCAGTACGCTGATCTTCAGAGCCATAAACTTCTCCTAGGCTTCTAACTGAAAGCGCTAGCCAGGTTGGCTAGCGCCGAGAATCTTATCAATCTACTACGGTAATAGTGACGTCGCGCACGCCCCACTGTAGACATTCGCGCTCAGTGGGCAACCAAATATCGATCTTGCGCCCGTAGATTCCCCCTCCGGTATCCATAGCCTTCCCCCACCCGTAGCCGGGGATATAGAGCTTAGCTCCTAGGGGTATGAGCCCCGTATCGACGGCTACGCATCCGGGCCCGGTAGGCGCCCCGCTGGCCGTCCGTCCGCGCAGACAATAGGCGTAGGCGGTAACTTTGATCTTGCGCCCCTGGGGCGCGGCGGCTACTTTGGCTTTTTTCTTAGCCGGTTTAGCTTTTTTTGCGGCTCGCTTAGCTTTGGCGGCGCGCTCGGGGGCCGCCGACGTGGCCTTATAACTGACAGTCTTTCGTTGGCTTTTTACTTCCGCGGAGGGGCGAATACCCACATCTATCACAGAAGGCGTAGGGGCTGCTGTCTCCAGGGCGCGACTAGAGACGGACTCGCAAGTTAGGAAAGTCGCTCCTAGTCCCAACCATGCCACTAACGCACAAGCCCATAGCTTACGCATTCTGGCCTCCTAAAGGTCGGTGTAAAACTTTTAATTAACCCCCTCAACTTCCCAAAAATATTGGGGCCTCCTGCCAAAGGAGGCCCCAATATCTCTATTTTTGCTCCCAATATTGTTAGTTTTTGCCCTTTCTAGCTAACATTAATTCGATTAATGTCCGCTAGAAAGAGACAATAATTGCTCTCTAACGGCGACTGAAGATCTTATTAGAGGGCAGTTCCTCCCATTTAATGGAGAGCTCTACGGGCTCCCCTTCGCGCCAGAGTTTGAGGGTGGCGCTGGTCCCTACCTTCTGGGAGCGCACGAAGCTTTGCAGCTCGCGGGCGGAGGTAATGGGAGAGCCGTTAATAGAGACGATGACGTCGTTAGATTTGATCCCGCCCTCATCGGCCGGGGAGCCCTTCATAACTCGCCCTACGATGACCCCTTCCAGCTTGGGATCTAAGCCCAGGTAATGGCGCGCGGGCGGGGTGAGGTCGGCCATCTCGATCCCTAAGAAGGGACGGGAGACGCGGCCGTGGCGCAGGAGCTCGTTCATGACGGTGTGGGCCGTCTCGGCGGGGATGGCGAAGCCTATCCCTTGGGCGGAGCGGATAATAGCCGTATTGATGCCGATAACCTCTCCATTGAGGTTAATGAGCGGCCCGCCCGAGTTGCCGGGGTTAATGGCGGCGTCGGTCTGCAAGAGGTTGCGCAGGTCGACATTACTATCGCTTAAGGAGCGGTTGCGGGCGGAGAGGATCCCCAAGGTAGCCGTTTGGCCCACGCCCAGGGGGTTCCCTAAGGCTACTACCCAGTCGCCGATGCGCATCTTCTCGGAGTTAGTGAGCGTAGCGGTGGGGAAGGTCTCTTTTTGGGGATTCTCGATCTGCAAGATAGCCAGGTCGGAGACGGGGTCTGTGCCCAGGATCTTGGCTTTATATTGGCTCTTATTGCTCAAGGTGACGCGGATAGTGCGGGCTCCGCTCACTACGTGGTTATTAGTGAGCACGATCCCTTTATCGCTCACGATGACGCCCGTCCCCATGCCGCGGGGGATCTCTTGGACTTTAAAGTCGAAGGGATCGATAAAGCCGAA
This sequence comes from Vulcanimicrobiota bacterium, assembly GCA_944322965.1. Classification (GTDB taxonomy): domain Bacteria; phylum Vulcanimicrobiota; class Xenobia; order Xenobiales; family Xenobiaceae; genus Bruticola. The sequence goes on from CALUQR010000005.1 coordinate 38,756, forward strand.
GCCGCCGCTATTGTAGACGCGGGTGGTGATGGTGGTATCGATATTGACCACGGCTGGAGCCGCTTTGGCTACCGCTTCCGCCACCCGTCCCGCTCCGGCGGGTAAGGCGGCGCCCTTACTCCCTTTCAGTTCGATCTGGGTCGTCTCCCCTTGGGGCGACTTGACGATCTCTTCTACTACTTGGGGCGCAGGGCTAGTAGCGCTGGGGGGCGGAGCTTGGGCTCCGCTCTGGGTAATCTCTACTCGATCTTTAGTGAGTAAGCCGCTGGAATAGAAGAGAATGAAGAGTATAAAGGCCCCCACCAATACTCCCACCAATCCGCTCACTACGGCGATGGCCGCTTGACCGGCCTGTCTTTGCTTATTGATCATCTTCTTTTACCCTCTCTTACCGCGCAAGAGGCTCGCGTAAGATCTCCTCGACCTAGTGGCTCTGGGCTTGTTCAGCGTCTGGTGCGTAGACGATGGGCGCCTGCTTCCACATACCCTCTAAATTATAGAACTGGCGTTCGTTAGTAATGAAGAGGTGGACCACCACGGAGCCGTAATCCATTAAAGTCCAGGCGTTATCATTCTTACCCTGGATCGACTTGGGCTCTACTCCTAGCTTAGATAGTTCATCTTCAATAGTGGTAGCCATATCGCGCAGCTGGTTGCGAGTGGGCGCGTCGGAGAGCACAAAGTAATCGCACAGAATAGAGTCGGGGCTCATATCTAAGACGATAGTATCCCGCCCCAATTTGGCGTAACAAATATCGGCTACTTTCTTGGCCAAAGTTAAAGAGTCGATAGACATAAAGTTTAGAACCTCATCCTAAAATCTCAAAGACTAGGCGCCCCACTTCCCGCCCTCTACCTCTTAAACCTGTAAGGAAGGGCTACGTTTTGGCTAGCTCCATTAGAAGTACGTTATATTTTGGGGCCCAAGGGGCCGCCTAGACGGGTAATAAGAGGAGAAAACCGGCGATCGCTAGGCAGGCGGCGCTCGCTAAGTACCAATTGAGGTTACTGGGGGCGGGCAGAGGGGACAGCTCGCGCTCGTTGAGTTCCGCCTCCAAGGGGTTAACTTGCTTCTCTTCCATCTCTCCATCTCTCATTTTCTGGGCTTTAGCTGGGGAGCGCTAGCTCACGAAGGGATTGCGCCCGCCGGTGAGGAGGATCTCCGCCAACCCTTCGCGGATCATGGTCACTAGCTCTTCATCGGAGTTGGGCAAGATAATCTGGACTACGCCCCGGGTAGAGGCGTAAGGGACGTCCGTCTTGGGGCTAGTCTCTAAGACCATCACCGAAATATCGCCGCCCTGGGGCAAGTTGCGCAGGCGGTTGACGGCGTGCTGGTTGCCGCCGTCGACCTCGTTAAACTCTACGATAATGAGGTTGACCGCGGCGAAAGAGGCGATCTCTAACATCTCCGCCACCGTAGAGGCGTGTAAGACGGTGAAACCCTCGCTCTCTAAGAGCTGGCGTAGGAAGGGATAGGAATCTTCAGTCCCGGCCGTAGCTACTAAGGCCGTTTGCCCTACCCCCATGCGGCTCAGCTGGTTGACGTAAGCGATCTGCGACTTACTGAGATCGCCCGCCTGATCGAAGTTATAACCTTGAGCGGGGCTAGCGGGCGCGGGCGGCGCGGCGGGCGGCTCGCTGGGGAGGTTGGGCCTAGGGGCTACGATCGTCTCCGACTGGGGCAAGATCCGATTCTTATAGAATTGCTGGGTGGGCGCGGGGGCGGAGGGCGCTTCGCTCTGGTTGAGGGCGGCTTGGGAAGATTGTAAGTCGCCAATCGTCGGGCAAGAGGCCGACTCGGCGCCGTGGAGCCGCTCCTGGATGGCCTGACCGGCGGCATTGACCGCCCGCAGGTGGCGCACTAATTCGTTGACCCCCATACTCAATTGGCCCAGCTCGTCGATCTCCTCTACGCGAGCTTGGCACTCGGTGTCGCCCGCTAAGACCTGATCGATAAAGGAGCGCAGCGCCTGGACGCGTTCCTTCTTGCTGCTCGCTTCCATCTGGGAGGTCGCCAATAAGTTCTGGACGTAGCTAGCCAGGCGATTGAGCCGCTGGGCGGCTAAACCCAGTTCGTCGGAGCGATGTTCGTCGGCCCGCAACTCCAGCTGCCCTTGGGCCAATTTGTCGGCTACTTCCGCCCAACTGAGGAGCGGATTGCCATACCAATAGAGCATGAGGGCGCAGAAGAGGAGGGCGGCGGCTACTAAGATTAAGGTCATACCTAAAAGTTGCCGATTCAGTTGGCGCCCTACGTCGGCTGCGCTCTGGGTGGAGAGGTAGAGGCGCACGATCCCTAAATCGCTATCCCGCTCGCGCACGGGTACGATACAGAGGATAGAGCCTTGCCCTTCCCAGCGGGCGCGCTCTGTGAGGAGGACGCGCTGCCCCAAAGCTTGGCGAGTCTCGCTATCCTCTTTGCGGGAACCTATCTCGTCGGGATGGGTACTAGCTAAGACCTCGCCCCGGGGGGACAAGACCTCCGCCAGTTGGACTCCGCGCCCTTGGGTCAGGCGCTGGAGATCGTCCTGGAGTTGGGCGACCGCCTCCCGCTCTTGGGGATTAGCTAGAGCGGAGGTACTGAGTAGAGCTACGGCTTCGCACAGCGATTGGGCTTGAGCCGTCAGAACCCTAGTCAGCGCTAAGTATTCGCTTCCGCGAATTACCCCCCAAGCGAAGAGGCTGAAGAAGAGAAGCAGAGGTATGAGGGCCCATAAAATTCTCGATTTCATGGAGACAAATCTTTTAGGCATAAAAACTTCCGCTTAAACCTTCGCGGGTTATAGGGAAAAGGCCTGCGCTAGGGGGGAGGGGATCTTTAGAGAGAACTAGTAGAAGGCTCCCAAATAAAGATTATTAGTCGATAGAAGGAGCCCTAAATGTCTGAGAATCTGCCCCGTTGGAACCTCTCTAGCCTCTATGCCAGCCTCCAGGACCCGCGTTTAGAATCCGATTTAGAGGCCGCCCCCCAGCGCACGGCCCAATTTTGCGAGCGTTGGCGCTCTTTAATAGTAGGCGCTCAATATACCCCCGCCCAGTTGGCCCAGGCGCTCCGGGAGTATGAGGAGCTCAATATCTTCTTGACGCTACCCTCAGTCTACGCCGATCTCCTCTTTGCCGCCGATAGCGGTAACCCTCAGTTGGGAGCCTTTAGCCAGCGCTGCAACGAACTTTTGAGCCGCCTCTCTAGCCAGCTCCTCTTTATGGAGTTGAGTCTGAGTCAAGTAGAGGACGAGACTTGGCGCCAGTGGCAAGAGGCGCCCGAGCTCCAGACTTACCTCCACTATCTGGGCGCCTTGCGCCAGGAGCGCCCCTACACCCTGCCCGAGGGTGAGGAGAAGATCTTAGAGGAGATGGCGCCTAGCGGTCGGCGGGCCTTTAGGCGCCTCTTTACGGAGACCGTCTCGCGCCTCACTTACCCCATAGAGCTGGAGGAGGGGACCAAAGAGCTGACCCAGAGCGAACTCTTAGCCCTCTCCCACCATCCCCAGCGCGAGGTGCGTCGCCAGGCGGCCCAAGTCTTGAGCCAAGTCTTAGAGCGCCACGCCCACGCCCTCCACTTTACCTTCAATACCCTCCTCTTAGATAAGTTGACTACCGACCGCCTGCGCGGCTTCCCCCGTCCGGAGAGTTCCCGCAACTTAGCTAACGAATTGCCCGACTCTAGCGTCGATCTGGTAGTAAAGGTGGTGCGCGACCATTACCACTTAGCGGCCCAATATTACCATTTAAAAAAGCGCCTCTTAGGGGTCTCTAAGCTCTACCATTACGATCGCTACGCCCCCTTAGAGGCGGTCCAAGAGCGGATCCCCTACGCTAAGGCCCAAGCGATCGTCTTAGAGGCCCTGCGGGAGTTCAGTCCTTCCCTGGGCGAGTTGGCCCAATCCTTCTTTAGCCAAAATTGGATCGACGTTCCCCCCGCTCCCGGTAAGCGCGGCGGCGCCTTCTGCGCGGGAGTTGCGCCCGGCCATCACCCCTATATCTTGCTCAATTACACTGGCAATCCCCGCGACGTGCAGACCTTAGCCCACGAGCTGGGCCACGGCTTACACGACCTCTTGGCCGATAAGCAAAATTATTTCGATTACCATCCCGTCTTGCCCTTGGCGGAGACGGCCTCTACCTTTATGGAGACCTTGGTCTTTGAAAAGCTCTACCAAGGTTTAGAGAAGCCCAGCGACAAGTTGGCCCTCTTAGCGGCTAAGATCGAAGACTCTCTGGCTACCGTCTTCCGCCAGGTGGCTATGTATACTTTTGAACAGCGGGTCTACGCCGCTAGAGCCAAAGAGGGCGAGCTCTCTTTGGAGCGGCTCAATGGGCTCTGGCAGACCTCCATCCAGGAGATGTTTGGCGACTCTTTGGAGCTGGGCCCCGACCACGCTATCACCTGGATCTACGTCCCCCATTTCGTGCAGACCCCCTTCTACGTCTACGCTTACGCCTTTGGAGACCTCTTAGCTTACGCCCTCTACGCCCGTTGCCAGCGGGAGGGTCAGGCCTTTAAGGAGCGCTACTTAGACTTCTTAGCTAGCGGCGGTAGCGCTACCCCCAAGCAACTTTTAGAGCGCTTGGGGATTGAATTGGAGAATCCTCAATTTTGGCGGGAGGGCTGCGCTCTCATCGCCCGCAATATCGAGCGGGCCCGGGAGTTAGCCGACCTCTTAGAGGGCGCGCGCCAGTTGCAGCGTGAGGACCGGGTGGCGGAAGAAATGCGTAGGGAGGCGGCCGATAGCGGTTGGGGCGAGGGCGACCAAGACGGCTGGGACGGGGAGGGGGAAGATTTTATCGACCCCCAGGAGCGCGGTTTCTAAGAGCCAAAATGGGGGCGGGGGCAGGTTAGGAGCGCTCTCAGTGGGAAAGGAGCTTAATATGATCTCTATACGGTGGCGCCACTGCGCTAGTTTTATCTTTCTCTGTTCTCTCTTACTGTGGGGTCAAGCTCTCTGGGCCCAGCAGCTCATTAAGGGTGGGGAGGGGGTAGGGAGTATCCGCCTGGGCTCCTCTCTCGCCCAGGTCCAGCAGATCTTGGGGCGTCCCGACAAGGCGCTCCCCTCGCCCAACGATCCCCAAGCTAAGTTGCTCCACTTTAAGAGCCAGGGCTTGGCCGTCTTTATGGGCTCTAACGGGCGAGTGATCGGGGTCACCGTACTCTCCGGCTCCTGGAAGACCCCGGAGGGGATCGGTTTAGGGAGCGCCGCTACTTCGGTCACCCAAACTTACGGCCAGGGCTTACAGCGCGGCCAGGGTAATATCAATTACGCTACTAAAGGGTTGGCCTTTAGCCTGCGCCAGGGCAAGGTAACTAGCATCTACGTCTTTAAGCGGGAAGACGATCGCCCCCTCTTGGGCGACCGCCTGATAATTCCCGGCCAGAGGGTAGGGCAGATTAAGATCGGTATGCCCGCTTCTACCGTCAGTCAAGCCTGGGGCCAGGCCGATAGCGTCACCCCCATGGGCCAGGGCGGGCGCAGTCTCTACCGTTACCGCGAGGAAGCTTTAGGTTTAATCGTCTCTAATAGCGGCCGCATCGAGGGTTTAGTGATGGAGACGGGCGATTTTATCACCCAGCAAGGGGTCAAAGTGGGCTCCTCCCAGGCGGAGGTAGTGCGGGCCTTCGGGCAGGCTCCTATGAGCGGCGGCAGTCTGATCTATGAGAAGAAGGGTATAGGCTTCCGCTTTACCCAAGGGCGCGTCAGTCAGATTACCGTCTTACCCAAGGTCTAAGCCCCCAAGCGGCTAGCGGAGCGCCCCCTTAGTCTAGGGAATTTAGATCGGGAGGCGAAGGGTTAGGAAAGGGCCTTAGAGAGGATGCGCAGTGGATAATATATCCCGTAGATTCAGAGAACTGATAGAGCATATCATCTTTGCTAAGCTGTCTCCGTCTACGGTGCGCATCCTTTGGCTAATTATCGTCCTGCTCTTATTCGTCTCTACGGCCGCTATCATCTTTGACGTCGGAGGCCAGCCCTACAACTGGTTCCCCATCCCCGTCTTTTTGGCCTGTCTCTTCTTCCGCCAGCGCGGGGCCTACGTGCTCATCCCCGCCTTAGGGCTCTTACTCTTTGGTCTGTGGATGCGCCAGAGCGATTTAGAGGACCTCGTCTTATGGTCGGCCTTCGAGTTTTTTAAATGGTGTGTGACGGCGCTCTTTACGATCGTCACCGTGGAGTTAGCTATGCGCTATAGGCGCCACGAGTTGTCTTTGGAGAGAGATATAGAGATGGCCCGCACCTTGCAGCGGGCGCTCATTCCGCGCAACTGTGAGATCGGACGGACGCGCATTACCGGCCTCATGCGCCAGTGTCGCAGCGTGGGCGGAGATTTTTACTATTTCCGCCCCTTCCAAGAGAAGTATATCGTCTTCTGCCTGGGCGATATTATGGGCAAGGGCATCCCGGCCTGCATGATCATGTCCATCGTCATGAGCTTCTTCTTTGAGTGGGGGAAGAAGAGCCCCTCGCCGGCCACCATTATGAGTCTGCTCAACCAACGTCTCTTACAATTGTGGGGCTCGGAGAACGTCTGGTTTACGACCCTCTTTTACGGGGTCTTCAATGAAGAGAATGGGGTCTTGACCTACGCCTCTGGCGGTCACGATACGGCCCTCTTACAGCGCAAGGGGGGCGAGATCCAACTCTTACAGACGGAAGGGCTGCCGGTAGGGGCCTTTGAGGAGAGCACTTGGGTAGAGGTGCCCGTCCAGCTGGAGGGCGGGGACCGAGTGATCCTCTTTACCGACGGCTTGACGGAGGCCCGCGATCGCAAGGGTAACTTTATAGGTTTCGATAAGGTGATGGATATTATCCGCCTCCACGCCCACTTAGGGGCCCAAGAGCTCATAGACCTCTTAGAAAAGACCGTCTTAGAGCACAGCCAAGGGGAGGTCTCCGACGATTTGGCCATCCTCATTATGGAGGTCAAAGAGGGCAGCGTCTGGAGCCCCAGCAAGAACCTCAAGGCGGAGTAAGCGCCCCAGAGAGTGCGCCCCTCCTAGCTGAGAGCGGCAGGAAATTTAGGCCTAATATGCAAACTTTGGGGATTAGTTTAGGTAGTATGTGCTCTATTTACTTACACCAGATCGTGGGCTAACCAGCTGCTGGAGGGCCTGATTATTTTTTTTAAGGAGAGTTTTCCTTTGACTGCTAGCAACTTAAATAGCGAAAAGCTCTGTATCGACGTCATCCGAGGGCTGGCTATGGACGGCCCGCAGGCTGCTAAGTCTGGTCATCCGGGCGCGGCTATGGCTCTGGCTCCGGTGGGTTGGACCCTCTTTAGTCAGATCATGAAGCACAATCCCCACGAGCCCCAGTGGTGCGACCGGGACCGCTTCTTGCTCTCTTGCGGGCACGCTTCCATGTTGCTGTATAGCCTCTTACATCTGTGCGGTTACGGCTTGACGATTGAGGATCTCAAAGCCTTCCGCCAGTGGGGCTCTTTGACCCCGGGCCACCCGGAGTACGGCCATACGGCGGGGGTAGAGATGACTACCGGCCCTCTGGGTCAGGGTTTAGCTAGCGCGGTCGGTTTCGCTATCGCCGAGCGCTACTTGGGCGCCTATTTCAATCGCCCCAACTATCCGGTTATGGACCACTACACTTACGTCTTGTGTTCCGACGGCGACTTAATGGAGGGCGTGACCTCCGAAGCGGCCTCTTTAGCCGCCACTTTGGGCTTAGGGAAGCTGATCGCCATTTATGACGATAACCGCATTACGATTGAGGGCAGCACCGATCTGGCCTTCACCGAAGATCGCCTGGCCCGCTATGCGGCTTACGGCTGGCATACCCAGAGCGTGGAGGATGTCAACGACACCCAAGCTCTGCGCCTGGCGGTAGAGGCGGCCCAAAAGGATCCGCGCCCCTCCATTATTAAGGTCCGCTCCCACATAGCTTACCCCTCTCCCAAGATGCAGGATACGGCCGCTTCCCACGGCACCCCCTTTGGAGAAGAGGAGATCCGGGTCACTAAGAAGATTATGGGGCTGCCCGAGGATGAGAAGTTCTACGTGCCCCAAGAGGTCTACGCCTTACAGGGCGAGATCTTAGCTAAGGGCGAGCGCCAGCACGCCGCCTGGCGGGAGATGGTAGCCGCCTACGCCCAGGAATATCCGGAATTGGCCGCCCAGTTCGCCGACTGGATGCAGGGCCGCTTGCCCGCCAATTGGGATGAGGACTTAATCGAATTCCCCACCGACGCTAAGGGTTTAGCGACCCGCGTAGCCTCCGGGAAGGTCATCAACGCTCTGGCCCAGCGCCTGCCCAACTTGATGGGCGGCTCGGCCGACTTAGAGCCCTCCACCAAGACCTTTATCAACGGCTCTCCCGCCCAGAGTCCGGAGCATCCCGAGGGGCGCAACTTGCACTATGGGATTAGAGAGCACGCTATGGGCGCTATTACTAACGGTATCTGGCTCCACGGCGGTCTCAAGGCTTACGACGCTACCTTCTTAGTCTTCTCCGACTATATGCGCGGGGCCGTGCGCTTGGGGGCTCTGATGGGCTTAGGTTCTATCCACGTTTGGACCCACGACTCTATCGGCTTAGGGGAGGACGGTCCCACCCACCAGCCCATCGAGCACTTAGCTTCGCTGCGCATTATCCCCAACTTGACCCTCATCCGTCCTTGCGACGCCAACGAGACGGCCGAAGCTTGGAAGGCGGCCATCCGCAATAAGTACGGTTCCGTCGGTCTGGCCCTGACCCGCCAGAATGTCCCCACCTTAGATCGCAGGCTCTACGCTCCGGCCTGCAACTTACAGCGCGGGGCCTACGTCTTAGCGGAGGCTGAAGGCGGTCAACCGCGCTTAATCTTGATGGCTTCCGGTTCGGAGGTCCACCTCTGCTTAGAGGCTAGAGAGCGCCTGCAGAGCGAGGGTATCCCCACCCGGGTGGTCAGCTTCCCCTCTTGGGAGCTCTTTGAGGCTCAGGACGAAGCTTACCGGGAGAGCGTCTTCCCCAAAGAGATTAAGGCTAGGATCTCGGTAGAGGCCGCTTGTACCTTCGGTTGGCAGCGCTGGGTAGGTGACGGCGGTATCGCTATCGGTATCGACCACTTCGGGGCTTCCGCTCCCTACCAGACTCTGTACGAGAAGTTCGGTTTGACGGTCGACAATATCGTGGCTCAGGCCCACAAGTTAGTGTAGAGCGTCGGCTGAGAGGAGAATTTTTGCGATGAGTACCACTAATAACTTAGTAGCTCTGGCTCAGGCTGGGGTCAGCCCCTGGTTAGATAATCTGAAGAGGGAGATGCTCTTAGATGGCAGCGGCTCTTTAAAGCATCTCATCGAGCGGGACGGCATCCGCGGCCAGACCTCTAACCCCTCTATCTTCCAGAATGCCATCGCCAAGAGCTCCATCTACGACCAAGAGATCTTGAGCTTGGCCCGCGGCGGGGTAGAGGCCGAGGATATCGTTTGGGAGTTGATGGTCCAGGACGTCCAGCGGGCCTGCGACATCTTCCGCCCTCTCTACGAGAGTTCCCAGCGTCAAGATGGTTACGTCAGCTTAGAGCTCAATCCCACCTTAGCTCACGAGACCCAAGCTAGCTTGAAGCAGGCCGAGGAGTTAGTGGCCCGAGTCGATCGCCCCAACTTGATGATCAAGGTCCCGGCCACCTTAGAGGGTCTGCCCGTAGTGGAGGAGCTCATCGCTAAGGGCGTCAGCGTCAATGTCACTTTGCTCTTCTCCGTAGAGCGTTACAAGATGGTCATCGACGCTTGGATGCGCGGCTTAGAGCGGCGCTTAGAGAAGGGCGAGAGCTTAGAGGGTATCGCCTCTGTGGCTAGCTTCTTTATTAGCCGCGTCGATACGGAAGCCGATAAGCGCTTAGATAAGGCTTACGCGGCCGATCCCAGCTTAATCGAAAAGTATGGCGACTTGCGGGGCAAGTTGGCGGTAGCTAACGCTTGCTTAGCTTACGAGCTCTTCCAGCAAGAGACGGCTACCCCCCGTTGGCAGGCTCTGGCCGCTAAGGGGGCTATGGTCCAGCGTCCTCTGTGGGCTAGTACCAGCACTAAGAACCCAGCTTATCCCGATACGCTCTACGTCGACGAGTTGATCGGTCCCCACTGCGTCAATACTATGCCCGACGAGACGGTAGCGGCCTTCGCCGACCACGGCAAGGTGGCTGTGACCCTCACCCCTCAGGCTATCGCTAAAGCCCATCAGGTGGTGGAAGCTTTCGCTAAGAGCGGCCAGGATCTGGTCGACGTCACCGACAACGTCTTGATGCGCGAAGGGGTCGACAAGTTCGCCGTAGCCTATCGGAAGTTGGTAGAGGCGGTAGCGGAGAAGCGTCGGCAACTCTTAGCCCAATAAGGGATCTTAAGCTAAGATCCCGCTCTCAAAAGGGCCAGGGAGAGGCTGTTTCCTTCCTAGAGCGAAGGAGACAGCCTCTATTTTTTAGGGCCCCCATCTAGTTGGGGGGCCGGGAGGTTGCGGCGCATGGATTTTACTTTCCAACATAAGAATAGCGTGCTCTTCATTCCGGACGGCCTGGAACCGGAGGTGGCCTGGGGTAGAGTGACCCATTTGGGGATCGGGGCCCATCCCGACGATCTAGAATTTATGGCTTGGAATGCCATTTTAAAGGGCGTCTACAACGATAAGTATTACTTTGGCGGGGTGACTCTGACCGACGGGGGCGGCAGTTCGCGCATGGGCCTCTACGCCCATATCGACGACGCCCAGATGAAGGCCCTGCGTTTAAAAGAGCAGAAGAAGGCGGCCGTAGTGGGCGAGTACTCGGCGCTGGCGGCCTTAGGTTATACGAGCGCTCAGGTGCGGCGCGATATGCGCCCGGAGGTCAAAGAGGACCTCAAGAGGATTATTAAAGCCTCCCGGCCGGAGGTCATCTTTACCCATAATCTAGCCGACCGCCACCGCACCCATCTGGCGGCCGTCCTCTTAACTATCGAGGCTCTGCGCGAGTTGGGGAAGGAGTATTATCCTAAAAAGTTCTACGGGGGCGAGGTTTGGCGCAGCTTAGATTGGTTGCCCAACGAGCGCCGCTGTCTCTTCGATGTCAGCCAGCGCCCCAATCTCAGTTGCTCCTTTATGGGTCTCTATGACTCCCAGATTAGCGGGGGCAAGAGTTACCATCAGGCCTCCTTCGGGCGCCGGGCGGCCAACGCTACCTACGCCGACGCTTACGCTCCCGATAAGGCCAAGTTGTTGGAGTTGGCTATGGATCTTAAGCCCCTCTTAGATAATCCGCAACTGGCGCCCGCCGACTACCTAAGTAAGTTGATCGATGAGTTTAAGAAGGAGGCCCTAGCCAGTCTGCGAGCTAGCGGCTAGGGGAAGGGCGAATTAGATTTAGCGCTGGGTCCTCAGTAGTTGAGGGCCTAGAGAAGGTTTGGGAGAGCGATGCTTAAGCGAATGCGCATAGGGGTGGGGGCTTTAATCTTAGGATTACTCTGCAGCTGGGGGGCGGGGGCCCAAGGGGTAGAGGAACAATTTCCCATTAATGGGGATGTAGACGTCTACGTCCCCCAAGAGGCGGCCCCCCGCCCTAAAGATCCCGGCTCCCGAGAGCCGGTGACGGCCGCGGAGAAGGCTGAAGTCCAGGCCCAATTGAAGGAGCTCTATGAGGCCTACGCCCATAAGGATTTAGACTTAGTCTTAAAGCTCTTAGGGCCCACGATCGAGAGCTCGGCCCAAGAGTATGCCAGTCGCCATAAGGATAACCCTAAGGCGGCCGAGGAGATCCGTTACGCTTATAAGGCCTTCCACCGCGACATCTTTAATCATAAGGATTACCATTTAGAACCCTTTACTTTGGAATTCTGTTCTTATCGCAAGTTGAGCGACGGCGATATTGAGGTCAACTCTCCGGTGCCGGTCATCAACTCGCATTCGATGGACTTTGTAGAAGATACGGAGGAGAGCACCCACTATATGACCGTCTCTCTGCGTTTGGGGCGCTTCGTCTTCGCCCCTCTGCCCGCAGGGAAGAAGGGTTGGCATTTAGTGGAGGTCGATCTCTTCTAGATTAGGTGAAGATATGGCGCGCGTCGACAGTGAAGAGTATTTAGAGGGCTTAGCCCAGCGTTTGCGGGAGGCCTTCCCCCAGGCTTTAGATGGGGAGGGGAGGGTCAATTTAAAAGAGCTCTTACCCGAACAATTACAGGAGTTTTGCGCAATTTTAGGGGAGTCCAGCTACCGGGCGGGCCAGCTCTTGCGCTGGATCTACGTGCAGCGGGTTACCGACTTCCAGGCGATGAGCAATATCTCCGCCCGTCTGCGGGCCCGCTTAGAGCGCTTGGCGGTCCTTTCCCAGTTGCAGCTCTTGACCCCTAAGCACTCCCGCCAAGATACCTCTAAATTCCTCTTTGGCTTACCCGACGGCCAGATGGTAGAGTGCGTCAAGATGCGCTATTTAGAGCATTTGGGCCCGGAGCGGGTGGCGGTCTGTATCTCCAGTCAGGTGGGTTGCGCTATGGGTTGCCAATTCTGCGCCTCCGGCCAGGCGGGATTAGTGCGCAACTTAAAGGCTTGGGAGATAGTCGATCAGGCGCTGCAGATCCAGCGCCAGTTAGACGCTAAGGGGGAGCGGGTAGCCAACGTAGTCTTTATGGGTATCGGCGAGCCTTTCAATAATTTTGATAACGTCTTGCGGGCTATCCAGCTGCTCAATTGCGGCGAGGGTTTTGGGGTAGGTATGCGCCATATCGCCCTCTCTACTTGCGGGATCGTGCCCGGCATCGAGCGTTTGACGGAGTTGGCCTACCCCTTAAAGTTGGCTATCTCTTTGCACGCTACCACCGACGAATTGCGCAACCGCCTGATGCCCGTCAATAGGCGCTGGAATTTAGAGGCCCTCTTGGGGGCCTGCAGGCGCTACCAAGAGCGGGTGGGGCGGCGCATTACCTTCGAATACGTGATGTTGGAGGGGGTCAACGATAGCCCCGAGGATGCGGAGCGCTTAGTGCGCCTCTTGCACGGCATCCGCTCTTTAGTCAATCTCATCCCTTGGAACGCGGTCGACCATCCTACCTTTAAGCGCAGTTCCCCGGAGCGGGTGCGCAAATTCCAAGAGCGGGTCCAGCGCTTAGGTCTGCGTTGTACTTTGCGCCGGGAGAAGGGGAGCGATATTGACGCCGCTTGCGGCCAGTTGCGCCTGCGCCAGGCGGCCCAAGTTGAGCCGGTAGAAGCCTAGAGGGAGGGGGGCTTAAGGGCGGTGGGTATCTTACGCAAGATTGAGCGGGCCATAGAGTCTAGATTGGAGGGCGGGGCTCCGGCGGGCGATCTGCACGTCTTAGAGGCCGCGCGCAACGTCTGCCGCCAGCTCTTAGATCACAAATTCCGCTGGCGCAAGCGCACCTTCCTCCCCAATATGCTCTTAGTCCCCTTTAAGGACCCGCATAAGGCTCCGCCCCACTACGCGGCGGAATTAGTGCGCTTAGTCCAAGAGTCGCTCTCGGGCAGTATCTTTGAGCTCTTAGCCCCCTTCCAGGCTAAATTGGTCCCGCGGGAGGCCGGTTTTGAAACGGTAGAGGTGGGCTGGATGGATGAGCGCCAGCAGATCGCTTTGGGCTTAATAGAGTGTCTCGAAGGGCCCGCTCAGGGGAAGCGCTGGCTCATTCCGCGCCAGGGGGCTATCTTGGGGCGGGGCGGCGAGGTCCCGCTGGCCATTGTGGGCGATCTCTTGATGTCTCGCCACCACCTGAAGATAGCGGTCGTAGCCGGAGGGCGCATCCTCTTAGAGGATCTGGGCTCTAGCAACGGCACCCAGGTGGGGGGCAAGGTTCTACCCCCGCGCCACAAGGTAGTAGTCAATAGCGGGACCCGCCTGGAAGCGGGCTGCTCTAGCTTCGTAGCCGCCGCCTTCCCCGCCCAGTATGAGCGCTGGCAGGAGGGGGTCTTGCCCTCCTAACTTAGCTATGCGGGGGCAGGATGACGATAAATTTTACCGTGTTACCCTCCGTCTGGAAGCCTAAACCTAAGCTCTTATAGATGTAGAGGGACTGCTTGGCTTGATTTTTGGCGGTAGGCAACTCGTGGGCTAAGTAGCCGGTACCGTAAGCTGCAATAAATTTTTCGATGGGATCGCCCACTTGGATCCCCTTAGAGGTGGGGATGCCCGGCTTATCGATGTAGAATTGGAACGCTTGGCCCTGGGAGTCGTAATTGATCTGCAAGCCGTTGAGGTAGTAGATCCAGAAGGGGCGGTTTTTGCCCACAAAGACCTGGTCGGCTTGGGGATCGCGCTGCAGCTGTTGCTCACACTGGGCGATGGGCATCCCGATCTGGAAGGGTCCCACCCCTTGGCCGGGCCTAATATCCCAGCCGCTTTGGGCGGCGCCCGGGAGGCCCAATTGGGCCCAGAGGCTTAAGCAGAGAACTAAGAAGAGATAAAATTTACGCATCGTGGGGGCGGGGTTCTAAATTATGGGGCCATTTCCTTGTTACAATTTTGGCCAGAGCGAAGGGAGCCAGCTCTAAACTCCGAAAGGCCTAGCGGCCCTGGGTAATTGCTATTCAACAGGGCTACTTTTAGAGAGGTATAAGCCTTAAAGATGATCGATATTGGCAAACTACTCCAGGAAGCCGGTTTAAATTACGAAATCGACGAAGATGGCGATTATAATCTCGTTATGGCCCTGGGCAACGAGGGGAAGAACGGCGTCGAGCGCACCCAGTTAGTTATCGTCTGCGGCCAATTGCAGGGGGAAGATCCGGAATTTATTCATATCTGGTCCAAGGCGACCGAAGTCGACAGTTTGAAAGAGGCCGATTTCTTGCGGGTTATGCAAGATAGCGGCCGCCAAGTGATGGGGGGCTGGGAGATCGCCGGCAATAACCTGATCTTCACCGTTAAGACGGGGATCCGCCTCACCGCCGACGAGTTGAGCACTATTATTAGCTTCGTAGCCTATGAAGCCGACGAGATGGAAGCTTCCTTCTCTGACGAGGATATTAACTAAAGACTCCTCCCTCCCATGATCCACTTCACCCCGCCTCCCGACTTCCACCTTTGGGGGCCCTTAGTCGTAAACGTACACAGTTTAGCCTTCTGCGTGGGGGCTCTGGCGGCTTACCTTTGGACCTGGAAGCGCTTAGAAGCGGACTACCGCGAGCATCTAGATAATATCGCCCTCTGGATGACCGTGGGGGGATTATTGGGGGCGCGCCTACTCTTTGCTCTAGTCAATTACCAACTCCTCACTAGTCCCGCCCAGATCTTGGCCTTCTGGGAAGGAGGGCTCATCTCTTACGGGGGCTTCGCGGGAGCTATAGCGGCCTGGTGGGGTTACCTCCGTTATTACGGTCTCTCCCCGGCGCGCTTCGCCCAAGCCATGGGTCCGCCCGCCCTTTTAGGTTGGGGCTTGGGGCGCTGGGGCTGCTTCCTAGCCTGGAATGGGGAACTGGGGGTCTATACCGATCTCCCCTGGGGCTTCCAGGTGGGGGAGGACGCGCCTCGCCATCCGGTGATGCTCTATCTGGCCCTCTGGAATTGTCTGTGGGGCTTAGCCTGCGCTAAGTTGAGCCCGCGCTGGCAGGTAAATGGCGCGGCCTTGTCCCTCTTCTTCTTTGGGGCGGGGCGGGCGGTACTCGATTATTGGCGGGATTACGATCCCAGCTGGCTCTATTGGGGCTCTTTGGCCTTCTCCTTAATGTGGGTAATCTTGGCCTTCTACTTAATGAAGATCTGGCCTTATTCCGCTTCTACGGCCCCTAGTGAGTCGAAGCCAACCGAGCCTGCGGAGGGCGCCATTTAAAAAGAGAAAAGCGCCAGTCCCCTCAGCTGGGAGGGCAGCGCTCCTCTAAAAGATTTCATAATCTACTCTTTAGAGGTCCAGCCTCTAAGGGGGGCTTACTTAGCCCGATAAACGATACGCCCCTTATTGAGGTCGTAAGGGCACAGCTCTACGGTAACTCTATCCCCAGGTAAAATGCGGATCCAATGCTTGCGGATTCTGCCAGAGATGTGGGCGGAAACCTCGTAACCATTCTCTAATTTTACTTTGAAACTAGCGTCCCGATAAGCATCGGTCACGATGCCTTCGACTTCGATCTTGCCTTTATCAGCTCCGTCGGATGCCAAAATAATCTTCCTCCTCTTAATTTTGGTCAGTCGCCCTTCTACCTTGGCGGAGGCGCGGAGGCTCTCCGGGCTAGGGCCCGCTAACCCGCTCTAAATATTACAGTATTACCTTTTAAATGCAAGTAGTTAGCGGCTTTTTTTTACTTTTAGCGGCCGGGCGGGCCCTCTTGGGGGCGGGTTCGGGGCTCTAGGGGAGGGGGAGAAGGTTAGCCTCTTGCAGAAGCCCCAGCCTGGCCTTTAGAGGCTCTGGGGGGTAGAGAGCTACTGAGGGAGCTAGAGGGAGGTCTAGGTTTTAGCTACAATGTCCTACCTGTATGAATGTCTGCGCTCTATGAAGGATTGCGGAGCGTCCGATCTCTACCTGGTGGCGGGCGACGCCCCCATCTTGCGCGTTAACGGTCTCCTCCAGCGTTTGACTGAGGAGTATATCTTGCCCCACGAGTTTGTAGAGGGGGTGGCCCAGGAGATCTTTAGCGATCGCCAGCTGGAAGACTTAAAGCGCCAGAAGAATCTCGATTTCGCCTTGGAGTTGGGCCACCAAGAGGAAGGGGGCCCCTGGCGTCTGCGCGGCAACGTCTATTACCAAAAGAACGGGCTCAATATCGTCTTGCGCCTCATCCCCGCCCAGATTCCCACCTTAGAGTCTTTAGGGCTCCCCGATACCTTGCGCAAGTTAGTTAAGCACCATCAGGGCTTAGTCTTATGTACGGGCCAGGCGGGTTGCGGTAAGACGTCGACTATCGCCGCCCTCTTAGATCTGGTCAACGAGAGCCGCCCCGCCCACATTATTACCGTAGAGGACCCCATAGAGTACGTCTTTACCAATAAGTTGGCCCTCATCAACCAGCGCCAGGTGGGGCGGGATGTAGAGAGCTTCGCCCTGGCCCTCAAAGGGGCTCTGCGCGAGGACCCGGACGTCATCTTTGTGGGCGAATTGCGCGACTTAGAGACCATCTCCTTGGCCATTACGGCGGCGGAGACGGGCCACTTAGTCTTTGGCACTCTGCATACCAACTCGGCGGCTAAGGCTATCGACCGTTTGATCGACGCCTTCCCCATCGACCAGCAGGCCCAAGTGCGCACCATGATCAGCGAGTCTCTGCGGGGCGTCGTCGCTCAACAGCTCATTCCGCGTAAAGACGGCCAAGGGCGAGCTTTAGCCTGTGAGCTTTTGATCAATAATACGGGTATCGCCAACTTAATTCGCGATGGCAAGACCTACCAGATTACGGTAGCCATGCAGACGGGTAAGAAAGATGGAATGTGCGTTATGGATAATTCCATCTTAGAGCTCTACCAGCAGGGAATTATCTCCCACGAAGAGGCGGAATCGCGCTCTAATAACCGCGATCTCTACCGCCACGCGCCGGAAGTTAAACAGGAAGGGAAGGCCTAGGTCGATGTCTTTTTTCTCTAATTTTACTAAACGTTTCGTAGCGGAGAATAAGAGCGCCCCGGAAGAGGCGCCCGCCCCTAAGCCTGCCCCCGCGCCCCCTAAGGAGGAGCCCGTAGAGGAGGTAGAGGAGGGGACTCCGCCCCAGATCGCCCCGGTCGAGGTCCCCGAAGATTACGACTTAGAGCTCTTATTGCGCACTCTGGTAGCTCAAAAGGGCTCCGACCTCCACTTGTCGGTAGGGGAAAAGCCTATCTTCCGCATTAATGGCGACCTGCACCGGGCTACTTGCGCTCCGCTCACCCAAGAGCGAGCCCAGAAGATGCTCTACCCTCTAGTCTCCGCGGAGCGCCGCTTAGAGTATGAGCGCTGCGGCAACTTAGACTTCGCCCACGAGATCCCCGATCTGGCCCGCTTCCGCGCCAACTATTTCCGCCAGCGTCTGGGCATGGGGGCCGTCTTCCGGGAGATCCCCAGTAAGATCCCCACTATCGACGACTTAAATCTGCCCCCCATCCTCAAGAAGATCGCCCTCTTTAAAAAGGGTATCGTCTTAGTGACGGGCCCCACCGGCTCCGGTAAATCGACGACCTTGGCGGCCATGATCGATTATATCAACCGCACCCGCCACGCCCACATCATCACTATCGAAGACCCGGTGGAATTTACCCACCACAATAAGCAGGCTATTATCGACCACCGCGAGGTGGGCAACCAGGCCCTCTCTTTTGCCGACGCCTTGCGCGCCTCGTTGCGCGAAGATCCCGATATTATTCTGGTGGGCGAGATGCGCGATTTAGATACTATCTATAACGCCATTAAAGCGGCGGAGACTGGGGCTTTAGTCTTTGGTACCCTGCACACTAACTCGGCGGCCAAGACTATCGACCGCATTATCGACGTCTTCCCCGCCAAACAGCAGGAGACCATCCGGGCTATGCTCAGCGAGTCCTTCCGGGCGGTGGTGGCCCAATTGCTCTTAAAGCGCAAGGGCGGTAAGGGGCGCGTGGCCGTCCACGAGATCTTAATTGGGGATACGGGTTTAAGTAACCTTATCCGTGAGGGCAAGACCTCCCAGATCAATAACTATATCCAGACGGGTCGCAATTTAGGTATGCAGAGTATGGATATGGGCTTAATTGAGCTCCTGCGCACGGGGGCTATCGATAAGGCCACGGCGCGCGAATACTGTCACGATCCCAATACTTTCCGCAATAGTGGGTTCGATTTGAGCAAATAGATGGGCAACGAGAGCCTCCTCTACTTCCTGAAGTTCCCCCTTTTGGGACTCGTCTATCTCTTCGTCCTCTCCGCTTTGTGGGTCATCGTGCGCTCTCTGCCCGAACCTACGGCGAAGGGCAAGAAGGGGGAGCGGAGCGGGGAGAGCCAGGAAGAGGAGGCCCTCAACCCCTCGACGACCCTCTCTGGAGTGCAGCCCGCCTCTTTGAATTCTACTTTGGGCTTTGGGGAAGGGCAGCGCCAACTTACCCAAGAGGAGTTAACTTTAAGCTCCTTACCTACGGCGGTCGGCTTAGAGAGCGTCAACGGCCCCTACTTAGAGGTGGTGGCTAGCTCCAATTTGACGGCCAAGATCATACCTTTAACTCAGGAGATCGTCTTGGGGCGCTCTAAGGATTGTCACGTGCGCCTCCAAGACGCCTTCGTCTCCAGCGCCCACGCTACTATCTATCCGGCCAATGGGGGGTACGCCTTAGAGGATTTGGGCAGTCGCAACGGTACCTTCTACCGGGAGGTCCCGCTCCAGGAGCCGGTACTCCTCCAAGAGGGAGATATATTTAGTATTGGAGACAACGTCTTCCGCTACCGCCAAGGATAGGGCGCTCTCCAGCTCGCGTTGGGCTGGGGCTGGGCTAATGGCCATCGTCACCGCCATTATAGCCTACGGTTCCTTTGTGCTGACCTACCTCTTGCCCCCGCAGATCCCCCCCATTCAGCCCTACCAGTACGGGGCCCTCTTGGCGGGCTCGGGCTGGGTAGCCTGGCTCTTGCTCAATTGGCGCCAGGAGCGGGGCGACCCTTGCCTCTTGCCCTGCGCCCTCTTTTTGGTGAGCGTCAGTTGGTTAGAGATCTACTCTTTAGGTTTGGCCACCCAAGATTACGCCCAGGGGCCGCGCCAGGCCGTCTTTACCGCCCTCTCCTTGGGGGTCATGGTGGCTATGGTCTATTTTTTGGGCAATTATCGCGTCCTGGAGGAGTATAAGTATACCTTCCTCTGCGGGGGGCTGGTCATGCAGATCTTGGTAATGCTCTTTGGGGTCTCCATTAATGGGGCTACGCTCTGGTTCCGCATCGGGGGGATAAGTATTCAGCCCATAGAGTTTGTGAAGATCTGCCTCATTATCTTCTTGGCCGCTTATCTGCGCCAATTCCGCTACTGGCTGCGTTTGGGATTCGTCTCTAAGGCGGGGCGTCTGCCGCGCAAGGCTTTAGTTATGTTGGGGGTGGGGATGGCGGTGGCGGAGCTCTTATTGGTAGCCCAGCGCGACTTGGGGATGGCCCTCTTGCTCTTTGGGATCTTTATCTCCATGTTTTATGTCACTACGGGGCGGCGCGATATAGTGGCTCTGACCTTTTTGCTCTCCGGGGCCGGGGCTTACCTCTGTTGGAAGTACTTTACTCACGTCCAGATCCGCGTGGCCAACTGGCTCGATCCTTTCGCCCAGTATGAGGACCGGGGCTACCAGATGTGTCAGGCCCTCTTCAGTTTGGGCAACGCCGGTTTAGATGGGACGGGCTTAGGGCTCAGCCAGGCCTACCGCATCCCTGAAGTGGTCAACGACTTTACCTTCGTAGCTTTGACGGAGGAGTTGGGCCTTTTGGGGATCGCCGCCTTAATTTTGGGGGTCGTCCTCTTAGTGGCCCGCTGCTTCGGGGTGGCCTTGCGGGCCCAAGATGAGTTTGGAGCCATCTTAGCTACCGGTTTAGCTAGCCTCTTCGCTTGGCAGAGCCTAATTATTATGCTGGGGGTAACGAAGATGTTGCCTATGACCGGCATTACTCTGCCCTTCGTCAGCGCCGGAGGTTGTTCGCTCCTCTCTAGCTTTATGGTCTTGGCCCTAGTGTGGATTATCGACGCTCAGGATGGGCGCAGCAACGCCCTGGGGGGTGAAGGATGAGAGCCCTCAAGGAGCGGGCGCGTTTTTTGGCCATCCTCTTTATCTTTCTCTTAGTCTTGCCCTTAGTCAATATCTCCCGCTACGCTTGCTTAGATAATGAAGAGCTCTTGCGCCACCCGCGCAACCACTACGGGGCGGCGGAGTCCGACCTTTTGGGGAGTATCGTCGATCGCCAGGGTCGCCCTTTGGCCTTTATGAAGGAGGGGGAGCGGCGCTATCCCTTAGGCCCGGCGGCCGGCCCCCTCTTAGGTTACTGTAATCCCGTCTACGGTTTAGCCGGTTTAGAGGCTCAACTGAGCGAGCGCCTGCAAGGTTTTAGCGTGCCGCGCTCTTTAAATCAGGCTCTTCTCTTGTGGGATAAGCGCGATAGGCGGGGCGACGATCTGCAATTGACTATCGATTCCCAACTGCAGCGGCGGGCTTACGAGGCTCTAGCTGGGCGGCGGGGGGCGGCCGTCTTACTGGAGGTCCCCACGGGTGAAATCTTAGCTATGGCTAGCCGCCCCGCTTACGATCCCAACTTTTCCGCCTTAAAGCGCGACTGGGCCCGGCTAACCCGAGACCCCCAGGCCCCCTTAGTGGAGCGGGCGGGGCAGGGGATGTATCCGCCAGGTTCAGTCTTTAAGCCGCTCATTATGGCCGCCGCTCTGGAGGAGGGGCTCACTAATCCCCAGGCCCATTTCGATTGTCAGGGGCGGGCCCAGGTAGGCAACTTCGTCCTAAATTGTCACGATCGCCACGGGATGCTCAGCCTGGCCCAGGCCTTGGCCTACTCTTGTAACGTGGCCTTCGCCGATTTAGGGATGCGCCTGGGGATGGAGCGCATTCGCCAGTGGATGCGAACCTTCCAAATGGAGGGGCGCTTATCCGCCGTGCCGGGGGCGGTGACCGCTAAGTTACCCGAGGCTAGCAACCCTTCCGCCCCGGCGGAGACGGCTATCGGCCAGGCCGACACCTTAGTCTCGCCCCTCCATATGGCCCGCCTAGCGGCCATTATCGCCCGCGGCGGCTTAGATATAGAGCCCCGCCTCTTAAAGGCCCAGGTGCGCGAGGGCGAGGAGATTATCTGGCAGCCCCCCTGGCCCCAACCGCGGCGCGTTTTGAGCGCCCAGAGCGCCCAATTGGTAGCCCAAGCTATGCTCTTGACGGTGGAGGAAGGGACGGGTACAGCCGCCCAAGTGGCTGGGGTCCAAGTGGCGGGCAAGACGGGCTCGGCTGAAAATCCCCACGGGGCTACCCACGCCTGGTTTATCGGTTACGCCCCCGCCCAGAAGCCGCGCTATGCGGTGGCGGTCATCTTAGAGAACGCCGGCGGGGGCGGGCGCTACGCCGCTCCCTGCGCCCAAAAGATCCTCAAAGCGGCTCTGGCCAGTCAGCCTTAATTAAGAGCGGGGGCCGCCCTTTAAAGGCCCTCTAAACTACCTAGTTGGGAGTCCTAATTGGGCAGGTTTTTAATCTTGGGAGGCGAACTGGCCCAGACATTTGTCCTGACAGCTTCTGAGGGAGCGGGCGGCGGCGAAGTTCGTTACTTTTGGTATCTTGGAGGAAGATTAGTATGACTTGTGAGTGTGAAAAGCGGGTATTCAATTTCTCGGCCGGTCCGGCGGTATTGCCCGTTTCTGCTTTACAAGAGGCTCAGCGCGATTTGGTCTGCTACCCCGGCGCCGGGGCTTCCATTATGGAACTCTCCCACCGCGGCAAGGTGGTAGATGGGATCGTCAAGGAGGCGGAGGCCCGTCTGCGCCGCCTTTTGAATTTGGGCGACGATTATCACGTCCTCTTCTTGCAGGGCGGCGCTACCACCCAGTTTAGCATGATCCCCATGAACTTCTTAGGCGAAAATGGCGCCGACTACCTGGAAGAGGGTACCTGGTCTAAGAAGGCTATGACCGAGGCGAGACGCGTAGGTAAGGTCGTCGTGCCTTGGTCGGGCAAAGAGGGCAACTACAATCGTCTGCCCGCCGATAGCGACTACAAGGTTCGCCCCGAGGCTTCTTACTTCCACGTCACCTCTAATGAGACGATCCACGGCGTAGAGTTCCACCGCGAGCCGGAGGCTTACGGGGTTCCTATGGTCTGCGACGCCTCTTCCGACTTCTTGAGCCGTCCCATGGACGCCCACAAGTACGCCTTGATCTACGCCGGCGCCCAGAAGAATATCGGTCCGGCTGGGGTGACGGTCGTCATCCTCTCCGACGCTCTCTACCAGAAGCGGATCGAAGATGAGAAGCGCCCCATCATGCTCGACTATAAGACCCACGTCGAGAATAAATCCCTCTACAATACTTGCCCCGTCTTCTCCATCTATATGGTGGGCTTAGTTTTGAAGTGGTTAGAAGAGGAGATTGGCGGCCTGGAGAAGATCTACCAGCTCAACAAGAAGAAGGCTGAGTTGCTCTACTCCGCTATCGACAATAGCAACGGCTTCTGCGCCCCCCACGTCTCCAACCATGTCGACCGCTCCTTGATGAACGTCACCTGGCGCTTGCCCTCCGAGGAGTTGGAGAAGAAGTTCGTCCAAGAGGCCGAGGCTTTAGGGATGATCGGTCTCAAGGGCCACCGTTCGGTGGGCGGCCTGCGCGCCTCTATCTACAACGCCTTCCCCTACGAGGGCGTAGAGCGCTTAGTGGAATTTATGGCCGACTTCCAGCGCCGTCACGCCTAAAGGGTTTTAGTCCCCCTAGACCTCTCCCTTCCGCGCCTTGAAAGGCAGGAGGGCCGCCGGGCTCTCTTGAGCGGAGGGGAGAGGCTCTTTTTTTTAGCCCTTGAAGGTAGGGGAGAGGGAGGGGACAGAGGGAGACTGAGAGATTATGAGTCAACAAGAACAAGCTCCAACTATCCCGGTGGGGGCCGCCCTACCCTTAGCGCGTCCGGCCGCCAAGCCGCAGGTCTTAGTGGCTGGGCTCAGTCGAGTGGGGCGGGAGTTGGTGCGCCGCCTGCGGGCCAATTGGCAGGTGATAGTTATTGAGAAGCGCCAGGAGAGCGTAGACCGCTTTCGCCAAGAGGTGGGGGAAGAGGGGATCAGTTTCCAGGTGGGGGACGCCACTAGCCTCTTAGTCTTGCAGAGGGCGGGGGCGGCCGAGGTCCAGGCGGCGGCCGCTACCTTAGACGACGATGCGGCCGCCTTAGAGTTTTGCCGCTTAGCCTGTCAGGAGTTAGATATAGCCGCCGTCTACGTAGAGCTCTTGCGCCCCGAACTGGCGGAACGCTGCGCTGCCTATGGGGCGGAGGTGGTCAGTCGGGCGCCGGCTATGGCCAACCTCCTCTTGGCCCGCTTAGAGGGGGTCCAGAGGACGGCCTCCAACGTCGGTTTGGGGCTGGGGGAGATCGCCGAAGTAAAGATCCGCCCCCACTCGGCGGTTATTGGCCAGAGCCTTATACAATTACATCCCCAATCCTGGTTAGTGGGGGCCGTCTACCGTCAGGGCAAACTTATCGTACCCCACGGCCATACCGTCTTTCAGAGCGGAGATCGGGTCCTCTTAATTGGCGATCCGGAAGTCTTGCCTCGCATCGGCCGCTACTTCCATAGCGGCTTCTCCCGCTTCCCCCAGCCCTACGGTTCGCGCCTCTGTCTAGTAGCCCCCGGCCCCCAGATGGGGGAGCTTTTGGGCGAAGCTCTCTACTTAAGCGAGAGTTCCGAGCGGGTGGAGTTATGCCTCTGCCCCCAAGGTGAGGAGCTGCCCGCTGGGGAGTTGGCCTCTTACGGAGAGCGCTACCCCCAATTAAAGATCTCCGCTGAGGTTAAGGAGGAGGCGCCCGGAGAGGAGGAGTCGGGCGAGAGTGATTTAGAGGAGAGCGAGCCTCCAGCGGAGGAGACGAAGGAGGAGGTAGAGGGGATAGAGGCCCGCCTCTTCCCGGTCCAGCAGTGGGGGCGCGAGCCCCACGCTTTGGGAACCTTCTCCGAAGAAGAGGATATAGGCTGTCTCATCTTGCCCTCTTCCCCCTTAGAGTGTTGGCAGCGCTGGGGTTGGGGGGAAAACTTTATGTTGCGCCTTTTGAACCAGGCCAATCGCCCCTGTCTCATCGCCCGCGGCTCCTTCCCTTATAAGCGGGTAGTAGCTACGGTTACCCCGGGGCGCTGGCGGGGCTTCAATTTGGCTCTCAGTTTAGTGCGCTCTTGGGGCTTACCCTTAGTGGCGGTAGCCGTCTTGCCGGCGGAATTAGTCAGCGGTCAAGAGCAGAATGAGGAGCTCGCTAATAGCTTAAAGCGCGCCCAGCGCGAGGCTCAGCGTCTGTCGGTCCAGGTGGAGGCGGTGACCTTACATGGCAATCCCGTCCACAAGTTGGTGGAGTATTTGCAAGAGGGCGACCTCCTAGTCTTGTCCCACCGCCAAAATAGGCCCTTCTCCCTCTTAAATCCCGACGTCTCGCGCCATCTCTTGGTGCGGGCGCGCTGTTCGGTTATGGTCTTGCCCCACGGAGGGCGAGCGGGCCACTTAGTAGGTTAGGGGGCCTCGATGGAGATCTTTTCCGACGTCACCGCCAATAATCTCCTCTTCTTGGCCTTGGGGGCCTTTATCGTCCCTCTGCTCTGCGCCCCCTTGCGCTTACCGGCCTCTATTGGGGAGATCCTCTACGGGATAGCTATGGGCCCCTTCCTTTTGGGGTGGATCGAGCTCGATAGCTTCTGCTTCCTCTTGGGGGAGATCGGCTTCTTCCTCTTGCTCTTTAACGCCGGTATGGAGCTCAACTTTTATGCCATTGAAAAGTCGGGGCCCAGGCGTTTGGGGGCTATGTTAGGGATCGTCGTCTTGACCTTTGTAGGCTCTTATCTAGCCGTCTGGCTCTTTAACTTGCAGCCCTTTGCGGTCATGATCCTCTCTGCTACCTCTATTGGCCTGCCTCTCATGCTCTTGCAGGAGACGGGGCAGGGCAAGAAGCCCTTGGGCCAGCAAGTCCTCATTACGGGGACGATAGGCGAATTTATCTGCATCGTAGCCGCCACCTTTATCGCCGCCTGGAATAGCGCGGGGGGGCTCAACGCCGTCTTCTTATTAAGCGCCCTCAAGATGGTAGCTATCTTCGTCTTAGCTTACTTGCTCTTAGTCTTATTGCGCTCCGCCGTCTGGTGGCGGCCGGAGTATTTTTCGCGGGTCATCGCTACCCACGACCCCTCGGAGATCGGGGTGCGGGCGGGGATGGTCTTAATGTTTATTATGGTGGCCGCCGCGGTGCGCCTCAATGTCGATCCCATCTTGGGGGCCTTTATGGCCGGGGCCCTCTTCAGTTATACCTTCCGCTCTAAGGGGCCCTTGGAATTAAAATTCCTCTCCTTAGCTAACGGTTTCTTCGTGCCCGTCTTCTTTATGCGGGTCGGTTTAGAGTTCCGCTTAGATATGGCCTTACAGTCGAACTGGGGGATGTTGGCTATCCTCTTTATCTCCATGTTCGTAGTCCGTTTAGCGGCCTGTTCCGTCTTCTGGAAGGCCTCGCAGCGCGGTTGGGAGGCCCACTTTAAGGAGTCTTTGGCGGCCGCTCTCATCCTCTCTGCGCCTCTGACCTTACTAGTCGTCTTTGGCAACTTGGGCTTAAAGATGGGAATCATCACCCAGAGCTTCAATGCGGCGGTCATCCTTTTAGCGGTCGTCTCCTCTATCGTTTGGCCCTCGCTCTTTAAAGCGCTCATTCCCCACTTAGCTAAGCGGGAAGAGGGGAGAACTTAAAGGAGGGAGAAATTTGGCGGGAGGCGCCTGGGGGCGCTTCCCCTGGCTGGAAATGGCTAAAAATTAGGAGTGGGAGTAGAGGATATGAGCGAACAAGCTTGGACTTGCGCTATCTGTGGGGCGGAGAACGCCGACGATCTCAATTACTGTCTCAATTGTCATGAGGCTCGGCCTCTAGCGCCGGGGATCCTCTCCGTCTATCCCACTCCGGGCTTAGAGCTGCCCGTAGAGAGCGTGCGCCGCCGGGAGGGCAACCCCCACCAGTGGAATGAGGAGCGGGCTATGGCCGAGCTGGAAGAGAGCGTGCGCCAGTTCCTGCGCCAGGAGATAGGGGTAGAAGAGTTTCGGCTGGCCGTCTCTAAGGTGGGGCAGGCTTGGGCCTCCCTCTTCGCCTTCTTGGAGAAGGCCTTAGAGGATAGCTCCCAAGAGCGCTTGCGCCAGCGTTTAGAGATGCGCCGCGACGAGGTGGCTTACTCTTGTAAGTTGAGCCTCCAGTTGATGGCCGAGGCCGAGGAATCTAACCCCCAACCGGCGCGGGTAGGCCTCTTGGTGGCCCAGCAGTCCTATAAGACCTTAACTTGGCTGATGGCCTTCGCTCGCCAAGAGGAGACCCCTCAGCCCGAGGGCGAGCAGAATCTCATTATGGGGGCTATCAACGAGTATTTAGAGGGCCAGCTTGATAGCGATACCTACTTCGACCAGATCTGCCAGGTAGACGATATCTTGCAGATGATAGTTGAAGAGGGTTGCGATAAGTACCGGCAAGCTCTGGAAGAGGCTCAGGCTTTTAATGGTAAGAATTTCCAACTGCTCTTACATACCCACGACTTGATAGTCGACGCCCGCAACTCTTGGTTAAAGGCTATGCAAGCCGTCAATACGGGCCATTATAAGCCCGCCCTCCAGCCGGAGAACCCCAGCTAAAGGCTAAGAAGACTCTAAACTTAGAGTAGAGCCCCTCGACCCGCTCCGGTGGAGGGGCTTTCCCTTGGGAGAGACTTAATCTATAATGTAAAAAAAAAGTTACACAAGCGTCAAAAGGCTAGATAGTAGAGGCCTTAAACGGTATTTAAGAATAGATTAATTGTGCTCCGAGCACGAGAGAGAGGGAGTTTATGGCGAGCATCAGACTTAATGATAATGCGGCTTTAGCAGCCCAGAGGGCGGCTGAGGAGATCGCGCGTCGGAAGGCCGAGGAAGAAGCTCGCAAACGAGAAGAAGAAAAGATCCGTCTCGAAAAGAAGAAGGCTGAGGAAGCTAAAAAACTCCAGGAGCAGAAAAAGGCGGACGAGGCCAAAAAGCTCCAGGATAATCAGAAGGCCCAAGGCTCCAAGGAGACTAAGGGGGGCGCGGACGCCGGTCAGAAGGTGCTGACTCAAGATTATGAGCAGCGCTTGAGCGACCTTTATTATCAGCAGCGTACGGAGAGTAAAGAGCTGCAGAGCCAGGGCGAGTCTCCCACTTTGGCGGACGAAGTTAAGGGCTTCGATCAGAAGTTGGTGGAGGCGGGGTTAATCGAGCCGGCCGCGGAGGGGGCTTCGGAAGCGGAACAGACGGAGCGCGCCAGCCAAGTCTTAGATTTAATGGCTCAAGGGGCCGAGTCCCAAGGTGAGAGTAAGCAGGCGGAGGGCTTGCGCGACCTCTCTAAGGGTTTAGAGTCGGGGAGTGAGGAGCTCAAGGAGGCCAGCGGTCTCAATTCCATCTTAGAGGGCGCGGCTGAAGGATCCGTTACGGGGGCTGAGATTGGCCAGGCTTTAGGGGGTAAGATTGGCGAGGCTATCGGCCGCGGCGCCGGGGCCTTAGGCGGAGTTGTCAAGAACGCCGTCGAGGTGGGCTTAGATAAGGCTAAAGAGGCGGGCGGCTACATCCAAGAGGGTTTAAAATCGCTGGCTGATAAGGTCGGTCTGGGCGACGAGGTCGAGCGCATCTCCGATAAGGCCCAAGAGGGTAAGGAGAAGGGCGCTGAAGTTGGGCGCGAGTGGGCCGGTCCTTTAGGCGAGGTCGTAGGCGGAGTTGTGGGGGCGAAGGTCGGAGCGGCCGGCGAGGCTTTGGGAATTGTAGACTCTAGCAAGGTTAAGAGCCTCTTCGATAAGGGGGCTAAGCTCAATAGCTTTAGGGGTGAGATCTTAAAGGACGGCAAGTTCGTCGACGAGGCCTTTGGGGTTACTTCTAAAGTCGCCGATAAGTTGTCGGAGAGCAAGTTGGGTTCCAAAGTCTTAGATGTAGCCGGGAAGATAGGCGACAGTAAAGCCGTTAAAATGGGTGTAGAGGCCTTTAATAAGGTCAGCGATATCAAAGTCCTTTCGGCGGGTAGTAAGGCCGTCTCCTTAGCTAACTCTATCCGGGAAGGGGATGTGACCGGCGCTTTAGAGTCTGGCTTCGAGCTGGCGGAAAAGACGATTGAGCTCGGCGAGGATCGGATCGAAGCCACCGCTAAGAAGGTCGCCGAAAAGGCTAAGGATAGTAAAGTCTTAAATAAGGCCAAAGATATCGGCTCCAGCATCTGGGACGGCATTAAGGACTTGGGCGGCAAGGCGCTCGATAAGGTCAAGGATGTCGGCGGCAAGGCCTTCAATGCGGCTGAGGATTTTGGCGGCAAGGTGGTCGACGGCGCTAAGGATATCGGCGGTAAGGTTGTCGATGGCGTCAAGGACGTGGGCGGTAAAGTGATCGACGGCGTTAAAGATGTCGGTGGCAATGTCCTCAATAAGATCAACGACAGTAAAGTCGTTAAAGGTCTTAAGGATGTCGGCGGTAAGGTCGTCGACGGTATCCAAGATCTGGGTGGCAAGGCTGCTACCAAGCTTAAAGATAGTAAGTTGCTTAACGGAGCTAAGGCCATTGGCGGCAAGCTGCTCGACGGCGTCCAAGATTTGGGCGGCAAGGCGCTCGGTAAGCTTAAGGGCGCGGGCGGCAAAGCCTTAAATGTAGCCAAGAATGTCGGGGGAACGGTCTTAGAAAAGGGCGGTAAGGTGGTCGATACCGTCACCGACGCCGCTTCTAAGGTTGGCAATACTGCGGCTTCGAAGATTTTAGGTAAGGGCTTAGGTAAAGCTATCCCCATCTTAGAGGCTGGAGTAGGGGTCGGTAAGACTGTGGCCGGCGCCAGCGCCATCTGCGAGGCTAACGAGGCCTTACGCCAGGCGGAGGCCAGTGGCGATCAGCAGGCGATAGACGCCGCCAACGCCGCTAAAGCGGATGGCATAGCCAGTGTAGTAGGGGGTGTGGCGGATACCGTCTCCGGCGTGGCTACGGTAGTGGCTCTCGCCTGTCCTGTGGCGGCCCCCATTGCCGGCGCCGTAGCTGTGGGAGCCCAGGTCGTCTCCTTCGCGGCGGATCTCTTCGCCTTCTTCAACTAAACTTTAGCTCCCTGAGGTTTAAGACTTAGAGATATAAATAGGCGGCCCCCTGCGGGGGCCGCCTATTTATATGATCTAGCCCCTATAAATAGGCTTTTTTATCCTTTTTTAGACCCGCTGAGGTCGCTCTTTTAAGGAACTTTTTAAGATTTATTAAGGGGTCAGCTGAGGCTCTATGCCTATAGATACATATCTTTAAATAGAGAACGCTCACAATCGTCCCTCCTTTATCTAGACGTTTGCAGATAAAACGGTATAAATACTCTAATTAAGTTAGCGCCAAGAGGAGGACCCGGGGATGACTATTAATAAGGCTGGTAGTTCTGCAAATAATAGCGCCGCCATACAGGCGCAAAGGGAAGCGGAAGAGCGCAAACGGGCGGAAGAGGCTAAGAAGAAAGAAGAAGAACGTAAACGAGCGGAAGAGGCCAAAAGGAAAAAGATAGAGGCCCAAAAAGCGGAGTTAAAAAAGGCCCAAGAGAGCTTAAAGACTCAAAAGGAACAGAAGAGCCTTGAGCCTAACGCGGGTGCTGCTAAGGATGGGGGCGGAGTGGCAGGGGGAGCCGTAACTGGCGGCGTTGGCGGCGCCTTAGATCTCCTCTCTAAAAATCTCGATATCAATAGAGCCTTCCAACAGAATCAAGGGGTAGACCAAGATAGCCAAGGCTCCGATTCACTAGATGCGGAAGTAACTGAACTCCAAAGCCAAGTAGCTAAAGAGATAGAAAGTCAGCAGGAAGAGATGATTGAGGGAGCGGTTGGAGGCGTCGATACCGCTTCAGGCGTCAATGGCGATATAAATGAAATAAAAGAAGGTCGGCAGGCACTTAAAAAAGGCGATAAGCTCCTGAGAAAGACCAGTAGAAATACTGACAAGATTGAAGAAGCTATCGACGCTAAGATTAAAGAAACCGGTTCAGGGAATAAGCGCTTCAAGAATTTTGAGAAGCTTGGCAAAGGTTTGGATGCCACAGGAAAGGTGACCAATATTCTGGCCTTGGGGGGCAATATTAAAGATCTCGCCAATGGTGAAGAGGTCGATGCTTTGGAGTTAACTTCCAATAGTTTAGGTGTGACCGAAACCGTTTTGGAGGCTGTTAAGGGTGGCGGCAAGAAGGCTGGTAAGGAAGTTGCCGAGGAAGCAGCAGAAAAGGGGCTTAAAAAGGTAGCTGGCAAGTTACTCCCTGGCGTTAGCATTGCAGTAGATGCTTGTGATGTGGTCACGGGGACTAAAGAAGTGATGGGAGCTATTGAAGATTGGGAGAACGCGGAGACTACTGAGGAAAGGCTAGGAGCTGTTGTGGATGGACTCGCAGGAGCATGCGATGCTATTTCTGGTGTAGCTGGTATTGTGGGTAACTTCTTCCCTCCGGCTAAGATCGTCTCTGGGGCCTGTAGCTTAATTTCTACGGGCTTGAGCTTCTTAGGAGGTCTCTTCGATTAGTCCCCAGGTCGATATCTAAAAAGACCCTCTCCCTCAAGGTAGGGAGGGGGCTTTTTTCTGGGTCGATTAGAGGCTTAAAGAGGGCAGGAGCTGGGAGGGGGGGAGGGAAATTTGCTATTGGTTGGGGCGGTTGAGCGCGTGACGAGGCCGCTAATCAGGAGAACTCAAGTTGGAGGAAAGTTATGGCGTCGGCGTCGGCTAATGGTCAGAATGAGGCTCAGGGCGGTTCGAAGAGCGAGCGCTATACGGGCATCGTTAAATTAGTGGTCCAGGTCAATAAGGGGGAGATCACTACCCAAGCCTTCTGGGAGGGGATAGAGGCTGCCCGCGCGCAGCTCAAAGGGGTCTACGACCAGATGTGTCAGCAGGTGCGCGAGGTAGGGGAAGGGGCCGTCCATCCTAAACTCTTGGAATCTTTCTTAGCGGGGATAGACGATTGCCGCCAAGTCTTAGAGTTGGGGATGGTCCAATTTAGGACTTTTGTAGATAGCGGCGATAAGGTCCCCTTGCGGGTGGGCTTACAATTAGTCCACAAAGGGGTGACCGCCTTAGAAGACCTCAACAATAAGTTGAAAGCCATCGCCCAGGGCGACAGCTTAGTCGATAGTGAGGACGTCTTAGGGGCCGTAGGTTCTGAGGTCATGCAGGGCAGCCTGCCGCTCTCAGAGTACCCCGCCGCCTTGGGGCGCTTAAAACAGGTCTTTGAGGAGGCCTTAGAGCGAGCCCACGCCCAACAAGAAGAGGTCATAAACTTAGCTAAGAGCTTAATAGATGAGGAGGAAGATCCCGAAGCCCAGCGCCAGACGGCCCAGATCATTATGGAGAAGATCTCCCGCCTGCAAGACGCCTACGGGGTCCTCATTATCTCCGTCCACGCCCCCCAGTATATTAAGCGCGTCCTCACCAATATGATGGTGGGCTGAGGATCCCTAAACTTTAAAACCTGCGGCCTGGAGCTTAGAGCGCAAGGCCGCTTTATTTTTGTCCCCCAAATCGCGCTCTAAAGCCTTAAGTAAGAGCTGCCACTGGGTGGGGGTAGGGGCGCGCCGCCAATTAGCTAGGACCCAGCCCACCACCGAGGGGGGGATCTCTTTAGGTTGGGGGGGCTTAGACTCGGTAACGGGAGAGGCCTCTGGCGGGGCGGGCTCCTCTAAGCAAGCGAGGATCCGCTCTAAGTCGTTGAGGCGCTCTAAGGAGAGTAAGAGGTGGGCGCGCACCTCTAAATCGTCCTCTAAGCTGAGCCACTCTAAAAGGACGGGCACATTATCTAAGAGGTCGGCCAGGCGCTGGCGCAAATGGCGGTCGGGATGGAAGATTAAGAGCGCCGTCTGGGCGCTATGTTGGGCCAAGAGATGGCGGGCTATCTGGACTAATTGGGGCTGGCGGTTCCATTGGGGGTGGCGCAAGATCCAGGCTAAGACTTGGGGGTTGAGTTGGAGTTGGCCCTCTACCCCCATCTGCCAGACCTCTTGGCGCATCTGGGGGGAGGTTAAGGGTCCTAAAAAGAGTTCGAGGCTGGGGATCTGGTCTTCAGAGTAGAGGGCGGCTAGGGCCGTCTGGGCTTCGCGCCCCGAACCGGCGTGGGAGACTAAGCGCTCCCGCTCGCTAGGGCTCAGCTGGGGCCAGGAGGCGTAGCCCAAGGGGTAGAGGGCCAGTAAGACCTGGTGGCGCAACATCTCCAATTGGCTCAAACTGGGATTCTCTAAAGGTTGATAGGCGTAGATCTCGTCTACTATCTCCTCTTCGGGATTGTGGCGCAGGGAGCGCTGACCATCGCGTTGGCGCAGGTAGAGGAGCCCATCTTGGCCCAGCATCAGGGTGCGCCCCATCTCGGCGGGGGGCTGGAGGGGGAGGAAGCGATTTTCGCTCCAGCGGCGCACTTGGCTGCCCACTTGCTCCCCGCTGCGCGTGCGGCGGATGACGCAGGCTTGGGCCGTATAGCCGCTCAAGGTGCGTTGGGCGATCTCTAGCCACTGGCGGAGGCGGGCTTGGGAGGAGGGGATGATCTGGCCGTGGGAATCCAGCTCCAAAAGCGGGAGGCGGTCCTCTAAGTAGAGGTGGAGATCATCTATAGGCGGCATGCGCCCTCCTTGGCAATTGAGAATGAAAGGGGATTACTTACGAACAATTTGGCGCTTTTCTTGCAGGGCAATCTTGGCAAATGCTAGAAAAAATCCTCCCGTTTTAGGTGATTTCTCTCAGTCAGCCCTTCCGTAGGGGGGACTGGCGGTTATTAGATAAAGGTGGGACCATGAACAACTTGATCGACGCCCATGAACTTAACTTAGACGATCTGCTGACTACCATGGTAGACCGCGGCGCTTCGGACCTCCATATTAAGGTGGGCAGCGCTCCCATGATCCGGGTCGACGGCGAGTTGACCCCGGCCACTTACGAGATCTTAGACGCCACCATGGTGCGCAGACTCTGCGAGAGTATTTTGACCGACGAACAGAAGGCCAAATTTATCGCCGATAAAGAGTTAGACTTAGCCTACAGCGTGCCCGGCCTCTCCCGTTTCCGCGTCAACATCTACCTGCAGCGCACTACCTGGGGCGCCGCCTTCCGCGTCATCCCCTCCCGTCCTCTGACCTTAGAGGAGTTGAAGATGCCCCAGACGGTCGCCGATCTGGCTATGCGCCCGCGCGGTTTAGTCTTAGTTACCGGTCCCACCGGTTCGGGTAAGTCGACCACTTTGGCGGCCATGATCGACCATATCAACGAGTGTCGGCGCTGCCACATCGTCACCATTGAAGACCCCATCGAATTCTTACATAAGGATAAAAACTCCGTCATCTGCCAGCGCGAGGTGGGAGCCGATACCCACAGCTTCGGCCAGGCTCTAAAGCACGTCTTGCGCCAAGACCCGGACGTCATCCTCATCGGCGAGATGCGCGACTTAGAGACGACCCAGATCGCCATCTCGGCGGCTGAAACGGGCCACCTAGTCTTGGCCACCTTGCACACTAACTCCGCCGCCTCCACCGTAGACCGCGTGATCGACATCTTCCCGCCCCACCAACAGCAGCAGGTGCGTATGCAGCTCTCCGTCTGTTTGGAGGGCATTATGTGTCAGAGCTTATTGCCCAAGGCCAAAGGCGGGGGGCGCGTCATGGCTATGGAGCTCATGCCTATGATCCCGGCGGTGCGCAACTTGATCCGCGAAGGTAAGACCCACCAGATCCCCTCCGCTATCCAGACTGGCCGCCAGTTCGGACTCTTGAGCTTCGATATGTCCCTGCGCAACCTCTACCAGCAGGGTCTCATCACTTACGAAGAGGGCTTGGCCAAGGCCCACAGTCCGGAGGAGTTCAACCGTTTGATCACCAATCCCAACGCGGCCAGCGTTCCCGCACAGGCTCAGGATTAATCCCTTGTGAGGAGAGGCGGCGCCCCGACCCGTCAGGAAAGGCTTGAGGAATAGATGAACGTCAAAGAATTATTCACCAGTATGGTGCAGCGCAAAGCTTCCCACTTGCACTTAGTGCCGGGGAGTCCCATCTTGATGCGCATTAATAAACAACTGGTGGGTATGGACGGGCCAGTTTTAACCCCCCAAGATACGGAGGCCTTCGGCAACGCCCTCATGGGCGAGGCTCTGCAAGATGAGTTTGAGGAGCGTCTGGAGTGCGACTTCGCCTTCAGTGTGCCCGGCCTCTCGCGCTTTAGGGTCAATATCTACCGCCACCGGGGCCATGTGGCCTGCGTGGTCTCCGCCTGTCCCCCTCTGCCCCCCTCCTTAGAGGAGTTGGCCGTGCCGGAGCTCATCCGCCAACAGGTGGCCGCCGCCCCCTCGGGACTCATCTTAGTCTGCAGTCCCCGCCAATCGGGGCGCAGCAGTACGGTGGCGGCCTTAGTCGATCACCTCTTGCAGACCCGCTGCTGCCAGATCGTCTCCCTGGAGGAGCCCTTAGAGTTTAGTTACCGCAACCAGAAGGGGGCTATCTGCCAGCGGGAGATTGGCGCGGACGTCTTAGGTTACAAAGAAGCCTTTGCCGGTTTAGGGCGGGAGGGAGCGGACGTAGTCGTCCTACCCCGCTTTGACGACTTAGAGATCGTGCGCGAGGGCTTCAAATTGGCCACTACGGGCACTTTGGTTATCGCCTCCGCCCTGTGCGGGTCGGTGCAGACCATGATCGAGAATATTATCGATCTCTATCCGGCCCATCTCAACCAGCATTGCCGCTACACTTTGGCCGCCGCCCTGCGAGTTATGACTAGTCAGGTCCTGGTGGGTAAGGCTTCGGGCGAAGGGTTGATGCCCGCCTTCGAGATCCTCTTGACGACCCCCAAGTTGAAAGAGTTGATCCGGGATAATAAGATCGCCCAGCTCACCCCTTACATGTCCGCTTCGGCCCGCGAATACGGTATGGCCACCCAAGAGATGGCCTTGCGCTTTTTGGTGCGCAAGAATCTGGTCACTATGGACGAGGCTATGCGCCAGAGCTCCAGGCCGGATGATTTCAAGAAGATTATGAGCTTGCCTTACTAAGAGGGGCGTCTTTATGGACTGGGGTCCTCTCTCGCTCTTTCAGCAGGGCGGGAGGGGGCTCTAGCCCGTTTTAGTCACTTTTAGCGTCCCCAGGAAGGCTAATCGGAGGTTCTAGAGAGCATGTTAGATATTAAATTAATCCGTCGCGATCCGCAATTCGTCAAGGACGCCTTAGGGCGGCGCGGCGTCCAGCCCCAAGTTATCGACCAGATCTTGGAGTTAGATATTAAGCGCCGCGAGCTCATTACCATGGCTGACGAGCTGAAGAAAGAGCGCAATAAGGTTTCCGCAGAGCTGGGCCAGCGCAAGAAGGCGGGCGAGGATATCTCCGCCGAGTCGGCTCGGATGCGCGAAGTGGGAGCGAAGATCAGCGCCTTAGATGCGGAGAAGGCCTCTTTAGAGGAGGAACAGTTGCATCGGGTAGAGGTCTTGCCCAATCTGCCCCAAGCGGACGTTCCCGACGGTCCCGATGAGAGCGGCAACGTCGAGGTGCGGCGGGTAGGCAATTTCCACGAGTACGACTTTGAATTAAAGCCCCACTGGGATCTGGGCGAGTCTTTGGGGATCTTCGACTTTAAGCGCTCCATAAAGTTGTCGGGAGCTAGGTTCTGGCTGCTCTGCGGGGACGGGGCTCGTTTAGAGCGGGCGCTCTACACCTACATGTTAGATATGCATACCCAGCGCCACGGCTACAAAGAGATGTTGCCCCCCGTCTTGGTGACTCCGGAGACGATGTACGCCACCGGCCAGCTGCCTAAATTTAAAGACGACCTCTTCCACTGCACCCCCAACGACCTCTATCTGATCTCTACGGCCGAGGTGCCCTTAACTAATATCCACCGGGGCGAGATCTTAGAGGGCAAGGATCTGCCCCTCTACTATACCGCTTGCACCGCCTGTTTCCGCTCTGAAGCCGGGGCCGCCGGCCGGGATACGCGCGGCATCGTGCGCGTCCACCAATTTAATAAGGTGGAGATGGTCAAGCTCTCTAATCCCGATACCTCCAATGAAGAGTTAGAGAAGATGGTCTCTAATGCGGAGGCCGTCCTGCAAGGGCTGGGTATCCCTTACCGGGTAGTCTTACTCTGTGCGGGCGATATGGGTCTGGCCTCCTCTAAGACTTACGACTTAGAGTTCTGGTCCCCCGCCCAGAAGCGTTTTATTGAGATCTCCTCTTGCTCTAACTGCTGGGACTACCAGGCTCGCCGGGCCAATATGCGCTTTAAGCGGGAGCCTTCGGCCCCCACGGAGTACGTGCACACCTTAAATGGTTCCGGTTTAGCCGTAGGGCGCACGATGGTAGCTATCTTGGAAAACTTCCAGCAAGAGGATGGCTCCGTCATTATCCCCGAGGCTCTGCGCCCCTATATGGGCGGCCAAGAGCGCTTAACTCCTAAGCCATAGGTAGAGCTTAAAGGGTCTAACAATGCTTTTTGAGCTCCCCCAGCCGCCTAGGCGGCTGGGGGAGCTCAAAATTACTGGGGTCGGGATCTAAAGGGACTAAGCCCTAGACTACGCGGCCCGCTAGTCGATACACATAAACTCTTCGATGGGACCCTTCCCTTGGCGCACTACGACCGGGGGAGTAGTACTTAAGTCGATAATAGAGGACTGGGAGTGTTCTAAGGGTCCGCAGTCTATCAGAATATCGGCCGCTTTGTACTGGACCTTAATAATCTCCGGATCGTTTAATTGATCGTCCGTCTCATAGTCGGCGGAAGTATTCATTAAGGGGCTGCCCAGAGCCTTAATAATCCCCAAGCAGACGGGATTATCGGGGACGCGGATACCTACCTTGCGCTGGGAATTCATCACTACGCGCGGCACTAAGCGGGTAGCGGGCAAGATGAAGGTATAAGGGCCTGGCAAGAGGCGCTTTAAGAGATCGAAGGCCGTATTATTGAGCTGAGCGTACTTAACTATCTGCTCTAAGTCGGAACATAAGAGAGAGAGGGGCTTGCGCTTATTGAGCTTTTTAATATTGTAGACGCGATTAATAGCTTGAGGATTGCGCGTGTCGCAGCCCATGCCGTAGAGGGTGTCGGTGGGATAGATGACTACTCCCCCAGAGCGCAGGCTCTCGGCAGCCTGCTCGATAGCGGTCTCGGGGTCCTGGTCGTAATGGTAGACGATCATGCCGGAACCTCCTCACTTAAAAAGATGCCCCCCTCAGTAGAGGGCTCCATTTTTGGCGCAGAGAGGGAGGATCCTGCCTAGAGAGTCTATTTGTCCCACTTTGGCCGTATGTTTAAGCTATAGCAAAGATTAGCTCTTGTTCCTTTAAGGTTACTTTTGTTATGCTGGGGACAACTTAAAAGCGCCAAGCGTGAGAGGGTCTCAGAGCCGGAGGGGTGGAGTGGAGCAGGGTTAGGCTCTCTAGGAGTAGATGATTATGGTCTCTATCGATAGCCTCGTACGCGTCGCCGCTCCCAGTGCTACCGCTCCTTTAGGGAGTTCTTCTGCGGTGAGCGGAGCGGCCGCTCAGCCCGCCCAAAGTTCGGGAGATTCTAGCTTAAAGGACCGCTTCGTCCACCAAGCCCCCCTAGAGGCCTCCTTCCCTAAGTCCTCCTCCTGGCAGCAGGGGGCGGCGGAAGTGGGGACGGGAGAGCGGGAAGGGGGCGGTGAGGAAGCTCCGTTCGATGTGGCCGACTTAGTGATGGGGATTAATGAGGTCCACCAAATGGGTTATACGGGGCGCGGCCAGACGATCGCCGTCATCGATTCGGGTATCGCTCCCCATCCCGATTTAGCCGATAAGATTACGGGTTGGGTGGACTTAGTAGACGGCTCCTTAAAGCCCACCGATACGGATGGCCACGGCACCCACGTGGCCGGGATCGCCGCCGGTACGGGCAAGGCCTCCCAGGGGGTCTTTAAAGGGATCGCTCCGGAGGCTAATTTGGTGGGGGTGCGGGTGGGGGGTACCTCCGACGCCATTAAGGGCCTGCAGTGGGTCGTAGAGAATAAGGACCGCCTGGGGATTGGCGTAGTCAATCTCTCTTTAGGGATCGTGACCGCGGCCGTCTCTTATCAGGACGATCCTTTATGTCAGGCGGTGGAGAAGGCTATCCAAGCGGGACTTATCGTCTGTGCGGCGGCGGGTAACTTTGGAGAGTTGGGCAGTTATGTCACTAGTCCCGGCAATCACCCGGACGTTATTACGGTGGGGGCCTTAGACGACCGCGGGACGGTCGATCGCTCTGACGATCGGGTGGCCCCCTTCTCTAGTCGCGGCAACTCCTATATGCCGGGGGAGACTAAGCCCGACTTACTGGCTCCGGGGGTCAAAGTTATCGCTCCCCGGGCGGAGGGGGCCAAGCGGGCGGTAGGTTTAGCCCATAAGCTCTATTTTGACGGTCAGTATGTCAGTATGAACGGGACCTCCATGGCTACTCCCATGGTCTCCGGTCTGGCGGCTTGCCTCAAGCAGGCTAATCCCACCTTAGATCATTACGCCATGCGCGAGATCTTAATGCGCAGTTGCGATCGTTACTTAGACGACCCCGCCAACGCCCAGGGCAAGGGTTTAGTCAACGCGCCCAAGGCTTTAGAATTGGCTCTCTCTAAGGATATTGCCGAGAGCGTGCGCGAGTTGCAAGGGCAGTCGGCCCCTGTCAAGGAGTTCGACTTTGGCTACGAGCGCTTGCAGAACGTCTCCGACCAGGGCTTCAAGTTGGCCTAGGTTGCCAGGAGCTCCATTTTGGAGTAGAGTGGGGGAGTCTTTATCCCTAACAGAGAGTTAGAAGAGGTTCGAGCGAGGATGGCCATCCGATTTTTTAATACTATGAGCCGCAGCCTAGAGGAGTTCCACCCTCTAGCGGAGGTGGAGCCCGGTAAGCCCTGTCCGGTGGGGCTCTATACTTGCGGCCCCACGGTCCACGATTTTGCCCATATCGGCAATTTTAGGACTTATATCTTTGAAGACGTCTTGCGCCGTTACTTGGAGTTTAGAGGCTACCAAGTGACCCAAGTTATGAATATTACCGACGTCGACGATAAGACGATCCGCAAGGCCCTCAACTTGCAGATCCCCTTAGCGGAGATCACCGCCCCCTTTATTGAAGCCTTCTTTGCCGACTTAAAGAGCCTAAACATTTTGCCCGCCCAGTACTATCCGCGGGCTACGGAGCACGTGGGGCGGATGGTAGAGATGATCCGCACCCTCTTAGCTAAGGGTTACGCCTACCGCTCGGAAGACGGTTCGATCTATTATGACATCTCTAAGTTTGCCGACTACGGCCATTTGGCCCATATTAAAGTCGACGACTTAAAGAGCGGGGCCCGCGTGGCTCAAGATGAGTACGATAAGGATACGGCCTCCGATTTCGCCCTCTGGAAGGCCTGGGATCCTTCCGATGGCGAGGTCTACTGGGATGAGTATCCCGACTTAGGTAAGGGTCGCCCCGGTTGGCATATCGAGTGCTCGGCCATGAGTACGGAGTATTTGGGTAATAGTTTCGATATCCATACGGGCGGGGTAGATAATATCTTCCCCCACCACCAAAATGAGATCGCCCAGACGGAGCCCTGCACGGGCGCAACCTTTGTCAAGTATTGGCTCCACTCTGAGCATCTCTTGGTCGACGGTAAGAAGATGAGTAAGTCTTTGGGTAACTTCTTAAAGTTGCGCGATCTTTTCGATCCAGCCCGCAATAGTTCCGGTAAGGCCTGGAGCGCTCTGGCGGTGCGTTACCTCTTACTCTCTACCCACTACCGTACCCGCTTAGATTTCACCTTTAGCGGTCTCAAGGCGGCGGCCGAGACGCGCCAGAATTTAGTGGCCTTAGCCAGTCGCCTCTTAGAGCAGGAGAGCGATAAGCCCTTTGAGCCGGAGATCGACGATCTCTTAGCTAAGAGTAGGGCGCGCTTTGTAGGGGCTATGGACGCCGACCTCAATACGCCTGAGGCCTTGGCGGCGGTCTTCGCCTTGCGGCGGGACGTCAATAAGATTATCGACGCCCAAGGGGATATTGGCCAAGAGGCGGCCGGGCGCATCTTGCACTACTTAGAAGATTTAGACCGCGTCTTAGGCTTAGATATTGTCCAGGGCGCCCGCTTAGCCAAAGAGGGCGGCGAGGTCTTGACGGCTGAGGAATACGCTTTAATCGAAGCTCGTCAGCAGGCGCGCAAGGAACGCAATTTCCAGCGGGCCGACTGTTTGCGGGACCAGCTCTTAGAGCGCGGCATTATCTTGGGTGACACCCCGAAAGGTTTGAGATGGACGATCGATCCCAGCAAGAGGTAATTTATGGTCGACGCCCAGTGGTGGAGGCGCTGCGCAGCGGCGTCCCTTTACAGCGCCTCTACGTGCTCAAGCAGGCCATAGGGGTCCCCAAAGAGGTCTTTAGTCTGGCTAGAGCCCAAGGGGTGGCCTGCGTCCACTGCGACCGGGCCCGCTTAGACGCCATGACTAGGCGCGGCAACCACCAAGGGGTGGCGGCTTTAAAGGCAGTGCGCAACTTTGACGACTTGGAGACGGTCTTAGCTAAGGCTCAGGCGGCGCCCTATCCCTTCCTTTTGATCTTAGACGAGGTGCAAGACCCCGGCAACTTCGGGGCCCTCTTGCGCACCGCCGAGGCCAGTGGGGTCCAGGGGGTAATCGTCACTAGCTCTAATTCCTGCGGCTTTACGGCGGCGGTCACTAGGGCCAGCGCGGGGGCCGACCAGCACCTCTTAGCGGCTCGGGTTCCTAAGTTGGGCGGCCTCTTGCGCCGCTTGCGCGAGGAAGGTTATACCATCGTGGGGGCCGACTCCAATACCGAGGCCGACTATACCCAAGTAGATTATAAGGGTCCGGTGGCCTTAGTTATGGGCGCCGAGGGTAAGGGCTTGCGCCCCAGCGTGCGGGAATTATGTACTCAGTTAGTCAAAATTCCCATGTTGGGGAAGATCGAGTCCCTCAACGTCTCCGTGGCGGGCGGGGTCTTGATGTACGAAGTGGTGCGCCAACGCCACATAAAAGCTAACCCCCGCTTTTAGTAATTGCCAAAAGAGGATATTTGTGCTATCCTTCAATGGTGAACTGAAAAAGAGGAATTCACCCAGTCTAGTAACAGGAGTAACTCCTTGGCGGAGAGTTCCCTTCCGTGGTTCGAGTTTCCTCCTCTGGAGAGACTAGATTTATCGTAGATTCCTCTCTCCCGGACCGCCAGGTGGCGCGGCCCCTTTTTTGTGGGCCTGTTGGCAGCGGATCGGGAGGGCACACATTGGAAAACACGAGGTTGTTTGAATGCCAAATACCAACTTGATGTCAGTGCCGAGTACGGGGAGTAATTACAGCGCCAGTCTGGACGAACGCCAGGACGAAGAGGTAGTCAAACTAGCCAAAGACGGCGATGAGTTTGCCACTGAGTATCTGATCTCTAAGTACAAGAATTTTGTACGGGTGAAGGCCAAATCCTACTTTTTGGTAGGGGCGGACCGCGAGGACATCATCCAAGAGGGCATGATTGGGCTGTATAAATCGATCCGTGACTTCCGCGCCGACAAGCTCTCCTCGTTCAGGGCTTTCGCTGAGTTGTGTATTACTAGACAGATCATCACTGCGATTAAGACCGCCACTCGTCAGAAGCATATTCCGCTCAACTCTTACGTCTCGCTGAATAAGCCCATCTACGACGAAGATTCCGACCGTACGATGTTGGATGTGCTCTCTTCTAATAAGGTTACCGATCCCGAAGAGGTCTTTATCAGTACGGAGCTCTCCAGCGATTTGCGCGAAAAGATCAAGCAGAATCTCAGTGATCTCGAGTCTCAAGTCCTGCAGTCCTATCTGGAGGGCAAGTCCTATCAGGAGATGGCTAAAGAGCTCAATCGCCACGTAAAGTCTATTGACAACGCTTTACAGCGCGTGAAGCGCAAAATTGAGCGCACTTTGGGCAGTCACGACGGTTAGGCAGAGCCAAACAATTGTAGATACCATGGGGTTGCCCCCGGCCGGTTCCCGGCCGGGGGCAGTTCTTACCTTGACAAAGGGGCGGGCCTTGCTTTAACATGATGGAGCGTTAGCGAATAGATGCGCCTCAATAGCTCAGTTGGTAGAGCACCCGCCTTGTAAGCGGAAGGTCACCGGTTCAAGTCCGGTTCGAGGCTCCATCCTCTAGATAGTCTCCCCTCTCGCCTTGGCTGAGAGGGGAGGCTTTTTTATTGGGGTAGCTGAGTCCCAAAAAGGCGCAATTATAGAAGAGACCTAAGCCTAATCCAGCTAAGAGGTCGCTCGGGAAGTGGACCCCATTATAAAGGCGGCTCCAGCCCACCCCGCCGATAAGGAAGACGATAATTAAGGAGAGGGCTATTTTTAGTCTTTTAGACCACTGCGCCCGGTAGAGGAGTATCAGTAGGGCTAGCCCCCAAGCGCTAGCTACCGTAGCGTGGCCGGAGGGGAAAGAGTAGTAGGGCTCAGCCACTAAGGGGGCGATCCCCCAGGCCGGAGGGCGGGGGCGCATGAGGTAGGCTTTGAGTAGGCTAGAAGTTAAAGCGGCTAGAGCTAGAGGGAGGCTCATTTGCCAAGCCGCCTGGAAATGGCGCTCGCGGAGGGCTAGTAAGACCCCTAAGAGGGATAAGAGAGTAATCGTACTACTTTGGGCTAGAGAACTTAAAAAAGAGGCTAGATAGGTTAAGGGCGGGGTCCTTTGAGCTACGATGACCCTTAAGACTTCCAGATCCCATTGGGGCGCGTAGAGGTAGATCTCTAAAGCTAAGGCTAAGCAGAGTAAGCCTAAACTGGCGCCTAAAGCGCACCGCTGGCGGAGGGAGAGGCTAGACATAAATTAAAAAAGGGGAGCCCTCTTTTAGGCTCCCCGGCCTTCTCTTTAAGGGTAAAGTTTAGGAGCGGGCCATCGTAGTGCGGGTAGCCTTCTTGACGTAGAGGCGGCCGTCAGCATTGAAGGCCCAGACATCCTCTTTCGTATGCTCTACTAAGCCCCAACCGGAGAGTCGACCGGCTACGGCCGCAAAAGCGCTGGGGATCATGCAGAGGATAGCCATATAGGCGTAGACCATCTTCAATTCTCCGGGATCGCCGCTCAAAAGGTCAAAGAGGGGGGCAAACTGGCCCTTAAAGATTAAGAGGGCTATAAGACCGCCTACCCCGCCGCAGAAGCCGCCAATTCCAAAAGCGTAGAGCAGCGAGCCTTCAGCTACGGAGGTAAAGATCAAGAAGAGCAAGACTACCCCCGCTAAGGCGAACATCCCTTGGCTGAAGAGGTTATCTAACTCTAAGAGCCGGTGGCCGATAACTAAGTAGCAGGCTAAGACTAAGAGCAGGGCCACGGTCCCCATACTGGAGGGGCTCTCTCGGCGCGGCAGTCC
Organism: Vulcanimicrobiota bacterium; assembly: GCA_944322965.1. Classification (GTDB taxonomy): domain Bacteria; phylum Vulcanimicrobiota; class Xenobia; order Xenobiales; family Xenobiaceae; genus Bruticola. Next base: position 82,607 of record CALUQR010000005.1, read on the forward strand.
CTCTTTTAAGAGGTAGGTGGAGAGGAAGCCCACCAGGACGGAGAGGCAGGAGGCGAGGATCGCGGTCGGGACGCTCACTAAATCGACGCAGCGCCCCATAGCCGTCCCCACTAAGGCTCCTACCGCCAGCCCAAAGAAGAGGCGCAAACCGGCAGAGGTATCTTCCTGTTTCATATCCGTTCCTCAATATCTTTCTAATCTATTAAGTTTCTATTTCGAGCTGAGGTCCATTTAACCCGCAAAGCGTAGAAAATTTAAGCTTTAGTTTAAAATTGGGCTGGCTGTTGAGGAGGGGAAAATCCCAATTGAGAGGATGGCAGATCCCGCCTGGGGGGGTGAGGCGCAAGTAATGGGGCCAAGCGTAACCGCCCTGAGGCCAGCCCCAGAGGATTAAGCGGGCCTGAGCCCAGGCCCAAAGGGCGGCGCAGCGCTGGGTAGGGATCCCTAAATGGCGCTCTAGAGCGGGGATCAAGGGAGCCCAATCCCTCTGGCTTAGAGGTTTCTCCTCTAAGAGGAGGAGGCGGGAGCGGCTATTAGCTAAGGGGAGCTCTAGAGAGGCGGAGTCCAGCCTAGCTAGCCACTTAGCTAAGAGGGAGCTAGAGGTAACTAAGCGCAGGGCGCTACCTTCGCCTACTGCGGCGCGCCAGGCCTCTTCTAAAGTCTCCCACTGGGGGGAGCGGGGGGAGATTAGGAGGCGCTTAAGGCGGCGGGTCTTAGTGAGGCGGGGGATGGCCTCGCCCATCTTGAGGGTCCAGTAATGGGGTTGGGCCTCGGGATCTTCCAGATAGAGGTAATTGAGGCGCTCGCGACTGAGCCAACCTAAATTTTGGCCTTGATGGTAGAGGCTAGCTTGGGCCCAGCGCAAAGTGCGCCCGCCGTAACTTTGGGAGAGGGTCAGATCCTGGTCCGCTAAAGCTGGCCAGGCGAGGGGCCAGTTCGCTAATTGGGGCTCTAAGCGGGGCCATTGGGCCCCGCGGTAGGTCAGTTGCGGGGCCAGCGGGTGGGGAAGGGGGAGATCGGCCCCAGCCTTTAAAAGATGGTAGCTCCAGGCTTCTACTAGGGCTGCGGCTAAAAACTTATCTTGGCGAGGGGTAGGGGGGCGCAGAGTCTTACCCATCCCCGCTAGGCGGGCGCAGGCCCCGCGGTGACGGCCGTAGAGGCGCTCTAAACGGCGGCGCAGGCTGGGCTCAAGCATTAGTAACTAGTTCCTCCCACAGGCGAGCGGTATAGAGCTTAAAGAACTCTAAGAGGTAGGGCTTACAATCTTCGGTCAGCTTGAGCCCTTTAAAGTTTAAGGGCACGAAGCTGCGGGAAGCGAACATATAATCTAAGCGCTGCCCCTGATCTAAGCGCGCGGCGGGGAACCAGGCGCAGGGTATAAAGTAGGCTTGCCAGAGTTGGGCTTGGATCATGGGATCATAAGCTGAGGCTAAGACCTCCAGATACTTAGCTTGCAGCCTTTCACAAGCTTGGGCTACGGATTCTAAGAGGAGGACCATATCGTAATTGCCCGTCTCTAAGCCTACCATGGTGGCGTGGCCGTCCACCTCTTGGAAGTTGAAGAAGGCTCGCACCGTCTTTTCGGGGTTAATGAGCATTAAATTGGGCTCTAGGAGGGGGCAGAAACCGAAGCGCAGCCTGCCCTCCTGGCGCAGGCGCTCCCTCTCCGCTTCGATCCCTTGGGGATAGTCGCTAGGCTGGGCTACTTCCAGCTCTAAGAGGGGCTGGGGGCAGGGGGGGAGCTCGATCGACTTCATAATGGCCGGACCCAGATGTAAGAGGCGATCGACTAGGCGGTACATCGTCTGCACCTGATTGAAGATGCGCGGCAGAGGGCGGCGACTCTGGAAGGCCTGGGGGCCGGAACAGATCTTAAAGGAGTGGGTCTCGTAATCGCGCAATTTGCGCACGTTGGGGAAGATGCCCGTATCGATATAGCCTAACTCTTTGAGATGCTGGTGGAAACTAGGGGAGACGAAGGTGCGCACCATGGCGTAAATTAAGGCGCAGGGCCCTTCCGGACCCAAAAGGGCCTTATGCCCCTCCTTCATCATGGCGTAGATCAACTTGTGGCCGCGCATAGAGGCGGCGATCACCCCGCTAAAGGCCTTGCCCAAATGGTGGTAGGGATCGACGGCGAAGACGACGCTCCCCACAATCTCCTCGCCACATTGGCTGACGATCCATAAATAATTGTGGTGATCGACTAAGGCCTCGGCCATCTTCACCGGGTCGGCGATCTCGGGGATAGTGTAGGTATCCCCGTAAGTATTCCAGTACAGCTGCTTAATTTGGGGCAGATCCTCTAGGCCGGCGGCGCGAATAATCACCTGGACCCCACCCTCCAAAGTCAGCTCCTGCGTCTCTAAGTGGAGCTCTAACATATCTAAAACCTTTTAATTATAATTACAATACCTTTTTTGACCTTCTTCCTAGATGTTGCCACTCCTTTAATAATCAATCCTGGGAGCAGGAGAAGGGAGGGAGGAAGGAGAATTCCTTCTTCTAGCTACGCTAAATCTATCTAAAATAAAGGGGGGGCAGATGTATAGACGCTTTATCCTGTTTACCTGTTGTAGCGCACTCTTACTCTTCGCTTGGGGCTTAGCTTCTTGGTGGGGGGCCGACCGCGTGGCGGCCGATCCCCAAGATGTGCGGGGCTCTTCCAATGTGGCGGTCAGCGGTTATAGCAACGCCAAGGGCCATTTTACCCTCTGGTCGTCGGGGCTCATTACTTCGCTTCAGGGTCAAATAATTAATGAGGCCCAAGCTTACGATCTGGCGCCCCAGTTCCGCTTGCCCCAGCGGGCGCCCGGTCAGTGTCTCGGTTCGGGCAATGTAGCGGTGGGGGTCTTTGTAGCCGCCGAAGCTAGTTACGTAGTCTTTGCCGACGGTACGGTGCGCCGCCCGCGCGACGCGCGGGCGGGGGCGGGCCAAGCCCAAGGGCGCCAAGTGGCGGGTACCTTATTGCCCTGCAGCGACTCTTCTATCTTGGCTGCGGGCGCCCAACATTACCAAGGGGGCTTTAGTCGCTCCCATAAGCGCTTAGGCGGCAATAGGGCGGAGACGACTATTACCTTTGAGGAACCTTTTACTACTAAACCGACTATTTTTCTTAGTCCTATGAGCCAACACGCTAGACGTTATAAGGGTAATTACGCCCAAGATTTCCAGTTGCAGCGGGTCACCCAAGAGGCCTTTACGGTGAGCTATGAGATCTTAGGGACTCTGCCCTCTACCTATCCCGACCTGGGCAGTTGCTACTTTCTGGCCGTAGGGGAGTAGAGACCAGGCATTGGCGGGCGGAGGGTGAAAGAGAGGCCTATGTACCTAGATATCCTGCGCCCGCAAGGGCTCTTAGAGTATTACGCTACCCGTTGGAATGAGACTAAGTTGGGGGAGACGGTCAAGACCTTGCCGGGAGGGCTCTTTAACGCCCAGACCCTCTTAGAAGCTCGCCAAGCGGGGGCTAGATACGCCCTTTTGGGAGTTCCGGAAGATATAGGTCCTCGGGCTAACGGGGGGCGGGCGGGTTGCGCCGCAGCCTGGCCCGCCTTTTTAAAGTACTTTTTGAGCCAACAGAGCAACTGCTTCTTAGAGGGGGATAACCTGCTCTTAGTCGGTTCTCTCCACTGTGAGGATCTGCAAGAGGCGGCCTTAAACGTCCCTCCGGGCAGAGAACCTTTAGAGTATTGGCGCCAATTGTGCGCCGTCTTAGACGAGCGCCTCTTTCCTATCGTAGCCGCCTTAGTCGCTTATGGATTCTTGCCCATCGTGATAGGCGGCGGCCACAATAACGCCTTCCCCCTCATTAAGGGGGTGGCTATGGGCCTCTCCCTCTCCTCGCTGCGCGGTCCGCTCCTAGAGGATCATCCGCTCATGCAGTTGGCCTTTGGGCGCGGTAACTCCCTTTTGGGAGAGGTCCCCAGCTCTAATCAAAAGCCGGCCCCGGAAGTAGCCGACCATTTGGCCCAGGCTTTAGGGAAGATAGCCTCCGGGGAAGAGAAGAAGTCTAAGGCCTTTACGGAGAGTATCTGTCCGGAGGAAATGAGCTTAGCGGAGGCTGTGCGCCGCCACTTGCAAGAGGAGGGCGTCTCCCAGGAGAAGGTCCAAGCTTTGGGGCCTACCGACGATGGGGGGCAACATTTCCTGCCCTTAGCGGTCGTCAATTGCGACCCCCATGGCGATTTTAGAGCCCTAGAGGGGCGCCATAGCGGCAACCCCTTTAGCTACGCCAAGATGGGGCGCTACTTAGATACGTACTGTCTTTTGGGTTACCACGAAAACGCCAACTCGGCCAATATGTTGGCCTACATGCGGGCCCAAGGGGTGCGGGCCTTCTCCTATGAGTCTATCTGGGTGCGGCGCGAGTTTAGCTTAGAGGAGACCTTGCGCTTTATTATCCAGCTCTTACATCAGGCCCAATATCCGGTGGGGGTAGAGTTAGACGCCGACGCCCTGGCCCAGATGCCCTCTAGCGCCCGCACCCCCTGCGGATTGAGCTTAGAGGAGGGGGCCTACTACCTCTACAGCGTAGCTAGCGCCCTGCCCATAGCTTACGCCCACCTGCCCGAAGCCGCCCCCTCCTTAGGCGAGGATGGGGAACGCTACGTAGGGCGCGGTTTGACCCTCTTAGTCAATAGCATCCTCAAAGGCTGCCAACATTATGCGGAGGCGGGGCGGGTCTAAGAGTTTAAGTACCTGGGCCCGGTTTTAATTGGGGCAGGTCGACGGGCGGAGGCGGGAGGAGCAGTTCCAGAGAGTTATCGCCGCGCTGGGGGGGATTGGCTAAAGGCAGGCCGGTGCGGGGGTCTAAGCTGCGCCCCATATGGCGCACCCAGTGGCGCAGGGGGGTAGTTACGGCCCGCTGCTCCTCCTGTTGGCGCTCTAATTGGCGCTCTTGCTCTTCTAAGGTAGCCAGATCTTGGGCGGCGGCTTCTAAGCAGAGGCGCAGATGTTCCCGATTCCAGATCTCGCCCTCCGGCAAGGGGCGCAAGACCTCTATCCCTTGGGGTCCCTCCTTAAGCTCTATATATTCAGGGTGGGGCTGGGGCAGGACCCAGGGTGAAGTTGTGGGAGAGGGGGCGGCGTGGTTGAGGCGGCGCTGGAGGCGGCTGCGGTAGGCCCTCAAGATCGATTGGCCCTGGCGGTTGCGCTCTAAGCGATCGGCGCGGGCCTCTAAGGCCCGATCTTGGCGCACTAAAAGGCGCAGCCCCAAATAGAATTGGAGGGTAGGCTGGGGCAGATCGAGCCCCAAAGAGGCCGCCTGGGCGGGCAACTCTTCCACCTTAGTATTTAAGGGCAGAGCGCTGGCCCGCTCCTGACAGATCTGGCGCGCCTCAGGGGGCAAGATACGGTTGAGGCGCGCCAGCCAGTCCCAGGCTCTGGGCTGGATGAGGGCCTGGGCGGGGGACGTCGCCAACCAAGCTAAGGTTAAGCCTAGCGCCCAAAGTATTAGGGCTCGGGGCCAGAATGGGGATTTAAGGGCGGAGATGGAAGACATTATCTAAAAGCTTGGCCCGCGCTTTGGGGTGGCTCAAGATGACTACGGGCAGGTTGGGATTCTCTTTGGTCAGTTCCTCAATCTGGAAGGGACGGCCGTCTAAGTAGTCGACGCAGCCGCCCGCCTCTAAGAGGATAGGGATACTGCCCGCCAGATCCCAGTGGTAGACGCGCATTAAAGCTCCGGCCGCGTCGCCCCGGGCCACCATCATGGCGTGGGCTACGGTAGAACCTAAAGAGCGGATCTTGCCCTTATAGTCGACCGTAAAGCGGTTGTGGAAGGTGGAGGGGACTAAGATCTGATTCTCCTTCTGGCTGAGGGCCGCCGTAGAGACGTCTAAGCGCTGCTTCTTCCAAAGAGGCGACTCCATATAAGCCCCGCAGCCCTTGGCTCCATAGTAGAGCTCGTCGAGAGCGGGCAAGTAGACTACCCCCAGCGCGGGCTGACCCTCTGCAATGAGGCCTAAGCTGATTCCCCAACTGGGCAGGCGGCAGAGGTAGGCGGCCGTGCCGTCGATAGGATCGATAGACCAGACTAAGGAGTGCTCGCCGGGATGGGAGCCCGTCTCCTCGCCGATAATCCCCTCTCCGGGAAAGTTAGCTTGTAAACCCGCCAAGAGTTGGAGTTCGACCTCCTTATCCGCTTGGGTGACGAAGGTACCGTCCCTTTTGCTCTGGCCGCAGACGCGACCAAAGCGCTCCAAAGCCAACGGGGCGGCGGCGCGCACCAGCGAGACGGCGGTCTGTAGACGTGCTCCATAATCGATCATATCTTGCGAGCTCCCCTCTAAGAGTAGAGAGTCAATTTCGGGTATTGAGGCGGGAGATCCCTCCTAAAGGCGGTTAGTTAGAGCCTGGGGATTGAGCTGCTGCAATTGACTGGGCACAAAGAGGCCGTTCTGGCGAATGAGCTGGCCGTCAAAGTAGATCTCTCCGCCCGCCTCTTGGCTTAAGACTAAGTCCCAGTGGATAGCGGAGTGGTTGCCATTATCGGCCGCCTGGTAACAGTTGCCTAAAGCCAAGTGGAGGCTGCCGCGCATCTTCTCATCGAAGATCGTATCCCCAATGGCGCGGGTAATGTAGGGATTAAAGCCCAAAGCGAACTCGCCCACGTAGCGGGCCCCCTCGTCGGTATCTAAGAGCGTATTTAAAGCGGCGCTATGGCTAGAGCGAGCCTCTACCACCTTCCCGCGGCTGAATTTTAAGTAGACGTCTTGCATACGCACTCCGCGGTAGTTAGTGAGGGTATTGAAGCTAATCTCTCCCTCCACGGAGTCGCGCACCGGGGCGGAATAGCACTCTCCATCGGGCAGGTTGCGCAACCCGAAGCAGGCTAAAGAGCCTATCCCCTGCATCGAAAAGCGCAGATCGGTACCCGGCCCCTTAATCTCCACCCGGTCGGTGCGGGCCATCAACTCTTGGAGGGGCTGGACGGCCTTTTCCATGGCTTGGTAGTCGGTCAGGCAGACTTGGAAGAAATAGTCCCTAAAGGCCTCGTCGGACATATCGGCCAGCTGAGCTAAAGCGGAGGTAGGCCAGCGCAAGACGACCCAGCGAGTATTAGGGACGCGCAACTTACTGTGGACGGGCTGCATCCAGTACTTTTGGTAGATAGCCATATTCTCAGGGGGCACGTCGGCCATAGCGGCCGCATTGAGCATTCCGCGCAGCCCGATATAACAATCCATATGGCGCATACGCTCCGCCTCCAGCTCGCCCACGCTCTGACAGGCCCTGCGCAGGGCCTCCGTATCGGGGTTGCGCAAAAACTGGCGCAAGATTTCCGTGTCGCTCAGATTGAAGATGGGGATCCCCCCGGCCTCCGTCACCGCCTGGGAGAGGGCGCAGAGCATGGCGCTGGGGATAGCCGTGGCCTCAATGAGTACCTTATCGCCCTCGCGCACGCGAATAGAGTGGTGGACCAAGAGCTTAGCGAGCTGGTGGTAACGCGGATCCATGGGGTAGACCTCCCGGAAAAAAGACTAGTCCTCGGGGCTTTGCTAACTGGGGTGCCGAGCCCTCTAAAAGGGAGAGTAGGGGGAAAAAAAAGATTAATGTGGAACATTTGCCCAGCCCTCAGGCTTTTGAGTTTGGGAAGGAGAAAATGCGGTGGCTCGATTACCTTTCTTACTGACTATTGTCCATGGCGGGACGGTGCTGCCCCGAGAGTTGACCACCCGCTTGGCTTTGACTCCGGCCGATGTCTTCTACGATTCCGATCCTTGGACCCGCGAGATCTTCTCATTTGGAGAGACGGTCCAGGGCAGATTGGAGGCTGAAGTCGCCCGTTCGGTGATCGATATCGACTGCGATCCCAGCTTGAAGCCCCCCAAAGTGAAGGATGGGGTAGTGCGCTTAGTGACCCGCTACAATAAGCCCGTCTGGCGCGAGGATGGGGAACCTACCCTAGAGGACGTCAACCGCCTAGTCGATCGTTACCATCGCAACTATCACGATATTCTCGATCGCGTCGCTTCCCGCGGCGGCGTGCGTTTAGGGATCGATTGCCACTCGATGGCCCCCTACGGGGCGCCCTTAGATCCCGATCCCGGGGCTCTGCGCCCGCTCTTCTGTTTAGGCAATATGGGGGGCGAAGGGGGCGAGGGGGAATGGACGACCTGCGATCCCCAGCAGTTGCAGAAATTAGCCCAAGTCTTAGAGGAAGAGTTTAGCGATCTGCCCCTCCAGGAGGGCCAAGCTTTAGTCAGTTTCAACGCCCCCTTCTCGGGCGGTTATATCCTCAAGCGCCACCGCCGGGAGCGCAATGGGGAGGGGACCCCTTGGTTGCAATTGAACGTCAACCGCTCCTTAGTCTTAGCCCAGGAACCCCAAGATCCCAGCCAAGAGGTAGAGCCCCCCGATTCCGATCGCGAAGTGGTAAGTAAGTTGCGCCAGCGCCTCTTAAACGTCTTAAAGCGCTTCGCGGAGCGTTTGGCGCAAGGGTAGTTAGCCTCCGGTATGGGTCCCATCTTTCAGTGCGTGCCTAATCTCTCTGAAGGACGCCGCCTCGAGGTAGTAGAGGAGGCGGCTCGGGCCCTGCGCGATGTGAGCGGCCTCTGCCTACTCAATTATTCGGCCGATCCCGACCATAACCGCTCCGTCTTTACTATGTTGGGGGGTCAGGAGCACGTAGCCCGAGGGGTTAAGGCGCTCTTTGAGGTGGCCGACAAGTATCTAGATATGCGCTGCCATCAGGGGGTCCATCCCCGTTTAGGAGCGGTCGACGTGGTACCCTTCGTCCCTTTAAGGCGGGCCACGATGGAGATGGCCCAAGAGCTCTGCCGGGAGGTGGCGGAGCGGATCGCCCAGGACTTCCAGTTGCCTATCTACTTTTATGGGCAGTCGGCTACTAGCCCGGAGCGCGCCTCCTTAGCCCATTTGCGGCGCGGGGGTTGGGAAGCTTTAGCGCAGGAGGGTTTAGAGTCGGCGGACCGCCGCCCCGATCTGGGTCCCTCTCAGCTCCATCCCCGTTTAGGGGCCTCCTCTTTTGGAGCGCGCGGCCCTCTGGTGGCCTTTAACGTCTTATTGCAGAGCGACGATCTGCGCGTAGCCCAAGCTATCGCCCGTCGGGTGCGGGCCCGCTCGGGGGGCCTGCAGGGGGTCAAGGCCTTGGGGTTGCCTTTGGCCTCGCGGGGGATAGTCCAGATCTCTATGAACTTGACCGATCCCCAGCGGACGGCTATTTACACCGCTTTAGAACTAGTTAAAATAGAGGCTCAACGCTTCGGGGTCCAGATCTTAGGCTCGGAGCTCATTGGCGCCATCTCGCTCGATCAGCTGGCCGATAGCGCCTCTTATTATTGGCAGATGGACCGGTTGCAGCCCGACCAAGTCTTAGAGACTGGGATCTTGCAGCTGGAGGAAGATTTCTCGCTCTAAGGGAGAGCGTGAGGAGGTTTGGGAGTGAAACAGGCTGAGGCCATAGTATTAGGCGGCAAGGTGCTGACCTGTGCGGAGGACGAAGAGGTCCCCGGTCCCCGAAGGGGAGCGGAGATGGACGAGGTGGGCGAGATTGAGGAGGGGGCCCTAGCTATTAATGGCGGGAAGATCGCCGAGGTGGGTTACGCCCGCGATCTCTTGCGCCGCTGGCAGGGCGAGGTGCTCGATTTTGGAGAGTGTACTATCTTACCGGGCTTTGTGGACGCCCATACCCACCCCATCTTCGCCGGTTCTCGAGCCGATGAATACCAGATGCGGGCGGAAGGCCTGAGCTACGAGGAGATCCACGCCAAGGGGGGCGGCATCGCCTCGACGGTGCGCGCTACCTGCGAAGCTTCCGACGCCGAACTAGAAGCGCTGACGCGCCGCCACTTGAAGTTGATGTTGGCCCACGGCACTACGACTTGCGAAGCTAAGAGCGGCTATGGCTTAAATACCAAAGAGGAGCTGCGCGAGTTGCGCCTCTTGCGCCAGTTGGGCCAAGAGTTGCCTTTAGATCTCACTCCCACCTTTATGGGGGCCCACGCTATCCCCGAGGAGTACGCTTCCCAGCCTCACGCCTACGTGGAGCTGGTCATTAAGGAAATGCTCCCGGCCGTCGTCCAAGAGGGTTTGGCCGATTGGATCGACGTCTTCTGCGAGCGCGGGGCCTTCGATGTGGCCCAGAGTAAGCGCATCTTAGAGGCCGGTTTGGCGGCTGGGCTGGGGGCTAGGATCCACGCCGAAGAGTTCTGCTACTTAGGGGGAGCGCGCATGGCGGCCCAGTTGGGGGCTACCTCCTGCGACCATTTGCAAAATTTGCAACCTGACGACTATCCCATCCTCTTAGAGAGCGGGATTATCCCCGTCTTGATGCCCGGAACCTCCTTCTTCTTAGGCGGAGGGCGCTACGCTAAGGGTCGGGAGATGATCGCCGCCGGTCTGCCCGTAGCCGTAGCTACGGACTTTAATCCGGGCTCTAATTTCTGCCTCTCTATGCCTATGGCTATCTCTCTGGCCGTCTTAAAGTTGCGCTTGACCCCCGAGGAGGCTATTATTGCGGCTACCCTCAACGGGGCCCACGCTTTGAAGAGGGCTCATTTGGTAGGCAGTTTAGAGGCGGGCAAGCAGGCCGATTTCGTCGTTCTCAATACCCTCCAGTGGCGGGAGTGGCCCTACGCTTACGGGGTCAATCTCATTCGCCAAGTCTTTAAGAAAGGGCAGCTTGTGGCGTAGATGGCCAAAGGGCGCAAGGGTCTAGAGAGTATAACCTTGGGCGAACTCCAAGAGCGGATCTGCGCTCCCGTAGTCGATTGCGGGGGCGGGACCTCCATCTTGGTGGCCGCCTCTATGGGTACTAGTCTGGCCTATATGGCGCTCAAGATGACCCTCCGCCATCATCCGGAGTTGTGGAAGGGCTGGAGCGAGCGGGGCGATCGCCTCTACGCGGCCGCCCAGCGCTTTTTGGAGTTGGCCCACTTGGAGAATACCTCCCAGGAGGGCTTGCGCTCTTTAGGGGAGAGGGAGGTCGAGAAAGGACCGGAAGAGCGGGAGTGGCAGCAGGCCCGTTCCCGAGCTTGGCGCGAGGGGGTGCAGATCGCCATGGTCTCCGCCCAGCTGTGCGCCGATATGTTGCGCATTATGGAGGAGTTGACCCTCTGCGCCGAGCGGGAGTCGTATTTCCATTTACTTTCAGGGGCCAACTTAGTCTGGGGCGGGTTGAGCGGTCTGCTCTACGCCTTGCGTCAGTACCTGCGCTCCTGTTCCAAGGAGCCGGCTTGGTCCCAAGACGTCGAAGAGTTAGAGCGCTGGGGGCGGAGATGGCATCGTCTCATCGGGGGACGGATGGAAGCCGCTCTCTAAGGTAGGAGAGGGGGGAAAGAAGAGAGGTTAAGAGGTTATGGTGCAACGCGCGGAGTTGGTCCGCTATTTGAGCGATATTTTACGCATCTCGGAATTCAAAGATTTTACTTATAACGGTCTGCAAGTGGAGGGGGGGACGGAGATCAACAAGGTGGGCTTGGCGGTCGACGCCAGTTTAGCTACTTTCGAGGCTTTAGCCGATTGTCAGCTGATCTGCGTCCATCACGGTCTGATGTGGCCCAGCTGGGATCGCCTGCAAGGGGTCAACCGCCGCCGTCTGGCTTTCCTCATAGAGCGCAATATTAACCTCTTTGTGAGCCACTTGCCCTTAGACGCCCACCCCCAGTTGGGCCATAACGCCCAGATCTTGAGCCAGCTGGGCTGGGAGAAGACGGATTCCTTCGGCGAGGTAGGATGGCTGTGCGACTTAGAGGAGGCTATCGATCCTCAAGCCGCTCAAAAAGAGATCCAGCGCCTCTTCCCCCAGCCTTTAGCCTCTTTCTGGCATGGTCCCCAGCGCATTAAGCGCATCGGGGTCTGCAGTGGGGGCGGCGGCCACGCCTACTTAGAGCAGGCTATTAAGGACCATTTGGACCTCTATCTGACGGGCGAGACTACCTACTCTATGTACCATGACAGTTTAGAGTATGGCTTAAATATCGTCTGTCTGGGCCATTACGCCACCGAGACTTGGGGCTTAAAGGCCTTGCAGAAGGAAATTGAGACCCTCTTTGGGGTAGAGACCGTCTTCGCCTCCGTACCTACCGGTTTATGAGGGGTTGGCGCGGGCGCCAGTTCCTCTTAGTGGGCTGGATGGCCCTCATCTTTTGGATGTCCTCCGATAGCCAGTCGGGGGAGCGCTCCTTGGAGTTGGTCAGTTCCGGCTTTTGGGGAGGTTGGTGGAGCGCCTGGGGGCTCGACTTACAGTGGATCGATTACCTAGTGCGCAAGGCGGCCCACGTGGGAGAGTACGCCGTCCTCTTCGCCCTCTGGCGTTGGAACGGCTTCTCCGCTCGCAGCGCTTGGGCCGCCAGTTTGGCTTACGCTTTGAGCGATGAGTTCCACCAATTGTGGGTCCCCGAGCGTTCTGGTTCCTTGAGCGACGTGGGGATAGACGCGGGCGGAATGGCCCTAGCCCACCTCTTGTGGAGCCCTTGTTTAGAGCCCCTCTTGCAGCGCGTAGAGAAATGGGGCTCTAGAGATAGGAATAGGGGCGCTAGTCAAGAAAGCGGGCAGACCTTATAAGCATCCTTTAGTAACGTGGTGGTGGGGACAGTTTGAGGGAGAAGAGATAATGAGTGAAGCTAATGTCGATTTCAAAGTAAAAGATCTCAGCCTGGCTGAGTGGGGGCGGCGGGATATCGCCTTATCGGAAGCGGAGATGCCGGGCTTGATGGCTCTGCGCGAGCGCTATCGGGCCGAGCAGCCCTTGAAGGGGGCCCGCATCGCCGGTTGTCTGCACATGACCATCCAGACGGCCGTCTTGATCGAGACCTGTTTGGCCTTGGGGGCCCAGGTCCGTTGGTCCTCTTGCAATATCTTTAGCACCCAAGACCACGCGGCGGCGGCCATGGCCGCCGCCGGAGTACCCGTCTTCGCCTGGAAGGGCGAGACGGAGGAGGAGTACGATTGGTGTATCCGCCAGAGCTTAAAGTTCCCCGGCGGTTTAGGGCCCAACATGATCTTAGACGACGGCGGCGACCTCACCAACTTAGTCCACGAAGATTATCCGGAGCTCTTCAAAGAGATCCGCGGCATCACCGAGGAGACGACGACCGGCGTCCACAACCTCTACCGCCGGGCTAGCGAGGGTAAGCTCTTAGCTCCCGCCATCAACGTCAACGACTCGGTAACTAAGTCCAAGTTCGATAACCTCTACGGCTGCCGGGAATCTTTGGCCGACGGCATTAAGCGCGGCACCGACGTTATGGTGGCCGGTAAGGTGGTAGTGGTAGCCGGTTTTGGCGACGTAGGTAAGGGTTGCGCCCAGAGTATGCGCGGCTTCGGGGCCCGCGTCATTATCACCGAGATCGACCCCATCTGCGCCCTGCAGGCGGCTATGGAAGGCTACCAAGTGATGACTATGGAGGAGGCCGCTCCTTTGGCCGACATCATCGTCACCGCCACCGGCTGTAAGAATATCGTCACCGGCCGCCACATGTTATTGATGAAGGATAAGGCTATCCTCTGCAATATCGGCCACTTCGACTGTGAGATCGATATGAACTGGCTCACCAGCACGGCCGGGATCACCGAGTATGAGCTGAAGCCCCAAGTAGACGTCTTCCAGTTGCCCAACGGTCGGGAGCTCATCGTCCTGGCTCGGGGCCGCTTAGTCAACTTAGGTTGCGCTACGGGCCACCCCTCCTTCGTCATGTCCTGCTCCTTCAGCAACCAAGTCTTGGGCCAGATGGAGCTCTGGAAGAATTACCAGAAGTACCCCATCGGCGTCTACCGCCTGCCCAAGCGCTTAGATGAAGAGGTAGCCCGCCTCCATCTGCCCAAGTTGGGAGTCTCCTTGACCACCCTGACCCCGGAGCAGGCCGAGTACCTGGGCGTACCCGTAGAAGGTCCCTATAAGCCCGAGTATTATCGCTACTAAGGGCTAGCCGTTAAGGCTCGGAGTCTGACGCGGCCTGGGGCTTTAGCCCCAGGCCGCGTCTTTATTGTCTCCAAAAGGGGATAGAAAGAAAAAATTTACTTTAGAGACCCGCTTTTTTAGGTAAGAGTTAACCCTTTTTAGCTTGCGCCTGAGAGCGGGGTCCTTATACTAGAAGCAGGGCGGGGTAGAGCGGGGGGGCAGAGCCCTGTGGGAGGATGAGAAGGTGGCCAGTGAGCGTGAGAGTAATTTGCTATGTGAGTATTGCGGAGGCAAGATGGCTACTAGCGATCGCTTCTGCGCCGGCTGCGGCCACGCCAACCCGGGTTTTGTAGCCCCCTTACCCTCCGGCGGCTCAGTCAACGCCGAACATCTCATTAGCACCCAAGAGCGCATTAAGTATGATGAGTATAAGCTAAAAGAGGTTGAAGAATTTTTAGATGATATAGAGGAAGCGCAGAGGGGTACCGAGTCTATCATCTATAAGCTTTATGACGCTTTGGGCGACGTTTTGCGCCAATTCAACTTACTGGCGGCTCCCGAGCTCGATCAGGTTCGGGTTCTATTGCGTAAACGTAAAGAATTGGCTAACGAGTTAAAAAATACAAATTTGAGCTTTAGCGCCCTGGAGGAGAGGATTACCAACGGTTTTATTGTGCGCAAAATGCTGAAATTTGGAGCAATTCCCGCTCTATGGCTTGTTATAACGATGATAGTGGAGCAGGGCGTATCCTTTTTGGGTGAGGCAATAGTTGCGTTTGGTATGGGGACTGTTATATGTGGTGGCCTAATTATGCTCTTTTATTATGTCGGCTGGATCAAACATTGGCGAGTATTGCACCGAAATATTCTTGCCTTAGAGGGGCCATTGCGCGAGCAACGGCATATGTTGGATGTACTAGACGAGAAGAGTAAGGAGTTAGAGGCCCCCATAGAGGATTCTGATAAGATCTTATCTCAGGGCGAGCAAAGATGCGACGAGATAGAGGAAGCGCTGCCAGAGATAGAAAAGGCCGTAGAAGGTACATCCTCTTATATTGTAAGCGAGCGTTTACCTAAAGTGGTGAAGACTATCCGGAAGGAATTGCCGCTCTTGCGCTCTCTTTACGAAAAATTACGCGCTGAGCGGGATGAGATTCCAGAGTATAAGACCTATAAGAAGTATTGTAGGCAAATACAGAAAGCTCAGACGAAGTTGGTGGAGGAATGGCTCCAAAAATAAAAGAGGTTTAAAAGATGAGTGTGCGCGGTGTAGTTCAGCCTCCCTTCTTACCGATGAGTCGCCCGGAGATGGAGCGGCTGGGTTGGAGGGAGTTAGACGTCCTCTTAGTCTCTGGGGACGCCTACGTCGATCATCCCTCCTTCGCTATGGCCCTTTTGGGGCGCTACTTAGTCTCCTTGGGGTATAGGGTCGGTTTAGTCTGCCAGCCGCGTTGGGATACGCCCCAAGATCTATTGGCGATGGGGCGGCCCCGTCTCTTAGCGGGGGTGGGGGCGGGGGCTTTAGACTCCATGTTGGCCCACTATACCGCCTTTCGCAAAAAGCGCCACGACGACGCCTATACCCCGGGCGGTAAAGCGGGGGCTAGGCCCAACCGGGCGGTTATCGTCTATACTAACTTAGTGCGCCAAGCCTTTCCCGGCCTGCCCGTCGTTATCGGCGGCATCGAGGCCTCCCTGCGCCGCTACGTCCATTACGATTTTTGGAGCGACTCTCTGCGCCGCCCCCTGCTCTTAGACGCCAAGGCTCAAGTCTTAGTCTACGGGATGGGAGAGCGGGCCTTAGGTGAACTCTGCCAACTTTACGCTAAAAATTCTAACCCTAGCGTCGAGGAACTGAGCCAGATCCCGGGGATCGCCTTTATGGCCTCTAGCCCCCAAGCGGCCGCTTTAGAGCCCGCCCAGGATCTGCCCAGCTGGGAGGAGATCCAAGGGGCGCCGCCCCTCGTAGTCCAAGCCGCCCTGCAAGCGGAGCGACACTTGCAAAATGGGGAGGCCTACTGCCGCCAGAGGGTAGGGGAGCGGGTTTTGGTCGTCACTCCGCCCCCGCCCACCTTAGAGAGCGCCGCCATGGATGGGCTCTACCGCCTACCCTTTAAAAGGCGCGCCCATCCCAGCTATGGCCAGCCCATTCCGGCCCTAGAGATGATCCGCTGGAGTATTACTAGCCACCGCGGCTGCGGCGGGGGCTGCTCTTTTTGCTCTTTGGCCCTCCACCAAGGGCGGCCTATCGCCTCTCGCAGCGCCCGCTCTATCGCCGCAGAGTTGGAATTAATCGTCAGCGACCCCCAATTTAAGGGTTCTATTAGCGACGTGGGCGGGCCTACGGCCAATATGTGGCAAGCTAAGTGTAGCGCCGACCCCCAAAAGTGTAAGCGGGCCAGTTGTATGTTCCCTAGCGTCTGCCCCCACTTTAAAGACGCCCAAACGGAGTATGTCAAGTTATTAGATCGCTTAAGCGCCCATCCTAAAGTTAAACATGTGCGTATCGCTAGCGGAGTGCGCTTCGATCTGGCCCTGCGCAATCTCCAAGCTTGCCAAGCCTTTGTGGGGCGCTATACGGGGGGACAGATGAAGATCGCCCCCGAGCACTCCCAGCCCGGGGTCTTGCGCCTGATGCGGAAACCATCCATCCAGTTGATGGACCGCTTCTTAGGTTATTTCTACGACTACTCGCGCCGGGTAGGCAAGGAACAGTACGTAGTGCCTTACCTCATGAGCGCCTTCCCGGGCTGCACCTTAGAGGATATGCGCTCCTTAGCCCGCTGGCTGCGCCAGCGGGGCTGGTCGCCCCAACAGGTCCAATGCTTTATACCCACCCCCGGGACGGTAGCTACCGCCATGTACTACGCCCAGGTAGATACCCAGGGAAAGCCTCTCTACGTGGCCCGCAGCGACCGGGAGCGGATGGAGCAACATTACCTGCTCTTCCCTAACCCCAAGCAGAAGGATTCTAGGAAGGCTAAGCCTACTTCTTCTCCTTCTCGAAGAAAGCGTCGGTGAGGCCCTGGTTGAACTTATAGTTAGAGTACTGGGCGGTGGCCTTAGCGTTGACCGCTACCTTGGGGAAGACGAACTGGGCCCGCATCTTGTCGAAGACCTGGTAGCCGTCTTTTTCGATATAGTCGACGTCGACGCTCAATAAGCCGTCGTTTTTATAATTAGTCGTCTGGCGGGGGACGGTATAATTCTCACAGTTGACCCACATCTCGACGCTAATAATATCGCCCATGCCCTGCTTAGGTAAGAGCAAGATGTGCCACACCTTCTGGCCGTTCAGAGTGGTGACATTCTTGACCCTACTCTTAAACTTCTCGATCTTAGGTAAGTGCCAGCCGAAGATATTGGGATACTTCTTGAGGTAGCTGGGCGCCTTCTCTAAGACTAACTTATGCTTTTCGGGGGCCTTATAGTAGTAAGTGCCGCTCATAGTGGGATTGTAGGGGATGAAGGCCACCTTGGCGTTGAGGGCGATCTCAATATTGGCCTGGTAATCCTCTAAGCCCTTATTGATAGTGCGAATCTCATGGAAGATGCGCTCTACCTCCTCGTCCGCCCGAGCCGCAGGGCTCAGCTGGAAGAGGGTAGCTACTAAGGCCGTTAAGAGTAAAGCGTAACGTGTGAACCGGCGCATAGATTCTCCTTTTTACGATGGGGGATGGGAGAGCTCTCCTTCTCCCTTAAATCCTAGCTCTCCCGCACTCTCTCCTAACGGAAGAGAGAGCCCGTCTTGGCGTCCAGAGCCTTTGAGTCGCTAGGGCGGGCCCGCAGAGCGTCAGGATTGGCGGGCTGAGCCTTTAAAACGTCGCTGCGCGTATCGGTAATGGCGTCCAAAGGATCGTCGCTGGTGCGCGGCGCGGCCTCGTTAGGGTCGCGACCGGGATACTGTAAACCGCTATAAGGGTCGATGTAGAGCGGAGGCGGCGGGGGCGGCGGCGGAGGGGCCACGTCGACCGGGGGATCGACCTCCTTATAAGGCTGAGGTTTGGGGGGCGGCGGAGGCGGAGCGGGGACGGCTCGGGCCGGCCGGGGCGGGGGCGGCTCGGCGATAGAGCGGGGGAGGCGCTCTTCAATAGGACGCTGCTTAACTATGGGCTGGCGCAGGGCGCGACTGGGCCGCTCTGGGGGCGGGGGCGGAGCGGGGACGGCCCGCGGGGGCGCGGGGACCGGAAGGGGAGCCGCCTGCGGAGTGGGGGGAGCTGGCTCTGCATCCTCAGCCTCTTCTTCCTCTTCGCCTTCCTCTAAATCGCGCTTCTTCTTCTCATCCTCCCTAGATTTGCGCTCTTTAAGAGGCCGATTAGACTTTAGCTCCTCCAGCGCGCGCAACTCTGCTACCGTCGACCAGGAAGTATTCCAGGCCTGCCAGGCATTAGGTTTAAAGGTCCCTAATTTAGGCTTATCCTCATTCAATAATAAGAGCTCTTCCTGGGGCGCAACCTCTTCCATCTCCTGGGGATTTAACTTAGAGTCGGTATAAGGGGTAGCCTCTACCGAACCGGCGAAGACCTGAAGCCTACCTACCGTGCGTCCGGCGCCCTCCCAACGGTAATAGAGATTGAAAGAACTGCCCGGCTGGGCCTTAGCTAAGACTTGACCGCAATCGAGCTCGACCTTAAGCTCCGGAGAGGCGACTACAAAGACCGTACCTTGTAAGAGGGTACCCCGCAAGACGAGCTGGCCATCCTCATAGCGCATCTCCTTTAAACGCAAGATCGTATCGGCGCCTAAACGCAAAGTGCCCCAAGACTCCTTAGCGGTGGGACCGGTAACTAACTCCACTACGTTGCGCGCGCTATTGTCAGCGCTGCGGATAGCTAGCCTATCCTTAGTAATTACCTGGTTGAGCGGGAAGGGGGACCACTCTTCAGCCATATTGGTAGTCTGACTCAAAGAGCCCAACCGGGCTACGCAGTTGAGATTGGCCTCCTGCAAGATAGGTTCTACCGTGCGCTGCCAGTACTTGACCCCTAAAAAACCGGCTACGCCCAGCACTATGACGACTAGGAATAAGAGGTAAGCGGCTGACCCTAAGCCGGATGATTGCACATCCTCCGGAGCAGCGTAAGCGGGGGGATCTACTTCCTCAAAGTAGCCCCCTGAAGAGGGCTGGTCTTGACCCTCCCAATCTGATTGGCGGTAAAAGTCGGCCATCTACCCTCCCAAAAGGACCCCTACGCGGGGAAAATTAAACGCGCAGATGAGTATTTGTTAAAAAGCGACTTGTACTCCTGCCCTAGGCAGGCTATAAATATAAGGGCCCCAGCGGCCAAAGGAGATGCGGGATGGAGTTTATCAGTGAATTTTTAGGATACTGGTGGAACCTGTGTACCGACTATTATCGGGTGAACCCGGTAATCTTCATTACTATGTACTCCATCAAGAGCGTCATCTTCTGGTGGACCATCATCTATATCGTCAAATTGGTGCTCCAGAAGAAGTGGAATAGTATACCCTTCTGGGTCTTCCTCAACGTCTCCACCAATGTCTCACCCTGGGTCTATATCTGGATCTGCGGCGAGAATCTGCCTTTCTGGTACTCCTATATGGTCTACTTCGTAGGCGGATGGGCGCTCTGCTACCTGGTTTGGGATGTGCGCCGCCGCCTCAAAGAACAAGCCGCCCTAGCCGCCGGCTTAGCAGCGGAAGGGGAGATGGCCCTGCCCGAATAACCCGGCCTTGACAGAGGGCGGGGAGTATGCTATAAACTTTGAGCGCTTAAGATAAAGCGATGTACCCGTGGCTTAATGGATAGAGCGGATGGCTACGGACCATCAGGTTGGGGGTTCGAGTCCCTCCGGGTATACCAAAAAAAAATTGCTTTCAGGGATGAAAGCAATTTTTTTTTGGTAATGCGGAATTCGGAATTCGTAATGCGTAATTAATTTGCTTTTGTTAATGGCTTGGCGGATCCGGAAGTAACTTGGCCAATGGGAGAATCGCGCTAGCCGCCGGGACGGCGGCTGGCAATTCGGAATGCGGAATTCGTAATTCGGAATTAAATGGCTCTTGTTAGTAGCTTAGCGGATCCGGAAATAACTTGGCCTATGGAAGAATCGTTGCGGTTTCACCGCTTTCTTAGCGGCTTTGGTTTGGCGTCTTGGTTCTGGTACCCAGCTCTTAATTTAAGTTCTGTTACCTGACCGAAGAGTCATTTAGTACGCTTGTCCAATTGGACCATGCGGCCTTCGGCCGCACACCAAGACGATTTTCTCCCCCAGCCAAGCTACCCTCGGAATTTGTCAGTCATTTCCCCAAGCTATCTCTCCCCCTAGGTCACCGTAGAAGCCAAAGTTAGAGTCCCGCCCTATCCCCTGGTCGCGTCACCCTAATTCCTAATTCCTAATTCCGCATTATATACTCCATCGCCTTAGGCGGGTCGATTACGCCGGCGCCTAGGGAGTGGGGTTGGAATTGCCAGGGCATTTGGTAGGCGCTCTCCATGATGGCCTCTTTTATCTCCTTGGGCTTGAGGTCGGCTTGGACCTCTTTGAGGAGGGCTACTACCCCCGCGGTGAAGGGGGCGGCCATCGAGGTGCCGGACATGGCTACGTAATTGGCGCTATCGTGGGCGCAGGAGACTATATCTACCCCGGGGGCGGCGATATCCGGTTTATCTAACTTATCGATCTTGGTGGGACCGCAGCTGGAGAAGCTGGCTGGGAAATCGTCGTCGCGATCGGCGGTGCCATTGTCGTTGAGGGCCGCCACCGTAATGGCCTTGGGAGCGTTGCCCGGAGATTGGACCGTGCCCGGGGCCGGGCCGCTATTGCCGGCGCTAACTACCACCGAGAGGCCCTTGCGTACCGCCTTCTGGACCGCGCGGGTCAGAGGATCGAAGAAGCGAGACTCCTCGATCTCATGGCCTAAGGAGAGATTTAAAACGTCGATCCCGTAGCGGTCCTTATTGTCGACCGCCCATTGGATGCCCTTAATAATATTAGAGTCGTAGCCCGTATTGTAACGGTCTAAGACCTTTACTCCCACGATATTGGCCTCGGGAGCGATACCTACGTAACGGCCGCCGCTGCTCCTACCGTCGCCCGCCGCAATGCCCGCGCAGTGGGTGCCGTGACCATTATCGTCATAAGGCAGGGGCGCCCCGTTGACAAAATCCTTAAAGGCTACGATGCGATCCTTCAAATCGGGATGGGGGGCGATGCCCGTATCTAAGATGCAAATACAAGTGCCGGCCCCCGTATGGCCCTGAGCGTGTAAGGTCTCGACCCCCAAAAGCTGGTTGTGATCCTTTAAAGGTTCCATCTGGGGTACGTCGGAGGCCGCCTGAACCTGGTGGGCGCCGCTAATACTCATAGCCCGCGGACCGTCGGGGGTCAACTGTAAGAGCCCCTTTTCTTGAGCCGCCTCTAATTTGGGTAAGGTCACCTCGTCCTGAGCGTCTAAAGCGAGCGTACAACCGCCAATTAAAGGCAGCTCCTCTACCTGGTTGCGCTCATTATTAGCTAAGACGTAACTCTTAAAAGCCTGCAGACCCTTAGCGTCTAAACCGCTGACAATGAAATTGCGCTCTTCCCCCAAAGAACAACTGTCGACGCTAGACCCTAAAGGCTCGGATCCCACCCCAGAATCCTTGACCCCCGCCGCCAGCGCAGGGCCCGACTGATAAGCGGAAAGGGAATGTATCGACGCTCTAATCTCCATAAACCGAAACCCTCTGACCTCAACCGCTAAAGAATAAAACCGCTCCCTTCGCTATTTACCGCCTTCTAAACTATTTGACTAGTCTAGAAAAGTAAAAGTAGTTTGCCAAAAGGTTAACTCCTGGACACTCCTGGAACTACCCAGTCCTGAGTACTACCCTTGACAGAGGGCGGGGAGTGTGCTATAAACTCTGAGCGCTTAAAATAGAGCGATGTACCCGTGGCTTAATGGATAGAGCGGATGGCTACGGACCATCAGGTTGGGGGTTCGAGTCCCTCCGGGTATACCAAAAAAAAATTGCTTTCATTTTTGAAAGCAATTTTTTTTTGGTAATTCGGAATTCGTAATTAGGAATTCGGAATTTTAAGTCTCTGCTTGTTAGTAGCTTAGCGGATCCGGAAATAGCTGAGCTTATGCCAGAATCGCAGGAGGCTTCGCCTCTAATCTAATTCGGAATGCGCAATGCGTAATGCGTAATTAAACGGCTCTTTCTAATGACTTAGCAGATCCGAAAAGAACTTGGCCTATGGGAGAATCGTTGCGGCTTCATCTAATTCGAAATGCTTAATGCGTAGTTCGGAGTTAGCCCGCCGCCGCTCACGGCGGCAACCTAATTCCCCACCACCCCAATTACGCATTCCGAATTCCTAATTCCGAATTGTCTCTAATTCCTCCCCCCGGCGGCGTAGCCGCCGGGGGGAGGAATTAGAGACAAGATTGCGCAAATACTGAGCCACTATGATCTCTCAAGAAAACTTAGCCAAGTTCATCCGCTATTACGCCAATACTTACCGTTTAGAGCACGACATCGATTGGCGGTGTCCCGATACTTCTTATTGGAGTTACGAGCTGGCTGTGCAGCCGACTACTCCCGCTCAGTTGCCTCTGTTGCGCAAGATCTTTAGGGGTAAAGATCTGCAGATCGATGAGGCTACGGGCAAGGTCAACTGTCGAGCCCCCTTCTTGCGGATCTCTGAAGCGCCTACCTTGGCGGGCATGATCGACTGTTTCCAGGGTTTTTGCGGCGGTTTGACGGGTTCTAAGTTTCAGATCCAGATCTTAATCGCCAATAAAGACGACGAACTGCGCGAGGGTCTCAATCGCGAGCAGCAGTGGCAATGGTTAGTCTCCTCCATGCGCTTATGCGAGCTCTTCCTCTTAGGCAATATTGCGGGCGACGATATGGTCTTCGATAGGGTCTACCACTCTTGCCACCAGGCCGATCAGAATCGCGATCTGACGGAAGAGTGTCCCACCATCATCCAGCAGTGGGAGCGCTGTTACCGAGAGATCGCCATGAACCATTACCTTATGCCCTTCGACGCCGAGGATCTCCTCAAAGTCCTCAAGGTGGAGATGCAAGGGGCTAGCCATTCGGTCCATACTTACGAGTGCGATAGCGACGAAGAGGCGCGAGCTATAGCCGATCTCTGTAAGATGTTGGGCGTCTATAAGGCCCGCGAGGTCCAGGTAGAGGGCAATAAGATTACTAGTAAATTGGGGATCGTCGAGCTCTCCGATATCCTCTTCAGCCGTCGCAAGACGAATACCTACCATCTTTTCGGCTCGGAGCCGGTGGAGGAGTAAGATAGTATGGCTACGCTTAAATACCGCAACTGGCAATTTGTAGGGCTCATGCTCTTAGGTCTGGGCCTAGCTAGCGCCTGTACCGCTCCTCAAGCTCCCCAGACCGAGGCTAGCGCTACCCCCGCTCCTCAGGCGGGCGGGACTCCGGCCGTAGTGGAGACGGGCGCCCCCCAGGTCGCGGACTCAGAGATTAGTCCCCGGGTCACCTTGGCTACCTGGAACTTAGAGAACTTTTTTGACGCCGTAGACGATCCCTATAATGACGAGATCGTCAGCGCCCGGGAGTATGCGGAGAAGTTGGGCGGGTTGAGCTCCGTCTTGCAAGAGGTAAACGCCGATATAGTGAGCGTCTCTGAAGTGGAAAAGGGCGAGTCCTTAGCCGAGCTGGGCCGCCGCAGCGGGTACCCTTACTCCTTAGTAGTGCCCGGTAACGATCGCTATCGCGGGATCCAAGTGGGTATCCTCTCTAAGATCCCTCTGGGCCCCCACGTCTCCCACGCTAAAGATAAGTTGCAGACGGAAGCGGGCAAAGAGACCGCCTTCTCTAGGGATTGTCTAGAAGTCCACTTTAAGCATCCCAGCCAGTTGACCGTCTTAGCTAACCACTTTAAGAGCAAAAGGGGCGGAGCCAAGAGCGACGCTCAACGTTGGGCCCAAGCTAAGAGGGTGCGAGAGATCGCCCAAGGGTTAGCTAACTACCCCTTGGCCATCTGTGGCGACCTCAACGAAGAGCCCCAGAATAAGCCCCTCCAGCCCCTGCTCAGCGCTCCCTTCCTGACCGACGTCTTGGGCCATATGCCCTTAGAGCAGCGGCGCACCTTCTTCAATGAGCGCTACCAGTCGGCTCTCGATTACATTATCATTAACGATAAATTGAAGCCTTTCTTGGTGACGGGGAGCGCCAAGATCTATTCTAATATCCCCAATATTGAGCGTATCAGCGACCATCGGCCGGTGAAGGTAGAGTTCGATTTTAGCGCTCTGCCCGCCTTTGCCGCTCCCTCCGCGGTAGAGTCCGCTCAGGAGGACGCCGCCGCTGCGGCGGGCGCAGCGCCGGGGATCCCCGCTAATCCTGCCCCTTAATCTCAGGGCCTCTAGATGGTTAGCAACCTCCGTAAGGATAGGCTAGGCCGCTGGCTGCGCCGCTCTAAGAGCTGGATCGTAGCCGTAGGCCTAGCCTTAACTTTCTTTGGCCCCACTGCGACTAGCGCCCAGCCGCCCGCCCCCCAACCGGCTCTAGTAACTGAAGGGCGGCAAGTTTGGGAGCCGCACCTTAAGAGCTTAGAGGCCAGCCTAGAGCGAGCGCGGGGCCTCAAGTTTAAGAGGCCGGTCCAGGTCCGCTACTGTTCTCAGCGGGAGGCGGTAGAGTACTTGCAAGGCGACTATGAGCGCTCTAAAAAGGTCGAGGTAGAGAAGAGGCGCGAGCTCTTCTTCCGCCACCTGGGACTGCTCAAACCCCAAGAAAAGTGGATGGAGGCTACCCAAGCGCTCTACGCGGAGCAGGTGCGCGGCCTCTACGACCCGCTCAATCAGACCCTTTTAGTGGTAGTCGATCTCTTAGAGGCCCCGCGCATCGATAAGATGATGAGCTCCGTGCTCGACCAGTTCAATATCGATTTGAGCGATCTGCTCTTAGTCCACGAACTGTGCCACGCCCTCCAAGATCAGAATTTTAACCTTAAAGATTCGCTCTTAGCGGCCCAGGGCAACTTAGATCGGGAGCTGGCCTTGAGCGCCGCCGTGGAAGGGGACGCCACCCAAGCTATGTTCGACTATCTGGCCCAAGCTATGGGTCTAGAGAGTCAAATCTTTACTAACTACCTCACTAGCTCTTCCCAACTTCTGGAAGCGGGGCTAGCTAATTACCCCCAGTTAGAGAAGTCGTCCCTCATCGTGCGCTCTCTAGTAGTAATGCCCTACTTTGAAGGCTGGCGCTATACTCAAACGCTGCGCCAGTTGGGCGGTCAGAAGGAGGTCGATAGGTCCCTCCAAGCCTACCCTCTCTCTACTGAGCAGATCCTCCACCCCCAGAAGTTTATCCAAAATTCCGACCCGGCCTTAAGCCTAGACCTCTCCCGCTGGCCCGCCCTCATAGGCGAGTACCGCAGCTTAGGCCAAGATAGCGCTGGGGAGTATGTCGTCCGCGTCTGGGCTAGCAGTTATCCCGACCTCCAAGCTCAAGCCTCCCGCATCGCCCAAGGTTGGGCTGGAGATAGTTTCCAGATCTACCTCAATCCCCAAGGACGCAGTTTTGGACTCTGGGCCACCCTTTGGGATAGCCAAGGGGACCGCCAAGAATTTACCCAGGCTCTGCGCGCCGCTCTAGGGAATAGAGTAACGATCCAAGAACGGGAGCGCATGGCTCTAGCGACCTTAGACGCGCCTCTCGAATTGCAAGCTGAGCTGCGCCAACTTCTAGCTCAACCCCAGATAGAGGTGCGACCCTTGCAACACTAAAGAGCAGGTCCCCAACTTCCTAACTCAAAGTATCTTTAACTTTCAAGTTATAAGGTCCCGACTAATGCATCGCTTCACTTCTAAAGAATTGGCCTTCCTAGCTATGCTCACTTGCTGCAATTCCGTCGCCGAGTTGCTGGTAGGCGGGTTCTTGCATCTAGTCGATTTCTCGATGAAGGGTTCCGTCTTAGTGGGGATCAACTTGATGGTCTATACCTTGCTCTTTAAGAGGATCCCGCGTTTTGGGGCCATTACGACTTGTGGCTGCGCTACGGTTATCGTCAACTTCCTGCTCACCGGGGGCTTTAAGATCTTTGCCCTCTACTGTATCTTCCTGGAGGCGCTAGTAGTCGATCTCCTCTTCTGTTGGCGCGGACTCAATAATACTAATATCATCGTGGCCGGGATGGCTGCCAGTCTCACGGCCGGGCTGTGCGGCTTGGTAAATAGTATCGTCTTTTGGGGGATCGACCTAAATCAGGCCGCTTTGAAGATGGCGGAATCTCCCGCCTTAGTGGGCCATTCCTTAGCCCTCATCTTGGGGGTCATGCTGCTCTGGCGGCTGGCGGTAGGGGCGGTCTTCGGATTTTTAGCTACTAAAGTACTCCAACTACTCCACCCGGAGCTCTCCCGTCTAGAGGGCGACTCCCCCGACCTTACTAATCGACAAGAAATGAGGTAATACCCTATGGATCTGAAGCTCGGTCTCTTAACTTTAGCGCTTATGGGAGGATTAACTATGACGACGATCGCCCAAACTACGGAACAACAACTGCCCGCTCCCCAGACTAGAGGCGGTAAGACTCTGATGGAGGCCCTGACTCTGCGCCAGACCCAGCGCGACTTCTTGCCCCAAAAGGAGATCGACGCCCAAACTTTGAGCAATTTACTCTGGGCGACTTGGGGGATCAATAGGCCCCAACTCCAAAAGAGGACGGCCCCCACGGCTATAAATAGCCAAGCCATCGATGTTTACGTCGCTACCGCCCAGGCGCTCTGGCGCTACGATGCTAAGGAGAATAAGCTCTTGCTCCACAAGAAGGGCGACCTGCGCTGCGGGAAGTTTAAAGAGGCGCCCGTGCTCTTCTATTACGTGGCTCCCCCCGGCGACGGCTGGGCCAAAGCCCACGCCGGTTCGCTCTACCAGAACGCCGGACTCTATTGCGCCTCTATAGGTTTAGGGAACGTCGTTATCGGCTTTAAACAGACGCTCGAAGAGATCCAGAGCCGCTGCGAATTGCCCGCCGGTCGGGAAGTAGTCGTGGCTCAGGCCTTCGGCTGGACCAAGTAGGGGATTAGGAAATAAAAGATGACGCAGGCGCTCTATCTCATCGATACTATGTATCTCCTCTTTAAGAGCTTCTACGCTCTGGGGAAGAGGGCTAGTCTCACTAGCCCCGACGGTCTCCCCACCGGTGCTCTCTACGGTCTGAGGAAGAGCTTAGATACGATGCGCCAACACTTTCCTATGCGCTATGGCGTCTGCGTCTTCGACTCTGAAAAGCCGGTCTTCCGTTGCCAACTCTCACCCCAATATAAGGCCAATAGGCCCCCCGTCGACCCCGACCTCAAACGCCAGATACCCTACGCCCTCCAGCTTTGCCAGGCCCTGGGTTATCCCATCGCCCACGCCGAAGGCTTCGAAGCTGACGACGTCATAGCGACCATCACCCGCCAAGCCCTAGGACAGGGCTGGAGCGTGCGCATCGTCTCTAAAGATAAAGATCTGGCCCAACTGCTCGACCTCCAAGGGGATGTGGCCCAAGTGATGCTCGAAGGGCAGAAAGAGACCCTCTACCTCGACCGGCTCAACTGTCAAGAGAAGTATGGGGTGCCCGCCCGCCTCATCCGCGATTGGCTGGCTCTGATGGGCGATAGTAGCGACAATATTATCGGACTGCGCGGCGTAGGCCCCAAGACGGCCGCCGCCCTGCTCAACCGCTGCGGCTCCCTAGAGGCGCTCCTGCAAAACCCCGCCAGCGCCGGACGCTTCGCGCAAGCGCTCCAAGAGAATAGAGCCCAACTGGAACTGAACCGCTGCCTCACCAGCCTCGACCACGAAGCGCCCCTGCCCTGGAAACTGGAGAGCCTGGAGACCTTCACTATTAACCCACCTACGGAGATCCCAACCCTTTTTGCGTCATTAGGGTTTAAGCTCTAGCTGCCTTGGGATAATTCGGAATTCGTAATTCGGAATGCGTGAGCCGCCTGAACGGCGGCAATGCGTAATTAGGAATGCGTAATGCGTAATTAGGAATGCGTAATGCGAAATTGGGGGCGTCGGCGGAAGGGCAAGCTATGGCCCTAACCTTGGTTTCGGCGGTGAATTAGGGACGAGATGACGGAGACTTAATGGCTTGCTGATTCCGACAGGCACTTGGCTGAAGAGAAAATCGTCTTGGAGTGCGCGGCACGCGCCGCGAGGGAGGCAAAGCCTCCTGCGATTTTGGCATAGGTTCAGCTACTTCCGGATCTGCTAAGTCATTAGAAAGAGCCGTTTAATTCCGCATTACGCATTGCGCATTCCGCATTGCTAGCCGCCTTTGGCGGCTAGCGCGATTCTTCCGTATGCTCAGTTACTCCCGGATCCGCCAAGCCATTGGCAAACGCCACCTAATTCCGAACTACGCATTAAGCATTCCGCATTGCCGCCGGCCGTCCCGGCGGCTAGCGCGATTCTCCCATAAGTTCAGCCACTCTCGGATCCGCTAAGCTACTAACAAGAGCCATTTAATTCCGAATTACGAATTCCGCATTCCGAATTAGGTTTCTGAATTCCGAATTATTCCAGCGCGAAGGAGAGACTCGTTTTATGGCTACCTTACTGGAAGAGATCTTGCCTCTTTATTGGAAGGCTTATAAAGAGGGTTGTTTGAGCGAAGATGAGTTGCAAGCTTTACAAGTTCAGTTGCAGATGAGCGAGGAGGAGTTAGTTAGCTTTAAGACGGGCTCTAACTCTTGTCCGGCTTGTAAGGATACTTTTAAACCCTTGCGCGGAGTAGATGGTAAGGTCCGTTGCGCTCGCTGCGGGTGGGTCTTGCGGGCTCCGGAGAGAGAGCCCGAGGAAGGGGAGGAGGCGGCCAAGCTGGCGATAGAGGTGATAGAGCCCGACGCCGTAGCCGAGTCTACGCCCGGTTCCTGGCATCCTTGTCAGGAGTTGGAAAAAGATACTCTCGAAAATCCCTGGACTTATCCCACCCGGGGCTGGAAATGTAGCCATTGTGGCGCCCTGTGGGCCACCCACCAAGCGGAACTCTCCACTTGTCCCCTCTGCCAGCATCCCTTAGAGGCCGCCGAGAAACCCCTCTGGCCCCAGCCGGACGCCTCCATGATGCGCTTAAGTTCCGAAGCCCAAGTGCGCAGCTCTCTATTAGATTGGGCCGTCCAGTTTAAATCTTCTCCAGAGTGGATAGATAAGATCGAAAAGGCTACTTTAAGCCCCGTCTACTTACCCTATTGGCTCTATCAAGGCCAGGTCAAAGTCACCACCCAGTCTAGGATCACGCGCCATTTTAGGGAAAGGAATAGGTACCAATATTTCTCCGATACCTTCCAGAACGACTATCTAAACTACTGGGTCCCGGCCGGATCCGGGCCGATCTTGGCGCTACTCAGCCGCCTGCCCCATCCCGATCCGGGGCGACTGATTGAACTCTCGGAGGCTAACTTACAAGAGCTGCCCCTAGGTTGCGACGCCAGCCGCGGGGCGCAGAGTTGGAAGATAGCCGACGCCCGGGTGCGGGACGTCGCGGCCACTCAAGCGCGCACCTTGGTTAAAGGGGAGTTGATGAAATTAAATACGGAGTACCTGAACCGGGAGTTTAAATTGGTGGCGGCGCCCTACTGGCTCTTAAGTTATGAGGAGGGGGGCCAAAACTATTGGGCCTTAGCGCCCGATTGGGCTCCCGATAAGGTCGTCGGGACCTCGCCCTTTAAGTTGCCTACCCGGCAAACCTTCTCCAACTCCGATAGAATTTGGCAGTTCCTGGCTATAGGCGTAATGCCGCTCTTAGCCTTGATCTTAATCTGCCTCCTCTGGCCCCACCAACCTTACGGGACTGCGGGGATAATCTTAATCCTCATGTTGGTAGTAATAGTCTTTTTTACCATACCTGCCAGTTGGAAACCCCAAGCTCTCGGTGATAGGACCCAAGATATATGGTAAAATACTTGAAATTTAAGTTGAGGTTTACGATAGATGTCTAAAAAATATTATTTAGCTATAGCCCTGGTTTTAGTAGTGGGCTTAGCCCTAGTCAGCTGGTTCTCTATGGAAGAGCCCTTGCAGGCGGCGGGAAATTACGGCAGCTTGCCCCGCTTAGTCGGTAAGAGCTACGACGGCCAGAAGGTCGACACCCAAGCTCTGCGCGGGAAGGTCTTAATAGTCGACCTCTGGGCTACCTGGTGCCCGCCCTGCCGCAAGGAGATCCCCCACTTTATCGCTTTGCAAAAGGCCTACGGTCCCAAGGGGCTGCAGATTATCGGCCTCTCTATGGATAATGAAGAGGCGCAACATACCCAGTTCGCTAAGAGCCAAGGTTTAAATTACCCCTCCATCTTCTTACCTAACGGCCACCAGAAGTTGCTGGACGACTTAATGAAGGTCATTGGCCCCGTAGAGGGGATCCCCACCACCTTAATCGTCGACCGCCAAGGTAAGATCGTCACTAAACATGTAGGTTACGCCGACCAGGCCTTCTTTGAAGCCCAGATTAAAAAGCTGCTCTAAGCTTTTATGTTTTCTACCGCCTGCAGAGGGTCGATAGAACCTGCGCCCACGGAATGGCGCCTAAAGAGGCCGGGCATGGGCTGGGCGCTATCCAGCAAGGCCTCTTTGACCTCTTGGGGGGTGAGGTCGTCCTGGACCTGCTTTAAGATAGCTACCATACCGGCCGCGAAGGGGGCGGCCATAGAGGCCCCCGACATGGCTACGTAACTGGCGCTATCTTTGGCGCAGGAGACGATATCGACGCCCGGGGCGGCAATATCGGGCTTAGCTAACTTATCGAAGCGCGTGGGGCCGCGGCTACTAAAGAGGGCCGGGGCGTCGTCATCGCGCTCAGGGGTACCGCGGTCGTTGAGGGCGGCTACCGTAATGGCGTCGGGCGCATTGCCGGGAGAGGTCACTGCGAAGGGGAGGGGACCGTTATTGCCGCTGGAGACGGTGACCGTCAAACCCTCCTGGACCGCGAGCTGGACGGCCATGGTCAGATAATCTTGGGAGGCGGGCTTAGTGATGGGGTGGCCCAGGGAGAGGTTTAAAACGTCGATCCCGTACTTATCCTTATTCTGAACCGCCCAGTCGATGCCCTTAATAATCTGGTGGTCGCTGCCCTTCATCTTACTATTCTAAGACTTTGACCCCTACTAAGTTGGCTTCGGGAGCTACGCCTACGTAGCGCCCCTCGCTGCTCGTCCCGTCGCCGGCGGCGATACCCGCGCAATGGGTGCCGTGACCGTGGTCGTCGTAAGGCTCCGGGCGATCGTTTACGAAATCCTTGAAGGCTACGATGCGATCTTTAATGTCGGGATGGGGAGCGATACCCGTATCCAGGATGCAAATGCAGCTGCCCTGGCCCGTATACCCTTGGGCGTGCAACTCTTCCGCCCCTAAAAGCTGGTTCTGAGGCTTAAAGATCTGGGTCTGGGGATTGCCAAACTTAGGCTGGAACTCCTGACCCTCACAGATACTCATCGACTGGGGATCGTCGGGCGTAAAGCTCAAAAGCCCCTGGCGCTGGGCGTCCTCTAACTGGGAGAGGGTCACCTCATCGCTAGCATCCAAGGTCAGAGCGCAGCCCTTAATGATGGGCAGCTCGTCGACCTGGTTGCGCTCATTATTGGCCAGGACCTGAGCCTTAAAGTCCTGCATAGCCTGGCGATCGAGCCCGCTCACTATGAAGCTGCGACTGCCGCCCAGAGTGCAACTATCCTGGGGCGCCGAGGGAGAAGCGGACTCAGCCTCTACGGCCGGAGCCTTAAAAGTAGGGACTTCGTAGCGCCCCATCTGGGGCACACCCAGGGCCTTTATATCCATAACTCTACCTGCAACCCTCTCCGCAACTAAATCTAATATCTTCTCTACTATATTTACCGAAAACGGCCCCCAGAAGCTACCCCGGAGCGGGCTTAAATTTTGCCAAAAAGTTAATTACTAGTAATAATAATTAAATTAAACTTTAGGTTTAGGGACCGTCTAGAGGGAGAGAGCTTAAGCTCTTCGGGCTCCCCCAATTGGAAGGGCAGGGGGCTACCCTCTAACTGAGAAGAGCGCTCCACCTAGAAGTTAGTGAGGAGAGGGTAGAGGAAGATGCCTAAGATTAGTAACGACTGGTTAGAGGTCATCGGCGCGGAATTTCACAAGGAGTATTACCTCCAATTGCGCCAGGCGCTCATCCGCGAGTATCGGACCCAAACTATCTTCCCGCCCGCGGACGACATCTTTAACGCTTTCCACTTTACCCCCTTCCATCGCGTCAAGGTCCTCATCTTAGGGCAGGACCCCTACCATAACTTCGATCAGGCCTTGGGCTTAAGTTTCGCCGTCTCCCCCCGCCAAAAGAGGTTGCCCCCCTCCCTAGTCAATATCTTTAAAGAGCTCCACGACGATATAGGTTGCCCCATCCCTAAGAGCGGTTGGCTTAAAAAATGGGCTCTGCAAGGGGTCTTGCTCTTAAATGCCGTCCTGACCGTCCGAGCCCACCAGGCCTTCTCCCATAGTCACTTGGGTTGGCAAAATTTTACCGACGCCGTCATTAAAGCGGTCAATACTATCGATCGTCCGGTAGCCTATCTCCTCTGGGGTAAGCCCGCCCAAGCTAAGTTGGAGCTAATAACTAATCCCCGCCACTTGGTTATCTGTTCCCCCCATCCTAGCCCCCTCTCCGCCTCCCGCGGCTTCTTTGGCAGTCGCCCATTCAGTAAGGTCAATAAGTTCTTAGAGGAACACGGCGAGAGGCCCATCGATTGGTCTATCAGTGAGCGCGAAGGGCAGGAGTTATAAAGAGGGCTTCCTAAACCCACCCCCAGTTTATACGTCGCTCGGGAGGTACTAAAAGGCATGAAATTGACCCCAGAACAGATCTTAGAGATCTTCAACTTCCGTCACGCCTGTAAGAAATTTGACGGCCGGCCGCTCCCCGAAGCGGAGTGGAATACCATCTTGGAGGCTGGGCGTCTCTCGCCTAGCTCCTTTGGCTATGAGCCCTGGCACTTCGTAGTCGTCCAAAAGCGGGAACTCTTAGAGAAGCTCTACCCCTGGACTTGGGGCGGCCAGCGGACGCTCTATAATGCCAGCCACCTTCTAATTATCTTGGCTAGGCGTCAGCGCGATCTCCAGCCCGACTCCCAGTATTTGGGCCATATGATGCGCGACGTCTTGGGGCTCACCCCCGAATTATGCCAAGCTAGGGAGGAGCGCTACGCCACTTGGCAAGAGCGCGATTTCGACCTCACCCAAGAGCGCCCCGTCTTCGACTGGGCCTGCAAACAGAGTTATATCGCTTTAGCCAATATGATGACCGTGGCCGCCAGCTTGGGCGTCGATTCTTGTCCCATCGAGGGCTTTAAACGGACGGAAGTGGAGCGCATCCTCCAGGAAGAGGGTATCTTAGAGCCCCAACACTTTGGAGTGGCCGTCATGGCTACCTTCGGCTACCGGGCCGAAGCGCCCCATCGCCCCAAAACGAGGCAGAGCTTAGGGGAGATTACCACCTGGGTCCGCTGAGGGAGCGAGGGAGGAGAGGTTACTCTCTTCAGATAGAAATGAGGTATTTTAATTATGGTTCGCCGTGAACAGATCCGAGAAGCTGCCAATTTAGAAGGGGGCAAGGGCAAGGCCTTTATCTGCCAGATCGTCACCCCCCAAGAGTTGCATGGCAGCGCCAAATTGTACGCTAAGGTAGTCTTGCCCCCCGGCTCTAGCGTGGGCTGGCACCGCCACGTCCGGGAGACGGAGCCTTACTACATCCTCAAAGGGCAGGCCGACTTTATCGATAACGACCGCAGCGTAACTAAGGTGGGACCCGGAGACTGCTGCTTAATCGAAGAGGGTCAATATCACAGCCTAGAAAATAATTATGGCGAAGACGTAGAGTTTATGGCCTTAATCGTCAACGTCCCCGAATCCAACTAGGTTAGAGTAAGTAAAAAGCGCCGCAGTCCCAGCACTCCGGCGCTCTGAAAAGAAAAACCGTCAAAGTTTGCACGTTAACGGTTCCTAAATGGTTGCGGGAGAGGGATTTGAACCCACGACCTCCGGGTTATGAGCCCGACGAGCTACCTGACTGCTCCATCCCGCGATATTCGGCTTTTCTTTAGCGGCTTGGCTTATCTCTCACCGCCTCACGGAGTATAGCTTAGAGGCCTAGGAGTGTCAAGGGGTTAAACTAAATTTTCTGCTTCTTTTTTCTCGGACTCCGTCGGCAGCTCCGGTTGGGCGGCGTGGGAGACGGCTCCCACCATGGCTAAGACTATAGCTCCCAGGATAAAGTAGGGTAGGAGGAGGGCTAAGATGTAGGCCGCCCGCGAGAGGAAGGAGGGGTTAACCGGGGCTTGGGGGATGCCTACTAGGGGCACCTTCTTAGCTAAGAGGAGGCGGATGGTATAATCTTCGGAGACGTTGCGCACTAAGTAGCGCTCCCCCTCCGTCTGGACGTAGAGTAAGTCGTTATACATCTCTACCTGGCGGATCTTCTGGGCCTGGAGGTCGGCTACAAATTGGTTGTAGTTCTTCTCTAAGCCGGGTTGGCGGGCCTGACGTTGCCAGCCGCTCAAAAGCCAGGTGAGGGAGAGGGATAAGAAGAGGAGGCAGATTAAGGCTAGGGCGATAAGGCGTCCCGGCTTAGTGGGGAGGGCGCGGCGTGTACTCTTTTTTGGGGCCATGGGGGCCAGTTCTCCCTAGATAGTAGCTGATCCCTTTTAATAAGTAGGGAAGCTCGGCTTAGGGGCTCTAAGGGGACGGAGGCTTTGAGCTTAAGCAGGAAAAATTACTCTCTAGCAACAAGCCCCTGGGCCGGGGGAATCGCATCTATTTGACGCTTATTGAAGAAGATGAAGAAGAGTTTAGTAATCTATTGGGGGATGATCTGCTGGTTACTCTGGGGCTTAGCTTTGGGAGTTAGGGCCCAGGAGGTCCGGATCTTCAATTTAGACGGCCAGCGCTACGCCTTGCCCGCTCGGGAGGTCAAGTTAGAGTCTGGCCCGCAGCTAATGGTTGAGGTAGAGAGTGAGGAAGCTCAGAACTTAATCGCCCAGTCGGGGCGGCGTTTCAGTTGGTCGGCTAGCGGCGAGACTTTGATGGTCTTCTCTGGCCAGCGTTACTGGACTTATTCTCTGGGTGACGGCTCCTTGCGCACGTCGGAAGGGCAGACTTTAGAGGCCGCCGGGGGCGCCTCCTTAGCAGAGGGGAAGCGCTTTTTAAGTCCCGCCCTCTTCTTACAATTATTAGATTTAGAGCCCAACCTCCCCGCCTCAGATTTAGCTGAGAGCCAGGGTGAAGTTAAGTTGAGTCACAGGGTGGGGGCGCCCCAAATAGAGCATACCAACCAGGGGCAGCGCTTAGTGTGGGCTATAGACTCTCGCCCTCGCTGGACCTCTAAGATAGAGGGCAACCGCTTAGAGTTAGAATTTGAGAATACGCGCTGGAGCGAGGCTACTCCCAATATGCATATCGGCCACTTGCGTTTAGAGACGGAGGCAGGCGGTACGGAGGAGGCCCCCAGCTTAAAGATTAAGTGCGCCTTGCCCGCTTATTGGCAGCCTCTCTTGCGTTCCGCGCTCGATCCTAAGCGCCTCCAGGTGGCGGTCGTCCCCGACTTTGGCTCTGAGCCTAGCGCGGAGCCTTCGCAATTGAAGATGATCGCCTCCCAAGGGGGCGAGTCCTTAGAGGAGAGTCCCGTAGGGGCGGCCTTAGAGTCTACGCTCACCCAGCGCTCCCAGTTGGGCGAGGGGCTGACTTTAGAGGGGACTAACCCCTTCCGCTATTTCTGGAGCTACTGTCCCCAGTGTCACAAGTTGGTAGTCGACTTAGATAACGTCCTCTTTGGGGAGCATATCCAAGCCCCGCGCAGTCGGGAGGGCCAATTTGAAGAGGCCAAGCTGAGCCAGATCGGTACGGCCGACCATCCCATCACCCGCTTAGAGCTGACCGTCTCCCCCTTGACCTCCTTTACCTTCTCGGAGGGCGAGGGCGAGGAGTTGTGCGCGCTGTGGTTGGCGCCCGAGCTCAAGTCTCCTCAGGAGGCGGCTCAGGCGGAGGTAGCCTTACACGGCGCGGGGCGGACCGCGGGTTACGTAGAGGAGCGGGGGATTATCGTTATCGATCCCGGCCACGGGGGCGGCGATCCCGGTTGTTACAGTCGCCACTTGGGGATCTACGAAAAGGAGATTACCTTAGACGTGGCCCATCGCCTGCGTCAGATCTTAGAGGCCGACGGTTGGAAGGTAGTTATGACTCGGGAGACGGATCGCGACGTCAGTTGGTTAGGTTCCCCCGACTTAGTGGAGTTGCAAGCTCGCTGCGACGTAGCTAACGCTATCCAGGCCGACTACTTTATTAGTCTCCACTGTAATGCCAGCACTTCTTCCGCCCCCAATGGCTCTTCTATCTACTGGTATAAGCCCGAAGATCGCGATTTGGCTAGAGCCTTAGAAGACTGCCTCAACGGTTTGGGTTTTTATCAGATCGGCATGTTGCGCGATAGTTTTTATATTTTGCGCCACACCGATATGCCGGCCGTCTTGGTGGAGATGGCTTACTTAACTAATTATGCCGACGGTTTGAAGTTGGCCGATCAGAATTATCGTCAGAATATTGCCGAAGAGTTGGCCCAGGCTCTGAGCGAGTATGTGGCTAGCTCCGCTTCTAGTTTAGGTCGGCGTCAAGCGCGCCGCCAGCGCTAAACTTGGCCTCTAGGCCTTGTCAGGCTGCAGGCCTTGTGCTAGAATATGCACCGTTCATGTTCGGTTGGCATGGACTGGCACCAATTAAGTGGCCCTGATTCCAGCGCATGGCGCCGTATGAGGGGTATAGTTCGAGGGTAAAAACGTGAAAGCAAATACTCATCCGAAGTTGTACGTGACGACCATTCGTTGTTCTTGCGGCAACACTTTTGAGACCCTGGCTACCGTAGAAGACATGCGCGTTGAAATTTGCAGCGCTTGCCATCCCTTCTACACTGGCAAGCAGCGCGTCGTAGCTCGCGAGGGTCGGGTTGAGAAGTTCCGTCAGCGCTATAAGATCAAAGATTAGTAGACTTCTTAGCTGGCCGGATTTTAGAAATCGGGCCAGTTTTCGTGAGTGGCGTTTCTAGGGGTTTTCCTGGGGGCGCTTTCTCTATATTAGAGGGGATGTAGCGCTAAGGGGGCGGAGCGGGGGGAGTTCTTAGGTATTTTAAGGGAGTTAGGTTAGATGCTCGATTTAAGTAGACTCAAGGAGATGGAGCGGCGCTTTGAGGAGTTGGAACATAGTCTCTGTAACCCTGAGGTGCTGAGCAATCCCGCGGAGTATCAGAAGCTCTCCAAAGAGCGCAAGTCGATTGAGGAAGTGGCCCGCCGCTCTAAAGAGTTGGGGGAGACGGTAGAGCATATTGCGGAAAATCAGAAAGCTTTGACCCACGAGAGCGATAACGAGATGCGCGAGCTCTACCGGGCGGAGATTGAGGAGTTGGAGGCTAGGCGTCTGCAATTGGAGGACGAGCTTACAAAATTGCTCTTACCTCGGGATCCTTACGCCGGTCGCAACGTAATCGTAGAGATTAGGCCGGCCGCGGGTGGGGAGGAGTCGGCGCTTTTCGCTCAGGAGCTCTTCCGGATGTACCTTTACTATGCGGAGCGCATGGGTTGGAAGACGGAGATCCTCTCCCGTCAGGATACCGACTTAGGGGGCATGAAAGAGGTCAGTTTCTCTATCCAAGGTCACGACGTCTACCAGCATATGAAGTATGAGAGCGGCGTCCATCGCGTCCAGCGCGTGCCCGCCACTGAGGCTTCGGGGCGCATCCACACCTCTACGGTGACGGTGGCCGTCTTGCCCGAGGTGGACGACGTCGACGAAGTGCCCATTAACGAGAAGGATTTGCGCATCGATACCTACCGCTCTTCGGGGGCCGGCGGTCAGCACGTCAATAAGACAGAGTCCGCCATCCGCATTACCCACTTGCCTACGGGGATCGTCGTCACCTGTCAAGACGAGCGCTCCCAGCGCCAGAACCGCGAGAAGGCGATCCGCATCTTGCAAGCTAAGCTCTTAGAGATCGAGCGTCAGAAGGCGGAGGATGAGATTACCTCTAGCCGCCGCTCTCAGGTGGGGGCGGGCGACCGTTCGGAGAAGATTCGCACTTACAATTTCCCCCAGAGTCGTCTGACCGACCATCGCATAGGCTTTAGCGTCCACAATTTGAGCGCGGTCATGGAGGGCGATTTGGAGGATGTCATTAAGGCTCTCATTGAGAATGAGCAGCGCGAATTGATGGAGAAGCTGGGTCAAGAGTGAGGGCTAGCTGGACTTTGCGGGAGGCGCTGCGGGAGGTGAGGGAGACTTTCCGAGCTCAGCCCGCTTTAGCTCCCCGCGCTCGGCGGGAGGCGGAGATCTTGGTGGGGGGGCTCTTAGGTTTAGATTACGCCCAGCTCATCTTGGCTGAGGATAGGGTCTTGACCTCTGAGGAGCGGGACTTAGTGGCGGCTGGGAGTAAGCGCCGCGCGGCGGGCGAGCCTTTAGCTTACATCTTGGGAAAGAGGGAGTTCTATGGCTGGGAATTTCTGGTGGGGCCGGGGGTTCTCATTCCGCGGCCGGAGACGGAGACCTTGGTGGATCTGGTCTTGGCCTGGTCCCAGGGGCGGCGGCAGGGACGTATTCTCGACCTTTGTGCGGGCAGCGGTTGCGTGGGCTGGTCTATTAAGAAGCTTGCGCCATTTCTTCAGGTCGCGGCCCAGGAATTAGAGGAGGGGGCCCGCGTCTACTTAGAGGCCAATAAGCGCCATTTAGGTTTAGAGGGTCAGGTCCAAATTTGGGGCGGCGATCTCTTCCAAGAGGTGGAGGGCCGTTTCGATTATATCGTAGCCAACCCCCCTTATATCGGTCGGGAGAGCGGTCTG
The DNA here is from genome assembly GCA_944322965.1 of Vulcanimicrobiota bacterium. GTDB lineage: Bacteria > Vulcanimicrobiota > Xenobia > Xenobiales > Xenobiaceae > Bruticola. The sequence goes on from CALUQR010000005.1 coordinate 121,287, forward strand.
CGCCCCCAGGCGGAGGTCGTAGCTTACGAGCCTCCGACGGCTCTCTTTAGCGGGGTCGACGGTTTGGAACTTTTAGAACGTCTAGTGGGGGAGGCTCCGGCCTATTTGGAGCCCGGGGGCCATTTAGCGGTAGAGATTGGCGGGGACCAGGGGGCGGCGGTGCGCGCCTTTTTTGAGCGGGCTAAGTTCCAGGAGATAGAGGTCCGGCGCGATCTGGCCGGTTGGGAGCGGGTAGTTAGCGGAGTCTACCTTTAAGAGCAGGCGATTTGCGGCCTCTGCCGTAATGAGAGCATGTTTAATTTAGCTAGTTAGGTCTTTGACAAGTTTAGGGTGGTTAGTAGTGATGGTCAGTGAGAGTGAGATGTTGGGGGAGAGCTGTTTAGTAGCGGCTAAGATGCGCGACGAGTATGAGAAGGAGGGCGGCTTTACCTCCAAGGGGTGGGCGGACGACTCTATCCGGTACCGCTCCGACTTGCGCGAGCCTTATCGGCGGGCCCTCTTTTTAGCGATGCAAGCTCTCTATGAGTGGGAGAGCAATTTCCAAGATTGCGTTTACGGCGCCCCCGGTTATAGCGATCTGCGCAATACGATCTTGGGGGACGTCCTCTATTACGAGCAGGACGGGGTTTTGCGCGGCGAGGTGCGCCGCCTCTTCGACGGGGTTTTAGCCAACTTAGAGCGGGTCGACGAGCTCTTACAGGAGCGCATCACTTGCAATTGGCAGGTCGACCGTCTGGCTAGGGTAGAGCGCAGTCTGATGCGTTTAGGGATCTATGAGTTGGCGGTAGCCCCGGCGGAGGTAGAGCGCAAACTCTCTAAGGTTATTAAGATCTGCGCCGACCTGGCGGGCGAGTATGCTACCGACCGCTCTATGAATTTTGTCTACGGGGTCCTGAGCGAAGTGCGCAAAGCCCAAAAGACGGAGAGCGCCCCCGCCACTGAAGCCCCTTCCGCTGAGGCGCCCCCCGCGGAGTCCACTCCCAGCGCCGGACCTTAACCTTTTATCGACTCTACCTCCAGTCGGCGCTTAAGTTGCGGCCTCGCCAGTAACTTATAAATCACGCCGCTGAGAGCGAAAACCTATCTCTCCATCGACCCTAACTCTAGTTGGCGCTTAAGTTGCGGCTCCGCCAGTAACTCATGAACACGCCGCTTAGAGTGAGAACCTATCCCTCCCTGAACCCTACCTCCAGTTGGCGCC
>CALUQR010000006.1 GCA_944322965.1 Vulcanimicrobiota bacterium
ATTAGGTGGCTATTGTTAGTAGCTTGGCAGATCCGGAAGTAACTTGGCTCATGGAAGAATCGCACTGGGTGCTTTGGTGCCCGGATCTTCATTTGTGTTCTGTTACTCGATGGAGGCCTTTAGGACGCTTGTCCAATTGACCGCGGCGCGGCCCCCGGCCGCGCCACACCATAACGATTTTCCCCCAAGCTATGCTACCCCGAACCCCATCAGACATTCCCCAAGCCTTCTCGCCCTTCTCTCACCGCCGAAACCGAAGTTAGAGCCGTAACCTCTCCCCCAGCTGCGCCACCCCAATTACGCACTCCGAATTTCTAATTCCGAATTGCCCTTCCCCCAGCCAAGCAACCTACGGAACTCGCCAGCAACTAACTCACTGCCATCTCGCCCCTCACCCACCGCCAAAACTAAAGTTAGAGACACGCCCTCCCCCCTCGCCGCGCCACCTCCAATTCCGAATTACGAATTCCTAATTCCGCATTACCCTCCTACCCTTGTCAAAGTCACCATACTGAGGGAGTAACCCGTTCCGAAGGCTACGAGCATGGCCCGTTTCCAGTTGGGGTTATTGGCTTTGAGGACGTCGGCCATTAGGCTGGGGATGCAGCCATTAGTGGTATTACCGTAATATTCGATATTGTGGTAGGTCTTCTCTTCGGGGATGTTGAGTCTATTACAAATAGCCTCCAGCATGCGGGCGTTAGCTTGGTGGAAGAGGAAGAGATCTACCCCTTCTACGTCCCATTGGAGCGCTTGCAGATGTTCGGTAACTTTGCGGGGTACGAGGCGCAGCATATCTTTGTAGACGGAGCGGCCGTCCATATGGACGACCATCTTCCCTAAGAGGTCGGGTTCCGCCGTCACTTGGCCTTCGTGGGCTACGAAGCGGTAGATAATCCGATCTTGTTGGCCTTCGCTCTTAATTTCGATGAGATCCCCTTTAGAACCGTCGGTATAGGTCTCCGCGGAGACGATCCGCCAGGGATTAGAGTAGTTGGCGGAGAGCAGATCTTCATTCTCAGAGTCGAGCCCCACTAAGAGCGCCCCGCCTCCGTCGCCGAAGATAATACAGGTCCCGCGTTCGGAGGCGTCCATCACGCGGCTCATGCATTCCATCCCTACTACCAGAGCTTGGGAGCCGGGCGGATAGCTATGCAGCATACGAGCTACCAGTTCTAAAGTCCCCACGTACCCGCTGCAACCGATACGGACGTCGAAAGCTTGGAGCGCGTTGGGCAACTTGAGCACGTCTTGGAGATGGGCGGCTACACAGGGCACGATCTTGTCGGCAGTTATTGTAGCTACAACTATAAGGCGAATATTCTCCGTATCTTGGCGGCCGGCCAAAAGTTTTTGGGAGGCGATTACGGCCAGGTCGGCCACCCCGAAGTACTGGTCGAGGATGTGGCGACTGCGGATCCCCACCCGTTCGTAGGGGAACTCCGGATCGCTAATCTCAATATTTACGGGGTGCGGCCCGCGCAGCAAGTTATCGCGCACCTGGGCCATCAAGTGGCTCAGCCGTCCATTATCGAGTACGGCGCCCGGCAGATCCTCTACGGGAAAGGCCTTGGCGGCGCCGAGCACTACGATCTTCTTATCTAATTGGTAATCCATCATCGTCTACTAAATTATTGAATAGGTTTCAAAAGTCACAAAGTGAGGGTTCCCTTTTGGATTGTGGGGAGTACTCCTGCTTTAAATAGACCGTGCAGGGAGTCTCTGCGCCTAGGGGCGAAGGGGGGGCCATGTCTAAGCTTACCTTCCGAGAGTTCCAAGCCTTCATTAACGAACATTACACCGCCCACGACGCTCAGCGCGGTACGGCCGGCACCTTCCTGTGGTTTATGGAGGAGGTGGGCGAACTGGCCTCCGCCCTGCAGCGGGTCAGTCTTCCCGGCCATAAGGCTACCCCCCAAGAGCGGCAGAACTTAGAGGAAGAGTTTGCCGACGTCTTAGGTTGGCTCTCTACCTTGGCCAATATCCACTCTATCGACTTAGAGTCCGCGGTGCGCCATAAGTATTTAGAGAGTAGCGATTTAGAGAGCCACAAGCCCTAAGATCCAGTTAGAGAGCGCCCCTTAGAGTTCCCAGCGCTCTAGATAGCGGGCCACCCCGTCTTGATTATTGCTGAGGGTGTGATCGTTAGCCGCCGCGGCCACTTCGGGGGCGGCATTAGCTACGGCTACCCCCCAGCCTACGCTGCGCAACATCTCCAGATCGTTGGCGCTATCCCCAAAGGCTAAGATCTCTTCCAGTCGCAGGCCCCAGTGGCGGGCCATAGCTTTCACCCCGAGCGCTTTATCGATCCCGTGGGGCATGACGTCGACGCTCCATTGGCTAGAACGACAGACGTGAAGCTGGCCCGCATGTTCTAAGAGCACCTTTTCGATGGCCAGGCTAGCGGAAGGATCGCTTGAGAAGAGGAACTTATTCGGTTGCAGACCCGCTTGGAAGAGTTCTTTAAAATCGGCCAGGATAGGTTGCAGGCCCATATAATTTTCCTCTTTGAGGAGGTAGGGATTCTCCTTATCGGCCGCTTGGGCGTACCAGTTGGCTTGGGCGTAGACCATCATCGTCCCCGGGATCCCGCTCGCTAGAGCCGCCTCCCAGATCTGGCGCGCTTTGGGGGCCGGAATAGTGTAATTGTAGAGTTCTCGCCCCTCTTCGGTGACGGCTAAGCCCCCATTATAGGCTACGTAGGGCAGGGGCTGATTAAAGTAGGGCTGGTAGAGGGTAATCCCTAGAGGATGGCGGGCGGAGACTAGGCAGACTTTAATCCCCCGCGCTAGAGCGCGGTTGAGGAGCTGGACCGCCGGCTGGGAGATAGAGGCGTCGCTATGGAGCAGAGTGAGATCGAGATCGGAGCAGATAGCCTTATAGGGGAAGGGGTTACTAGACATCTTACGGTTAAGCCTCGGCATCATAGTCAAGTTGCAAATATATAAAAACCCTCCCGCGCTAACTTCCAACGGGGAGGGTTCCTCTAGATCTGATAGAGGAGTCGATCTCAAAAGGGCTAGCGCCAGGCGCTAACTTGAGGTCGCTGGGGCCCCTTATTCTCGATCCTCTAAAAACTCCTGCTCTTTAGAATTAAGCTCCCAACTTAGTGACTCGGGCGTCGGGATCGTCGTGCCAGGGCCCTTGGTGGGCGGCGAAGTAATCCATAAAGATCTCCTGGGCGCTGCCCATGCTCTTCATCTCCGCAGCCTCTTTGAAGTTGCTCTTGCGCGACATGGAGAGGGTGGTGGCCACATCGTACTTGCGCTGCGGGTCGAAGGGCGTGCCGTCGGCCATCTTAACGTCTACGATGCGCTGACCGCTAGGCAGAGAGGGATCGTAGGTATAGCTAAAACCGGCCGGAGTGGCGGGACCGCGCCCATCATCCTTAACGCGGTTCTCCAACTCTTTGAGAATGGCCGTCCCGGGACACTGGCGCATGACTACCGCATCCTCTTCGGTGTGGGGGAAGGCGTTGAAGAGGTCCTCATAGGTGACTTCGCCCTTCTCGATCCCGCCTCGCGGACTGCGCGAGCTGACTAAGACGATATCGGCTCCCGTCGCCTCTAAGAGCGAGTCGGCGTGGATCTGGTTGACCTTAGCCGCCTCCCAGTAAGAGAAGCTCAGATCTTCGGTCGCTTGACCCATCACCCTAGAGCCCAGCTCTTTGGACTCCGCTTGGGCGGCGGCCACGATGTCGGCTACCACCGGATCGGGCTCTACATCCTTCCCTACCGGAATGAGCTTCGCTTGGGCGCTGGCGATCTGCTTAGTACCCAGATCTAATTTTAAGTCTACCTCGCCTACAAACTTACCCTTCGTACCGCTCTGGACGATGAGCGTATCCCCCTCGTAGTGGCCTTCGGGCAGTTCCGTATGGCTGTGACCACCGACGATAATATCGATCTCCGGGAACTTCTGGGCGATCTTCTTATCCTCATCGAAGCCGATATGGGAGAGGAGCATGATGACGTCCGCCCCTTCCTCTTTGAGCTTAGGTAAGTAGGTCTCCAAGGTCTCCTCAGTCGACTTAAACTCTAAACCTTCGATCTTCTCAGGACTGACGTAGCGGGCCATATTCTCCACATCGACCCCGATCATCCCCACCTTGACCCCGCCTACATCCTTAATCATGTAGGGCTGACCGAAGGTCTCCCCATTCTCGCGCACGATGCTGGCGTTGAGCACGGGCGCCTTGGCGTCGGCTAAGAGGTCCTCTAAGGCCTGCTGGCCCCAGGCAAAATCGTGGTTGCCGGGCTCGATGGCGTCAAAGCCGATAGCCGCTAAGGAGTCGGCTACCACCCCGCCCTTAGTGAGGTAAGAGACCATCGTCCCTTCGGCCAAGTCGCCAGTATTGAGGGTCAAAACCTCACCCGGAGCGGAGGCCTTCTCTTGGGCGATGACCGTAGCCGCCTTAGCTAAGCCCCCTTCCCCATCTTCGGCATCCACCGCTCCGTGGACGTCGTTAATATGTAAAAGGCGCAAGGAGACGGTCCCCGACTCCTCCTCAGGGCTCTGGCCTAAACTGACCGCATCGCCCGGAAGGGCGGGCGTCGACTCAGCCAGGGCGGGCTTAGCGCTAGGCAGAGAGTGCTGGGCGCTCACCCCGCTATAAGTACTAATATTACTAGAAGTAAAGCTCTGAATTTCCACGACCCAAACCCCTTTAATTATCTAAACTCTCTATAACCTGGCCAGTCCCTAGAGGCTGGCTCTAAAACTCGAACTCTAACTCGTATTATACTACTCTAGCGCGCAGAAATGGGGAGAAAATATTAACATCTAGTCAAATATATTTCACCCCCGGCCCTGGAAGGGCCGGGGGTGAATAAAAAGTACGCCTTTTAGAGGGAAATACTTTTTAAGTTATTTGCGCCCCTCTTTGGCGGCCTTAATGACCGGCTGCAAGAGCTCCTGCAGGGAGGGAGCGGACTTCTCTTCTAAGTTGTAGCGGATGCGAGTGCTAGGCTGCTTAATATCGATAACCAAGGAGAGATCGATAGGCGTGCCTACGACTACGGTGTCGACGTCGGCTTTAGCGATAGTCTCTTCCAACTCTTTGCACTGTTTCTCGGAGTAGCCCATAGCCGGGAGGATGGGACCCAAGTGAGCCCAGGTCTTGAAGGTATCTAAGAGGGAGCCGACGGCGAAGGGACGCGGGTCGACGATCTCGGCCGCGCCGTACTTCTTGGCCGCCAAGAAACCGGCGCCATAACCCATCTCGCCGTGGGTGAGGGTGGGACCATCTTCGACTACCAGGACCCGCTTGCCCTTAATGAGCTCGGGGTTATCGGCGATCATGGGAGAGTCGGCGTAAAGGATCGTGGCCTTGGGATTGAGATTCCGGCAATTCTCAGCCACTTTAGCTACGAACTCGGGTCTAGCGGAGTCGCACTTATTGATGATAATCACGTCGGCTAAGCGCACGTTGACCTCGCCCGGATAGTAGAGGCACTCGTGACCGGGACGGTGGGGGTCGGCCAAGGTGATATAGAGGTCGGCCTTATAGAAGGAGAAATCGTTATTGCCGCCATCCCAGAGAATGACGTCCGCTTCCTGCTCCGCTTTGCGCAAGATGGCCTCGTAATCGACGCCGGCGAAGACCAAGGTCCCATTTTCAATGTGGGGAGCGTACTCTTCGCGCTCTTCGATGGTGCACTGCTCTTTATCCAGATCTTCCAAAGTGGCGAAGCGCTGGACGGCCTGCTTAGCCAGATCGCCATAGGGCATAGGATGGCGAATAGCCGCCACTTTTAAACCCTCTTGGCGCAGAATGTCGACGACCCGACGCGTAGTCTGGCTCTTACCTACTCCGGTACGCACCGCGCAGATGGCCACTACCGGCTTCGTCGACTTAATAGCCGTCTCCGCAGGTCCCATCAGACGGAAATCGGCGCCCTCAGCTAAGACGCGCGACGCTTTGTGCATCAAGTTGTTGTAGTAGGTATCGGAGTAAGCGAAGACTACCTGCTGCACGTCATACTTGCGGATCAACTCTTCCAGCTCTTCTTCGGCGTGAATGGGGATCCCCTCAGGATAAAGCTCGCCCGCCAAGGAGGCCGGATAGAGGCGCCCCTCGATGTCGGGGATCTGGGTGGCGGTGAAGGCCACTACCTTATAGACGGGATTGTTGCGGAAGAAGGTGTTGAAGTTGTGGAAGTCACGCCCAGCGGCTCCCATAATGATGACGCGGATAGGTTCTGCCATGCTTTTAATACCTCACAAAAAAATCGCCCAAACATTAAAACCCCTTAATGTCTGAGAGCGGATCCAGGCTGAGGGAAGAAGTTCTGAGACGACACATCCTCGGCGTCCTGGAGATTCCCCCTCTAGGGAAGCTTTTCCTGCTCTTCCAGCCCCTCTCTTTGGGCAGAAAAAGGGTGGGGCAAATTAATCTACTCGTAACTTATGGACTTCCCGCTCCCACACTTGGCGCCAGCTCTCCATAATCTGGGCGGGCTGCAATTGGCCGAAACCTAGGCTCTCTAAGTCCATCTGGGGCTGGGCGCCCGGTATGAGGAGGGCCAAAAGTTCCGGCTGGTAGGCGCGCACTAAGGAACCGTGCTGGAGGAGGTTGCCATAGCGCCGCACTTGGGCGCTGCCCACCAACTTGCGCCCGCGGGCGATAATCTCTCCCGGGGCGGTGACGGCCATACAGGAAGGATGGGAGGCGGAGCTAGGGATATGCCCTTGGCTGGCCGTACTGACCGGCAACCCTAAGCGCTCTAAGCTGCGAGCTAAAAGATTTACGATGGCTTGGAAGGCGGGGCGCACCCCCACCGCCCCCAACCTAGGCAAGACTACGCTATAAGTAATTTCGCCCGGCAAGTGTAAGAGGGCGCGCCCTCCGGTGGGACGGCGCACCACCTCTACCCCCTGGCGCTGACAGAGTTCTAGATCGACCCAATCTTGGCGCTGGTGGTAGCCTAAACTGAGGGTGGGCCTACTCCAGTCGTAGAGGCGCAAGGTAGGGCGCTCAGCTTCCGCCAAGAGCTCTAGATCGCGCTCCATATTGCGCGCCCCGCTCTGAGGGGGGTCTAAGAGGTAAGTCCACTCCTCAGAGCTATAGGCCTCCCAAAACTCAGCTCGCTCTGCCACCGCAGCCCCCGCCTACATCTTGAGGACGGGACGCCTGGCGGCCAGGGCCTCGTCTAAGCGGGAGACGGGCAGATGGCGGGGCGCCTGGTGGAGATCCTCCGCCGTCTCTTGACGGGCGATCTCCAACATAGCCTGGGCGAAGGCCTCTAAGGTCTCCACATCCTCCGTCTCCGTAGGCTCGATCATTAAAGCCTCTTCCACAATTAAGGGGAAATAGACGGTGGGCGCGTGGAAGCCCCGCTCTAAGAGTCCCTTAGCTACATCGAGAGCTTTAATCCCCTTTTCCGCCTTCAAGTTGTGGGCCGAGAGCACAAATTCGTGCATACACCTCCCCGGATAGGGCAGATCGTAGGCCTCCTTTAAGAGCTCCTGCAAGTAGTTGGCCGCCAAGATGGCGTGGAGGCTGGCCGCCTTTAAACCTGGGGCGCCCAAATGGCGAATATAGGCCCAGGCCTTGACTAAGACCCCAAAGTTGCCCCAGAAGGTGCGCACCCGCCCGATACTCTGGGAAGGGGTCATAAAGTGGTAACCCCTCTCCCCCTTAGCTACTAAGGGACCGGGCAAGAAGTCGACTAAGGGACCCCGAGCTCCCACCGGACCGCTCCCTGGCCCTCCGCCCCCGTGCGGGGTGGAGAAGGTCTTATGTAAGTTGAGATGGACCATATCGAAGCCCATATCTCCAGGCCGAGCTAAACCCAGGAGGGCGTTCATATTGGCCCCATCGTAATAGACTAAGGCCCCGTGGCGGTGGCAGAGCTCACAGATCTCCTCAATTTGGGTCTCAAAGTGGCCCAAAGTGCTGGGATTGGTGAGCATTAAGCAGGCTACCTGAGGACCCAAATGGGACTCTAAGGCCAGCATATCGACTAAGCCGTTAGCAGCCGAGGGCAAGGTCACGACCTGGAAACCGGCTAAAGCGGCGGAGGCGGGGTTCGTCCCGTGGGAAGAGTCGGGCACTAAGACTAAGTGGCGCTCCTCCCCGCGCGACCTAAAGTAAGCCGCCATGACCATGAGGGCCGTCAACTCTCCGTGAGCCCCGGCCGCCGGTTGCAGGGTGACCGCCTCCATCCCGGTGATCTCCCCTAAGGCCTCTTGCAGGGAGTACATGAGCTCTAAGGCCCCTTGGGCCTGCTGAGGATCGCTCAAAGGATGGAGCTGAGTAAAGCCGGGCAAGGCCGCCATCCGCTCGTTGAGGCGCGGATTATACTTCATAGTGCAAGAACCCAAAGGATAGAATTGGGTGTCTACGGAGTAATTCTTTTGGGAGAGCCCTACAAAGTGGCGCAAGACGTCTAACTCGGAGAGTTCCGGCAAGGGGGGCGCCTCTTGGCGGCCCATCCCGCTAGGCCACATAGGCGGCTGACTCGGTAAGGGCACGTCGCTAAGCGGCGGCATAACCCCTAAGCGACCCGGTTGGGACTTTTCAAAAATGGTCTGGGCATCCACCTCAGTAGGCCTCCTTAAATGAACGCAGGGCCGTCACCAGCTCTTCAATTTCCGCCTTGCGCGTCAGTTCCGTACAGCAGAATAAGATACAGTCGCTCAATTCTGGGTAATCTTCGCCCAGAGGATAGCCCCCTTGGATCCCCTCGCAAGCCAAGAAATGGTTGAGGTTGAGGGCCTGACCGGCGGGAACTTGCACTACCAACTCCTGACAGTAAGGACCGCTCAAGGGCAGGGTATAACCGGGCAACTGGGCGATGAGAGAGCGCAGGTAGGTCGTATTCTGCCAGGCGTATTTGGCGGCGGCCCGCAGACCTTGGGCCCCTAAGAGGCTGAGGTAGACCGTAGTAGCCAGAGCGCACAGAGCCTGGTTAGAGCAGATATTAGAAGTGGCCTTATCGCGGCGGATATGTTGTTCTCTAGTCTGCAAGGTCAGACAGTAACCGCGCCGCCCTTGGCTATCCTCCGTCAAACCTACTAAGCGGCCCGGAATCCGGCGCATAAGCTTAGAAGTGCAGGCCAAAAAGCCCACGTAGGGGCCGCCAAAGGAGAGCGGGTTGCCCGCCCCTTGGGCTTCGCCGCAGGCCAGATCGGCCCCGTAGCTCCCCGGACCCTCCAAAAGGCCCAAGGTGTGAAGGTCGGGGATAGCCACTAAAGCCAGGGCCCCCGCCTCGTGGATGCGCTCTACTAAGTCGGGGCCATCCTCTACGATCCCTAAGAAGTTGGGGATCTGCAAGACGACGACCGCCACTTGAGGATCTAAGCGCCCGTCTAGAAGGGTCTGACCCGTCTGGGGAGAGTAGTCTAACTCCTGAAGGCTAAAGGCCCCATTAGCGGCGTAAGTCTTTAAAAGTTGGCGCGTCTGGGGATTGACGGCCTTAGAGACTAAGACTCTAGAGCGCCTAGTCTGGGCGCAAGCCACGAGGACCCCGTCGACTACCGCCGTACCGCCATCGTAGACGGAAGCGTTGGCTACCTCTAAACCGGTCAGACGGCAGATGAGGCTCTGGAACTCAAAGATAGCCTGCAGAGTCCCTTGGCTAGCCTCGGGCTGGTAGGGGGTGTAGGCAGTCAAGAATTCCGAGCGCTGGCAGATAGTATCTACTACCGCCGGGATATAGTGGCGGTAGGCGCCCGCCCCCAGGAAGTGGCCCTGGGAGAAGGTAGCGTTGCGCTGGGCCAAGCCCTCAAAGTAGCGCTCCACCTCGTAGGCGCTCAAGGCGGGCGGCAAGTCTAAAGGTCTCTTCAGACGCAGTTGGGAGGGGATAATCTCGGTCAGCTCCTCTAAAGAGGAGAGGCCGATCCGCTCCAACATGCGCTGCCTATCGGCGGGAGTGTGGGGAAGGTAAGCCACCGCCTCTACTCCGCCTCAATCAACTTCTGGTAAGCGGAATCATCCAGTAAGTCGTCTACTTGGCTGGGCTCGCTCATAACTAAGCGCGCGATCCACCCCTCCGTATAGGGAGCCTTATTGATCAATTCCGGCGCAAATTGGGGGTCGCCATCGCAGACGGCGGGATTAATCGCTATGATGCGACCGCTAACGGGGGCGTACATATCGGAGACGGTCTTAATCGACTCTAAGGTACATAAGAAGTCGCCCTTTTTGACCTCTTTACCCTCTTCTAACTGATCGACAAAGACGATCTCTCCCAACTGCTCTTGGGCGAAGTCGGTAATGCCCACTTCGGCCACTCCTCCCTCGAGAAGGCGCACCCATTCGTGCTCAGGGGTATACTTTAATTGCGGATCGATCATTATTAACTGCTCCTTTAATTAGCCAGAATCTGAGTTCTCCTCGGCTGCAATAGACTACCCGTCTAACGGCGGATGCTACCCCGCACGAAAGGCGGCCGCTGCACTACAGCCGGTTCTAACTTTTGGCGAACGCGCACTTTGAGCTCCGTACCCGGACGATGGGAGCCGATGCGCAGGCGGGCCAAAGCGACTCCCCTACCCAGAGAGGGCGAGTAAGTGCCGCTGGTAACTACCCCCACTTCCCCCGTCTCATCTTCGACTACGTACCCTTGGCGGGGGATGGCCCTACTCTGCATCACTAAGCCCGCGATAGCCGTCTGGGGACCGCTCTCCTTCTTAGCTTGCAAGTACTCTCGCCCCACAAAGTCGGGGCCGTTAAAGCGCACTACCCAACCTAAGGAGCTGTCGATAGGATCGCACTCTTCGTCGATCTCGTGGCCGTAGAGCGAATAACCGGCCTCTAAGCGCAGAGTATCGCGGGCCCCTAAGCCGATAGGCTGACAGCCGCCCTCCCCTAAGAGCAACTCCCAAACTTCCGGAGCCTGATCCCAGGGCAGATAGATCTCAAAGCCATCTTCGCCCGTGTAGCCGGTGCGCGAGATTACCACCTCTCTCCCCCGCAAGTGGCCGCGCTGTAAATGGTAGTAACTTAAGATCTCTAAATCGAGGTCGGTAAAGGCCTGCAAGACCTCCTGGGAGCGCGGACCTTGGACGGCGATTAAGGCCGTCTCTAAGGAGAGGTCGCGCACCGTAACCTCAAATTCAGCCGCCCGCTCGACGATCCAGGCGTAATCCTTCTCCCTATTGGAGGCGTTAACTACTAACCAGAAATAGGGCTCCCCCGCCTCCGTATCGGGGAAACGGTAGACTAAGAGGTCGTCTAAGATGCGCCCATTGGGCCGACACATACAAGTGTAGAGACACTGACCCCGCTCTAAGCGGTGGACGTCGTTAGTTACCAGACTATCGACGCAGCGGACCGCCTCCGGCCCCTGGATCTCAATCTCGCCCATATGCGAGAGGTCGAAGACGCCGACTTGCGAGCGCACCGCCAAGTGCTCGCTCTTAATGCCGCTATACTCTACGGGCATCTCCCAACCGGCAAATTCAACGAGTTTGCCACCCGCCCGCTTGTGATTCTCCACCAAAGGGGTACGCAATAATTGCTGAATCTGACTCAAAACCGCTCCTTCGTTAGTTCCCCAAACATAAATTTAACTTCCCGCCCCCGTCCCAGGGCCAGGAAATTAAATTTCTATAAACTGAGGCTCAATACCTACCGAAGCAAACGATTTTATTGGGCAGTTAAAGAGATAATTTGCGATTCGAGCGCCGCCCAGATCCGGACTTAAGATCTCAACATTTAGCCAGGATCTTCCCTACCCGCTGGCGATCGTGGGCTACTTGTTCAATAAAGCCTTGGGTATTAGGGAATTTAATTTGCGGTCGCAAGTAAGCGTAAAGATCGGTGGTCAGTTGGCAACCGTAGAGTTCGTCCGGCCCCCACAGAGGTTCGGGGGTCAAGATAGAGACTTCTAAAATATCCCCCTCCCCGCGGAAGGTAGGCCTATTCCCCCAGTAGGCCAGAGCGGGAAATACGCCCGGATACTCAGCTAAACTAGCCCGCGCCGCGTAGACCCCGCGTTTAGGAGCTATCAATTGGGGCCAGGGGGAGATATTGGCCGTAGGGATCCCCAGCTGGCGTCCCAGCTGTTGACCGCGCTCGATGCGCCCCGCCACCTGGAAGCGACGTCCCCAAAAGGGGAAGGCCTCTTGGAGGCGCCCCTCCCGCACCAACTTGCGCAGCCAAGTGGAGGAGACGACCCTATTTTTAAGGGCCAGACGGGCCAAGACGCGCACTTGGAAATTTAAATACTCCCCCATCTCTTCGAGGCTCTGAGCCCCCCCTTGGGCGCCCGCTCCAAAATGGAAATTATCGCCTACGACGAGCCAGCGCGCTTGCAGGCGGTGGGCTAAGATGGCGGAAGCGAACTCTTCGGGGCGCATCTGGGCCAGGAAACGGTTAAAACTGGCCACTACGCAAGTAAAGCCCGCTTGGGAGAGGAGGCGCAAGCGCTCCTCAGTGCTCATCAATAAGGAGACCGGATTGGAGGGGCGCAAGAGCCAGCTGGGATGTTCGCGGAAGGTGAAGACTAAAGGGCGCAGCCCCAAACTCTGGGCCAAGCTCTTAGTCTCCTCTAAGAGGCGTTGGTGGCCGCGATGGATACCGTCAAAAAAGCCTAGCGCTACGGCGCTGGGCTGAGAGTCGTTGTAATCTTCGAGGGGGATTATCCGCCCAATTGGGGAGCTCATCCGTCTATATAGGCCTCAATACCTTTAGCTTTCAGCTCTTCTAAGCGGCGCTGGGCCTCTTCAGAAGTGGGATAGGGGGAGCTAGTGATGCGGTAGACGGTCCCCTCCTCTACGGGCACCTCTTGGACCTCATAGGCTACCCCCTCCGCCCGCAACTTCTCTTCTAGAGCCGTCACCGTGCTCTGCTGAACAAAAGCCCCAAAGAAGAGGGTACGCCCGCTAGGTTGAGGGGTGGGGGCGGGCTCTTCTTTGGCCTGGGCCTCTTCCTCTTTAGCCTCCGCTAGGAGGGGGGTAGGCTCAGTTACGGGCTCGGCGATAATCGTCTCCGCTTCCTCTTCCCTCTGGGCGTTGGAGCCGTCTATCTCCGCCTGGAATTCGCTAGCCTTATGGACCCAGGGGCGAGGAGCGGGGGTAGGCAAGCTGACCTCCCCCACCCCCTCGTCGGAAGAAGCTAAGAACTGATCGATGGCCCGGTAGCCCAGCATATTGCCGACGACTACCGCCACCCAAATTAAGAGGAAGAAGGTCAGGATCATGCGCGGCCAAAAGCCGTCGCCGCTCCCGCTCTGCTGTTGCTTTGCCACCCTGGGTTCTCCCTCTCCCTCCGTTTAACGGAGCATGGCTTCCCGGACGCGCCCCAGGCGAGCCGGAATGTCGCAGCGCCACACGGACTCGTGGGCCGTCTTATCTAAGATGCAGACCAGAACGGCCTCCTCCGGCAGCGGATAGAGGGCCAAGAGCTGACCGTCGACCTCAAAGAGTAAAGCCTTCCAACCCTCTAAGCCCAACTCGCCCAGATAAGAGCCGACCGCTTGGGCCATACCCTGAGTAGCTAACGCTAAGGCGTCGCACTCCTGCGTAGTAGAGCCAATAATGGCCTCCTCCTGGACGATAATGGCGTCAAAGAAGCTATCTAAGACGGTCAAACCTAAGAGGGCCTTATCTAAAGTATCCTCGGCGCTAGCGTGACCGCCGTACTCCAGACTCCCCACCTGAGGCGCGTGGATCATTAAGTTCAAGCCGTCGGCGGCCGGATAGACGTCGAAGCTGCCCTCGGGATAGCCCATCCAGACCCGGTGTAAGCTCCCTAAATTCTGCTCTTCCACGGCAGGCGTCAAAGCGGCGGAGAGTTCGGGTAAGAAGGCGGCGGCCGAGTCGGGGTCGGGACAAGTCTCCAAAGCCCCTAAGAAGGCCATACCGTCTTCGGCTACGATCATAGCCGAAGCCTCGCCCAACTCAGAGATGGCGTTGATCTTCTCCTCTAATAAGTCGGGATCGCCGCCCTGCTCTAATTGATCGCGCAATTGGGCGATATCTTGGAGCAGATCCTCACTGTAGACGCTCCAGAAGGGCTCTACGACCTCTTCCTCTACCGGCTCTGGGGTAGGAGCTACCTCTTGGGCTTCGGTGGGAGCGGTAATCTCTTGGAGCTCCTCTTCAAAGGTAACAGTCGACTCTAAGGCGGCGGGCTGAATCTCCTCTAAAGGCTCCTCTTGGATGGCCACAGGCTCGCTCGCTACCTGAGGCTGGCTCTCCTCCAGGATAGGCTCTTCCGCAGCGGCCGCAGGGGTCTCTTCCTCAAGGGGCAGAGGCTGCGCTATGGCGGCGCTCTCCAAGGGCTCCTCCGCGCTCACTTCCGGCTCGCTCGCCGCCTGGGGCCTGGGACCAAAGAAATAGCGCCCTACGCTCTCCCCAATCTCTAAGGCGGTAATCCCGTTGAGATCCTCTAAGAGGCGGCTCACTAAAGCCCGATCGGCCTGGCGGGAGACGGAGCGGATAGAATCCGCCAACTCGTCTAAATTGTCGACGATCTGCATCCGGGCCTGCTCCGACTTAATCACCCGCTGGGCTTCCATATTGGCCGCCACCGGGGTCACGGCGAAGGTGTAGTCGGGATGGAAGAAACGGCTGCGGGTAATGATGCGGAAGACGGAGTTGGCGCACAGACCGCTTTCGGCAATAGAGAACATCAAGAGGGAGCCGTGATAATCGGCAAAGACTTCGCAATAACGCCCCTCATTCTCGCTGCGGTAGAGGATATGCTCTCCGCTCACCCCGCAATCGCTGAGGGCGGCCCCTACGATGTAGACCAACCACATATTGGGCTGACTGAGGGTCAGGCCGGGCTCGGTAATAGAGAGGATCTGCACTATCTGCTCTTGGGAGATGGGATGGCCGCAATGGACGCAGCGGAACCCGCGCTTGGCCGCCTCGTCTAAGGCCGCCATACTGGCTACGCGGCTGACCTTCTGCCCCGTCTCCTTACAGAAGACTTCGAACTCACAGCAGATGAGCCCCATCTCGGCTAAGGCCTGGACCTCTTCGCCCACTTCGAAGAGAGAGCGCCCCTGGGCGGCCTCGGGCAGAGAGACCGTCCCCTTCTGGGCGATAATCTGCAAAGTGCTGCGCAAGCCAGGCTGGCGCAAGGCGGCGGCTACTTTGCGTTCCCACTCGCCCATCTGCAAGAGGCGAGACTCTTCGCTTAAAAGGCGGAAATAAGGGGAGAGGATGGGCAACTCCTTACCGGCTAAGCCTTGGACCGCCCCCTCTACCTCGCGGAGATAATCTTCCCAGGCTTGCGTACCCTTACTATCTTCCCAAGCCCCGCCCACGATTAGAGCCCGCTCTTGGGGCAAGAAATCGTAATAGAACATCTCCCCGCCCGGAGCGAATAAGACATCGCCGCGCGCGGCTCCGCCCTCCGTAGCCGCCTCCCCCAAGAACTGGGCCAACTTGGCCCGGCTGGCGGCGATAAGCGGCTGGAATTTCATTCCTAAGCGCTCGGCCAGGCTCGTCTGAGCCCCCTCTAAATTGCCTAGACCGGTTATTTTTCTACGCGCGAATTGCATAAAGATGATCTACTCCTGGATGGAAATCTCTGTCGCCCATACTAGCGAAAAAATCGCCTTGCGCCTTCTACAGTAGGAATCTAAGTCCTTTACTAACCCCCTAAAGCCTCTCTTTAGCTCTCCCTTCTGGGGCGCGGGCGGTTTCTAATTTCCCCTTTATATGGTAAAGTCTCACCTGTAGAAAGATATAAGAGAAGAGTCGTCCTATTTTCGAAGGAGGTTTTCCCATGTACAGGCCCCCGTCCCTAAAGCTACGGGCTCACCTTCCCCGCTGGAGCGGATTTTTCTTAGCGCTCCTCCTCATCCTAGCCCCCTTTAGCGCTCAAGCTTCCTTGACTCGCGTCTTCGTCAACGGCATGCGCGTCGACGCCTATCCTATTACTCGTCAAGGCACTATCTATCTGCCTATCCAGTTGATGGCTCAGACTCTCAAAGCGGAGATCGTCTGGGACTCCCGCCTGCACACGGTGAGCGTCGACGGCCAGATCATTTCTACCCCCATCATTGAGGACGATGGGCGAGTCTACGTGCCCGCGGAAGCTTTAGTTAAGGTTATGGGCGGGTCTATCACCTTCGATGGGGCTAACGACCGCCTGCTCATTAATTCTAAGTCCTCCTCCGCCCCCAGTTTTAAGCCTGCGGCGACAGCTAAGAGCCTAACCCCCGCTCCGGCGGCGACCGCTCAGACTACCCTCCAACCCGCTAGCCAGCCCGTAGCCAGCCAGTCTCTAGTTAGCCAGCCGACGCCTACGCAACCCGCTCAGCCCGCCTTTAAGTCCGCTCTGCCCGCGGTCGCCCCGCCCCAGAGTAGCTCCGCTTTGGCTCCCGCTATCAACCGTTCTCCCACTCCCCTGGCCCCGGTAGCTAAGGTCCAGACCCCGGTCCGCGCCGCTCCCGTAGCGAAATCCGCCCCCGCCGCTAAGGCTCAGAGTCCAGTCGCTAAGGGCGGGGTCTACGTTCCGCGCCAGGCCAGCAACTCGCTCTTCCAAGTGACGGTCACCAACTTAGAGACGGTCGATACGTTAAAAAATTTTTACCACCCTCGCGCCGGTTACAAATATGTAGTAGTCTATTTATCACAGCAGAATATTTCCAAGCAGGTGCAGATCTATACGGGAAAATTCTCCTTAAGCGACCAGAACTCCAGGTCTTACCCTTATTTGGAAGGATTAAGCAACTTTTGGCTAGTAATCCTACGTCCCTTCGGTATCAATTTTGGATACCTGGTCTTTGAGGTTCCGGTAGATTCCAACCCTGCCAGTCTGGTACTCCACTCGTTGAACCAGGCTCCGCTGGCGGTCAGCCTTTAGGTTGGCTCTGGTTACTCTCCCTACAAGTGATATAAAGGAGTTGCCCCGATATGGTGCCCAAAACGCGCCTTTTTTACATAGCTTCTATCTTGGTGACCGTCACGACCCTCATCTTTATCTGCGGAGCGACCATCAGCCGCGCCAACTCGCCCGTAGAGATCCGCTTCTGGCACGCTATGGGACGCAGCCGCGGGAGAGTCCTCAACGAGCTAGTCGACCGCTTCAACCGCGCCAACCCGGGCATCGTCGTCAAGGCGGAGTATATCCAGTCGGAGAATAAGCGTTACGGTAACGACTATAACGCCCTCTACGCCAAGATCTTAGAGAATTTAGCCCAGAACGAGCCCCCCGATGTGGCTCAGGTCTATGAGAACTGGACTACCCAGTACGTAGGCATCGACGCCATCGTCCCCGTGGAAGAGTTTATGTCCGCCCAGGATAGGGCTTCCCTCAACGACCTGGTCCCCGTCCTGCTCAAAGCTAACACCTTCCCCAATAACGAAGGTCAGCAGAAGATCTACACTCTGCCCTTCAATAAGTCGATCTTCGTCCTCTATTACAATAAGAATATCTTCCGGGAGTTGGGCTTAAAGCCCCCGGCCACTTGGGATGAGCTGCGCCACTGCGCCAAGGTTATCGCCAAGAAGAAGGGCGTGCCCGGTTTAGCCTTCTTGCCCAACGTCGACATCTTCGGCCACTACCTCTACTCCTACGGGGGCCAGTATATCGCCAATAATAAGGCCGCCTTCGGAGGTAAACTGGGGGTAGACGACCTCAACTACTGGGTCAACTTAGTCCACAAAGATATGTCGGCCACTCCCACCTTCGAAGCCTCTCGCCTCTTCGCCAATGGCAAGGCCGGGATGTATATCGAGTCTACCTCGCGCATCGGCGGCTTCGATGAGGCCCGCTCCTCCGGTTTAGATTTCGGGGTCCTGCCCATCCCCAAGGGGACTACCCAAGCTAGCCAGATGGCGGGTACCAACTTGGCCATCTTCCGGGGCGACAACGATATTGAGAAGCACAACGCCGCTTACAAGTTTATCCTCTACATGTGCAGTCCGGAAGTGACCGTCCACTGGGCCACCCAGACCGGTTACCTGCCCGTGCGCAAGTCGGCCATCAACTCCCCCGAGTACCAGGCTTACGTCAAGCGCCATCCGGAGTACGGCGTAGGCTTAAAGTCTATGGATAAGGCCACAATCCAGCCCCGCGTTCCCGTCTGGGAGTCGATCCGCAGCATCTTGGACGACACCATGTTCAAGGCTCTGGGGCGCAAGTGCGACTCCGTGACCGCTATCCGCGAGGCCTCCGACACCTCCGACCAACTGCTCTACTCGGTAGGCGGATTTAGCGCCGATAATCGTTAACTTAGCAGGGTAGCTAGCCTTTTGCGCCAAAGGCCCCCCGCGCCGCACGCTGCAGCTTGCGGCGCGGGGGGCCTCTGCTATCTATGAAAAAACGACCCTTCAAAAGTAAACAGGTGATGGAATGGCCCTTAGTGGGTTTAACTTTGGTCCTCTTTGCGGTGGCCAGTAATACCCAGTCGGGTTGGCTCTTAGTGATGGTCGCCCTCATGTTGGCGGCTATCATTTGGGGCGCCCTCTGGCCCCGCTGGCAGATTCGCTCCCTCCAATTAGAGCGCCAGTTGCTCGATCAACCCGCCCGCGCCGGCCAGCCCTTCACCATCAATTACATCTTACATAACCGCTCTTCCCAAGCGCTGCGCACCATAGTCGTCGAAGATAATTGGGATCTCCCGTGGTTGCGCTTAGCGGCCCCTCTGCCCCAATGGGGCGCCCAGAGCGCTACCCGCCTCTCCTCTACCAGCCGCTCATTCCTCAATTTTTTAGCTAAAGTGGGGATCGATCTGCGCTTAAAGGACGATCCCGCCCCCACTTGGCATCGGGTGCGCTTTTACGTAGCCGAAGTGCCCGCCCACAGCCAAGTTACCCTCAGCTGCCGGGCCCTAGCTAGCCAGCGCCGCTCCCAGATCTTGCCGGCCCCCATCCTCTCCTTAGCCTCGGGGCTGGGCCTCTTCCGCTTCAGCATAGCCTGCCCCCAGAGCGGCAATCCCGCCCAACTCCTCTCCGTCCAACCGGCCGTTTTACCCTTAACTAGCCAGAGCCGCCAGCCCTCCCCCTCCCTCCTCTCGCCCACCTACCGCAAATGGCAGGGCCAATCGGACAACCTCTACGGCTTACACGCCTACCAGGAGGGGGAGGATGTGCGCCGCGTCCACTGGATGACTAGCGCCCGCTTGGGAGAGTTGATGCTCCAAGATTTTTACGATCCGGGCGGCCACACCTCGCTCTTAGTCCTCTGCAACGTAGCCCCTTGGCCCCGCCCTCAACTGAAAGAGGATGAGGAGTTAGCCGTCTTCGGCTTAGAGGAGGCCTTGCTCCTCATCGCTAGCGCCCTAGCCCACGCCCAGAGCCAACATAAACAGCTGGGCCTCCTCTGCCAACACCGCGGCCAGATCGTCTATCTACCCCAAATTAACCAAAGTTGGCCCTGGTTATTGACGGAACTGAGCTGGGAGGAAGAGGCTAGCTGGCAGTGGGAGGCCTTCTGGAGCCAGGCCCGGATGGCGAAAAAGCGGGGGCGCTTACAAGAGTCCCTCCTCCTCTCCCTCACCCCGCGCCTCAATTTAGAAGAGCTGCGCCGCAGTCTCCCCAAGCCGCGCTGCCTCCTCTTCGATCCCAGCTCTTCCGCCCTCTTTAAAGCTTCTGAGGCTGAGAGCTTAAAGGCGGAATTCCAAGCGACCCTCCAAGAGTTGCGCAACCTAGGGCTCAAGGCGGCGCTCATTAACCCCCAGACTAGTCCCTTGCAGGTAGCACAAAGATGGCTCTAGATAAGAATTCCTCCCCCTCCTGGTCGCCCAGCCGCTGGTATCAATATACGGGCTATACCTACCCCGAGCGCGACAATCCCGCTCCGCCCCCGCCTCCAGGCCCCACCTTCTTAGGCAAGATGTGGGAGGCGGTCAGCAGCGACTTCGCTAACCCCGAGCCCTCCTTAACCCTGCGGACCCTCATCTTAATAGCCGAAGAGCTGGCTCTCTTCATCACCTTCTCCCTCTTAGAGTACCCCCCATTCTGGTTGGCCTACATGCTCTTTTTGGTAGTGGGCCATCTCTACTCCCAATGGGCCCACGGGCGCTCTAGCTGCCTCCTCAAGGCGGCTATCAGCCTCTATATGATCTACCTCTTGGGGGTCTTCTTTATAAACCTCTTGGCCTCTCCTTACGACCCGCGCCAGGCCTTAGCTATCCTCCTAGCGGGCTTAGCGGTGGGCCACTCCTTCGACGTACCCCGCCGCCGCGACTTAGATTACTCGCTGACCGTCAGCCTCTTATTGATGAGCTTTTCAGCGGTTATGGCTACCAATATGCTCTTTGGCTGGGGCTTGGCGGCCTATGGCCTAATCTTACTATTAGTCCTCCAGTGGCGCTCGCGCTCTATAGCTCGCGAAGGCGCTAGCGCAGGGGGATCTACCCCCCAAGAGGTCGACTCTAGTAACGCCGCTACTAGGCGCTATACCTCCTGGGGTTCGCTCCTCTGGCAGACGACTTATCTCACCCTCTGGCTAGTAGCTCTAGGGGCGGTAGCCTTCGCTCTCTTACCCCGCTTCTCCGGTCTCACCGGCTTTGGCCTAGCCCACGGCCTCAATCTGCAATTAGATATTAATCGCAGTTACAATGGCGACCTCATGCAGCCCGGCCAGGATCAAGTCAGTACCGGCTCCGGGGTCACCACCCCCTTAGACGACGACTACATCAACTTCAATGCGGTAGCCGATCTCACCCATCGCGGCCGCCTCTCCCAAGAGTTAGTGATGCGCGTGCGCACTAATAGGGAGGGACTCTACTACCGCGGCTTGGCCTTCCGCCACTACGACGGCTGGCGCTGGCGCTTAGACCGCCGCGAACCGCGGGAGATGGATTCCAGTTCCCTCTTGTGGACCTACCCTAGGATGTATCGCCACCGAGTGCGCAACTGGGCGGAGCGCCCGCCCCGCTGGATCGATTGGTCCCGGGCGGTCACCCAGATCTTCTATATTGAGCGCGACCTCCCCAATATTATCTTTGGCGCTTACGCCCCGCGCTCGCTGCGCTTCCCCACTGGAGAGATGTACGTAGACGCCGACAACGGTTTGCGCTCGCCCGTCCTCTTAGAGGAGGGGGTCATCTACACTATGCGCAGCGTCCCCGTCATCTATCCCGGAGCCTACGTCTGGGCTAAACGCTACGGCTTTGACGACTTAGAGTCTAAACCGTGGGAGCGCCGCGCCTGGCAAGAGGCGCGCAACTCTAAAATCCCTGAGCCCGCCATTAAGTCTAAGTTACTGGGCGACCGCCGCTTCCGCCAGCGGGAGGTCTTCCAGCTCTTGCGCGTCCCTCCCAGCGTCACTCAGCGCACGCGGCGCTTAGCTCGCTTATTGACTGAAGGTTATAAGCCCCCTTACCTCAAGGTCTTGGCCCTCACCCACTTCTTGCGCTCTAATTACAGTTACCAGACCCCGCCCCCGCCCTACCCCGCCAACGCGGAGACGGTCGATCACTTCCTCTTTGAGGCGCGCGTAGGCCACTGCGAGCAGTTCGCTACCTCTCTGGCCATTATGGCGCGCATTATCGGCCTGCCGGCCCGTTATGTCACCGGCTACGGGCCGGGCCACTATAACCCCTTTACCTCCACCTACGAGGTGCGCGCTTCCGACGCCCACGCTTGGACGGAAGTCTTCTTTGAAGATATAGGTTGGGTAGCCTTCGATCCTACCGTAGTCAACCCCCATATGGGCGGGGCCTTAGGTTACGCGCGCCCCAGCCCCTTTATTGGCAACCAGATCTTTAAGTATCTGCGCGACCAGATCCCCGCCAGTTGGGGCCCGGCCCTGGGTAGGGTCATGAAATTCTTTATAGACTACGCCCCCTTGGTGGGCGGAGCGCTGGTAGCCCTCCTCCTAGTCGGCCTCTGGTGGTACCTGCGCCAGGCGAAGATACCGTGGCGCGAGCTCCAGAGTTCCTGGAAGGTGGCCCGCCAAGCCCAGGTCAGTTTCCCCAAGCGCTGTTGGGCCCTCTTCCAGAGTTGGCGCACCGCCCGCCAGAGCGAGGCGCCTAGCCCTAAGCCCTTGAGCCCAGCGGAACAGGCCTACCAGCTGATGCTCCTCTACTTGCGCCAACTCCAAGTGGAGCCTAAGACCGGCCAGACGGCCCGCCAATTTAGTTGTCAGGTGGAGCCCCAGAGCCTGCGCCAGGCCGTCCAAGAGCTGACGCGGAGTTATGAGTTAGAACATTACGGCGCTCAGCCCCGTTCGCCGGAAGAGATCGAGGGTTCTTTGGCTCAAGTGCGCCTCGAAGTCCACCGCCTGGCGAAAGAAGAACGCTCTTAACAGGAGCTTTGCCCTAGCTAGGGAATTAGGGGGGAACTAAGTTTCTTATATCCATTTCCCCTTAAGGAGAGATATCCAGCACATGGCTAAAGGAAATTCCCGTCATCTAAGCCGGGCTGTCTGCGCCGGTTTACTGTTAGGTGTGGGCTTCATGGCCGCCGCTTGCGGTGACAATGGCAGCACTACCCCCTCCACTCTCGGCTACTCTAAGTACGGTCCCGTCACCTTCACTTACGAACAGCCGGAGACCCTGCTCGACCGGGCCGTCAAGTACTCCTTCTACAATGCGGCCGGAGAGTGCCTCATGGCGACGGATTTCCTGCCCCTGGAGGAGTCCCAACTGACCGTCGCCAACGTCCCCGATGAGGCGACGGTAGTCAACGGTTACTTCTACGCTACCTCTAGCGAGGGTCTCCCCACGGAAGTCGTCAATTTCTCCGTCAATACCCTCGATTGGCAGGGTACGGAGGGTGTGAGCGCCAGCGTAGCTCAGGCCGATCCCACTTTGGCTCCCAGCGATATCTTCTACGTGCGCATCGCCCCCGGCGTCTCCCACCTCGATATCGGAGAGGAGACGGAGGTCCGCCTCCTGGGTACTTACCAGCTGAGCGCCGATGAGACGACCGAGCTCGATCTCACCCCCTTGGCTACTATTGAGCGCACCGGCCACATGTGCATGCTGCCCCGGAGCTCTACTCTGAAGAATACGTTCGTAGGTCAGACTTACGGCCAGCAAGATTTCCAGGCCACTTTCTTGCATCCTTGGAATACCGCCCAACCCGCTATTGAGAGCTTCCCGGTCTACGTCTCCGACGCCGTCTTGACCGGCTTGGTCCTCCAAGACAAGTTGACGGGCGCCCAAGATAAGTTGACCGTTATCCATCCCAGCGTCGACTTAGGTCAGACCCAGATGAGCTTTGACGGTACGACTTATAACGTCGGTACGGGCCAGATCGTAGCTTTAGGTCAGTTTGAGTCTGACAACCCCTTGGCCCCGGACTTTACCGTCCAGCTGCGCGATGGCGAGGTCGTCTGGTCCACCCCCAATAATCCCCAAGTGGGCTTTAACTTAGATCTGGACCGCGCCACCTACACTACTCGCGGCGCCTTCCAAAATGCCGTCCTCTCCGCTTACGCTTTAGATCCTAACCAACAGCGGATCGAAGCTAGCCTCAGCCTCTCTGCGGAAGTAGCCCAGGCCCACGCCACCCAGTCCGTCGAGCCTCTGGTCATTGGAGAGAAGGACTACGCCCAAGTTAACGAGCTGCCTATGGGCGCCCATGAGCTCCTCTTCAAGATGGAAGCTTACTATGAGTATCGCACGCAAAAGTCTACGGTCTTCGCCATTCTGCCCACCATGGGCTCCAATGTGGCCGAGGTCTACTTCTCTAACTTAGTGCCGCTCGAGCGGAGCCCCATCTTTGAAGCTAGAGACGGCGGGATCTACGCGGTGAGCGCTGGTACTACCCAAGCTGACGATACGGGTACTATCGCCGTCAGACTGGTAGATTCTGAGGGCAAGGCGCTGGTGACCGCCGAGAATCCCTACAATTACACGGTGGTAGCCGATCCTAGCGCGACTCCCGAACCGGTGCCCGAGCCTTTACCCACGCTTCCCCCTCAGCCTCCCATCATTTAATCCTGAGCCCCAGAGGGGAGCTAGGTAAAAAAGGGTTCCCCTCCTCTCCCTAGCGGAGAGGAGGGGAACCCTTTTTTATTGGAGGGGACTTTTAGGCCGGTCCTAAGATAGGAGAGCCTACTATTTGGAAGCGGTCGACGTCTACTAAGCCGCGGTCGCTCAACTTGAGGTGGGGAATGACGGGCAAGGTCATAAAGGCCAAAGCCATAAAGGGATGGTCGAAGGGGCAGCCCGCCTGGCGCACTTGGGCGTAGAGATTACTTAAGAACTCATAGACCTTCTCTAAGGGTTGGGGGGAGACTAAACCGGCGATGGGCAGGGGCAAGGTAGCCTTAACTTGGCCCGCCTGCACGAAGGTTAGACCCCCTCCACAGTGGGCTAAAGTCTCTACCGCCAATTCCATATCCTTATCGTTATCGCCCACCACTACTAAGTTGTGGGAGTCGTGGGCTACCGTAGAGGCCAAAGCGCCGCCCTTAAATTTTAGACCTTGCAAGAAGCCTAAGCCCACCTTACCGCTGGCCTTATGGCGTTCGTAGGCCGCCAATTTGAGGATATCGCGCTCCGGGTCGGCTGCCACTTGCCAACCTCCCTGACCGTCGGCTTGGGCCTTCAAGGTAGCTTCCCGGGCTTCCGTCAAGAGGCTCCCCTCCTCTAAGCCTATTACGCGCACCCGGTACTCGCCCGCAGTAGGTACTGAGAGGGTGAGATGGCCGCGCCAGTCGGGGGCTAAGTGGATAGAGTTGCCCTCCAAAGCGCCCCGGGGCGCTTCCTCTAAGGGGTAGAGGTACTGACCCTGAGCGGCTACCAGACGCCCGCGCTGCCAGACCTTTAAGACCTTAAAGCCCTCCGACCACTCTTGGCCCCTCTTAGAGAGAGCGCAGATATTGGCCCAATAGCCGGGAGTCAAAGCTCCCAGACGGGGCAACTGGAAGGCTTGGGCCACATTCCAAGAGGCCAGCATAAAGGCCGCTTCCGCCCTAATCCCGGACTTAATCGCTAACTCGATGAGATAATCTAAGTGGCCTTCCCGCAGGAGATCTTCAGGCTCGCGATCGTCGGTCACTAAGAGGCAGCGCTCTAAGACGCTCTCCGTAACTAGAGGGGCTAAGGTCTCCAAGTTGCGGGCTAAAGAACCTTGGCGCAACATAATGCGCATCCCTAAGGCCAATTTCTCCCGGGCTTCCGCTAAGGTAGTACACTCATGATCGGTAGAGATCCCCGCTAAGACGTAAGCTTGGAGCTCGGGGCCGCTCAGGGAGGGGGCGTGGCCGTCGATATGGGCCTCATTTCCCAAAGCGCCCAATTTAGCTAAGACCGACTCCTCGCCCGCCAATAGGCCGGGGTAGTTCATCATCTCCCCTAAACCTACGATCCCCTCGCCCCCGCGCAGAGAGGCTATATCCTCCGCCTCTAAAGCGGCCCCCGCATCTTCTAAAGGGGTAGCGGGCACGCAGGAGGGGACCCCTATAAAGAGCTCTAAGGGGACTCGGCTTCGGGCGCGCTGCAAGTAACGCACCCCCTCTAAGCCGCAGACGTTGGCGAACTCGTGGGGATCGGCCACCACCCCCGTCGTACCGCGAGGGACTACCGCCTGGGCGTAATATTCGGGGGTCAACATGGAAGACTCCAAGTGGACGTGACCGTCCATAAAGCCTGGCACTAAGTAAAGTCCCTCTACATCGACTATTTCTCGAGCCGGGCGCTCCCCTAAGCCCACGACCATCCCGCGATGGACGGCTAAGTCGCAACGCTGGAATTGGCGTAAAAAGACATTGAGCACGTACCCGCCCCGCAAGAGCAGATCGCAGGGCCTCTCCCCCTTAGCGGCCGCTATCAGTTCCGACAAATGAGCTAACAACTTCTCTCCTCCTCATTTCCCCCTCTCCCTTCTCGCGCCATTCGCCTTCTAAAGCTTTCCTACCCCCTCTCCCCAGCGCCCCTCCATACCCCTTGCATTTTCTGGAGAGATTTGCTATTATCCGTTGGCGCTAAGCGTTGACCTCCCTAGGGAGGGGCGACTTTTAGAGCAGCGGGGTGTAGCTCAGCTTGGATAGAGCGCTAGCATGGGGCGTTAGAGGCCCCCGGTTCAAATCCGGGCACTCCGACCAGTAATATGGTAAGAAAAGAGACCGTCAGCGGTCTCTTTTTTTATTATATTCTCTTCTATTCTCTCTGCTCTGAGAGTGGAGGATTTTTTATTACAAAATAGAAACATGGGGGACCAGGCAGGGGTGCTAGTGTATTCTGGCTGAGAGGGCGGTAGTAGCCGTCTACCCTAAGAACCTGATCCAGATAATGCTGGCGAAGGGAGCTTGGCTTTTTCTCTCTGAGGCCATCTTCGTAATTTGGGAGAGTTATGACCGAAACCCCCGTCCATAAGCCGAGTGAGTCTTCTAGCGACGTCTTTGAACAGCTACGCAAGCTGGCCGAGATCAGTCACGACATTGAGCAACACGCCAGGATGCAAGCTTCAGCTTGCAACTTCGTACAAGCGGGCGAGATCAAGAGGCGCATGGACGAGCTGACGGAGCGCCAAAATCAGATAGTGATGGCTATAGTCGACCGCCATCCCGATGCGGAGACGAAGGAATCGTTTAAAGCCTTAGCGCGAAAGATCGAAGAGTATCGCCCTCAAATTAAAGCTTGTGAAGATCCCGAAGAGCTCAAACGCCTCAAAAAAGAGATCGATGAGGCCGTGGAAGAGTGGATTTATCAATTTCAGGTGATCGTCTCGGCCATCGTGGGCGTCAACCCTCCCAGTCAGGCGGTCCAGAGCGATAGCCCCTTCTAAGAGAACATAAGAATATGAAGAGGACGGCTCCCCTCTGGCAGCCATAACTTTTAGATTATTTGCGACGCGAGGTACCGGATATGAATACTAACCCAGGGGCCAATAATGCAGATTTCGATATTTATGATCAGCTGCGTCAAGAAATACGCCACCTCAAGAGTGAAGTAGTCAGTCTCTCGGAGCAAAATGTCGACCTCGCCTTGCAACTGGGCCAAGTAGATGAGCTCAATCTTACCGTAGCCGAACAGAAGAGCATGCTCAAGAGCTTGCGCCAGGAGCTCCAGCAGCGGGAAGAGGAGTTAGCGCAAAAGCGCGGCAGCTGGCAGAATGTGGAGGAGCGCCTCAAAGAGAGCGAAGAGCAATTGCGCTCCGCCCAGCATACGATTACCTCTCTCAATCAGAATAATAGCGCCCTCAAAGAGCAAGTGCGCAATCTGGAATTAGAGTGCGCTAAGCTGAAGGCTACGACCAAATCGCAAACTATCGTCATTGGCGACCTGACCCGCAACCTCTCCAAAGCCCAAGCGGAGAACGCCCGCCACTCGGCGGCCTTAGAGTCGCTCAAAGATAGTTATATGCGCGAGCAGACGGCCAAGGCGCTCTTAGAGGAGAATAGCGCGCCGCTAATGCGCATCGAGAAGGCCCTGGTAGATATCGTCGGTACGGCGGGCCAGGTGATCTTTAAGAGGGCTTGCCGTTACGCCAATATTGGCGAAGAGGATCGCCTCCAGTGTTCCCTGGCTAAGTTACAAGAGGCGGCCACCGCGGCCTTAGTCCCCGCCCTGCGCCTCTGCCGCACATCTGAGCTCTCCCAACAATTAAAAGATCGCATCGTAGAGATCTGTAAGAGCCAAGGTCCCATCAGCGCCCGCTTGGAGATGGCCCTCCAAGGATCTCTGCCTAGCAGCGAATTCTTGAGCGCCGTACCGGCGGCCCCCCTCGCGGCGGCCCATATCGCCCCCGAGCCCCAATTGCCGCCCGTCCCTGCGGCGCCCGCTAAAGAGGCCCAGCGCGAAATGGAGTCGGCCCCTAAGAGTTCTGCTCCTACCCCTCCGGCCGCGACCGAAGCTCCCGTTCCCCCGCGCCCTCAGCGTTCCGCGCCCCTAGGGACCCGTCCCGTGCCTACCGCCCCCTATCGGCCCGGTCAGGCCACCCAGCCCGGACAGCCGGCTCCCAAATTGCCCAGCGGCCCTCCCCAGCGCACGCCGGTACGCACTAAGATAGCTCCAGGCGCCAATTTCCCCTCCAATCCCGCTAAGGGTCCCAGCGGTCCTGCCGCTAGTCCTAAGCAGCTGCCCGGCGGTCCGGTACCTAAGCGCGCTCTGGGCGCCGATCAGAGTCCCAATGCGATTAAGACCGCTCCCCTGGCCCGGAGCAGCGCTCCCACTGCCCCCAGCGCTCCTCAGTCTACCCGTCCCACCCCCGAGCGCCCGGCTCCTGAGAAGGCCGCTCCTAGCCTCCAGCCTGAGACCCCAGTCGTGGAGACTACCCCCCAGGTAGCGCCCCCCGCCGCCGAGGCCGCCCCCGTCGCTCCTACCCCGGAGCCGGAGGTTAAGGCGGAGACTAAACCCCAAGCCAAGGCGGAAGTTAAAACTGAGGCTAAAACTGAAGCGAAAGCCGAAGTTAAGGCGGAGGCTAAGCCTGAAGTAAAGGCTGAGGTCCCAGCGGCAGCCAAGACGGAAATTAAGAGGGAAGAGCCCGCCCCAGCCGAGCCGACCTCTACAGATGGTGGGGATCAGCCCCTGGAGGAGACGGAACTCTTAGGCGCCCCCGAGTCTATAGAGAGTGAAGAGGCCGTGGAGGCCGTAGCTATCGAGGAGCCCGCAGAGGCCGAGGCGGAAGAGGAAGAAGAGGAAGTCGCCGCTTCTCCCTTAGAGGAGCCCCTGGCTTTAGAAGAGGTCGAGGAAGTAGAGAAGGTCGACAGCGCCGAGCTGCCCGCCTTAGAGCCTTTAGTAGAATTGCCCATCGACGAAGATGAAGATGAGGAGTTAGACGAGGTAGAGGAGGCGGAGACCGCCCCCGGCATCTCTTACCTT
Organism: Vulcanimicrobiota bacterium; assembly: GCA_944322965.1. Lineage (GTDB taxonomy): Bacteria > Vulcanimicrobiota > Xenobia > Xenobiales > Xenobiaceae > Bruticola. The sequence goes on from CALUQR010000006.1 coordinate 28,632, forward strand.
CTGAACGGATCCCAAAAGGTCCACGATACTTATACTCCCAACCGCATCTTGAGCAACAAGTTGACGGCGGAGTTTGAAGAGGCCTTCCAGTCGGTTCTCTCCGGTTCCCAGGCCCAATTTAGAGATCCTATCGTCGACCTCATTTCCAAGATGACTTGGAACCCGGGTCAGATTGAAGAGCGGCAGCGCAATTACGCTAAGCCTAAGCAGCTCAATAAGGTCTCCCCCACCCTCATTCGCTCCTCTAGCGATCCGGAGTTAGACCAGATCGTGACCTGGCTCAACTACTACGTCTTGAGCACCCCCACTACTTCTTATAACCCCGCCGGGGTAATCGATCAGCTCCAAGATGTACAACAGCGCCAAGAGCCGGAGTTTAAGACCTTCGTGGAGGCTCTGGAGACTCTCAATAAGCGCATCGCCCGCAAAGATCGCTTAGAGCTCAACTTCTGTACCGGCCCCTATCCCTACTTCTGCCACAGTCAGGGTAAGCGCAGTTTAGTCTACGCCAATATGGAGCTCTTGAAGGCGCTCAATCCCGCCCAGCAGACCTTCTTGGCCACCCGTTGCCTCTTATCTCTGCAGCGCAACTACTGCGCCCTCTTGCAGAGCGTAGAGAGCGTGCGTCAGCAGGAAGATTACGATACGATCGAGTTCGGTACCACCCAGTTGAAACGCACCGTCTCCTCGGCCTTAGAGCGCAGCAATCTCCCTAGCGACTTGCTCTCCGAAGTGCAGAGCAGTTGGAGTCTGAGCACTAAAGAGGAACTCTATGAGCTCATCGACCGCTGTTACCAGGCCTCCGACTACGTCCAATTTACCTACGTCAAGGAGTTCGTGGCTAACCCCTATCCCTTCCGCCACAACGTCAACTTAGAAGGCGACACCTTCGCCCTCAAGTTCTGTAATATCTTCGACGCCTCCTTGGCTATCGCCACCCTCCTCTCCGGTCCCGAGAGGGCCCAGCACTTCGCTCAAGAGGGCTTCTCTGAACTCTTCTTAGGCCAGAAGGGCCCCCAAACCTACCTGCAGCAGCGCATTAAGAATCTCTGGCTCAGTTACTACCAGACCTCCGACGAGGTGACCGCCTTCTAAGAGCTATTCGCTCTAGATCGAGTCGCGCCGATACCCTCCGCGGCCCCTTTGGGGCCGCGGAGGGCTTTTTTAGGCTTTAGCGACGGCGGTTAGGCGCTAGCCGTCCTGGTCTCCTGATCTTACCGCTAGCCTAAAAAAAGTCCCCGCCCCCCTTCTTAAGAAGGGGGGCGGGGAACTAGAAGGCGCTTAAGAGTCCGAAGACTGGCTAAATCTTACTTTAAGGTCAAATTGCCCACCTTAGGAACGGGCATCCCCTTATCTTTAAAGGAGGCCAAGTAATCCTTAAAGACGTCGCGAGTAATACCGGCCGTCTCTACGATCTGCCCCTTACTGAAGGCGGTGTAGCTGTCGCCGCCCTTAGCTAAGAACTCGGTAGTAGCTACGCGATAGGTGGCCTCGGGATCGATAGCCTTCCCTTGGACTTTGAGGGAGCTGACTTGCTTAGTATTCTTATCGGCTACCATCTCCACGCCCGCCGCCTGCAGAGGGCCCACCTTAGTCATGGCCAGGGCCTGATTGAGGAGCTCGATCACATCTTTGCCCTTCATCTCTACTACTACGACCGGATCGTCGAAGGGTAAGAGGCGGAAGAGGGTATCCAACTTGACCTTGCCGCCGCTGACCGCCTCGATGCGGATGCCGCCCCAGTTATAGAAGGCCATATCGGCCTTGCTCTGATGGCGCATAGCCTCGCAGATGGCCGTACCCAAACTAGAGTCTAAGACGGTGTCCGTCTTCTCCAACTTGAGGTCGCCCTTCAAAACGCCCACCTCTTGCTCCATGATGGGGCGGATCTTCTCGTTATACTCGTTGGCGATAGAGACCACGGTAGGATCTAACTCCACCTGGAGGTCCTTGTCGACGGGGATAAGCTTAGACTCGAAGTTAAAGATCTTGCCATTGTAGGGGTTGACCTGGAGGTCGATGCGCCCCAAGTAACGCCCGTAGTGGCCCGCTTGGACGATCCAGGTGTGGTCGCCTACGTTGATGGCGGGCTCTACCTTAGTGTGGGAGTGGCCGCCCACGATGAGATCGATCGCCGGTACGGTCTCCGCCAAAGCCTTATCGGCCTCCACGCCGCAGTGGCTGACCGCTACGATGAGCTCGGCGCCCTTAGCGTACATCTCGGGCAAGAATTTGACGCAAGCCTGGGCCGGATCGATAAATTGCAAGTCGCCCGTATAGCCCTTCTTGACTAAGCTGGGGATGTCGACGCTGGTCAGACCGATGACGCCCACCTTAATGCCGTTGATCTCTTTGATGAGGTAGGGCTGGTAGACGTTCTTGCCGCTCTTATCTAAGACGTTGGCCGCCAAGATGGGATAACCGGCGTTCTTGAGCATCTTGTGATGGATCTCTAAACCCCAGTCGTACTCGTGGTTGCCGATAGCGCCCGCCAAGGGGTCCATCGACTTAATAGCCTTAAAAGTAGGCTCGCCGTAGAAGATATTGGAGACCGGAGTACCCTGGGCATCGTCGCCGGCATCTAAATAGATGACGCAATTGGGATTTTCCTGGCGCACCTGGCGGATCAAGGTTGCCAAACGCGTAATACCGCCCCGACCCTTACTATCAGCTTCGATATTGCCATGCAGGTCGTTGGTGTGCATGATCACCAATTTGCGCCCCTGCTCCAAATCAGCTTGCGGATCTTGGGCCTGGACCGCTCCGATCGTCCCTAAAGTGACCACCGATAAGGTGAGTCCCATGACCATGGCCCGTATCGTAGTACCTAACATAGAGCTGGAAATCTCCTTCTTTAAATCAGCTTAATAAGTTAAAGCATTTTGAACGTTGGGCGGTTTCTCACTTGCAAGGACAGTTCCTGCAGTAAAATTTTCCTTATTTAGGCGCCATCCAACCCCAACCGCGCTCCCCTAAGAGGGTTAAGACCCCCTCCAAGACCCCTCCGGCTACGGCCCGAGCCTTGTCGGAGATGGCGTAGAGGTCGATCTCCGCTCCGCGCGGGTCGCAATCCCCCAATTTCTCGCCCTCCCGCACCTCAGTACCGCTGCGCATGAGCCCTCGCAAGAGGCCGCTCAAAGAGACCAGGACGGGGCGATCCTCTACCCATCCCACTCGCTGGCCCGCCTCTACTAAGGCGCCTAGCTCTACTTCCCCCCGGAAGACGCCCGCCCGAGGGGCGCGAATGAGCCGCCGCGCTCCCTCGCCGCCCACTATCCCCGGAACGCCCGTATTGGGGAGGGCGGAACCTTCCCTAATGACCCGCCCTAGAGAGTGACCGCGCATCGTCTCTACTATGAGATCGATATTAGCCCCCGCCTCAAAGCCCGGCCCCAAACCGATACTCCCCCAACGGGGGGAACGCCCCTCCCCATAGCCGCCCTTCAACATGCGGGCGTCGACTACTACGGCTGGAGTTAGCCTCTCTAAACTCTCCCCGCTAGCGTCGACTACTACCCCTATGTAACGCTTAGCCTGCACCTGGGCTAGCCACTGGGGATTAGGGGTAGTGGGGAAGTCTACTAAGCGCCCCTCAATCCCCTCAATAGAGACCTTCCCTTCCCAGACGGCCTCCCCAAAACAGACGCTGCGCCGCACCATGCGCGGGCGCTCTAACTCGCAGATGAGGACCGGGAACCCCGCTCGGAAGAGGCGGGCCGCACAGCCGCTCCCTAAATCTCCCCCGCCGCGAATAATAATTAGGGGCCACCGCCCCCCTTTAAGGCCTCGCTCCATCTTCTCTAACTCCTAACTCCCCTAAAAAGTCGCTCTCTAAAGGGGACCGCCCTTCAGCTCGCTCTAAACAGAGCCGGTAACTCTCTGGGGTATCGCAATCTAGCCAGGGCACTTCGCTCTCTAATTCTACACTCCGCCAATAGCGGGGATTAGCCTTAATAATAGAGCGCGCCCCCTCATCCCCCTGTAACTCTAAAAGTTGCGGCCAGTAGGCGCGCCCAATATAGACGGGATGGCCGCGCCGCCCCCCATATTGGGGGAAAGCCAGAGCCTTAGTAGGCTGAGGACTACTGAGAGCCGCCTGGGCTACCCGCCGCACTAGAGCGGCCTCTACTAAGGGCAGATCAGCTAGATGGATAAGTACCCCCGGAGCTTGGGGAGCTAATTGGAGCGCCCCCTCTAAACCTACGCGCAGGGAAGAGGCCATCCCCTGGGACCAGTGGGGGTTAAAGTAGAGGCGCCAGGGAGCGCCCTCCCTTTGCAGTTGGGGACAAACCCGCTCTATTTCCTGGCGCCAAGCGCCTAAGACTAAGATGAGGGGGCTCGCTCCGCTCTCTAGCCCCACCTGCAGAGCCCGCTCTAAGAGGGTCTGCCCCCGCCAAGGTAGGAGCTGTTTGGGCTTTCCCCAACGGCTCGAAGCGCCGGCGGCTAAAATTATTAGGGGTAGAGCTATTTTTTTTGCTACTAGCTCTCTATTTCCGAGTTTTTTCACAGCCAGCCTCTATCTTAAAGGCAGGCCAGGTAGCTCCTGGCTCTAGCTAAGGAGAGAGATGGATTATCTGCAGACTGCCTTACACTACTTCTTCGGCCGCCGCCACTTCCGTCCCGGCCAGCGCCAAGTCATAGAGGGCCTCTTAGAGGGGCGCGACGTCTTGGCCCTGTGGCCCACCGGGGCCGGAAAATCGCTTACCTACCAACTGCCAGCCCTCTTAAGTTCTGGCCTGACCGTCGTCGTCTCCCCTCTCATCGCCCTTATGGAAGATCAGGTGGAGAGTTTACAGGCCCGCCGCCTACCCGCCGCCCTCCTCTCTAGCGCCCAGGAGCCCGCCCTCAAAGAAGAGACCCTCCAGAAATTGCGCCGCGGTCAGCTCAAATTGCTCTTTGTAGCCCCCGAGCGCCTCTTAGATGGCGACTTTTTACGAGAATTGGCCGCCTCGCCCCTCAATTGTTTAGCCGTAGACGAAGCCCACTGTATCACCCAGTGGGGCCACGACTTCCGCCCCGCCTACCTGCGCTTAGGGCTAGCTATCAGCCATTTGCGCCCGCGCACTATCCTAGCCCTGACGGCTAGCGCCAATCGCTCTACCTTAGCGGCCATTAGCCTCACCCTGGGCCAGAGGGATCCCCTCTTTTCGCGCCTCTCCCTCAACCGCCCCAACCTCTACTATCAAGCGCTGGAGGCGCCCCCCTCCCAGCGCCCCCGCCTAGCCCTCACGTACCTGCGCCCCCCAGGGGCCCGACCGGCCGTCGTCTACGTCTCCCGCCGCAAAGAGGCGGAAAGGATGGCCCGCTACCTGCGCCAGGCGGGTCTGCAAGCCGCCCCCTACCACGCCGGCCTACCCTCCCTCTGGCGGAGTCAGATCTCTACGGCCTTTAAAAAGGACCGCTTAGAAGTTATCTGCGCCACCGTAGCCTTTGGCATGGGGGTAGATAAAGCTAATATCCGCCAAGTCATCCACCTAGCCCCGCCCGCCTCCCCCGAAGATTACTATCAAGAGTCGGGGCGAGCGGGCCGGGACGGACTCCCCAGCGCCTGTAGGCTCCTATGGAGCCCCCAGGACTTCTACTGGCAGCGCGGCCATCTGGCCGGTCGCTACCCGACTTCCCAACGCCTGGCCAGGCTCTTCCTCCAATTGCGCACGACCCCCGCCTCCCAATTGCGCTCCCAGTTTTTAGACTTTAGCCCCACTATTTGGCATTCCGTCTTAGAGCTGGGCCCCGATCTAGCCGCCTCCTACCTAGAGCGCTTACAAGAACAAGCTCTCGAGCGCTTAGAACTTATGGAAGCCTACTGCGAAGGCCAAGCCTGCCGCCGCCAGCTCCTCTTGCGGGCCTTCCAAGAGGAGCGACCCGACTACTGCGCTACTTGCGACTATTGCGCCGCCTGAGTCCCCTTAGGGCCAGAGCGGCCGCCACTCCCCGGGGCTCTGGGCCATAATAGCTAAATGCTGGGCCGGGGGCTCGGCCTCTACGATGAGCTTAGCTAAATGGTAGAGGTACTCCATCTCCCACGATTGGGCCTGACTTAAGACTAGCAGCTTATAAGGGGTATCTAGTTCGTTTAAGTAGGACCAGGCTATAGTTACTAACTCCCGACAACCGATAATAGCCCCCGGCTCACAACCTAAGAGGCGCTCTAAAAGTTGGGGGCGATGGACCTCCCCCTCGACGACCGCCCGCCCCAACCCGCTCAAACCTAAGACGGCTACCCCCAACTGGGCGCTGGGGTAGAGGACGGGCTCATACATGGCGTGGGCCTTTAAAGGTAAGCCCCGCGAACCGTCAGCTTCGACTAAGAGGTGGTCTAGCCCGGGCCAGGCGGCGATCTCCTCTAACTCTTGGGGCGAGTAGCCTAGCCACTTGCCCTGGGGCGAGAGGCGGCGCAACCCCCACAGACGCGGCTGGGGGCTAGCTATCCACTCCTGGCGGGCCCGCTCCAAGTCTTCCCCTTCTACTATGCGACCTGGATAGAGGGGACTAGCGGCGGCTAAGTGGGTGGAGGTGGTATAGATTACATTCTTCCCTTCCGCTCCCAACTGGGCCGCCCAGCCGCTCATAAAGGTCGTCTTGCCGCCGCTACCTATAATTTCCCATCCTCGGGGCCAGGCGGTCCCCAACCAGGCTTGCCAATCCATCCTCTCAACCTCTAATCTATTAGCCTCTAATAATCTCTAGGAGGTCAACTACTCCCCTTGCCCCCTACCCCTCCTACCGGCGCTCAGACGGTAACCTTTCGACCGCTAATCTCCGCTCAAGAGATCACCCCCGGCTTCGATCTGGCCCAACTCCTCTGGGAGGCGGGTAGAGAGTACTGGACCCCGGGCCTAATCGCTATTATCACCCATAAGGCGGTAGCTAAAGCGGAGGGACGCCTAGTCCCCCTGCGCCAAGTCCAGCCCTCCCCCTTAGCCCTAACCTACGCCCAGACCTGCTCTAAGGATCCGCGCCTCATCGAACTCGTATTGCAAGAGAGCCAGCGCATCGTGCGCATGACCCCTCGCGCGCTCATAGTCCAGACTAAGCAGGGCCCTATCTGCGCTAACGCCGGTATCGACCTCTCTAACCTGGCCCCCTCCTCCGAGGGGGAGGGCGAACCGGTGGCCTGCTTATTGCCCCGCGACCCCGACGCCTCCGCCCGCCGCCTGGCCCTAGAGTTAGAGAAAAAGTGCGGCTTTTTGGTGCCCATTATCATTAGCGACTCCTGGGGGCGCCCCTGGCGGGAGGGGATCGTCAACTTTGCCCTGGGCTCTTACGGACTCTATCCCTTTAGCGATTATCGGGGCAGCCTCGATAGCGCTGGGCGCCCCCTCCGCGTCACCCGTATGGCCAGCGCCGACGCTTTGGCCGCAGGGGCGGAGTTAGCCTGCGGCAAGTTGGGGCGGGCCCCCTTCGTCTTGGTGAGCGGCTTCCCTTGGAGCCCGAGCAGCGCCGGATCGCAGGAGCTTTTGCGCCCCTTAGAGCGCGATCTTTTCCCCTAAAATTGGGCTTTTTACTATCTTAATGCCAGAATCGCAGAAGTCAATTTAAAGTTGCAAGGGAGAATTGATTTTTTGGAGTATAGGCCCTAAAGTGTGTGGAGTGAGATCCGCCCCACAGGCGAACGCACGTTGAGGATGTATGGCTACGGAGTTACAGGGACGCTATAAACTGATAAGTAATTTAGGACATGGTAACTTCGCCACCGTCTATCTCGCCCGCGATAATAAGTCTAACGGGGCCTTAGTGGCCATCAAGACGATCTGCACGGAAGGTTTCTCAGAGCGCGAGTTCCACGAGTTGGGGGCGCAATTTGAGTTGGAAGCCCGCCTCTTAATGTCCCTCTCCCATCCGGGCCTGCCCAAGGTAATGAGCTACTTCAACCAAGGGGTCTATTTCTACATCGTCATGGAGTGGATCGTCGGCAAGACGATGAACCAAGAGGTTCAGGAAGCGGATACCATTACCCAAGATACGGTCCTCAAGTGGGGGATCGAGCTCTCCGACGTCTTGAGTTACTTGCACTCGCGCAAGCCCTACCCTATCCTCTTGGGCGACCTCAAGCCTTCCAACACCATGATCACCTTCAATGGCGATCTCAAGGTCATCGACTTCGGCGTAGCCCGTTACTTCGCCCCTTCTAAGAGCCCGCGCACCTTCGCCATGGTCAGCCCCGGCTTCGCGCCCCCCGAAAAGTATAACCGCTTCGATTGCGACTTGCGGGGAGATATTTACTCTTTAGGGGCTACCCTCTATTGGGCGCTCACTAAGGCCAATCTGGCTAAATTCAAATTTAATATTCCCCCCTTGCGCCAATTGAAGCCCGACGCCAACCACTGGTTGGAGTCCGTCTTGGCCAAATGTCTCCAATACGCTCCCGAGCGGCGCTATAGCTCCGTGGACCAGGTGCGCGACGAGTTGATCAACGTGCGCAAGGAGCTGCAAGGGCGCGAAGGGCGAGCGATCGATAAGACTAACGCCCTCTTAGAGCGTCTCTATAAGCAGAAGTATAGTAGCGAGAGCCTCTAGTCAGTGAGCGAACCTACCCCCCAAGATCAGCCCCAGTTAGAGCTCGCCCCCTCTGCCCGCTCCTGGAGCGTACTCACCTCTTCTCCCCAGGAGACCGAAGCTTGGGGCGGGCGTTTGGCCCCCCTCTTAGAGGCGGGCGACGTCTTGGCCTTTCGGGGCGATCTGGGGGCCGGGAAGACTACTTTGGTGCGCGGTTTGGCCCGCGCTCTGGGGGCTAAAGAGAGCGTCAGCAGTCCCACCTTCGTTTTAATGCACATCTATGAGGGGCGCTTGCCCCTCTACCATTTTGACGCCTACCGTCTGCACGATAGCAGCGACCTCTACAATATTGGCGCTGAAGAGTATATTGGCACGGAGGGTATAGCCTGCCTAGAATGGTCTGAGCGCGTAGAGAGCCTGCTCCCCCCTCAGACCCTCTACTTAGAGCTCTCCTATCTCTCTCCTCAAGAACCCCAAGGGCGCCGGTTGACCTTCAGCGGGCCCTCCGCGCGGGCGCAGGCTCTCATTGAGGAATTACGCCATGATCCCTAAAGAAATCCCCTTCCAGGGCTCCTTAGTCCTAGGTTTAGACTGTTCGGGCGAGAGTTTTAGCGTAGCCGTAGTCCGCCAGGGTCAAGCCTTAGCGGAGCGGGGAGGTTACAGTCCGCGCTCCCACCTGCGCCGCCTCTTCCCCGATTTGAAGGGCTGCCTAGAGGAGATTGGAGCTAGTTTTAAAGAGGTGGGAGCGGTAGCGGTCACCGTGGGACCGGGCTCCTTCACCGGCCTGCGCCTAGGAGTAGTTACCGCCCGCACTATCGCCCAAGTTACGGGTTGCGCTCTGGTAGGGGTCAACACCTTAGAGGCTTTAGCCCAGGCCCATTGGGGCTGTCCTTGCCTCTTAGCCGGTTTAGACGCCCGCCGGGGCGAGATCTTCGCCGCCTTCTTCGATACTAGCAGCGGCCAACTGCGCCGCCTGGCCCCCGACGCCGCCTATACCCCCCAGCAATTAGTAGAGCGGGCTCAAGAGTTAAATTGTCGCCTGGCGGTGGGGAGCGGCCCTTGGCGCTATCGCCAAGAGTTAGGCGCCGTGCCGGACCTGCTCCTCGCCCCCCTCCAGGACGCCCAAGTGCGGGCCGCCCAAGTGGGAGTCTTAGGAGAAGAGGCCTGGCGAGCGGGGCGGAGCGTCGATTATCTCCACTTAGAGCCCCGCTACCTGCGCTCAGCTGAGGTCCAATTGGGGCACAAGTGAGGTGGGTTCGATGCGCTATAGATTGGCCTCCCCCTCCCCTGAGCACGCCCAGGAGATCTCCTCTCTAGAGGCGCTCCTCTACCCTCCCCCCTTGCGGGGCGCCGACTCTTGGCGGCTCGATTTAGAGCGCCCTTACTCTAATTATTGCGCCCTCTGGGAGGGGGAGCGCCTCATAGCTTGCGCCTCCTCCTGGAACTTACTCCAAGAGCTAGAGGTAACCCAAGTCTTAGTCCATCCCCGCTACCAAGGTCAGGGCTGGGGCAAGTTTATCTTCGCCAAGCTCTTAGAGAGCGGCATCCAAGGCGGGGTTGAGCGCGCCACCCTGGAAGTGCGTAGAGATAACGAGCCGGCCCTCAAAGTCTACCGGCGCTTTGGCTTTACCCAAGTGGGGATCCGCCCCAAATATTACCAAGGTCGTTACGACGCCCTCCTCATGGTCTGCGAGGACTTACAAGATCCAGCTTACCGCCAGAACTTAGAGCATTTTTTAGAAGAGTACGCTGAGCGCATCTCAAAGTAAGGAGGTCTCCATATGTATATCGCCCATCCCCCCTTTAAGCCGCGCTACATCTTGGGCTTAGAGTCTTCCTGCGATGAAACCTCAGTAGCCATTTTGGCCGATGGGGAGCGCGTCTTAGCTAATCTCATCTCCTCCCAAATTCCCCTCCACAGCCGCTATGGCGGGGTAGTCCCCGAAGTCGCCTGCCGGGCCCACTTGGAGGTTTTAAACCCCCTCTTAGCCGAGGCGTTAGAGCGGGCCCAGATCGGCTTTCACGACTTAGAGGCGGTCGCCGTGACCTGCGGCCCGGGTCTGGTGGGGGCCGTCCTCTTGGGAGTGGCCGTAGCCAAGACTCTGGCTGGAACGCTCGATATTCCCCTCATCGGGGTCAACCATATGGAGGGCCACCTCTTCTCGGCGCTCTTAGAGGATCGCTGCTTGCCCTTGCCCCTGCTCTGCCTCTTAGTCTCTGGGGGACATACCCTCCTCTGCCTAGTAGAGCGCTGGGGGGAGTATAGAGTCTTAGGCTCTACCCGCGACGATGCGGCCGGAGAGGCTTTCGACAAAGTCTCTAAGGCCCTCGGTTTAGGTTATCCGGGCGGCCCCAAGATCCAAGAGTTGGCCCAAAAGGGCGACCCCCAAGCCGTCCGCTTTAGCCGCCCCATGCTCAATGAGGGTTTCGATTTCTCCTTCTCTGGCCTCAAGACGGCCGTCTTGCTCCATTTGCAGAGTCCCCAGCGGGTCTCCGATCCCGATCTCTGCGCCTCCTTCCAAGAGGCGGTGGTCGACGTCTTAGCTACCAAGGCCCTGCGGGCGGCGCGCCAGTTTGGGGTTAAATCCTTGGCTCTAGCGGGAGGGGTGGCGGCCAATAAGGCCTTGCGCCAGCGCTTAGCCGCCGGGGCCCAGCGCCTCAACTTGCCCTTCGTCTGCCCCCAATTAGATCTCTGTACCGACAATGCGGTCATGATCGCCAAAGCGGGCTGGGAGTTGGCCTCCCGGGGCTGGGTCTCCCCGCTCACCTTAGACGCTAAACCCAACTTAGAGCTAGCGCGCAGCCCAGAAGCTGGGGCCTAAGTCAAAAGGGGCCCTCCTTTTAGAGATCGAATTGGGCCTCCAAAAGGGTCTGCCGCTAATCTAAAAAGTAAACAACCTAGGTCAGGCTCCAAATTTTCGCCCCACTTGGTCTTGGAAGGAGATTAGAATCGATGTCTAAGCGCAGTTTAGCCCCCCGCTGGTTTATGGCCATGGTAGCGGCCTCCGCGGCGCTAGTTATCTATGGAACTACCCAGGAAAGACTGGCCCCCACTCCCCCCAGCGCTCCCGCTCCCACCTCGCAAATAGTCCCCCTCCACGACCAACTGTGGCTCGATTCTATCCCCGAGAATAGCTGGGACTCCTTCCAGATGTACGTCTTCCTCAAGAAGGGACACAAGGTGGGGCTGCACGTCCAGGCCCACTCTACCTTTAAGCAGACCCTAGAGGTCTTTGAGTATAAGGATAAGGCGGGGGGCGACCTCTTCTTCTACTTCCCCCACGATCAGCGCAAGGCTCAGACTAAGTACTCCATTATCCCTCTGCGCGAGCCCCAAGGGCCTTTCACCTGCAAATTGCGCTTAGAGCAGGATCCCCAAAATGGAGGGCGGCCCCACATCTTCTATTCGGGCCCTGAGTTGATCTTAAAGGGCGTCCAGGAGGCTCCTCTGCCCTACTCTACCCGCCGCCAGATCGGTCAGTGGTTAGAGAGCGCCGTCTGGCCCACCCAATTGCAGAGCGCTCCCCAAGAGGGTTAGACGTGATTTTAGCTATCCTCTCCGATAGTCACGACCATTTAGACTATTTGGGGCGGGCCCTAGAGCGGGCCCGCAGCGCCGGAGCTCAGGCTATTATCCACGCCGGGGACTTTGTCTCCCCCTTTAGCCTCAACCCCTTCCAGGACTGGGAGGGCGAGCTCTACGCCGTTTTGGGCAATAATGACGGCGAGCGCGAAGGGTTGCGGCGGCGCTTCGCCTCTTTGGGAGCCCATTATTACGAGGGGCCCGTCCAATTTAAGTTGGGCGGCCTCCAGATTAGCCTCCAACATTTCCCCTACCGCGAAGAAGAGGTAGCCGCCGCTCAGCTCCAGGCCTCTCCCGAGCGCCCTACCTTGCTCATCTCCGGCCATACCCACCAACCCTTACTCCACAGAGAGGGCGCCTTGTGGCTCTTAAATCCCGGAGAGTGTTGCGGCTGGCTGAGTAAGCGCCCCACTATGGCCCTCTTCGATAGCGCCTCCCGCCAAGCCCAGCTCTTAGAGCTAGCCTAAATTTATGGACCTCACCCTCACCCCCTGGCGCCCCGACCTTTGTTGCCGCGATCTGAGCCAAGTACCCTTCGACAAGTTGGCGGAGCGCCAGATCGTCAATATCTGCTTAGATGTAGACAATACCTTAGCCCGCCGCGACTCCTGGCAGATAGAGCCTCAGCTTTTAGAGACTCTGCAAGGGGCCCTAAAAGCGGGCTTTATTCATAAACTCTGCCTCCTCTCCAATATCGGCTGGGGCAGTCGCCGTAAGCGTCGGGTCCAACAGATGGCCGCCCAACTGGGGACGGAATACTATTTTGCCGCCCGCTTTTGGGAACATAAGCCCCGCTCCCTCCCCTTCCGCCGGGCCTTGCATATGATGGAGGCCCAGCCTGCCCAGACGGCCATTATTGGCGACCAACTCTTTACCGATATTGCGGGCGGCAATAAGTTGGGACTCTATACGATCTTGGTGCGCCCCTTAGGCCCCGATCACTGGTCGACCCGTCTCAGCGGGCGGCGTTTGCGGGAAGCGCGTATCCTCAGGGCTTTGGGCCTAGAGGGAACCTAGGCCTAGGGGGGACGCCCGGGGAGTATTTGCGCCCGGTGGGTGATTTGTGCTTTAATTGGTAGCTATGAACCCTTTATACGCCCTCTCTAAAAGAGGTTGAGATCCCATGACTGCCAATTTTGCCCCCGTTAGTCCCGGTTATTGGACCCCTACTTTAGAATCCGCCCCCCTAGCGCCCAGCGCCGCGCTGCGCTCCTTAAAGAGCCCCCTCTTCGTCGTCGCCCCTCCCAGCGGCGAGCCTTACGCGCTCTACACTTCTGGCCAAGCTTATTTTGGGCCCCAGCCGCCCGCCCAGGGCCTGCCCCTCTTGGCCTACGCCCCCCCGCTCAGCCCCCAAAATTTAGGCTCCGCCTCCTTTAAAAGAGAGTACGGTTTAAAGTACGCCTGTTTGAGCGGCTCTATGGCCAATGGCATCGCCTCCGAGAGCTTAGTTATCGCCATGGCCCGGGCGGGTATGCTGGGCTTTTTCGGTTCGGCCGGCCTGTGGCCCGAAGAGGTCAGCCGCCACATCCACTCCCTGCGCTCCCAGTTGGGGAACTTGCCTTTCGGCTGCAATTTGATCCATAGCCCCTCCGATCCCCAGTTAGAGATGGCCACCGCCCAGCTCTTTATAGAACAAGGGGTCACCCTTCTGGAGGCTTCCGCCTATTTGGGCCTCACCCCCGCCCTCTTAGCCTACCGTTATAAGGGGTTGCGCCGCCAGAGCGACGGTTCTCTCTACGCCCCCCACCGCCTCTTGGCCAAAGTCTCGCGCTTAGAAGTGGCCCGCAAGTTCCTCTCCCCGCCGCCCCCCGAGATGATCTCCGCCCTCGTCGAGCAGGGCCTTTTAACCCCCGCAGAGGGCCAATTGGCTTCCCTCCTCCCTCCGGCCTCGGGCTTAACCGCCGAAGCCGATAGCGGCGGCCATACCGATAACCGCCCCGCCTTAGGTCTCCTGCCCTCCATCTTAGAATTGCGCAACCAAATCCAAAAAGAGTACGGCTGGACGGTCCCCGTAGGCTTAGCGGGCGGGATCGCCGTCCCCCAAGCGGCCGCGGCCGCCTTTATGATGGGCGCCGCCTACGTCATGACCGGCTCCATCAACCAGGCCTGCTTAGAGTCCGGTTCTAGCCCCGTGGTGCGGGAGATGTTAGCTAAGGCTACCCCCGCCGACGTCACTATGGCCCCGGCTGCCGATATGTTTGAGATGGGCGTCAACGTCCAAGTCCTCAAGTGGGGCACGATGTTCCCAGTGCGAGCCAAAAAGCTCTATGAGGTCTACCGCAGCTACCCCAACTGGGAGGCGGTTCCAGCTAACCTACAGAGTCAGATTGAGCGCGAGATCTTGCGCTCTACCTTCGCCCAGGCCTGGGAGTCGACTAAAGCCTTCTTCACTAAGCGCGACCCCCGCCAGATAGAGCGAGCCCAGCGCGATCCCAAGCATCTGATGGCTTTAGTCTTCCGCTCTTACTTAGGTCAGGCCTCGCGCTGGGCCAATAGCGGCCTCCCCGAGCGGCGCGCCGATTACCAGATCTGGTGCGGTCCGGCCATGGGAAGTTTTAACGAGTGGACTAAAGGAACATTCCTGGAGGACGTAAAAGAGCGCCACGCCGATTTGGCGGCCCTCAACATCCTCGTTGGGGCCTGTGTAGAGCTGCGAGCCGCTCTCTTGAATAACCAGGGGATCGAGCTCCCCGCCCACTGGAGCCATTACGCGCCCCTACCTTACTCACAACTAGCCACGTATTTATAGGAGTCTCATCTTGTCTTCTAAATCCCATTCTCCCCACAACACCCCCATCGCCATTATTGGTCTGGGCTGCCTCTTCCCCAAAGGGGGGAGTAAACAGGGCTTTTGGCGCGTCTTGCGCACCGGGGCTAACTGTATCGAGCCCGTCCCGGAGACTCACTGGTCCGTCAACGACCTTTACGATGGCGACCACGCCAGCCCCGATCGCTGCTACGCCAAGGTGGGCGGTTTTTTAGAGCCCTATCCCTTCGATCCTACGGAGTTCAATATCCCTCCTAACGTCTTGGAGGCCACCGATACTTCGCAACTTTTGGGCTTAGTGGGAGCTAAGGCGGCTTTAGAAGACGCCGGTTACGGTCCGCAGGGGAAAGAGTTGCCCAAAGATCGCACGGGCGTCATCTTGGGGGTTACGGGCGCTCTGGAGATGGTAGTACCCTTGGGGGCGCGGTTAGGCCACCCTCGTTGGCGCAAAGCTCTGGCCGAAGCGGGGATCGACCGCCAGACCTGCGAGAAGATCGTAGCCCAGATTTCCGACTCTTACGTCTCCTGGCAAGAGAACTCTTTCCCCGGCCTCTTGGGGAACGTGGTGGCCGGGCGCATCGCCAACCGTTTAGACCTGCACGGTACTAACTGCACCGTCGACGCGGCCTGCGCTAGCTCCCTAGCCGCCGTCCATCTGGCTATCAACGAATTACAAGCCGGCCAAGCGGATATGGTCCTCACCGGCGGCGTGGACACCTTCAATGACATCTTCATGTTCACGTGCTTCTCCAAGACCCCGGCCCTCTCCGATTCCGGCCGCATCGCCCCCTTCTCAGCCGACGCCGACGGCACCCTCTTAGGGGAAGGGGTGGGCATCTTCGTCCTCAAGCGCTTAGCCGACGCCGAGCGCGATCAAGATAAGATCTACGCCGTCATTAGAGGCATGGGTTCCTCCTCCGACGGCAACTCGGGCTCTATCTACGCCCCCAGCGCCCCCGGCCAAGCTATCGCCCTGCGCCGGGCCTACGAGGCGGCCCACATCGATCCCCAAACGGTCGATATGGTAGAGGCCCACGGTACGGGGACTAAGGTGGGAGATATTGTCGAATTCAACTCTCTGCGCGAGGTCTTTAAGGAGCGCCAGCCCTCCGACTCCTGCGCTTTGGGAACGGTCAAATCGCAGATTGGCCACACCAAGGCGGCGGCGGGAGCGGCCAGTTTAGCCAAGACGGCCCTGGCCCTCTTCTATAAGGTCTTACCCCCCACCCTCAATATTAGCGCCCCCCATCCTAAGCTCAACTTAAGGGAGACGCCCTTCTACCTCAACATCGATACTCGCCCCTGGCTCAGTTCCCAGCATCCGCGCCGGGCGGGGGTCTCCTCCTTTGGCTTTGGCGGCAGCAACTTCCATATCGTCTTAGAGGAGTACTCTCCCAAGCGCACCCAGCCCGCCTGGGACGGTTCCTGCCAGATCTGGGCCTTCAGCGCCCCCAGCCGTCCGGAGTTAGCGGCGGCCGTACGCCAAGCCTCCCAAGTTCCGCCCTACGAGAGCGCCTACTGGGCCCAAGAGTCGCGCCGCTCCTTCCAGGCTTCCGCCCCCTTCCGGGCTACCTTAGTCTGCGGCCCTAACGACTCGCAGGAGAAGTTAGCCGAATTGGCTCAAGCTTTAGAAGAGGAGTCGACCCTGCCCGCCAACGCCTTCTACGGTGAAGGCGAGATCGAGCGCGGTCAGATAGCCTTCCTCTTCCCCGGTCAGGGCAGTCAGTATGTGGGCATGGGCCGCGACCTCTTCTCTATCTTCCCCGAGGCCTTCGCCTCCTTAGAGAAGGCCCACCAGCTCTTAGATCCCTCCCAGGATCCGGCCGCCTTCATCTTCCCCATCTCCCACTTCGACCCTCAAGAGGCTACTAGCTGGAATCAGGCTCTGACCGCTACCCAAGTGGCCCAGCCCTCCTTAGGGACTATCGAATCCTCTATGGCTCGCGTCTTAGAGAGCTTTGGCTTAAAGCCTCAGGCTTTGGCCGGCCACTCCTACGGCGAGTTAGTAGCCTTAGAGCGGGCGGGGGTCTACTCTCAGAGCGAGCTCTTCCGCCTCTCCGCTCTGCGCGGTTCCTTGATGGCCGCCGGCGACGGCGGGCGCGGGGCCATGTCCGCCCTCTCCGCTCCTTTGGCCAAGATCGAGGCCTTAGTGGCAGAGGTGGGCGGCGAGTTAGTCTTAGCTAACCGCAACCACCCCACCCAAGGGGTCATCTCCGGTCCTAAGGAGGCTATCGACCAGGCGGAGGCCCTCTGCAAAGAGCGCAAGATTACCGCCCACCGCCTCCAAGTTTCGGCCGCTTTCCACAGCTCCTTAATGGCTAGCGCCCGCCAGCCCTTCGGAGAGGCTCTGGCCGCCTTAGAGCTCAAGGCGCCCCAAGTGCCCGTCTATGCCAATATCTCCGCCCAGCCCTATCCGCAGAGCCCGGAGGAGATCGCCAATACTTTGGGCGACCAGTTGGTGAGCTCGGTGCGCTTTATTGAGATTATCGAAAATATGTACCAGGCGGGCTTCCGCACCTTCATCGAGGTGGGTCCCAAGACGGTCCTCACCGGCCTCGTCAAGAAGATCTTGGGGCAGCGCCCCCACTACCTGATCTCTACCGACGGCCGCAAGGGCGGGGCCGAGCTCCAGGGTATCGCCCTGACTTTGGCTCAACTCTCCGCTCTGGGCGCCCCTCTCAAGTTGAGCGCCTGGGAGGCCCCCGTCTCCAAGCCGCGCGCTAAACGCATGGTAATCCCCATTAGCGGCGCCAATTACCGGACCCCCAATAAGAAGGCCCCCGCCCCTTATTGCGATCCTAAAGAGCCCGTCGAAGGTTACCAGCCCTTACACTTTGTGAGCGATAACCCGCCCGTCTTGCCAGCGCCCGCCCCTCAGCCCTTAGAGGAGGTCACTTTAGAGACGGCTGCGGCTAATGAGCCTTTGCCTCCCCTCCCCAAGGTAGCCCCTCCGGCCATCCCCGTGCCGCCCGCGCCCGCCCCTGGCCCGCAAGAGGGTCCGATCCCGGAGCGCATCCCGGCTCCCGCCGCCCCGGCGGCCGCGCCTAAGCTTCCAGCCCAGCTCCAGGTTCCGGCCCCCGTCAGCAGCCACGCGGCGCCCATTATGGCCCAGGCTTTGCAGACTATCCAACAAGGGTTAGCCGCTCTGCAGGCCCTCCAGGCCCAGACGGCCGCCGCTCACTTGCAATTCTTGCAAAGTCAGGCCCAGATCCAGAGCTCGCTGCAAGCGATTATTGCCGCTCAGCAGAACTTAGCGGGCGCCCAGTTAGGCCAGGCTCCCTTGAGCCGCCCCTTAACCGTAAGCGCTCCGCCCCTGGCCCAGGCCGCATTTCCCTCCGTGGCCCCGACCCCTTGGCCTCAAGCCCCGGCTTTCCCCAGCCCCTCCCTGCCGGTAGGCGCCCCGCTACCTACCCAGGCCCCCGCCCCGGAGTTGACCTCTACCCCCTTGCCCCCTGAGCCCGTAGCCCCCAGCGCCCCTAAAGCTGCGCCTACTCCGGCCCCCGCTCCCCAGGCGGTCCCTAGCCCCGCAGTTGCGACGGGAGCCGCTTTGAGCCCAGCCGAGATCCAGCAGAAGATCTTAGCTACCGTAGCTCAGATGACGGGTTATCCCCTGGAGATGCTCAATTTAGATATGAGTTTAGAGGGCGACTTAGGGATCGACTCTATTAAGCGAGTGGAGATTCTCTCCGCTCTGCACAAAGAGTTGCCCCAGGTGAGCGAGATCGCCCCCGAGGAGATCGGCTCTTTACAGACCTTGCGCCAAGTGGCCCAGCGTTTACAGAGTAAGATCGGCACCCTCAGCGCTCCCGCCCAGACCGCTCCGACGGCTGAAGCTCCCGCCCTGTCCGCAGCCGCTCCTAGCGAGGCGGCCCCCGTAGACGCCGCCCAGCGCCTCTTAGAGGTCGTCTCCCAGGCTACCGGTTATCCTCAGGAGACGCTCAACTTGGATATGGACTTAGAGAGCGACCTGGGCATCGACTCCATTAAGAGGGTGGAGATCCTGGCCGCTATGCAAAAGGTCTTCCCCCAGGCTCAGGAGTTAGCTCCCGAAGAGCTCAATAGCTTGCGCACCTTGCGCCAGATCGTGGAAAAATTGGCCCCCGCCCAGAAAGCTACGGCCAGCGCCGCTCCCGCCGCAACGACCGCTCCCAGCGAGACGGTGGCTAGCGCGGCGCCTCCCGCAGCCCACTTAGATCCCGCGGAGGCCGTCTTGGAGGTCGTAGCCCAGACCACGGGTTACCCTCTGGAGACCCTCAACTTAGATATGGACTTAGAGAGCGACCTGGGGATCGACTCTATTAAGAGGGTAGAGATCCTGGCCACCTTGCAGAAGCTCCTGCCCGGCAGCGCGGCCCACTTAGATTCGGAGAGTCTCAGCAACTTGCACACCTTGCGCGATATTGCCCAAGCTCTGCAAGCTAGCGCCCCCTCCGCTCCGGTGGCCGCTCCCGCCCAGGCCGCCTCTCCTAGCGACGCTCTGGCCTTAGTCTTAGAGGTCATCGCCCAAGCTACGGGCTATCCCTTAGAGACGCTCAGCCCGGAGATGGACTTAGAGAGCGATTTAGGGATCGACTCTATTAAGAGGGTCGAGATCTTAGCTACCTTACAAAAGGTCCTGCCTAAGGCGGGCGAGATCGCCCCCGAGGAGCTCAATAGTTTGCGCACTATTGGCGATATTGTGCGCGCCTTATCGGGCGAAGACGGCCCCCAGCCCCCGCAGCCCGGTCCCGCTCCTCAAGGTCCCAGATCCGACTCCACCTCTGACTCTGACTCTACCTCTCAGGCTGCGCCTCAAGCGGAGGAGGCACCCGTCCCTAGTCCCGCTCCCGCTGAGAATGCGGCCCCTGCGGAATCGGCCGCGCCCGCTGAGACTGCGGCGCCCACCGATGCGGTAGCCCCGGTAGCGGAGACGGACGCCCTCCCTTTTGAAGTAGAGGAGCTGGGGGGAGCTCCCGCCGATCGCCTCTTACGTCGGGTCCTCAGCTACGAGTTGGCTCCCAATCCGCTGCGCGGTCGCCAGCTCGATAAGCGCGGCCTCTACCTGCTCTTAGACGACGGCTTTATCGCCCCCGCCTTAGCCCCCGTCTTAACTAGGCAAGGGCTCCAGGTAGAGTTAGTCGATCTCGCCCAGGCTTCCGATCCTCAGTATCTGGCCGCCCTGCCTGCGGTTAGCGCCCTCTTCTTGACCTTGCCCTCCCAGGCGCCCCAACGGGAAGAGGAGATCTTCTTCCAGCGTTCCGCCGCCGCGGAGAATCTCAAAGAGCGCTTCCGCTTGGCCCGCAGTCTGGCCCAGACCTGGGCCCTGCAGCGGCGTCAGCCTAGCTTAATAGTTACGATTACCCGCTTAGACGGTCAATTTGGAACGAGCGGTCAGCCCTGCGATCCTTTGGCCGCCGGGCTACACGGCTTGACTAGGGTCTTAGCTCAGGAGTATCCGCACACCGTCTGTCGCTCCTTCGACCTCCATCCCCAGCTGACGGCGACCGAGGCGGCGGGCCAGTTAGTGCGCGAGTTACAGTCGGAAGGCAGCAACGAAGTGGGCCTCTCCCCCCAGGGGAGGCGCATCCCCGTCTTGCGCGAGGAGCCCTTAGACTTTACTAACTTACACCTCTTGCCCCCTCACTCGACCATCTTAGTTACGGGGGGCGCGCGCGGGGTCACCGCCCAGTGCGTCAAGTTATTGGCTAAGCTCTGCCGCCCCAACTTCGTCTTGGTGGGGCGCTCCGCCGTCCCCACGCCGGAG
The DNA here is from genome assembly GCA_944322965.1 of Vulcanimicrobiota bacterium. Taxonomy (GTDB): domain Bacteria; phylum Vulcanimicrobiota; class Xenobia; order Xenobiales; family Xenobiaceae; genus Bruticola. The sequence goes on from CALUQR010000006.1 coordinate 49,224, forward strand.
TCTTCCCTCACTACCGGAGCTACCAACGCCCGCGACTTAAAGTCCCTCATCTTCAAACAGGCTAAAGAGGGTGGGCGCAGCCTCTCCCCCCAGCAGTTGGAGAAAGAGTGTCAGCGCATCTTAGCTAATCGGGAGATCACGAAGACTATCGCCGAGGTCCGCTCTTACGGTTCTCGGGTCAATTACGTCTCCATGGACGTCCGCGACGACGAGTTGGCCCAGATGATCGTCCGCGACGCCCACGAGCGCTTTGGTCCCATCGTAGGCCTCATTCACGGGGCGGGCGTCTTAGCCGACCGCTTAGTTGTAGATAAGACGGACGAACAGTTCGACCGCGTCTTCGATACTAAGGTCACCGGCCTCTACAACTTCTACCAGGCCTTACAGGATGAACCCCTGCAGTTCGTCTACTCCTTCTCTTCCGTCTCCGCCCGCTTCGGTCGTCCGGGCCAGTGCGATTATGCCATGGCCAACGAGGTGATGAATAAGTTTACCTACCTGGCCTCCCACTTCCGCCCCGAGGTGCGCTTTGGCGCTTTAGGGTGGGGTCCTTGGGACGGCGGGATGGTCGACCGCAACTTGCGCCAGCAGTTCGATAAGTTGGGAATCGAGCTCATCGACTACCGGCGCGGCGCCCAGAGTTTAGTCGCCGAGATCTTGGCCGGTCCCCAAAATGAGCATGAACTCATCTTTGGCAAAGGCTTTGACGCGCCCCAAGAGAGTTATCCCTCCCCGGAGGAGACCCCCGGCGCCGAGACCGCTCCCCCAACTAGCGCCCCAACGGAGCCCGAGTTAGACGTCCACACCCCTTACCAGACGCCCCTCACCTTAAAGGAGTACCCCCTCTTAGAAGATCACGTCTTTAATGGCAACTCCGTAGTGCCCTTGGCCCTTATGGTAGAGATCGTAGCTCAGGCCTGCCAGCGTTACTTCCCCCACTACCATTTCCGGGGCTGCGACAACTTGCGCATCTTAAAGCCCGTCACCCTCCCCCACGGCGAGACCCCCCAAGAGTTATTGGCCGATAGCTCTCTGAGCGTCAATATCGTAGACATTAAGGAGCAGTCGGGCCTCTTGCAGGTCAACTTCTACTTAGATCACCACCTGCCCGGCGAGAAGACGGAGCGCTGCGCCGCGGGTACGGCCCTTTTGAGCGCCGAGGTGCGCCATCAGCCCGCCGACTCTAGCCGCCTGCCCCACATCCAGGAGCGGGATTATCCCCTCTCCACCCAGGAGGCCTACCAGCGTTACCTCTTCCACGGCCCCAGCTTGCAAGCCATCCGCAAGGTCAAATCTTGCAGCGACCAGGGCTTATTGGCCAAGGTAGCGGCCCCCAAGGGCGAGCGCGCCCCCTTAGCCTGCGGTAAACAGACGATTACCCATCCCCTCTTCTTAGACGGAGCCTTGCAGAGTGGACTCTTCTGGACTGGCGCTCAGCGCCACATGTGCTCCCTGCCCATGTTCGGCGGCCGCTACCGCCAGTACGTGCGCGAGTTCCCGGAGGAGGCTAAGATCTTGCTCTATCCCAAGGAGATCTCCAAAAACCAGATGTGCGGAGACATCTTCTTAGTCGATAAGCGCGGTATCCTGGCCGAGTGGCGCGACGTGCGCTGGATTATGACCCCCGAGTTAGCTCAGTCCTTCCGCCACAATAAGTTGGGCCAATAGTGAGCGCTCTAGTTAGCGCAGTGGCTGCCCCTCTAGGAGCTCGCTCCTAGAGGGGCAGCCATACCCTTTTTTAAGACCCCAGACATTTTTTAGGGTGAAAACGAAATGAGAGAGTATCAAGATAGAGCGGCCATCGCCATCGTAGGTTTAGGTCTCCACTTCCCCGGAGCCCACAATGTAGAGGAGTACTGGCAGCGCCTGCTGGAAGGGCGCGATCTATCCCAAGACTCTCCGCCCGGCCGCTGGCCCGAGTATATCCACCAGCGCCTGAGCTCTACCTTCCAGCCCGATACTTTGCGCAATAAGCGGGGCTACTACCTCGATACTATCCCGACTCCGGCCTCCTTGGGCTTGCCTGAGGGGATAGACCCTCTCTTCTGCCTGGCCTTAGCTACCGCCCGCCAGACTATTATTTCTCAGACCGCCCTCCCCTTAGAGGAGACGGGGCTCATTATGGCCTCCATCGCCCTCCCCACCGACACCACCTCCAACTTAAGTTGGGAAGTCTTAGGGGGCGACTTCTTAAAGAGGCTGCGCACCCTCTGGCCCCAGGATAGGCCCTGCCCGCTCCCCGCAGCTAATCCCCAACTCCCTCCCGCCGCTCCCTACAACGTGGCGGCCGTAGGTCTCCCCGCCCAGCTGGTAGCCGCTCAACTCCATTTAGGTCTGGGGGGCTACACCTTAGACGCGGCCTGCGCCTCCTCGCTGGTAGCTATCGAATTGGCCTGTCGAGAGCTCTTAGCCGGTCGGGCCCAAGCTATGTTGGCGGGCGGACTCTCTCGCCCCGATTCCCTCTACACCCAGATGGGCTTCTCCGCCCTGCGAGCCCTTTCGCCCAGCGGTCTGTGCGCCCCCTTCGATAAGCGGGCCGACGGTTTGATGGTGGGCGAAGGCTGCGGTTTAGTCTTACTCAAGACCTTAGAGCGCGCCCAAGCCGATGGAGACCATATCTACGCTATTATTCGCGGGGCGGGGATCTCCAATGACCTCCAGGGCAACTTATTGGCCCCCTCCAGCGAGGGCCAACTGCGCTGCCTGCGCCAAGCCTACCAGAGCTGCCATTTAGAGCCTTGGCAGGTGGAACTGATCGAGTGTCACGGCACGGGCACTCCAGTAGGCGATAAGGTGGAATTAGAGAGCTTGCGCCAACTGTGGGAGGGGGCTCCGGCCCAGAAGTTGTGCCAGTTGCGCTCCGTCAAGGCCATGGTAGGCCACCTCTTGACGGCCGCCGGGGCCGCCGGCCTCATTCGCACCGTCCTCAACTTAGAGAAAGGACAGATTACCCCCCAAGTCAATTTCCAAGAGTCGGCCTGGGATTTAGAGTCTACCCCCTTCCGCATTTCTAGCCAGCTCCAAGAGTGGCCCCAGGTAGGCCCAGAGCCCCGGCGAGCGGCGGTCAGCGGCTTTGGCTTTGGCGGTATCAACGCCCACCTCATCTTAGAGGAGTACCGCTCCCCCGCCGCAGAGCTTACCCCCCTCCCGACGATCGCCGCGAACGCCGCCCCCTCCCCCGCCGCAGATGAAGAAGAGCCGGTAGCTATCGTCGGCTTGGCCTGCCATTTAGGGCCTTTAGAGAATTTAGACTCCTTCCAACGGGCCCTCTTCCAGGGCTTAGAGCTGAGCGAGCCCCTTCCCCCCCAGCGTTGGCAGGGGATAGAGGGTCCCAGCGCGGGCGGCAATTATATCGACAAATTCTCCTTCCCGTTGGGTCGCTTCCGCATTCCGCCCGCCGACTTAGATTCCATCCTGCCCCAACAGTCGGCCCTCTTGACCTGCGCCGCCCAGGCCCTCTTAGATGCGGGCGAGCCTCTGCGCCAGGTACGCCAGCGGGCGGGGGCCTTTATCGGTATCGCCCTCGATCCCAATACGACCAACTTTAATTTGCGCTGGAACCTGCCCCCCTTAGTAGCCCAGTGGGCTAAGGAGCTGGGTTTAAGCCCCGCCGAAGAGGAAGAGTGGTTAGATAAGCTCCAAGAGGATATCTCCGCCCCCTTAGACGCTACTAGGACTTTAGGGGCCTTGGGGAGTATCGCCGCTAGCCGCGTAGCCCGCGAGTTCCAATTTGGCGGTTCCTCCTTTAGCCTCTCCGCCCAGGAGCTCTCCGGTCTGGAGGCCTTAAAGTTGGGCTTAGACTCCCTGCGCGCCGGCCATTTAGACCTGGTCTTAGTGGGGGCTATCGACCTCCAGGGCGATATTCGCCAGGCCTTAACCCACCTCAGCCCTCAAGAGCAGGGCTTAGATAGCGAGGAGCCCTTATACTCTGAGGGGGTCTGCACCTTAGTCTTAAAGCGCCTCAGCGAAGCCCAAGCGGCAGGGGACCGCATCTACGCCGTCTTGCGCGGGGTAGGTCTAAGCCAAGGGGAACTCTCCAAAGCCTGCGCCCAGAGTTGGTCTAAGCCCCAGAATTTGAGCTACTTAGAGTTAGCTAACTCCCTGTGGCTGGAAGAGTCCTCCACCTTAGCCCCCCAGCTTTTGAACTTATTTAAGGAGGGCCAGCGCCCCTTAGCCGTGGGCAGTTTAGAGCGCTTAATCGGGCAGACGGGTTGTGTCAGCGCCTTAGCCTCCGTCTTAAAGAGCGCCCTCTGCCTCTACCGCCACGCCCTACCCGCTACTCCCAACTTTACCCGCCCGTTGGCCGAGCCCCAATTGTGGCAGGATAGTCGCCTCTTTGCGCCCCGCCAGAGCGCTTACTGGTACCGCAATAGAGCCCAAGGGAAGCGCCAAGCGGGCGTCTTAGCTAGAGCCTATCCCGACCATTATGGCGCCGCCCTCTTAGAGGAGGTGGAAGAGTCCCCCGCGGAGGCTAAAGCCCTCTCCTCGCTCCTCCCTCCCAGCGCCTTAGTAGTCGTAGCGGCCGGCCCCGAGCCCGCAGCCATCACCCAGCGGCTGAGCGCCCTCTTGGCGGAATTAGAGAACCTCCCGGCCTCGGAGCTCACCCCCGCCCAGCAGCGCCAGACTTTGGCGGCCCTCAGCCTGCAGTGGTATCGAGAGAGCGATCTCCAAGCCCCCTTGGCGGCGGCTATCGTCCTCAATTTAGAAGTCGAGAATCCCCTCCAAGACCTCAAGCGCGACTTAGAGTTGGCCTTACAACATGTGAGCGAGCGCCCTCAGGAGAGTTTAGAGCGGGGCAATATCTACTATCACCCCCAGCCTCTGGCCGCCCAAGGGAAAGTGGCCTTCGTCTATCCCGGCTCCGGAGCTAACTTCTTAGGTTTGGGCAGAGAGTTGGCCCTGCGCTTCCCGGCCCAGATGGAGGCCTTAGATAGTCGCCAAAAGTACTTGGCCGACGAGTTTATGGCGCGCTGGAATCAGCCGTACGCCCTAGATTGGAGCGAGGGTTGGCAACATCGCGCTTGGGAGCGTCTGAGCGCCGATACCCACCAGATGATGTTCTCCCAGGTCAGTTTCGCCATGCTCTCTACGGCCGTCGTACGCCACTTGGGGATCGAGCCCCAAGCGGCCATCGGCTACAGCTTAGGGGAGTCGGCGGCCCTCTTCTCTTTAGGCGCCTGGCCCGATCCCGATCTGATGTACGAGCGCATGCAAAGTTCCGAGCTCTTTAGGAAGGATCTCTCCGGTCCCTGCCGCTCCGCCCGCCAGGCCTGGCAGATCCCAGCTGAGGAGCCCTTCACCTGGGTAGTGGGCCTCTTGCGCCTGCCCGCCCCCCAAGTTAGCGCCGCTATGGAGGGGATCGAGCGTATCCGCCTCTTAATCGTCAATACCGATACAGAATGCGTAGTGGGCGGCGTCCCCCAGGCCTTAGAGGAGCTCTGTCGCCGCTTGCATACCCAAGCTATTACCGTGAGCGGAGTCGATACCGTCCATTGCGACTGCTTAGCCCCCGTAGCCCGCCAGTATTGGGAGATGCACCATCTGCCTTGTACCCCTCCGCCCGGTATCGATTTCTATAGCGCCTACTTCCAAAAGGCCTACCCCCTCACCTCGGAGGCCATAGCCGACTCTATCGCCGGCCACGGCCAGCACGGCTTCAACTATCCCGCCACTATCCGCCAAGCCTGGGCGGACGGGGTGCGCCTCTTCTTAGAGATGGGTCCGGGCGCCTCTTGTACGCGCATGATCCGCAGTATCTTGAGAGACGAGCCCCACGCGGCCTACAGCTTGAGCGTCCGCAACCAGAATGAGGCCCTCTCCTTGGCCCACTTCCTGGCCGCCGTCTTGAGTCAGGGCCTGCGCCCCAACTTAGTAGAACTCTGGGGCCAGCTGGAGAGCGCTCCAGCCGCTACCCCCAGTAAGGACCTGCGCTTAGGGAGAGCCCCTTACGCCCCCGCCTTACCTAAGTTCCCGACGCTAACCCAGAGCGCTCCCGCCCTGTCCGAGGAGCTTACTCCCGCCCCCGAGGCTGCGCCCCCCGCCGCGCCCAATTTCCCGGCCCAACCTATAGCCCCGGCGCCCGCTCTCTCTACCCCCGCCCCGGCCCCTCAGTCGGCCCCGACGCCCCAATTGGCCGCAGTTCCCACCTCTACTTTCAACCCCCATCCTTGGGTCCAGCTCTTACAGGAGGGCGGCCAATGGGAGGAGAGTTTGCACCGCCAGTGGTTGGCCTTTACCCAGCAATCGGCCCAAGGGTGGGCGGAGATCGTCAACCGGCAGAGCCAGTTAGTGGCCGCCCTCCAGGGTCAAGGTTACGCCCTCGCCGCGCCCCTCCCCTTGGAGTCCCTTCCCTTAGAACCTCAGGCCCAAGTTCAGATCCAACCTCAGCCCCAGGCCCAAGTTCAGGTCCAAGTTCAAAGCCCGACTCAGGGTCAGGAGTTCCCGCCCTTAGAGTCGCGTTCCGCTTATCTGCCCATGTTGGCCGGGCGCCAGATCCTCCATCCGGGCGCTTACGCCTACGGTCCTAAGCCCAGTCTGGCTCCGCCCTCCTTGTCCCTCTTCCTCGATCGCGACCAGTGTTTAGAGTTTGCGGTGGGGAAGATCGGTCAGGTCTTAGGGCCTAAATTCGCCCCCATCGACTCCTACTCTACTCGCGTGCGCCTGCCAGCTGAGCCGCTCATGTTGGTGGATCGCATCTTAGAGGTGGAGGGGGAGCCTCTCTCCTTAGGCTCGGGCCGGGTGGTCACTGAGCACGACGTCTTAGAGGGGATCTGGTACTTAGACGGGGGCCGGGCTCCGGTCTTTATCTCCGTCGAGGCCGGTCAGGCCGATCTCTTCCTCTGCAGTTGGTTAGGTATCGACTTTAAGGCTCAGGGGCAGCGCGTCTACCGGCTCTTAGACGCCCAAGTGACCTTCCATCGCGGCTTGCCCCAGCCCGGGGAGACGATCCGCTACGATATTCGCATCCGCCATTTCCTCAACCAAGGCGCGACTTGGCTCTTCTTCTTTGAGTACGATAGTTATATAGGCGACCAGCCCTTCTCTACCATGCGCAATGGCTGCGCCGGGTTCTTTACCTACGCCGAGATCGAGAATAATGGCGGGCTCATCTTGAGCGCCGACCGCGATCGCCCCGCCCCCGGGAAGTGCGATCCTAACTACCGGCCCTTACTCCCGCTGCAGGCTGAGAGCTATGGAGAAGAGGTAGTAGAGGCCTTGCGCCAGGGCCGCTTAGAGGCCTTAGGGGCGCCCTTTGCCAATTTGGCCTTAAAGGATCCGGTGCGCTTGCCCGACGGGCTCTTGGCCCTCATCCATCGGATCCCCGAGTGCGATCCCCAAGGCGGCCGTTGGGGCTTAGGACGCGTCGTCGGCGAGGCCGACGTCCATCCTCAGGATTGGTACTTAGTCTGCCATTTCTGCGACGATATGGTTATGCCCGGGACCTTGATGTACGACTGCTGCTCCCAGGCCCTGCGCTTCCTCTTGACCCGCTTAGGGTGGGTGGGCGAGCGCCAAAAGGTGGCTTACGAGCCGGTACCCGGTTGTAAGGTGACCCTCAAGTGTCGCGGTCCGGTCTTAGCGACCACTAAGACGGTGCGCTACCAGATCGAGATCAAAGAGCTGGGCTACAATCCCACCCCTTACGTCATTGCCGAAGCGGTGATGTACGCCGACGGGAAGCCTATCGTAGGCTTTGAGGATATGTCCCTCCAGCTGAGCGGCTTAGATCGAGAGTACTTAGAGGGGCTCTGGCAAGTGGCTGAGCACTCGCTCCACCGGGGCGATCCCCCTAAAAAGGCCGTCTTTACCGAAGAGCAGCTCCTCGAATTGGCGACGGGGTTACCCTCTAAGGCCTTAGGTCCGGAATTTGCTCCCTTCGATGGGCGCTTCTTAGCGCGCTTACCCGGCCCGCCCTACCAGTTCTTGAGTCGCATTACCCAGGTCGACCAGCCCTACTTAGACCCCACGCCCGGAGGCTGGGTAGAGGCTCAATATGATATTCCCCCGCAGGCCTGGTACTTTGCGGCCAATCGCACTGGGAATATGCCCTACTGCGTCTTAAATGAGATCGCCCTCCAGGCTTGCGGCTGGGTCTCGTCCTACGTAGGCGGCTCGCGCTATACCCAAGAGCCGCTCTATTATCGCAATCTGGGCGGTCAGGCTACCCTCTATCGGGAGATTACCCCCCAGATGGGTACGCTCACTATCCGGGTTCGACTCACTAAGTCGGCTCAGGCGGGCGGGCTCATTATCCACGACTTCCAAATGTGGATGGGCCAGCTGGGTGAGACTATCTACGAAGGGACGACCCACTTTGGCTTCTTTACCGCCTCCGCTCTGGCCAACCAAGTGGGAGTGCGCGGCGGCCGGCAGAAGATCTGGCAGCCCGACCAGCCCCTACCCTTCCGACCCTTAGAGCGCACCGCGCCCTTAGACCCCGCCGACAGCCACTCCTCACCCCACGCCCCCCTCTCCCTGCCCAGTCGGGCCCTCCTGATGTTAGACGAGTGGGCTTGGTACCCCCAAGGCGGCTGGAAAGGACTGGGGGCGGTCGTAGCTCGCAAGCAGGTCGATCCTAGCGACTGGTTCTTTAAGGCCCATTTCTATCAAGATCCGGTCATACCCGGCTCTTTAGGCTTGGAGTCCTGCCTAGAAGCCCTCAAAGCGGCGGCCCTAGAGATCTGGCCCCAGTATCGGGAGAGCCACACCTTCTCGGCTATCCTTCTGGAGAGACCGCACCGCTGGCTCTACCGCGGCCAAATTATCCCCCGCAACTGCGAGACGACCGTCCACCTCTCCCTAACCGAACGCGGCTCAGACGAACGCCCCTACCTCAAAGGCGACTGCCTCGTCTGCGCCGACGGCACACCCATATACGAACTCCAAGACTTCGGGGTTTCTTTAGATGTCGTACTTACATAATGGCTGGGACTTAACGCTCGGCCGTAAGTTAAGTTACCGCAGGATTTAAGCTAATTCGGAATTAGGCTAAAACGCAATACGCACGGCGCCCAACGCGTACTCCCTCTGCAGTTTCAAGGCTTTAATTACATGAGAGATCTGGAAATCGTGGGAGTCGCAGGCGGAGCCGGTGGCTACGGCTATCCCTTGGAGGTTGAGTCGCTGTTGGATAGTCTCCCCTTCGCAGTTGGGGAAAGAAAGATTGAGCACCCCGGGCAGTTTGGGGGGGTGGCTATTGAGCTTAAAGGGCACCCCCTTCTCGCGCAGGAGTCGGAGTAGTTCGTCTTCCAAACGTTGCAGATGCAAGTTTCTTTGCTGCAGATGGCGCAAACTCTCTTCTAGGGCTCGGGCCATGCCTACGATGGCGGCTACGTTCTCTGTACCGGCGCGCAGGTTCCGTTCTTGGGCTCCGCCGTGGAGGAGGGGCTCGATCTCAATCCCTTGGCGCAGGTAGAGGAATCCTATCCCTTTGGGCCCTTGGAACTTATGGGCGGAGGCGGAGAGGAGGTCTACTCCCAGTTGGGGGATCTGCAAGTCGAGATGCCCTACCGCTTGGACGGCGTCGGTATGGAAATAGGCGCCCGCCTGGTGGGCGCGTTGGGCCAGCTGGGGGATAGGTTGCAAACAGCCTAGCTCATTATTGGCGGTCATAATAGAGACTAAGGTGGCGTTGGGACCCAATTCCGCTTGCAGGGTCTCCGGCTGGACCCGCCCTTCCCGGTCTACGGGCAAGTAGCTGACAGGCAAGTTAAAGAAGCGCTCTAGGTACTGGGCGCAGCGCAGGACGGCGTGATGTTCTATCTGGGAGGTTAGGAGCACAGCTCCCCCCTGGGGCGCCCAGAAGTTAGGACCCCGCTCTAAGATGGTACGCTCAATAATCCCGCGCAAGGCCCAGTTATCGGCCTCCGTACCTCCGGAGGTAAAGTAGATCTCCTGGGGCAAGACCCCTAGGGCGCGGGCGATAGTGGCTCGGGCCTCTTCGATAGCCTTCTTAGCTTGACGTCCCAGGCGGTAGAGCGAGGAGGGGTTCCCGAAGCGCTCTTGGAGGTAGGGGCGCATCACTTCTAGAGCTGCGGGACTTAAGGGGGTGGTGGCGGCGTTATCTAGATAGAGTGGGGGCTCAAACTTAGCCAAAGAGGGTACAGCCCTCCTCTTTAAAGAATTCGATCTGCTCTAAGAGATCTTCGGGGGTGGCGCCCAGCTCTTCGGCCAGACACTGCAGGCAGTAGAACTCGCGCACGTTGCGGCCGCGCAGTTTGCGATTTAAGCCCACCTCGTTGCGGGTCAAAGGTTCGTGCCCGCAGGCGATACAGCGATACTTTTTAGCCATAATTGCGTTCCTAAGTTAGAAGTTAGAGATTAGCTCTTTAGAGCTGCGGAACTGGGGTTTGAGCTCTAAGGCGGGAACCCGTTTGCCGCGGTACTCGTTATCTAAGAGCCCCAGTTGGGTGACGATAGTTTGGCGCATCTCCATAGCCCTTTCCAGACAGTAGTGGCGGAAGAGCTCCCCGGGCACTTGGTTGGCCCGGCGCACGTGGGGGAAGAGCAGCTTGAGGTAGGCGGTGGCGATCCTCTTAATAGCCTCCGTATCGCGAGTATCGGCGGTCGCAGGCACTTCCAGGATCTCGTCTACTACGGCCCGGTAGGCGGTGTCGCTGCGCAATTCGTGCATGATGGAGCAGAAATATTCGGAGTTTAAGGCCCAACCCGAGACCTTAATATTCTCGCGGATACGGGGTATATTCCAACCCTTAATAAAGCCGTGGAAGCGCTCTATGAGGGCCGACTCTTGGAAGATGGGGGGCACCTCTTGGAACATATTGGCCTGTCCGTCCTGGTCCATAATCTCTTTGCGCAAGTTGCCGCAGAGCACTACTCCCGCTTCCGAGCGCCCGTGGTAATTGCCCACCGTAAATTGGCCCGACTCCATATACCCTTTGAGAGCGGCGCGCATCTCGTCGACGTCGGAGAAGGCGATAGTCTGCACCTCGTCTAAGACTACGAAATCGTGGCCGGAGATGAGGCCCTCCCGTTTGGTATTCATATCGTAGAACATCTTGGCCCGCGTCATCTTTCCGCCGCTAGAGAGCCAGCCGAAGCGACTGATCTGACCGAAGAGGTAGGATTTGCCCGTCCCTTTGGGGGCCAGCTCGATGAGGTTGAGCCTCTTCTCCACAAAGGGCAAGAGGCGGGTAAGCATAGTCAACTTCTCTTCTAAGTTGAGGTAGCCCTCGGGGTTATAGTCGATAGCCCCTAAGAGGATATCGACCCACTCTTCTAAGCTAAAATCTTCGCGGGCCTCTTGGAAATAGTCGAGCTCCACTCGGTAGGGGCAGAAATTCTTAAAGGAGCGCAAGAGGATCTTCCCGGGGTCCCGATCTTGGGCGGGTTGGTAGCCTAGCTCGACGATCCCCCAGGCCCCGCCCTCTTTGGTGAGGTCATGGGCCACTTCGTCCCAGACGTACTGCTCGATGAGCGTCTCCCTAAAGCCCAGGCCGAACTCGGGCAAGGCGAAATTGACTTGGCCGCGGTTAATGTCGATATTAGTCTCGATCTTAGTGAGAAAGCGCACCTCCTTATTCTCTAAGACTACCTGGGCCTTGAGGGCCTCCCAGTCGCTGCGGCGGGGCACGTGGGTGCGCACGAACTCCCGAAACTCCTCCTTATCGAAGTTGCCCTCGCTATCTTCGAAGCGCTGTAAGAGCCAGTCGCGCATAAAGGACGGCAAGCCCAAGGAACTAAAGAAGGCGCTCTCCTTAAGGTCCTTATAGAGGGCCATCTCCTCAAAATTATCGCGCAATTTGGCAACCGTATCCATCTCTCTCGCTCCCTAAAAATCGAACTCGCTATTCTGGGTCATCCCCTTCTTCTTACTCACTTGTATCTGCAACTCTTTTTGCAAGACTCCGCCCCGGTAGAGTTCCAGGGTGTAGGCAGCGGGGCCGGGCGGTTTCTCCCAGTAGGCTCGGTAGATACTGGGTTTTTCCTCTTGCAGGGGCAGGACTTCATCGTTCCAGCGCAGCTCTAAGTCGGGGGCGTTCGTCCAGGGTACTTGCAGATGCAAGGTTATCCCCTTCTTGCGGGAGTATTCCGCGCTGGGGGTCAAGAGCTCGATAGCGGGCAGACGCTCGGGGGGTAGGCTAGCCTTAGAGCTTAAGACTAGGAGGGGGATGACTACCTCCTCTAGGGAGGCGCCCCCATGGACTTCCACTGAGGCCGCCCGGCCGCCCTTAAAGCGCTCGTAGTCGGCTAAGACCCAGTAGCCATTCTCCCGGCTGACATTCTCTAAATTGCAATCTTCCCACTCCGAGCAGGGGCAACAGCGCCCGGAATGGCGCCCCTTCTGGGCCATCTCATAACTGGCCTCTCGACCATAGAGCACAGCCAGACGGGAGGCCCCGTGGTCGCTAGCTAAGAGCAGGCGCTGACACTGGCCCGACTCTAAGCGGCGGGCGCAATCTTGGACCACCCGGCGCAAGAGGCTAAGTTCCGCGGGCAGGTGGGTGGCGGCCCGACTCTCTTTAGAGAAGTCGTAATCGGCGTTGCCATGTTTGAGTTTATCCAGCTCCGACTCTTTAACTTTAGGGCCCTGCCACTCTTCGAAGAAGTCTTTATTAGTAGAGGTCAGCGTAGGCAGATTGGCTCGCAAGATAGAGACTTGGCACTTTAAATTAAACTCCCGGCAGAGGGCGACTAAGTAGGGCAAGTACTCTACCCCTAAGGCGTCTACCCAGTAAAGGCAGCTCCCGGGCTGATCGTATTTGGCGATAGGCCCCTCCTTAGTAGAGAGGCGATTATAGAGGCGCTCTATAGCCTGTTGGCGCACGATCTCTAAAAAGTCGGCAGGGATCGAATTTAAGACTTTGGCCTCCCGGTAAGTTTGGAAGTAGGAGTCCATAAAGTCTAAGCTCCGGTCCTCTAAGGGCAACTTGTAAAAAGGGGCCGCCCCATTTAAATAGCGCCCTAAGTCGGGGTAATGCTTCTCTACCAATTGGCGCTCGCTAACCCCCAAACTCCCCTTTTGGGCTAAGTAGCGCAGCCACTCGATGCGCTCTATAGGGGTAAGGTCGCTTAAATAATTCTGGTAATCCTGCTGGCGGCGCAGCTGGGGCAGCCAGGTTTGAGCCCAGTCGGGGGTCAGCTGGTCTAAGGGCGAGCGCTTTAAAAGCTCATAGCGCTCCCAGAAGAGCTCCTCCCGGGCGGAGGCCTGCTTAGGGGCGGATTCTTCCCAGAGGGTAGACCATAAGCGCTCCCCCAAATCTTCGGGCGTCTGGGAGGCGCGCATTACCCTCTCCAAGTAGCGTTGGGGCTGGGGATTTAAGCCGTACTCTTCCTTTAAGCCTAGCCACAATTGCCAGCGCTCTTGGATTTTGGCCTCGCCCCCTAAGGAGCTAGCCACCCGGGCTAAGCGCTCGGGCAGGGAGAGGCCGCTAGGGCGCAGCTCAGCCTCTAAACCCTTAGAGAGGGCGTCTATTTCTACTTCCCGGTGGCGCTCTAAGAGCTTCTCCCAACGCTCCGGGCTGCCCCAACCCTCTTCCCAGCGCATTAAGGGCCCTAAGCGCTCTTTAAAGACCGCCCAGGCGGAATCTAAGGAGCGGATCTTGAGGCTAGCTTGGCTCCAGGGGATGGCGCTCTGGTAGTCCAGGCGGCGACTATCGCCCGGGCGCCACTCCTCTAGGGCGTAGAGGAGATTTTTTAAACCTTGGTAGCAATTGGAGCTAGGGGCCCAGCCCAGATCTTGCCAGCGCACGATCTCTAGCTCTAGTTGGGGGTTCCACTCCTCTAAGATATGGAGGTAAGGCTTAAAGCGCGGGTCGCGCTGGGCCGCCTCCTCCAAAAAGCGCTGCCGCCCCCGCCAGAGGAAGATCAGTTGCTGCTGTGGCTCTAAGGAGAGGCGCTCCTGGCGCTCTAAGAGCTCTTGCAGCCCCTCCCGATAGCCGCGCAGGGCGGCCCACTCCCCGCAGCCCACCACTAAGATCTGGGCCCTAGGATTCTCCGCCAACTCCTGGCGCAGCGCCCGCCACAAGCGCTCAAAGTTGGGGATCTTGTCGGGATGGGGACAGTAGTCGGAGAGTCGCCAGGTGGTAAAACCCTCGCCAGCTAGGCTCTCGCGGGTCGCCCTCCACTCGGCCCCCACTACTAACCAGTGGGGCCGTCCCCCGCCGTAGGCGGGGGGCGCCGGTGCGCAATAAGAGTCCATCTCCAACCTCCCTTAAAGCCTGCTTAGTTAAAAGGGTTTATCGATTAGGGCGATCCCCAATTCCACATCGTCTTTAATGACATCCAGTAAGAGCGTTTTGAGCACCTCCGGGGGCAGCTCGTCTAAGCGGCGGCTGAGGCGGGGCAGCCCCGTCTCCTTATATTCCGCTTCGGCCAGCTCCTTAATGGCGGGCAACATCTGGGGTTCGGTCCAGTCGTAGACCGGCGCCTTCATCTTCTTAGCTAAGCTCTCGCAGAAGCTATGGGAGGAGGGCACGAAACTATGGTAATGGCCCGCCACCCGCTGCCGGAACTGGAGTTTAGCCCGGGGCAGGTCGTTCATTAAGCCAAAGAGCGAGCTCTTCTCCAGCCACTCCAAGATGCGCTTGGCCTCCTCTTCCCCTAAGGAGGATTGGGAGTCGTTTAAAACTCGGAAGGCGGATTCCGAGATCTCGCGCTCCTCTTGGGGCACTAAGTAGCGGATGGGGATGAGGTTTTTTTGCGACCATTCCCGAGGATTAGGGGAGCCGCTCTTCTCTTGCCACAGGCGTTGGATGCGCCCTTGCAAGCTCTTGCGCCGCTGGGAGGCGGCCAATTTTAAAACCTGCTTTTGGGCGGAATCGAGGGAGCCGCTCGAGATATTGAGGTGGCTAGCCCGCAACTGGGCGAAGACCTCGCCCACCGAGTCGTCGTCTAAGCCCTGGAGCTGGGTCTTATAGAGGCTCTTAAAGGAGTCTAACTCGTTGCCAAAGAGCTCCCCTAACTTCTGACCCTCCTCCTGCAAAGCGCCCAGCCACTGCTTGCGCACTAGGTCGGAGTTATAATCCCGGTAACCCTTACATAAGCGGTCTAAGCGATCGACTAAGCCCGGGCTGAGGGCCCCGCTCTCTAAGCTCGTTAAGGTGGAGAAGGGCAAGCTGAGCTCGGAGAGGCGCTTACTGAGCTCGTTCATAGCCTCCTGGAGCCCACCCTTGGGACCTTGCCCTAAGAGATTCGTCAGACGCCAGAGGAGCTCTAACTCATCCCCTACCCCGGAGATCGTATCTTGGCCTATCTCCTTAGTCCAGGAGTAGGCCATGTCCGTCGAGAAGGCCGATTGCAGGCGCTCCTGGAGCTTTTTAGGCTCCCAACCCAATTGGGCCGTCAGCTTATTTAAGCGCCCCTCCTGGAATTTATCTAAGAAGTCGCGCAAAGCTTGCAGGGCCTTATCCTTACCCACCGCCTCCCGCAGACGGCTAGCCCACTCCTGGCCCCGCTCTTGGTAGAGCCGGCCCAACTCTTGGGCTTTGGGGCGGGCGGAGGCCGGGCCCTCCTTAGAGATCTCCCAGAAGAGTTGCAAACCTTGGACCACCTGGGGATCGTCTAAGCGCTCCCAGACCATCCATAAGGGCCAGACCCGCTCCTTTAAGGCCGCCCCTAAACGCTTCTGCCAGCTGGAGAAGTCGGACTCGTTGAGCTTAAAACTCCACACATAAGAGGCCAACTTCTTAAAGCTGACCATCTCCGGCGACTCTCGCACCAGGGTGACCTTATTCTTATCGTTCCCGCGCACGAGGTTATTGAGCTGGTCCTGGAGCTTCCCGATATCCATAACGCCCCCGGCCCCCGCCCGATCGGCGTAACTATATTTCGGGTCCTGGTACTCCTTTAAGAGGAAGCCTAAAAGGAAGCCGTAGAGGTTATTGGGCCTAAAGCAGGCCTCCTTAACTAGATAATTCCAGACCTCTTGCCAGCCGATGTGGCCGTTAGAGCCTAGATTTTTCTCCATCAGCTCTTCTAAATGGGCCTTCAATTGGGAGATGGGCAGAACCTTAAGTTGGGGGACCTGCCAATAATTGGGGACGCTCCACACCTCCCCTAAGCCCAGGCGCTTTTCGATCTCCGCCATCTCTCCCTTAGGCTGGGCGGGGGCCTCTAAGCCGGCCCGAATGAAGCGGGAGGGGCTCAAGTTGAGCCAGCTATCTTTGAGCCGCTCATTTAAATCGAATAAGGGGTAAGAGGATGAGGCGCTCAAGAGGCGCTTTAGCTCTTCGCAGAGGGTATTTAAGGTAGGATACTTCTGCCCCGGTTTCTTTAACTTAGAGCCATAGAGGCGGAAGGGCCCCTCCGCCAATTTGGAGAGCCAAACCTGCTCGAGGAGACTCTCCGCCTTCTTGCGACTCTCCTCCGCCTGGCTGCGGTCCTTGCTACTATAGAGCGAGGCGTAGGCCATGCCCTCAATATAGTCGCCAAAATTCTTGGGCGAGAGCAAGGTGGAGGTGAGATCTACTAAGACGGTCTGGCCCCCGCCCTCCTGTTCCCAGTCGACCTTATCCAAAAGATCCTCCAATTGGCGGCTCTCCCCTTCGTCTTTAGCTACTACTAACCCCCACTTGAGCGGACTCTTGCGCTCTAAGAGGCGCTTCAACTGGCGACCAAAGTCGGAGACGGTCAAGAGTTCAGGAGTATCTAAACGCTGGGCCAGGGCCTTCCCTAAAGCCTCGCCGCTCATCTCTAAGAGGTGGTGCTCTTTAAGATACTTACTGGCTAAGTTGGAGGTAGTAATACTCTTAGCCAGGCGCTCTTTGATCTTCTCTAACTCGATCTCGTCGCCCACCCCTAAGGCCACCACGTAGCAGTAATCGTTACTAGAGATAGACCGATCCTTAGCGATAACGTGTTTCTCGCGCAGCTCCTCTAAGCTCTTAGCTACGCAATCGTTGGCTAGACCCTCCCCCACGAAGGCCCACTCTAAGTGTTCCTGGGTGGTCTCTAAGAGCTTCACTTGGTTATTGCAGGCCCTATTGACGGCCAACATAATTAAGAGAGCTTGCAAGACCCGCCCCGCCTCCGGACTCAGGTGGCGAGCGTAGCGCTTATAAGTACCCAAGATGCGGTTGGCGTCTGAGGTCAGGTCCTCTTTTTTATATTCGGTAAAGTACTGCCAAAGCAGGTCCACGGTCAGTAAGGGGCGGTCCCCGTAGGGGCCGTAGGTGTGGATATACCACTGGAAGGCGTAACTTTTGGGCTCCTCTAAGCGCAAGAAGTCAAATAAGCTGCGCTGGTTCGATTGGAAGGTAGTAGCTACAAACTTTAAGACCAGGGCCGCCAAGGGGTGGAGGGGCAAGATTTTAAATAGGGTCTCATGATCTTCTAGACGGGACTCAGCCCCTATAGCCTCTACCACCTTCTGCAGGCGCTGGCGCAGGATCTTGATATCTTCATTAAACTCTGAGGCCTTCTCAGGGAGAAGGTGCAAGGCGTTGGCGATTAAGTGGAAGGCCACATTTTCGGGCATATCGATGCCCACCCGTTCGAAGCGGTCTTGGATGGGATTGCCCTGGCTCTCTTCGCTAGCCGCGTGGTGGGTGACGATAGTCAGGAAGAAGTTGCCCTCTTGGGCCAGGGCGGCGATCTTCTGTAAGCTATCTAAGCTCTTGGCGTTGCGATTCATGTAGGAGGAGAATTCGTCCCACAGAAAGACCAGCTGGATCCCATTGCGGGCGATGACCTCTCGCATCCAGGCCGTCAGACTGTCGACGCTGGGGGCCATAAAGATCTCCTCCTCTTGGCGCAAGAGCTCCACCAGGTTGCGCACTAAGGAACCCGTATCCTCCCCTTGGCGCAGATCATCTAAGATTTCTGCGGCCGTACTCTGGCTAAAGAGGTTGCACCAGGGAGACTGGCTCAGATGGCGCTCTACGATAGACGCGTAGGGGGGATCGCTCAACTTTTCGATCAGGCGCTCTCGGCTGGTAGCATTCCCTAAGTAGGAGCAGCCCGCCTCTCGGAGGGCCTGGGAGATAGACTCCTCAAAGGCCAGACAGAGGTTAGTCGTATCGCCAATTTCACCCGAGCCGTAGCGGAAGGCGATCACCATCTTCTGGCGGCTCTTAAGGCCTAAGAACTTTTGTAAGAGGTCCTTACGCCCCTCCTTTAACTCCTGGAAGCGATCCCAATACTCTTGGACTTCCTGGGCGGGCCGCTCTAAGATGCGGCGCAGGGCTAAAAGGCACTGGGACTTACCCGTCCCGTAGGGACCGTAGATCCACAGCCCCTTAGTGGAGGAGCCATTTAAGATCTGCTCGGCCTTCTCCAAGAGCTTAATGAAGGTGGGGTGGGGGTAAGTATTCTTCCACTCCGCCCCTCTCTTAATAGCCCCCAGGTCGATACAGGGGAAATAGTTCTTTTGTAGCTGGAAGTATTGGCTGTAAGTCTCCGTCTCCGGAGCGGCGAGCACGGCGGGCATGGGGGGCTATACCTCCTGGATGAGCTCTAGGACCTGAGCCGAGGACTGGGGTCCCAAATTGATAGAGTCGAGGTCATGTGTGAAGCTGACCTGAATATATTCGGGGTAACGGGCGTTTAATCCCAGTAAGGGGGCTTTAAGTTGAGCGGGAGTCGCCCCCCACAAGCGCAAGGGACTGACCGCCTGGCGCTCGGCGGTAGGATCGGCCAACTGCCCCAAATTGAAGGCCCGATACTCGCCCCCCATAGCCTCCGCAAATTTAAATAGGCTGTAGAGTAAGACTAAAGGCGACCCCCACTTAGGAGCGGTGCGCACCAAATACTCCTCTTTGCCCTTCTTCTCTACCCTGCCCCAATTGAGAACCGTCCCTAAGGGGGTGGCAGCTAGGCGTTTGAAAGCCTTAACGATAGAGGCCGCATCCTTATCGCTAATCCCCAGCTCTTTTAGAGCCCCCACCAACTCTTCCCGCGCATAACGGTGTTTCAGATCCATAAAGTTGGTGTACCAGGCCATTTGGGGGTTAGTGTAGACTAAATTAGTCAAAATCAACCCCAAAGCGTTCTCTGAATCCCAGCCCAAACGAGAGATAAATTCCGCAAATTCAGTGAAGGTGTTGCGACCATTTAATCCAGCATCTCTCAAAAAACGCCGGAAGAAATCAAACATATTGGAACCTAGGCTATGTTCCGTATAGAACCTTTGCTTAAGTGCAAAGAATGAGCGCAACCATTCCGTCTTTGGTGCATGGTCAGCAAAAGTGTTGAGGCTGCTTTTTACCATTTTATGAGCTCCTGTTCCAGGTGGGAAATGCAAGGATTTATAGGCCAGACAATTGCCTGGAATATCATAACAATCATGACATTGACGACAGTTCTCTATACGAACTTCGCCCTCATGAAAACTTATGGCCCCATAAGGGCAAGTAATTTCACAAGTTTGACATGCAATACAATGAGCCGTTTTGCGTAAAACAGCCCGTAAGGAAGTAATAAATTTAGGAGATGATTTGACAGTGTGCGGGTCAACCGTAATTTTAAAACCCAATGCAGTCTTCTCAAATTGTACTTCAAACGTCTCTTTGGGAGTCATCAGTGTCAGCGAATTGCCAAGTAAAAAGACGTCTCCAATAGTCTTAAACCATTGTCGCCAGTCGGATAGTGGCTTAACTAACTCAAAGACTAGAGTTCCATTTCGCTCACATTCTATGATGTGTGACTTGTTTTTGGCTAGTGATCGCCCATTACGACGCAATTGCCAGCCACCGCCAACCAAATAGCTTAGTTTTAGCTTCTTTTGTTCTTCAACCGTAGTATCTGCATCTTTTTCGGGGACATCATAGCTATTACGCACTATCTTGGCGAAACGTTCGACCTTATCAGTATAGTTAGCCCAACGGAAATAATTCGCCAGGTTACCTGTCATGGGGCACAATAAACACCCAGCTCTAGAGTTACCCTTCTTATAGCCAGCATTAATCGTTAAGTTTCTAGAGAATATGTAAAGCCAAATTTCGGCTGAATTCCATTCTAAGAGAGGATTGAAGCTGTATTGCCCCTTTTGTTTTTTGCTGTAATTGTCGTAAGTGTATTCTGAGCGGCTTAGGCTTTCTGCACGTCGTACGCCCACAAAGTCCAATCCCTTATAGTTGGGCTTACCGCTCAAACGGCGAAGAGTAAGTGTCTGCGGCGTACTCTTATGCACGCAACAACACCAGCGCGCCACCTTGGCAGGAGGAGCGAACTTACGCCAAGATGCTTCAGGAGTACATTGGGCTTTTGTTCGTTCAAAAGATATGCCCTCATTACGACATTTACGCTCATCTTGACGAACAGCCGCCAAGGTGTCAGGAAATTCCATTCCTGTATCGGCGAAGAGAACAACAAAACTATTGGCAGGTAACGCTGATTTTACAAGGTCTAACAGGACGATACTGTCCTTGCCTCCCGAATAAGCCACATGGAATATATCGACTATTGATTGGTATCTTTCATACGCATCCAATATTTTTTGAATCGTATCCGCAACTAAGACTTCTAAAAGTTGAGAGTTAGCAGCGAGCATTGCCCCCATATCAATAGGTTTTAGAATTTGTTCCTTAAATACGCAGGAACTCATTTCAGCGTCAGAGAACAAGACGCCCTGCCCAGAGCTCGTTTCCCTACTTTCATCCCAATTGACATCAAAGAAAGTCACCGTTGGTTTTTCGTAAAGATTACCCCCACGCAGCTGAGCAATCAGTTGCCCCCGATAGTAATACTTGCTCCCTTCTGCCCACATATAAGGAACTGATTCATTAGAATCATATTTCCAACGAGAATTAAAACCCAAGAGATCCATTTCTTGGGCCCATACTGGTCTAGGCTCCTTAGAGAAGGCTAACGGCAAATCACGCAAGATGATTCCGCCGGTAGCGGGATCGTAGGCATAAGAATACATGGGACCTGGTACACATGACGAGGCATGCTTAATATATCATCAAGTTTTAGCTGCTGATTTTCCTCAGCAAACTAAGCCCGCGCTCTTCGCTCAGTCTCCCCAAGTATCCCCCCTCAATTAGATACTCTGAAATAGCCTCCATAGTTGGCCTAACTTTAGCTCGCTTCAAAACGACAACTAGCGCATCTTCGTAATCTATTTGGCACTCTTTCCGCATCAGTAAGCCAAGAATTTTTACTGTCCATTGCCTATGAGAAGGCAAAAGTAATTTAAAACGTTTACTAAATCGATAACAGTAGGAGCTCAATAGATACTCATTCCAGGTATAACCGCAATAAGGTAAAGATAAGAATAAACTATTGGGAATATCTCCCACAGATAAGAATTCCGGCAAAATTTCATCTAGAATACGATCAATTTCATCAACCTGAAAATCTACCATATTGGGCTGCACAAACTCTTTAGCATCAATGCGAACTAAGTATTGATAGCCATAGTCGAAGGCCAATTGTCTAACCGCGCCCGGCTTTTCAGGAGCATTCAGAGCTTCACACCCCAGATCGTTTAGTTCATCCAAACTAACGATTTTCTCTCCCAAATCCTTACACAACTGGCGCATCATATCCATACCGGAGATAGTATCCTGACCAAAACGATTAATAAAAGCGCTACTCCCTTTGCGTTGGTACTTGTCGGCCAAATACTTGAAGTAGAGCCCCTTGATCCAGGCCATTTCGGTCAGGCGCGAGTCGTTTAAGTAGTGCCACTCTTCTAAGGGTAAGGAGCTTAAAGTGAAGCTACCCTCCTTATCTAAACCCTCTTCAATTATCCTTACCATCCGCTCCACTTCCTCTGGCGGCAGTTCGAAATAATTTAAGTTGAGATAACTGGCGCAGCGGCTGGCGGTGCTAGTCTCATTTAAAACTAACTCCTCGCCCTCGCCGATGGCTAATTTAATATCCGCTTCCCCTAAGTAGGGCAGGCGCTCCTGCAGTTGGGGTAAGGTCAATAAACTCTCCCCGCCCCAGTGGGCCCGCACCTCCCCTAAGAGTAAGCGCTCTAAATTCTTTTCCTGAGGCTCTAAAGTATAAAAATACTCCTTCTGGCCCTTAGTAGTCTTAGTAATTAACCGACCAGGCAAGTTGAGGCGCTCTAAGAGACTGGGCCAAAGCTCTACCTGGCGCAAGTTCAACTCCTCTAAATTGTGGCGCGCCCCTAAACGCTCTAAGTTAAAGACCCTCCAATCGCGCTGGCGAGCCTCCTCCAAGATCTTCTCTAACCTCTTCTCTAACTGCGGGTAATAAAAATAATAAGAGACGCCCTCCGCACTCTCTAAAGGTAAACCGCAACGCTCTAAAAGGTCCCTATAACCCTCCTCACTCAAAGCCAAAAGGGCGTCCCGCTGCGCGTGGCCACCATAGTTAGCGCGCACCTTGTACAAAAACTTCTTATAACCCAAACGGTCGCCCATCAAAATGCCCCCGCTCTGCTCCAAAGCCACCTGACGCAAAGCCTCGCCCAAAGGACCCCAAGAGACCGCCCTACACCTAACCGGCTCTAACTTCTCTCTTACCAGAGGCCCTTTCTCGGGGGCCGGTTGTGACTCTAACCTATGTACTGCATCGGGGGCCAGAGGCCCATTCGTCGGCCCAGGTTGCACCTCTAACTCATTTACTGCCTCAGACACAGGTTCCGGCTCTAACCTAGGGTCTACCTCGGCTGCAGGCTCAATCTCTACCTCTTCCGCAGGCCCAGGCTCGGACTCCACCTCAGCCCCAACCTCAGCCTCTCCCGCAGGCACAACCTCAACCGCGGGGGCCGGCTCTAGCTCCACCTCCTCTGGGGTTAGGTAGATAGTTACTAACTGGGGATCTAAATTGAGCTCCCTAAAGAGGCGCTGGAAGGTCTGTAAGCTCCAGCCCCGCTCCTCTTTGAGCCGCCACCAGTAGCCGCCAATCTCAAAGACGCCCTCCACCTCGCCCTCGGAACCCTTCTCCTCTAAACGAGCGCCCATAGCCCTCAAAGCCCCCTCCAAACGCTGAGGACCACAACTAAAATCTAACTTGCGCAATAAAGACAACTGCCACGAGATCCAACCCGCAGACTCTAACTCTACCCTGCCCCCCTCGCCCCGCCACTCCCAAGCCGCCGGCTCATACCCATAAAAAGCCTGCGCCCCCTCCCCCAGGGCCAGGGCCAAAGGCCCTTTCGTCGGGGCCGGTTTTGCCCCTAACTCAGATACTGCCTCGGGGGCAGGCTCCACTCTAACCTCAGTTACCGGAGACGCCTTCGTCGGGGCCGGTTGCGCCCCTAACTCCGACTCAGGCTCGGGCTCTTCCGCGGGCGCTACTTCCGCCTCCACCTCAGCATCTTCCGCGGGCCATACTTCCGACTCGGGCGCAGGCTCAGTCTCAACCTCAGGCGCTACCTCGGACACCGGATCCGACTCTGCCTCAGGCGCCACCTCAGCCTCCACCTCTTCCGCGAGCCCTACCTCGGGTTCTATCTCTCCTACAGTTGTATCTGCAATATAATCCGCAATCTGAGAGGCGGGGTAGAGGTAAATTTTTACCTGGCGCAAGTCGATCCCTAAATGCTTAAAGAGGGGGCGGAAAGCCTTGATACTCCACTTATAATCTTCCCGGCCTACAAAGACGCGCTCCCCAATTACTACGTGGGGCTCTGAGGAGGCCTCTCTCATAAAATCGATCCTCCACTTTAAGGGGATCTCTACCCGCTCTAAAAGCTTAACTAAGCGCCAAGGATCAAATTCCTCTAATAGCTGACTAACCAGAGAAACCTGCCAAGCGCTCCAGCTGGGCTGGGAGAGCTCCTCCCCTAAATGGAACTTACCCTCACACTCCCAAGCGATAGGGAGATAACCCTCAAAATCGGTTACCAAATTGAAAGGGGTCAAATAGAAGGGCTGTCTATCCGCCGCCGCAACTTCCGCTGGGGGTGTCTCTATGCTTGCATCTACAACACTATCCACAGGCGGACTACTCTCTACCGGGGCTGCGGGCGTAGGCGCGGGCTGGGGCAGGTGGTTAGAGATGGCGATCCGCTCAAAAGAGATCCCTAAATAACGGGCGCAGGCTTTAATGGCGTCCAAAACGCTAGCCTGGTCTTCATATAAGAGCAAATAGAGATCGGAATCTATGGCCACATACTTATGGCCTGGATAGCGACCCTCCATCTCCGCTGAGGATCTAGTCAAGGCCAAATGGCAACGGTTATAGAGATCCTCTAAAGGACGCTCCCCTAAAGAGGTATGGACTAATAACCAACCCACAAAGCGATGTAAAAGCTCGGCCCAGCTGGGAGGGGTAATCTCTATCCCCTCCTCCCCAATCTGCAACCAACGCGGACCGCTAGGCGGAGCCGCTTTAACCTCCCCAACCCCAGGCTCTTCCTCTGGACTCAGGCCCGGAGCTAAATGGATCTTTAACCCCTCCTCTAAGAGCCAAGCCCCCTCCTGGGGAGCAGCCTCCCTAGGCGCATAATAAAGTTGGGGGCGCAACCCCAAAGCCCGACAACACTTACTGAGCGTATCTACTACTCGCTGGGGCTCGCTCTCTAAGAGCAGGTAAGCGCAGTCGGCTAAGACGATGTAGGCCTTACCCGGATGATCCTTAGCCATCCCGGCGGCGCTGGCGGTCACCACTATCCCCCAGTCGGCCTCGTGCCTATAGAGCGCGGTCACATTGCTAGCTAACTTCTTCTCATAGAGCCAGCGCACAAAATTGACATAGAGCTGAGGCCAAGTGGGCGGAGAGACCGTCACCCTATCAAAACCTATCCCCAAAGCGGTAGGACGCAGACTCCCCAAATCAGCCTTGGGTCTCGCCGTAGTTGTAGGCTCAACCTTTTCCGGAGCTTTAATCTCCTCCATAACCCCCTGAGAACCGCCCACCAGGCCCATAATTTCCGCCAACTCCCGCTCCGGATCGCCCCCCGCCCCCGGACTAGGCTGGACCTGGGGAAGCGACCGCCCGGGAGGGGGCGCCTGAGCGGGCGGCGCCGACTGGATGGGCGGAGCGGACTGCGTTGGCAAAGTAGACCGAGCGGGAGGGGTAGGCCGGGCTGGCGGAACGGACTGGGTCTTAGGCTGGGCCGCAGGGGCTACGGAAATGCCGCCCCCTAAGCTAATCATGGTCTGACTGAGATCTAAATTGGAGACGTCTACCACCCCCTGCCCTGCCTTAGCAGTAGTAGCAGTAGAATTAGCCGCGTTGGCGGTAGCAATAGCGGCGGGTAGGGTCTTAGCCTTAGGCGCTGGCTGAGGGGCGGCCGCTTCCAAGCAGTAGAAGCTCAAGTCGCCCGGGTTCTTCCCTAAGGCGGTACTCAGAGCGCGCAAGTTGGCCAAGATCTGCTGCGGCTGGTTGTAAATGGGTAAGTATAAGCCCGGACGGACCCCTAAGACGGGCGTGCGGTAAGGGGCTTTAATATACAACTCTACCTTACTGCCCATTAAGAAGCCATTTTGCTGGAGACAGAGGACGCAGGCCTCCGGGGTGAGTTTGGACATCAAAATTAAGAGGGCGATGCGGTAAGCCTCCGACCACCTCTCCTGAGGGACGGGATAATAAAAATTCTTAAAGCGCACGTAAAGCGGCGCCTTACTAGCCAACTGGGAGGCCGACTGCAGACTATTGATCCCAATCGGCCACAAGCTATCCCCACTGCTAGGAGGCCTAGCCTCTAAAAGCGCCCCCTTATCCAACTTAGCCCGCAAAGAGGCCCAACTATCCACCTTCTCCGGACTAGGCTTAACCGCCCTAGAGGTTGCAGTCGTCGCCGCAGGGGACGCCGCAGGAGTCGCCGGCACGGAGGTGGGCTGCACCTGCGCAGGCGCAGGCTGAGGCTCTGGACGCTGATCGACTACCGGAGGGACTATAACTAGATCCTCCCCCAAACGCCAACCGGCCCGCAAAGTCTGGTACTGGGTATCGTAGACCTGCTTTAAGCCGCTAGCCAAAAGCAAGGACTCCAAAGCCTCCGCCTCTTGAATGTAAGTAACCCGCATTAGAGGCTGACACTCCCGTGCCTGATGCTGGACCTTAGCCAGATGGACCGCTAACCTCGCGCACAACTCCCGCCCCAAAGCCGCTAACCGCTCCAACTTCGCCAACTCCGCCCCCGAAATCGCCCTGCGCTCCATCCCTGCTAAGACCTATCCCTTAAAAATAGTTATCCCAAAAATACCCCATTTAACATTAAGGTAACTTTTCCTTCTTTAAGCTAATTCGGAATGCTTAATGCGTAATGCGGAATTAAGAGGCTCTTGTTAATGGCCCAACAGATCCGGCAATAACTTGGCCTATGAGAGGATCGCTGGCAGTTCCACTGCCTTTTTGGCGCTTCGGTTATGGCGCGCCCCCCGGCCGCACCGCACCATGACGATTTTCCCTCTAGCTAAGCTACCTTCGGAACCAGCCAACAACTAAGTCCTTGCTCTCTCGCCCCTAAGTCATCGCC
Organism: Vulcanimicrobiota bacterium; assembly: GCA_944322965.1. Classification (GTDB taxonomy): domain Bacteria; phylum Vulcanimicrobiota; class Xenobia; order Xenobiales; family Xenobiaceae; genus Bruticola. The sequence continues at coordinate 75,526 of CALUQR010000006.1, forward strand.
AAAACGAAAGTTAGAGCCACAACCTCCCTCCCGCCGCACTACCCCAATTACGCATTAAGCATTCGTAATTCCGAATTACGCATTCCTAATTCCGAATTACGAATTCCGCATTGTCTTCTGCCTAAACAACGTGATAATATGCGGGTAAGAGAGGTCAAAGGTCTTTAGAGAAAGGTACTGATTAGTATGGGTATTATTGACGGTGTAAAACGAGCGGTTACTACGGCGGCGGAGAATATTAAGAAGGCTACCCAGGCCAAGGCTAAGGAGGCCCAGGAGCGTCGGCAGTCTAGCGGCGCTAAGGATAAGGCGGAGATCTCTTCGCAGGCCCAAGAGGTGGGCTCTAAGGGTAGTAAGGTGGCCGATCTCCAGGATGAGAAGAAGGTCGACCCGCGCACCTCTAAGAAGCCTTTGGAGCTCAGCGGCGAGCAGTTGAGCGACTGTTCGGAAGAGACCCAGGAGTTGGCTACAGAGATGGTAGCCGAGGGCGTCTGTGAACCTGAAGAGCTCATTATTCTCCAAGCCCCGCAGAAACAGGAGGATAATAATATCCAGATCCGTCCCGGCGAGGATGGCGGCTTACGGGTCAGTATCAACGGCAATCAGTTTGAGTACTCTAAGGAAGAGGCGGAGCGCTTAATTATTGCCGGCGGTGACCGGGGCAATACGATTGAGGTCGACGATAAGGTAACTCAAGGGGTAAATATCGCCGCCGGTCGGGGCGCAGACAAGATTAAAGGCAGCAATCAGGCCGATCGCATCTACGCCGGCGGGGGCGACAATGAGGTCGAGGCCCGCGGGGGCAACGATAAGATCGTAGCTAAGAATGGCGACAACCTGATAGACGGCGGCGACGGTTCCGATACTATCGAGGTCGGCAACGGGGATAATGAGATCTACGGTCAGGCGGGCCACGATAAGATCACTACTGGAGACGGGCGCAACTATGTAGACGCCGGTTCTGGCAACGATACTATTCGCACGGGCGACGGTAAGGATACGATCTACGGGCGCGACGGCCATGACACTATTTATGGCGGCGGGGAGCAAGATTATATAGACGGCGGTCTGGGTAACGATCGGATCTACGGTCAAGATGGCGACGACATCTTGATGGGCGGCAAGGGCAACGACACTATTAGCGGCGGCAAGGGCTCGGACGTCATTGCCGGCGGCTACGGCCGGGATACGGTCTCTGGCGACGAGGGTCAGGACAAGATTACGGTAGCCACTTCGAGAGCCAATAGGGATACGGTCCGCGGCTTAGAGGAGGGCGAGAGCTTAGAAGAGGTAGAGCCCCTGGCCATCCCCGAGAATATCGTCTTCAACAATAAGAGTCACGTCGAAGACGACGATTATATGAAAGGTACCCAGTACCCCGATTTCCAGGGCCGAGTCCAGGACGATTTAGATTCGATCGCCTCTTTAGCTTACGGTCGCGATCTCTTACAAGCTCTGGGTGAGACGGACCGCCCGGTCCGTTTGGGTGAGGAGTTGCGTCCCAACGGTCTGTGCGCCTGGTCGCCGGAATTCAGTTTAGACGGCCTCATCGATTGGGTCTTTACTCGCTCTTCCAAGGCTGAGGTCTACTATAACCCCAGCCATGACGAGATTTATGGCAGTAAGCACGAGTGGTCGGAGACCCCGCCCGTAGTCATTATGCTCCATGAGCTCTGTCACGCCTACAACGCTACTAAGGGCAATATCGCCAAGGATACCCACATTAAGGAGACTTACGTCAACGAACGTGGCACGATCTACGAAGACTATACGGACGGAGCCGAGTACCAGGCGGTGGGTTTAGAGATTGAAGGGGTAGAATCCAATCCCGAATACGCCACCGAAAACGGTTGGCGGCGCTACTTCAATATCCCGGAGCGCTTAGCCTATACGGATATGGAGAAAGCCGAGGCTAAGATCGTACCTGAGGAAGAAGTGCCCAAAAACTAAGCTCCTCTCCCTAACTGGGACCTCGCTCTCCCCGGCTATACCCCCTAGCCGCCTTTTCCCCGCCCCCCTCCCGGGGGGCGGGGAAAAGTTTTTCTAATAAAGTTTGTCACAAAAACTTTACTATTTAGATCTTAGAAGTGATAAGAGGAGATGCTCGGTTTAGGCCGTTAGGTATGAGGTTAAATAGATGGGTATTGCAGAGGGTGTCAAGAGGGTAGCTACTTCGGCATTAGATCAGGTCAAGAGGGCGCTCCAGTCTAACGCTGGCGTTCCCCAAGCGCGTACGGCGGCTAAAGAGAAGTCGGCGGCCCAGGCCGATCGCACCGAGCTCTCTAGCCGGGCCCAGGCTCAGAGCCCCCAGGCCAGCCGGGTAGCTAGTACTGAAGAGCCTAGTAAGTCGGAGTTGCCGGAGGCCTCTCCTAAGGGCGTGCGCCAGTTGGGAGCGGATAATCTCTTCCGCTGTAACGAAGAGACGCAGCAATTGGCCACGGAGATGGTGGCGGAGGGGGTCTGCGAGGCGGATGAGCTCTTGATCCTCCAGGCTCCGGATAAGTATGGCAACGAGATTAAGGTCGACCCGGGCGCGGACGGGGGCCTCAAGGTAGAGATTGAGGGCGAAGTTTACGAATATAGCGCCGAGGAAGCCCGGCGCCTCATCATTGCCGGCGGCGATAAGGGCAACAATATTACCGTCTCCGAGGAGGTTAAGACCGGTCTCAATATCGCTGGGGGCGAGCGCAAGGATACGATCCAGGGCGGCAGCGGCCACGATCGCATCTATGCCGGCGAGGGCGACAACGAGATCCGCGGCGGTAAGGGCAACGATACGATCAAAGCGGGCGATGGCGACAATAAGATCTTTGGCGGCGCCGGCCACGACAAAATCGATACGGGCAACGGTCGCAACTACGTAGACGCCGGTACGGGCAACGACGAGGTCAGCACGGGCTCGGGTATGGATACGATCTACGGCGGCGACGGTCAGGATATTATTAGAGGCGGCGCCGGCAAGGATTATATCGATGGCGGCCGGGGCGACGATGAGCTCTACGGTCAAGCGGGCGACGACGTCTTAATGGGCGGTCGGGGCGACGACTATCTGGATGGCGGCAGCGGATCCGACGTCTTAGCGGGCGGTTACGATAAGGATACGATCCGTAGCGGTACGGGCCGCGACAAGATCACTACCGCTTTCGGTCGCAACTCAGACGAGGTCCTGGATAAGAGTAAGATCGATACCAGGGAGTGGGTCAATCCCTTAGAGATCCCCGACAATATCAAGATCGTCGATCAGAAATTTGACGGTAAAGATTACTCCGATGGCGTAGAGTATGAGAACTTCGAGCGCCGGGTTATGGACGACTTGGAGTCTATCGCCTCCTTAGCTTACGGTCGCGATCTCTTGCAAGACTTGGGGAATAGTAATCGCCAGATTACGATAGGCGAGCAGACCAACCCCAACGGTCGCTGCAATTGGAGTACGCCCACCGACTTAATAGGTAAGATCGACAATTTCTTTACGGGCTCCTTCGACGCTCAGGTCTACTATAATCCCACTTTCGACAGCAACTATAGTAGCCGTTACGAGTGGTCCGACGCTCCCCCCGTGGTAATTATGTTGCACGAGATGTGCCACGCCTACAACGCTACGGAGGGCAATATCGCTAAAGAGATCAATATTAAGGAGACTTACATCGACGAAGAGGGCCGGACCCAAGAGCAGTATACGGACGGAGCCGAATACCAGGCGGTCGGTTTAGATCTAGAGGGCGTAGAGGCTAACCCCGAGTACGCTACGGAGAACGGTTGGCGGCGCTACTTCAATTTGCCGGAGCGCTTAGCTTATACCGGTATGCCGGAGGCTACCGAGGCTAAGATCGTACCTGAGGAAGAGGTACCTAAGAACTAAGCCTAAGACAAGCCTCTTAAGACTCCCCTCCCCCGGGAGGGGAGTCTTTTTTATTAAGTTGCCCTATATTAACTTTACTTATTATGCTTTAAGAGTGATAAAGATAGCGATTCCCATTTGAGAAAATGAGAGGATAGAGCCATGAGTAGGGAGGTTGCTATAAGGAGACGCTCCAAAGCGGTCCGGGCCGCGACCAAGTCACTACCGCCTCAGGTCCGAGGATTTACAAAGTAACTTACGGCCGCCTATAATTTCCAGCGGTAACTAGAGTCCGACGTCTAAAAAAGGCAACTTAACTCTAGCCAAAACCCAAGTTACGGCCACCCATAAGCCCCGGCGGAAACTAAGGTCCGAAGTTTAAAAAGAAAAACCTAACTCTAGCCAAAACCTAAGTTACGGCTATACCCAAGCCCCAGCGGAAACTAGGGTCCGAGGTTCAAAAAAGAAAGGGTGAGGGTTACGGTGGTGCCGCGGCCTAGTTGGCTGGCGATGTGGAGGCTGCCGCCGTGTCGTTTGAGGATCGCTTCGGCGATGGGCAGTCCCAGTCCGGTCCCTCCGGAGAGCCGGTCCCGTCCGCTATCGGCGCGGTAGAAGCGTTTCCCGATGTGGGCTAGGTGTTCGGGCGCGATACCGCAGCCTTCATCTTGGACGACGATCTCCACTTTATCGGCTAGTACGCGCACGAAGAGTCGGATCTCTTTTTCGAGGGGCGTATGGCGCAGGGCGTTATCGAGGATATTGCGCAGGGCTCGCACCAGCGACTCTTCGTCGCCCAGGATAAAGAGTTCTCGGGTAGGGACGAGTTGGATGGGGTGGTGCAGCGCTTGGCTGAGCGAGGCGTCGACGGCCCGTTGGAGCAGTTCGTTGAGGTTAATGGGGTCGCTAGGTCGGCGAGCGGCGAGTTCTTGGTTGCGCGAGAGGGTGAGCAGGTCGACTACCAGGTGTTCCATCCTCTTCAGTTCGCGTTCGATAGTATTGAGGGTCTGTTCGATTTTCGCTGAAGGGTGGTCTTCGGCGAGCATCAATTTGAGCATGTGGAAGGTCCCCATCAGGCTAGTGAGGGGCGTCTTCAGTTCGTGGGAGGCGTCGCCTATGAAGCGTTGTTGCTCTTGGAAGTTAGCTTCCAGGGTATCGGCCATATGGTCGAAGGTATTGGCCAGCTGGTAGATCTCATTGCGTCCGGGGGGCAGGTTGACGCGCGCTTGGAGTTTCCCTTTCTCCAATTGGGCGGCGGTCTGCATCACTTGGCGCAGGGGATTGGTGAGGATCCGGGCGATGAGTATCCCCCATAGGGAGACGACGAACCCTAAGCTGAGCGACCCTAAGAGCACGACCCACCCTACTAAGCTGAGGGCGTGGTGGGCGAAGGTCCAGGGCACGGCCGCTTCTAGGTAGCCCTTAAATTGGCCCTCATCGACTAGGGGTATAAAGAGGATCTGGTAGCGCGGTTCGGAGAGATAGATGAGGCTCAAGGGTCCGAACTGGGGAGGCGGGGGCAGGGTGATGCCTAAGCGCTGGAGCCCGCTCCTCCAGAAGCGGTGGTAGAGGCTCCGCAAGACGAGTTGGTGGTCTAGGAACTGGAACCCCGCCCGCTCGACGACCTCTCCCCCTTGGGCTAAGGAGCGGTGCAATTCCGCGATGCCGCGGGGGTCTCCCGGGGGCGGGGGCGGATTCTCATTTAGCAGTCGGTAGTTATGGAACAAAAGTTCGCGCATGGCGGGGCTAGGCGACGGAGGCAGTTCCGGCTCCCCTTCTATGCGGGCGAAGCGCCAGTCCCGGTCCTGGGCGATCAATTTCCCTCGGGGGTCGTAGATGCGCACGTAGACGCAGCCGTATCCCATCAGCTGGGCTAGGCGCCGGTAATCGCGGCGGCAATTTTGGGGTATACGCAAGAGCCCCCACTGGCGCAGCTGGGCTTGGCGGCGTTGCCAGCGGGCGCTATGCCAGGCCTTTTCGGCGGGCGTGCGGGGCGGTTGGCCGGGGCGCAGGCGCAGTCCCCGCTCTTTAGGCGAGGGCGGTTCGGAGGGTCGGGGATTATCGAGGGAGCTAATATAGCGCAGGTACCCTTCTAGGCGCATAGCTCCGCCCCCCCAGAAGACCTGTTCTAGGCAGAGGTAGACGAAATAGCCGGAAAAGGCGATAGCCAGCCAGAAGACGGCCAGAAAGGAGAGGGCCATCAGCCAGGAGAGGGAGAGCCGGCGCAAGGGTATTTTATCCTAAGGCGTAGCCCACTCCGCGCACGGTACGCAGGAGCTTACGCTCATCGTCGCCCAGCTTATTGCGCAGGGCGCAGACGTAGACTTCAACGACGTTAGTCTCTAACTCGTCGCTCCAGCCCCAGAGCTGTTGCAAGATCTGTTGGCGGGTAAAGACTTGGCGGGGCTTATGTAAGAACATCTCTAAGAGCTCGAACTCGCGCAAGGTGAGGTGCAGGGGCCGTCCTCCCTTGGTGACGGTATGAGTATCGGGATCGAGCACTATATCTTGGAACTCTAAGAGATTCGTCTTGGGGGCGTGGGTGCGGCGCAAGATGGCTCGCACGCGGGCCATAAGTTCGGCGAAATGGAAGGGCTTGGCCAGATAGTCGTCCCCGCCCGTATCTAATCCTTGGACCATATCTTCCAGCTGGTCGCGGGCGCTCAAGAAGAGGATGGGCGCCTCCCCCAGTTGGCGCATCTCTTTACAGACCTCTAGCCCGGAGGTATCGGGCAGCATCACGTCCAGGATAACTAAATCGGGATGTAAATTGCGATATTTCTCTAAGGCCTCGGCGCCGGTAGCCGCCGTCTGGGCCCGGTACTGGTCGTGTTCTAAGGTGTAGGCTACCGAATCGCGGATAGCCTCTTCATCGTCGACTACTAAGATCAAGGGGGCGTTCTCGCTCACCATCTTACCTCTCCCTCTAAGCTCAACTTCTAAAGCGATTATAGCCAGAGATTAGGTATTGAGGGGCCAGAGCCCCCCGCTTGAAGATAAGGGTCAGTTAAATTTAGAGACTCTCCTGCTCGAGGGGACAGACTAAGGGTCCCTCTTTGTAGACGGGCTCTTGGATAATTTTCTGTTCGACCGTTCGGCCTTGCCAGAAGAGGTCGACTATTTCCGCCCACTCTACCGCCTGGGCCTCCAGGGGCGCCAGTTCCATATTGGCTTCGAGCTCTAAGACCTCGCGCAGCCGGGCCTTAGTGCAGGGATGTTTACTGAGCATGAGGGAGCAGCAATCTTCGTAGGGCCGGGCGGAGAGTTCGTAGGTCCCGATGCGGCGGGCCGCTTGGAGTATATCCTCTTTGTCGGTCCCCACTAAGGGCCTCAAGATGGGCAGTTCCGCCGCCTGGTCGATAACGCGCATATTAGTTAAGGTCTGGGAGGCCACTTGACCCAAACTCTCGCCGGTGAGCAGGGCGGGCGCCCCTTCGCGGGCGGCGACTAGGGAGGCGATGCGGATCATAGAGCGCCGGTAGAGGATCATGCGCATATCGGCGGGGGTGAGACTCAAAAGTTCCTCTTGGACGGGGGCGAAGCCGACTAGATAGAGGCGGGTGCGGTACTGGTAGCGGGTGAGGATCTCCGCTAACTGGCGGCAATTGTCGAGGCTGGCCTTATTGGTGAAGGGGTAAGAGTGGAAGTGGCAGAGCACGATCTCTGCGCCCCGCTTCATCAATTGCCAGGCGGCTACGGGCGAGTCGAAGCCCGAGCTCAGGAGCCCCACGATCTTCCCGGCAGTCCCCACGGGCAGCCCGCCCGGTCCGGGGAAGCGCTCGCCCGAGACCAGGGCCACCTTATTGACCAGCTCTAGGCGGACCGTAATTTGGGGATGGGAGAGGTCGACCTTCATCTCGCGCCCGCTGAGGCGGCACTGGTCGTGCAGGTAGCCGCCAATCTCCCGCTCTAAGGCGGTGGAGCGCATGGGGAAACTCTTATCGGGACGGCGGCAGCGCACGGCGAAGGTGGAGCCGTGGGCCTCTTGGAGCGCCTGCCAGGCCGCTTGGCGCATGGCCTCTAACTCTTGGGGTACTTCGCGCACGCAGGCGTAATTGGCCACTCCAAAGACCCCGCTCATGCGCCGGTGGATCTCTTCAATATCTTCGCACTCTAGGCTGAAGGTAATGCGCCCGTAGAGGGTGCGCACTCGCACCTCGCCTAAGTCGCGGAAGGTGCGCCGCAGATTGGCCACTAGGCGCTTAACGAAGAGATTGCGGTTATTCCCTTTGAGGGCGATCTCATGGTAGTGAACGACGATTTGCATATTTTAACCTCGTGCGATAATTTCCAAACCTAAATGGCGCAAGAGCGCGCAGGCCACCCCGTCCCCGGCCCGGCGCTTTCCGTCCGCTCCGCCCGTACTGCCCGAGCCGCAGGAGGGGCTATGCTGTTTGAGATAGACGCGCTTTATCCCCCGTTCCTGGAGCGCTCGGGCCACAGCTTGGGCCCCAGCTTGGAAGGCCCGGGTCAGATCGGCCCCTTGGCGGTCTAGGACCCGGGCCTTCCCCTCCCAGACTTGGGCCCCCGCCCCGCCCGCCAGCCCTGCTGGCGGGCGGGGGATAGGCAGTCCCCCTTGCGTCTCCGGGCACAGAGGCAAGAGCTCGCCGCGCTCGTAGCGCTCTAACATTTCCGGATCGACCTTCGAGCGCCCATCGTAACGACAGGCCCAACCCAAAAGGCAAGCCGAGACCCCGGCTGAAGGTTGCGAGCGGGGGTTAGAGGGGCTCTCTTGGGCCTCCTCCAGCCGCTTACGCCAGTATTCTGCGGACTCCATAACTTAGTAGCTTAGACCTCGGCTAAGGGGCGGCGCACCATCTGGTTGTGGGGCCCTTGGCTAGCGAAGAGGTAGAGGTAGTCGCCATTGACCGCTAAGTCGAAACCGGTGCAGCCGATAATGGGCTTTAAGTTCATGGCTACTTGGGGCGGGGTAAATTGGCCGTTGCGCAGGGCGGAGACGTAAATCTTTTCTCCATCGCGGCTGAGGGAGGCTACGTAAAGGTTCCCCTTCTCGTCTTGGCAGGAGGTCAAGCTAGCGCCCAGCGGGGCTTCGCCGCCTACGGGGGGCGCGGCGGCTACTACTTGCCAGGCCCCGTCTTGCCAGCGGCGCACTTGGCGTCTACTCTTATTCCCTTTGAGCAGGCGGGGCAGATCGTAGACTAACATGGCGTTGCGCCCCTTATTGTCGCTGGCGCTAAAGTTTAAGCCAAATTTGCCTTTGGCCACGGTCGTAGCCTCTTCGCTAGTGCCGATGAGGGGTTTAATGTAGGCGCTCTGCAGGCTGCCGCCGTCGTTCCAGACGCTAACAAAGCCGCCCTCCTCCTCGCCCGCCAATTCCACGCGGGCTCCATTGAGACCGTGACGCCCCATATTGTTGGCCCGGGGTCGATCGCCGCGGTAGTTGGGATCTAAGATGGCCGTCTTGACCATGCGATTTTCGGCGATCCAGCCAAAACAGAGGGAGGCTTTGCGCCCGCCCACGCCGGCGATACTGACGTCGCTGCCGGTATCCATAGAGCTGACGAAGCTATCGCAGACCGCCGGGTTGGAGAAGCTCCAGCCGTTATCGTTGGAGATGGCGAAGCGCACTTCGAAGGCGTCCTTGCCTTGCTCCACGATATTATTTTGGAAGATGACGCCTACCGAATACTTGGCGATAGCGCAATCGACGTTGCGCACCCCCGCGTAGTTGCTCCCAAAGAATGGGGCTTTAATCTCGTTCCAATGGTCCTTATCGAAGACTGAGAAGCTAAACTCGGGCGCCTTGACGGCCCGCTCGTTACTAGACCAGCCGAAGAAGACTTGTAAGCGCTTATCCCCCAAAAGGTGGGGATCGACGACTAAGCCGCCGGAGGTATCGGGAACCTCCATCTGTTGCCAGGCCCCTTCCGCCAAGCTAGTCCCCAATAGCCCCCACATTAAAGCTCCACAGGCGACGGTCATACCCAGCGCCCCGCTCACGTAGCGCCCCCAGCGACCCCATAACTTCATCTTTCTCCGCTCCTTAACCGACATAGACCGCCCCTTTTTAAACTAGAAGGCGGCCCTCCCCCTCTACTTCTGGATAGAGAGGAGAGCCGCCTCCTAGGCTAGGGCCGCCTTCCGGGCTAGATAATATAGGTCTGAGGGAACATCTTCTCTACTTCCGAGGCGCCGGTACAGATAAAGACTAGACGATCGGCCGGTTGCAGCCAGCGATTGACCAGCTGGGAGGCGCGCTCCTTGGAGACCCCTTCCAGTCCTTCCAGGTAGGCTTGGAGATCGAAGATCTCGCCCTCCCGGGCTAAGAGATGGCCCCCTAAGCGCACTCGCTCTAAGCCGTTCTCCCAGCGGCTGACCGTCCCCGCCGCGTGGCGCATAACCGCCTCTTGGAAGATCTCTGGGGCCAACTCCCCTTGGGCCAGAGAGTCGATAATCTCTTCCACTAAGAGCATCGCCTGGGGCAGATCGCGGGCGTGCATAGCCATATGCAATTTGAAGATCCCCATCCCGTCGTAGGCGTTCATAGCCGTCTGACAGAGGTAGGTGAGGCTAGAGCGCTCGCGCAACTGGCCATTTAAGAGGCTAGTGTAGCCCGCCCCTAAGAGGGTATTGATGACCCTCCAGGTGAGCAGATCTTTAAATGAAAGGATGGGGAAGCGCCAACCTAAGGAGATAAAGACCTGCTGGGGGAAGGGGGAGCGCTTAATGATGACGCTGCCGTCGGGATACTGGCTCTCCACTAAGAAGTTGGCCGGCTTGGGGGGCGGCCCGGAGGGGGCCTGGGCTAAGAAAGAGTTGATGCGCTCAATTAAGCCATCCTCTAAATTCCCGCAGGCTACCAAGACCATATTCTGACGCCGGTAAGTGCGCTCTAAATAGCGGCGCAGGCGCTGGGCGTCGAAGGTAGCTAAGACCTCGTCCTCCCCTACCGGGTGGCGGCTCATAGGATTAGGCTCTAAGAGCAGGCTCTCGATGGCGTTGGCGGTGTAGACGGAGTAATTAGTCGACTCCCGCTGGCGCTCGTGGATAATAATCTCCCGCTCGGCCTCAATATACTTGGGGTCTAAGGAGGGGTGGAAGAGGATCTCTTCCAAGACCTCTAAGGCCACGGGGCCGGAATCGCTAGGAACTTTGACCCAGTAGGCGGTCAAGTCGCGCGTAGAGTAGGCCGCCGTCTGTCCCCCTAACCCTTCGACGTGGCGCGTCAGATCGTAGAGGGTGGGATAGCGCTCCGTCCCGCGCATGAGGACGTGCTCTAAAAAGTGGGAGATGCCCCACTCGTCGCGCTCCTCATAGCGCACTCCGGCCCGCAGAGCTACCAGAAAATAGCTAAAGGGCGAATGGCGATCGCGAGAGACTAAGGCGGGGACTGCAGGCTCAGTCGCCAGAGGTACAAAGGCCCTCTGGCGGGCGAACTCTTTAAAAGAGGCGGGCAATTCCATGGGGCAGACTCAATCCTCAAGAGGCTTCGCTGAGATGCTTCTCCAGATCGACTTCCGGCTGGTCGGCGTAGATCAAGGTCGGTTGGGCGTGATCGCGGATCACCTCTTCAGTGACGATACACTGGCGCACGTTGGGCAGGGAGGGGATCTCGAACATGACGTCCAGGATCGCCTCCTCGATAATGGAGCGCAGGGCTCTGGCCCCCGTCTTGCGACTCTCCGCCTCTTTGGCCACCAACTCGATAGCCTCTTTAGTAAAGACCAACTCCACCCCGTCCATAGCGAACATGCGCTGATACTGTTTAATGAGCGCATTCTTCGGCTCGGTGAGGATCTTCACTAAGGCCGTCTCGTCTAAAGCGTTGAGGGTCACCACTACGGGCATACGTCCCACAAATTCGGGGATGAGACCGTACTTTAAGAGGTCTTCGGGCATCACTTGGGCCAAGAGGGAACCTACGTCCTTCTTACTGCGGCTCTCGATATTGGCTCTAAAGCCCATCGATTGGGAGCTGACCCGCTGCTCGATAATATCTTCTAAGCCTTCGAAGGCCCCGCCGCAGATGAAGAGGATATTATTAGTATCGATCTGCAGACACTCTTGGTGGGGATGCTTGCGCCCGCCCTGGGGGGGTACGCTGGCTACCGTGCCCTCTACGATCTTTAAGAGGGCCTGCTGGACGCCTTCGCCGCTCACGTCGCGGGTAATGGAGACGTTCTCCGATTTGCGGGTGATCTTATCGATCTCGTCGACGTAGACGATCCCCTTCTGGGCCTTCTCAATATCGTAATCGGCGGCCTGGATGAGCTTTAAGAGGATATTCTCCACATCTTCGCCCACGTAACCGGCTTCGGTGAGGGAAGTAGCGTCGGCTAAGGCGATAGGCACTCGCAAGATGCGAGCTAAGGTGCGCGCCAGGTAGGTCTTACCGCAGCCGGTGGGGCCGATAATTAAGACGTTGCTCTTCTGTAATTCGACGTCGTCCTCTTTATTAGTATCGTTGAGGTTGATGCGCTTATAGTGGTTGTAGACGGCCACCGCCAGGATCTTTTTGGCCTTCTCTTGACCGATGACATACTGGTCTAAGATGGTCATAATCTCCTTGGGCTTGGGCAGTTGGCCGCCCCCCTCTTCCCCGCCGCTATTGAGGGCGTCGGCGATAATCTCACTGCACATCTCTACGCAGTCCGAGCAGATATAGACGCCCGGACCGGCGATCATGCGCCTCACCTGATCTTGACCCTTACCGCAAAAAGAACAGGTAAAACCCTGTTTATCATCGCCAAATCTAAACATCAATCTCCTCCCGAACTGGTAAAAGCTATCCTAGGACCGCACATCTTCATCGATGATCTTATCGATGAGCCCATACTCTAAGGCTTCCGGTCCCGAAAGGTAATGGTCGCGCTCCGTATCTTGGATGATGCGCTCTAAGCTCTGTCCCGTATGTTGAGCTAAAATCTTCTGAATAATCTCTCTAGTGCGCAATAACTCGCGCGCATTGATGGCGATGTCGGTAGCCTGACCTCCGATCCCGTAGAGCTCGGGCTGATGGATCATCACCTTGGCGTTAGGCAGAGCGTAGCGCTTCCCCTTAGCCCCGCCCGCTAAGATGAGGGCTACCGCTCCCCCGGCGATCCCCATACAGATGGTGGAAACCGCCGACTTAATAGTCTCCATACAATCGTAAATGGCTAAACAGGCCGTAGTGCTCCCCCCGGCGCTATTGATATAGAGATCGATATCTTTATCGGGATCCTCTTGCTCTAAAAAGAGCAACTGGGCGATCACTAAGTTGGCCAAAGTATCGCTGACGTCGCTATTCAAAAAGACGATGCGATTCTTTAAGAGGCGCGAGAAGATGTCGTAGGAGCGCTCGCCGCGCGCCGTCTGCTCGACGACTATCGGTACTAAATCGTTGCGAATAATCCGGCGCTCGCCCTCCTGGGCTTTTTCGGGGGTCGTATTGCGCTCTGTAGCCATTCCTCAACCTCTTTCTACTTATCCCCTCTATTAGAGAGTCTCTATACTAGAAAGGATACGGCAATCGTAAGTAACTGCCGTATCCTTTGCAGCTTAAGTCTACATTCCCCCTCCTTCGAGAGAGAAAGTTACTTTAAGCTTGGGCCTCTCCCCCTTGAGCCTCAGCGGGCTGGGTCTCAGGAGCCTTCTCCTCAGTCTTGGCCTCAGCTTCAGCCGCCTTAGCCGCCTCTTCCGCCGCTCTCTCTTCGGGAGTCTTGGGGGCTACGAAGGTGACGTCGGCGTGGTCTACCAAGTACTGGGTGACCTTGTCGCGCAAGAGACTGTAACGGAGCACCGAGATCATGCCGTTCTTCTCCAGCTTGCGGCGCAGAGAAGCCGCCGTCAGGTTGGTGTGAGCCGCCTCTTCGTCGATGACCTTGTTAATATCTTCCTCGTCGACCTTCATATCTAAGAGGCGAGCCAAATTCTTGACCAAGATCTCTAAGCGCGCTTCGCCAAAACCCATAAGACCTACGTGCTTATTCCAATCTTCCGCAGTGCGGTTCTGGGCCTTGAGCATATCCTCTAAGGTCTGGCGCTGGGCCTTCAAGTTGTTCAGGACTCTATCGTTAAAGGCGCGGGCGTGGTAGGCCACTAAGCTGGCGGGCACGATCTCCGGGCTCACTTGGGGAGCGATGGCGAAGTAGACCTTCTCGGCGATCCCTTGCTCGGCCTCGCGTTTAGCGCGGTCTTCCATGAGCTGCATAATATTCTGGCGCAGCTCTTCCACCGTATTGAACTGGGAGACGGCCTTCACGAACTCTTCGTTGAGCTCGGGCAGGACGCGCTCTTTAATGGAGTGGAGCGTAAAGACGAAGTGGACTTTGTGGCCCGCTAAGGGGGACTTGTGGTCGGCCGGGAATTCGATATCGAACTCGCGAGTCTCGCCGGGCTTCATCCCGTACAAGTTCTCTAAGAAGCCGGGCACGTAGCTGGCCGGAGAGAGCTCCATGGGGAAGTTCTCAGCCTGGCCGCCCTCGATGGGGCTCCCCTCTTCGTAGCTCTTGTAGTCTACAAAAGCGATATCATCGGCCTGCAGACCGCGGTCGGTCACGTCGCCCAGAGTGGCTCGGCCGGCGCGGGTACGCTCGATGGCGGTATTGACGTCCTCTTCCGTAGGCTGGTAGCGCTCCTGCTCCACCTTGACGCCCTCATAATCCTTGAGATCGACGGTAGGCAAGACTTCGAACTCGGCCGTGTAGGTCAACTCTTGACCGCGATCGCCCTCAATCTTCGAGAAATTGGGGCTAGAGACCACTTCTAAATTCTCCTGGCGGGCGGCCTGGGTGAAAGAGCTGGGAATAGTCATCTCCAACACGTCGCGCTTGAGCATAGAGTTGGGGATATACTTGCGACCCATATAGGCCGGCACCTTACCGCGCCGGAAGCCGGGCAGAGAGAGCATCTTCAAGGCCTCTTTGAAAGCCTTGGCGTAAGCCTGTTCTACGGTCTCAGCGTCCACCGAAACTACCATTTGGCGCTTGATGGGCGAAAGCTCGGTCAATGTAACCTTCATTAGTTCCTCCTAGATTCTTAGGACGGGCGGCGTTAGATCGTCCACTTCGGATAGCTGGCGGCCTCCTTCCCTAAGTTGAGAAGGCGCCTTGCCCCAGTTCCCAAGCCCGCGTCGCTAAGGTTGACATATTTTTAGCTTATACACAAACAAAGGCCACCTGCTGGCGGCCCCTATCCGTTTTGGAGCGGAAGAAGAGATTCGAACTCTCGACCCTTGCCTTGGCAAGGCAATGCTCTACCGCTGAGCTACTTCCGCATCTACTATTTACTTATCCCCCCAGACGCCAAACCCAGACCCGCAAAAAGAAAAAGTTGGAGCGGAAGAAGAGATTCGAACTCTCGACCCTTGCCTTGGCAAGGCAATGCTCTACCGCTGAGCTACTTCCGCATCTCCAACCATTCTGTCCCTCGTCTGGGTGGTGGGCAGGAAGGGACTCGAACCCTTACGATTGCTCACTGGCTCCTAAGACCAGCGCGTCTACCATTCCGCCACCTGCCCCGAAGGGGTGGTGCGCCATCAAGGACTCGAACCTTGGGCCCGCTGATTAAGAGTCAGCTGCTCTACCAACTGAGCTAATGGCGCGTACCGCTTACGGGCAGTATATTACTCAAACGCCCCTACCCTGTCAAGGGCTTAGCCTAAAAAATTTCTGCCCCGGAGGCGGAGCCTCCGGGGCAGAAATTGGGGGCTCTACAAGTTATAGAGCGGCGCGTACTTAGCCTCTAAGTAGTCGATAAAGGGCTGGGCGGAGAGCTCTTGGCCCAAGACCTCTTGCAATAACTCCTGAGGATAGAGGCGCTGGCCCCAACGGTAGAGACGGCTCTCTAACCACTGGCGCAATTTACCCAGCTCGCCCTGGCGCAGGAGGGAGTCTAAATCTAAATCCCGACCCATAACTTGCCAGGTCTGGGCCCCAATGAGATTACCCAGAGCGTAAGTGGGGAAGTAACCGAAGAGGGCGGAGGGCCAGTGGACGTCTTGCAAGCAACCTTGGCCGTCGTCTGGAGGGACTACGCCCAAATAGTCGCGCATCGCCTCATTCCAAGCGGCGGGCAGATCTTTAACCTCTAAGCTCCCTTCGATTAAGGCCTTCTCCAGCTCGAAGCGCAACATAATATGTAAGCTGTAAGTCACCTCGTCGGCCTCGATGCGAATGAAGGAAGGCTGGACGCTATTGATGGCCTTATAGAACTCCTCGACCCCGATGCCAGCCGTCTGAGCCGGATAGTAGGCCTGGAAGATGGGATAATAATGCTCCCAGAAGGGACGGCTGCGGCCGACAATATTCTCCCACAGGCGCGATTGGCTCTCGTGGACGGCCATAGAGGCCCCGCCCTCTAAGGGGGTATGCAGCCAAGCGGCGGGCGAGCCTTGTTCATAGAGGGCGTGGCCCGTCTCGTGCAGGGCCGTAAAGAGGGCCTTAGTCACGCAATCTTCGCGGAAATGGTTGGTGACGCGCACGTCGCTAGTAGAGAAGGAGGCGCAGAAAGGATGGACCACGTCGTCGACCCTACCCCGAGTCCAATCGTAACCCATATCGATCATTAAGCGCTGGCAGAAATTGCGCTGCACAGATACCGGATAGGAGCGCTCTAAGACCTTTTTGGAGGGGGCCGGCGCCTTGGCAATGCGCTTTACTAAATCGACTAAGCGGGGGCGCAACTGGGAGAAGAGCTTATCGACCTGGGCGGTACTCATCCCGGGCTCGTAAATATCTAAGAGGGCGTCGTAGATGTGGCCCTGGTAGCCGATACACTCCGCCTGCTGGCGGCAGAGTTCGACCACCCGCTCTAAGGCCTCCTGGAATAGACCAAAATCCTTAGCTTGGCGAGCTTTGAGCCAGACGCTCTGGGCCTTAGCGGCGGCCGCCGTCAGCTGAGAGGCCACCTGGCTAGGTACGCGCGTATTCTTTTCGATCTCCCGGCGCACCCGACGCAAGAGATGGGCCCTAATCTCCGGACGCTGCAAGGAGTAGGGATCTTTATCCTCCGACCCTAACTCCGGCGCCGCCTCCCGCTCCGCCTCCTCTAAGAGTTGGCGCAAATGGGGGCTAACTAAGAGCTCGTGGGCCAGATGGGAGATAGTCTCATTCTGATCGGCCCGCGCTTGCTCGGCGCCTATGGGCATCCCTACCTCCAGGTCCCAGGTTAGAAGCTCTAAGACCTCGCGCAGACAGCCCAAACGTTTGACCTCTACTAAGAGTCTCTCATAAGCAGAACCCATCTCTTCCGTTCCTCACTTTCCCTTATAACTATACTTTAGGAACTAACCTAAAAGCACGCCTACCGCTAGGGGGCGCCCCGCCAAATAGGCCGAGCCCTCCATCCAACCCTTACCGGCCGGCTTCACTAAATCTAAGAGGACGGCCCCGCGGCCGCTAGCTATGACGTAGCCCCGCCCCTTAATAGAGCCCAAGACCTCGCCCGGCTGAGCGCTCTGGGCGCGCTCGTCCCACTCGGGCGCTAAGCGCAAGCGACCCACCTTTAAGACCTTATCCCCCGCCTGGGCGCTCGCTTGGGGCTCAGCGTAGAGGGCTCGCACCCAATCGACTAACTCCTGGGCGGGGCGGCTCCAATTAAAGAGCAGATCCTCGCGCCCAAAAGGTTTAGTGTAATTAAACTCCCCCTCTTGGGGGCGGGGGACGATCGTCCCCTGGGCCAAACCCTGGACGGTACGCCACAGTAAGGGAGCCCCCAGCTGAGCTAAGCGCTCAGAGAGCTCCGTGCCCGTCTCCTCGGGCCCTAAGTCCGTCTCCTCCTGTAAGAGGATAGCCCCCGTATCGTAGCCCTCCTCCATCTGGAAAGTAGTGACCCCCGTCTTGTGGTCGCCCGCCATAATGGCCGCCTGGATGGGGATAGCCCCCCGGTGGCGAGGCAAGAGCGAAGGGTGCAAGTTGACACACCCTAAGGGCGGCATCTCCAAAAAGCGCTTAGGTAAGAGCTTAGCGTAGGCGGCTACCACGACTATCTCGGGCTTTAAGGCTTCTAACTCCTCTAAGACCTGGGACTCGCGCAATTTTAAGGGCTGGAAGACGGGGAGCCCCAAGCGCTGGGCGGCTACCTTGACGGGAGGCGGAGTCAACCTCTGACCCCGGCCCGTAGGCTTATCGGGTTGGGTCACGACCCCCACCACTTGGGTATGCTGGGCCAAAAGCTCTAAGCTGGGTACGGCAAATTGGGGGGTCCCCATAAAGAGTAAGCGCATAGAATAAAGCTAAGCCTCCGGGGTAGGTTCGTCCGCAGTCGGAACCTCTGTAGCCGCTACCTTGTGGGCTCCGGGTGCCGCTGGGGGCTCAATAGAAGCCTCCTCTTCCGCGGCCGCCACCTCTTCTGCCAACTCGCGCTCGCTAATCGGATGGACCTCTTCCGCCAAATCGACGTATAAGACCCCGTCTAAATGGTCGCACTCATGCTGGGCGCAGCGGGCGAATAAGCCCTCGCCCTCATAACTGACCTTCTGACCAAACTCATCTAAACCGCTCAGACGCACCTTAGAACAGCGCCAGACCTCGCCCTCTAGGCCCGGGAAGGAGAGGCAGCCCTCCATGGCCAGCTCCTCTTCCTCGCTCAAGTAAGTGATCTTAGGGTTGACCACCTTGATCGGACCTTGGCCCACATCCATGACGATCATTCGCCGGGAGATCCCCACCTGGGGGGCGGCTAAACCTACCCCGGGAGCGGCGTACATCGTCTCCAACATGCGGTCTAAAATATCGCGCACCTTCTGGTCGACCTTCTCTACGGGCCGAGCTTTGCGCCTTAAGATGGGATCGCCATCAGTGCGAATAGTAAAAGTAGACATTTCTTCTTCCTCCCAATCGATCGGAAACTCTCTCCCCCTCGCCCAAAAATCCTGCCCCCAAAATAGAAGGCGGCCCCTCCCGCCGGGTCTAAAGCCCCAGCCTGAGGAACCGCCCTTACTTTAAAAGCGCTCTACCGGCTAATCCCCAAAAACTACTGAGCGGCCTGGGGAGCGGCCTGACCCTGGGGAGCAGCCTGCCCTTGCGGAGCCGCTTGGCCCTGAGGAGCGGCTTGAGCCTTCTCCTTAGGCGGGGCCTGGTGGGTCACCAAGACCTTGCACTGGACCGGCACGCGGTTGTAGTTGAGCCACAGGGGATCGGCGGGGGTGAAGGTATAGCTCTGGCCCGGGCCCATTTCGCCCACGTTGGCCGTCCAGGTGTGGACGGTGGAGCCGTCGGCCATCTTCAAGTTGACATTTAAGACTACGCCCTTGAGGGGGGTGTTGCCCCCGTTGGTGATGGTGGCGCTATTGCAGCGCACTTCCGGAGTGAAGGCTCCGCCCGCGTCGTTAGTAAACCAATCGACGCTATTGACGACGATAGGCGAAGAGGGATTGGAACCGTCGGTCTCAATAATCCCCTGCGAGGCGCCGTCGGCGCTAGCCGTCTGGCCCTCGGCCCCGCTCTCGGCGCCCGCCGTAATCATGCGGGGCGGCGGAGTGTAGGCCACCTGATCCTTATTGATCGGGGCCAAGAGGTCGATAGAGCCTAAATTATCGGAGACGCTATACTGCAAGCCCAAGGCGGTAGAGAGGTTGCGCACGTCGACTAAGACCTTGCTGCCCACCGCGTTGAGGGGGACGCTCACTTCCTTGCCGTCATAGACGATAGCCGCCGGCACGCTCGTAATCTCCGGGCCGCCCTCTACGAAGGAGTGGGTGCGCGAACCGGGCACGTGGCGCTTAGGCACGCTGATGTAGAGCTTATTCTCCTTGACGCCCCAGGCGTAACCTAAAGCGGAGAGCACATCATCTAAAGAGGCGGTTACTTGGGAACCTACAATGGTGGCCTCCCCTTTGAAGGGGCGATTGCGCACGTAAAATTCATAATCGGCCGCGCTGACCGTAGCGGCGCAACCAAAAAGCATAGAGGCCGTCACCAGGCCCAAGAACAACTTTTTCATGTAAACTCCTCCCAAACGGTTAGGAATAAGGGGAGAGCGGACTCTCCGCAATTGAGCATCTTAGAGACTTTAATTCCACACTAAGACTTAAATCCCGCTTCTCTAGCCCTGCGAATTAAAGCCCTACTTACTAAACTTCATCTCCAGCGGCACGCCCACAAATCCGAAGGCCTCGCGCAATTGGTTCTCCAAGTAGCGCCGGTAAGAGAAGTGGACTAAGTCGGGAGAATTGCATTTGAAAGTGAAGCGGGGCGGGGG
Organism: Vulcanimicrobiota bacterium; assembly: GCA_944322965.1. Taxonomy (GTDB): domain Bacteria; phylum Vulcanimicrobiota; class Xenobia; order Xenobiales; family Xenobiaceae; genus Bruticola. Next base: position 95,504 of record CALUQR010000006.1, read on the forward strand.
GTCGGGGCGCTGGGAGACGTACTTAATCTTCAAGCGCTCGCCCTTATAGCTGGGCGGGGGACGCAGGGCGACCGCCTCTTTAATAACTTGATTGAGGACCGGGGTGGGGATGCGCCGCCGGGACTCGTCGTAAGACTCTAAAGCGGCCTCTAAGATCTCGTCTTCACCCTCGCCCGTCAAAGCCGAAGCGAAGACGACGGGGGCGTAGGCCATAAATTCTAAGTCCTGACCTAACTTCTTAACAAAGCCTTTCTTCCACTCCTCTACCTTTTGGGCGTCGGCCTTCTCGCCCGCCAACTCGCGCACTAAGTCCCACTTATTGACGACGATGACCGTGGGCTTCTTAGCCTCTAAGATGTCGCCCGCCACCCGCTTATCTTGGGCCACTACCCCGTCGCGAGCGTCTAAGATGAGGATCGCCACGTCGGCCTTCTCCAAAGATTGGGAGGCCCGCAAGCTGGAGTAATACTCGATACTCTCCTCTACTTTAGCCTGGCGGCGCAGACCTGCGGTATCGACTAAGCGCAGATTGCGCCCCTCGTAAGTGATGGGGATCTCCACCGAGTCTCTAGTAGTGCCCGCCTGATCGTGGACGATACTGCGCTCATGACCCAAGAGGCGGTTGAGGGTGGAGGACTTGCCCACGTTGGGACGACCTACCAAAGCGATGGCTACCTCCTGCTCTTGGCTGGGCTTAACCTCGGGCGGCAATTTCTCCAAGATGGCGTCTAAGAGGTCGCCCGTCGAGAGGCCGTGGGCAGCGGAGACCGGGAAAGGATCGCCCATCCCCAGGGCATAGAACTCTACCGCGTGGCTTTCGACCTCTAAAGTCTCGGCCTTATTGGCGATCAACAAGATGGGCTTCTTGTGGCGGCGCAAGACTTGGGCCACCTCTTCGTCTAAGGGCTGGACTCCAGTCCGAATGTCGACTACGAAGAGGACCAAATCGGACTCCTCTACCGCCACTTGGGCCTGACGGTGGATATCGCGGCGCAAGATGTCGGGGTCGGTGGGGTCGATGCCGCCCGTATCGCAGATGGTAAAGGTACGGCCCCGCCACTCGCAGGAACCGTAGATGCGGTCCCGCGTCACTCCGGGGGTATCCTCGACGATGGCCTGACGCTGACCGGTCAAGCGGTTGAAGAGGGCCGACTTGCCCACGTTGGGCCGCCCTACTATAGCTACCATCGCCTGGCCGCTGAGACGCGGCTTAGCTTTACTTTCCATAATTATCTAATCCCTAATCTAGATCTAAAGAGGCCCAACGCCCCCTCAGGGCGGACCTTGGGCCTGGAGCTGGGCGATAGCTTCCATCACCCGCTCACAGAGTCGCTTCATAGCCTCGGGCGTAGGTTTCTCCATAGCCTCCACCTCCAAAGGGGGACCGAAGCGGATGCCCAGAGGCTTACCGTTGGGGATGCCATAACGGCGCCCCGTCTCGTAAGTATTGAAGAGGCAGGCGGGCACGATGGGGGTCCCCGCCTTGAGGGCCATCATCGCCACTCCCAACCGGGCCTTCTGTAACTGGCCGCTCTTAGAGCGCGTCCCTTCCGGGAAGATGCCCACTAACCTACCGCCGCGCAAGAGCTGGATAGCCTGATTGACCGACCGCCCGTCCTTAGAGTGGCGATCGACCCAAATGCAGCCGCAGCCCGCCAAGATAGGCCCTAAGAGGGGGATCTTAAAGAGCTCCTTCTTAGCTACGAAGTGGACCTGGCGGCCGGTAATGGAGATTCCCACTAAGGGCGGATCTAAGAGCGAGACGTGATTAGAGGCTACTAAGGCCCCGCCCTCAGCCGGAATATACTCCAATCCCACTACCCGATAGCCGTAAAGGAGGCGGTACCAAAGCTGTACCAACTTACGACAGAAGCGGTAAAGGAATTGGCGATAGGCTGCCGGCTTAGCGCAAATTTTGGCCCACTTAGAGCTCAAATCCTTAAGCATGATCTTGGGGCCGCTCCTGATCTGCGCTAGCCCTCTCCGCTTCGTGCCAGGCCCGGTACTTAGTACTAATTAAGTCTACTACCTGCTGAGCGTCTAAGCGGCTGCAGTCGATATACTCCGCCCGCTCCGTCTTCCGTAAAGGGGAGTCCTGACGGTGGGTATCTTGGTAGTCGCGGCGCTCTAAGTCGGCTAAGACCTCCTCTAAGGTAATGGGATCGCCCTTAGCCCGCAGCTCCTCCCAACGCCGCTGGGCGCGCGCGGAGGGCGAAGCGTCTAAATAATATTGTAACTGGGCCTGAGGCAAGACGACGCTACAAATATCGCGCCCCGCCATCACCACCCCGCCCCCGCGGGCCATCTCCTGCTGGCGGCGCACCATCTCCCGGCGCACGGCGGGTACCGCCGCCACCTTAGAGACCGCCCGATCGATAGCGGGGGCGTGGAGTTCCTCCGTAATATCGCGCCCATTTAAATAGAGGCGGCAGCCGCTAGGAAGCGCAAAGTCGGGCTCTAGACGCATATCTAAACCTAAAGCCAACTCCGCTAAGCTCTGACTATCCTCTAAATTTAGGCCCCGACGCAGAGCCTCCCAAGCGACCGCCCGGTACATGAGCCCCGTATCGATATAGAGTAAATGCCAACGCTGAGCTAAGAGACGAGCTACGGTCGTCTTCCCGCTGGCGGTCGGTCCGTCGATAGCGATATTTACCTCTGCTTGCACTAAAGCCTCACTCCCCGCCGCCCGCCCTCAAGGGCGGGCGGCTCCAAAATCAGGTGGAATTCTACACTCTCTAGCCTCAGCCTGCCAAGAGGGAGCAGGCCTCCCTAGCTAGACGTAAAAAGGGGGCTCCCCATGAATAGAGCTATCTTTGTCGATCGCGATGGAACCCTCATCGAAGAGGTCAATTTCTTAAGTAAACCTAGTCAAGTGCGCTGGATCCCCGGCGTCTTAGAGCGCTTAGCCCAACTCTACCGCCAAGGTTGGCAGATTATTATGGTCACCAACCAATCGGGGGTAGCCCGCGGACTCTTTACCTTAGAGGACGTCCAGGCCGTCTACGCCTTTATGCAAAGCCAACTAGAAGAGTACGGCGGCCGCTTCCAAGCGATGTACTGCTGCCCCCACCATCCCCAATTCTCCCTTACGGAAGCTGAGCGCCACTGTAGCTGCCGCAAACCTCAACCTGGAATGTACCTCCAAGCCCAAAAGGATTGGGATCTGGACTTAAAGCGCTGCGTAGCCTTTGGCGACAAGTTGAGCGACCTCCAAGGGCCCCTCCAGTTAGGCTGCCGCGCCTTCCTAGTGGGGACGGGCTATGGGGCCGCGGAGCGCCTTCAAATAGACCCCGCCCGTTATCCGCAACTAGAATTTTGTAGCGATCTGAGCGCCGGATTAGAGCTCCTCCTCCCCGCTCCAGAGCCCCTCCTTAAGCACTCGTCCCCTTAAGGAGCCAGCCCGCTAACTGCCCCTCTCGCGCCTTTCCGGGATCGATATTTATCCCGGAATCTGGCCAATAAAATGTAAACTCTGTACACATTTCGTTAATTGTAGGGTAGCTAAATTTATAATAAAATTAGCTCACTACCTGTTATCAACTGAACAAGGAGTGAGACTTAGCTATGACCGAAGCTACCCCAACTCCCTCCCGCCAAAAAGGTAAACACTTAACTTTGGAGGATCGACTAGCTATCCAAACCCTCTTCCGGGATGGCAGGACGATCACGGAGATCGCTCGCTTGCTCAATTGCGTCAAGAATACTATCCGCCGCGAACTGGTGCGCGGGAGAGTCTTAGACGCTCAAGGTAACCCCGATTACGACCCTCGTTTGGCCCACGACCGCTACTGTCTCCGGCGTCTGGCCTGCCACCGTCCCCCTCGAGTAGCATCCCCAGATTAGGAACCCTGACTTTCTCGAAGTATGCGGGCTCTACGCCAGGATTTAAGCCCCTAGATCCGGAAAATGGCGCCCATGACTAAGAACATCGACTCCCTCACCGATCCCAGCCAGCTCTTAGAGTTAGCCGAGGAATTGGAAGACAACGATCAACTTACCGAAGCTCTGCAGGCCGTAGAGAAAGCCATTAAGCTCGATCCCCAAAACGGCAAGGCCTGGTGCAGTAAAGCCAGCATCCTGCAAGATATGGATCAGCCCGGCGAAGCTTTCCGCGTCCTCACCCAAGCCTGCAAGGATCTGCCCAACAATTTAGACTGTCTCTTCAATCTGGGCGCCTTCCTGAGCGAACATGGCAACGTCAGCCAAGCCTGCGGTTGCTTCGATAAGATCAACAAGTTGGATCCCAACTACCCCAAGATTAAGGTCCACCTGGGCAACGCCTTCTTGAAGTTGGCCCTCTGGCCCCAAGCTATCGAGTGTCTGGGCGAAGCGCTGCAGACTGAGCTCGGCCCTATGGACAAGGCTCGCGTTCTCAACCATATCGGGGAAGCCCACATGAATAATTTGGACCCCGAGAAGCCCGAAGAGAATAAGCGCGAACTGGAGAAGGCCAAAGAGTACTTCGACCAGTCCTTGGAGCTCAACCCCGACGATTACATCCCCGTCGGCAATATGGCCATGACCTTCTGCCGTCTGGGCGAACCGGAAGCGGCTCTCAAAGTCTTAGAGCCCGCGCTGGCCAAGTTCCCCACCCAGGCTAGACTCTACGTCATGCAGGGTATCACCCTCTCCCTCATAGAGGGACGCCAGAAAGAGGCTCTGGCCGCCTTCGATAAAGCTATCGAACTGGCGCCCGATAACCCCGACCTCTGGTTCCACAAGGCCCACTACTACGTGCGCCGCCAAGATTTCGGCCAAGCGGCGGAGATCTTCGAAGAGGGATTGCGCAAACACCCCGAGAGCGGAGAACTCCACCTCCAGTACGGCTCCTTATTGCGCCACATGCAGCGCATCCCCGAGTCCGTACAGCACCACCGCCAAGGGCTCAAGCTGTTGGGACGCCTGGTCCACTGGGGCTTCTTCTTCGTCGACGAGAATAATAAACCCGTCGAAGGGACGAATATCGCCATCGAGTCGGATCGCCTCATCCCCCGCGAGAAGATCGCCGAGCAGTACTTCAAACAACTGCAAGCCCAAGGGCATACCGTCGATAAAGACGGCAAGGTCGACGGTAAATACCGCGTAGGCATGACCGAAGTCCCCGAGGAACGCCTAACCTACTCCGAAAACCTGCGGGAGCTTAAGTAAACTAAAAAGAACTCTCTCGTTTCACGAGAGAGTTCTTTTTAGTTTACTAATTCGGAATTCGTAATGCGTAATTCGGAGTTCGCTAAGCCGCCGATACGGCGACTTAGCAATGCGGAATGCGTAATTCGTAATTAGGCAGCTCCTGTAAGTAGCTTGGCGGATCCGGAAGTAGCTGAGCGCACGAAGACAATCGCTGGCAGTTTCACTGCCTTTTGAGGGCTCTGGTTTAGCGATTTGGTTCTGGCCCCAAAGCTTCGTTTGCGTTTTGCTACCCAATTGAGGCCTTTAGAACGCTTGTCCAATTGGACCGCGCGGCCCCCGGCCGCGCACACCAAGACGATTTTCCCCCTTAGCCAAGCGTCCCTCGGAACCGCCGGTCATCCCCCCAAGCCATCTCGCCCCTATCCCACAGCCGAAACTAAAGTTAGAGACACGCCCTCGCCTCTCGCCGCACCATCCCCTAATTCCGCATTCCTAATTCCGAACTACGCATTGTCCTTTCCCCCAGCCAAACAACTCACGAAGTCAGCCAGTCATTCCCCCAAGCTATCTCGCCCTTAAGTCCTACCAAAACCAAAGTTAGAGCCCCGCCTCCATCGCCGCCGGTAACCCAATTCCGAATTCCGCACTCCGAATTCCTAATTGCCGCCGAAGGCGGCGCCCGTATTCCTAATTCCGCATTGTTGCCGCCGCCGCAGGCGGCGGCAACTTCTACTTCTCCTGGCCGATGATTTCTAGTTTATTGCGTTTAATATACTCTAAGCGGTTATAGTATTTTTGGCGGTAGGTGTCGGCGGAGCTGATGGCGGCGCGTAGAGAGGCGACGCGATCGTAGACGTGGGAGGGGATATGCTCTTCCGTATCAGAGTAATAGGTAGAGCTTCCGGAGGCGAATCGATTTTGGTAGCTAGAGGTCTCGACGATCGTCGTCTTGGGAGCCCGCTCTCGGGCGTAGACGGAGAGGGCGCTTAAGGCTTGGTGGCGAGCCGTTACATACTCTAGGTAGGAGGCGTGTAACTGGCGCAGGGCGCTGCTCTGGGAGGTAATTTCGCCCGCTAAGGAGAGTTCTTCCTGACTTAGAGGCAAGATATTCTTATCGATAAAGTTAGCTAACTCCTCAAATTGGAGGGAATTGCTCTGAGCCACTAGGTAGCGGACGTCATTATCCTTCTTCTCTACCGCGCGCATCCGCCACATGTAGTCGTTAAAGATCTTCCCTACCCGCTCTCGTTCCGCCCGCTGCAAGGCGTCGCGGTCCTCTAGTTCCACTACCTCATACTTGACCGCCGGTAAGCGTTCCGCAGCGCTGGGGCAGACTAAGCCCCATCCCACTAAGAGACAACCTATCCCCCAAAACCATACGCTCTTCATCCCCACTTTAACTCCCTCCTTAAAAGAGAGAGTCTCCCCCCTCCAGATCTAGGATCTAGAGGCCTGGGAGACTCCGATTGAAACTAGCAACCTAGAACTTACTCTCCACCAGATCGCCAGCCTGTACCTTATCTTCGGCCTCCACCTTGATGATCTGACATTCGCTGCTCTCTTCATCGACGTTGAGGACCTGAATCTCAGCTACCGTCTTCTTAATCTTGATAGTACCCTTCTGCAGATCGCGACGGACATTGAAGACTAATTTCGGGGTAATCCCCTGCTTAGCGCCTAAATTGATATAAGCTTTATCACCCTCTACGTAAGCTACGAAACCCGTATACTTGACCTTCGCCGGTAAACTCTTAAATTTCACCGTCTCCAGCTGCTTAGCTAAATCGCTGGCAATAGCGTAGTAGACGTTAGCCATGGCCGCATCGCTGCTGCCCGAATCCTGAGTGGAAGTGCGGACCCCCAAAATATCGACTCCGCCCCCGCCTTTGCCGATCTCTAAAGTCTTACGACAACTGGCCGTAGCCACAATGCGGGCCGACTCCGTATCTAAAACCTTAACCTCAATAGAGACTCTAGCCACGCTGGGAGCCGTACTGGAAGAACCCATCCCAAAGAGCGAAAAAGACTTGCTCTTACCCTCTTCTACCGTGAACTCCGTAATATTGCCTACTACCAGATACTCGACCCCCAAAACCTGACCCAAACGAGCCGCCGTCTCCGCCGTCACCGCCCCCGAAGCGCCTAACTGCTGCTCCTTAAGGACCGACTCCAACTGACTGCGCTCGATAACCGTAAAGCGATCCGACTTCACCAACTCCGTAGTCAAAACGGCCGGAATCGCCTTGCTGGGCTCAGTCGAATCGCTAGACCCATAACGCCGAGAATTCTCGTCCTGATCCTCAAAATCTAAAACGGCTATCGAAAAAGGACCATCCTGAGCACCCGCCTCCTGGGCCCGAACCCCCACCCCCAAAAGCAAAGCGCAGAACAGAAAACAACTTACTACCAAAGATAACTTCTTTACAATTGACATTACACTTTTAAACCTCCCATAAAACAGGCTGTAAATTTTTAAAATCCCTATTTTATAGGCTTCAAGAGATCTTTGATCCCCTTATTTTTCAATATTACTCCTTCTCCTTCTTTTAAAAACTTCGAACTTACATACCGACGACAAATCTAATTCGGAATTCGTAATGCGTAGTTCGGAATTAAGTGGCTCTTGTTAATAGCTTAACGGATCCGAGAATAACTGAACTTATGGGAAAATCGCTGGCAGTTTCACTGCCTTTAGTCTAATTCTGAATGCGTAATGCGGAGTTCGGAGTGAGCTAGCCGCCGGGACGGCGGCTAGCAATGCGGAATGCGGTAGCCGCCGTTCCGGCGGCAATTCGGAATGCTTAATTCGTAATTCGGAATTAAACGGCTCTTGCTAATGGCTTAGCAGATCCGAAAATAACTTGGCCTATGAGAGAATCGCTGCGGTTTCACCGCGTTTTTTTTGGTTTTGTTTCTGGCCCCCAAAGCTTCGTTTGCGTTTTGCTACCCAATTGAGGCCTTTAGAACGCTTGTTCAATTGGACCGCGCGGCCCCCGGCCGCGCACACCAAGACGATTTTCCCCCTTAACCAAGCGTCCCTCGGAACCAGCCAGCAACGAATTCCCCACTATCTCGCCCCTAAGTCTTGTCGAAACCCAAGTTATAGCCATAACCTTCCCCACCGCCAGCAACCCCAAATTCCGAATTACGAATTCCGAACTACGCATTGCTCTCGCGCCACACCAAGACGATTTTCTCCCCGGCCAAGTTACCTATGGAACTAGCCAGCAACTAACTCACTGTGATCTCACCCCGGTCCCACCGCCGAAACAAACGTTAGAGCCCCGACATACCTCCCGGCCGCGTACCACCAATTACGCATTACGCATTCGTAATTCCGCATTGCCTCCCCCCAATTCCGAATTCCGCACTCCGAATTCCTAATTGCCGCCTCCAGGCGGCATCCGCATTGCTAATTCCGAATTGTTGCCGCGCGGCAACTTGAGTCTTGCCAAAACTAAGGTTACGGTAGTACACTCTCCTTAGTGAAAACTTAACTTCGACACATATAAAGGGGGGAAAATTTGAGTCACGATTCTAGTTACAAAAAGTTCTTTAGCCGCGCCGATATGGTTGAATCTTTGGTGCGCGACTTTGTTTCGGAGGATTTAGCCCAAGAGCTAGACTTTACGACTCTGGAGCCCATGCCTACCGTTTTTCAAAAGCATGGACAGACGGAACGGCGTGGCGATCTTATTTGGCGACTCCAATGGCGAGATGGTAGTCCTTGCCTTTTGGCTATACTCTTAGAGTTTCAGAGTACTATCGATAAGAAGATGCTCTGTAGGTTACTGGAATACGCCACTCTCTTCTTAGAGCAAACATTGGACGATGATAAGAGCAAAGGGCTGACTCTGCCCCAAATTTTGCCGATCGTCCTTTACAATGGAGCCAAACCTTGGAGCGCGCCTTGCGTTTATGGTGAGTTATCGGAGCGTGAAAGGCTAGCTTATGAGTGCGGTATTTGGGATTTCAAATACCATTTAATCGACATTCGCCATCTAGAAGAGTCTCTAGTAGATAAAGCCAAAGGTATCAGCGCCTGGATCTTTCGCTTTGAGCGAGCCGTTAACGTCCAAGAGATGGAACGACTCTGGAAAGTAATGTTCCGCGCTCTAAAGAATCCAACTTATGAAAATTTGCGTCAAGAGATTATAATCTGGCTAGAAACCTGCGTCTTGCCAGTCCGCAAAATATCGGGCGCTAAGATAGTTGTAGAACGCTTAAAGGAGGAAGAAAAGATGACCGTAGTTACCGCCGAAATGGAAGACTGGACCCTCCCTTACATTAACCAAGGCCGCGCCGAAGGAAGACTTGAAGGTAAGCTCGAGGGGGAACGTATAGGTGAAGCCAAAGGCGAAGCTCGGGAGCGCATTCAGGTTGTATATAGAATGATGGCCGAGGGTTTTGAGGATAGCCTAATCTCTAAATTGGCCAACGTCCCCCTAATCGAAGTTCAAAAACTCCGCCTCCAAAGTTAATTAGGAATGCGGAATTCGTAATGCGAAATTAAGTGGCTCTTGTTAATAGCTTAACGGATCCGGGAATAACTGAACTTATGGGAAAATCGCTGGCAGTTTCACTGCCTTTAGTCTAATTCTGAATGCGTAATGCGTAGTTCGGAATTAAATTTCCACTTGTTAGTAACTTAACGAATTTGGAAGTAGCTTGGCTTATGGAAGAATCGTTGCGGTTTCATCGCCTTTTTAGGGCTTTGGTTTGGCGCTTTGGTTCTTTGTTTGTGCTTTGTTATCCGGCTGAGGCCTTTAGGACATTTGTCCAATTGAACCATAGGCGCCGCACACCCTTTACGATTTTTACCCCGGCCAATCCACCCCCGTAAATAGTCAGATATTAACTCACTACCATCTCGCCTCTAAGTTCTGCAGAAGCCAAAGTTAGAGCCGCAGCCTACCCCACCGACGGCAAATCATTACGCACTCCGAATTCCTAATTGCCGCCTCCAGGCGGCATCCGCATTCCGAATCCCGAATTCCGCATTGCCTCTCCTCGCCCCTAAGTCCCGCCAAAACAAAAGTTAGGGCCACAGCCTACCTTCCCGGCTGTAGCCCCAAAATTACGAATTACGCATTCCTAATTCCGAATTATTCCCCCCCCAATTACGAATTACGCATTCCTAATTCCGAATTGTTGTTGCCGCTCTCCGGCGGCAACAACAATGGCCCCGGTTGGCGGCCGCGGGGGGTTTTGACGATAAATCCGGCGGCTAGGAGGTAGGGTTCGTAGACGTCTTCTAAGTTCTCCGGCTCCTCTTGGAGGGCGGCGGCTAAGGTGCTCAGTCCTACGGGTTGACCTTGGTAGCGATTAACTAAAAGATCCAAGATGCGGCGGTCCGTTTGGTCCAGTCCATGGGAGTCGATCCCCATCCGCTCTAGGGCCCGGTCCGCAGCGGCGGCGGTGATGGTGGACGCTCCCTCCACTTGGACGAAGTCGCGCACCCGTTTGAGTAAGCGGTTAGCTAAACGCGGGGTCCCGCGGCAGCGGCGAGCTATCTCTAAACTCCCCTCCCGGTCAATATCTATCTCCAAGATCCCGGCGGAGCGGCGCACGATCTGGGCCAGCTCTTCGGGGGTATAGAGTTCCAATTGGAATAAGATCCCAAAGCGCGAGCGCAGGGGCGAAGAGAGGGCGCCGGCTCGGGTGGTGGCTCCTACTAAAGTAAAGGGCGGCAAGCGGTGTTGGATGGAGCCTTTGGCGTTCCCTTTACTGATAATGCGATCAAAAGAGCGGTCCTCCATTACCGGATAGAGTATCTCTTCTACTACGCGCGAAAGCCTGTGGATCTCGTCAATAAAGAGGACCTGTTGGGGTCTAAGTCCATTGAGTAGGACTAAGAGATCGATAGGCCGAGCGATAGCCGGTCCAGAGGTAACCTTCAACTCCACCCCCAACTCGGCGGCTATCAGTTGGGCTAAGGTCGTCTTCCCCAGTCCGGGCGGGCCGGAGAGGAGGATATGATCTAAAGACTCCCGCCGCTGTTGGGCGGCGCGCACGAAGACCCGCAAGTTGTCGATAATCTTGCCCTGGCCCACGTACTCTTCTAAATGGCGCGGTCTCAGGTTAACTTCGCTCTCGCGCTCCTGGCGATCGGCTAAAGGCGAGAGTTGGCAACGCCCTAAACGGTCCATCCCTTACCCTCCCCCCAACTGGCCCATAGCGGCCATTACTAAATCTTGGACATTCTCCCCCGCCCCTTGAGCTTGGGCGCTCAGAACCGCCCCCTGAGCCTCCTCTAAAGTACAGCCCCACGTCATCAGCAGAGCGGCCGCTTCGGCGGCTATCCCCTCTAAGGCCGCCTCTCCCGATTGACTGGCCGAGCCTACATTTTCAATCTCTAAGTCGAGGGGCAAAGCCAAGTCGCTAGCCATCTGACTGACCTTCTCCGGCAACTCTAAGAGCAGACGCTTAGCCACTTTGAGGCCGATCCCCGGCACCCCCTTGAGCCGCTGGACGTCGTTACTCAAAACGCAATTGGCGAGCTGACTGGGACTCAAACGGTCGAGCACCTTGAGCGCCACTTTAGGCCCGATCCCGGAGATAGAGGTCAATAATTTAAAAAACTCCCGCTCGGCGGCGGTAGCAAATCCGATCAAGGTCAGTTCGTTCTCCCGCACTAAGAGCACGGTCTGCCAACGATAGCGCTCGTCTAACTTGCAGCGCCGGGCCAAACTCTCCGTGACCGCCACCTCATAACCCAGTCCCCCCACTTCCAAGACTACGCGGTCCTTGCCCACGTAGACGCACCGACCCTCAATAGAGGCGATCAAGATCCTAACCCTCTCCCCTTACTCTAGGCCGTTGAGCTCACTCCAAAAGGAGTGTGTCATAGCCACCGCCACCGCATCGGCCGTATCGTCGGGGCTGGGCGGCTTAGCTAAACCGAAAGTCAGGGCCACGGCCAACCCCACCTCCTTCTTTTTGGCCGCGCCCGTGCCTACTACCGTCTCTTTGATCTCCGAGGGCGTATACTCCGCCACCGCTACCCCCGCTTGGGCCGCGGCTAAGAGCACTACCCCCCGAGCCTCAGCCACCCCCATGGCGCTAGTAATATTGCGATTGAAGAATAATTTCTCCATCGCCAAACAACTAGGCTGGTAGGTAGCTAAGAGCTCCTGGATCCCAGTATAGACCTGCATCAGGCGCTGGCCTGAGCCCAGACCTTTGGGGGTCTCCAAGCAACCGCAGGCCACCAACTCTAGGCGCCCTACATCTTCGCTGACTAACCCCCATCCGCAGCGCGCGTTGCCGGGATCGATCCCCAAGATCAAGCGGCCCAAAGCTTACTCCTCCATCGCCTCGTCGGGAATATCGGCGTTAGAGTAGACATTTTGCACGTCGTCGAAGTCCTCTAAAGTCTCGATCAGACGCATCAACTTGCGGGCCTGCTCTACGTTGAGCTCTACCGTATCCTTGGCGATCTGGGAGAAGCTGACATCCTCGATAGTATAACCGGCGCTCTCCAACCCGTCCTTCACAGCGTGCAAGGCGCTGGGCTCGGTCAGGACCTGGAAATAATCGCCCTCGCGTACCATATCGGAAGCCCCAGCCTCCAAGGCGGCCATCAAGAGCTCTTCCTCGTCGATCCCGTCCGCGGGGATCTGTAAGACTCCGTAGCGCGTAAAGTTCCAACTTACGCAGCCCGTCTCGCCCAAGTTGCCGCCCAACTTAGAGAAGGTAGAGCGCACGTCGGCCGCGGTGCGGTTGCGGTTATTAGTAGCCGCCTCCACGATAATGGCCACCCCGTTGGGGCCGTAACCTTCGTAGCTCACCTCTTCGTAAGACTCGCCTTCGCCGCCGCCGCTAGCCTTCTCGATGACGCGCTTAATGTTGTCGGCCGGCATATTCACCGCCCGGGCGCGCTGAATGGCCACTTTGAGGAGGAAGTTGGTCTCTGGGTCAGGGCCTCCCTTGCGCGTAGCCATATAAATATCTTTCGATAACTTCGTGAAGAGCTTGCCGCGCTGGGCGTCGACTTTGCCCTTCTTCAACCGGATATTATGCCATTTAGAATGACCTGACACTGGAGACCTCCATCTTATCGTCCCCCGGGGGACGAGGTTTAAACTTTTCCCCCCTCTAAATAACTTACGGGTTGAGCCTGCTCATCGTACGGGCGAAGGGGATCGTCTCCCGCACATGCTCGATACCGCAGATCCAAGCCACGGTGCGCTCAATGCCGATCCCAAAGCCCGAGTGGGGAACCGAGCCGTAACGGCGCAAGTCCAAGTACCACTGGTAAGCCTCTAAGGGCAAGTTGTGGCTCTTAATACGCTCTTCTAAGAGAGCTAAATCGTCGATACGCTGACTGCCGCCCACGATCTCGCCATACCCCTCCGGAGCCAAAGTATCGCAGCTGAGACTGAGCTTAGGGTTCTCAGGATCGGGCTTCATATAGAAGGCCTTACACTCGCAAGGATAGCGGTGCACGAAGACCGGCTTATCGTACTGTTGGCTGATGATCGTCTCGTCCGGAGCCCCGAAATCGTCGCCCCACTGGAAATCGACGCCCTGGGAGCGCAAGAGCTCCACCGCCTCGTCGTAAGAGAGACGCGGGAAGGGGGGCTTAATGACCTCTAACTTCGACTGGTCGCGCTCTAAAGTCTTGAGCTCCGGCTGACGGTTGCGCAAAACGCTAGCTACTACGTGGCTAATCATCTGCTCCTCGACCTCTAAACAGCCCTCCAGATCGGTAAAGGCCATCTCCGGCTCTAACATCCAGAACTCCGTCAAGTGACGGCGCGTCTTCGATTTCTCAGCTCGGAAGATGGGACCGAAACAGTAGACCTTGCCAAAGGCCATAGCCGCCGCCTCCCCGTAGAGCTGACCGCTCTGGGTGAGATAAGCCTTAGTATCGAAATAGTCGGTCTCAAAGAGGGTGGAAGTACCCTCGCAGGCGCTGGGGGTCAAGATGGGACTATCGACCCGCAAGAAGCCGTGACCGTCTAACCACTCGCACATGGAGCGAATGATCTCCGCCCGAATGCGCAAGATCGCATGCTGACGAGCGGAACGGATCCACAGGTGGCGGTGATCCATCAAAAAGTCGGTACCATGCTCTTTGGGGGTAATGGGATAATCGACCGAAGGGGAGAGCTGCTCTAACTCGCAAACCGTCAACTCGTAACCGCCAGCGGAGCGCTGATCCTCGCGCACCAGACCCACTAACTGCAAAGCCGCCTCCTGGGTCAGCCCCTTGGCCGCCTGAAAGACCTCTGGAGTCACTTCCGACTTGACTACTACCGCCTGGATAGAGGCCGAGCCGTCGCGCACCTGCAAGAAGAGGATCTTGCCGCTAGAACGCATCTTGCGCAGCCAGCCCTTAATCAAAACCTTCTGGCCTACGTAACGCCCAATATCCTCTAAACGCACATAAGGATACTCACTTACCATCTTTTTCTAACCTCTCCTTCTAACCTCTCACCCGCAAGCTCAGAGCATCGGGCGCCTAACTTTCTCTAATTATCGCCGCCTATCCCTCTACTCTACGGGCGGTGGAGCGGGGATAGAAGGTTCGGAATAATCGTTTACTACCGGCTCCGTGGGGGCCGACTCCGTAGGTACGGGCGCCTCCTCTACCGGCGGCAGCGGAGCCTCCTCTACCGGAGCGGCCGGGGGCTCGCTCTCTATAGGCATGGGCTCCTCTAACGGGATCTGGACCGCGTCGGGCAGAGGGATCTCCTCCGGGGTCATATTGGGCACGAACCCTTCCGGCGGAGCGCTCGTATCGGGAGAGACCTCGTCCCAACTCTCGGGAGCGTCTAAAGGTATCGTCGTGGGGGCGTCGACCGGCTCTTGGGCCTCCTCGATCTTAGCCCGGGTGCGCTCCTTCTGCTCGGGGGTATAATCGCTGGGACTCTTAATGATCTGGTCGGGACGCAGACCCTTGCCATGCTTAGTGCAGAACTTCTTAGGTACCTCGTTGGGGCGGAAATACTCCTTGTAGGTGCTCAAGCACTTAGCGTTGGCCCGCATCCTGGTCTCGCTACACATCAAGACGGAGATCATATTAGACTTCGGCTTCTCAAACTTCTTGACCGGCTGGTTGCGCAAGGCGGCCGTCATAATCGACTTCCAGATAGGCGCCGCCACATCGCCGCCGTAAGCGTGCCACATCTTGCTATAATCGTCGTTGCCGACCCACACCGAGCAGGTATACTGGGGACTAAAGCCCACGAACCAACAGTCGCGATGCTCGTCCGTCGTACCCGTCTTGCCCGCCACCTCCCGGCCCGGGATAGCGGCCGCATAGCCAGTACCGCCCTCGACCGCGCTCTGCAACATCTTGCACATCGTGTAAGCCGTCGATTCCGATAAGACCTCCTCCTTACGCGGGAAAGTATTATCCTCGATGACGTTGCCATCCTTATCGTAGACGATCTTGATGCCGCTAGGCTGGATCTTTAAGCCCCCATTGGGGAAACAGGTGAAGGCCGCCGCCATCTCCAAAGGGGTCACCGCCGCCGAACCCAAAGCCAAAGAGAGGTTGGGCTCTAAGCGCTCCTTAATACCCATCTTGTAAGCGTACTCAATCACCCGCTCCGCGCCCACTTGGGTCAAGAGACGGACCGCGGCCACGTTGCGCGACTGCATGAGAGCCGTGCGCATCGGGATATTACCCAAGAACTTGCCGTCGGAGTTCTTGGGGGACCAAGTCTCCGTATCGCTCACCTTATAAGTAATAGGACTATCGGAGATAATACTATCCGGACCCAAACCCGCCTCGACCGCCGTAGCGTAGACGAAGACCTTAAAACTAGAACCCGGCTGCCTACAAGCCTGCCAAGCGCGGTTAAACTGGTTATTCTTAGTCCAACCGCCGCCCCCCACCATGGCCCTAATATAACCCGTAGAATTCTCGATGACCACGCTGGCCGCGTTGGAAGCGTTGTACCACTCCTTATTCTTAACGATGGCCTGCTTAATGATCTGCTCCGTCTTCTGCTGTAACTTGAGATCGACGGTCGTATAGATCTTTAAACCGCCCCGGTAGAGGAGATCCTCACTGTAACGGCTAGTCAATTCCTTTAAGACGTAAGCCGTAAAGTAAGGGACCTTCAAGATCTGGAACTCCTTGCGACCCTTATTGGCGTACTTTAAGCCCTTGGTCAACTGGGCCACCGCCTGGCGGTACTGGGCCTGAGTGATCTCATCTAACTGGCGCATCCGACCCAAGACCTCTAAGGCTCGCTTGGACGCCGCCGACTCGTTGACTAAAGGCGAATAGTAACTGGGCGAAGCGGGCAGGCCGGCGATCACCGCCGCCTGGACTACGCTCAACTTGTCGGCGCTAGTCCCAAAATAGATATTGGCCGCCGCATGGACCCCGTAAGCGCCCGCCCCAAAATAAACCTGGTTGAGATAGAGCTCTAAGATCTCGTCCTTAGAGAAATTCTTCTCGATCTGTAAGGCTAAGAGAGCCTCCCTAATCTTGCGGTGGAAATTCTGGTCGGCATTTAAGAAGAAGGCCCGAGCCAACTGCATAGTGATCGTCGAAGCGCCCTGACGGATCTCGCCGCCCGAACGGTACAGATCGAGCGCCGCCCGCGCTACGCCGATAGGATCGACCCCATGATGCTCATAAAAGCGCGAATCCTCAATAGCCAAGATGGCCTTGCGCATGTTGGGAGAGATCTTCTCCAAAGGGACCCAGGTCCGGTTCTCCTTAAAGAGAGTAGCTATCACCTGACCGTCAGAAGAGTAAACGCTAGTCGTCTCCGCCGGATCGTACTGGCGCAACTTGCTGACGTCCGGTAAACCCTTGGCGTAATGATTGACCACCACATAACCCGCTACACAACCGGCCAAGATGACCAAAAAGATCAAAAAACAGACCCAATAGACGAGCTTGCCCAAAAAGATCAGGCACCCGAATTTGCGCTGTGGTTTCTTCTCACTACTCATTTTTTTTGAACTCCGTTGGTAGGGCGTATTCATTAGTTACTGGCGGAGCCGCAACTTAGGCGCCAACTGGAGGTAGGGTCAATGGAGAGATAGGCTCTCACTCTAAGCGGCGTGTTCATGAGTTACTGGCGGAGCCGCAACTTAGGCGCCAACTAGAGTTAGGGTCGATGGAGAGATAGGTTCTCACTCTAAGCGGCGTGTTCATGAGTTACTGGCGGAGCCGCAACTTAGGCGCCAACTGGAGGTAGGGTCAATGGAGAGATAGGCTCTCACTCTAAGCGGC
>CALUQR010000007.1 GCA_944322965.1 Vulcanimicrobiota bacterium
GAAAGAGCCGCTTAATTCCGCATTACGCATTGCGCATTCCGAATTAGACTAAAGGCAGTGAAACTGCCAGCGATTTTTCCGTGTGCCCAGCTATTCTCGGATCTGCCAAGTCACTAACAAGCAGCAATTTAAGCTGCCGCCCTCAGGCGGCGCCCTACTTCCCTAATTCCGAATTATGAATTAAGCATTCCGCATTGCTAGCTGCCGTTCCGGCGGCTAGCGCATTCCGAACTACGCATTTCGCATTCAGAATTAGATTTGGCGCGCCGCGGTCCAATTGGGCAGACGTCCTAAATACCTCCACGAGAGAACAGAACACAAATCTAAGACCTGGGCGTTAGCACCAAAGCGTTAGGCCAAAGCCCTCAAAAGGCGGCGAAGCAGCAACGATTCTCCCATAGGCTCAGCTATTCCCGGATCTGCCAAGCCATTAACAATAGCCACCTAATTCCGAATTATGAATTAAGCATTCCGCATTGCTAGCCGCCGTCCCGGCGGCTAGCGAACTCCGCATTACGCATTCCGAACTCCGAATTAATTTAATTCCGCCTTCCGAATTATTCCGGCGGTTTGGCCGCCGGAATAATTCCAAGTTGTTTTAATGTGTCTCCGGCGATGCGATAAACTGTCCAGTCCGACATAGGTTCTGCTCCTAGGGAAAGGTAGAAGTCAATGCTCGATTTATTCCAGTCAAGACACCACCATTCCAAGCGTCCACAGCCGCGCTCTAGGGCAATAGACGCCAACTTTTTCAGAAGCGCTTTACCATATCCTTTACCGCGATGTTCAGGCTTGACATATAAGTCTTCTAGATAAATACCTGCCCGTCCCAGAAATGTAGAAAAATTATGAAAAAACAGTGCGAATCCGATTTCTCTTCCGTTTTCAATTGCGAAAATTACTTCCGCTTTTTGTTTCTCAAAAATCCATGTTTCAAGCGTAGCCTCATCAGCAACTACTTCGTCTAACAATTTTTCGTGATCTGCAAGTTCCTTTATAAATTGGAGGATTAAAGCGGTATCTTTACGTTCCGCATATCTAAACGTTAAGTTGTTAACCATACTTTGTAACTCTAAAAAAACTTGACGTAATAGTATTTGTCGAGAGCTGGATTTTGGGGATTGGGGCGCATAAACTCCAATTTAAAGCCCAACTTTTCGTAAAATCGGGGGGCTTGGAAGGCGTAGGTGCAGAGATTCATATTGTGGAGTCCTGAGTCTCGGTAATGGTCTTCTACCGTTTGGATTAGCTGACTACCGATATTTTGGCCGCGATACTTTTCTAAGACTATCAACCTATCTATATAGAGCTCGTTAAAGATAGTCCAACCGTTAATAGCCCCTAGAATCTCCGTACCCTCCCGGGCCACGAAGGTAAAAGGATGGTGATTAAAGTCGACGATCTGGGCCCGGCTAGTATGCTGAAGGAAAGCCCCGTCGATAAGTTTATCTAACTCTTTATTAGCTGCTACTCTTTCAATGACCATTTTAAACCTTATCTGGCGACTACGGCGCCAAAACAATGCGGAATTCGTAATTCGAAATGCGCAATTAGGGAGCGCGGCGAGAGGGGAAGGCGATGCCGTGAGGGAGGTCTCGGCAATGACCTTGGGGCGAGATGGCAGTGAGTTAGTTGCTGACAGGTTTCGAGGGTTGCTTGGCTAGGGGAAAATCGTTAGGGGCGTGCGGCGCGGAGCGCGCCGCGGCAGAACCGCGAGGAAGGCGAGGCCCCCAGCGATTTTGGCATAGATTCAGCTACTTTCAGATCCGCCAAGTTACTAGCAAGCAGAAACTTAATTCCGTACTCCGCATTCCGAATTAACCTTACGCCAAGTTACTTCCGGATCTGTCAAGCTACTAACAAGCGCCATCTAATTCCGAATTACGCATTAAGCATTCCGAATTGCTAGTCGCCGTCCCGGCGGCTAGCTCACTCCGAATTCCGCATTCCGCACTCCGAATTGCTATCCGCTACACAGGCGGCTAGCAATTCCGCATTCCGAATTACGAATTCCTAATTCCGAATTAAATTTAAAACGTGTTCCGTGCGGGAGGGTGGGGGGGCCAGGTAGTCGCCTTCGTTGAGGGTCGCTAGGGCTTGCATCTCCGACTCGTCTAATTGGAATCCGAAGAGATCGAAGTTCTCGGCCATGCGTTCGGGATGGGTAGATTTGGGGATGATCACTACTCCCAGCTGTAAGAGGTAGCGCAGCGCTATTTGGGAGACGGGGCGTCCGTGGCGTTGGGCTATTTGGTTGAGGAGGGGATTGGTAAAGAGATCTCGGCGCCCGCGGGCTAAGGGTCCCCAAGCTTCTGGTTGGACGCCGTAGCGGCGCATAGTCTCCATAGAGCTAGGCTGTTGTTGGAAGACGTGGAGTTCAATTTGATTGAGCGCCGGTTTCACTTGGGCGAAATGGCAAATATCTATGAGGCGGTCGGGATAGAAGTTGGAGACCCCCAGGGCCTTAACCGTACCCTCGCGGTAGGCCTCTTCTAAGGCCCGGTAGGCGCCATAGTAATCGCCATAGGGTTGATGGATTAAGAAGAGATCGATATAGTCGAGCCCCAACTTTTCTAAGGAGCTGGCGATGGCGGCGCGGGCTCGTTCGTAGCCGGACTCAGTAAACCAAAGTTTAGTAGTGAGAAAGATCTCCTGGCGGGGGAGGCCGCTATGGCGGATAGCTCGACCTACTCCCTCTTCGTTACCGTAGAACTGGGCGGTATCTAAGAGTCTATAACCTATCTCTAGCGCTTGATTGACACAGCGCTCCGTCTCCGGGACGGAGATTTGGTAGACCCCAAACCCCAACTGGGGCATCTTGATTCCGTTGTTTAAAGTTACGTACTCCATAGGTGGGGGCCTTTACGTCAGGACGGGCTACTTCCTGCTCTTGACTGGCAAATTGCACCTCTCATGGGGGTTAGAAGTGCGGGCGGGGAGGTAGGGCGCGCCTCTAAAAAAAGGCGGTCTGCCGGTAGTGTGGAAAGGGGAAGGCGGTATGCTCGTCCTCAAGTTTATCTTCGCTGTCATCTCCATTTTGATAGGTTTTGCCTGTCACGAATACGCCCATGCGGCTGTAGCTTACCGTTTGGGTGATCCTACCCCCAAATACGAAGGCCGCCTCACTTTGAACCCCATTAAGCATCTGGACTGGTTCGGCGCGGCCGTGTTGATGTTGACCCTCTTCTTTACGGGTGGGCGTTGCGTCGTAGGGTGGGGTAAGCCGGTTGCTATCAATACCGAGTCGCTCAACGATCCCATAGTAGACGGCGGGGTCTGTTCCTTTGCCGGTCCCTTCGCCAATTTCCTCATCGTCCTCATAGCCGGTCTGCCGGTTAAGTTCGGGTTGGTTCCCATCCCCCTCTTAGAGGACTTCCTGACCATCTTAGCTAGCGTCAACTTGGCGCTCTTTATCTTCAATATGTTGCCCTTCCCCCCCTTAGATGGTTGGAAGTTCTTGCAAGTCTTCGTACCGCGCAATTGGGCCTACACTATGCGGGAGTGGGAGATCAATATCGGTTCTACCCCCCTCTACTGTCTGATGGCCTTGATAGTCGTCTTAGGTCCCATGGTTATAGGGCCCTTGTATGCGCAACTATTGGGCTTCTTTGTAGGTCGACTGCCCCAGTGACTTTGAATAGGGTGAATTCCCCTCTCAAGACCGCCAATTCTGAGTATCGCGTCCAGCTCAAGGAGTTTGAGGGACCTCTCGATCTCTTGCTCTATCTAGTGCGGGAGGCCCAGTTAGATATTACGGAGATCTCCTTAGCGACGGTCGCCCAGCAGTATTTCGAATACTTAGAGTGTATGCAGAGTCTCAATATTGAGATCGAGAGCTCTTACATTGTGGTCTTAGCCCAGCTGGTGGAGTTGAAGTCGCGCCTCCTCTTGCCGCAAGGGTGCGAGGAGGAAGAGCCCGTATGGGATACGAGCGACCTCTTAGATCCCCAAGCGGCCAGCGAGTTGGAAGAGGGGAGCGCTTCCCTAGTGAAGCGCCTCAGTCTCTACGCCTTAGTCAAGGAGGCTTCCGATTGGCTGGGTAATCGGGAGGAGCTGACTTTAGCCCGTTACGTGCGCCCCCAAGGTCCAGAGGCCGATCTCACTCTCCCTTTAGAGTTGCAAGTCTCTTTGGAGGCTCTGGCCTCCGCCTTCCAGCGCCTCAATAAGTTGGGGGCTAACGCTCTGCGGCCGGTCAAGTTAGAGCGGGTGCGCCTTTCAGTAGCGGAGCGGGTCCAGCAATTGCGCCAGGAGTTGCAACCGGGTCGCCAGTATCCTTTCCTGGAGCTTTTGGGCCCTGAGCCTAGTAGAGCCTACTTAGTAGTCACCTTCCTAGCCCTTTTAGAGATGGTCAAAGAGGCTTTATTAGCCTTACATCAGGTCGCTCCCGACCGTTTAGAATTGGAGTTACTAGTCCCATGTCCCCCATGAATTCTCTAGCTAGCGCCGACGCTTTAGAGGTTAGGCGCGAGTTGGCCCAGCTGGGTCCCGCCCAGCGCTTGGCCA
Source organism: Vulcanimicrobiota bacterium (assembly GCA_944322965.1). GTDB lineage: Bacteria > Vulcanimicrobiota > Xenobia > Xenobiales > Xenobiaceae > Bruticola. The sequence continues at coordinate 4,504 of CALUQR010000007.1, forward strand.
TTTTGGAAGGGGTCCTCTTTATGGCTTCCGGCCCTTTAAAATTGGAAGACCTCAAAGAGGCGCTCGGTTGGCCCTCAGCCTTAATCCACCAAGATCTAAAGGCTCTAGCCGACAATCTGCAGGGACGCGGGATAGAGTTAGTCCACTCAGGGGGCGCCTGGCGCCTCTCCACCGCGCCCCCTATCGCCCCGTGGATCGAGCGCTTTTTAAGGTGCGAGCAGCGCAAGCGCCTCTCTAAGGCCCAATTGGAGACTTTGGCCATAGTCGCTTACCGCCAACCGGTGACTCGGGCGGAGATCGAAGTCTACCGCGGGGCGCGCAGCGACCGCCCTCTAAGCCAGTTAGAAGATCTCAACTTAGTTAAGAGCGTAGGTCGGGCCCCCGTTCCGGGCCATCCCATCCAGTATGGCACTACCGGCGATTTCTTGCGCTATTTTGGGCTCAATAACCTAGCCCAACTGCCGGAGATCTCGCTAGAGGCTGAGATCTTCCGGCGCCTGCAAGTAGCCGCCCCCGGCAATCCCCCCGTCTTGAAGCCTAGCTCCAATTGAGAGCTCTTAGCTATAATCGAAGAGCTGGGGCAAGATCTCCTCGGCCTTCCCATTAATCTGGATACAGGGGAAATGGTAGGGCAAGGGCTCCAGGTTGACGACGGCGATCTTAGCGCCCGCCCGTTGGGCGTTGTAGATAAAACCGGCGGCCGGGAAGACGATCCCTGAGGTCCCTACTACTAGGAAGAGGTCGGCCTGTTCCAAAAGTTGGGCGGTCTCTTGGATGATCTGGGAGTCGAGCGACTCTTCAAAGAGCACAATATCGTAGCGCAGAGGGGCTCCGCACTTCTTACAGTAGTGGAAAGCTATCTCCTTATCGGGGAAGGGGGGACTGCAATAGCGAGTACATTGGGAACGATGGATAGAACCGTGCAACTCTAAGACATTCTTGCTGCCCGCTTTCTGGTGGAGCCCATCGATATTCTGGGTTAGGATCCAGGTGTTGGGGTTGTGCTTTTCCAACTCGGCTAAGGCCAAGTGGGCGGCGTTGGGAGGTACTGAGTCCGATTTCTGACGTACGAAGGCGAAAGCGTCCCAAACCTTCTTAGGATTCAACTTGAGGGCGGTGGCGGTAGCGCACTCCTCAATATCTTTCTCCGTCCACAGGCCGCCCGGCCCGCGGAAGGGAGCGATCCCTGAGGCCACCGAAATGCCCGCCCCCGTCAAGACGACTATGTTGCGGTAATCTCTAACCCTCAGAGGGGTAATCTTGGACATATCTCATCCATCCTTCCTAGAGGCAATCGAGTCCCACTTCCGTCAAGCTAGCTCAATCCCTACTCTTTTATAAAGAAAATGCAAAGATAATTATGGAAAATTGCGACTCCCAACCCCAATTTTGGTTGGCCCCTCTAGCTGGTTTAAATGATCTGCCCTTCCGTTTGTTGTGCGCTCGTTTCGGGGCTCTGGGGTGCCACTGGGCGCCTATGATCTGCGCCCAGGCTCTCATGCATCCCGCCAGCCGTCTCCAGACGCTCAAGCTCTTAGAGTGGCTCCCTGAGCAGGAGCGCGCTCTCCAGCTATTCGGTCCTAATCCGCAAATAGTGGGGGCCGCTTTAGAAGTAGCTTGGGAGTTGGGGGTTAGGGAAGTCAACTTTAATTTGGGCTGCCAGGTCCCTAAGGTTACTAAGGGGGGCAGCGGGGCTATCCTCTTGCGCGACTTGCCCCAAGTTTACGCTATCTTAGAGGCTATGAAGCGCTCTTATCCCCAGCTCCATTTGAGCCTTAAGTTGCGTTTAGGTTGGGATAATTACGCTCTCACCCCTCTTTTGCGGGAGGCCTCTAATTTGGGGGTAGAGCGGGTCTTCGTCCATGGCCGTTTGGGGACGGATGGCTTTGGGGGCGATCTGCGCTGGGATCTTTTGGACCGGGCAGCGCAAGAGAGTTCGGTCCCCTTTTACGCTAATGGGGGAGTTACCGACTGGGAGAGCGCCCAGCGCCTCTTGGCTTTGCCCCGCTGTCAGGGGGTGATGATCGGGAGGGGCGCTTTGGGGCGGGCCGATATCTTTGCCTATTTGCAGGCTAAAGCGCGGGGCGAGGAGTTACAAGATTCTACCTGGTCGGGGAGTCCCGCCCAGCGTCGGCAGCGCCAATTAGAGCTCTTAAAGGAGCATCTAGAGCTAGTCGAGAGGTATGGACGGGGGCCCGAAAGGGAGCGTATGCACAAGTTGCGCCGCCACTTAGCAGCTTATGAGCTCTTGGGGCCCGAGCGCTTGCAATTAGCTAGCTTTAGAGCTTTAAGAGACCTAATCGCCAGGAGCGAGCAAAGTTAGGCCAGGGGGTGAGGTCGCCTAACTTAAGGTAGAGTCCAGGCTCTGAGGGGAGCGAGGGCGGGAGGTGGCTACCGATAACTGGGGCCCGGGCGGCGGGAAAATTGTGGATCCAAAAGTGATGGCTAGCCTCAGAGAAATGGGGATCAAAGATCTCTCCTTCCGCTAGGAGCTGACTCTGGAGGGCTGGGAGTTGGCGGGGCCCATACTCCTGAGCGCTGCGCCGCAATAAGAGGTAGTGGGAGCGCGGGTGGGCGGTCCGCTCTTGATTTTGGGTAGAGATATAGAGTAGTTGAGGGTGGCTCTCTAAACGCTGGCAGAAGGCCAGGTCGTTTGCGTTAAAGGCTTGGTAACTTTCGGGACGGTTCCCCCCGGGCGGGAGGATAGCGCTCTTAAAGGCTGCTCCCGCCCGGGGGGAAGCGGCGCCCTGCCAGGACCAGAGAGGAGCTAATAAGCGGGCCGCTAGGGGCAGGGCGCCAGTTAGGACTATCCGTTTAGCCTGGAGGCGATAAGCTTGGAGCGAGGGGAGCTGGAGCCACCTTAGCTGCCAGTACTTACCCTGGCGCTCTAAGCCATAGACTAGACTATTGAGCACTAAGCGGCTAGAGAAGCGCTCTATTAGGGGTTGTAAGAGGCGCTGGAGCCCCTGGGGCCAGCTTAAACCTTGGAGTTTCAAAGGCTGGTCGGGCGAACCGTAGCGGCGCAGATATTGTAAGACGGCGCTTGCAGAAATAGAGGAGAGCGGGAGTAGAGTTAGAGGCCCCAATAGGAGGCGGCTTAAGAGCTTAACCCACTCTCTATTCCCAGGGAAACGCTGGAGGAATGCTTCCCAACTTAAGTTGGCCCAGCTGGCAGAGGGGGGAGCTTTTAAGAGTTCGCCCAGCCAACTTTGGAAATTCTGCCCCTCTTGCGGGGAGAGCAGCTGGGGCGCTTGGGGGTCATAGAGCCCAAAGACCCAGCGGCCGTAGCTAAGGAGGCGCTCGGCCGGATCGTGCAGGAGGGAGGCCGCCTCATAGCGGGGGCGCCCGGCGCTATCCCAGCCTTCAATAATCCCCAATTCCTCTAAGTAACCTAAGAGATCTTCATTCTCAGCTTGCAAATGGGGGAGAGCTAGGCGCGCCGCTCCCCAAGGGGCCCAACTTAAGTCCCAGGCCAGCGAGCGGGCGCACCCGCCCGCCTGGTTATAAAAGTCTAAGAGGAGAAAATCGTCTTCGCCCTGGCGAGAGAGGGAACGGGCGCAGCTCAATCCTGTCACCCCCGCCCCAACAATAGCTACTTCCCAGGATCTACTCCGCCCCCGCCACCAGGAGACCGGGGCTTTAGAGAGGGATTCAGCTGGGAGCGCCGACCAAACTTGGCTGGGGTTAGGTTGCCAATGCCAGGAGTTTTGGCCCCAGCGCCAAGAGATAAAGGAGCTACTGGAGGGAGAATCTAGCTCTAGGGGGGCGGTCCAGGGACGCTCTAACGTAGAAGAAGAGGCGCAGGCTAAGCCTGCCCAACCTAAGAGCCCGCCTACTAAGGCTCGCAAAAAGGCGCGCCGCTCGATCATAATTCCATATTCTGCCAATCGCGGTCGTAGTAGCGCACGAGGATCTGGTTGTGGAGCTCGTTGATCTCCGTCTCTAGGTAGGCCATATCTTGGGGCAGTTGGAACATAGCTTGACTAAAGGCCGGGGTCAAAAAGCGCGTACCCTGGCAGGCGGGGGGCTGGAAATAGTCTTTACTAAAGAGGCAGAATCCCCACTCTCCGAAGGAGGGGACGTTGACGTGATAGGGGGCGACTTGGAGGCCGGTGCTGGCTAGAGTATTGATAATACACCAAAAGGAACGGCGCGCGAAGTAGGGGGAGGTCGTCTGGATGGAGCCCGCCCCGTGGGGACTGAGGTGGGCGAGCATCTTGCGAAAGAAGGTGCGGCTATAGAGTTTGCCCACGGCAAAGTTGCTGGGGTCGGGGAAGTCTATGAGGATCACATCGTAGAGGGTCCGGCAGCGGTCGATCCAGATAAAGGCGTCCTCATTGATAACGCGCAGTTTGGGGGAGTTGAGCGCGTCGTCATTGAGTTGGCGCAGGAGGGGATGTTGGCGAAAGAGATCGGTTACGGCCGGGTCGAGGTCGACTAGATCGATACTCTTAACTTGGGGATGGCGCAAGACTTCGCGGGCTGCTAAACCGTCGCCGCCGCCTAAGATTAAGACCCGCTCTGGCCGTTGGGCTAAGGTCAGAGGGGGGAGGACTAAGGATTCATGGTAGCGATGCTCATCTTGGGAAGAGAATTGCAAATTATTATTGAGGTAGAGGCGCACGTCGTCCTGGCGCTTAGTGAGGACTAGGCGCTGGTAGGGACTGACCCTAGTTAAGATAATGCGATCGCTATAGAGGGACTCTTCCGACCATTTAGTGAGGCGGTCTGAGCCCCAGAAGACGGCTATTAAGAGGATGAGCGCCAAGGTAGCTTCGGCCCGCAAGCGCCAATTCTGGCCCTTAGAGACGGGGAAGAGGTAGAGGAAGCCTATAGCTACTAAGACGTTGATCGCCCCAAAGAAGGCGGCGGTGCGAATGAGCCCTAGATAGGGCACGAAGACTAAGGGGAAGAGCAGGGAGGCGATGAGGGAGCCTATATAGTCTAGGGAGAGCACTTGGGAGAGCAGCTCTTTAAACTCCAGGCGATCTTTTAAAATGCGCAAGAGGAGGGGGACCTCTAAACCGCTCAAAAGGCCGATAATAAAGACGATTAGGTAGAGCAGAAAGCGGAACGAGGCGGAGCTAGAGTAGCCAAAGACTAGGAAGAGGAGGGCGGCCGAGAGGCCTCCGCAGGTACCGATACTTATCTGCAGGCGTACAAAGTGGCTATTGAGTTCCCCCTCTAAGTACTTGCTGAGGTAAGAGCCTACCCCCAGCGCGAACATGTAGGTACCGATAATAGTGGAGAATTGGAGGACGGAGTCCCCCAAGAGGTAGCTAGCTAGGGTACCGGCTAAGAGCTCATAGATGAGGCTGCAAGTGGCGACTATAAAGACTGAGATGAGGATGAGGGCGTGCATAATGGAGCGTTAAAAGACGACCCCCTGGGCCAGGGTCGCCCCTTCCCAGAGAGCTTAACTTAAGGGCGTAAGAGGCTATTTACCCGTAAAGTGGTAGTAGTAGAAGCCGTGATGGGAACTGCGATTATTGCGCACATCCTTACCGGGGCGCTTCTCCACTTGGCCATCATCGCTCTGATCGCAACCCATCCCCATGAATTGCACTACCAAAAATAGTAAGCCCATCAACCAACATAGAACGGCAAACCAATGTTTCATAGCTCTATCCTACACCTTTCTTAAACTATTGTCTGCCCTCTCAATCGTCGTCGTCATCATCATCCAAAGCGCTATGATCGCTCTCCCACCAGCGCTCCCGGTTTTCGCTACGATAGGCGGACCAAGCGTAGATCGGCCAGAGACTTAATAAGAGCTCAAGCCACAGCCAGAGCTGCCATTGGGCGGCGTTGCGCCAGATAGTGACCGTATAACTTAGATATTGAGGGCCCGGAGCGGAGTTAGGGCGATCGACGAAGAGGGCGCCCGTATTATCCTCCCCGGTGCCGTAGATAGGATTAATGCGCAAGCAGTAAGTTCCGCCCTCCACCTGGGGCAAGATTAAGGAGCGGTCGGGTTTATTCGTATCTCCCGAGTAGACTAAGCACTCTACATCGAAGATGCGGGCCTCGTCCGTTTGGCGATCGATGAGTAGAGTCTCAAAGTTGACCCAGGCATTAGAGAGCCCTCTGGTCTTAAATTCAAATTTAAGATTGCCCCGGCCGCCGGGAACTTTAAATTCTGGCGTAATGTAAGAGGCCTCTCTATTAGCTTGGACCTTCCCTGAAAAGTGGGCTATCTCCTCAGAGCGTGCGTCTACGACCGCCATCACCAAAAAGAGGAAGACGCTTAAGATTACAAAGTGGAAGGTAGCGTTAACGGCCTTAGGACGCCAACGAGAGGGCTCTAAGGTACCGATCTTGGAGGGCGGGGGCCCGGCGGCTAGCTCCTCCATCTGGAAGGCTTGAGCCACCTCTTGGGGGGTGAGGTAATCCGTTATAGACCAGAAGATACCCTCTGGATTGCGTTCGGAACAAAGCCCCTGGGGAGGGGAGATATAGTCGCTAATAAAGGACTTTTCGTCTTGGAGGACCAGGTAGGGGAACTCGCCTACGACCCGCTCTACAAAGCCCACGTAAGAGGAGAAGTGTTTATAAGTGCGCCCCCGGTAGTAGGCATCTTGATCTACGTTGCGCAACGGAACGTAGCGCTTACGATAGCGATCTAGGGTGGGATAGTCGTGGATAATGCGGTTGAGGCTCCAGTGACCCCCTTCGTATTGTAAGTAGCGATAACCGTGAAGGCGATTGTAGAGCAGGTACTCGTCCCAGTAGTACCGCCGCCCATACTCCTTCATATACTTATGTTGGAAGCCGACTAGCGTCCACTCTACATCTTGGAAGCGCCCCACCTTACCGAGCGGAATTAAGAGCTGACACTCTTGCAATTGCTGGTCGTAGGTAAAGAGCAATTGGGCGTTGGGGGTGGAGAGATCGAGGGCCGAGCCGCAATACTCGCAGACGCAAGAGCGGGCGTTGACCCCCGAGCGGATGGTAATATCTCCGCCGCAGTGGGGACAGTTAAAAGAGCGAGTCCCCAGATTCTCCCGCTGGATAATATCCTCTTCGTCGCGCAGATTAGTAAATTGGAACTCTTCGAACTCTTGATAGGTCCCGTAGAAGAATTCTACCGGCCCTTCGCCCGCTTTAAAATCGCTATAGTCGATAGTGGCCGCCAGATTGCGGTAGGTGCGCAAGTCGGCGTAATAAAGGTCGTAGCTGCCATCGGGCTTAAAGTTGAGCTCGCCCTCAAAGGCTACCACTTCCGCCTGCCCTTTATTGGCCACTATATACTCCACCCCATCTTGAGTAATAGTCTGGCCCAACTTGATAGCTTCAAAATCGGGAGGATTGTCGAGCGTGCCCGGTACGGTGAGGCTATATTCGCCAATAGATTCGCTCAACCAACCGGTCGTCTGGTCGCTAAAGAGGATGAACCACTCATTCCAAAAGCCGTCTGGCTGGATAGCTTGGGTGCGGCCGATAATCTCAAAGGAGCGCCCTTGGAATTGGCCTCTAGTTCCGATCTTTAAGGGCGAGGGGTCGGATTGGACGATAGCCGCTCTGCCTATATTGCGTACATCCAAGTCGGTGCGCATCAAGACCGTCTGGCAGGAGGGGCAAGTAGAGTAGAGGGAGCTCTCCAGCTTAAAATCTACGGGATGACCACAAGAGGGGCAGGCGACTCTGAACATATCATCAAGTGATTTCTCCCGTTTCGAGGGCTATTCCTCTCCCTCTGGGACTAGAATGTGAAGAGTTCCTCTCTAAACTTTTAACCTTGTATTTGCTATAATCGGAGGGATTATGAGCCAGGCTACTTCCCCCCATTTACCCTCTGGGGTGCATATTATCGCTGAATTTTCGCATTGTGCCGCCCCCACCTTAGGCGACGCCTCGGCTATCGCCCGAGCTTTAGAGCGCGCGGCGGCCTTGGCCCAAGCCCAAGTTTTGGATCTTTCGCTCCACCCTTTCCCGGGGGGCGGGGTGAGCGGGGTAGTAGTCGTCGCTGAATCCCACATTTCTATCCACACCTGGCCGGAATTAGGTTACGTAGCTTGCGACTTTTATACTTGCGGCCCCCATACTAGGCCGCGCGCCGCCTGCGAGTATTTGGGGAGATTCTTCGCCGCGGGTCAGACCTCGATCTTAGAAATTGAGCGCGGTTTAGCCGATGGGAGCGGGGGCTACCTTTGGAAAATGGGAAAAGGGCGGGGAGCGCGAATAGTAGGCGGATTAGCTGAGGAGTAGGGAGGCCAAAGGTAGAGATGAGAGCGCGCCTAAGCCAGAGCTTGCGAGCTTGGGTCTGGGGGGTAGTGGGGAGTGCCCTGTTGACGGTGGGGGCCTGGGCTATCCCCGACTTTTCGGGGGCCCCTTTCCCCATCTATGAGAAATTGCACAATCTGCCGCCGGCCCAACGGACGCCCGCGGTCCAGAAGAGCCTTTTAGAGCGCAGCGGGGAGGTCTTGGCGGCGGGGCTCAACCGTTACGCTTTAGATGTGCGCTACGCCAATACGATCCAGCGGATCTGCGCCAACTTAGAGCCCAACTTAGGCTCCATCTTCCCCCAAGCGGGAGGGATAGAGCTGCGCTTTATTGAGCAGATGCCCCCTTATCGCGGCAGTTATCCCTTCCAGAGCAATTATTTGGGGCGCTATACCCCTACGGCCGAGCGCTTAGTCTTAAGCTCTTTGGCGGTCAACGACTCCTACAATATGTTCTCCCTGCATAGGGTCATCTTAATCGATAGTTTTCTGCTCGACGCCCTCTACCGCGTCGCCCAGTATAAGGCCTTTACGGGCAACTACGATAATCCCTACGAGCAGGCGTTAGCCTCTTACGCGGCGGGGCTCTCCTCCTACGCTCCCGCGCGGGGGTCGGTCAATAAGTTTTCCGATATTTCGACCGGCCTCTTAGTCCGCCCCGGGGCTAGCGTCGATAATCCCTACTTGCCCTTCAATCGCAGCTACAATATCTTTTCGACGCGCTCCGGCTTGACGTGGGATCAGCGTTCCTTCCACTCTATTGAGCGCGAGGGCGGGCGCTGGGCCAATCCCGCCCACTTACCCGTCCCTAAAGGTTACGATCCCAATCTCTATGAGCGCGAAGCGCAGCGCAGTTTTGAGAGGTTACTGGCGCCTATCCTCTGTCACGAGATTAGTCATTGCCTCTTAGAACACGCTAGGCAGCGCTTAGAGAAGACCTTCTCCCTCAAGACGCGCCTAGACCGCGTCATGTCGGCCCAAGAGGCCAACGCCCAAGTGCGGCGCTATCTCAACGAGAATTTGAGCAACCAACAAGAGCGCGAGGCCGATATTTATGGCGCCAAGCTGGGGCGCAGTATCGGTCTGCGGGTCCAAGACTTTGAGGAGGGGTTCTGGTTCCTCAATTTGATCGAAAAGAGCCAATCGAAAGTGAACGTTATCGACTCTCACCCCCAGTATATTGAGCGCCGGCGTCTAGTAGAGCAGGTCTACAGCGGCCAAGACGTCTCTTGGGCCCAGACCCAGCATTGGAGTGAGAGGGAGTCCTCCTTAGAGAGCGCTCCCCAGGGATAGAACGAGTAGCGAGTGAGAGAGGTCTAAGAGAGTAATGGCAGCAGGACTAAAAGTTGGCGACGTGCTCTGTGGGCGCTATCCCATTGAGGGTATCTTGGGCGAAGGGGGGATGGGGGCGGTCTATAAAGCGGGCGATCTGAGCTCCAAACGCAAGTGGGCTATCAAAGAGATGAGCGATAGCTTCGACAATCCGCAAGAGAAGGAAGAGGCGATAGCCAGTTTCAAAGCGGAAGCCGATATGTTGGCGGAACTCGATCACCCCAACCTGCCGCGCATTACCCACTGCTTTAGCGAGCGAGGGCGCCAATATATCGTCATGGACCTAGTGGAGGGCAAGACGATTGAAAAGCTGCTCAAAGAGGCCCCGGAACATCGCCTCTCCCTCCAAGAGACGCTCAATATTGCCAGCCAATTGACGGCGGTCTTGAGCTTTTTACATTCCCACCATCCCCCCATTATCTTCCGCGACTTAAAGCCCGCCAATATTATGCTCACCCCGCGCGGGGTGGTGAAGCTCATCGACTTTGGCATCGCCCGCTTCTTCCAGCAGGGCAAAAAGAGCGATACTAGGGCCTTAGGGACCCCCGGTTACGCGGCGCCCGAACAGTACGGTAAGGGCCAGTCGGACGCGCGCACCGATATTTACGCCATGGGCGCCACTCTGCACGAATGCTTGACCGGTCGCGATCCCGGCGAGGCGGCTTTTAAATTCCAGCCCCCCAGCCAGATTATTCCCAGCCTGCCCCAAAGTTTAGACTTCGTCCTTTTAAAGAGCCTCAATATCGACCCTCAGCGGCGCTGGCAGACGGTGGAGGAGTTTGGACAAGCCTTTATTAAGGCCTGCCAACCTTTGGCTACCCCCACTCTGTTGGGTCCTTTGGGAGAGTCCCAGGCCCTAGTTTCCGGCTCCTTACCCGCCGCTTCTCCAGCTGCAACTCCTAGCTCTCTGGGGGCGGCCGCTAGCGTAACTACCCCGCCCGCCAGTAGTCCCGCGCCTACTATCCCCCCGGCAGGCCCTATCGCCGCCCCGGTAGCCGCGGCCGCTACCATCCCGGTTAAACCCACCTGGCGAACGACTTCTACCCCTCCTAGCGCCCCTAGTACTCCTAGCGCTGCGGGGGCGGATGCTAAGGTCAGTCCCTCTAAGCCTTCGGCCGACATTCCTAGCTCTCCTCAAGTTACCCCCCCCAAGCCTACCCCTTCGGGAGATGTCTCTCCCGCTACCCCGGCTCGGCGCAACTCGGTCTTCTCATGTCCTTTAGTCGATTTTGGCAAGCGAGAGCTGGGGGGCATCTATAAGGCTAGCCTCACCGCTAGAGGGGAGGTCAATGGGGAGCTCCATCCTTCCGCCCCCTGGATCGTCTGCCGTCCTCCCAAATTGCAGGGGCAGAATCAGCCTTTTGAGATCTACGTCGATACGAAGAAGATCGCCAATCCCGGCCTCTATGAGGGGCATATCAACTTAGGCAAAGATAGTTTAGGGGTCAAAGTGGAGATTATGCCTACTAGCGTGGGCTGTCTCAAATTGGGTTGGTCTATCTTCCTACTCTGTACCTCCATCTTGCCCTATTTGGGGTTAGGCTCCACCTTGCTTTTATTGGTAACCGCCTTTTTAACGGCCAAATATTCGCGCAGCCTCTTATTGGTCTTTACGGCGGTGGCCTTAGTTTTGAGTCTCCTCTCTACGACTATTACTAGCGTAGTCTTCTTACCTTACCTCCAAGATATCTACTACCTAATTCTGAGCGAATTAGACTGAGCTAAGGGAGAGTTAGACTCTGCCCTTTAAGGAGAGGGGCTCGCTAAAGAGGGAAAAGCTAAAGACGCAGAAGGAGGGGCCGGACGGTCGGGTAGGGGGTATTTTGAGAGCGATTAGGGCGGGGGCGCCGTCTTGTAGTTGGATAAGTAATAAGAGGAAAAGTAAAAAATGGATAGCGTCGTAGAGCCTTTAGAGGCCAGTATCGCCGACTCTTTTAAGCAGAGCTCTAGAGCCCTAGAATTCGATCAGGTTTTACAGATTATAGCCGCCTACGCTCGGTGGGGTCCCGCCCGAGAGCGGATCTTGGCCCTCCATCCTTTGGCCGATCTCCAGGACTTACATTACCGCCAAGGGGAGATCGCCGAAGCTCAGGGCCTTTTAGAGGAGAAGGGCTACGCTTTGGAGGTGGAGCCTTTGGGGGAGGTGCGGGAGGCGGTGGAGGCCGCTAAACGGGGCCAGATGTTGCAGCCTTTAGAGTTGCGCGGCGTCCTGCAAGCCGCCAAGTTGTCGCGCCTTATCGGTACTTGGTTGCGCTCTAAGGTGGGGGATTACCCGCGTCTAGCGGATAAGGCTCTGCGCTTAGCCCAATTCCGCGATTTGGAGAAGAGCTTACAGAAGGCTATTACTCCCGAGGGCGAGCTCTCGCCTACGGCTTCGCCAGCCCTCTCCCGCCTGCGCTCGGAAGCGGCGGCGGCCCGTTTAGAGGTCAGCGAGCGCCTGCAAGAGTTTTTGCGCAACTCCGCCTACAGCCGCATGATCCAAGATCCGGTCATCTCTACGCGCTACGGGCGGGAGGTCATCCCCATTAAGGCCGAATACCGGGGCCATTTCCCGGGGATCATTATCGATCAGTCCTCTAGCGGAGCCACCCTCTTTATGGAACCCTTGGCGGTGGTAGAATTGAGTAACCTCAGCCGCGCCAAGGCCCTGGCCGAGATGGCGGAGGTACAGCGCATCTTACAGAGTCTGAGCGAATTAGTCGGTCAGAATAGCCGTCAACTCCAAGAGAGCCTAGAGGAGCTAGCTTGGTTGGAAGCCTTCCAAGCTATAGCTAAGTACTCGCGCCACGTGGGCGGCGCTTTGCCCGTCGTGGAAGAGGGCGCCCCCCTCTCCTTGCAGAGCGCCCGCCATCCGCTCTTAATTGAAAAACTGGGCAATAAAGTTGTGCCTACAACTTTCGATCTGCAGACTGGGGTGCGGACTTTGGTCGTTACCGGTCCCAATACGGGGGGTAAGACGGTAGCTTTAAAGACGATGGGGCTCATGGTCTTAATGGCTATGGCCGGTTTACCCATTCCGGCCGATGAGAATACTACTCTGCCCTTCTTTACCCAAGTGTGGGCCGATATTGGCGACGAGCAGAGTATCGCTCAGAACCTCTCCACCTTCTCCGCCCATATCCATAGCGTCTTGCGCATGTTGCCCCACGCCAATAAGGAGTCGCTCATCCTCTTAGATGAGCTGGGGGCGGGTACCGATCCGGCGGAAGGGAGCGCTTTGGCGGAGGCTCTCTTAGAGTACCTCCAAGCGCAAGGGGCCTACACCCTAGTTACTACCCACCTCTCTAGCCTCAAGAACTTTGCCGCCCAAGAGGCGGGGATGAGCAATGCGGCCGTAGAGTTTGACGCCCAAACTTTGGCGCCCACCTTCCGGGTGATTATGGGCGTCCCCGGTCGCTCTAACGCTCTCAAGATCGCCGCCCGCTTAGGTTTACCTCCGGCTATAGAGAGGAGGGCGCTAGAGCTTCTGGGAGGCAATAACGCCCAGGTGGAGGGCCTTTTGGGCGAGTTAGATAAGGAGCGGGAAGTTAATGAGCGGCTGGCTAAAAAGTTGCGCGATCAGCTCTCGCAAGTGGGCCGTTTGAAGCGCAGTTACGAGGCGGAGCTCAGCCAAGCTAAAGGAATCTGCGCCCAGATCGTAGAGCGCAGCACGGAGGAGAGCCGCCAATTAGTAGCCGAGACTAAGCGCCGTCTGCACGGCCTTACGGGTAGTATGCGCCGCCGTCTGGCCCAGTTGGCTGGGGTCCGGCGCCAATCGATCGTCGAATTGCGCCAGGCCGCCCAAGAGCTTAGCCAAGCTCTCATTAAGTTTGAGGCCTTAGAGGAGTTGGTGGAGCTAAATCCCGTGGCCAGCCAAGCTTTAGCTCGGGCTCTGCGCGAAGCGGTAGCTTATCGCCAAGCGCGGCGCACGAATGGCGGGGAAGCGGCCTTTATAGTAGCTAATAGCCAGGAGAGCCAAGATCTCACCCCCAGTGAAGCGCTGCAATTAGAGGTGGCGGAGGAGGATGTCGGTTCTTACTCCGTCTCTGAGACCCCAGAGGCGGCCAGCGACTCCAGCCGTCTAGATCGCCTCGATCAGTACGTGCGCCAATTGGCCCAGGCCAGTGAGACGGAGTTAGAGGATTTGAGCCAAGGGGCTAAGCTTTTGCGCCAGCAGAATCCCGCCCCTAAAGGTTCCCACCGCCTGCAGGAGCGCTTCCAAAATACGGCCAGCTTGGCCTTAGAGGTCAATGCCGAAGTGGGCGCCACTTTGGGGGAAGGCAATCAGGAGAGCTCCGCCCAGTTGGCGCGCGAGCTGGAGTTGGAGCCCTCTAAAGAGGAAGAACTGGTCCAAGAGGAGGAAGAGGCAGAGGAGCTCAATCTGCCCTTAGAGGTGGGCTCTCACGTCTTCGTACCGCGCTACGGCCAAGACGGCACGGTCCTTTCCCTCTCGGAAAAGAAGGTGGAAGTCCAAATTGGGGTTATTCGCATTAAGGTTAAGCGCGAAGATCTCCAAGTCTTGGCTCCCACTCCGCGCAGTGAGGTGGGAAGTCTGCCCCGGGGCGGAAAGATGAGTATGCTCTCTAGTCGCATCGACCTGCACGGACTCAACGTCGACGAGGCCCTCTGGGAGTTAGGGCGGCGCTTAGACGAGGCCTTTATGAGCGGCCTCCGCCAAGTGGAGATCGTCCATGGCAAGGGGACGGGCGCCCTGCGCAAAGCGGTCTTAGAGTTTATTAAAGACCATCCCTCTATCGCTTCCTACCGCATGGGCAAAGCCTATGAAGGGGGGATAGGGACGACCGTAGTCCAGCTCAATAATTGAGTTGGCGGCGGCCCAACTTAAGGAAAGCTTAAAAAGTAAAGGTTGGGGGGAGACGACTAGCTTTTCTTCAGCTTAATATAAAGCGTAAGATCTTTAGACGGTAATTTTTTTATGGAGGAGCATTTTTATGTCTAAGTACGGTTTATATTTAGTATTGGGCGCCCTGACTTTGACCCTCTCGACCCCCTCTCTCAGTTGGGCCGCTCCTCCGACGGAGCGTTCCGCCCAGCCTCCCAGCGTTAAGCGCCAAGGCGAGAGGCCTCCCCAACGCCATAAAGGCGGTTTAGAGGCGCGCTTGCGCCGCAGCTTGACTAAAGAGCTGGGTTTAACCGCTGAGCAGGTGGAGCGGGCTAAGCCTATGATCGCCAAATATGCGCAGAGGCAGCAAGAGTTGCGCCGGGAGAGGCGCGAGGGCTTTGAAAAGCTCTTGACCCCGGAACAGAAAGCCCAGTTGGAGGCTAAACGCCAGGCCCGCCGGGAGAGGAAGGCCGCTAACGCTCCCACTGAGAGGAAGCGGCCGGAGCGGGCCGTCCAGGCGGGACCTAAGTTAGAACTCTCCGCCGCTCAGAAAGAGAGTTTAGGTAAGTTGCGCCAAGAGCAAAAAGCGGAGAACGAACAGGCCTGGACGAACTTTAAAGCTGAGTTGGGAAGTATCTTAGACGATTCCCAGCGCGCCAAGTTAGATAAGTTGGAAGCTCGGCAGTTAATGCGCGGCCCGCGTCGGGGAGGCTCTAAAGAGGGCCGTCCGGGGAGGGAGAAGCGCCCCGCGGCGCCGACGCCTTCCGCTAAGTAATTCTCAATTAAGGAGTAGAGATAATGTCCAAAGTAGGTACGAAACTGGCTTTAGCTTTAGTAGCTTTGGGACTGTGGGCGGCCCCCGCTCTGGCGGCCCCGCCTAAGCCCCCGGCCCCCGATATGCCCCCCCACATCGAGGCCGCTTTAGATTTGAGCGATTCCCAGTATAATCGCATCGAGACTATCCGCCAGCGTTACGCGCAACAGGAGTTCTACCGGCGCCAGCGCCTGGAGCGGGAGCGCAACCGCGAGCGCCGCCAGATGCAAAAAGAGATCGAGCAGGTCTTGACCCCCGAGCAGCGGGCCAAGTGGGAAGAATTGCGCAGTCAAGCTCCCGCCTGGACTCCTGGGCCAGATCGGCGTCCGGGCCGGGACTATCGCCATCGCGGTCCCCATCGCCGCGGTTGGGAATGCGGTCCCGGTTGCACTTCCGCCTGTCGGGAAGTCTGCGGCCCCAATTGCGACGGCGCTTGCCCCTCGGAGTGTCCCGGACGCTGCGCCACTAAGGCGGCTCCTGCGGCTAAGCCCTAAAGTCAAGGTACAGGGAGGTTCCCCCTCCCATCTAGAAGGAAGGACCCTCTCCAGGGCGTCTCTAAGGGGACGCTCGGGAGGGGGCTTTTTTTATGAGTAATCCTTCTCTCTCACCCTTCCCCCAGAACTTAGCTAGCTACTCTAGCTCCCAGTTGCGCGCCTGGCTCGATGGGCATACGGTGCGCCTCTTGCGGGGGGTAGAGCCGCCCAGGGCTACCTTGCGCCAGCTCGATTGCGGCCTCATCGCCAAAGATTTTTTAGATAGCGAGCCCTGGTACCGCTACACTTTGGGGCGCTGGCTTTTAGGGAGAGAAGAGCGCATCTACCGCCGCTTAGAGGGGATAGAGGGGATCCCGGGGCGAGTGGCCCGACCGCACTCCGATCTCTTAGTTATGGAATATTTGGCCGGGGCTCGCGATCTCAAGAAGGTACCTCTAGACCAATTGCCCTGGTCCGCCTTAGAACAGTTGCGCGCCCTCTTAGAGGCTATCCATAGCCGGGGGGTCGTCCACTTCGATATAGGCCACGACTCCAATGGCGACTACGGGCGCGAGACGAATCTCCTCTGGCGCGAGGGGCGCCTCTACTTAATAGACTTTGCCGGCTCTTTGAGCGGGGTCCCCCAGCCTCTCTTTAAGCTCTTAGTCCAGGCGGACAATTTGGCCATCCTCAAAGTCTTGCGCCGCTTCTTCCCCCAAAAGGAAGAAGCCCCCCCGCCAGGCTGGGATTTTAAGGCCTATGAACCCCGTCCCTGGGAAAGGCGCCTCCTCAAAAAATTGGGTAAGCTCTAAGTTAAAGTTAGACCCTATGCATGTAGGCAAAGAGCTCTGAGCGTTGCATACGCAAACTGATGCCTAAAGAGCGGGCTTCGTCGCGCAAGGTATTGCGCAAAAGGACGAGATCGGGGGAGTCGCTGATACAGTAATGGGCGTAGATGAGCAGAGCAAAATTCTTATCCGTATGTAAGGAGCTCTCAATATGGCTGACCTCTACCCCGTGGCGGTGGAGGAGCTCAGTGAGCTCGGCGGTCAACTTCTGCTCAAACTCTTGGGGCTCCAAGTTGGGCACTTCATTTTGAGGGTGGTTACCCGTATAAGCGGCGATAATTAAGCTGCAGACGGAACCGGGGGTCAACTCTTGGATGTGCAGAGGCTCAGTGGCGGTACCTAAAGGAGACGTCTTTACCATGGATCCCCCTTCGCTCTCTAGCGCCCCTATTCCCGCTGCCCAGCCCCTCCTAGGAGAGGAAACGGACTTAACTTAGCAAATTATAAAGGCGGTCTTTGGTTGGCCCGGAGAGGGCTGGGATTTTGCTTCCTAGAGGCGGGGAAGAGGCTAACTTAGGGAGACCAAATTTGAGCTTTGAAGGAGCGGCAAAATGGCAATTGTAGGTGTCTTCTTAGGCATACTAGCCTACGTCGCAGTGCGATTGGGTTTTGGTTTTTACACGGTGCAGCCCAATGAAGTGGCTGTCTTAACTACTTTTGGCCGGGCTGAACGCCTGGGGGGCGCCTCTTTTGGCAGCGAAGATTTCTTGCGCGTAGAGGGAGCGGAGGGCCAAGAAGAGGTGAAATACGCTTATCCGCGCCTGGTGGTCCACACCTCGGGGTTACACTTCAAATGGCCCTGGCAAGAGGTGAGGATCGTACCTTTGGCCATCCAGACGGTAGATATAGGTTTCGATCCTAGCGCTAATTCCGCTTTCTCCCCCGTAGGGCGGCGCATGGCCCCCCAGAGCGACGGCTTAGGGGCTATCACCAAAGACCAGCTCAATATTAAGATTAGCGGCCAACTGCGTTATAAGGTCTCTCCCGAGCATATCTACGCCTACTGCTTTGGTATTAAAAATCCCATCGCCCACGTTATGGGCTTCTTCCATTCCGTCTTGCGCGAAAAGATCGCCAACTACCAAGCGCCGCGCCGCCTCTCTGGCAATACTGAGCCCGATAACGGGGTGGGCGACGTCTCTATTAACGATCTGCGCAAGAATTTGCAAGATATTAACCAGCATATGGAAGAGGAGTGCCGCGAATCGGCGCAGCGTTATGGCATCAGCTTAGAGGCGGCCTTAATTACCAATATCGATCCTCCCAGCGAAGTGGAATCCGCCCTGGCCTCCATCAATACCGCCCACAACCAAGTCTCCTCCGACCTCAGCGTAGCCCAGGCCACGGCCGATCAGACCTTAGTCCAATCGAAGCGGGCGGTAGAGATCCAGACTCTCAAAGCCCAAGCCGAAGTGGAGCCTCTGCGCCAGCTCTCCCAGCGTCTGCGCGAACTGCGCGATGGAGGCGGTCTCTACTCCTACCTGCGCAACTTGAAGTTGGGACTCTTGGATAAAGCCAAGACGATCGTTATGGAAGATGCCAGGAGGTAGAGCGCGATGGGTTTATTTCTGACATTTCTTACGGTATTTTTTGGGCTCTTCATAGCCGAAGCTCTCTTACGCGGATTGGCTAAGCTGATCTTCCCCTTTGTAGTGGTAGGCGAGCGGGAGTGTCACATCCTTCTCGTTTTGGGGAAGGTGAGGGCCATGTACTCAGAACCCGGCTTGCATTTTGTCTTCAATCAGATGGGAGCGGAAGCCTGGTTCTGGGCCTTGGCCGGAGAGACTAGAGTTATCGATACCCGCTTAGATCAGACCTACATTCGCAACTTGTCGGTCAACTCCGAAGACGGCTCGCCTATGGGAGTGGGCGTCTGGTACGAGATGATCGTCAGCGACCCCAACCTCTACGCCTTCCAAAATACGGATGCCCCCGGCTCCTTGCGGGCTAACGTCAGTAACGCTACGGTCCGCTGTCTCTCCAATTTGACCTTAGAGGAGATGATGGGCGATAGGCATGCTATGAGCCAGCAAGTGCGGCGAGAGGTCTCTCCCCAGTCGGGTCAGTGGGGCTATAAGTTGGGCTCCGTCTACATTCGCAAAGTCCAATTTGCCGATAAGCGCATGGTAGCCCAAATCGAAGAGAAGGTGGTCAACCGCCTGCGCCAGTTGACGGCCTCTATCTTACAAGACGGCAATAACCGGGTGAGCGTCATCCGCTCCGAGGCGGAGCGCAAGGCGGCTACGGAGTTCGCTAAAGCGGCGGCGGTGCGCCCGGAGATCGTGGGCCGCGCCTTACAAGAGATCTCGCGCGATCCGGAGGTGGCGGAGGCCTTATTTGAGGTCTTAGAGACGGAGAGGATCCTCAAAGGTCAGGCCGCTTTGACCCTCATCCCTCCCGCGGCTAATGGGGATATGACCCGCTCTTTAGTGGCGGCCCAAGCTATAAGTTACGGCGGCCAAGTGCCCGTAGCCCAGGGGGCGGGCCTTAAGAGTAACGTCTCTACCTCCCAAGGCCCCTCCTTTGAGATAAAACTCTAAGAACTGGGACCGTTCCTAAGCGCAGGAGCGGCTACGCTTAGGAATAGCCGAGGCCCCTCGCCCTTTAAGGGCCAGGGGCCTCAGATTCTTTAGGGCCAGGGGCCTCCTTTGTAGGAAGAGAGCCCTCTTTAGCAAAGAGTCAACTCCGGTTAGATTCGGCCTGCGGGCTGGTTTGAGAGATAGAAAGATGGCTAATTTAGAGAGCATTGTAGGTAAAGTGACCCCGCGTGAGGGTTACGAGATCCTGACTAAGGAATATCTGTCAGAGAACGTCGTGCGCATGCGGGTTCGGGCTCCAGAGATTGCGCGCGAGCGGCGTCCCGGTCAGTTTATTATCGTCCAGACGGATGTCGACTACGGTGAGCGCGTCCCCTTAACTATCGCTGACGCCAACTCCGAAGAGGGCTGGATCGCCATGATCTTCCAAATAGTGGGGAAGACGACGGAAGAGATGAGCCATTTTGAGGTGGGGGATTACTTCCCGGTAGTGAGCGGCCCCTTAGGGAAGCCCACTGACTTAGAGAAGTTCGGGCGAGTAGTGGCGGTAGGAGGCGGCATCGGTTTGGCCCCTCTCTATCCCATCGTGCAGGGCTTAAAGGCTTTGGGCAATCACGTTACCGTTATCGCCGGAGCCCGCAATAAGGGCTTACTCATCCTGGAAGAGGAGATGCGAGCCGTAGCGGACGAGTATATCGTCATGACCGACGATGGCTCTTATGGGCGTAAGGGCTTAGTGACCCACCCCTTGAAGGAATTGTGCGAGGCCGATCCCAAGCCCGACATGGTCATTGCCATCGGCCCTCCCGTAATGATGAAATTCTGCGCTCTAACGACTAAGCCTTATGGGGTGCATACCTTGGCCAGTTTGAATACTTTGATGGTCGACGGTACGGGCATGTGCGGTTGTTGCCGCGTCTCCGTAGATGGCAAGATCCGCTTTGTCTGCGTAGACGGTCCGGAATTCGACGCCCACTTAGTCGACTTTGACAATATGATTAAGCGCCTCAGCGCCTTCACCGAGCAAGAGTCGGAGGCCCGCGACGCTACCTGTCGCTTCCGGGCTATGGTCAAAGAGATGCAAGAGGCCAGCGAGCTTTAGGCGGATATTTTTAGGTAAGGTTAAGGAGAAAGAGTAATGCCTCGCTTCCATAGAGATCCTCAGATTTTAAATAACGAAGCCCTGGAAATTTTAGAGGGTTTACAAGCTAAAGCTGCCTTGACGCCCAAAGATCGCATGGCCATCCCCTTACAGAAGCCGGCGGTCCTCGATCCTCTGGAGCGCTCCCAGTGGCAAGATGAGGTAGAGAAGACCTATACTCCGGCCCAAGCGGTGGTGGAGAGTATGCGCTGCCTGCACTGTAAGAACCCCAATTGCGTCAAGGGTTGTCCGGTGGGGATCGATATTCCCGGCTTCTTAAAAGCTACGGCCGAGGGCGAGTTCCAAAAGGCCGTCGATACGATTAAGGAGTCCAGCTTACTGCCGGCTATTTGCGGTCGCGTCTGCCCCCAAGAGCGCCAGTGCCAAGAGAATTGTATGATCGGTAAGGCGCACAAAGATGTGGGCCAGTCGGTGGCTATTGGCAAGGTAGAGCGTTTCTTGGCCGATTGGGAGCGCTCCCAGGGCCACTCGGGATTAGAGGTCAAGCCGGAGAGCGGTCATAAGGTGGCGGTCATCGGTTCGGGTCCGGCCGGTTTAGTGGTGGCCGCCGACTGTCGGCGCGAGGGCCATGAGGTCCACGTCTTTGAGGCTCTGCACAAGTTGGGCGGCGTCTTGCGTTACGGTATCCCCGAGTTCCGTCTGCCTAAGAGCGTAGTCGACGGCCAGATCGAGACCTTAAAGAAGATGGGGGTCCATTTCCATACCGATTATATCGTGGGTCGCACGCGCAAATTGCAAGACCTCTTAGATAAAGATGGCTTTGGAGCCGCCTTTATAGGCGTAGGCGCCGGCCTGCCCATCTTTATGGGGATCCCGGGTGAAGATTACGTCGGAGTCTGCACCGCCAACGAGTACTTGACTCGCGCCAACTTGATGGGCGGCATCAATCCCGGCCACAGCGACACCCCCATGTACCGCTCTAAGAAGGTGGTCGTTTTAGGCGGCGGCAACGTGGCTATGGACTCTTGCCGCATGGCCAAGCGTCTGGGAGCTGAGGAAGTGACCGTCCTCTACCGCCGCTCGCGCCAGGAGATGCCCGCCCGTCGGGAAGAGGTGGAGCACGCCTTTGAAGAGGGGATCCGCTTCTGCTTCTTGGAGAATGCCTGCGCTATCAACGCCGATGAGAATGAGCGCGTCAAGTCGGTCACCGTCCAGCGCTATAAGTTGGGCGAGCCTGACGCCAGCGGTCGCCGCCGTCCGGTACCCATTGAGGGCGATACTTACGAGTTAGAGTGCGACACGGTCTTAATCGCCATTGGCAATAGCTCCAATCCGCTCTTGACGACCGCTACTCCCGGCCTAGAACTCAACGCTAAGGGGAATGTAATAGTCGACCAGGAGACGGGTCAGACCAGCTTAGAGAGGGTCTATGCGGGCGGAGATATCGTCTTAGGCGCGGCCACGGTTATTTTGGCTATGGGCGAAGGGCGCCGGGCGGCTCGCTCCATCAATAAGCTCTTAGCGGAGAAGTAGGAGGCGGACTTCTGAAGCCGTGGAGTCGCCTTAGTGAAGGGATAAAAGTGAGGGAAGAGCGGGAATGAAGATAGCCAAGACTCGCTTAGGGTATACCTTAGCCTTAGCGGCCGCCCTGTGGAGCGCCAGTAGTTTGAGTCTGCAGGCCCAAGAGGTCTATCGTTATTACGAAGTAGTGCGCGGAGATACGATCTACTCTATCGCCCAGCGCTATGGAGTAGATACGAAAGAGCTTTTGCGCGTCAACGCTCAGACGATAGTTAACGGCCAAGGTATCCAAGCTGGAGCTATCTTGCTCATTCCCAGCTCTTCCGTCCCTCCGCCTCCGCCCGCGCCTCCCGCTCCCCAAAATCTCCATTTGCAGGCCAGCGTAGCTCAATTGCAGCCTCCCGCCCCTCACAAGTTGAGCGTGGCGGCCCCCCAGGAGGTGGCCTTAGCTAAGCCGGCTCTCAAGAGTAAGATTAAGACTAAGCGCCGCTCTTCGAAAAGGCGCAGTTGGCGTCAGCCCTCCGTGCCCGCTCCGGAGAATATCGCCATCGGCAGCGACGGGCGGGTAGTGAAGATCCCCGCCTACGTCGATCCCCGCGCTTTGGAAGAGGAGCTGGAGGCTATCGACTCCCAGGCTGTCGCCAGCCTCTTGCGGCGGGCCAAGAGTTATATGGGAGTACCCTACGTCTGGGGCGGGGAGAGTCCCGACGGTTTCGACTGTTCCGGCTATATGCAATACCTCTACGCCTTTGAAGGGGTCAATCTGCCGCGCACCGCCGACTTACAATTTAATGTGGGCGAGGTGGTAGACGCCGGCCAAGAGGCGCCCGGAGACATGGTCTTCTTTGAGACTTACTTGCCCGGCCCTTCGCACGTGGGGATCTATCTGGGCCAAGGGGAGTTTATCCACGCCTCTTCTTCAGGATGCGTCAAAGTGAGCAGCCTAGAGGAAGATTATTTCCGCGCCCGCTATTTGGGGGCTAAACGCGTCCTCTATAAGTAACCCTCTAAGCTAGGCTGGGCGTATAGCGGCAGCGGGTGGGGATGCGCACCGTGAGGCTATTACTTAAGGCCATAGCTTTGAGGGGAAGGTTGAGACTGCTGACTAGGCCGTCGACGCGCACTGGAGCGTGGCGCGGGCCGTCTATGACTATTTTGCGAGCTTGGAAGTAGGAGATATTGGGCGACTTATTGAGATGGCGCCCCAGATAGAAGAGGGGGGTCATAGCTAGGAAACGGAATTTGCTCAAGCGGGCCACGATGCAGATATCTAAGAGGCCGTCGTTTACTTTGGCGTTGGGAGCGATCTGCACTCCGGAACAGTAGCAGCGGGAGTTAGCTACCGTAATTTGCAAGACGTCATAAAACTTATATTGGCGGCCGTCTATATAGAGGGTGTAATTTTGGGGGATAAAGTCTAGGAGGGAGCGCAGGCCCACTTTGAGGCCGCTGCACCAGCGCCAGAGGCGGCGCGCTTCGTGGAGGGGAGCTTTAGACCAAGCGTGAGCGTCTAGGCCTATCCCGATACTCTCCGTAAAGAGGGGGCCCTGTTCTATCTTACCTAGGTCCATCTTGCAATCGACCCCCGCTAGGGAGAGCTCTAGGCATTCGAGGGGATTAGCCGGCAAATAGAGGGAGGTGGCTAAATTATTAAAAGTCCCCAAGGGCAAGATGCCCAAGATAGCTTTGCTGGTATAAGCCCCTTGCAAGACTTCGCGCACCGTATCGTCGCCGCCCGCAGCAAAGATCAACTGCCCCTTACTAGCTATTTGGCGGGCTAGGGCCGTAGCGTGGCCGGGATACTGGGTCACTAGGAGAGAGCCGCCCTTCCTTTTGGCTAGATCGCGCAGCGCAGGTAAATAGCGCTGCCCTTTGCCGGCCCCGGAGCAGGGATTGAGGATAATATAGAAGGGTTTGCGCTCTTTCCAGCCCATAAAAAAATGGCTCCTCTTGTTAATTATAGGAGCCATTTTCGATTTTATAAAGCCCTTAACAGGCCGCTTGTAATCTTGGGGTGTACTTGGTAATCAAATTTTCTAAGTAGCGGACGCCTTTCATCCACCACTGCTCGTACAACTTGGGAGGACGGACTAAGACGGTATGTAAACCGCTGCAATTGCCAGCTAAGACGTCGGTAAAGAGCTGGTCGCCCACCATGACCGCTTCGTAAGCTTGTAAGCAGAGGCGCTTCAAAGCGCGGTAGATGCCGATAGGCGACGGTTTGCAAGCTTGGGGCACAAAGGGGATGCCCAGGCGCTTAGCTACCCGCTCCAAACGGCGAGTGATGGCGTTGGAGACGATACATAAGGAGAAGCCCGCCTCTTTGGCCGCTTTTACCCACTTAGCAATGGCGTTAGGCAAGGAAGAACCATTCCAGCGGACTAAGGTATTATCAAAGTCCAAGAGGATGCCACGTACGCCCAGCTTGCGCAGCCGAGCCAAGTCGATATCAGCGACTGAAGTGACCATAAAATTAGGAACTAAGATTTTCTTCAACATTGCTCCTCCATTGTAGCAAAATGCGATTAAATAGTCAGTTAATAAAAGGGGGCTCATGTTATTTTTTGTTTACAAGATGGTGAGGATGGGATAAAGATTGGGGAACCTGCCTAGTTTAGGCCTTAGATGGGCAGGAGGAGAGGGGAAATTTAGGAAAGGGGCGGGGTCTATTGGCGGAATTAGTTCTTAGAGAATTGAGGTTTAGAGAGATGGCTGAGCTTACGCCCACCCTAAAAGTAGTGACTATGCCTAGAGATCAGAATCTCTGGGGGTACGTATCGGGGGGAGCGATCGTAACTCAAATCGATCTAGCCGCGGCTATCGAAGCCTTAAAACATTCCCAGGGCTACAAAGTGGTTACGGTAGCTATTAAAGAGGTAGTCTTTAAGAGCCCCGTCAAGGTGGGCGATCTCTTGAGCGTCTATACTAAGCTCAATAGCCTGGGGCGGACCTCCCTCTCTATTGGGGTAGAGGTCTTCTATGAGCGTTTCCCCCAAGAGCGCGCTCTGGCCGCTACGGCGGAAGTTATCTACGTGGCTATCGATAAAGATGGGGAACCGGCCGTCTTGAAGGCCTGAGGATTAAATAGGAAGCGTCTAGAGGCCTCCAGAGGAGAGGTAGGGAGATGGCTGCAGTTAGGATAAGTTGTAAGGTTATGCCCCGCTCTCCCCAAGATCGGCTCGTGGCCCCGGAGGGCGAGGGGGGAGCTTGGGTAGTGAGATTGCGCGCTCCGGCGGTAGACGGCAAGGCCAACGCCGCTTTAATCGACTATTTAGCCCCGATCTTGGGGGTTAAGAAGCGCTCTTTGAGGATAGTAGTAGGCGATAAGGCGCGCCATAAGATCTTAGAGGTAGAGGGTTTGAGCGAATCTGAGGTTGAGGAGCGCTTGCGCCAGGGTTGCTCTTAAGGGAGGGCAGGTTACCTCTCCGCTCTTAGGGAATAAGGTCTTATCACATTCCCAGTTACGGTTAGGGGGAGATAGTTAGCTTATGAAACCTTCCTTACAGTTTTCTGTACCTTGCTTAGAGGCCAAGATGGAGGGCAACGCCCTCTCCTTCCAGCGGGTATTCTTCGATCTGCCCAGTTACGAGTTCCCCACCCCTCCCTTTGAGCGCTTCTTTATCGCCAACGGCTGGTGTATGGGCCAGGGCCAATTCGTGACTAAGATGCGCATCTTGACCCCCAGCGGCAAGACTTTAGAGGGCTCGACCTTCCAGGAGCGCTTCAGCTTAAAGGATCTCCATACCCCCTTTATGACCCTCTTCCGTTTGGAAAAGATCGTCTTCCCGGAGAGCGGTTACTATACGGTCCAAATCTTCTTAGACGACGAGTTGCGCTTAGAGTACCAATTAGAATTGCGCGAATTGCCTAAGAGAAATTAGGAGCTAGGGGCCAGAGCAGTTGGGGGCTGCTCTTTTTGCTTGGTAAATTGGAAGGGCCGCCGCTAGCGAGCGGTCCTAAAGGGTAGGTAGCGGTGCAGACTTATCAATTATTGGGCGTTAAATTCCAAGCCTTGACGATGACTGAGGCTCTAGATCTCATGGAGTCCTATCTCCAAGAGGAGAGGCCCCATCTAGTGGTAACCGTAGGGCCCGAAATGATTATGCGGGCCCAAGAGGATGAGGCTTTTAAGCGGCTCATCAATGGGGCCGATTTGGTAGTGCCCGACGGTACGGGGGTCTTGTGGGCGGCGGCTCGCTGTGGGATAGAGGTACCTGAGCGCATAGCGGGGGTGGAGCTTATTGAAAAGTTTGCCGCCCGTTTAGCTGAGCGCGGCTCAGAGGGGCTCTACCTTTTGGGATCCGCTCCGGGGGTAGCGGAGAAAGCGGGAGAGAAACTCCAGGCTTTATATCCGGGGCTCAGGATCGCAGGGGTCCACGATGGCTATTTTAAAGAGGAAGAACCTATCGTAGCCGCCATTCGCGAGAGCGGGGCCCGGGTCTTATACGTCGCTTTAGGAGCTGGCAAACAGGAGAGCTTTGTAGAGCGCCAGGGGGAGCGGGCGGGGATCAGAGTAGGCGTAGGGGTGGGCGGCAGTTTTGACGTCATCTCCGGACTCAAGAAGAGGGCCCCCCAGATCTTTATTAAGTTGCATTTAGAGTGGCTCTATCGGGCCTTGGGGGAGCCTAGCCGGTGGCGGCGCCTTTTAGCTATCCCTCGCTTTATGGCTTTGGTATGGTCTAAGGGAAAGGGGGCGGTCAGTCTATGGAGGCCAGAAGAGAATATGGTAGAGGCGAATACCGATTAAAGGGGCGACCGTGGTGGGAGAAGGTCTTCGACCTCCTCTATCCAGCCAGTTGTCCCGGTTGTAATTGGGGGGGTGAGTATGGGTTTTGCGCTAGCTGTTTAGCGGAGATTGAGCCTTGGGCCTTAGAGCTAGGTCCCGATTGTAAGGTCTATGGGGCGGGGATCTACCGCCATCCCTTGCGCCAGGCGCTCCACCTAGTTAAGAATAAGGGCCAGACCTACTTAGTCTACGCTCTGGCGGCTCTCATGGCCCGCGCTTTGCCTAAAAAGTACTGGACTGAGGAACCTATCTTCTGTCTACCTATTCCGCCTACTCCCAGCCGCCGTCGCCGGCGAGGCTTCCACTTGCCAGAACTCTTAGCTAAAGAGCTCGTACGCCAACTGCCCCGCAGTTCTTACGGTTCTCAGATCCTCAAATTAGAACATCCTCTGGCCGAACAGAAGAACTTGTCGGCCCATGAGCGCTTTCTTAACGTCCAAGGGGCTTACCGCAGCGCGCCCGTCCCCGGGGCCTGGGTACTTTTAGTAGACGACGTCATGACTACCGGAGCTACTCTGCAAGCGGCTATTGAGAGCCTCTATGAGGCGGGAGCGCGCCGCGTAGAGGCGGTTGTCGCAGCTATCTCTCCCTACTTACAGGAAAGCGACTTGCCTAACTACCCTCTACCTACCCCCAGCTTACGTTTTTCGTAAAGGGCGAGCCCATAAAAAAGGAGGGCCGCTTTTACCTTAGGGTAAAGGCGACCCTCCTTTTTTATTAGTTAAGAGCCTCTCCTAAGCTAAGGAGAAGACCTAACTCTTAGTCGCGTCCCTCTTCGTGGACTTGGATCCAACGCCTAAAGATAATTAAGGCGACGGGGGTAGCTAAAGCCATGAGGCCTACGATGAGCCAAATGTAGTGGGACTGGCGCGGTCCTACTTCCGGGCAGAAGGTCTGCAAGAGCCAACCGGAGAGGATACCCACAAAGAACTTAGCTACGAAGTAAGGCAGCATGGAGAGGGACATATAGGAGCCCTCTTGCCCTTTGGGGGCGATGGCGGCCGGATACTCGTAGAGGCGGGGCGAGTAGAAGGCTTCGCCTATGGAGATAATTACGGTCGCAATAAAGATGCTGACGTAGAGGGGGTTGACGGTGGGAGAATCGACCTGGAGCCAGGTGTAGCAAATGAAGTGGCCTAAGGGGCCGTCGGCTAAACCTTGGAACCAGTGGGGGGGCATAGCCATCACTAAGGGGCCCACGGCGGCGATGGCGCTACCGATAACGACCGTCTTGTAAGCGCTAAACTTCTGGGTTAAGGCGCCTACTAAGGGGACTAAGATAATGATCAAGACGGGATTGAGTACGCCCCACAACTGGCCGATGGGAGCCCCTTCGCCTAATTCGCGAATGCCATATTTGGGGAAGGTGTAGTGGAAGTGGTAGAAGATGAGGCGCACGCCCACTACGATGGTGAGGAAGGCTAAGAATTTATAGAAGGCCGTCTGATGCCAAAGGCTACAGAAGATGCGCACCCAATCTTTGAGGGCGTTGGCGCAACTTTGGAGGGCTGTGGTAGCGGTATTCTCTGGGGCGGGAAGCTCCACGTAGTTCCCCTTCTCATCGACGGAGGCTCTCTCTCTAATACCAAACCAGACGACTAAGAGGTTGGGAATAGTGCAGATAAAACCTAAGAAGATGAGCGTTTGGTAAGTAGAGAGGCTGAAGTTGCCCAAAAGATCGATATGGCCCCCTTCGCCCATAACCCTACGCACCTGATCGAAGAAGTAACCGGCAATGGCAAAGCCGACATTCATCATGGCGTAGAAGATGGAGAAGGCCATAGAGCGTTGGGCGGCGGTAGTGTAGAGCTTGATGGCGGCTACCATCACCGGCACTAAGAGGGCTTCGCCCACGGCTAGGGGCATAAGTCCTAAGGGTAAGACGATAGCGTTGTTGGTGGTCAAAGACATGACCAAACGCGAGAAGACACAGATGACAAAGCCTATAATTAAGGCTTTTTTGATGCCGATGGCGTCTACTAAAGAGCCCACCATCACCGTAATTAAGGTTAAGATCGTCGACCAAAAGGCGACGATAGTACCGGCTTCTACGTCTGACCAACCTAAATCTTTAGAGAGCCAGAGGATAATCGTGGAGTTACACAGACCGTAAGCCACAATGGCCATGATCTTACAGGCAAAGATACTCCATAACTCGCGGATAGCCCCTTTAAGGACTAAAAAGCGCTGTACAAACCCGTGCGGCTGTCCGTCGTCCGCGGGCGGGGGCGTGGAGTTTTCGGCCTGGGACTGGGGACTGGCCTCAGCCTCAGATAGATCGGGGGCCGATTTGGTATTTTCCGTTGTCATTTATACGTATGGTCACCCTTCCTCGCTGAAGTGTTGAGAATTATTTAATTCTACTACCCCCGCGCTCACTACCTTTTCCAAAGTTAAAAAAGATAGATAACTCTTACAATTTATGGATAATAGGGGTGATATTTTTAAGTAATATTTATCAAGGCAATAATCATTATTATTGACTGATAAAATCATAAAGAATGATTTTGTAGTAAGTTTTATTCTCGGATTTTTAGGTTTTTTATCAATATATGTTTATCGTTTTTAAAGAAAATGATTAACAAATAAATAGAATTGATAAAAGATAAATAACTGAGGCGGTTAATAAGGGGGATAGACTAACGCTAGGGGTAACTTTGCATCTCCGCTAAATTTGTAATAAAATGAGAGGAGTTCTCAGAGCTTAAGTAGGATTTAACCTTGCATAATCAAGGGAGGTGTCGGATATGAGCGTTCCCGCCCATTCTTCGCGCAGTATACCCCAATCGATATACGATTCAACTACCGCTCCGGAGACGGCTACTAAACCCCAGGAACGCTACATAAAGATCGGGCGCTTCAGTTTCGAAAGTTCCAATTATGAGGCTCCCATCCAGTGGATGGTCTTAGATGCGCGTCAGGACGTGGCTATTTTGATGACGCGCTACGCTATAGAGCTCTATCCCACCCAATCGGGCGGCGATCCTTATACGGTGTGGGAGAAGAGTACGGTGCGCAAGTGGCTCAATGGGACCTTCTTCCAGACCGCCTTTTCTATGCGCGAACAGAAGGCGATCTGCCCCTGTGCGGTTCGCCCATCCGTCTTAAATCCTCAACCCAATTACCGTCCCGCCAAGATCGAGGATCGCATCACCCTCTTAAGTCAAGAAGAGTTGCAAAAATATCTACCCCAGACGGAACGGCGCCTGGCGCCGCCCACCCCTTACGCCGTCTATCGGGGGCTCAAAGAGTATCCCGCCCCGGGCCAGACGACCTGTTGCCGTTGGGCTCTGCGCACTTACGACGCTCAAGACGGGTCGCTCTGTCTAGTCAATGCCGACGGGAGCCTCAAGAGGACGGGTAACCGCCCCATGGTCATGGGGGTTCGTCCGGTGATAGCGGTCCTGCGCAAAAAGGATAGTTCCAAAAAGCAATCCCAATATGGCGAGCAAGCGTTGGGCGCGGCCAGCTGTATCGGCTTAGATGAATTGGAGTTTATTGGCGAAGTAGGGAGCGCCACCGTGGAGACGGTCTCTAAGGGTATCTCCAGCGGAGGAGAAGGTTTAGGCTTAGTGGGGAGCCTAATTGCCGGCGGCATAGAGGCCGTAGGGAGTATATTTAAAAGCGGTCCCTAAGGGGCGTTATTGGCTACTTCAGAGAGAACTTTAAGAGAGGCTACGGCGGTGGATGCTAAGGTATATGCAGAATATCTCCGAATTTTAGAGGAGGAATTAGTGGAAGCTATGGGATGTACGGAGCCCATAGCTCTCTCCTTTGCAGGGGCTAAGGCCCGCCAAGTTTTGGGGAAGATTCCTGAGCGTTTAGTGGCCAAATGTAGCGGCAATATGCTCAAGAATGTGCGCTGCGTAGTCATTCCCCAGTCGGGCGGGATGACGGGAATCCCGGCGGCGGTCTGGTTGGGCGTCTTAGGGGGGGATGCCGAGGCCCAAATGGAGGTTTTGCACCATATTGAGGAGCAGCATCGCCTCTTAATGGAAGAGCAATTGCGCGCGGGGACTTGCACGGTCCAGCATTTAGAGTCGGAGATCCCCTTGCATATTATCGTGGAGGCTTACGCGGGCTCAGAGAGCGTCTCTATAGAGATCCGCTATAACCACACTAATATCGTGCGCATCCTCAAAAATGGGGAGGTCCTCTGGGAGAAGGATGAGGATCAGGAGTATAGCGCCCTCAATCCCGCCGATCGCTCCTTGCTCAATCTGCCCGACATTAAAGAGTTTGCCGATACCGTCGATTTAAAGGATGTGGAAGCGCTCATTGAGCGGCAGATCCGCTGCAATATGGATATCGCCTACGAGGGGATGTCGGGTAACTTTGGGGTGGGCATAGGGCGCATTATTAAAAAGTCCTATCCGGAAGGGGTCGTCTCCCGCATGAAGGCCTATACGGCGGCCGCCTCCGAGGCCAGGATGGGCGGCTGTGAGATGCCGGTAGTCATTAACTCCGGTAGCGGCAACCAGGGGCTCACCAGTTCCGTACCCGTCATCGTTTACGCCCGCGAGAATAATATCTCCCGCCAGCGCCTCTACCGATCCTTAGTCTTCTCCAACTTAATGACTATCTACCAAAAGCGCTTTATAGGCTCTCTCTCCGCCTTCTGTGGGGCGGTCTCGGCCGCTTGTTCGGCGGGGGTGGCGCTCACCTATATGAATGGCGGGGACTTGCCAATGTTGGCGGCTACCGTAGATAATACGATGGCTAATATTCCGGGCATCCTCTGTGATGGAGCTAAGGTCAGTTGCGCCGCTAAGATCGCCACTAGCTTAGATGCCGCCATCATGTCTCATTATATGGTAATGAATGGCGAGTATTATACGGCCCATACCGGCATCTTACAGGAGGAGGCCGATCAGACGATAAGTTCGGTGGGCTACATTGGCCGGGTAGGTATGATGCAGACGGACAAGGAGCTTATTCAGCTCTTAGTTAAAAGTTAGGGTCTAGCTCCCAGCGGCCAGGCGCGCAGCTGGGGAGCGATCTAATGAGAAGTGTGAAAATTTATGAGTAGAAATTTTATCGATAAAGCCCGCATCTTCGTCCAAGGGGGTAAAGGGGGGCGGGGAGCTTGCTCTTTCGATCGCCAGAAGTACGTGCCGATGGGCGGTCCCGACGGCGGCGATGGGGGTAAAGGGGGAGACGTGATCTTGGTGGCTAGCCATCAAGCCTCCAGTTTGCTCGATTTTAAACATCGCTCCCACTTTAAAGCTAAGCCGGGCGGCTATGGGCGCAGTTCCAATAAGACGGGGGCGGGCGGGGCCGACCTGCGCGTGCCCGTTCCGGTGGGGACTTTAGTCTATAGCGATCCCGAAGGGCGCTTATTGGCCGACCTCAAAGAGGAAGGGCAAGAGTTTATCGTGGCTAAGGGCGGCCGCGGAGGGCGCGGTAACGTGCGCTTTGTGACGGAGATCAATAATGGTCCGCGCGATCACGAGTTGGGAGAACCGGGCGTAGAGCGTTGGGTGCGCTTAGAGTTGCGGGTCGTAGCCCAAGTGGGGATTATCGGCTTCCCCAACGCCGGTAAGTCGACCCTCTTAGCGGCCGTCACTAACGCCCGCCCGGCCATAGCCGATTATCCCTTTACTACCCTCTGTCCCGTCTTAGGAGTCTGGGAGCATAATTACCAGAGCGTAGTTTTAGCGGATATTCCCGGGCTAATTGAGGGCGCCGCCGAAGGGGCGGGCTTAGGTCACGACTTTTTGCGCCACATTTCGCGCACGCGCGTCCTCTTGCACTTAGTCAGTTTAGCTGAGATCGATAAAGAGGCTCCCTTAGCCAAGTACGATCAGATCCGCCATGAGTTGGCCCAGTATGACCCGGAGTTGGCCCAACGTCCGGAAGTGGTGGCGCTCACAAAAATCGATCTGGCGCCCGAAAAGGAAGAGGAGTTGGCGGCCATTGAGGCGGCCGCTCAGGCGCGCGGTTTAGAATTAAATCTCGTCTCAGCCTTTAGCCATCAGGGCCTTAAGGAGCTGATGCTCAAGGTCTATTACGCCTTACAACAGTCGCCTCCGCTCCCAGAGTTGGAGATTGAGCCTGAAGTAGAGCCGGCGCCGGAAGATTTTACCATCACCCGGGAGGAAGATGGCTGGCATGTAGACGGGGTGCGCCTCAATAAGTTGGTGCGCATGACTAACTTGAGCGAGGATGAGTCGATCAATCGCCTCCAGCGGCGCTTTAACGCTTGGGGGGTAGAGCGCAGGTTAGGGGAGATGGGAGCCCAGCCGGGCGATCCCGTCTTTATAGCCGGTTGTGAGTTCAATTATGAGCCCACGCCAGTCTGGATGGACGGGGTAGAGCCCGACTACGAGCCCGACGTCCGCCCCTCGCAGAAGGCGCGCCTCCAAGATAAGAAGCCCCCTAAACGCCAATCTTTAGCCGCTCTAGCCGGTCTCAAAGGGCGCTCTAAGCGCAAGTAGGGTAAAGCTCTTAAAGCTAGTCTGGACTCTCCCCTTTAAATTCCAGTAGTTTAGGGGGGGAGAGTCTATTTTTTAAGGGTTTCTAGACCTTATTTATATTTTGTAAGTCGTTAGTTAGGACGAACTTGGCCTCTTCGGAGCTGACGCTTATCGTCTTAATGCTGCGGGTGGGGTAGTGTTGGGCCAACCAGGTCAAGAGATTTTGCACGATAAATTCGGGAGCGGAGGCTCCGGCAGTAATACCCAAAGAGCGCACGCCCTCTAATTCAGAGAGCTGAAGCTCGGTGACATCGTCTATTAAGAGGGATTTGACCCCTTGGGCTCTAGCTACTTCCGCCAGGCGGTTAGAGTTAGAGGAGTTGGCGGAGCCTACGACTAGGATGAGATCGCAGACTTTGGCTAACTCTTTGACCGCTTTTTGGCGATTGGTGGTGGCAAAGCAAATATCTTGGGCTTTGGGTTGGACTACTTCTGGGAAGCGCTCTTTAATGAGCTTAATCATCTCTTGGGTATCGTCTACGGCCAGAGTCGTCTGGGTGAGGATGGCTATAGGTTTTTCGGGGGGGAGCTGCAGGCGATCGAGATCCCCCAAGGTTTCGACTAGGGTGATGGCGTTGGGAGCTTCGCCCATCGTACCTTCGATCTCCACATGTTTGCGGTGGCCTAAGAGCAAGATGTGATAACCCTCCCGGGCGTAACGCTTGGCTTCGGTGTGGACTTTAGTGACTAAGGGGCAAGTGGCGTCGATAATACGTAAGTTGCGGGCCGCAGCTCGGGCGCGAATGTCGGGGGAGACCCCGTGGGCGGAAAAGATAGTCACCGTCCCTTCAGGAATGAGCTCTATATCATCGACAAAGATCGCCCCTTTTTTGCGCAATTCTTTGACTACATGGTAGTTGTGGACGATCTCATGGCGTACGTAAATGGGGGGTTGAAATTTTTCGAGGGCTAAATTGACGATGGAGATGGCGCGTCCCACTCCAGCGCAAAAACCGCGCGGCTCAGCTAAATAAATATCCATGGGGCAGCTTTTGGCAGGGCTAGCCTATTTTCCCTGCTCTAAGGAGAAGAAGAGAAAGGGGACGGGGGAAGAAGAGTAGCCCCCACTAGGAGTTTTTGAGGAGTTCGCTATGAGAGTAAGAGCCTACCCGTGGTATTTAGGCGCTATCTTAATGGGGGTTAGCTTCCTGCCTGGGATGAGCGAGCCCTTGGGGGCCCAAGCTGCCTCGCCTTCGGTCACCCACCAGACGGAGCGCCAAGGAGAGGTCGTCGTCCATAAGATTGTGGGGCGTCCAGCGGAAAAGAGGGACTATCCCCAAGCCTCTCCCGGCCAAGTTCCCCAGAAGAGCCGTTCTCTCAAGGTCGTAGCCCCTCCTAAAGATGGCAATGAAGGGACTTATCCCACCTATAAGCCTGAGAAGAAAAAGTCCGCCCCCCGCAAAGTAGTAGCCCCTCCTAAGGATGGTAATGAAGGGACCTATCCCACCTATAAGCCCCGGCCCCCTAAGAAGTCGACGGCCCCGGTCGCTCCCTCTCAACCCCCTCTGCCCGCTCCGGCGCCAGCGCCCGCCCCAGCTCCTTTACCGGCACCCTCTTTAGATGGAGCTCCCACCTCTCCCCAAGCTACTCCCGCCCCCGAGCAGGGGGTCCGCCAGATCTTAGAGGTCAAAGCCCCGGAAGCGAAAGAAGAGCCCCCCAGCCCTAAAGTCGACACTACCCGCCCAGTGAGTCTGCCCTTCCGCCCTAAAGACGTCCAAGTTTTAGAAAAGGCCGGGGAGCCGCTCCTCTGGACTCACTCTCAAATATTGCAATTGCAACAAAGTAGCGCTCTCCGCGCTGCGACGCCTAGTTACTTTTTAGATAATAGCCAAGGCAATATTGAGATCCCAGAGTTTAGGCGTCTCAAAGTGCGCTACAATCTGCGCCGCCTGGGCGCTCAAAATCTCTTGCTCTTAGCTTACCACCTGCCTTTCTTGCCTAGCGAGGGGCAGAGGGCGGCGCGAGGGTGGATCTTAAAAGGGGAGTCGGGGATCAAGAGTATCGATCTGCGCGGCTTGCCCACTGGGGTCTACAAAGTGGTAGCCGTAGCCTTAAATGGGAGCTATCAACCCGTAGCTAAGCCCAATCTGGACCGCATGAATATTAGTTATGGAGGGCAGGAGGCGCTCATTGACTACCAAGATCGCCAAACTATCTTGACGAAGGGTAGAGCTCCGGCGATGGGCTTCCAAGAGATCGAAGTCGCCGATCCCGTAGCGGAACTGCCCCTATATAAGATCGTCCCCGCTACTAGCGTGCTCAAACCTGGGGAGAAGATCGTCCTCAGCGTAGAGTTGCTCCCCACCAGCCAAGAGAGAAGGCGCCAGCGCATCCACGCCCGCTACGGCTCCCAGGCGCTTAAAGAGTCGGAGGAGAAAAACTCCGCCGCTCCTCAAAAGCCCGAGGGTCCGCGCCGCTTCCACTGGGAGATGGTAGGCCACGGGCGCTTGCAAGTTATTAGCGATACTAGCGCCATTTACTACGCTCCCACCTTCGATATGACGGGGGCGGAGATCCGCTGTTGGGAAGAGGGTACCGATAACGTGGTAACGGCTTCGATGTTCGTTACCACTATGCCCATTGGCGAGATGCCTAGCCTCAAGGAACTGGCCCCTTAAGGGGTGGGAGGGCGGCTAGTCCAAGTGCTCCAGCGTAATCTCTTTATTGGTGTAAATACAGATGTCGGCCGCTATCTCTATAGCTTTGCGAGCTATCTCCGAGGCGGAGAGGTCGGTATTTTCCAGGAGGGCGCGGGCGGCGGCGGTAGCAAAACCGGAGCCAGAACCTATGGAAGCTACCCCATAGTCGGGATCTAAGACGTCGCCATTGCCCGAGAGGATGAGCGTATGCTGGCGATCGGCTACGATCATCATCGCTTCCAACTTGCGCAAGACCTTATCGCTGCGCCAATCGCGCGCCAATTCGACCGCCGCCCGGCGTAAGTTGCCGGAGTAGGCCTCTAACTTAGCTTCGAACTTTTCAAAGAGGGTGATCCCGTCGGCAGCGGAGCCTGCGAAGCCCCCCAAGACGGTTCCTTCCGCCATGCGCCGCACCTTGCGAGCCGTATTCTTCATAATCGTATTCTGCAAGGTCACCTGTCCATCTCCAGCGATGGCCACTTGCTGATGGCGCCTGACGCAAACGATAGTAGTAGCTTTGAGCATCTCTCTTCCGCCTTTTTATTTCTAAAAAAATTCCAGGATTAAAACAGCTGCCTACTTTATCCTTAAGGCAGCTAGAAGCCTGCTCCAGAGTTAAAGCGGGGTTAGAGTCTTAACTTCATAAAAGCGCAATCTTTTGGTAAAAAATCTGGCTTCAAATAGTAGCTTTTCGCTCACAAGGTACAGCCATAATGGAGGTACCTTGAATAGCTTAAGAGAGGGGGCCTAATGATGGCTGAGATTCCCCAGCTCCATACTTCCCGAGAACCTACTCCCCGAGAGTCCGCTTTGTGGGTGGCCATGACCCTCACAAAAGGAATCTCCCGCAAGGCTTTGAGCTCTCTCATTCGTAGCCATAACTTTTGCGCCCCCGCCATTTGGGAAGAGTTGCAAGCTTTAGCGGCGGCCTCTCCCTCTAAGGGGCGCGCGCAGATTCGCCTTCCAGACTTAGGGAAGGTAGAGGATTTAATAGCGGATTGGCAGCGCTCCTCCGCTCGCTTACTAACTCTGGACGCTCAGGATTATCCCCCGCAGCTCTTAGATTTAGAGGAATTGGCGCCCGTCCTCTATCTGCGCGGCCAAGGGTCTTTAGAAGCCAATAACGCCTTGGCTATCGTAGGCTCTCGCTCGGCTACTAGTTACGGCCTCTCCCTAGCTAACGACTTAGCTTATCAGTTAGCTCAATTGGGGCTAGTAATTGTGAGCGGCCTAGCGCGCGGGGTAGATACCTGGGCCCACCGCGGTTCTTTAGAGGCGGGCGGAGAGACCTGGGCCGTCTTGGGCTGCGGGATCGATCTCTGTTATCCGCCCGAAAATTTTAAGTTGCGAGCCGCTATCGAAGAGCGGGGCTTGCTCATTTCGGAGTATCCGGCCTTAGTAGAGCCGGCTCCCTTCCGCTTCCCTTATCGCAATCGCTTAATCGCCGCCTTAGCGCGCGGTACCTTAGTAGTCCAAGCTTCCCATAAGAGCGGGGCCATGATTACCGCCGACTGGGCGGCCAATCTGGGGCGCAGCGTGATGGCCGTCCCAGGGGCCGTCGACTCCCTCCAGAGCCAAGGGCCCTTAGAATTAATTAGCCAAGGGGCCGCCCTGGTGCGCCACTCCCAAGACGTCTTAGACGCTCTGGGGGTCTTTGTGGAGGAGCTGCCGCCTACTTCCAGTTGGAGTCTGGGAGAGGAAGAAGAGCGTCTACTAAAGATTTTGGGCTCCCAGGGGAAGAGTACGGAAGAGTTGGCCCAACTCAGCCAAGCCCCCTTGGGCTGGGTGATAGCTACCCTCAATAAGTTGGAATTGGCAGGTTTAGCGCGCCGTTGGCCCGATCTAACCTGGAGCCTTAGAGGGGGAACTAAGCCCGGTTAGGGTTAGGAGAGTCCCTGCAAAAAGGTAAAGACCTCCTCCCAAGCCTCCTCCGTTTCCGCCTTTTCTTGGGCGCTTACCCCTTTAGTTAGGTAGGGAGCGTAGACTAAGAAGCCGTGTAAGCAATGGGGGTAGAGGCGCAAAGTTACCTCTCGGCCCGCCGCTTGGAAGGCCGAAAATAAGGCCTCCGCTTGGGAGGGAGGAGTGATAGTATCTAATTGGCCTTGTAAGATTAAGACCGGAGCCTGGATGTGGGGGACGGCGCTTAAGCCGTGGCGCAAGGCGAAGGAGGCGGGACGAGCTTGGGGGCCGTCTCCATAAGTGCGCCTAGTTATGGGATCGCCGCCCAACTGGTTAGTGGCGCGGAGGTAATCCCACCAGGCGTAGATATCGGCTACTCCATAGGCAAAGATTAGACCTCTAACCTCCTCTTGGGGCAAGCGGGCGGCCGCCAAGAGGCTAATGAGAGCCCCGTGGGAGGCGCCCATTAAGACTACGCCCTTTTCGCTTTGGCAGTAAGGGGAAGAGCGCAAGTAGTTGTAGGCGGCTAAGACGTCTTGGACTTCCCCCTTAGCTATTTCGATCCCCCCTTGGGAGCCGTCTTCGCCTCGGTAACTGGGCGCAAAGACTAGGTAACCGCGGCGGGCTAAGCGCACGCAACATAACTCATGTTGGGGGGAGATACCGGAAATGCCGTCATGATTAAAGATAATGAGAGGCAAAGGCTTAGAGCAGGATTGGGGGTAATAGAGGCGCCCTTTGACGGCTAGGGAGCCAGAAGTATAGGTCCAGAGCTGGCGTTGGACCCCATGGAGGGGCGAGAGGGGGGTAACTTGAGGCTTAAGGGGTAGAGCGGCCGCAGGAAGGGCGAACCCTAGCCAGCTCCCCAGTAAGGTTAGCGTTAACAAGAAGGTTAGATAGGAGCGCATAAGGCCCGCTCCTTCTAGTAATACAAGAGGGATCCCCCGCCGTAAAAGGAAATTAAGAGCCATTCTGAGGTTTAGCACAGGAAGGATGCTCACATGCTCGACGTAGTCTTTCATTTTCCAATTTGGGTTACAATCTTAGCTATGGTCTATCTGATCTTCATGTCGACGGTCGGGGTGCGCGGGGAGCACCGTTGGGACTTAGCTATCGGTCAGCGTGTGGTAGAGGGGGCCGTTTTGGGACTAGCGGGCTGGTTGATGCCGGGAGTGACCTTAGAGACGATCCCCATCCTCAACCTCTTTGTGCACGACGTCCAACTGTGGCACATAGGTATCGTCTTCGTAGTGGTGGGGATTCCCCTCTCCTTTGCCAGCTGGTTCTTTAAACATGACTTTACCGATCCCCTTAAGAATCAAGATAAGCCTTACGTCCACAATCCCAACGCTCCCAGTAAGGTTGAGGTGACGGTCAAGCAGATTATTATCCGCAGCGACGACGAGGCTACTAAAGGGTAGGCTCTTTTCCCCAGCAAGGTTAAGGCTTTAATAGGCGAGAGGATTCCAGGGCTGGGAGAATCCTTTCGCTCTTTTTTTAGGGTGAGAGAGCAGGTTTTTCTCCCCGGGGCTAGATAAGTGAGGGGCGCAAATTTTAGTTAGCTAGATCGATTAAATGATTGGAGAAGAGAGAGTGCATATCTTAATTAGCAATGACGACGGCATCGAAGCGCCGGGTTTACGGGCTTTAGTAGAGGAATTTTCTCAACTTCCCGAGGTTAAGATTACCGTCGTTGCCCCTCATTTGCAGCGCAGCGCCTCTAGCCATTCTTTG
The DNA here is from genome assembly GCA_944322965.1 of Vulcanimicrobiota bacterium. Taxonomy (GTDB): domain Bacteria; phylum Vulcanimicrobiota; class Xenobia; order Xenobiales; family Xenobiaceae; genus Bruticola. The sequence continues at coordinate 43,709 of CALUQR010000007.1, forward strand.
ACCTTCCACAGTCCCTTGCGCGTCTACAAAGAGTGGCAGGAGGGCCCAGCCCATTACTTCGCGGCCAGCGGTACGCCTACCGATTGTATTATGTTGGGGGTCTACAATCTCTGCGGCGAGAAACCGGACTGTATCTTAACCGGCATCAATCGCGGAGCCAATATGGGCTTTGACGTCTCCTACTCGGCCACCGTCTCTTCGGCTTTGGAGGGTATCGTCCACCAGATTCCCGCCATGGCCGTCTCTTTGGTGGGCCGCTCGCCCAGCCGCTACGCTATGGCGGCCGCCTGGGCCCACCGCATCTTCGCTCGTTGGCGCAAACCTTGGGAAGAGCGGGATGAGAGTCGCTTTGAAATTCCCAGCTCTTCCATCTTAAGCGTCAACGTCCCCGATATCGACCCTCAAGAGATTAAGGGCGTCTCCTTTACCAGTCAGGGGAGGAGTATCTACCATCAGTCCGTCCAAGAGATGGTCGATCCTTGGGGTGGGACTTACTACTGGATCCATGGAGAGTTGCCCCAGGGAGAATTGACTCCCGGCAGCGATTTTCAGGCCATTGCCGACAAGTACGTCTCCGTCAGTCCCTTGCAGATGCAATTTACGGACGGCGCTACTTTAGAGTATTTGCGGGCTGGTAAATGGGAATTTTAGGAGGAGAGTAACTTTATGAGTCAGACTGAGATCGATAGCTTGACCGGTTTACCTCTCTTGCACTCGCTCTATGGGCGAATCGCCGAGAATATTGAAAACGGCCATCCGGTGGGCTTTATCTTCTTCGATATTATGCAATTCCGTTTGGTAATTCGCAATTATGGCCGCCAAGTGGCCGATTCCATTCTGGCTCGTTTTGGAGAGATCGTGCGCACTCGTTTGCCCCAGATCTGCCGCGGTATGGACGTCTTGGCCGTGCCCGAGCGCGAAGACGATCGTTTCGTCTTGCTCTTGCTCTCCTCGCCGCGCTACCTCTCCGTTTTGAATGATATTACGGTGCGCAAGACGGCCCAGAGGGTGCATAAGTTCTTCAATAGCATTATTAGCGAACTGGCTACCGAATTTAAGGTCAACGCCGGCCTCGAATTCCACTGCGGTCACAGCCTCATCCCCGCCGATAAGGGGGTGAGTATAGAACGCTTAGTGCGCGAAGCTCAGCGCGAGGCCTATCTCAAGGGAGAGTTGGATGAAGTGATGATTACCTTCGTCTCCAACGTCACCCACGAGCTGCGCACCCCCTTAACCTGTATTAAAGGGTATACGGAAAACCTTTTAGACGGGGCCATCGAGAATAAGGAGTTGGCCTACAAGTGGTTGGGGATTATCAGCGAAGAGGCCAATCGCTTAGAGCGGCTCATTAACGATCTCTTAGATATTTCCATGATTGAGGCCCAGCAGGTAGAGTTCCAGCGGGAAGAGGTCGACTTAGTGAGGTTAGTGCGCCACACTATCGAGGTGCTCTCCGTCAACGCCGAAAAGGAGCAGATCACTATCGACTTTAGCTATCCCCCCCAATTGCCGGAGCTAATGTTAGATAGCGACCGCATCAGCCAGGTCGTCTTTAATCTCATAGACAATGCTATTAAGTACTCGCCGCCCCACTCCCAAATTAAGGTCTCCATACTCCAGCCTAGCCCCAGCTTAGTGCGCGTCGATGTGAGCGATCACGGTCCGGGCATCCCCCCCAATAAGATCCAACATATCTTTGAGCGCTTTTATCGGGCCAATCGGGGCGGCGGGGTCTACGGGCGGGGCTTAGGTTTAGCTATCGCCAAATGTATCGCCGAAGCCCACGGAGGGACGATTAGCGTCGAGTCTACCCTGGGAGAGGGTAGTACCTTCTCTCTCACCTTGCCCCTCAATGGGAGTAGCCTCTCCTAAGCTAGAAACTTACAAGGGGAGGTCGCTGGGCTCCAAGAGATTAGAGGTCACTAGGATGTACTGGACTCGATCTTGGAATATCCCAAAGTGGATCCCTTGGTTCCAGTAGTGGAGGGTATAACGGGAGCCCAAGCCCCCCGGCGAGGCGGCTTCCGGATCGCCCTCCGCGTCGTAAGTGTCGCCAAAGGCGCGCAAGACGAGTTCTACGTCTTGGCCTACCCTGATGAGGTTTTGGGGATTGGGAGCGGAACCTACCGTATATTGGGGATTAGTCACTAAGATAGAGGTCACTTGGCCCTTGTGGGTCGAGATATTGAGGCCCAATTTAGGAAAGAGGTAGAAGAGGGAGTCCTGATGGGGGCGCAGAGTAGCCTTGCCCAAGTGGGACTCTATAAATTGAGCGTCCATAGCGATAGTTATAAAACTTACGCGCATCCCCGGGATAATGCGCGCATCAAAAGGGCCGGGCCGCTTGACGGGAGAGGCCTGAGGCCTTAAGAGGGGCTGCCAGAGGGAGATAGCTACTAAGGACCCTAAGAGCAGAGTCAGGATCAGGAATATGGAGAGTATCAGGTGGATACGACGCGGCGCTGGGGGTTCACTCACCCCATAATTTTCTAGAAGAAGAGTAGGGAAGTCAAGGAGAGGAGCGGCTCTAAAGATGGAAAGGCAGAATTTTTATCAGATTCCAGACTCAATTAAGAGGGTGCTAGTAGTAGGCGGGGGGCAGGCTGCTATGCAAATTATCGATATCCTCTGGCACGATCCCACTTGCCAGGTGGTAGGCTGTCTAGACGACGACTCCCAATTGCACGGCCAAGAGATCTTTGGGGTTCCCATCTTAGGGGGGAGCGATCTCTTAGAAAAATTGTGGCGCGAAAAGTTCTTTACGGCGGCCATTGTGGGAGTGGGTATTAATCTTAAGGCGCGGGCGGCCCTCTACCAGCGTTTAAAGGGATTAGGTATTCCCCTAGTCAACGCTATCGACCCTACGGTGCGCCTCAATAGGCAAGCGACCTTAGGCGAGGGGATCGTCTTATGTAGCTTCGTCCACGTGGGGGTCTGCGCCCATATCGGAGATAACTCCTTTATTGGCGCCCATTCTAGTATTGACCACCATTGTCAGATCGGTTCCACCGTCTTTATGGGACCGGGCTGTCTGCTCTCAGGTACGGTGCGGGTGGGCTCCGGGACCCTCTTCGGCTCGGGGGTCCTAGTCCAATTGGGCCTAACTATCGGGGAGGGCTGTCGCATCGCTTCCGGGGTGACGGTCATAAAAGATCTCCCCGCCCACCGCGGTCTGCGCAACGCCCTCCACCAGGAGATTAGAGTCTTAGAGTAAGTTAACTTAGACGGAGATGGGCGCCCGTAAGGCGGGGTGGTAGCGATAATTGTGGAGGGTAAAGTCTTCATAGCGGAAATCGTCTATCTGCCGGCGCTCAGGATTTAATTCCATCTGGGGCAAGGGGTAAGGTTGGCGGGTCAAGAGCTCTTCTACTTGGGGAAGGTGGTTTAAGTAGAGGTGGGCGTCGCCCAAAGTGTGGATAAATTCGCCCGCTTGCAGATCACAAACTTGGGCGATCATCATCGTTAAGAGCGCATAGGAGGCGATATTGAAGGGCACTCCCAGGAAGACGTCGGCGCTGCGTTGATAGAGCTGGCAAGAGAGGCGCCTCTCTTGGACGTAAAATTGGAAGAGCAAATGGCAAGGCGGCAGGGCCATTTGGGGGAGGAGGGCCACATTCCAAGCGCTCACAATTAGGCGCCGGGAGTAGGGATCGCTCTTTATGAGATCGATTACTTGGGCGATCTGATCGATAGTATCCCCCTGATAGTCGGGCCAAGAGCGCCACTGCACCCCGTAGATAGGTCCCAACTCCCCTTGAGCGTCGGCCCAAGCGTCCCAGATGGGAACCTGATGCTCTTTTAGGTAGGCGATATTAGAGGAGCCCTTTAAAAACCAGAGCAACTCGTAAATGACCGACTTTAGAAAGAGCTTCTTAGTAGTTAGGGCGGGGAAGCCCTCTTGCAAATTGAAACGCATCTGGTAGCCGAAGATACTCTTAGTCCCCGTACCGGTGCGATCGGCGCGCACCGCCCCTTCGTCTTTGATGTGGCGTACCAGATCTAAATACTGTTGCATAGTTAACTTTCACCTCAAGGGGCAACTGACGCCTATTTAGATTAGGCGCAGGAAGATTAAAAGGGATAAGGCTAAACGATAGCCGGCAAAATAGATTAAGTTAGCGCGCTCTAAGATCCCCTCTAAGAGCCTAATACTAGCCAATCCCGCTAGGAAAGAGGCCGCCACTCCGGCTACTAAGGGGCCTAGACCGAGCGCGGGATCGAGAACAAAACCGCGCGCCATCTTCACTAGAAAGGCTCCGCCCACTACGGGTAGAGCGGTAACTAGCGCGACGAGTCCCGCTTGGGGGCGGGCAAAGCCTAAAAGGCGGCTGATCGTTAAAACCGCTCCTGAGCGCGAGACTCCGGGAAATAGGGCCAAGCTCTGCACTATCCCCAAGCGCCAAGCCTCCCCCCAGCCGACGCTCTCTAGCTCGCGATCGTTAGGGCTCTGGCGGTCGCTCCAGACCATAGCTACCCCCCAGAGAGCCAGAGTAGTCGCTATCAAGTAGGGATTATGGGCGTAGACCTCTACGTAATCTTCTAAGAGAAAGCCTAAGAGTGCTACGGGAATGGCCCCTACTAGAGCGATAAAACCTAGACTGAGGAATGGATCGCGGTAAGAGGGCCACTCTCTAGCGGCGGGGTTATGCCACATATCGCTGAGATAAGAGCGCCAGGAGTTAAGGATCTGGAGCCAGAGCTTGCGCTTATATAGGAGCAGGGCCCCTAGGCTGCCCCCATGTAAGGCCACGTCGAAGGATTTACCCCAATAGGGCAGATCGGCTAATTGGGGTAGAAGTAAGAGGTGAGCCGAAGAGGAGATAGGTAAAAACTCACAGATCCCTTGGACGATCCCCAGTAAGATAGCTTGTAAATAGACTTCTTCCATTCCTAAGCTCTCACTCTAAAGGGATACTCTCTAGATCTTCGGGAACCCAAACTCTACCCTTAAATGACTCTTGGGCTTCAGCGCTATATAACTGGCCCCGATCCTTTTGGGTGCGATCCTCAGTATGGTAGAGGATGAGATTCTCCACCCCTAATCCTTGGGCCACCCGCCCGGCGTCGAGGGCGGTACTGTGATTCTTGGCATAAGGCTTAAATATTTGGCGATCTTTATAGAGACAGAAGGCCTCGCAGAGGAGGTAGTTAGCCCCTTCGACCTGGGGGCGATTGCGCTCATTGAAGGGCTCGTCTCCTAAACAGACTAGCTTGCGTCCTGAGGGTAAGGTGGCGCTAAAACCGAATTGACGGTCTTTAGTGGAGTGGATATCGAAGGCTAAGAGGTGGAGATCGCCTAGTTGCAACTCTTGGCCGTCCTCTAAAATGCGCCACTCGATATTCTTTTCTAAGTAGGGGCGATCCTTACTGGAGAGGGTCAGCTGGCAGACCGTCTTTAAGGATTCTAGGGCCAACTGGTGGCCTAAAATGGGCAGAGAGCCGCTATATTTCCCATTTTTAACGGCGGTCAGAAATTGGCGCACTATCCAGACTAAACCTAGAAGGTGGTCGCTATGGGCGTGGGTCAAAAAGACGCTATCCACTTGGGTGGGACTTAAACCCACGGAGCGCAAGCGCTCCAAGATCGTATTGCCGCCCCCGCCGTCTACTAGGAGAGTGTGGGCGGGGGTGCGCAGCAGGAAGCAGGTATTATAACGCGCGAGAGCGCCAGCGTTGCCAGTCCCTAAGAGGGTAAGTTGGGAGGCGCCCATCTAAATATCCTCGATCTCGGCGTACTCTACCTGGCGGTAAGGGCCGGTCAGTTGGGAGGGTAAACTCTCTATAAACTCCAAAAATTCGGGACTGTGGAGGTTATCGCGGGTCAGATAATGTTTAATGGGGATCTGTTCTTTTTTGAGCCAGGCTTTACCTAAGCGGAAGAGGGCCCTAGCTTCTACGATCTTGCCCTCCTTAGGAAATGGGCTAGGGAGATCGCTAAGCTTAATGAGATCGACTACCGGAAAGGCCATAGGCTGAAGATTGGGCCACTCGCAGAGGGTATAAACCTTAGCGCTCTGCAGATCTTGATAAAAGTGGATGTCAGGATACTGGTAACGGCGGGCGTTGCGCAAGTAACGCTGACTGAGCATCTGGCTTAAGAGGCGGTACTCCCAGACTACTTCTAACCAGGAACGGCGATATTGAGGGGAGGGGCCATGTTCTCTCTCCCAGAGGGCCCGGGCTTGGGAATTGGCCTGGCGCCAATACTCTAAAAGGGAGTCTAAGATAATATCTTCACTAGAGAAGAGAGGCGACTGAGCGTACTCTACCTGGAGAGCGGATTCTTCGGTCTCCTTAAACTGGAGGGGGTAAAATTCTACCTTAAGACCTAACTCGCGGGCTAGGGCCACGGGCATAGTGATGGTTTCCAGAGCAAAATAATGGGGACAAGGTAAGGGCAGCTCAAAGAGGAGGCCTAAATCGTCGCTATCGGTAGGCTGATAACCTACAAAGCGGGCTAAAGCCCTAGTAGAGCTCTGGTAATACTCATAGACGGGATTTTGCCCGGCCTTAGAGGGGAGGAGGATTACCCCCTCTAAGCCCAAGAGGAAGCGGTGGACCTCCGACCAGGTGGGGAGATCGAAGCGTTGGGGACGCCGAAAGCGCAGGCTAAAATTGCCCCAACTGGCCTGAGGGAGCGGGTTACAGCGCGTATCGGCCACTTGGCTCCAACGCTTAGGAGCTCTAGAGCGCGGGGGGCGCCCGGCGTAGGTTGAGGAGCGACTGGCAGAACGGTAGATGCGACCTGGACGCCGCAAGGGTTGAGAGGGGGCCAAGGCGGGGGCTTCTCCTTCCGCCCCTATACTCTGTCGTCTCATGCTCAGCTCTCCATCCTCTCCCGCAAGGCTAAATTGGCTGCCCCGTTCGCATCCTCTCTCTAAATACCTTGCCCCGCTGCGGGGGAGAGCCTGAAGAGTATAAAGTTTGGCCAAGGGCTGCCCGCTGGGGAAAATCCTTCTGCCTAGGCAGGAAGTCTTATGCCCATGGAAAACAGCGCTCACCTTGGAAGAGAATATCCGTATTTCCGATGGAAAAGTGGTTTCTAAGCTTTAATTATGGAACGTAAAGATTTAAGAAATTTAGCTATCATTGCCCATATCGATCACGGCAAGACTACCTTAGTAGACGGTCTCTTGCGCCAAGCGGGCGCCTTCCGAGCGGGCCAAGAGGTAGTAGAGCGAGTGATGGACTCCAACGACTTAGAGCGGGAGCGAGGCATCACTATCCTGGCTAAGAATACTTCCGTCCGCTATGGCGACGTCACCCTCAATATCGTCGATACCCCCGGCCACGTCGATTTCTCTAGCGAAGTAGAGCGCATCTTGGATATGGTCGACGGCTGTCTCTTAGTAGTCGACGCCTTCGAAGGGCCCATGGCTCAGACTCGTTTTGTACTCAAGAAGGCCCTGGAGACCGGTCTGACCCCCATCTTAGTAGTCAATAAGATCGACCGTCCCGACGCCCGGCCCCAACAAGTAGTCGATGAAGTCTTGGAATTATTTATCGATTTGGGAGCGGACGAAAATCAGATCAACTTCCCGGTAATCTACGCCTCGGCCCGCAAACAGGTAGCTTCTTACAATCCCGACGGTCCCTTTGAAAATCTGCAGCCCCTCTACGAGACGATCGTCCAACATATTCCCTCTCCCGAGGGCGATCCCCAAGCTCCCCTGCAGATGCTAGTCAGCAATTTAGATTACGATGAATACGTGGGGCGCTTAGCGATCGGCCGGATCCTCAACGGTCACATTAGTCCCAGCCAGACCATCTGTTATGGCAAAGATAGCGAGAATTGCCGCCAAGGGAAGGTGGGGCAGGTGCTCTCCTATTTTGGTTTGAGTCGCAAACCGGTAGAGACCGCTTCGGTAGGCGATATCGTCGCTTTGACGGGTTTGACGGACGTGGCTTTAGGAGATACTATCACCGACCCCGAAAATCCCTCCTTCTTGCCGGGCCTGACCATCGAAGAGCCCACTCTGGCCATGACCTTCTTGGCTACTAATAGTCCCTTTGCCGGCCGAGACGGTAAGTATGTCACCTCTCGCCAGCTGCGCGAGCGCTTGTGGCGCGAAGCGGAGCGCAACGTCGGTTTGCGGGTCAAAGCTATCGAAGGGCAGACGGATGCCTTCGAGGTCTGCGGGCGAGGCGAATTGCACCTCTCCATCCTCTTAGAGACGATGCGCCGCGAAGGTTATGAGCTCTCCGTAACCGCTCCTCGAGTCATTACCAAGGTCGTCAATGGCCAATTACAGGAGCCCATCGAGAATCTCACTTTAGATATCCCCGAAGAGTATATGGGCGCCATTATGGAGCGCGTCGGAGCGCGCCGGGGCGATCTCATCAATATGACCGGCAGCGGCACGGGGCGGCTCCATCTGGAGTTTTCCATCCCGGCTCGCGGTTTAGTGGGCTTCCGTTCTGAGTGTCTGACTTTGACGCGCGGTTACGGGGTCATGAATTACCTCTTTGCCGGTTACGGTCCCTATCGCGGGGAGATCTCCAGGCGCACTCGGGGCTCGTTAGTGGCCGGAGAGACGGGGCCCGCCACCTCTTACGCCCTCTTCAACCTCCAAGATCGCGGCGTCTTCTTCATCTCTCCGGGAGAGGATGTCTACGCGGGGCAGATAGTGGGCGAACATTGCCGCTCTAACGATTTAGACGTCAACGTCTGCAAGAAGAAGCATGTGACCAATATGCGCTCTTCGACCTCCGATGAGGCCGTGCGCTTAGACGAGCCGCGCCGCCTGACCTTAGAACAGTGTTTGGAGTTTATCGCTGACGACGAGTTAGTAGAGATTACCCCCCACTTCTTGCGTATGCGCAAAGCTACTCTCGATGCTAACGCCAGAGCTAAGGAGCGCAAAGAGCGGGAGCGGCGCGACGGCCTCGTGCGTTGACCTTTATAGGCGCTTACTAGGATTTCAGGCTTTAAGTGGCAAATATCCCTCCGCGTATGGGGTATTGAGGTTTAGAAGACGTCAAGATACGAGCGGGGTAGGTAATTGGTATGGTAGTCACTGTAGGGCGTGGTTTCTGCGCTAAATTAGAGGAAGATCTGACGGAAGCGGAAGTTCCTCTGGAATTGGAATTGAGCGTAGAGGGCGAGGGAGATTATCTCTTCGCTTGCTTAGGGTTAGACTCTGAGGGCCGCCTCTACGGTGACGACTACGTCATTTGGGAGGAGCATCCCGCCAGTCAGGCGGAGGATTTGAGCTCCCATATGGAGCGCGCTCGGGCTACTTTTACGATCCATACCGCCGCTCTACCTGAAGATCTGGGGCGCCTGCTCTTTACTATTAGTCCGCGCGCTGGAGCGGAAGATGGAGAGGCTGGCCCCCATGGCTACGCTCTGCGCCAGGGTGGGGAGGAGTTGTGGCAGGCCCAATTGGAGGAGGGAGAGGGGGCGGAAGAGCCTTCTAACTCTACTATAGCTCTCACTTTGGGGCGCTCTAAAAAGGGGGGCTGGCAATTGCGCGTCCTAGAAGAACCCTACGCCGGCGATCTCCTAGACTTAATGGAAGAGTATGGCGCTGATCACGAGGAGCCCGCTCTAGAGCCAGCGGAGCCAGAAGAGCCGACAGTCGCCGAGGGAGAGCCAGAACTCCAGCTGGCGGAGGAACCTCTCCAAGTTACCCCGCCTGCGGAAGGGTCCGAGGAACCGGCCCCGGTCCAAGAGGTCGCTAAAGAGGCTGAGTCGCGAGAGTATCCCGCCCCCCTGCCTCTGCCGGAGACGGTCCCCCCCCCGCGAGTGGGTCCGGAGGCTACTTTTACCAAAGAGAACAATAATCTGACTAATAATAGTAGCGGTGGGAGCTCTTTCTTAACTAAACGCGAGTCCGTGGACATCGTGCGTCCTCAAGCTGGAGGACAGGCTTTAGAGAGAGAGTCGCTCTCTAAAGAGGAGAGGGAGTTCGCCCTCTATTTAGAGTCTTTAAAAGCTCAAGACGAGCGCGCTAACCAGATTAATAAGTTCCAGACTCAGATTAGAGCGGTCGAGAAGCGCATGACTGAGCTCTATAAGATCAACCACCAAGTCCAATTGGAATTAGATAAGTTGGGAGAAGTTATCACCCAACTGAGGGAGCGCGTCCAAGAGGCCTTGGAGGCTCCGCCGCCGGCCCTAGCCACCGGGTCGGGCGAGGTCGTCTCTAGCGGCGGTCTCTTCTTACCGCCCGAACAGGCGGGACGCAAGCCGCTGCCCCAGATGGGGATCTTCAGTCCCCCGCGCGAGAACGCTTCCCAAGAGGTCTTGCCCGCCTTAGTTAAGACCGCCCCTCACTCCCGTTTTGAAGCGCTCTCCCAGTGTGAGATTGGGGCGGATGTCACCTTCGGTCAGTATCCTCAAGAGGAAGATGGAGCTCAGCGCCCCATCGAATGGTTGGTTTTGGATAAGCAAGGGGATACCGTCTATTTGCTCAGTAAGTACGGCCTAGACTCTCGTCCCTTCCACAATGGAGCGGGCCATCCGGGCTGGGAAGAGTGCGACGTGCAACGTTGGCTGAATGGACGCTTCTTTGCGCAAGCCTTCGATAAAGAGGAGCAAAAGTGTATCGTCTGGACTAGGCTCACTAATAAGCCCACGGGGGTGGAGCGGCTCAAAGAGGACGCTATGAGCGACAGTTTCTCTAAGGTCTTTTTACCTAGCACCGGCGAACTGTTGCAGCTCTTCCCCAAGATCAAGACGGATAGCGCGGTGGAGGTTAATCCCGAGTTGGCTTGTAGGCCTACGCCTTACGCTCTGGCTCACGGGGCGGTCGCCCCCGAGGGGACGGGAGATTGGTGGTTGCGTTCGGCCTGCTCGCGCAAGGGAGGCGTAGTCTGCATTAACGCTTTGGGAGCCCTCGATATGCGCAGCGTGGGCATGCCTGAAGGGATGGTTCGTCCAGCTATTAGAGTAAAGTTAGAGACCCCCGCCGCCAATTCAAGGGCTAGCGGGTAAGGCAAAGAGAGTAGACAAATATATAGAGGGTAGGAGGTTACGAGATGGAGCGGGTGCAGCGCGGTTCACGTTTGCGGTTGGAGGGAGCGGTCCGTTGGGACCAGCCGCTCCAGATAGAGCTGGGGGTAGTCGGAGGGGCCAGTTACGATTTCGTCTGCTTCGGTTTGGACGCCCAAGGTAAGCTCTCAGACGACCGCTACATGGTCTTTTACAACCAATTGCGCTCTCCCCAAGGGGAGGTGGCCCTCCTCAAAGAGGATAACCCGGCCCTCTTCCAAGTCTCCCTCAACGCTTTACCCCCCTCTATTGAACGTTTGGCCTTTACCATCAATATCGATGCCGATACGCCGGGAACTATGGGCCAGATCGCCTCTCAGCGGGTGAGCCTCAGTCAGAATGGGGCGGTTATTTGGCAATTAGACCTTCAAGGTAGCGATTTTGAGGCTGAGCGGGCGGTTATCGCTTTGGAACTCTATCGGCGTCAGGGTACGTGGAGGGCTAATTTCGTAGCTCAGGGCTTTAATGGCGGCTTGGCCGATCTCTTGCGCCACTATGGCGGCGAAGAGGAGAGCGAAGCGGCCGCGGCCCCACCCGCCGTTCCGACTCCGGTTCCTGTCCCGGCGCCCGCTCTTACTCCAGCATCCCCTCCTACTACAGCGCCAGCTCCCGCCCCGGCGGCTCCCGCTCAGAGGAGGAGCGCCTTCCAAGCGGCTCCGGTAGTAACGACCGTCTGTACCGTCTCCGCTGCGGGCGCCGCTCCCACGACGCCCGCTCCCGCCGATCCTTTAGCTAATTGTAAGGTGGGCGATACCGTAAAGTTGGGCCGTTATCCTCTCGAGGAAGAGGGTAAGTTAGAGCCCATAGAGTGGTTAGTCTTAGAAGTAGGATCAGGGGACGTGCTCTTACTCAGCAAGTACGGTTTAGATGCTTGTCGCTTCAATGAGGGCGGGAGCGGCCATCCCGGTTGGGATAATTGTAGTATCAACAATTGGCTCAACACTTCCTTCGCCAATAAGGCCTTCGATGCGGCCCAGCGCCAACGGATCGTAGTCAGCAATTTGAGCAATAAGGCGGCGGGGGCTAAGAACTTATCCGAAGATGATCTGCCCGCCAGTCAGGGGCGTATCTTCTTACTGAGCGTCGGAGAAGTAGCCCAATACCTGGCGGGAGGTAGGGTCGAGGCCTTAGCGGCGGCCAATAGCGAGACTCTCTGCGCTCCCACGGCTTACGCTCGCAATCGCGGGGCGATTGCCTGCGGCGGCAACGGTAACTGGTGGTTGCGCACCTCTTGCGATAAGAAGCGCTCGGCGGCTTGTATCAATTTCCGAGGTCTCGTCGGTTGTCGGGCCGTGGAGACCTCGGGTTGTACGGTGCGTCCCGCCGTGCGTATGCGTCTGACCACTTAAAGAGCGTTAAGTTACTACCCTAATAGAGGATGGGAGTTTAGCGGGTCGGGAGGCTAGGATTATGTTGAGCGTGGAGCGCGGCCAGCGTTTAAAATTAGAGGGTCTAGCTAAGGTAGATTGGCCCCTAGAAGTAAGCTTGGTAGTGAGGGGACCTGCTACTTACGACTTTAGCTGCTTTGGCGTCGATAGAGAGAATAAGCTCTCTGACGATCGCTATATGGTCTTCTATAACCAGTTGCGCAGTCCCCAAGGGGAGATTAGCCTCCAGTTAGGCCATAACGAAGCTAAGTTTACCGTAGCCCTAAGTTCATTGCCCCCTCAAATCGAGAAGCTAGTCTTTACGGTCAACTTAGACGATCAATTGGCGGGCCATATGCAGCAGATTAGTTCGCAAAGCGTGACCTTAGAGCAGCGCGGGGTAAAGTTAGCCCAATTGGAACTGCGCGGTTCCGATTTCCAAGTGGAGCGGGCGGTTATCGCTTTAGAGCTCTATCTAAAGGATGGGATTTGGCGGGCCAACTTTGTGGGTCAGGGATTTAAGGGAGGATTGGCTGAGCTTTTAAAGTTCTATGGCGGAGAGGAAGAGGCTGAGCCCAAGAACATTTCCCCTCAGCGGGAAGAGACGCCTCCTCCCAGTCCGGTAGGGGTTAGCAAAGGCGTCTCCTTAGAGAAGAAGTTAGCTCAAGAGGCGCCAGAGTTGGCCCCTTTGGCGCGCTCTTTGGGCTTAACTTTAGCCAAGCGCAATTTAGACGATTGTTTAGCGAAAGTGGCTCTAGTGATGGACGCTTCCGGCTCTATGTACAATAGTTACCGCGACGGGACGGTCCAGGCTATTCTCAATCGCATCTTCCCTCTAGCTTTGCGCTTCGATGACGACGGAGAGCTCGATTTTTGGTTCTTCGCCACTAAGGCTAAGCGTATGCCCAATGTCACTTTACAAAATTACCGGACGATTATCCCTAAGCGCTTCGCCAATTTGACTATGGCCCTGGGGGCTTGTAACGATGAAATTCCCGTCTTAGACGAGGTAATTGCTACTTATAGAGCTAGTAAATTGCCAGCCTACGTAGTCTTTATTAGCGATGGGGGCATAAGTAAGACGAAAGCTATTAGCAATCGCCTCTTGGAAGCGACTAGCTTACCTATCTTCTGGCAATTTGTAGGGGTTAGGGGCTCTAACTACGGTATTTTGGAACATTTAGAGAGCCTAGAGGGTCGCTCTATCGATAATACCTCATTCTTTACGATGGACGACTTCGCTACGGTAGCTGACAACGTGCTCTACGACCGCCTCTTAGAAAGGTTCCCTCAGTGGCTCCAAGAGGCGCGCCGCCAGAAGATTATTTAAGCCGGCCCAGGGTGGGCGGAAGGGGTTAGAGATATGGAATGGATCGCGCGCGGTTTCCGCTCTAAAATTGAGAAATATTTCTCACTTCAGGAACCAATTACGGTCCGTTTGGAGGCTAAAGGGGATGAAGATTGCGCCTTCGCTCTCTTAGCTCTAGGGGCGGGTAACGTAGTAGTCGACGAGCGCTATTGGCTCTCCTCTAAGCGCCTCGCTTCGCCAGAGGGTAGCCTACGGATCTTAGAGTATTCGGCCCAGGCGGCTACCTTGCAGATCGATTTGAGCAAATTGCCCCCTCATTTTCCTCGGGTACTCTGTATAGTGGCGGTCGAAGGTTTGGGCTCTATGAGCCAATTGCAAAATTTGCAGATCGAAGCGGCTCAGGGAGGGACAGCCAAGTTAGCCGCCGTCTATAACGGGCCGGATTTCGTCTTGGAGAAGACCTTAATTGGCTTAGAGTTTTATCTAAAAGATAAAGTCTGGAGGATGGCCTTCTTGGGGCAAGGCTTTAGCTTCCCCTTAACGGGACTTTTGAGCCATTTTGGCGGGACTAAGAGTAGGCAGGCGGACCTTCCTGAAGAGTTCTTGCCAGCCGAACAGCGCGCTTCCAAAGTCGCCCCTGCGCCTGCCCCCCAGACACAGCCCATCGCTCCCAGTCAAGAGCCTCAGAGTGAGGGCTCAGGGCGCAAGAAGGGGCGTTCTGGTTCGATCAAAGATTGTACGACTACCGTCCCCCCTCTGGGCGATGAGTTTTCGCAGGCCTTGGCGGGGGCGGGGCTGAGCGATCTCAGCTATCCTTTCCGAGAGGCTCTGCGCCAGTACTCGCTCCCGCGTTTTATGGCTCAGGTAGCCTTAGTCGTAGACGCTTCGGGATCGATGTTCAATAATTTTGCCGACGGGACGGTGATGGAGCTAGCTAATCGGGTGATGCCTCTGGCCGCTTATTACGATCCCCAACAGAGTTTAGATCTGTGGTATTTTGGGGGCCAATGTCGACGCCGTCCCCCTCTCAAATTGGAGACCTTAGCCAATGCTGTGCCGCGCGACTGGGAGCAGATGATAGTCGAACTGGGGTTTGAGAATAACGAGCCTCTAGTTATGCGCCAGGTAATCGAAAAGTATCGCCAAAGCCAAGTGCCTATCATCGTAGTCTTGGCGAGCGATGGCGGGGTGACGCGCAACGAGGAGATCTTGGAAGTTTTATACGATTCCTTAGATATGCCCCTCTTGTGGCTCTTCTTAGGGATCAATGGCACGGGATTTGGGGTCTTAGAGGAGGTCTCTACCTACCCTGAGATTTCCGAGCGGGCCTATTTCTTAGAGCTCCCCAATTTAAAGTCTTTCCCCATAGCCAAGCTTTATGACTTTATGGCTAAGTCTATCGCTCAGTGGATGGTCAGTTAAAGAGTTTAGGAAGACTTTGGGAGCCAGCTCCCTAGAAAGTTATCCCTTATAAGTGGCAACTCAGTCGGCGCTAGCGGTGCGCAGCATGACCCAGATCGCCCTAGAGGTAGCCTTATTGGCTTTATCCTCCTATTGGGTCGTGCCCTTACCCTTTACGCCCATAGTCCTCAGCTTACATACCGTCATGGTCAACCTCATAGCCCTAACGCTCAACGCTCGCCAAGCGGCTTGGGCGGTAGGGGTCTATCTCCTTTTAGGAGCTTTGGGGGCTCCTATTTTGGCGGCTGGGAGCGGAGGTCTAGACAAGCTGTTGGGGCCTACGGGGGGCTTTTACTTTGGCTTTTGGCTGGCCGCAGTCCTAATGGCTAGCCTCAAGGGGGATAAACCTAACTGGAAGCGCTACGCCCTAGTTACTATTGGGGTAGGTATCCCGCTCCAACATTTATGCGCCGTTTTGATGATGGCTTTTTATAATGGAGGCCACTTCCAAGCCGCCTTCTGGTTAGTCTCCTTGCCCTTCTTACCTGGGGATATCTTGAAAGCCTTAGGGGCTTCTACTTTAGGGGCTGCTATCAATAAGGCCCTCTCCTGGCAAAGGGATAAAAATTTTTATAGGGGCAGGACCGCTCTCAGCTGAAGCTAAGATTTAAGGGCGGATTGCAGTTCTAAATTAGGGAGGAAGATTAGATGAAGGTTATTATTGTGGGCGGGGTAGCTGGAGGAGCTTCAGCGGCTACGAGATTGCGTCGTCTCTCCGAAGAGACGGAGATTCTCATTCTGGAAAAGGGGCCCCATATCTCCTTTTCTAATTGCAGTCTGCCTTATTACGTAGGCGGAGTAGTGCCCAAGGCGGAACAATTGTTGGCCCAGAGTCCGCAGAGTTTTAAAGAGCGCTACAATATCGAAGTGCGCGTAGAACATGAAGTTTTGCGAGTCGATCCTAAGAACCATACCTTAGAGGTCAAGGATCTGCATAGTGGAGAGACCTACGTAGAGAAGTACGATAAGTTGCTCTTAGCTCCCGGAGCTCAGCCCGTCTATCCCGCCAGTTGGCCTCGCGATGAGGAGAGGATCTTCACTCTGCGCACCGTCCAAGACGCTCTGCGAATCCGCCAAGAGATCGTCGCTAAAAAGGCTAAGCGGGCGGTAATTGTAGGGGGAGGGGCTATCGGCTTAGAAATGGCGGAGAACCTCTCTAAATTGGGGCTCCAAGTTACCGTAGTGGAGATGGCCGACCACTTAGTGGCGGCTTTAGATTACGATTTGGCTTGCGAAGTGCGCGCCTACGCCCAAAGACTGGGTATTGAAATCTTGCTCGGCCAGGGCGTAGAGGAGCTGCGCGTAGAGGCGGGCCAAGTCAAAGTAAAGTTGCCCCAGGAGCGCCTCTTAGAAGCGGACATCGTCCTTTTAAGTTTGGGCGTTCGCCCCGATACGGCTTGGTTAAAAGATTCTGGCCTGGAACTCAACCCCAGAGGGGCTATTATAACTGACAGCGGAATGGCTACTAGCGATCCCGACATTTTGGCGGTAGGCGATGCGGTAGAGATCCGGGATCTCTTAGAGGGCCAGGCTACCTCCATCGCTCTGGCCGGTTTAGCCCATAAGGAGGCCAGGGTAGCGGCCGACCGTTTGGCGGGTTTAGATAGCCGCTTCCAAGGGGCTCAGGGTACGGCCATCTTAAAGTTTGGGGAATTGACGGTAGCTAGTACCGGTTACAATGAGCGCCAAGCTCGAGCGGCCAATTTAGATTACGATAAGACCTATATCTACGCCGACGCTAAGGTCCCCATCTACCCTCAAGCTAGCAAGATGAGCGTCAAAGTCTTGTGGGAGCGCTCTACGCAGCGCCTTTTAGGGGCCCAAATTGTAGGTTATGAGGGGGTAGATAAACGCATCGACGTCTTAGCTACCGCCCTGCGCTTTAAGACGCCTATTACCCAATTGGTCCAGTTGGAACTGGCTTACGCTCCCCCTTTTGGAACGGCTAAGGATGTTATTAACTACGTGGGCATGGTCGCCGACAACGTTACCAGCGGCCGTCTGCAGCAATTCTTCTGGGATGAAGTAGATGCCTTACCTAGGGACGGCAGTTGTACTTTATTAGATGTGCGCACTCTGCCCGAGCGCAATTACGGTTATATTGAGGGCTTTAAACATCTGCCCTTAGATGAATTGCGCGCTAGAGCTGCACAAGAACTGCCCCTGGATAAGCCGGTCTACGTCCACTGTCAGAGCGGTTTACGCAGTTACTTAGCTTGCGCTATCTTGCGCGGTTTAGGGTATAAGGCCTGGAGCTTGGCGGGCGGCTATAGACTCTACCATTTGACTAAAGGTTAGTCTGGAGAGGGTAATAAATTATGTGGCCGCTCCCCTTAAGGGGAGCGGCCACATAGACTTTTAAGCGCGGTGCCCTCTTAACCTTACCAGACGGGGGACTGGGCTTGGAAGGTCACCTCTTCGCCCTCGTCATTAGTATAGGTCAGCCAGATTTGGATATTCTGCTTTTTAGCGTTGCTAAAATCTTCCCATTTGAAGGTTACAAAGACTCTCGCTCCGGCTTCCAGCTCTTCGATCTCTTTTTCCATCTCTTCTAACTCGCGCCGGTTGCCAAAGACTTTAAGTTTAACCTTGATCTTTTGCATATCTTCGCGGCTCAGATTTTTGATCCACAAGGTGCAGCGACGCTGCACACCCGTAGTTCCGCTATCGAAACCGTCGCGATCTACTTCCGCCTTAATGACCGCCACCGGATGGCGGCCGCTCTCTTTCTCCTTATCCTTAGCGGCCCAGGCCGGCGGAGCGGCCATCCCCGCTAAGAGTATAACGGTTAAAAATAAGGCCAGAACGGTACGCATATTCCCTCCAGTAAAAGTAGTAATCTCCCTAAGCTTTCGCGGGCGCTTCCTCCAGTTCCCATCTCCAGGCTGAGGGAATTTGGGAAATTAGGTAGCTGAGGGCGGCTTGGAGTTGGGAGCTATCTCTACCCTCTAACCTAATTGAAACTTGGAAGAGGTTAGGCTGTCGCGCATCGTATTGAGGATAAGAGCCTACGGTCAGAGTGGCGAAGCGCTCGGCTAAGCGCGCAATTAATGGCGCTAGCAAACTCTCGCGCTCATAAATAGTAAGAGCGGAGCGATAGAGGGGCGGACCGCTCAACTCGGGCAAGATCAATTGACAATAGTAGGCAAAGAGTCGCGGGACTCCCGGTAAGAGGTAGATCTTATCGACTTTAACTAAGGGCAAGAAGCCCAGCGTAGGCGGCTCTGGTAGCGGATAGAGCTGCGCCCCTTGGGGAGCTAGAGCCATTTGCAATTGAGCTTTACTCAAGTCGGTCGTCTGGTAATGGCGCTCTAGGGCCAAACGCAACTGGGGATGATACTGGAGCGGGCGCCCCAAGGCCAGGGCTACCCCCTCTACGGTGCGATCGTCGTGGGTAGGGCCCAAGCCGCCAGAAGTGAGGAGATAATCGTAAGAGAGGAGCTCCTTTACCCCTTGGGCTATAGCTTTAGGATCGTCCTCTACGATCTCTACTTTGGCTAATTTGGCCCCTTGAGAGTAGAGAGCACGCGCCAAATAGGGGGTATTGAGATCTTGGACGGCTCCGGTCAGAAGCTCGTGGCCTACCATTAAGAGGGCAACTTCAGGAATCATATGGCTAAGAAGCCTGAGGGGCTGAGTCGGGGAGCAATTCTTCTACGACCTGACTACCCGGAACCTCACCCTGCTGCTGAGGAAGGCCTACATAGTCGTAACAGTAGTAGAAACGGTAGCGGCGCACCGGCTTACCGCCCCTAAAGATAGTTAAGCGGCGGTCGCTTTTTTCGATTTCACGAAAATAAGGACGCAACTCATCTAACTTAAAGTCTTGGGTAGCTTGGTAGGAGTCGTCGCTCTTGAGGCGTTCGGAGACAACGTAGACGCAATTCCAACCTTTAAATTGGCCCGCTTGATACCAATAATCGTAACCTTTGGCATGGCGTCCGATAGCGTTAAAACTGAGCGTAATTTGGGGCTGGTGGGTGTAATAGGCCAATTCGCTGGCCGTCTGGTAGCCGTGGCCAACTAAGAAGCAGCGGCGCGGGTCGTAGCTAGTATTGAGCATCTCACTAGCCGTCTCACCCATAGGCTTCCACCCATAAATCTCGTTATAGCGGTTGAGCGGGGTCAACTCAAAGAAGACGGCCATCCAGGGGACCAAACTTAGAGCTAAGGCGGGAATGAAGACCAACCCCAATAAGATCTGCCATTTACGTTGGCTCCAAGCGCGCAACTCCTCTAAAAGCTGGGCCGTGGCGATAATGAGAGCCGGGTAGATCGGTAACGGCCAATTGAGTTGGATGAGCCGGACCGTACCGACTAAAGCGATAATGGCCATAAAGGGCAAGAAGGAGCAGACTAAATAGAGCCACCGCTCATCTTGGAGGCGTTTGAGACTCTGCCAAGCTACCCACAGGAGGAAGAAAAAGCCCAAGGGGGTGGGTAAAGCGGTGAGGCAGAGTAAGGAGCCCCCTACGATGTCTAGCCAACTATTAGCCTCAGCGAAGCGCCCTAAACCTTGGAAGATGAAAGACGCCCACTGGTGCTGAGCATTCCAATAGAGGACCGGGCTAAAGATAGCTAGGGCCAAGACGACGGCCACGGGGAATTGCCAGCATTTAAAGAGCTGATACTTCTTCTTCAGGATAATGACTAAGATAGGGGCCAGGGGGGCCAGAACTCCAGGATACTTAGAGAGCATAGCCAACCCCGTAGCGGCCCCTATCGCTAACCACCACCAGGGGCGCTCATCTTCATAGAGGCGGTACCCAAAGCAGAGAGCGGCGCTCCAAAAGAGCAAGAGGGGGGCGTCGGGAAGGGACAGGATGGAGTAAAACTCAAAGGCGGGCAGACAGGTAGCTAGGAGGGCGGTCATAAAACCGGCGCGCGGACCGAAGAGATCGCAAGCCAGCCTGTGGATAAAGAAGAGGGTACCTGCAAAGCAGAGAATGACCGGCATGCGCACCCACAGCTCTCCATTATCCATTAGGGAAGTGCTCAAATAGATTAACCAGCCGATGAGGGGGGGATGATCAAAATAAGACCAGCTTAAATGCTGGCTATACATCCAATAATAAGCCTCTTCGTACTTGAGCTCAGCTAGGGCGGCAAAGATCACTCTGATCATAGTGCTAATGATCAGAAGATTGATAAAACGAAAACTCCAAACCCGTTCCTCGCGGGAGAGGGCGACGCTGGGAAGAGCAGCGCTCCGCTTAGAATTATCTCCGCTGGGATTCCCTTCGGCGGAGCGATTCTTCTTACTCATATAATTTTTTCTCTATGGCATCGAAGTAGTTGATAGTAGAAAGCTGCCTAGCGCACCAATTGTCTAGCCCTAAGAGCGGATCGCTATCCTTAAGGCCCGGCCTATTGAGGCGCTTAAGACAGTAGCGCTGCAGCCAATCGTTACCCCAGCGCGTAAAATGGTAGACGGCTAAACGGGGAGGATGGATACCGGTAGAGAGGCGGCTGCGCAAGCGATTATGCTTTTGGATGTAGAGAGCGGCGGTCCGCCCTTTAGCTTGGGCTTGGCGTAACATGCGAGGGATATCGCCTCTAGTAGCCGGCCTCTTAATATGGAAGCCGATAGCCTTATAATTATTGTGGGCTTTAAGTCCCAAGGCCATGAGGCGTAAACCTACCTCCTGATCCTCCCAACCGTACTCTTGGAAATCTTCGTCAAAGCCGCCAATTTCTAAGAGATGGCGCCTCTTAACTGAGACGTTAGAGGTCCAGAAGAAGGACATCGAGATATCTAAAATATTAAATTTCGGGGTTTTGGGGCGCTCCGCTTCGGTAACGTGGTTGACCCAACCATTACAGACGCATTTATCGTAGCGCTCGTGAGTTAAAAGGTGTTGGCGCACTAAATCGGGGTGGGCTAAAACATCGTCGTCAGTAATGAGAATTACTCGCCCTCGGCCCGCGGCTAGGGCCGTATTGCGGGCCGTGGCCAAGCCGCAATTGCGTTCGTGGCGCAGGACCGTAAGCTTATAAGGTACCTCCTTAGCCAGTTCTAAAGCCATCGCTTGGGTATTATCGGTAGAGCCGTCGTCGACTAAAACTACTTCAAAGCGGCTGGGGTCGAGCGTCTGATCGCTATAAGACTCCAAGACCTTTTTTAGTACTTGGCCGCGATTGTGGGAGCAGATCTGGACGCTGACCTCATAGAGATCCGGCTGGGCGATTAAGGCTTGTAATTCTAACTTTCTATTCATGGCTCACTCCTTGGGTGGGATCTGGAGGGGACTCCTGAGAGGGAAGTTGGGAAGCGCGCTGTAACTCTCTGTAGCCGGCGTCTAGGTAAGCTCTCTCTAGGAGTAAATTTTGGGCTAGGGAGGAGGGAATGAGGCTCTGGTTACCTTGAGCGGCCCGTTCTATACATTTAGCCCAGGGACCGGCGGTCAAGAGCTTATTGCGCCACTCATTGGCCCAATGGAGGCCGCTGCGCAAGCGCGTAAGGAAGCTAGGGTAGCGCAAATAGAGGGAAGCGGCGGACATACCGTCCTTTTGGGCGGTGCTCAGGCGGCGCTCCCAAGGCTCCGGGGGCTTAAAGTGGTAGACTATAGCCTGGAAACTGAATTGACGCTTGAGACCTAAGCGCTTTAAACGCACCGCCAATTCCGCATCCTCCCAACGGGGGAAGCTGGGATCGAAGAGGCCGGCGGCCAAAAGGTGGTGGCGATAGAGGGAAGCATTACTCGTACAGAGATAGTTGCGGGAGTAGTGGATCCAGAGCCTAGGATCTTGACCGCTCCAGCGCTGCCACCACCCAAACCAGGGAGAGAGAGGCCTAGCTTCTAGAGCCAAACTTTGAGGAGAGTTAGGCTCTAAAGGGCAGGGCCAGGCGGAGAAATTAATGACCGGCCCGCGCACAACCAGATTGGGTTGGGCCGTATGCAGGCGATGGTGCTCTAAGAGCAGATCGGGATGGACCATCACGTCGTCGTCTACGAAGAGACAGAAGAGTCCCCGCGCCGCCTCTATACCCCTATTGCGAGCGACCGCCGTGCCGCTATTAGCCTGATGTAAGACCTTCATTTGACATTGGCAATCGCGCTCAGTCAGATCTTGGGTACCATCGCTAGAGCCGTCATCTACGACGATAACCTCAAAGAGGGACCGGGGGTAACGCAAGCGCTCCAAATAGTGGAGACATTGGCGCAACATACTGAGACGGTTATAGGTAGGTATAATTAGAGAAAACTCAATGGCCAAGCTCTCAGCTCCTTTTCTTCCTCAGCTCATCCTAGGGCGCCCTAGCTCCGCGGCTTCTTCTCTAACCACTCTCGCTTGAGCTCGAAGAAGGTACCGTCTTCTAAGGAAGCGCGAATCTGCCGCATTAAGGTCAGCATAAAGTGGATATTGTGCAAAGTGCCCAAGACGCTCCCTAAGATCTCTTCCGACTTATAGAGGTGGCGCAGGTAGGCCCGCGAGAAGTTGCGGCAGCAGTAACAGTGGCAGTTGGGATCTACCGGCCGCTCATCGCGAGTAAATTCAGCATTGCGCAAGACTAAAGTGCCGCGCTTACTCGCTCCAGGCACGTCGTAAGGTACTAAGAGGTTGGAGGTGCGCGCAAAACGGGTGGGGATTACGCAGTCGAAGGTATCTACGCCGCGCTGGACCCCCTCAAAGAGATCGTCTACTTCGCCAATACCCAATAAGTGGCGCGGCTTATGGTGGGGCAAGCCGGGAATCGTCCACTCTAAGACCTTATGCATATCCTCTTTGCTCTTACCTAAGGAACCGCCGATAGCAAAGCCCTGGAAGGGGAGAGCGGAAATAAACTGGACCGACTTTTCACGCAAATCTTGCCACTCTCCACCTTGAACGATGCCATAGAGGGCCTGGGGCGTATCGCGCCTGGCTTCTAAACTGCGTTCCGCCCAGCGGTGGGTGCGCTCTAAGGAGAGGGCCGTATACTCATAGGAGGCGGCGGGAGAGGTGCACTCATCGAAAGCTAGGATAATATCGGCCCCCAACTGCTCCTGAATGCGAATGGAGATCTCAGGATTTAAGCGGTGCTTAGAGCCATCGAGGAAGGAACGAAAGACGACTCCATCTTCATCTATGTGGGCTAAAGGCTTATAGGCTTCACCCTTCTTAGGAGTCAGTTCTCCCTCTTTGCCGGGGAAGACGCCAATCTTACCGATTCCCAATTGACGGGCGGCGCCCAGGGAGAAGGCTTGGAAGCCTCCCGAGTCCGTCATAATGGGACCATCCCAATGCATAAAGCGGTGCAAGCCGCCCAACTCCTCGACGACTTCCGCTCCTGGGCGCAAGAAGAGGTGGTAGGTATTGCTCAATAGCCCTTGGACCCCTAGGCGACTCAACTGCTCGGGAGTTAAACCCTTGACCGTAGCCAAGGTGCCTACGGGGAGGAATTCGGGGGTCTCTATATCGCCATGCGGAGTATGGATCGTTCCCAAACGGGCTTCCGTACCCAATTCGTAACGTTTTTTCTCAGTAAAATAAAAAAAGTTGTCCATAGGTGAGGCTCAGTTTTATCAAGGCAGCCTATTCTCCCTCCTTCTACTCCGGATAGAGAGGGAGGGAGAAGATGGGACTTCGCTTAGTAGAATATGGTGCGCGTCCGATGGTAAGGGCGCTCGTGGGGCAGAGGCTCTTGGCCCAAATTCCAGAGGAACCAGTCCAGTTCTAAAGCCATCTTCTTAACCCCCAGTTCCTCTAGGCGCTGGCGAATGAGTTCTGTCGCCCAGATCATGCCCACCCTAATCTCTAACTCTTCTAAGGAGCCGGAGGGCAAGAGCTCTTGATTATCTACCTTGTCCGCCAAAGAGGGGGCGTATTCTAAGATCCCTAAAGCTCGCAGGACTTGAGGAATCTTATAATCGGCGCAGGCCGTCAGGCGCTGGAGATCGGAGAAAGAGCCTAAATCCTGACCGTGGAAACTGCCATAAAGATCGATGGGGGTAATTTGAGCCCGTTTTAAAATCCGCAATTCCTGGCCCTGGTAAGGGTGAATATCTCGGAAAGAGGGGAAATATTGGACCAACAGATTGACTAAGCGCACAGCGCTCCCCTGGGCCGCGCGGATAACCTCGGCAAATTGCCCCTTAAAATGCTCTTGCAAAACTTGGCCGCTCTGTCTTATATGGGCCGCTCTCTTCTCTAAGAGGGGAATAGGCGCTTGGGGGTCTAGGCCGCGAAAGATGTGGGTTACCTCTTCTAAGGAGGCCTGAGCCATCCAGGCGGCCTCTAAGATGGGGCGCCCCTCTTCAATAGCCCGACGCAAGGAGAGGGCTAGAGCTTGGTAACCATTCCAGTGGCGTCCTCCGTAGCTTATGGTCCACTTAGGTTGCCCTTTATCGGGCCAAAAACAGAAGTTGAGACTATCTAAAAGGAGGATGTAATTGGCTAAAGCCTCGCCCTCTCCGTCCCAGTGGACGTAATTATCCCAGGCGGGAGTAATAAATTCTGAGCTAGACCAGTTAGCGCACCATCTCTGGAGCTCATTTTTATTGATGCGGACTAAGCTAAAATTATCATAGAGAGAGCGGGTACTCTCTAAAACGCCCAAATAATCGCTATTTACCATGAATCTTTCCATATTTTTGCGAATGTTAAATTTAGTTGCTAAGTGTCGATTAGCTTCCAATAAAAGCAGGTCTCTAGGCCTAGCCGTTGCATTGTATAACATAATCCCATCCTGTAAACCGTCATCATTATGATTCATGGATAAATACCTGGGAGGTAGGAGGAATTTTATGTCATCGTCCACATTGAGGACCGTTCGCAGACGCCGCCAAGCTGGAGATTCGCCGGCTACCTGCATGCTCATTATCGCCGGTATCTTGGTAGCTTGCGCCCTCGGCTATCGCTATTTCTGGTACGATCGCGCTTTAGAGCGGGCGATTACCGCTCAAGATGTGGCTGTCTCTACGAGTAACGATCGTGACGCCTACTTGAGTTATAGGCGTCGTATCCGCGATAAGGTTAATCCTATGGTAAAACGATTAGTGGAAGATGGACGCAAAGCTTGTATGCCCGTCATTCGCGATAAGGTCAAAGATGTCGAAGAGACTAAGAGCGCGCTCAATAAGTGTATGGAGGCCCAGCGCAGTTATATTGAGGAGATCAATAGCCAAACGACCCCCAAGGATTATGAGGAGTTGCATAAGTCCTTGGCTATGTCGGTAGGTAATATCTGGAAGGCGTGCAACCTCTGCGATAAAGCTATGGGCATAACGGAGCCAGCGGAGAAGAAGGCCACCCTCAAAGAGGCCGATCGTTACCTGAAGAATGCTAGGAAATATCAGCGGCGCGCTCAGGAGATCGTTGTGAAGAAGATCGAAGGCTAGTAATTTTTAGCTTATTCTCGGATGAGTCTACGCCCCGCTTGCGGGGCGTTTTTTTTGTTGTTAAAAGGGAGGGTAGGGAGCGAGGCTCTCTTAGGGCAAGGACAAGCGGCAGGTTTAGCGAAAACCGGGGGACTACGGGGGTCTATAGAAGGCCCGAGTCAGCTAGCGAGGAAACGCAATGAGTGGGATGAGTAGCATTGAGGGTATGGGGATTGATGGCAGAATGGGCCCCTTGCTAAATCGCCAATGGTTGAAGGAGCGCTTCCAGGCGGTCTTAGATAGTAAAGTGCGAGTCTGGGTCTTGGCAGCTGAACCGGGAATGGGTAAGAGCCTATTTTTAAAGGAGTTGGCCAAAGATAGGGAAGGCTCCATCTTTATCGATCTGCGGCCGCCTTTGGAAACGACCAAATCCTCTGGTTTCTGGTCCGCCTTACTCTCGCAATTAAATATCCCAGGAACTCAGATCCCCAACTCTCCTTTTGCGGCCGCCTTGTTAGCTAAGGAGCGGTTAGCCTCTTTAGGTCAGCCCCCCAGGCTTATAATTTTAGACGCCCTCGAAAGGGCGCCCGAATTATTCGATAGCTCCGGATTGGCGGGCTTAGATAATTTGGGAGAGAATAGCTTAGTCGTGGTGGGGGCTCGTCCGGGGAAGCATGTCGATATCTTACAAGCGGCGGGAGCCAGAGTAGACTGGATTGAGCCCCAAGCGGCGGAGAATTTGGCGGAGTTGACCCTCTGGGCCCAGTGCCAATTCCCCGAGGCCCCCACTGAATTCGTAGCCCACTTAGTGAAGAGCTCAGGGGGCAACTTCTTAGTGGCCCGCCATCTCTTCCAGGCGGTCCAGTCGGGACTATTGGAGATCCATGAAGCGGAACAAACCCCTCCCGCTTTAGAGGCGGCCCTTTCCGTCTTGTGGGACGATCATTACGCCCAAGCTCCCCTAGAAGTCCAAGACGATCTGATCTTTGTAGCCTGTCTCATAGCAGAAGCCGGCGAACCTTTGCCGGCCATGAGTATAGCCGATTTCCTGGGCTTTTCCGCTAGTCGCGTAGAGCGCGCCCTCAACTATCTGCGCCCCCTCTTGCGCCCTTGTGAAGCCGATCAGGGATTGACCTTCTTCAGCCCGCGCTTAGGCAAGTTTATCGCTCAGCGCTATCGGCGCGATCTGGTCCAAGTCCATGAGCAGGTCATCTCCTTCTTCCGCGATTCTTACCCCTCCTGGGAAGAGATGGACGACCGCTACGGTTGGTTCTATTTAGGATACCATTGCGATCGCTTCGCCCGCACTTCGCGCCGGCGCGATTTCTCTCTACTCCACTGGTTGGGTGAGGGGCCCTATATTAAGATCAAGCTCACTAAGACCCACTCCCTTAACGCCGTCTTAGAAGATCTTTCGCGCTGTCTGCGCGCTTCTTTGGAGGATCGCGATCTGCCGCGCATCGTCAGTTATGGCTTGCGGATTCCGCGTCTGAGGGCGCGCGAAGTTATGAACGGTCTGCACGATTTAGCCGACGCGGGTATGTTCGATTTAGCGGCCGATAGGGCCCTCCTCTTGCGGCGCGAGTCCTCTCGTCTCAAGGCCCTCTTGCTCTTAGCTTGGCAGGCTTTAGACGAGGGTCACGTAGACGTCTGCAAGCGGATGGTGACTTTAGCTAAACAGGTAGTAGACGCCGACATAGTTTCTGAGGATCGCTTACTCTTTGCTTTCTTAATGGCCGATCTCTTGAAAGTGGTGAGCTTAGAGGAGTTAGAGCCTATCTTCTTAGGTTGTAGCCACATGCGCCACAGCGTCTCCGTCCTTTGGCGCTTGAGTATTATGAAGGGCTTAGCCAAGGGAGAGCGCTTAGCCATTTTGAAGTTGGCCCTGCGTTGCGCCCGCCAATTGACGGACAAAGAAGAGATGGAACACTATGTCAAAAAGATAGGTTCCGACATAGTCGACTTGCGCAAATCTAAGGGACCCGATAGCGATCTCAATCGTCCTTTAATAGAAGAGGTCAATTCCGTCAAACTGGGCGGCACCCCCGATGCGGAATTAGCCAAGATGATTGAGGCGGTGGGCCAAGCCGATCCGCAAGAGCGAGCCCAAGCCTTCCGCAACGCCTTGGAATATACCGGTACCTACAAGGATGAGGCCCAGAGGGTAGAAGCTATCGCCAGTCTCGTCTTGGAGATCGTCAAATATAGTAATGAGAGTTGGATCTTAGCCTCCTTTGAAGATCTCATTACCACTATCGTGGCCCTACACTCTCCGGTCTACCGTCAGCAGGCGATCATTGCGACTGCGCGTTTAATTACTGGCGTTCCGCGTCTCAAAGGTTGGCGCGACGTCTTTGTGCGCTTAGGGGCCGTCATCGAGACCATCGAAGATCCCAGCCTGCGGGTGGGGGCCTGGATCTGGTTGGCTTTGGCGCGCTACGAGGCTCGCGATTATAAGGGAGCGCAAGATGTGCTCAATCTGAGCGCCTCTTTGGCCTTCCACATTACTGACTTAGAGGAGCAGGCTAAAGCTCTGTCCCTCTTGTCGAGCTGTGCGGCCGCGATCGACAATCCCGCTAGGGCCCGCAATTTGGCTTTCCACGCCCTCCAGGCTTGGGAAGCTCCCGCTCCCAAGAGGATCGATACGGAGACTAAGGCGGCTATGGTAATGGGGGTCTCCGCCAACGTCAATGAGGAGCGCTCTTTAGAATATTACGATTCTTCTATAAAGGTCGCTTTGGAAATACCCGATATGAGAGTGCGAGCCAACCTCTTGGCGGCTTTGGCGGGTAATCTCTACAAGATGGGCGAGGATGATTGGGCTAGGCGGACCCAAGACCAGGCCTTAGATGTGGCTAAGTCGATGCAAGCCGGCGCTTCTCAAGCTGTGACCTTAGCCCAGCTGGCCGTGCAGGAGTCGCAATGCGGTAACGTCTCTTCCTTCGACCAAGTCTTAAATGATGCGGAACTCTCCGCTCGGGCGGAGGTCGCTCCCGAAAAGAGGAGAGAGGCGCTATTAACTATAGCTTCCGCCAAGCGCAGTGGAGGCGATGAAGCTGGGGCGCGCAAGCTGATCTTGGAGATCGTGGCTGAATTAGAGAAGCTCAATTACCGAGAGTTGAGTAAGGCCTCTGATCTTTGGGCCTTAGCGAAGCTCATTCGGGAACCTAAGTCCAAAGAGATTTTGGTGCGCTTACTGAGGAGGGTCAGTAAGAATCTCCGCGTCTTACACGGGGTAGAGAGCCAAGAGACGCTCTTACTCTTGGTGCGTTGTTGGCTGGCCTTGGGGGAGATGGAGCAAGCCGGTACGGAGTTCTTACAGATCTCCGATGTTAAGGTAAAGTCCCAGGCCAAGATAAGTCTGGCCGTCTCCACTATAAAGAGCAATCCAGAAGCGGCGGTCAAGCTTTTGGGTACCATCCCCATCTTCTCAGAGCGGATGCGAGGTATTGAGGAGTGTGGCCAAGAGCTGATGCGCTCTAATCCGGCCTCCAAACGCTCTAGCCTTTTGGAGACGCTCACCGAGCTCACTCTGATGGCCGTAGAGGATGAGAGGTGCGCCGACGTCTTGATCGCCAAATGGGTAGAATTATCTTCAGATAGGAAAGCTATCGTAGAGTCACTGGCTAAGATCGGTTATCCGCTCAAAGACGTCTTAACCGGTCAGCTCAATGAGCCGCCGCTAGTCGTAGATTGAAAGATCGACTAGTTCTTGAGCGTGGCCTTCAGTGAGGAGTATGAGCAATGCTTAAAGATAAAGGGAACGCCCTGACAATAGCGGCCATGGCCAGCGAGATAAAGAGGCGCAAGTGTATCGCCGATTATCACGCTATGTTGGAGCGGATCGATCTGCGTCAATTTGCTGAGAGCTTGCAAGCTGAATTGCGAGAGCGCAAGGTTATGTATGGCCAGCGCCCCGTCTGTCCCTTCTTGCGCCCCAACTTTATTACGGCTGAACAGATGGCCGTCCTGCGCCAACGCATCCAAGGGGTGGCGGCCGCTATGCAGATCTTAGTAGAGCACGTCTTACACGATGAGAGCTTACAAAACTTTTTAGGTTTGACGGCCCAAGAGAGAGAGTTATTAGCTTTAGAGCCCGGTTATAGCAGTATCTCTACTACCGCTCGCTTCGATACCTTTCTCAATGGCGGATCCTGCTCGATCGTAGAGTATAATGCCGAGAGTCCGGCGGGGCTAGGTTATACCGACACTATGAGCCAGGCCTTTATGCATAGACCTGAGTTCCAAGAGTTTGCCGCTAAGCATCGCCTGCAGGCTTTTACGATCTCGCAGGACTTATTGCAGACTCTCCTCAAGTGCTGGCAAGAGTGGAGTCGCGGCGCTTCTACTAAACCTACGATCGCCATTGTCGACTTTGCCGAGGTGCCTACCCACCACGAATTCCGCCTCTTAGCCGATTATTTCCAAAGTCAAGGCTACCGCGCTATCATAGCCGATCCGCGCCATCTAGAATATGACGGTTCTCATTTGAGTGCGGGCGGGGTAAAGATAGACGTCCTCTATCGTCGCGTCTTAGCTAATGAGTTCTTGGAGAAGATCGACCAAGAGCAGGCCATGTATAAAGCCCTCAAAGATCGCAAGGTCTGTATGGTCAACTCTTTCCGCTCTAAGATCTTGCATAAAAAAGATATCTTCGCTCTCTTGACGGATGAAAATTATTGGGAGCTCTTTACCGTCGAACAGATTAAAGCTATCCGGGCTTGTATCCCCTGGACTAGACGTTTACAAGCTATGGATACGAGCGATCCCCAAGGTCAGCCCGTGGCCCTCTTAGATTATGTAATGCGCCAGCGGAGGAACTTAGTTTTAAAGCCTAACGACTCCTACGGTGGGCGCGGTATCTACTTTGGCTGGGAAGAGAATGAGGAGGAGTGGGCGGAATCGGTGCGGGAAGCCCTCCAACACGACTATTTAGTCCAGACTAGGATCCCAGTGACGCGCGAGCTCTTCCCTTATTGGAATAGTGAATCGGGTCTAGAGTGGGGAGAGTATTTAGTCGATCTCGATCCTTACGTCTTCGACTTTAAACTTTCCGGAGTGACGACTAGGCTCTCTTCCACCTCCTTATGTAACGTAACCTCGGGAGGGGGCTCCGCTCCCTGTTTAGTGCTCAATTAGGGAATTTTGAAGCTTAAAATTCTTAAGTCCTAAAATGAGAACTCCCCGCCTCATTTCATGAGGCGGGGAGCCTTTTTATTACCAGATCTTATTTATCTTATCGGCCGGGCGGCGCATGGGATCGCCCTCTTTAACGTTGAAAGCCTCGAAGAAGACTTCAAAATTGGAGAGAGGACCGTTTACGCGCCACTGAGCCGGGGGATGGGGATCGGTATTGATCTGCAAGAGCTCCATCTCGGGGCTCATATTGATAGCCCAGATCTTGGCGTAATTTAAGAAGAAGCGCTGAGCGGGGGTGAAATTATCGATGATAGGGCCGGGCTGACCGTTCAACTGGCGCTGGTAGGCGCCCCAAGAGAGGGCGATGCCCGAAAGGTCGGCTATCGACTCTCCCAAGACTAACTTACCATTGAGATGTTGCCCCTGCACGGTATAGGCTGAGAATTGATCTTCGACGCCCTTAGTCAACTTTTGGAACTTAGCCAGATCTTCCTTAGTCCACCAGTTGCGCAAGTTGCCCTTGCCATCGTACTGGGCTCCCTGATCGTCGAAACCGTGGCTAATTTCGTGGCCGATCACCATCCCGATGCCGCCATAGTTAGCTGCATCGTCAACTTTAGGATCGAAGAAGGGAGGCTGCAAGATACCGGCGGGGAAGACGATCTCATTTTCAGAAGGCGAGTAGTAGGCGTTAACCATCTGGGGGGGCATATGCCACTCGTTGGGATCGACCGGGCGGCCAATCTTATCTAAAGTACGCCTCTTCTCGAAGATGCGGCAATTGCGCACATTCTCGTAGTAAGTATCGCCTATATGCAGGGCGGAGTAGTCGCGCGGAACTTCGGGATAACCGATTTTCGCTCGGAAGGCGTTCAACTTCTTGAGGGCCTCCGTCTTAGTAGTCTCGCTCATCCAATCTAAAGTGGGGATAGTCTCCGCCATATAGCCTTTGATATTTTCGACCATCCGCTCTACGTGAGCTTTAGATTCGGGCGGGAAAGCCTCTTTGACGTACAACTGGCCTAAGCCCTGATCCATATAAGTCCCCACCACATCGGTAACGCGCTTCCAACGAGGCTTCATGGCCTCTACGCCTCGCAAAGCTTGATTGTAGAAGGCGAAATGGGCCTTTTCGAATTCTTCCCCTAAGTAGGGGGCGGCTCCGCGGATCACATTCCAGGCTAAGTAATCTTTGTGAGATTGGAGCAGCGACTCGTCGGCTAAGAGATCGTTGACGGTCAACATAAATTGGGGAACGGTCACATTGACCTCTTTAGGCATCTCTAAACCTATAGCGCGGTAGTAGACCTTCCAATCTATAGCCCTTACACCTTGGCCCAACTGTTCTTGCGTCCACAGATTGTACATCTTCTCAGGATCGCGCATCTCCGCGGCTGGCACTGAAGCTTGGGCTAAACGCGTCTCTAACTTCATAACGCGCTGGGCCGCCCACTTGGCCTTAGTATCGGTATAGCCGCTCAATTTAAAGAGATCGATCATTAAACGCACGTACTGATCGCGCAATTTTTTCGACTTAACATCGTGGCGCAGATAGTAATCGCGCTCCGGCAAGCCCAATCCCGCCTGCCAAATGGTGGCGATGACCCGGGAGCTATCCTTATCGTCCTGGGCTCCATCGAGAGCGAAGTAAGGGCTCAGATTCTGCCTATGTAAGCTGGCGATCGATTGCTGCAAGGTGAGAGGACTATCGATCGAGTCAATGACCTCCAAATCTCCCTTAATGGAAGAGATCCCCGAGCGCTCTATGGCTTGCGTATCCATACCGCTCTTATAGAAACGGCCCAGTTTGAGTTCTAAATCGGTCTGCGGAGAGGTAGAGGCCTTCTCTAAGACTTTATGCAATAACTCGGTATTCTGATCGGCCATAATGGTGAAGGTGCCCCAGCGCGCCTGATCGGCGGGGATGGGATTGGCCTTCTTCCAGCCTCCGATAGCATACTCGTAGAAATCGCGGCGCGGATCGCCATTGAGATCCATATCTTTTAAATTGATGCCGCTCTCTAACTTGGAAGTAGCCTGTACGGATGGGGGTTGAGCGGAGCTCTTCTTAGAAGTCGGCTCATTGGCTACTACGTTACTCGTCAGAGTATAAGCCGCCAGGACTATGCCACATAAAGCCGCTGCTTTCGTCCACTTAGAGATATCCATTGATCCTCCTTAGCTTGAATAGATTAGCCCTCAAGATTTATTTAGGACTCTTGAAGGTGAGAAAGGTTTTGAAATTTTACGTACAGATGTTTGAACATCCCCGCCAAGTAGTTGACTTCCCATTCTTCAAGTTGGGCCCGATCGAAGATGTCCGCCAATTTCCCTAACTCTTCTAGAGAACTAGCTCCCCGCTGGGGCGGGTATCCTAAAGCCTGAAGGTATTGGCCTATAGCTTGCATCATCAACTTGCGCCGTTGCGCGTCCGCCAACTTCTTAGCGTATGCCCCGGGGATGGGACGCTGGCGGCCAAAGAGTTCATATAAGGCTAAAGAGACGGAGTGGGAGAGATTGAGGGAACCTTGGGTAGGGATAGTCACCAGGCGCTGACAAGCTTCCAATTCTTCATTGGAGAGTCCAGACTCCTCATTGCCAAAGACCAAGGCTACCTTACCGGGCTGGGGATGAGCCTCTAATTCTGCATGGATCTTCTCTAAAGAGTAGAGTTTATGGCGACGCTTGCCCCAGCGGCGCGTAAACCCTAAGACCACGTTGCAATCCTCAATCGCTTCGGCCAAAGCGTCGACTTGGCGGCAAGAGTCGAGAATGTGGTGGGCGTGACAGGCCCAGTTGTAGGCCGTAGAGGTTAGCTGGCAACGCGGATTGACCAAAATTAATCGCTCCGCCCCAAAACACATCATAGCCCGCGCGGCCCCTCCAATATTAGCTTCGCCTTCTGGGCTACAGAGAATAATAGACGTGTCAATCGCTTCGAGCATACTTTTTGATAATTTATCTTCCCACAGAGACTAGCTAGGAAATTCGATAAATTTCGAAGGTACCTGCCATAAGAGTCAGCTTATCTTGAGAGCAGGCTCTCCAGGTGAGGTCGCGAATGGGCGGGGCGCTATGCAAGATAAAGAAGTTAAAGTATTAGTCTTATTCGGAGGGCGCTCAGCTGAGCATGAGGTCAGCGTCCTCTCCGCCCGTTCGATAGTCCAGGCGCTGCGCCAACAGCAATATGGGGTAATCTTAGCTGGGGTAGCGCGCTCCGGCCGGTGGGTCGTCGGTCCCGCAGCGGAAGCGGCTTTGGAAGCGGGAGTAGTAGAAGACGGCCCCCAAAATATCTCTCTATCTCCCGGGGGCGGAAATAGAGCGCTCCAAGTCCAAAGGGAGGATGGGAGCGTCCAAAGGTGGGAGGTAGACGTGGTCTTTCCCGTGCTCCACGGAACGGGGGGCGAGGATGGGAGTATCCAAGGGCTCTTAGAAGCTAGCGGTTTAGCCTACGTGGGAGCGGGGGTTACCGCTTCCGCCTTAGGTATGGATAAGGTCTTGACGAAAGAGTTATGGAGGGCCAGCGGGTTACCCGTCTTGCCGAGTCTCACCTTCCGACGTTGGCAATTGGAGAGATTAGAGGATTGCGTGGCTGCGGTCTTAGCTAAGATCGGGGTCCCCTGTTTTGTCAAACCCGCTAACTCCGGCTCTAGCGTCGGCATTAGCCACGTTACGAAAATTTGCGAGCTGGGAGAAGCTTTGCAACTGGCGGCCCAATTCGATCGCAAGATCTTAGTAGAGAGAGCTTGTCCGCAGCCGCGCGAATTAGAGATTGGGGTTATTGGCAACGACCATCCCCAATGTTCCGAGCCGGGCGAAATTAGTTATCAGAGCGCTTTCTACGATTATCGCACTAAGTATCAAAATGAAGGCGCCCCCCAACTGACTATCCCCGCTCCCATAGCCCCCGAGTTAGTAGCTACTATGAAAGAGCTAGCTTTGCGAGTTTGGGCGATTTCCGACCTCAATGGGTTGGCTCGTATCGACTTCTTACTCTCCCCAGAAGGAGAGCTCTATCTCAATGAAGTGAATACTATGCCCGGCTTTACCCAATTTTCTATGTTCAGTAAGCTTTGGGAAGCTAGCGGTTGGGAGTACGGTCAACTGGTGAGGCGTCTAATTGAGCTAGCTTTAGAGCGCCAATTAGATTTAAAACGCAATAAGATCGCCCCTTAAAGGGGTAGGAAGGCCAACTAGGAGAGCTAGAGGAACTTAATTTTGGGGCAAGACCCCGATCTTTATATACTCGCCGCTCTCCAAAAGGCTCAGAATCGTTGGGTACTGACTGAGAGGGAGGGTAGTGCTAATGAGGGGGGCTAAGGATAGCCTTCCCGAAGCCAAGAGTTCATAGCTTTGGGCTACGGCCTGC
The DNA here is from genome assembly GCA_944322965.1 of Vulcanimicrobiota bacterium. Taxonomy (GTDB): domain Bacteria; phylum Vulcanimicrobiota; class Xenobia; order Xenobiales; family Xenobiaceae; genus Bruticola. The sequence goes on from CALUQR010000007.1 coordinate 78,651, forward strand.
GGGGTAAAGTGGAAGGCGCCCTTGAGGGTCAGATTGCGCTCTAAGACGCTTTCCCAGGGGAAGTTAAAGGTCGTTCCCGAGGCGCAGCCTCCAAAGAACATGACTTGCCCTCCCGGGGCGGCCCAGGTTAGAGCCTCTTCCCAGACTGAAGGTAACCCCGTACATTCAATTACTACTTGGGGCAGGGTCTGCCAGGCCCTATAAAGCTCCCTCTCTACCTCGTCCCGGGATGTTTGGGACTCATCAAAGATTAACTCGGCCCCCAATTGGGCGGCGGCCTCTAAGCGCCTCTCCCGGCGCCCCAAGACGGCTATTTGGCTTACCCCATAGCGGCGCAAGAGCGCTACATAGAGAAGACCTATGGGACCGGCCCCAATAATTAAGACCTTACTGGAGGGATTAAATTCCATCTGTTGGGCTCCATAGACTACACAGGATAGGGGCTCTAAAAGGGCCGCCTCTAAGAAACTGAGCCCTGACGGCTTAATAAAAGTATTAGTGGCTACTATATGGCGGGGGAGGCGCACGTACTGGGCGTATCCTCCATGGATCATAGTCTCCATAGTATAAGCGCAGAGATTTCCCAATTGGCGCTGGCAGTAGTAACAATGGCCACAGGGGGCGGTGGGAGCCAACATCAAGGGCTCGCCCAACTTAAATTGGTTCACTCCCTCGCCCAGAGCCCAAACGGTACCCGAAAATTCGTGACCAAAGGGCATAGGCAACTTAAACTTGGGATGTCCGCGCCTATAAGTCTTGAGATCCGTTCCGCAAGTGAGGGCGGCCTCGATACGCAAAATGACTTCGCCCGGCCCAGGCTCCGGGATGGGAACCTGGCGCAACTCGACTCGCCCCGGCTCCACGAGAACTAATTGATCCATATCCCCCCATTCTAGGCTAGGGCCGGGGCTTTCCTCCTCAAGTTTTAGGGACCTCTTAAGCTAAGCCCCCCTCAAGAGGGAGGGTCTAGAAAGCAGGCGCTCAGCCCCAGCGAAGCGAAGGGCGGAGGGTGTTTGTGCGCAGTTTGCTTATTGAAAACTTTCGAGCTATCCAGCATGTAGATCTCACATTGCAGAGGCGAGTTACCGTCCTCATCGGGGAGAATGGTTGCGGCAAGTCTAGTATTCTCAACGCCTTGGAGGCCGTTTTAGGGCGCAATGTGCCTAAAGATTCTTTCGCTATAAAAGCCTCAGATTTTCACCGCCACGCCTTCAACGATCCCCTCTTCGAAGTCTTAGAAGATCCCCAAGCGACGGCCATGCGTATCGTTATCGGTTTTGGCGGCGGTTATTTTTCCAATTCAGGTTCTAATATCTCGTCTCCTGAGCCGAGGCTGGGCGACTCTCTAGAGCAGATTCCGCGCGCCGATCAGGTGAGCGCCCAACTATTGGAAGGTGGAGACTCTGAAGATAAGCGGATTAATTCCTTGGGTCACGACCCCCGCGCTTTGCGTTCCGATCACAGTTTGGCCAAGTTTTGCAACGATAAGTTTATGATCGATTTGGCCCTGCGCAATGAGCGTACGGCGCGAGTCTTTAGCTTTTATCTCTGTATTGAAGCGACTCGCGAAGGGCAAGAGGTAACTACCCATTTCCACTTCGAAAACTCGCGCCACCAGCTGATCGAATTAGAGAACCCCTTAGATTATCTGCGCACGATTAAGACGGTCTGCCCCTTATTGCGCATTCGCTCGGGTTCTCTCTTGCCTCCCATTACCGATAATAAGGAGGCTCAACCAGCCCAAGCCAATGTGGACTCCGTCTTTAGTCAAGCCTATTCCGAACTGACGGAGAACGCCGCTTACTCGGCCAAGAGCTTTATCGCCGCCCATCGCGAACAATTAGAGAATAGTCTCGATAATTTAGAGAAGATGTTGGTCCACGGATCGGGGGCCTGGGAAGATTTAGAGTCGGAGATCGATGCGGCGGCCGATTCTGCGCCCGAGGGCTCCAATACTATGGATCGCTACACTAAGACTCTCAGCGACGAGAGCCAGCGCAATTTGGCGATCATCAAAGAGCGCCTCTCCGCGCCGCTTTCGACGCTCAATCCGCTCTACAATGAGAGCGAACGGGCTAGGGAGGAGCAGCGCGATTACGATCGTTTTAGCGCCCTCTTGCGAGGTACGGGCGCCCGCAGTTTGGCTATGTTGGCCTTTGCCGACTCCTTCTTTAAGGCTCAAGCCCAAGATAACGAGAGCTCCAAAGGTGGAGATTACTGTCCTCTGCTCTCCGTAGAGGATCCGGAAGCTTACCTCCATCCCTTGATGTTGACTTCTGTATGGAGCTTGATCGATCGCATGTCTCCCCAGCGTCTGCTCTCTACCAATAGCTCCGACTTGCTCTCAGCCACCTCCTTAACTAGTATGCGCCGCTTAGTGCGTTCTCCAGAGGGTTTGGCTTCCGTCTATAAGGTGCGGCCTGAGCAGATCCACATTAACGATCTGCGGCGCATCGCTTACCACTTGCGCATTCGCCGCGGGACCGCGCTCTTTATGCGTTTTTGGCTCTTAGTAGAGGGCGAGACGGAGTGTTGGCTCTTGCCGGAGATAGCCCGCGCTATGGGATATGACCTCTGGGGCGAGGGCATAGAATTTGTGGAGTTCGCCCAGTGCGGTCTGGCCCCCTTGGCTAACTTGGCCAATGAGTTGGGGATCAGTTGGCACCTTTTGGCCGATGGCGATAAGGCGGGGGAGACTTATGGCAAATTGGCCGCGCCCTATGCCAAGAATTACGGTTTAGGACGGGTGACCGTACTCAAAGAGCAGGATATCGAGAGCTGTTTTTGGGAGAATGGCTTTGACTACGTATTTAAGCGCGTGGCCGGTCCCCCGCCCGGCGGTAATTCTTCCTCGCGCAAACCGGAGAAGCCGCGCGAAACTATTAAGCGGGCCATTAGAGTCGCCTCTAAGCCGGGGTTGGCCTTAGCTTTGGGGCGCGCCATGCAAGAGGTGGGACCCGAAGGGATTCCCGTCCAATTGCGCAGTATGATCTATGACGCGGTACGCACCGCTCGCCATCAAGGTCGCCCCTAAATCTAGCTGGAGGCGAGCGAGGACTGGGTTTTAGTCTAGCCTAAAGGGGCTAAGGAGAGTAATCTTTATATGCCTGAATTGCCAGAAGTTGAGACTATACGTCGCGGTTTAGAAAAGTATCTTCCTGGTCGGCGGATTGCCCAAGTTGAAGTCCGCTTACCTAAGCTCTTGCGCAATTGCGATCCCCAGACTCTAAATGAGGACCTGCAAGGGAAAGAGTTCTTGCAGGTGAGGCGCGTCGGTAAGATCTTGATTTTAGATTGCGAGGATTGGTCTCTTTTAGTGCGCCTGGGCATGACGGGGCAGCTGACCTTTAGAGATCTCCATTTACCCGATCAAAACTCCTTTACAACCCACGCCATTACCGGCTTACAGCGCGCCCAGGGTCAATTCTCACCCGATAAGCACACCCATATTATCATTCGCTGCCAAGATGAGACGGAAGTCCTCTATCGCGATATTCGCCAATTTGGTAAATGGTATCTCTATAGCACCCAGGATTTACCCCAGGCCCCCGAGTTGCAAGCTCTGGGTCCCGACCCCTTCCAACCCAGTTATACTCTAGCTTATTTGAGCGCCCAGTTAGCTAAGAGCAGACGTCCCATCAAGGTGGTCTTAATGGATCAGGGGGTAGTCTGCGGTTTAGGTAATATCTATGCCGACGAGGCTCTCTTTATAGCGGCCATCGCTCCCCAACGAGCGGCTAACTCGCTCAACTCAGAGGAAGTGGGGCGGCTCTATCAGGCTATCTTGCAAGTTTTGCGCCAAGGGATCGCCAATAGGGGGACCACCTTCTCCGATTATAGGGATGCGGACGGCCTGCGCGGAGGCAACGCCCACTACTTGCAAGTCTATGGGCGGGCGGGCCAGCCCTGCTACCGCTGTGGCGCTATCTTGCAAAAGATGACCTTAGGGGGTAGGACTACGGCCTGGTGCCCCCATTGTCAACATTGAGAGGTAGATAGCTACCAGCTACTCTAAGATCCGATCTAAGTCTCTCACCAAGAGATCGACGGTGGAACCGGCTATTTGCAGGCTGGTAGCTGAGACCTTATCCAGGGTGTCTTCGGCCGTATGCCAGTAGGGGGGATAGCTCCCGGCGCCCGTCTGATTAAAGCCGATGAGGTTAATGGCCGGGATGGAGCGTTGTAAGAAGGGCAGGTGGTCGTCGGCGATATTGCCCAACTCGGCGCGCTTAAAATTCTTTTCAAAGCGCAAGTCTCTACCCTTAGTAAAGAGCATCTCCAATAATTGGGGATGGGAGAGAGTATCGTAAGTCACTTGCAAATGGCGATCCCCTACCATATCCATATTGATTACGGCTACTATTTGTTTAGTAGTCAGTTTAAAGGGGGTCTGGGGGGTATCGAGACTCTCTACAAAGTGACGGCTTCCATATAAACTGTCCTCAGCGCTCCACTCTTGCAGGGCCTCTTCTCCATCCCAAAAGGCGAAGAGCAGATTATGCTTGGTGAGGGGACGCTCTTTAAAGACGCGCGCTAACTCTAATAGGAGGGCTACCCCGGAAGCTCCGTCATTGGCCCCCACGAAGGTGAAATCGGTAAAGTATTTCGTATCGTGGTGGGTGCTGAGAATGATAGTATTGGCTTGGATAGCTGGGGAGGCTAAGGGAGCCCAGGCTAAGATATTAAACATCTTCTTAGGACCTAAGGGGGTCTGGGCGGTAAAGACTTGGGCTCCCGTCTTATAACCCAGTCCATGGAGTTCGCGCTGCAGCCATAAGCGCAATTGCTCCGCTCCGGGACTACCTACGGAGCGCGGACCCATCTCCACTTGACGTTCTAGGTCGCGAAAGGCCCTAGCCCCCTGGAAGAGGCTTTCGTTGGGGGGGAGGCTGGGGTCTACTTGAGAGGCGGGAAAGTTCGTAGCAGCCGCCGGGACGGGGGGCGCCGCCGGGCGAGCGGGGGCTTTGTGACATCCGCTCCATCCCCACAGTCCCAGACCTAACGCCAGCAACCAGTAAGGGTAGAGAACTTTCATAGGTTAGCGGCCTCCCAGAGTTTCAGATACTACTCAAGTTGAGCTGAGAGTTTCTCACTGCAATCCCATTTTTCCCTGTTAAAATCTTGAAACAAAGCCCAGAAAATGGTAAGCTCAGAACGCAGATAGCTCCCCCAAGTCGGGTGGAGCCTGTCTTTTTTTGCTAAATTATACTGGAGATCATAATCGGAGTGGATAAGACCCTAAAATGCGTCGACTGCGGCGCTGATTTTGTGTTTACTACGGGTGAACAAGAATTTTACGCTTCTCAGGGCTTTACTAGTGAGCCGCGTCGGTGCCCCAGTTGCCGAGCCGCTCGTAAAGGAGCCCAGGGAGGGGCCAGACCTCCGCGGAGTGGCGCCGAGACCCCCGCTCCCAATCCAAATCGCCCCATGTACAGCGCGGTCTGCGCTGAGTGTGGCAAAGAGACTAAAGTACCCTTCCAACCCACTAATGGTCGTCCCGTCTACTGCTCCGATTGTTACCGCAATAACGGTGGTGCTCGCTCTGGTGGCTCGCGCTCTGGCGGCTATCAGCAGAATCGCTCCCACGCGCCTAGCTCGCGTCCTACTGCAGTAAATACGACGCCCTCTTTCGAGCCTTCCGATTTTGATTTCTCTAGCTTCGCGGATATGTATCCTCCGCCCAATCCCGGGCGCAATAAGCGCCGGGAACGCCGAGAGAAAGAGCGCTCTCGCGATCGCGATAACTGGTAGAACTAGTAAGAGGATAGAGCTCCTAGGCCCTAACTTTCCAAAGAGACGGAGGTCAGGGCTTATTCTTTACCGAGAAGCTTATCTTTTAAGTCTGACCACTGGAGGGGCCACAATCTAGCCTCTAAGAGGAGCAAGAGGACTAAGATAAATTTATAGCTGAAGAGCCAGATAATTAAGCCTCTAGTACTGGGATTATGGAAAGACTCGCCGTCTATAATCCAAAGAGCTCCCCAGAGCCAGGCCTCTCCGCTTTTAAAGGATAGGGCCGTTCCCTTTAGCCACGTTTGGGCTAAAAATATGAGGAAGGGGATTATCAAGATGAGATGGTGGTGTCCCCAGGAGAGGGGTGAGAGGATCAAACTTAAGACTAACCAACGCGAAAAATCTACGCCCCAGGCTAGGCCCTCTTCCGCCCCTTTAAGTTCAGTTATCTCTTTAGCGGAGCGCTGAGATCGGCGCCAAAGTAAGTAGCCGCCCCCTCCTAAGAGGAGGAGGTTCAAAAATTTAATTAAGGCTGGGGGGCAACCGATTAAGAGGTTATTGAGTAAGGCCATTAAGGACTGGTTGGAAATTACCGTCTGGTACGGTTGCTGCCAGAGAAGGTAGTGAACGTATTGGAGGAAGCGCTCGCCGCCCCACTGCAAGGCAGCGGCCATAGAGAGGAGCAAGAGACTCCCTGCGGTCCACCCTAAGGCCCGATAGCGCTTGTGGACTACTAGCCAGAGAGCTAAGAAGAGAGGGTAAAGTTTGAGGAGGATAGCCAGGGCCAATCCCAAGCCACAGTAGGCGTCTTGGCGGCGATAAGCGCCCACTAAGACTAAACTCAAAGCTAAAAGGTAGAGTCCGCTCACTTGGCCCAGCCAGAGCGAATCTAAGAGGGGCCCCCAACCGAGACTAGCTAGGCCTAAAACTCCCCAAGTAATCCAAGCGCCACGAGGACTGTAAGGGCGCAAGAAGTTCAAAGAGAGGAGCAAGAGAGCCGCCAAGTAGGATAGGTACTGCCACAGATTGTGAGCTAAGTAAGCTTCTTTAAAGGGCCATTGGCTGAAAGGGAGGTATAAGAGGTAAAAGGGCAGGGGGTGGTTATCACAAATTTGCCACATCCCCGCTGAGAGATAAGAGCTAAAGGGATACATTAAGCTGGGATCATAGATATTAGCTAGAGCGCTCTTTAAGGCTTCAAGGGTGGCGTAATAGTGGAAGAAATCGTATCCCGCTCCTCTTTGCCAAGGATGGAAGAGAAATTCTAGGGCTTGCCAGCGCAGCGCCAGACTGAGTCCGCTAATAAAGCCTATAAATAAGAGCCCCTTTAACCAGGGATACTGGGCGCAGGAAGGCTGGGTAGAATCTCTCTTATCCATGATAGCCCCCTTTTCTCACAATCCATCTAGAGGCCTTTTTGAAGGTTATTTAAAGGGTTAGAGTCTGGACTTAAAGGTAGAAGTTAGGCCTTTTTAGAAGGATAGAGGCGGAGACAGATCCTTTAAAGGAGGCTAGGGAGATATGGGTCGGGGCGTTACCTTGTGGTGTGGGTTATTATTAGCTATAGGACTCAGTGGAGAGATGGCGCTGGCTACTCCCAACTTACCCCCAGATCCCCCCTCAGTAGCCCAAAATTTGCAGGCTAATCCCAGTGAATGGACGGTCTTAGAGTCCAACTCCTTTAGAGCTCGCTTCCCCGAAGGCTACCGCCACAGCGTGACCAACTACCAAGGGATCAATAGCGATACCTGGGAGGGAGAGTCGGGCGACCCTTTGCACATGTTCACCCTAACGGTCACTAACTTGCCTCCGGGTTCTATCGGCGCCGCCAATCTCGATGAGTATTTATTTTCGATTATTGAACAGCGCGCCTCAGCTCTCAGGGGGGAAGTCACCCAAAAGAAGCGCTTAGAGCATCCCAGCGCGCCGGGCTGTCTCTTTAAGATTATTACTAGCGACGCAGAATGGGATTTTATGGTGCGAGTGCGGGATAGCAGCGTCTATCTGCTCTCTGTGTGCTCCATGCCCGGCGAAGGGGAAGACGGTTATAAGGAGACCTTCTTCGACGCCTTTTCTTGCTATTAATTCCACTCCTTGAGCCCCGGTAGCTTGAGGACAGGAGAGAATTCAAGAGAGTTCGAAAAGCCGCTCTCTAGCTTTTTACCTTTATAGAAGGATCTTATAGTTCATGAGTATCACCGTAACCGCTCCTATGCGCATAGACTTAGCCGGTGGGACCTTAGATCTCCATCCGCTCTATCTATTCTTGGAGCGTCCTTTGACGATCACCATCTCGATCAATATTTACTCTCAGGCCAGAGTGCGGGCTATTGAGGGGAACAGGGTGCGTCTCATCTCTGAAGACTTAGGTTCCTCTATAGAGGTGGAGAATACGGCTGAATTGCAATTTGGCGGACCTCTAGATCTCTTGGTGCGCGCCGTCAACTTTTACGCCCCTCAAGGGGGGGTAGAGCTCATTACGCACAGTGGAGCTCCCAAAGGCTCCGGTTTAGGGGCCTCGTCCAGTCTGCTCATGTCTATCTCTAAGGCCTTAAGTCTCTTTTCGGGGCGCGGCGACTCTATTCACGATCTCATTATGTACGGCGCCAGCTTAGAGGCCCAGAACTTGCGCATCCCCACGGGCTATCAAGATTATTATGGAGCCTGCTTAGGCGGCATTAACGGTTTAGAATTTAAAATCGACGGTCACAATATTCGCAGCCTTTACTCTTCTCAAGACTTTTTCACAAAATTGAACGATTCTTTGATCGTTTCCTTTACTGGAATCAGCCATTTTTCGGGAACTAGCAATTGGAATATGCTCAAACGGTATATCGATAATGAGGGCGATACCGTTAAACGCATGGAAGCCATTGAGGATACGGCGCACCAGATGTGGGACGCTCTCATCTGCGAGGATTTAGATAAGGTGGCGGAAGCGCTCGATCGGGAGTGGCAGAATAGGCGCGGATTGGCTGAGGGTGTGACTAACGCTTCTATAGACGCTATGGTCTTAGCGGCTAAGAACGCTGGCGCCTTGGCCTCCAAGATCTGTGGCGCTGGCGGGGGCGGATGTATGTTGACCTTAGCTCGCCCCCAGGAGCGTCAACAAGTTATAGAGGCTCTGGAGAGTAAGGGCGCCGAGATCTTAGAAGTGAGTATTGATAGCCAAGGGTTGCGCGTCGCAGAATAAGCCCCTAAAATCGCAATTAGAGTGACAACTTAGGAACTTAAGGTCTTCGCTTGGGGAGGAACGTTAGAGATGCAAAATCAGGATGGCCGTGAGAATCCTTGGGTACCGGAGGCCGCTCCAGAGGATGGGGGCAGCTTTCAGAATCAAGGCTTGCAAAAGTTGTATAAGCAACTAAATGCCGAAAAGCCGCTTTACGGTAAATCGTGGAGCGAGGAGGATTTGAAGAATAAGAAGAGCTCCAAAAGTAGCGAGTCGGCAGATTCTAAGTCGGAAGATCGCTTTGTGCCCAGTACGAAAGATCTTTTAAAGTCGCTGGCCAAGTCGGAAAAAAAGTCGAGCGGTACGAAGAGTAGTTCCAGCTCTAGCCGTAGCTCTGGGGAATGGTCGGAGAATAAGGCCAATTTGAATCAAGAGAGTCGGCGTTTTATCGTCAGTTTGGGGGCCTTATGTTTTGTGATAGGGGGGATCTTGCTCTTCTATCTCTATGGTCCGTGGTCGAGCGACTTAGCCTTAGAGGGCTCTCCGGGGGGCGCCGCTTCCAGTCTGCCCGTATCGGGAGAAATTATCGATAGCAACTTACCCGGCGGTTCGGGTGGGTCCGTTTCTACGGGAGAAGCGGGAGCGGAGGTAACTTTAGAGATCGAAAATACTACCCAGCCTAAGCAGAAACAGGCGACGGCTCCCTTGCGGACTAAAGAATTTAAGCCCACCTCATCCTTGCCTGGCATTAAAGTCTATGTGGTGGGAGCGGTTAAGAATCCCGGTATTGTCTCTTTGCCCTTCAATTCTAGGGTAGATGACGCTATCAAGGCGGCTGGCGGCATGACGGCTGAGGCGGAGCCTTTGAGCGTCAACTTGGCTAAGCGTATTAAGGATGAAGATAAGATCTACGTAGCTAGCAAGACGGAGAGCAGCGAGGTAGCCAGCCAGAAGGTCAATCCCGCCATTTTGGAGCGCAGCGGCGTCGTCCCGCAAAAGGACGAGCTGCTGGGGATGAGCGCCAATACTAATAAGAGCGAGAGTTCAGCTACTAAGTCCCCTAAATCTAAATCTGAGAGCCAAGATGATGCTGCGCCCCCTAAGAATAGCAATCTCATCAATCTCAATACGGCTACGGAGGAAGAGTTGCAAAAGATACCTGGGATAGGCCCTTCGATCTCTAAATCGATCCTCGATTATCGTAAGAAGTTGCCCAATGGCAGGTTTACTGACTTGTCTCAATTGAAAGAGGTGGCCGGGATCGGAGAAAAGAGTTATAACAAGTTCGCCCCATTTTTGAAGGTAGAATAATCTAACTTTCCAGCTGGGTGAGCTCAGGCCGCAATTCAGGGGTATTTTCGCCCATAACTAGGGGAGCGTCGCCCAGTTTGGTGGTCGCGTATAGCCCCACTTGGACTAAAGCGCTGAGTAAGAGGAGACCTGAGGCGCAGGAGAAGGCTTGAGCCGCCCCTATAGCGCCTCTCGCACCCCACAAGAAACAGAGCGTCCAATCGGCGCAGACGGCTACTAAATAGCAGACGGTAGTCGAATAGGGGCATCCCGCCACATTAAAGAGGGGGCCTAACATGCAATACTGAGCGTAGAAGAAAGCGCCGGGAAGGATCCAGTAGATCACTTGCACGCAGGGAGAGAATTGGGGACCGACGGTAAAGTTGATGAGCCAAGGGGTGATGAGGCTGAGCGTCGCTATCAGGGTGAGGTTGATAACGATCAAGATTAGGCTTAAAAAACGGACCCTAGGTAAGCAGTCGCGGATCGTCTTACAGGAAGTGGCCAACTTGGGCAAGAGCAGCTGACTCAAAGTTGAGGGAATAATAATAAAGACATTGCGCACAATGGCGGCCGCTATATTGTAATAACCGACTTGAGCTGGCCCCGAGAGGTAACTAATAATGAAGATGTCGGTCATGGTGAAGAGGCTGCCAGCTATCGTATAGAGCCAACCTTTGAAATTACAGAGAGCTGAAGTGCGAAAGAGCTGCCACGATCCTTGACTGAAACGCCCCAAAAATCGCCATATGACGCCTGAATAGAAGATAACTCCTAGAAAGAGAATGAAGGCTTGGATTAAAAAGTACTGACTAGCCGCTTGGCAATGGATTAGGAATAAGATGGTAACTGAGAGTAAGCAGAGCCCTCGACAGCAGAATTCCTGCCAATTGCAAATACGCACCTTGCCAAAGGAAAAGAGGAGCGATTGGAAGTGACCGCTGAGAGTTAGGACGAAGCTATAAAAGATGGCTCCCGCTAAGAAGATGCCTGGCAGAGGCACTACGCTCGGATAGAGCGCTTCTAGAGGTAATATTATCGCCGATAAGAGTAAGGTGCTTACGATGGATAGATAGATCGAGTTGCTCACCAGTTGAGGACGCTTATCTATCCACTTGGAGCCCAAGACGTAATTAGAGATATTTAGTCCAAAAGAAGCTATAGGAAACCAAAAGCTAGCTAAAGATAGAGCGCAAGCCATCCAACCGCGTCCTTCTGGTCCGACCGCTCTGGAGACTACTATAGTAGTTACAGTGCCAAAGAGTACACAGAAACCTCGCGCTAGATATGTGAAAAAAGCATCCTGAATGAAAGAAGATTTGGATAGCGCTTGCCACGAGAATTTCATTGAGCCGCTTATATTCTAGAGAGGAGGTCTATTCCATTTTTTACCTATTCTATGATCGCCAAACATACATTTGGCGATCATAAGTAACCAGGCGCATAAATCAACAAAGATCGTCAAACTCCTAAGTTTGGCGATCCCCTAGGAGTTGTTTGCCTTGCCTCAACAGATCACCGCTCAAAACATGTTGCCCCCACACTGTCCGCCGCCCCATTACACCGAAGCGGAAGAAGCTTTGATCGGCGCCCTTTTAGTCGACTCGAGTACCTTTGACGACGTCTCTGAGTTGGTAGACTCTGAAGACTTTTACCACTTAGCCAACAGCGTTATCTTCCAGGCCGTTAAAGAGCTCTCCCTAGAGAATACGAAGCCCGACCCCTTGTTGGTCTGTAACCTGCTCAGAAGCAAGGGCCAGTTGGTCCAGGCGGGCGGCGGTGAGCGGATAGAGATCCTCATCAACTATACGCCCTCCGCAGCCAACGCCAAGCATTATGCGCGGCTCGTGCGTCAAGCGGCTTTAGAGCGCAAGCTCTTAAGCGCTTCCTAGCCCAAGGCCAGGGCGCCATCTCTGGAGTACCGACCGGCTTTGCAGAGCTGGATCGCCTGACCTCTGGATTGCAACCTTCTAACCTTTGCATCTTGGGGGCCCGGCCCTCGATGGGTAAAACGGCCTTCGCTTTGGCCCTGGCTCTGAACGTCGCTCTGGCCCCTAAGCCTAGAGGTCAGGTAGCTATCTTTTCTCTAGAGATGTCTACCGAGGATCTACTCTTGCGTATGCTTTGCAGCCTCTCCAAAGCCAACTCTCAGAAGGCTAAGAGTGGCCGGCTCGATTGCGCAGATCTGGAGCGTCTAGCTAACCAACTAGAGCAAATAGAAAAGGCCCCCTTGTTCATAAACGATCAAGGGGGTGTGAGCATATTAGAGATAAGAGCAGATCTGCGCCGCCTCTCTAGACAGGGAGAGATCGCTTTAGTCATTATCGATTATTTGCAACTGGTTAGGGGCCAGAAGAGCGAAAACCGTACCCAAGAGGTTTCTGCCATCAGTCGCCAGCTGAAAGAGCTGGCTAAGGAGTTCGGTTGCCCCATCCTGGCCCTCTCTCAACTGTCGCGCAGCTTAGAGAGCCGTCAGAATAAGCGGCCCTGCCTTTCCGACTTGAGGGAGTCCGGCTCTATTGAACAGGATGCGGATCTGGTCTGCTTCCTCTACCGTGATGAGTATTATTACAAGGAAAGCAAGGAGCGGCAGATCGCGGAGGTGATCGTAGCTAAGCAACGGAACGGGCCGGTCGGTAGTTGCCGCCTCCACTTTGATAAGGAGCACGGGGCTTTTAGCAACTTAGCCAACGCCGGATCGTATAAGAGGGGGAGAAACTCTGTTGAACCCCTCTGTTTTTTGTTCGTGGCATTGTTCCTCCTTCCCTATCACATTACACTTATATTATAACTCTGTCCCATAGGGACAACAAGGATGGCTCCGCCTTGGGACACTTTGTCTCGAAGTAGTGTTAGCATTTAATTAGTACAATTTAAAATGAGAGATTTCCTACATCCCTTGCTATAATAACATTTAGGAGGAT
>CALUQR010000008.1 GCA_944322965.1 Vulcanimicrobiota bacterium
CAACCCTTTTAAACAATTCGGAATGCGCTAGCCGCCAAAGGCGGCAATGCGCAATGCGTAATGCGGAATTAAAGGGCGCTTGTTAGTGGCTTGGCAGAAGTCAATTCGGAATGCGAAGTGCGTAATGCGGGAATTAAGTGGCGCCTGTTAATGGCTTGGCGGATCTGGAAGTAACTTGGCTTGTGGAAAAATCGCTATGGACGCTGTAGCGTTCAGTTCTTAGTGCATTATGTTGCCCGAGTGAGGTCTTTATGACGTTTGTCCAATTGAACCGTGCGAGCACGCGCCCGCACACCAAGACGCTTTTCACCCTCGCTAAGCTACCCTCGGAACCTGTCAGTCATTCCCCCGAGCTATCTCGCCCCGTACTCACTGCCGAAACAAAAGTTAGAGCCACAGCCTACCTTCCCGGCGGCAGCCCTAAAATTCCTCACTATCTCAATTACGAATTACGAATTCCTAATTCCGAATTTATCTGGCTGCCGGAGGCTGCCAGATAAACGCATTCCGAATTCCTAATTTACGCATTGCCATCTCGCCCCTTACCCACAGCCGAAACTACAGTTAGAGCCATAACCTCTCCCCTCGCCGCGCCCCCTCAATTACGCATTACGAATTCCGAACTCCGCATTGTTGCCGCCGGAGGCGGCAACATAAGGCTTGCCAAAACCAAGGATACGGTTATACAATCACCCCAGCAGAAACTTAACTTCGATACGCATAAAGGGGGGGGAAATTTGAGCCACGATTCTAGTTACAAAAAGTTCTTTAGTCGCGCCGATATGGTTGAGTCTTTGGTGCGCGATTTTATTTCCAGTGATCTAGCTGATGAGCTAGACTTTACGACTCTGGAGCCCATGCCTACCGTTTTTCAAAAGCATGGACAGACGGAAAGGCGTAGCGATCTTATTTGGCGACTCCAATGGAGAGACGGTAGTCCTTGTCTTTTAGCTATACTCTTAGAGTTTCAGAGTACTATCGATAAGAAGATGCTCTGTCGGTTAATGGAATATGCCACTCTCTTCTTAGAGCAAACCTTGGACGATGATAAGAGCAAAGGGGTGACTTTACCGCAAATTTTGCCCATCGTTCTTTACAATGGAGCCAAACCTTGGAGCGCGCCTTGCGTTTATAGTGAGTTGTCAGAGCGCGAAAGGCTAGCTTACGAGCGCGGTATTTGGGATTTCAAATACCATTTAATTGACATTCGCCATCTAGAAGAGTCTTTGGTAGATAAAGCTAAGGGTATTAGCGCCTGGATCTTTCGCTTTGAACGAGCCGCCAACGTCCAGGATATGGAGCGGCTCTGGAGAGTTATGTTCCGCGCCCTAAGGAATCCAGCTTATGAAAATTTGCGCCAAGAGATTATAATCTGGTTAGAGACCTGCGTCTTACCAGTCCGCAAAATATCGGGCGCTAAAATAGTTATAGAACGCTTGAAGGAGGAGGAAAAGATGACCGTAGTTACCGCTGAAATGGAAGACTGGACTCTCCCTTACATTAACCAAGGAATAAGACAAGGCCGCGCCGAAGGAAGACTGGAGGGAAAGCTTGAGGGAGAGCGCATAGGACGAAATGAGGGGAGAATAGAGGGGGAGCGTATAGGCGAAGCCAAAGGCATAGCCGCGAAAGCGGCGCAAGTCATTCGCCAGATGATCGCCGAGGGCTTTGAAGATCCACTCATAGCCAAATTAGTCAGTGTCCCTTTATCAGAAGTGCAAAAGTTCCGCCTACAAATCTAATTCGTAATTCGGAGTACGCTAGCCGCCAGGATGGCGGCTAGCAATGCGGAATGCTTAATGCGTAATTCGGAATTAGATGGCTCTTGTTAATGGCTTCGCAGATCCGAAAGTAGCTGAGCACACGGGAGAATAGTTGGGCCCTGAAGCGCCCATTTCTTAGCCTTGTGTTCCTGTTACCCGATAGAGGTCTTTAGGACGCTTGTCCAACTGAGCCAAGCGGGCCGCGCCCGCACTCCAAGACGATTTTCTCCCTGGCCAAGTAACCCGCGGAATTAGCAGGTCACTTTCCCAGCTATCCCGCCCATAAGTCCCGCAAAAACAAAAGTTGCCGCCAGAACTTCCGTCCAGCGGCAACCTAAAATTCCTCACTAACCCAATTACGAATTCCTAATTACGAATTACCCAAAATCCTGCTCAATCTGATAGCCAATAAGTCCCATCACGCCGCCAAGCCACGCACCTCCAACAGCGCCACCGATCAGAGCCCCAATCGGACCAGCGAAGGATATACCTAAACTTCCACCTACCACTGCCCCTACACCAGCCGTAAATAAGCTCATTCCAGCAGTGAGCGCTACTCCTTGTCCTTCACTAGTCGCAGTCTCCTGAGCGCTGTCATCTACTAAATCCTTAAGAGACTTAGGCATAGCGGTAGCCTCATCTTTCTGACCGCCCAAAACAACCGACTCCGAAGGCAAATTCTGGGACTTGCTCTCTTCCGCCGGCGCCAAAGCGGGGGCGGAAACCTGACTACCCTGGTAAGCGCCAGCATTACTAAAATTAACGGAACTAATAGACATAAGGGTATACCTCTCTTTCGACTTAAAATAAGACCGTCGCTCTACAGAGATTAAAACACCCTCTATATCTTAAATTGTTACTACAATATTACCGTTCGCCCCCCGAAATTGCTATACCAACTTAAATCTAATTCGGAGTGCGGAATGCGGAATGCGGAATTAGATGGCTTTTGTTAATGGCTTGGCGGACTTGTAAGTAACTGAACTCGGGGGAAAATCGTTGGCAGTTTCACTGCCTTTTTAGGGCTTTGGTTTAGCGCTTTGGTTCTGGCGCTCAGTTCTTAAGTTTGTGCTCCGTTACTTGAGTGAGGCCTTTAGAATGCTTGTCCAATTGGACCGCGCTGGCTGCGGCCCGCGCACTCCGAGACAATTTTCCCTCTTGCCAAGCCCCCTCAGAACCAGCCAGCAACTAACTCACTGCTGTCTCGACATTAAGTCCTGCCAAAACCAAAGTTAGAGCCCCGCCTCCCCTCGCCGCCGGTAACCCAATTACGCATTACGCATTCCTAATTCCGCATTACCCAAAGCCATCTCGCCCCAAAGTCATTGCCGAAACTAAAGTTAAAGCCATAAATCCACCCCTAGCCGCACTATCCTCAATTCCTAATTCCGAACTCCGAATTCCGCATTGTTGCCGCCGGAGGCGGCAACATAAGTCTTGCAACAACCAAGGTTACGGTTGTATACTCTCCTTAGCGAAAACTTAACTTCGATACGCACAAGGGGGGAAATTTGAGTCACGATTCTAGTTACAAAAAGTTCTTTAGCCGCGCCGATATGGTTGAGTCTTTGGTGCGCGACTTTATTTCCAGTGATCTAGCCGACGAACTCGACTTTAAGACTCTGGAACCGATGCCTACCGCTTTTCAAAAGCATGGACAAACGGAAAGGCGTAGCGATCTTATTTGGCGGCTCCAATGGCGGGATGGCAGCTCCTGCCTTTTAGCCATCATTTTAGAGTTTCAGAGTACAATAGACAAGAAGATGCTCTGTAGGTTACTGGAATATGCCACTCTCTTCCTAGAACAGACCTTGGATGAGAAAACGAGTAAAGGGTTGGCTTTACCCAAAATTTTGCCAATTGTGCTCTACAATGGCGCTAAACCTTGGAGCACGCCTTGCGTTTATGGCAAGTTATCGGAGCGCGAAAGGCTGGCTTATGAGCGCGGTATTTGGGATTTCAAATACCATTTAATTGACATTCGCCATCTAGAAGAATCTTTGGTAGATAAGGCTAAGGGTATCAGCGCCTGGATCTTTCGCTTTGAACGAGCTGCTAATGTTCAGGAGATGGAGCGACTCTGGAGAGTTATGTTCCGCGCTCTCAAGAATCCGGCTTATGAAAATTTGCGCCAAGAGATTATAATCTGGCTAGAAACCTGCGTCTTGCCGGTCCGCAAAATATCGGGCGCGAAGATCGTTGTAGAACGTTTGAAGGAGGAAGAAAAGATGACCGTAGTTACCGCTGAAATGGAAGACTGGACTCTCCCTTATATTAACCAAGGAATAAGACAAGGCCGCGCCGAAGGAGAAGCCCGCGGTCGCGCCGAGGGACGACTTGAAGGCGAGGCATGGGGCCTCGCTGAAGGGGAACGTATAGGAGAGGCTAAAGGCGAAGCTCGAGAGCGCATTCAGGTTGTATATAGAATGCTGGCCGAGGGTTTTGAGGATGGTTTAATCTCTAAATTGGCCAACGTCCCCTTAATCGAAGTCCAGAGACTCCGCCTCCAGAGTTAATTCGGAATGCTTAATGCGTAATTCGTAGTTCGGAATTAAGTTTCTGCTTGTTAGTGACTTGACAGATCCGAAAGTAGCTTGGCTGGCGGAGGAATCGCTGCGGTTTCACCGCATTTTGAGGGCTTTGGCCTAACGCTTTGGTGCTAACGCCCAGGTCTTAGATTTGTGTTCTGTTCTCTCGTGGAGGTATTTAGGACGTCTGCCCAATTGGACCACGCGGGCCAAGGCAATTCGGAGTGCTTAGTGCGTAATTCGGAATTAATTGACTTTTGTTAATGACCCGACAGATCCGAAAGTAACTTAGCCTAGGGAAGAATCGTTGCGGCTTAGCCGCGTTTTTTTTGTTTTGATCGTTGTCCAATTGGACCGCGGCGCGCTCCGCGCCGCACACCCTAACGATTTTCCCCCTAGCTAAGCCCCATCGGAACCAGTCGGCAACTAACTCCTTGCCATCTCGCCCCTTACCCACAGCCGAAACCCAAGTTAAAGCCACGCCCTCCCCACTCGTTACGCTCCACCTAATTCCTCATTTACGCACTCCGAATTACGCATTGCCGCCGTTCAGGCGGCTCACGCATTCCGAATTCCTAATTACGCATTGCCCTCGCGTGCCACACCAAGACGATTTTCCCCCTAGCTAAGCCCTCTCGGAATCAGACAGCAACTGACTCCCAGCAACCTCGCCCCTAAGTCACCGCCAAAGCTAAGGTTAGAGTCACAGTCTACCTTTCTGCCGGCTCCTCCTAATTACGCATTACGAATTACGAATTGGTTGCCCGCCAGCCATTCCCCCAAGCCTTCTCGCCCCTAACCCATCGCCAAAACAAAAGTTAGAGCCATAACCTCACCCTAGCCGCACTAACCCAATTCCGAATTACGAATTCCTAATTCCGAATTGCTGCCGCCTCCGGCGGCTAAAGGCGGCAATGCGAAAGTTAGAGAATACAACTGCTGGGGGTAGATGAGTGGAGGCTAGTCGTTTGGGGATAACTGGGGATATAGCTTTAATTGTAGTAGCCGCTCTCTTGTGTGGTTTAGTAGCGAGGCAGTTTAAGGCTCCGGCTCTTTTGGGTTATATTGTGGCAGGCTTTTTGGTCAGTCCGCATACTGAGGGTCCGCACGTAGTCAATGTAGAGCAGGTAGAGTTCTTAGCCGATATTGGCGTGGCCTTATTGCTCTTTTGCGCCGGTTTGGAGTTCCCGGTAGAGAAGTTAGCGCCGGTCAAAAAGATCGCCCTTTTAGGGACCCCCTTGCAAATCATTAGTTGCATCCTCTTAGGTTGGGGCTTAGCTTGGAGTTGGGGTGAGAGTTGGAGTCAGGCCCTATGGTTTGGCTGTATGATCTCCGTCTCCAGTACCATGGTCGTCCTCAAGATTTTGAGCGACCGGGGGCTAACGGGTACCCTCTCCAGTCAGGTTATGACCGCCATCTTAATTATGCAGGACTTGGCGGTTATCCCTATGCTCATCTTATTGCCGGTCCTCAACAATTTAGATCAGGGTCTGGCCACTCTGTTGGGCGCTTTGGGCAAGTCGATCTTATTGATGGCGGCCGCCCTTTTGGTGGGGGTCAAAGCGGTCCACGGTTTTGTAGCGAAGATCGCCAGTTGGGGCTCGCGCGAGCTCTTTATGGTAACCATCTTAGCTCTAGGCATGGGCTTAGGACTTTTGACCTATCACATCGGCCTCTCCTTCGCCTTTGGCTCCTTTTTAGCGGGTATGCTCCTCTCCCGCTCGGAGTTCAGCCACCAGGCTCTCAGCGACATCGTCCCCCTGCGCGACCTCTTCACCTTAATCTTCTTTGTTAGCGTCGGGATGTTGATCCAGCCCCAATTTGTGGTGGCCAACTGGCACAAGATCTTGGGGGTGATGGCCGCCATCTGTATTGGCAAGTCGCTCATCTTTGCCCTTATCGCTAGGCTCTTTGGTTACGTCAATATTATGCCTTTGGCGGTCGGGCTCTACATGTTCCAGGTGGGCGAATTCGCCTTCGTCTTGGCCCGGACGGGTATGGCCACTAAGAGTATCTCCCACGACCTCTACTTACTGATTATCAGCGTGGCCGCCCTCTCTATAGCTATTACCCCCTTCCTGGCCAATTGGGCCGACCCCATCTATCAGTGGTGGCGCAAGCGTACGGGCACTAAGGCCTCCCACACTATTCCCCTCGTCTCTACCGGCTTGGAGAATCACTTAGTAGTTATTGGCTACGGCCATATAGGTCGCTTCATCTGTAAAGTCTTGCCCCCGGGCACTCCCATTTTGGTGATCGAGTCCCAGCCCCAGCGCTTGGCCCAGGCTAAGGCTGAAGGCTATGAGGTCATAGGGGGCGACGCCACTTCCCCCGACCTTTTGAAGGCCGCCGGTCTGCCTAAGACTGCGCTCTTAGTGATGACTATTCCCAATCCGCTGGACTCGGCTACTATCCAGGAGACGATCCACTTTATCAATCCCCACTTGCGCGTCATGGCTAGAGCTAGCAATTTAAAACATATGCGAGAATTGATAAAGTACGGTTGTAGCGAGGCGGTGGTGCCGGAGTACGAAGCGGCCCTGGCCATGTTGCGCGATATTGTGCAAGTCATGGATATTTCTAACTTTGCGGTCGACCAGTTAGTCAATAAGGTGCGCGCTCAGCAATATAGCCCGCTCTGGGTGGGCAATTCTAACTTAAATCTGGGCGCCCCAACGAAGAGTTCAGCTACTACTTGAGGAAAGGGAGGAGCGACGATGGTCGGTCAATCTAGTTTATGGAAGGCTCAATTGGCGATTATTGGGGGTGGGGTAGGCGGTTTTGCAGCCGCTTGGGCCGCCTTGCGGCGCGGTTTAACGGTGGTCATGACTGAGGAGTACGACCGGGTAGGCGGCCAGTTTACCTCTCAGGCGGTTCCGCCCGACGAACATCCCTGGATCGAGAACTTCGGCTGCAGCGCCTCTTACCGCCAGTTCCGCCAGTTGGTGCGGGCCTACTATAAGGAGTGGTACCCTCTCTCCCCTAGGGCCTTGCAATTTTGGGAAACCCTCAATCCCGGTCAGGGTTTTGTCTCTAGTCTGTGCCACGAGCCGGCGGTCAGTCGGGCGGTGATGGAGTCCCTCTTGCGCCCTTATCTCTCTAGCGGCCAGTTAAAGCTCTTATTGCATACGGTTCCGGTGGGGGCTACCCGAGTGGGCGACCGCCTCTTAGAGGTGGAGGTAGAAGAGCGCTTAGAGGATGGGGAGAAGCGCCATTACCGCTTGCAGGCCCCTTACTTTATAGAGGCCACGGAGACGGGCGATCTCTTACCTTTAGCGGAAGTGGAGTATCGCATAGGGAGCGAGTCTCGCCAAGAGACGGGCGAGCCCCGCGCCCCCTTAGAGCCCGACCCGCACAACCAGCAGGCCATCTCCTGGTGTATGATCTTAGATTACCAGCCAGAGCGCGAGGCGAGGCTTGAGCCTCCGGCCCAGTACGATTTTTGGCGCCAGTACGTGCCGCAGTTGACTCCGCCCTGGAGCGGTCCCCTCCTCTCTTGGACGGCTACCCACCCCATAACTTTGGAGCCCGTGGAGCGCTCCTTCGATCCCTTACATCCCCAGCCTGAGCGCGGTCCGATGGACCTTTGGACCTTTAGGCGCTTAGCTTGGCGGGAGAATTTTGAGTATCCGGCGGGTACTTCGGAATTAGTCTTAGTCAACTGGCCCCAGATCGACTATTTAGAGGGCAATATCGTAGAAGTTACCCCCCAGGAGAAGGCCCGCCATTTAGAGGGCGCCCGCCAATTGAGTCTATCCTTATTATATTGGATGCAGACTGAAGCCCCCCGCCCCGACGGCGGTAAAGGTTGGCCCGGCTTAGGCTTGCGTCCCGACGTCGCCCAGACCGCAGACGGTTTGGCCCGGGCCCCTTACGTGCGCGAAGCTAGGCGCCTTAAAGGCCTCTTCACCGTCTATGAGCAGCACGTCTCTTTGGAGTGTCGCTGCCAGGAGACGGGCCTCTCTCCCCAGGAGGTACGCGCTACGCAATTTTCGGATAGCGTGGGGATAGGCGCCTACCGCTTAGATCTCCACCCTACGACTAGGGGCCAGAATTATTTAGACGTCAGCGCCTTGCCCTTCCAGATCCCCTTAGGTTCGCTCTTAGCGGCCGACACGGTCAACCTCTTGGCCGGCGGCAAGACCCTCTCCGTCACCCACATTACTAACGGCTGTTACCGTCTCCACCCCGTCGAGTGGGGCGTAGGCGAGGCGGCCGCTCTCTGCGTAGCTTACGCTCTGGAGCGGGGAGTCAATCCCCACCAGATTTACGCGCAACCGGCCCACTTAGAGGACCTACAAAACGATCTCTCAGCCCGCGGCCTGGAGTTAGAGTGGCCCCAGGAGATCTATCCTCTCTGAGCGGGTGGAATCTTTACCTCTATTTTAGGAGCAGGGTAAGCCCCTCTCAGTCCAGAAATGGGAGGGGCTATGAGTATGAACAACGAGCACTACCGGATGGCCCAAATCCATAGGGATCGGGGCAAGCGCCACTACGCGGCTAACGAGATCAAAGAGGCGGTAGCCGAGCTGACCGAGGCTTATAAGTTTGATCCTCGCGATCCGGAGATCCTATCCCTCTTGGCGGAGATCTACGGGGCGGCGGGCTTTATCGATCCGGCGGCCGATCTCATCCAGAAGAGTCTGCGCGAGAACTTTAGCGACGTGCGCGGCTGGATCATGTTGGCTAATCTCTACGCTCAGAAAGGCGGCGCTTACCAGGAGTTAGCTCTGGAGCAGCTCAATCAGGCGGAGAACTTAGATCCCAAGCAATCGATGATCCCCTACTTGCGGGGCAATATCTGCGCTCGCCGCGGTCAGATAGAAGAGGCTAAGAACTATCTGCGCAAGGCGCTGGAGCTGGATCCTAAGAATATGTACGCTAAGCGCGACTTAGATATTTTGAATAAGCCCCCAGAGTAAGAGGCTCTAAGGGACGCTAAAAAGGGTAGCCCTCCGCAAAGGGAGGGCTCTTTTCATTTAGATATTGAGACTCTCCAACTGGCTGACTTCATCTTTACTGATACTAAAGCTCTCCACCCCGCCCTCATCATCTAGGCGCACCCACAATCCGTTGTAGACGTAGGCTTGGGGCAGCTCCTTATAGGGCTGACCCAGTTTAGTCTTGATGGTGGCCGCTTTGGAGTCGGGCCAGATCCCCTCTTTAGTGGAGCCTTGGTAAGCCACCCACTGCACGCCGTCTTTGAGGCCGCTACTATAGAGGACGATACTGCCCACCGTATCGCGCAAGTAGGAGATCTCTAGCCCCCGCTGGGGGTACTGGACGATAACATGCTCCTTATTGAAGGGGTTATCGCTAACTATGGGGGGCGCTCCCAGGGCGGCCTCTACCTCTTGGCGGCTATCGAAGAGTTGGACCTCGGCGATCCCCTCGCCGGGCACGATAGCCCCCGGATTGGGGCCGGCGGGCGAATGTTGGGTACAGGCGCTCAAGAGACCTAGGGCTAAGCTAGCGGAGAGGATCAAAAGGGCGAGCGAGCGTTTCAAAGCTTTCTATTCTCCTTGGGAAGTTTGGGGGATGGCGGTCTCCTGGGGAGCGCTCCAGGGTTTTAGCTTCGAGAGGTGGAGTTCTTTTTCCCAGTCGTCCCACTCATTGGGGATCTTGAAAATCTCTAAGAGGGGGCGCAAGGGGATGAGGGTATGGCTCCCCAGCTGGCGGGCGGTAGAGATGACGTCGGCGCTACTGCCTAAGGGTATTTGGAGAGGGTCTAAGACGTAGTCGGGATCGAGCGGGAAGTAGAGAGCCTGGGCGCCGTAACTAACCTTAACGACTCGCTCTTGGGCATCCCAATTGACCTCTAAACCGGCCGCCTGGGCGACTTTGGGAGAGACCCAGATCGCCCCCTCGATGAGGGTGGGATCTACGGGCCATTGGGAGAGGCGCTCTTTACCTACGGAGACGATAATATTATTGAAGAGGAGCTCCCGGGCCACGCCGTCGGCGCTAGCTAAGTAAGCTAAATCCTCAGCGGAGAGGCTCAGGGCCTCTTCATCTAAGAGGCGCTCTAAAGAGGCGGCGGGGGCGCTCTGGCGGTAGACGTCGGGGAAGGTGGCGATCCAGTAAGAGCCGGTAGCTGGATCGCTACCCAGCTTAGCCGTCTCATACTCGATACGCACCGGCCACCCTAACTCTAAGAGCGGGAAGAGCTCGTGGACGGCCCGCGGGTACATGCGCATACAGCCATGCGAGACCGCCTGCCCAATAGAGAGGGGGCTAGTAGTGGAGTGGATCCCAATCCCCGGAGAGCTGATCCCTATCCAGCGGTCCCCTAAGGGGTTATCCGGCCCGGGAGGGACCATCTCTTCCTTACGTCCGGCCCACTCCGGAGGGAACCAGACGGGATCTTTAGAGAGGGAAGTGATAGTAAAGTTTCCCTGCGGGGTCTGGAAGCGGCCCGCCATGCCGATGGCGATGGGATAAAATTGGCGAAATTCACCGTGCCGGAAATAGAAGATCCCCCGCTCGGGGAGGTTGATAACTAAGCCGTCGCTGGGCGGATTAGCGGGCAAGACGCGGCGCAGAGGGATTATGAGCTCCGTACCGGGAGCAACTTGGATGTTATTAGGATCGCGCCCGTTGGCGAAGGCCAAATGTTCGATAGCTAAACCGTAATTTTGGGCGATCGTAAAGAGATTTTCACCGCTATGGACTATATGGTGGCGATCGTGGCCTACGACTAGGCGCGCCTCTCCCCCTTGGACGCTGGAGCTAAATAATAAGCCCCACAGTAAGAGTAAGCCTATCCACTTGGGCAGCCCGCCTCCCATAATAGCTTGCGCTCCTTCCTCTAGCCTCAAAACTTAGAGATTATAGATCTTCTGGCCGCTAAAAGGGGGGCCGCAAAGACGCAAATTTAGGAAAATTAGAGCCCCTCAGGCAGGATTCCCTCCCTAGGCTCAAAAGATTTTGAGCCAAACGCAGGGTTTTAACCCTATAACCTCAACGCTGGAGGCCCCCTTGTCGGCTCAAGCTCTAAATAATAATCTCTCTCCCGTACTCCACCGCCCCCCCTCCCCGCTCTATAAAGAGTTGAAACGTAAGGGACGCATCTATCCCGCCCAGGCTGGCATCTTGGAGATAGATTACGATACGGGACTCTTTGGGATCGAATTCCCCACCGGTGGCGAGGGCGCTTTGGAGACGGAACTGACCCGCACTAGCCGCCACTTCCCCTTAGCCGGGGTCGAGAAATTTCAACAGCCCTCCGCAGACGGTACGGAGAGCGGCTGTAAAGTCTTCTACTTCGATACTTCTAATACTAACGCCCGCGGCTCGGGAGACCTGCATTTCGTGCAGACTAGCGGCCACAAGCGCGCCAACTCCTTAAAGATCCGCCTGGAAGTGGAGTAGGCGCCCCAGTAGTACCTTAAAGGAGCGGGCTCAGAGCGTCATAGAGCAAGACTCCGGCCATAGCCCGCCGGTAATCGGCTTGGGAGCGCACGTCGCTAATGGGCGAGACCTCGCTCTGGGCCAGCTGGCAAGCCCGCTCTAAGCGCTGGGCGCTCAGAGGCTCGGCCCGGAGGTACTCCTCTACCTGGCGGGCCCGCAAGACGGTAGGCCCTACCGCTCCAAAAGCTACTTGTAAGTAATTAAAGCCCACGCCCTCCTCGAGCTCGGGATCTAAGACGTAGCTCACCCCAATATTGACCTTACTAATAGCTAGCGACTCCCGCTGAGCCATAGAGTTCCATACCCCTTTGATCCCCGGGCGGCAGGGGAAGTTGATGGAGTAGATAATCTCGCCCGGCTCTAAGACGTTGCGCCTGGGGGCTAAGGCGAACTCTTCTACGGCCACCGTGCGCTCGCCGCGCTGGGAGATGAGATGCAACTGGGCCCCTAAACTGTAGAGGGCGGGCACGGTATCGGCCACCGGAGAGGCATTAGCTAAGTTGCCGCCTATAGTGCCCCTAGAGCGGATCTGAGGGCCGCCCACGTTGGCGCTAGCTTGGGCTAAGGCCGGGGCCCAAGTCTGCACTAATTGGGAGCGCATAATCTCATGATGAGTGACCCCGGCCCCGATGCGCAATTCTGAACCCTCTACGCTGATACCGTGCAGTTGGGGCACGTCGGAGATCTCTAACCAAGTGGCGGGGGGCAAGACTCCGGCGTGGGCTTGGACCATGAGATCCGTACCTCCGGCCAGGTAGAAGATGCGTCCCTCGATGGAGGCCGCAGCCTTTAAGAGGGAGTCTAAATCGGTATGGCGCTGAACCTTAATCTCCATCGCTCTATCCTCCTACAAGCGGTCGGCTGAGGGCGCGGGATGGACCCCGGGCAGATCTTTAAGTTGGGAGGGCTTACCCTCTAAGCGCAATTGGCGCTCGATCTTAGCCGCCCGCAGGACGGCCCTAAAGATCTTGTGGTAACCGGTACAGCGGCAGATATTGCCGCCCAAGGCGTAGCGCACCTCCTCTAAAGTAGGGTCTTCCTTCTCCTCTAAGAGGGCTCGGGCGGCCACCACCATCCCCGGGATGCAGAAACCGCACTGGACGCTAGCCTCTTCTACAAACATCTGCTGGATCGTATCTAAGCGCCCTTCGAAGGCCATGCCCTCGATAGTTACCAGCCGGTGGCCCTGAGCCTGGATAGTCATTACCAAACAGGAGTCGACGGGCTTACCGTCCATAAAGATCGTACAGGCCCCGCACTCGCCCTGACCGCAACCCTCTTTGCAGCCGGTGAGATGCAACTCTTCGCGCAGAGTATCTAAAAGGCGGGCCGTAGGGTCGACCATCTTATCGATGGGATGGCCGTTGACCGTACATTGCAGGCGAAAATTCTTCTCAGCCATGACTTAAACTCCTGAATCTTGTGAATGCTCTTGTTGCCAGGCGGCCCACACCCGCTCGGGGGTAGCCGGTAGATGTTTGAGGCGCAAGCCGGTAGCGTTGGCGATGGCGTTAATGATAGCCGGAGCCGCCGGTACGAGCGGGGTCTCGCCGAAACCCTTAGCCCCGTAGGGTCCCCAAGAGTAATTGTGCTCTACGATGACGGGCACGATCTCCGGCACGTCCATCGAGGTGGGAATAATGTAGGTGGAGAGGCTATCATTTAAGATGCGCCCCTCTTTTAAGATGTACTCCTCCATGAGGGCGTAACCTATCCCCTGCAGGGCGCCCCCTTGGATCTGCCCCTCTACCAAGGCGGGATTGATAGCCCGACCTATATCTTGGCCGCTGACGAACTTATTGATCTTGACCTTCCCCGTCCAAGTATCGACGGTGACGTCGGCCGCGTTGGCGCACCAGGTGTAGATCTCGTAAGTGGCGCCATGGCCCGTCTGGTCGTCAAAATCTAACTTGTAGCCCGGCCGGTAGTAACCTTGGGCCGCCATCTGCACCCCGCCCACGTGGCAAGCGGAGACCGCCTCTCGCCAGGGCAGATCCTTGCGCTCTTTGAGGTAATTATCCATACGCTGGCGGATGATCTGGCAGGCGTCGCGCACCGCATTCCCGGAGGCTAAGGTAGTGCGGCTGGCCACGGTGGGGCCGGAGTCAGGCACCTGAGAGGTATCGGTATCGGCCAGATAGAGGCGCTCGAAGGGACATTGTAAGGTCTCGGCGGCGATCTGCAACATGACCGTAGTCATCCCTTGGCCGATCTCCGCCGTCCCTACGGCTACGCTCACCGAACCGTCGACGGCTACCACCACGTTGGCGGCGGCAAAGTTGTGGGGACCGCCATTGGCCCCTAAGCCCACGCCATAGTGGCTGACGGAGAGGCCCACCCCGCGCCGGAAGCGGCCGGGAGTGCGGGGCAGAGTTAAGAGGCGATCGTAATCGATCTCCGCCTTGACCTTAGCCACCACCTCTTCAAAGCCCACCGATTCGGCTAAGAGCTGGCCGCTAGAGGTCTTATCGCCTACCTTCAACATATTCTTGCGCCTAAACTCCAGGGGATCGATCCCCATCTGCTGGGCCACATGATCCCAGTGGGCGTCGGCGGCGAAGGCGACTTGGGGCTGCCCAAAACCGCGGAAGGCCCCGTTGGGGGCGGTATTACTCCCCACCGCGTCGGCTAAGGTGCGCACGTTGGGAATGCGGTAAGGGCCGCTAGCGTGCAAGAGACCGCGCCAGAGGACGATAGAGGAGAGGGTGATATAAGCTCCGCCATCTACGTAATAGTGGATATCGACCGCCTTAATGTAACCATCCTTATCGACGGCGCTCTTAAAGACCGTCTTGGAAGGGTGGCGCTTGGTCATGGAGATCATATCCTCTTCCCGACCGTAGATGAGGCGCACGGGACGCCTAGTGCGCCAACATAAGACGGCCGCTAAGGAGGCGGGCGTACTGGGGGCGTCTTCCTTCCCTCCGAAACCGCCGCCCGTCACCGTCTGCACTACGCGCACCTTCTGATAATCGACGCCCAAAGCGGTGGCTACCGCCTTCTGCACGTAGAAGGGACACTGCATCGAGCCTAAGACTTTGAAGCCGCCCCGATCTTCCGGGGTGACGATACAACCGTTAGTCTCTAAGTAAGCGTGCTCTTGGTGGGAGGTAGTATAAGTAGCTTCATAGATGTGCATCCCGGGCTCGGGGTTATTGAAGACGCTCTCCGCGTCCCCCGTAAATTGCTGGTAGTGCCAGAGGATCCAATCCTTTGCGATCCCCTCCTCAATAGTCAAGGAGGGCTTTAGAACTTCGTACTGGACCTCGATAGCCTCCGCGGCGGCTCGGGCCTCTTCGTAGCTCTCGGCCGCCACCAAGGCTACGGGCTGACCGATAAACTTGACCTCGGAGGCCGCCAATAAAGGCAGATCGTTGCGCACTAGGGGCACGTAATTGGCCGCCGGCAAGTCCTCAGCGGTCATAATAGCCGCTACCCCGGGCATGGCCTGGGCTTTAGCGGTAGAGATCTTCTCAATGCGGGCCGAGGCGTGGGGGCTGCGCAAGACGTAAGCTTGCAAAATATTGGGAATCTGCAGGTCGGCGATATACTTAGCCTGACCGGTCAACTTCTCGGGCGCATCGGGGCGGTATAAGCCATGGCCCACGACTTCCAAGGGCGGGCAGGCGCACTCCGTCTCACAGACGGTCTCCGGCAAGGGGGAGATGGGGTTTTCAATCATAGCAAACTGGGAGCTCCCTAGAACGTAGTAAGACTGCATCCCCAACCTTCTGCCCATTATAGGCAAAAACCTACCTAGAAGCCCCCGCTCCTACGCCCTCTCCCCGCCCGGAAAGAGCGCCAAAGGGGTTTAGGGGTTAGCGTATTCGCTAATTACTCGCCCTTCAAAATTATTGACGACTAGGCCCACCGTATGGCCAAAATCGACGCTAGGGTCGCTAGCCTCCTCCTTATCGGCGGGACGCAAGACTAAAGTAATGGGGCGACGCATACGCTCTGAGAGCAGGGCCTCTAACTCCTTTTGGCGCTCTCCCGCCCGGCGGTACTCCTCTTGATGGCCCGCCTTATACTTAATAGTGATGACCCCGCTGACCGTAGAGAGACAGCGGCTGGGAGCGACTAACCTCTGTAACTCCCCGTTGCGCTCCCCTAAGTACTCTAAGAGCAATTTCCAAATGGCCCCCGGCGAGCTGGGCCGCTTGCGCGCTGGAGGCGGCTCAACCTTCTGAGGGGGCGGCTCGACCTTCTTAGGAGTCGGCTCCTCTACCTGACCCCACCCCAAATCGACTTCCGCCGCAGGCGCCGGAACGCTAGCCGGGACGCTGGCCGCCACTTCCTCTAATTTGGGCAACTTCTGAGGGAGCGGGGCCGCCGCTTTAGCTGGAGCCGCTGCTGGAGGCGGGGACGCCGCAGCCGCGGGGGCCAAAGTAAGTCCCGGACTAGCTAAGGCGGGAGTAGAGGCGCGCTCTAAGAGGCGCTCCTCTAAGCGAGCGAGCTTCTCTTCTAACTGACCCAGGCGCTGGGCTAAGAGTTGAGGCTCCGATTGCAAACTAGGCTGAGTGAGATTAATTAAAGCTAACTCCCACTGCAGGCGCCCATTTTGGCTATCCCCCAGGCGGCGCTGTAAGGCGGTAATAGACTCTACCCAACTTTGCAATAAGGGCAATTCTAAAGCCTTACTCAAGCGCTCTAAGGTTACAAATTGGCTCTCGCTAGCCCCCAAAGCGTCCGCCTGAGCGGCGCGCACCTTCACTAAGAGGATCTGGCGCAGATAATCTAAGAGCTCCCCGCTAAATTTGCGCAGGTCGCGCCCCTTTTGCACCAATTCATCTAAGATCTCTAAGGCGGCGCAAGTCTGCTTTTCCAAAAGGGCGGAGACTAACTCCCCTACCGCCTCGGCCCCGGCCAGACCTAAGAGATCGCGTACCCCTTCGCTAGTAATCTTGGACCCGCAGAAGGTCATGGCCTGCTCTAAATCGACTAAGGCGTCGCGCATCGAACCTTCGGAGGCCTTGGCTATAAGCTCTAAAGCTTCGTTCTCCGCCTCTACCCCTTCGCTACTAGCCACATGACCCAACCAGCGGCTCGTCTCGCTCAGAGTGAAGCGCTTAAAGTCGTAGCGCTGACAGCGAGAGAGGATGGTAGGCAAGAGCTCCTGAGGATGGGTAGTAGCCAAGATGAAGACGACGTGCTCCGGGGGCTCTTCCAAAGTCTTTAAAAGAGCGTTGAAAGAGGCGCTCGAGAGTTTGTGGACCTCGTCTATAATATAGACCTTGTAGCGGACCTCGGCCGGGGCGAATTGGACCTTCTCCACGATAAATTCGCGGATCTTATCGACCTGGGTGTGGGAGGCGGCGTCGATCTCTAAGACGTCTAGACAGGAACCGGCGGCGATACTGCGGCAAGCAGAACACTCTCCGCAAGGGTCGGGGGTGGGGCCGTGCACGCAGTTGAGGGCCTTAGCTAAGATGCGGGCGGTACTCGTCTTGCCTGTGCCCCGCGGACCGCAGAAGAGGTAAGCGTGGCCGATGCGCCCAGTGCTCAGGGCGTTGCGCAAAGTGCGCACTACCACCTCTTGGCCCACTAGATCCTGGAAATTTTGCGAACGCCACTTTTGGAAGAGAGATAAACTGGCCACTTTGCCGCCCTTAAACGGATAATAGGCATAAAACTTCTCCCTCCCTCCAAGCCCCCCCTGCTCTAAAGCCCCGCCGCCTCCCTAAGCCCTAACTTTGGAGGAAGGCGCACAATTGTTCACTTAGCTGTAACATCTGGAGCTTAAATTTGCTCTACAATAAGAGGACTATAAATTTAGCATTAATTTGGCAGTGAGGTGCCCCACATGTCTATCGGTTCTATCAATTTCAATAACCCCAACTCTTACCAGACGAGTTCGGTACCTACCCAGACCCAGACTCCTGCTGAAGAGCCCCCCGTGCAGGCCCCTCCGGAAGAGACGGTAGACTTAGGCGGCCAAGAGCCCTCTAAGGAGATGACCTTCTCTCACAAAGTATTGCGCAACGTAGCCGGCGCCATCGGCGGCACGGTGGGCGCGGTCAAGGGCTTTGTAGCGGGAGGCATCAAGAGCTCCGTCCAGAACGCTACGGTCAGCGATAAGGCCAGCTCCATTATGCGCGGCATCGGCGGCGTCTTAGGGACGGTCGTAGGCGGCGCGGCGGCGGCTATCGGCGGCGGTCCGATCGGCCTCTTGGGCGGCGTGATGTTGGGCTCCCTGATCGGCACCATTAGCGGCGGCGCCGTCAGCGGCGGAGCCTCCGTCATTAACGACTTCGCCTCCGGCGCGGCTAAAGGCGCTATCGCCGACGCTAAGGAAGGCTTCGCTACCGGTCGGGAGTTAGTCGACAAATTGGAAGCGAAATTCTCTAAATAATTAACCCCCCTTAGGCCTTGACAGTGGTGAAGACTGTGTTATAATTACCCACGTTTTCGGGGTTATAGCTCAGTTGGGAGAGCACTTGCATGGCATGCAAGGGGTCAAGGGTTCAAGTCCCTTTAGCTCCACCACTCATTAGAGATAGCGGACTCAAGTCGAAATTGGGTCCGTTATTTTTTTTGCCACTCTCCCAGAGGGGTGGGGCTCTATTTGGCAGGGGCCGGAAGCTAGAGCCAAGAAAGTAGAGTACCTTTTCTATCTTTCTTTAAAGTCTGTGGGGACTGTTGGCAGTCCTATGAAATGGAGTTTGAGCATGGCTAGACAAGTTTACGCGGGAATGGATGCCCAGGATAAGGAGAATGATCCCTTATACAAGAGACGCCACTCTTTAGCTCACATTTTAGCCGAGGCCGTTCAGCGCCTCTATCCGGGCACTAAGTTGGGATTTGGCCCGCCCGTCGACAACGGTTTTTATTACGATTTCCAATTCACTACCCCCTTAGAAGCCGATAAGTTGGCGGATATTGAAGCGGAGATGCGGCGCATTATCGCCGAGAAGCAGCCCTTCACCACCTACGAGCTTCCGCCCGAGGAGGCCGTCAAGCGCTTAGAAGAGGCGGGCGAGACCCTCAAAGCCGAGTACGTGCGCGACTTAGCCGCCAATGGACAGCCTATCCATTTCTACGAGAATGGCGAGTTCGTCGATCTCTGCGCCGGCCCGCACGTAGAGAATACCTCCCAGATCCCCTCCGACTCCTTCGCCTTAGATACCGTGGCCGGCGCTTATTGGCGCGGCGACCAGTCTCGGGATATGCTGACCCGCATCTACGGCTTAGCCTTCAATAATAAGAAGGAGCTCAAAGAGTTCTTGCGCCAGCGCGAAGAGGCCCGCAAGTACGATCACCGCAAATTGAGCAAAGAGTTAGAATTCTACACCATGTGCGAGCAGATCGGAGCCGGTCTGCCCTTATGGCTGCCTAACGGTACCGTCCTGCGCGAAGAGTTAGAGAAGTTCGCCAAAGAGACGGAGCAGCGCGGCGGTTACCTGCGCGTAGCTACCCCCCACATCACTAACGAGCAGCTCTTCTATACCTCCGGGCACCTCCCTTATTACAAGGATAGTATGTTCCCGCCCATGCAGATCGACGGGGGCCAGAACTACTATTTAAAGCCCATGAATTGCCCCTTCCACCACATGATCTTTAGCTCCCGGCCCCGCTCTTACCGGGAACTGCCCCTGCGCTTAGCCGAATACGGGCAGTGCTACCGCTACGAAGCCTCCGGGACCTTAGCGGGACTCCTGCGCGTGCGCGGGATGTGTATGAACGACGCCCACATCTACTGTAGTCCCGAACAGCTGGCCCAAGAGTTTAGAGCGGTCTTAGATATGCACCGCTTCTACTACGATAAGTTCCGCATCGACGGCTACTGGATGCGCCTCTCTATGCACGATCCCTTAAATACTAAGAAGTACGTCGATAATCCCGAAGCTTGGAAACAGTCGGAAGAGGCTATTCGCCAAGTGGTGCGGGAGATGGGCGTAGCCTACGAAGAGGTGCCGGGCGAAGCCGCCTTCTACGGACCCAAGGTAGACTTCCAGATCCGCAACGTGGTAGGACGGGAAGAGACCGCCTCCACCAACCAGTTAGACTTTGCCGTGCCGCCGCGCTTTAACTTAGTCTATACCGGTAAAGATGGCGAGTACCATACCCCCTACTGCATCCACCGCGCCCCCTTAGGGACCCACGAGCGCTTCTTAGCCTTCCTGATGGAACACTTTAAAGGCGCCTTCCCCACCTGGATGTCTCCCACCCAAGTGGTAATTATCCCCGTCTCTACCGATAAGTTCGGAGAGTACGCCGAGAAGTTGGCCGCCCGCCTGCGCGACCAGCTCTATCGGGCCCACGCCGACTTAGGAGACGATAGCTTCAATAAGAAGATCCGCGCCGCCGTCACTAGTAAGATCCCCAATATCTTAGTAGTAGGCGCCCAAGAGATGGAAGAAGAAGCGGTCACCTGGAGGCGCTACGCCGTCAAGGAACAGCGGACCCTCAAGTTCGAAGAGTTCAACCAGATCCTGGGACGTATGTGCCGCGATCGCTTGATGGACAACTTCGCCGACGTAGTCTTAGAGTAGAGGCAGAGGATGGCCCAAGAGAGCCAAAATTCCGGAATACTGGGGCGGGGGATAAACTTTGTCTCCCGCTTGTGGGGGTCGGGAGCCGCTCCCTCCCAGGAGAGCTCCCCCAGCGCCGAGCTAGCGGCCGAGCCCTCGGGAGAGGTAGTCTCCCTAGAAGGGTGCCTGCGCATCGCCATCTGCTCCCCTAAGAGGTTGGAGTTCTACTCCACCCTCTCCCCCACGCGCCTCTTTACCGTCTTAGGCTCTCTGACCGGCCCCCTAGGGCGCTTCACTAAGAATATACCCTCCCGCGGAAAAGAGGTGACCCTGACCGTACCTCTGCGCCTGCCCGAGGGCCAAGAGAGTACGGCTAAAGTCGTACTCCACGCCTCCCGCCAAGACCCCGAAGGGCTCAAAAGCGCCAAACTGCTCCGCGCCGGATTAGGGAGCCAGCCCCAAGGGGGCCAGATTATTAGCGTACTCCTGGGGCGAGAGCGAGACGAGTTCCAATATATCTTCGAATTCGATAAAGATACCCAAATCGTCGACTTTGAAGAGGTAGTCGATAACCGGCCCGTCTTCCAAAATGTGCCCCCCATCGCCCAAATGTCTACCTTCCTGCGGGCCATTACCAGCCAAAGGCGCAACGTCCAGAGCATCTTGCGCGGCCTGCAAGCGGTAGCTAGCTCCGAATTAGCCGCCGCCACCCGCCAGTTCTTGCGACTCTACCGCGAAGGGCTGACTATCGACGAGAGCCCGGCCCTAGAACTGAAACAGCACTTTATCCAGGCCGGAAAGAATATCTCCGAACAAGTCTTAATCGCCTTCCCCATCTTCCTAGAACTGGCCGCCGGGAACCTGGACCCCTCCGAACTCTCCGCCCAAGATACGATCCAGATCTCGCCCGTAGCCCTAAGTATCGTCAGCTCCCACTTCGGCCTGCCCCTCAAAGAAGAGGACTGGCAAAAGCTGAGCTTCTCCGCTCAACTCAATTACGAAGATCTCCAGAGCTTATTGGCGACCCCCCAGTACTACAGCCTGCCCCAAAGGCTGCGCAATAATTGGGATAACCGCAGCCCCATCGCCATCCTAGAACAATTAGCCGTCGATAGCGATAGCCGCCGCGTCACCGCCTTCTCCCAAGCCCTACGCAAGATCCATAGCGGCCACGGACTCATCATCAACGACCAACAGATGAGCCTCCTAGCCCTGCTCTCCGCCGTGGGACGGCGCTACCACCCCAATACCGTAGCCGCCCTCTGTATGTTCGTAGATGCCGAACTGGGGGTTATCGACGCCGACTCCCTCTCCGAAGCGGATAAGAATTACTGCCTAGAGACCTCGGCCTACGCCATGTTAGTAGTGGGCGGAGCCTTCGACGTCTCCCTCTCTAGTCTGGCCCTCGAGCTGGGACCCGGCCAGCGTATGGACGTAGTCTTCCCCAAATTAGTCGAGTTTACGGGGATCGGACTGCTCAGCAATTTCCAACGGCGAGACGGGAGCCGCACTTGGCTGTGGATCCCCAACGCCCAAACGGCCGGTAAGGCCCTGCGCATGCCCCAACAGACCTTTGACGGGGTAGTCTTAGGCTCCTTACCCAAGATCGAACAGCTGAGCGAGATCGATCTGGCCGATATGCTCGAATCGGGACGGGACTTTATCGCCTCCTTCCAATCCGACTTCGATAAGACCGTCATCTGGCGGCGGATCTCCTCCATCCCGCCCGAGAAGTTTATGATTAACCCCAAAGAGGGGGAACGGCGCACTAGCTTTAGCTTTATCGAAGGGTTCTGCGCCTACCACTTCAGTAAAGCCGTCTTGGGCCATACCTTCAAAGTCCACGATGAAGAGCTCATCGGCCAAGAGAACGTCTTGGCCATCTTCCTCGACGACCGCGAGAACGCCCACTACGTCTACCTCCCCTCCGTAGAGAGCGTCGACTCCCTGCAGCCGCCCCCCAATACCGGTTGGACCTGGAGCCACCAGATCGTCCTCGACTACGATATGCAACTCCTGCCCCAGACGATGCGCGAATTGGGGCTAGACTATCTCTTAGGCCGGCCCGAACCTACCTCCCCCAAATACAAACGGCTCAACTGGCTCCACGATGCGGTCTGGAATATCTTCGCCCAACCCTCGCCCCACCAGTCGCTCTCCGATCGGCCCGATATCTTAGAGCGGATCTATAAAAAGCTCTGGAGCCCCGAAGGGCGCTCCCTCATCTCCGGCTTAATGGACGCCCGCACCCAAGAGATCCTGGGCAAAGTCCTGCGCGGAAGTAGTCGCGAACGCCTCGACTTCTCACCCCACGCCTGCCTGCTCCAAGGGAGCGGCCAAGAAGATCAGCTGGAACTGCTGGCCCTGCAAGTGCTCTTAGCTATGAGCCGCTGCTCCCATATCGAATTTGGCTCCTACGTCAAGATGGTCGATGAAGTCGGGTTCCGCAACCTCATTGAAGATCGTATCCTGACCTTAGCCCACTCCGAAGTGCCGGAAAAAGAACTCATCGCCTGCCAGCTGCTCTCTAGCGCCGAGTTCGCTACCGACCCCAAAGGGCGCTTTATCGCCCAAGAAGAGCTGCGCCATATCCTGGACCATACCGACGACCAGAACGTAGGGGTAGCCGCCTGCGAAGGATTAGTGCGCCTGAGCCTCGAGCGCAAAGTGCCGCTACCTAACCTAGTGCGCATCACCCCCCTCCAGACGGACGCCCGCCAAGTCCAACCTACGGCCGGACTCAATCCGCTGCGCCAATCGATCTGCGAGTGGCTCGAACAATTGCGCCAACGCAACCCGCGCGAGTACCTCTCCCTGCCCATCGTCGAAGCTAACGGCCAGATCGACGCCCAAAGGCTCCAAGCCTTCGTCGAGTTCCTAGGGGCCGTCGACGAGGCCTGCCGCGATAATTACGGACAACTGCCCCGCCACTACCTGGCCATAGCCTCCGAACGCCAAATTGAAGATACCTTAGTAGCCCTGCTCGAATGCTGGAAACTATTGGCCCGCTCCCGACACCAGACCCTGAGCGAAATGCTGGCCCATACCCAACTGAGCGTGCTCTTCGTCGATTACCGCTTCTTTATCGAAGACCATAGCCAAGAGATCGAACGCCGACTGGGACGGAGCCCCTACTTCGGAGGACAGACTACGCCCCTCAAGATCTACCATTTCCGGCCCCAAGAGAAACTAGGACCCTACTGCGCCGGACCGCCCAGCCCCCTGGGACGGAGTAGACGCCAAGAATCAGAATTCTTTAAAGACCTGCTCTTCCAATTCTTTGAATCGCCCGAAAAGGCGCCCCGCATCCTGCGACTCCACTCCGCTAGCGGTATGAAGATGGAACAGATCGAACAGACCCTGCCCACCTTCAAAACCTCCCGCATCGTAGACGTGCGCTTCGTAGAAGCCTTCTCGCCCCAACGCGGGACCTTCGTGCCCCTGCTCAACGACGTCACCTACGTCGTCGAACGGATGGGAGGGAATAGCGAAGAACTGAACGGCATCTATAGCCTGCTGCGGATCCTGACCGGCAATAAGGGACCGAAACCCGAAGAGCCCAACCCCGCCGCCAACGCCGCCAAAAGCGCGCCCAGCCCCGAAACGGAAAGTAAACCCCCACGCTGGGAATCGAGCGAAGAGGAAGAGGCTCTGCCCGCCAGCGCCGGACCCGAAGAGGACCAATTCAACGAGCTCATGCAAATGGCCGATACCGCCCGCCAAGCGGTCGATCTGCCCAACGAACTCCAACGCCAAGTCCTCAACATCTTCATCTCCGCTACCCGGTTTTTTAAACCTCGGAGTTAGGCGGCTGACTTTAGGTACTGAGCGGCCGTAAGTTAGGGTACGGCTAGACCTACTATCCTTTTTTTGGGTCCTCGGACTTAGGCTACTGGCTTTAGATACTGGACGACCGTAACTTAGGTTACGACTGGACTCACTAACCTTTTTTAAAACCTCGGACTTAGGCGAATGGCTGAGAGAAAGCGCACGGCCGTAACTTCTTCTCTTTTCTCTCTTACCTAAGCGGCGGGACTCACGATAGCGAAAGGCCGTAAATTGCGGGGGCGGGGCTTAAAAGATGAAGAGGAGGTAGAGGACGATGCCGCCGTTCCACAAGACGTGGCTAATAATGGGCGGCCAGAGGCTGCCGCTGGCGCGGCGCAGCCAACAGAAGACGCAACCTAAAGCGGTCAAGACTAAAAGGCCATGGCTGTCGCCGTGACCTAAGGCAAAGATCAGCGAACTGACTACCGCCGCCCCAATAGGCGAAATGTGAGCCCCCAAACCCTGGAAGAGTAAGCCCCGGAAGAGGACCTCCTCATAGATGGGGCCCAATAAGACCAAAGCCACAAAGAGCGAAAACTCCCAACGGTCGCTCCCCGCCAACAGTAAGAGCAAAGGATTGGAGGAACGGACGGGCTCCCCTAAACAAGAGCTAGTAATTAAACCCGCCCCCATAGCCGCCACTAAGGCTACCCCGTAACCGCCTAAACCCTGCCCAATGTAAGAGAGCTTAAAACCCTCCAAACCTAAGACCTGGTCGCTAGTTAACTTTCGCTCCCCCGCCGGGCTAACCAACTTAGGCAATAGCCAAGCCAAGACTAAAAGGCATAAGGCGTAAGCTAAAAACTGACTGAGGACCAAAGAGAGCGAAGCCGGAGCGCCCTTAGTACGCATCCAAGTGACGGTCACTAAGGCCACTACCATCGCTAGCCAACTTAAACCCACAAAGAGGTAAAGGCTTAAAACCGGACGCCAACGCCACGGTAAAGGCTCACCCTCCTCCCCGCTCTGTAACCTCCGCCAACAGTCGCGCCCACTGCGCCAAAGATAATAAGCGCCCAAAAGCAAAGCCCCCACTATGCCTAGAGCTGCCGCCGCTAGCCACAACTTGTCCCGCTCCCCCTCCGCTAACCAACCCTTATACTTACCCTCCCCCATAAAAGAGGCCGGATCGTCCGGGAAATCGGCTAAGAGAAGGTAACCGTAATACTGGGCGCTCAAATTGGAAAAGCTAGAGAGATAAGCTAAAGCCTTAGCCCGCTCCTGGGCCGATAAATCCTTACCCTCCGCTAAACGCTCTAAAGCCCTAGCCAAAGGGTTGCTCTGCTGGCCCTCAAACAAACTCAAAACGGACTGGGCGCCCGCCTTGTCCCCGGCGCTCAACTCTAAAATGGAAATGGCTAAAGCCGTATTGGGAGCTACCCCGCGCAGATCGGAAGCGTTCATCTGGGAGAGGTCCCGCGGCAACCGGTCTACCCCCGCTACGGTCAAGAGACGAGCGACGCGCAAGAGCGCCTCAGCCTCCAAACGGGCGTGCAAATTGTCCGCCGCCTCCGAGTCGCCCTGGGCGGGGACTAAGACGGCCAAAGCCAAAGGCAACCACAAGGCTAAGGCTATAACTACTAAAAGGACCCGCTTCCCAGACACCGCGTTCTACTTGGCCACTTCATTAAAAGCTACAAAGGCGTCCAACGGATCGGCCTTGGCGTGAGACATCTCCAAAATTAAAGAGGTGCCCCGCTCCGAAGTGCACAGATAGACGCAGTCGCACATCTCTAACATCACCGAATAACCTAACCCCAAGGAAGGGGTGGCGCCCATCGAATAGCCCGACAGTAAGACCGCCTTGGGCAAGTTGGCAAAGGCGATACCCGGACCCACGTCGTCTAAACGCACGTGGACCCCGTCGTCCTCCACCCGAATGCGCATCTGGCCCGGAGGACCGTACTTAACTACGTTAGTCGCCGCCTCGGAGACGCAAGTTACCATATCGAAGAGGCGCTCCTGGGGGAAACCGTGGGCGCTCATAATCCCCTCCGTCAGACGGCGCGACTGGGGCACGTCGGCAAACTCCTTGAGCTCTAAAGAGGCCTCCTCCTGACCGCACTTGGCCCAGTGACTATCTAACTCGTCCCGCTCGCAGAAGACTAACTTGCCCGAAGTGAGAGCGTTGAGAGCGTCCCGATAGAAGCGGCGGCGGTTGGCCTCCTCCTCTAAACGGCGCTTGACGTTGATAGCGTTCTGTAAGGCCAAACCGGCCTGGATGCCCACCGAAATTAAGAAGGAGTTGTTCTCCCGGGAAAGGGCGCTCTCCTTATCGGCCAAAGCCCAAATGCAACCGATATGCTCCACCCCCACCGTGAGAGCCACACAGACGATACCCCGCAAACCGGCCTCTCGAATAGCCGAAGCCGCCGGATCGGGATCGTGCTCTAAATCCTTAATGACCCGGATCGCCTGCCTGCCTAAACGCGTGCAGAAGGAATCGACCGTCTCCTTGAGAGCCGGAGTAATCCTACGATCGACATCCTGATCGATGACCTCCCCAAAGCCCTGCAACTTGATGCCGCAACAACGGTAATCGCACATACTGCGTACCGTCTCCGTAATAATATTAATAACTTTAGAGACGTCGAAGGCCCGACTGAGGCGCAAAGCTAAACTGTAGAGAGTCACCAAGTTGCGGCTGGCCACGAACTCCTCTAAGGGCATACCCTCCGCCTGGCGCACTAAGGCCACGCTGCCCGTATAGGCCCCATCCTTATCGAAACGAGGGGTAGCGTCTATCTCCACTACCTGCCCGTCCGAACGCAGACGCACTACGTAAGGGGAGATGATCCCGTTGCGCAACTGGACCTGGACGGCGTTGAGACAAGCTATATCCCGACTATCTACTAACTCGCTAAAGTTGCGACCCTCCAAATCGCCCTGACCCACTAAACCCTTAAAGGCGTTGTTGGCCCACTGAATCTGATCTTGGGCGTCGAGATCGACTACCCCCTGGCGCACCCTATTGAGCAACTTGCGGTAACGCTCGTGGACGGGCGCCTCCTTGCCCTTAATCTCCCACCAGGCCCCGCAGGCCTGCATCAGGCGGCAAGAATACTTGTTAGATACGAAAGAAGTATAACAGAGGTAAGCGGTGCGCATCCGGGGACGCTCGCTACCCTGACGGCTCGAGCTTTGACTGGCATAACTGTCGTAGAGGAAGAAGATCTCAATATCTAAACCCGCCTTGAAGGCTAGGCTCCCCACCTCGTCTTGGTGCGGGAAATCAACGTTGACGGCCACGAATTGGACCGGGCGAGAGCGCAAGAAGAATTTCTTGAGCTCCTCTAAGTTGCCAATAACTACCACCTCGGAGCCCAGAGCGCCCAAACTAGCCGCTAAACTGGTCTGCTCCTCGTTACGCTCCCCCACTATAAGCACACAGCGCTTAGACTTAAAAGCTCGATTCGATTTAGACACCCTGCGCTCTTCCTAATACCTCTAAACGATTCCTTCCCCCAGGGGGTAAGTTGCAGGCTCAGAGTCCTTAAAATAAAGGTAACTTTACGTGCTAGAAGAAAGCGAGTGGAAAGTTACTCTTGATATTTTGTGGGGCGAAGGCGAAGTCGATCATGGCCATTGAGTTCAAACCCAACCAGATGTTACAGGGAGATAGGTATAAAGTCCTAAAATGCCTGAAACAGCAGGGAGCAGAGTACGTCTATAGCGCCCGCGACAACTCCCGCGGGCGCAAAGTCCTCCTGCGCGCCTACTGGCCTAAGCCCTCCCTCAGCGCCGGCGCCCTAGAAGATCTGACCCTCCGCTTCCAAGAGGTCATGACCCTCCTCCTCTCCCTCGATCACCCCCACCTAGTGAAATTCTACGACTATTTCACCCAGGATAGACTCCAAGTAGTAGTCATGGAGTATTTGGACGGCTTGACCTTAGAGGGACTGCAAGAGATGTCTAGCCGCCCCCTAGAGCGCGAAGAGGTCCTACCCTGGCTCCAAGCTATAAGCTCCGCCCTCCACTACCTCCAAGATAGGCCCCAACCTTACTTTTATGGACCTTTAACCCCCGAGCGCCTGTGGGTCGACCTGGAAGGGAAGATTAAACTCCACTCCTTTAAAATCGAGCCCTACTTCCAAAATGAGCGCCAACCTCCGCGCGCTATTACCCCCCTCATGGTGGCCGACGAGTACCACCAGCTGGGCGAGATCGCCTATTGGCTCTTGACCCGCAATATCGCCCCGCCCATCGGACAGATTAGCGAGGGCGGCAACGTCAACGCCCCCTTGGCGGAGGTCATCAATAAGCTCTTATCCTCTAAAGGGGCCTCTACCATCCCCTACCCCCAATTTGAAGATTTCTCTAAGGCTTTAGAGCCTATCCTCCACCCGCCCCTGCCCCAACTTATTGAGCGGGCCTCTGAGCCCAGTAAGCTCAACCCCTGGACCTGGTGGTCCCAGTTCTTAGGGGGCTGGAGCCAGGGTTCCTTAGCCTACCGCTTAGGTTGGATGGGGGCCCTCTTAGTGGTGGTGGCCGCCGGTTACTTGGTCGTGGCCTCTGAGGTCGAACCCCTCCCCTCCGCCCAGCCAGCGCCCGCCGTCCAACCCTCAGCTAGCCCCGCCCAGCCCGGTAATGGCTACCATTGCTACTTGGCCTGCGGCTCAGAATTAAAGATCTTCGCCCTGCCCAGTCTGCGCCCCACGGGTACTATCTCCCTGCCTAGCCCCATTCGCGCCCTGGCGGCCACCCAAGATGGAGAAAAACTCTACGGCTCTAGCGCTCAAGAGGGGGTTATCTACCTCTTAAATCCCCGCTCTCAAGAGGTTATCAGTACCCTCTCCGTAGAGCCGGGCGTGAGCCAGATGGTCCTCAATCCCCCCGAGACCTTCCTCTTCGCCCAACATGCGGCTAGCGGCTACTTGAGCGTCTTAGGCTTAAATCCCGACCCCCTGCCCGCGCAACCCCCCGCCCAAGGTTATCA
This sequence comes from Vulcanimicrobiota bacterium, assembly GCA_944322965.1. Classification (GTDB taxonomy): domain Bacteria; phylum Vulcanimicrobiota; class Xenobia; order Xenobiales; family Xenobiaceae; genus Bruticola. Next base: position 28,937 of record CALUQR010000008.1, read on the forward strand.
AGAGGAGGTCGTCAATCTCTACGCCCTGGGGACTAAACGCTCCGAACCGGAAGGGCCTCTTATGGCTACTTCCACTCTGGAGAATACCCAAGCGGCCGGTCAACCCTTCCCGCGTTTAGCTGCGGCTAGCCAAGGGGATAATCGGCTCATGACCTTCGTCTATGAGCATCCCCAGCCCACCCAAATTGAGGACGCTACCTCCCCTAATCCCAGCACCCTGGCTATCGATAGCCCGGGCCAGACCCTCTTTGTAGGGAGCCACAACCCCTCCCAAGTAGCCCTCTACCAACTGCCCGGCCTCAACCAGACGGCCCTCTGGCGGGAGACGGGAGGAGAGGGGGTCCAAGACTTACAACTCTCCTCTAAAGGGGATATCCTCTGGGTACTCAACGCCTCGGGAGAGTTAGGTAGTATCGAAGTAGCCTCCGGGAAGCTCCAAGAGACCGTCCCCTTAGAAGCTACCCCCATCGCCATGCGCCTCATGCCCGATCCCGCCGGCGATCGCCTCTTAGTGGCTACCTCCCAGCCGCCCCGCCTGCTCTTAGTCGATCCCCATCTGGGCCCCATCCAGACCGTACCTTTACAATCTGCGCCCAGCGATCTCACCCTCTTGCCCCCTTGGAAGGATAAATAGTAGAGGAAGAGGGAGCAAAAAGCTCAAAGTATCTCCTAACCTTTAGGACTGAGAAGCACTCGGTCCCCCACCAATAGCTAGGTCCCTAGCTTGAAGATCCTAATCATAAAAATATTGGAGGAGCTATCTATGTCTACCCTGCTATCCGCCGTCGTCGTCTGCTGTCTTATTATCATCACTATCCTCTGCGGCGTGGGAGTGGTCGTCATCCTCTCTCGCTTACACTCCATAGATGAAGGTATCCAGAAGACCGCGCTGCTCTTAACCGTCTTAGCCAACCTCCAGGGCGCCACCGACGGCGATATCCAGAAGGCTTTGGGCGGCGAAGGCGACGCCGAGACCGCTGAGAGCGCCGAAGATAAAGAGGCTGAAGCCACTCCCGTCACCAAGAATAGCAAAAAGAAAAAATAAAAGGCTCCCTTCTCCCCCGCTAGAGGGAACTAGAGAACGCCGTCAGCATCTCACCTTCTGAGCCTTTAGTCGCGAGATACTGACTTGGCGTCTATTTTAATTTGTCGAGGAATAGCAACTGATGAACTTGCACGCTTTGCCCCGCCGAGCTTGGCTCTGGATAGGCTTAATGTGGGTCCTGGCCCTCTTCTTAGTAGGAGGCGCGCCCTTAAGCGCCGCCCCTGACTCCAGCGCGGGGAAGATAGATCCCCGCCTGCGCGATCTGCCCGGCCAGGAGGAGTACCCCCGCGCCAGCGCTCTGATCGTCATCGACGATCTCACCTATACGCTCAACCCCGACTATTCAGCGGTAGCTACCGAGCACAATGCGGTCAAGATCCTCACCGAAAATGGAGCCGAACTCTTTAGCTTAGCCCCCCGCCCCTACTGGGAGGGCAGCGAGAAGATCGAGTTCCTCTTCGCCCGCACTATTACCCCTCAAGGCCAAGTCTTAGAGGTGGACCTCGACACCCTCAAGACGATTGAGACCATCCCCAACGTGCCCGCCTACGCTAAGTACAAGATCTTAGTGGCCCAGCTGCCCCAAGTGGAGGTAGGCTCTATCGTAGAGTACGCCATTAAGACCACCTACCAGCCCCGCCCCGATAAGGCCTGGTGGACGGTCTCCTTTATCCAAAATGACGTGCCTCTGCTCAATTCCACCTTCAAAGTGACCTTGCCCCAAGAGGTCGAGGCCCACACCTTTACTAACGTCTCCCATCTGCCTAAGCCTAAGATCGAAAAGCGCAACGGCCAAAAGAGCTATTACTGGGAGACCGACCGCCCCTACGACGTCCTCCCCGACGCCGTCAGTATGCCCTCCGATCTCAACTACTATAAGTACATCGCCGTCAGCCCCTTCGCTAACTGGGAAGAGATGGGAACCTGGGCCGCCCAAGTCTGGCGTCAGAATACGGACGACCCCCAAGGGAAGCTCAACTTGCTCAGCGCCCGCCTGACCTCCGTCAGTAAGCCTACCGCGGCTAAGATCGCCGATATTCTCAAGTATATGGGCCAATTCTCGGTAGTCGATAAGGGCAGCGAGTACTGGCGTCCCGCCGACTTAGTAGCCCTCACCGAAGGCAAACAGTTGACCTATCCCGACGCCGCCTACCTCATGGGAGCGCTGCTGCGCAAGGCCGGCCTGCGCGTGGTACCTTACCTCACCACCACCGCCGACCTTCACGATCTGCGTACCCTGCCCCCCGTGCCCAGCTACGCCAACCAGTTTATGCTCCAGGTAGTCGATCCCGACTCCCAGAGCTGGTGGATCGATCCCTCCCTGCCCGGCGGGACCTTAAAAGCGCCCGGCCTGGGTTTCCAAGGCTCGGCCCTCCTGCGCCTGCCCACCGGCATCGAAACTGAAGCCCAAATCGTAACCGGCCCCTCCTCTACCCCCCAAGAGAATGCGGCCTTCTTCCACTTAGATGGACGCCTGGAGACTACCGGCATGGGCCAACTGACCGCCGACATCACCTATAACGGCCCCCGGGCCAATATCTTGCGCTCCGCCATGAGCCAGATGCAGACCTTAACCCCCGCCCAGCGCCAAGAGATTATCGACTGGATCTTCCTCAAGTTCAACCGCAGCTTCTGCTTCCAGACCATCCCCTACTCCCACTACTTCCCCAACCAGGTCCCGGCCGACCAGCCCCTGACCTTCAATACTTCCGTCAGCTTCTCCAATAGCGCCCGCTTCCAAGCGGCCGAAGGTTACTTCGAGACCCCCCTGCCCATTATCCAAGGTCAGTCCCTCCAAGTGGCCCTCAATACCGCCGATCGGGCCTTTCCCATCCGCTTCGACGCCCCCTTCTTAGATGAGGTCAGCTACCGACTCCACCTGCCCCCCCAGAGCCAAGTTATCGCCCAGCCTAAAGATCGCAACCTCACCAACCCCGCCGGTTCTTATCTCTGTAAGACGGTAGTTAAGGGAGACGAGGTCTGGTTCTATAGCCGCACCGAGATCAAAAAGGCCTGGTATTACCCCAACGATTTCGCCCAACTGCGCGAACTGGCCCAAGCCCAGATGGAGACCTTCAAAAGCGCCCTGCGCTACAAACTGGCCCCGGCCGCCCCGGCTAGCGACTCCCCAACCGACGCTCCCTTAGAGCTGGAAGTTGAGACGGAGCCGGGCGTCCAATCGCCCACCGAAGGGATAATAGAGATCGAACTGGAGGCCCCCTCCTCCACTAAGTAGCTCCCTATCCCCCTAAGCCCCCCTATCGAGAAAGAGGTTCTAACCCCCCAGAGGTTTAATCTCTAACTAATGGTAGGGGGGCTTTTTTTAATGGAGGTCTTATTCTAGACGTGACCCTCACCCTCAGCGCGCCCGCTAAAGTCAACCTCTGCCTGGAGATAACCGACCTCCGCCCCAACGGCTACCACGCCCTAGATACTATCTTCCAAAGCTTAGCCTTAGCCGATACTCTGCAACTGCAAAAGGGCGCTACCCAGCTCCAGATCTGCGATCACGTGGGCCAAGGCTTGAGCGTCGAAAGTAACCCTCAAAACCTCGTCTTGCGCGCCCAGCGGATGCTGGAGGAGTACCTCCAAAAGGAGCTGCCCTGCCAATTCCAGCTCCATAAATACCTGCCCGCCGGAGGGGGACTGGGAGGGGGCAGCTCCGACGCCGCCACCACCCTGGTTGGGCTGAACCTACTCTATGAGCTCAACTTGACTCTCCCCCAGCTCAACCACTTGGCCCAAAAATTGGGGGCCGACGTAGCCTTTAACCTCCAACCCGGCACGGCCCGGGGGACCGATCTGGGCCAAGAGATCTCGCCCCTGCCCTTCCCCCAACCCTTAGCCGACTGGGGGGTCCTACTCCTGGCCCCGCCCTGGGGGATGAGCACCCCCACCGTCTACCAAGCCTGGGATCGCCTAGAGGCCGACCTGCGCCGCCCGGCCTCCGCTTGCGCCCCCCAAATGGTTAAGCTCCTCGAAAACTTGCCTGCCCCCGTCGACTCCCCCGCCTGGATAGCTAGCTTCTTGCAACTTTTGCGCAACGATCTCCAACCGGCGGCCCTCCAGCTCCAACCCCAACTGGAAGGGGTCTTCCGAGCTCTAGAGGATTGGGGCTGCGCCGCCACTCTACTCTGCGGCTCAGGCTCTACCGTGATGGGACTCCTGGAACCCGCCGCTCGCCAAAGGGTAGAGCTCCAACCCCAACTCTTAGAGAGCCTCCAGCCCCTGGGCAGCCCCTATCTCACCCACTTCATCTCCGAAAGGTAAATTATGTACCAGCCCGCGCCTAACTTCACCCTGCCCCTACCCGCTATTCTCCTCACCGGAGGGAAGCTCAAGAACCTGCCCGCCAGCGAACCGGCCGTGCCCAGTAAAGGTTTCTTGCCCCTAGGCTCTAAGCCGCTCAGCGTCCATACCTTAGCAGCGCTCAAAGCTTGCCCCCAAGTGGGACCGGTAATAGTCGTTAGCCCCTTAACCCAAGAGGAGTTAGGGCCCGAGTGGAAAGAGGCCGATTGGGTAGTACCCTGCGGAGATAAATTGGCCCAGTCGCTCTATAATGGGCTAGACCAAATTACGCCTACCCCCCAGCCCGTACTCTTAGTAGCCGGAGACTTGCCCTTCCTCACCCCCCAAGCGGTCGGCGACTTTATTACTCAAGCTAGCCAATACCCCGAAAATGCGCTCTGGTACGCCTTCGTAGAAAAGAGCGTTTCTGAACAGAAGTACCCCCAACTCCAACATACTTACGCCCACCTAGTCGACGGCACTTTCTGCGGCAGCGGCTTAGTCATCCTCCGCGCCGACGCCGCCCAACAACTGAAAGAGGCCATCACCCAAGTGACCCAGATGCGCAAGTACGTCTTTAAATTGGCTATGCTCCTGGGCTTTAAAACGCTCTGGAGATTGGCCACCCGCCGACTCACCATCGCCCAAGCCGAAGACGCCGGCCGCCGCCTCCTCGACGCCCCCTGTAAAGGGATCGTCAGCCCCTACGCCGAGAGCGCCTACAATATCGACAACTACGAGACGCTCTTGCAAGCTAGGCGCTGCATGCCGCCAGAGGCGGCGTGTAGCGCCTAGCCTGCAAGAGCGTAATTAGGAATTCGGAATTCGTAATGCGTAATTGAGGGTTGCCGGCGGGAGGAGAGGTTGTGGCTCTAACTTTAGTTTCGTCGGTGACTTAAGGGCGAGAGGGCTTGGGGAAATATCTGGCGAGTTCCGGGGATTGCTTGGCTAGGGTGAAAATCGTTCTGGCGTGGCGCAGGGCGCCGGAAATGAGCTAGAGTGCAGGCTAAGGCGCGTTACGGGTTCGCGGGCTGCTTACGCGGAAGGAAGCGAAGTCAGTCGGCGAGTTTGCGTCAGCACTGTTTGAGCCGACAACTGAGCTGACCGAAGCCTGGTCGCCCGCTCGCCTGGACAGATTCCGAGCTCCGAGATTTATTCCAAGATGGAGGGCAGGTAGCGAAAGAAAGTGTCTCCCCACTTTCTGGAGCCTAGCTGCCCGCAATCGACGTAGAGCTCGGCTCGCATGGTCCAATTGGACAAGCGTCCTAAACTATCTCGGTCCATTAGTTACGGTTAGGCATCAACTCTGGACGGAATGTCAGTCTGAAAATCTAGGAAGAGTTGTTTCCATTGAGAGAGGTAAAATTTTTCCCAGAAAGGCCGTCGTATAGGGTCTTTGTTCCAGGGGATGGGGTGGTAGTCGGTTTGGAAGCGTTGCAGGCGGGCGGATTCGCGTTGGAGGTAGAGTTCTTGGCCGCCGGGGGCTAGGAGTTCTTCTTCGCCGGGGCGCAGGTAGCGGTAGAGGAGCCCTTCCCGTAAGACGTAGCGGGGGGTATCTTTACTAGCTAGGGCACAACTGAGGGCCGTGCGTTGGACGTCAAAGTAGACGTCTCTACCCTGACTGGCGGCCCAGTTGGCTAGTCCGGCTAGGCCCTCGTGGGCCAGGATGGCCCCCTCCTGGGGGGGCAGCGACTCTATAAACCAGGGGGAATGGGCGACCCCCACCGGTACTAGGAGAAAGCGCCGCCCTTCCACCGCTTGAGCGTAGATTAAGCCCCCGCAGGTAGCGTCATTTTGGGCTAAGACTAGGGCCTTATCGGGGATCTGGGCCGCCATAGAGCGCAAGGTATCGTTGACTAAATAGGCGCCCCGCTCGGAAGCGGCGGGATAATTGTAGAATAAGACCCCTATTCCTAAAGAGAAAAGGCAGAGCGACTCTAAAGCTAAAGAGTAGGACTTTTTAGCTTTAGGCAACTTATTAAAGAGCCGCTGCCAACCCCAGGCTATAAAGTAAGCGCTAGCTAGGTAAGAGGTAGCGTAAAAGCGCTCTAACATCTCTCCAAAGCCGGGGGCCTGGGGCTGGGCCGCCCATAAGGACCAAATGGGCCCCGCCAAAATAAGGAGGGAGAGTAAGTAGAGGGTCCAAGGGCGAGCTTTGTTTAGCCCAGAAGAGAGACCTACTAAAGCCAAAAGAGCCCCTACGATAAAGAATTGGCTCCAGCCCCAGGAGAGGAGCCAGCCCCCCAAACTAGCTAGGCAGTCGATCTCCGCCCCCCCTTGGGTAGAGAGTTGCAAAGTCCCATAACCGGAGCGGGAGATAACCCAGTAAAAGCCCTCCCAGTCGCTGGGATTACCCCAGTTCATGGCCCAACCTTCCCCTAAAGGGCGGCCCTCTAGGACCCGAGCCCGTAAGGGCAACCAGAGGTAAGGGAGTAAGCCCCCTAAGAAGGCCCCGGCCTGCCACCAGCTGAGCCCCAAACCTTTAGAGCGCTCTAAGTAAAAGAGCAGCCCTAAACCGGGTAAGAGGAGGATAATAGTCTGATGGTGGCTCAAGGCTAAGCCTAAGAGGAAGGCTAGGGCTAGCCCGTAACCTCGGCGCTTAGCGGGCTCTAGGTACCAGAGGAAGGCTACTAAGTTAAAGAGGGCTACTAAGAAGAGGTGGAAGGCGAAGACCTCCGCCCCCACCGCCATCCGCCAGGGGGTGAGGGCCAAACCGTAGAGTGAGGCCCCCGCTAGAGAGGCTACTATACCTAAGCCCCCTAAGACGGAGGTAGCCGCCACCAAGGCGCAGCTCCCCGCCCCGCAGAGAGCGGAGAAGAGGTTCATCGTATAAGCTGGATCCCAGAGATGTAAGGAACAGAGCCCCCAACCTAAGAGGGTATAGAGCGGATAACCGGGCGGATGGGCGATCCCGCCCGCCGCGCAAGCGGCGATAAGCTCCGCGCTGTCGTAACCGGGAGGCAGGGCGGGAGCTAAGCTCCATAGGTAGAGTAGGAAGAAAAAGAGGCCTACTATCCCTCCGCTCAGTAAGGCGCGGCGGCGGAGCTGGGGATCTAAGGGGCTAGTGGGAGACATACGCCCCCTTTAAGGAAGGGGGACGCCTTTCCCTGCTCTAGTGGGGAAAGTATAGGGTTTAATAAGGAAAGGGTGGAAAGTATAAAGATGGATAAAAAAGAGACGAGCGCCCCCAGCTGGCCCCAAGTTATCGCCACCCCCCAAGCCCCTCCGGCTATCGGCCCCTACTCCCAAGCTCTGCGCGTAGGCCCCTGGCTCTACTGCTCGGGCCAATTGCCCCTCCACCCTCAAGAGGGCGCCTTAGTAGGCGCCGACTTAGCCAGCCAGACGGAACAAGCCTTGCGCAATTTGCAGAGCGTAGTGGAAGCCGCCGGCGGCCATCTGGCTCAGGTAGTTAAGACTACCTGTTTTTTAAAGGATCTGAGCCAGTTTGCGGCCTTCAATAGGGTCTACGCCCAATTCTTCCCCGCCCCCGCCCCGGCCCGCTCGGCGGTAGAGGTCCAAGAGCTCCCCAAAGGGGCTTTAGTAGAGATCGAGGCTATCGCTTATTTAGGCTAGTTTTTGCTAGTTGAGGGAGGATTAATCACCCAGCAAAGGAATTTCTCACGGAATTTCGTACTTTCGCCGGATCGTACTCTCTTTAAATGAGCCTTTTTTGGAGAAAGTTCGAGCCCCTCTGCGCTCTAGCGAGAGCTTAGAGGCGGCTATCTTATGGAGGTATTAATTTACAATGTCTGTTGCAAAGCCAAAAAAGAATTCCCCAGCCAAGTGCCGCAAGTCGGCGGCCCCTATTGAGGGTCAGGATTGGGTACGGATTGGCGGCGCCCGGTGGCTGAGAGAAGTGGCCATTAAGGAAGGCAAGCACATTCCCATCGAGTATCGCGAGGGCTACAAGCCCAAGCAGAAGGCCGTGGAAGAGGCCCCCGCTGCTGAGGCTCCCGCTGAAGAGATCCCCGCTGCTCCCGCTGCAGAATAAGACAAAATAACCCGCCCGGTACGGAGGGACCCAAGTGAACGTATATACCACAGAAAAGATTCGCAACATCGGCCTTTTTGGCCACCAGGGAGCTGGCAAAACCTCTTTAGCCGAAGCTCTGCTCTATTGCTCTGGCGTGACCGACCGGCTCGGCAAAGTTGAAAATGGCAACACCGTAGCCGACTTCGATCCCGACGAAATTAAGCGCTGCATGAGCGTCTTCTCCGCCCTCACTCCTACGGTTTGGGGCGAGTACAAGTTCAATATCGTCGACACCCCCGGATTCTTCGACTTCATCGCCGAGACTCTGGGCGCCCTGCGAGTGACGGATTGCGCCGTTTTAGTGGCCGCCGCCAACTCCGGGATAGAGGTGGGCTTGGAGAAGGTTTGGGGCCAGTGCGAGGAGCGCTCTAAGCCCCGTCTGCTCTTCGTCAATAAGATGGACAAAGAGAACGCCAACTTCCAGCACATTTTAGATGAGAGCAAAGAGAAGTTGCCCGGCGCCCGCGTGGCGCCCGTGCAGTTGCCTATTGGCGCCGCCGAGAACTTTACTGGGGTAGTAGACCTCGTTGAGCAGAAGGCTTACACCTTCGACGCTAAGGGCGTACCCAGCGAGACGGCCATTCCCGCCGATCTGGCTGACGAGGTAGAAGCGGCTCGCGAGCAGCTGATGGAAGTAGCCGCCGAGGCCACCGATGAGCTGACCGAGAAGTATTTCGAGGCTATGGAGCTCTCTACTGAGGAGCTGAAGGAAGGCCTCAAGATTTTAGTTGCTAAGGGTTCTGTGGTTCCCGCCCTCTGTGGTTCCTCCGCGACCTTAAAGGGCATTCACTTACTGGCCGACGAGATCGTCAACTACGTCCCCGCCCCCGGCGGCGAGGTAGAGGCGGTAGACGCCGAAGGGCAGAGCGTAGAGATCGCCGTCGATCCCAAGGATCCGGTGGTGGCCTTAATCTTTAAGACTAGCTCCGATCCTTACGTCGGTAAGATCTCTTACTTGCGCATCTTCGCCGGCACCCTCCATCCGGACTGCGTCTTACACAACCAAGCTAAGGGCGTAGACGAGAAGATCGGCAACTTGCTCTTCATCCGCGGTAAGAGCCAGGAGAAGATCTCCGAAGCTCCGGCGGGCGACATCGTGGCCGTAGCTCGTTTGGGCGCCTCCTCTACGGGCGACACCCTCTCCGACGCCAGCCGCAAGGTGACCTTGCCCGGCTTAGATCTGCCCCGTCCCTTCTACTCTCGGGCCATCTACGCCAAGTCCAAAGCGGACGAAGATAAGCTCTCCGCCAACTTGCAGCGCCTCTTGCAAGAGGATCCCACCCTGCAGTTGGAGCGCGTGGAGGAGACCCACCAGACGATCATCACCGGTATCGGCGACGTGCAGATCGATCTCTGCGTAGAGCGCTTAAAGAGAATGGGCGTAGACGTAGAGTTAGCGGCTCGCAAGATCCCTTACCGCGAGACCTTAAAGGGTAAGGTTTCCGAAGATTACCGTCACAAGAAGCAGGCTGGCGGTCGCGGTCAGTTCGCCCAGGTGAGCATCGAAATTAGCGGCCTGCCCTCCGGCGCCGGCTTCCAGTTCGAAGATAATATTGTGGGCGGCGTAGTCTCTAAGAACTACATCCCGGCCGTAGAGAAGGGCGTGCGCAAGGCTATGGAGAGCGGTATTCTGGCCGGTAACCCCGTGGTCGACGTCAAGGTCCGCCTCTTCGACGGTAAGATGCACGAAGTAGACTCCTCCGATATGGCCTTCCAAATTGCCGGTATGCAGGCCTTTAAGAACGGCGCCCCCAAGGCTAAGCCCGTCATCTTAGAGCCTATCGTCAACGTGGAAGTGACCGTGCCCGACGCCTACATGGGCGACGTTATCGGCGACTTGAACTCCAAGCGCGGCCGTATCAGCGGTATGGATCCCATCGGCCACGGCTTACAGTGCATTAAGGCCCAGGTTCCCTTGGCGGAGATGCAGCGCTACGCTATCGATCTGCGCAGTATCACCCAGGGTCGCGGTTCCTTTATTCAGGAGTTCGATCACTACGAGGAGACCCCGCCTATGGTGGCCGAGCAAGTAATTGCCGAAGCCAAAGCGGCGGAGAAACAAGCTTAAGGGCTTGTGGGAGGCCCTAGAGGAGTCTAGCGCAAGGAAAACTCTTCTAGGGCCCTCTACCATTTTTTAGCTAAGCTCCCAGGAGGTAAGTGGTGAAGCACGGTCTAGGAATAGCCATCTTTTCAGTTCTAGCATCGGTCTCTCTGGCAATAGTTGGTTGTGGAGGTAGCGGCAGTGGCATGGGCGTGCTCGAGCCTTACCCCACGGGCGGCCCTGGAGGCCAGGGCGGCAGCGGCGGGGGTACCCCCCGTCCTCCCCGTCCCCCGGAAGCGGGTTCCGCCTACGAAGTCTTAGAGAGCAATAAACTCTATAATCCCATCGCCCAAGTCTACGCCCCCGAATTAGATAAGGTCTTCTTCGTCCAGGGCTTCTCTTTAACCAATACCCAGATCCCCGAGAGCGAGCTGGAGTATCGTTTGATGTCCTACGACCCTCGCGACGGGAGCGACGGCAACTTAGCTAAGGCCCAGGAGGTAAAATTCATCTTCCGGGACCAGAACAACCAGGAAGAGCGCGACTGGAAGGGCTTACAGAGCCCCTATGGCATCGCTTATACCTACGACAATATGGGTACTGAAGACGCTAGCGACGATCGCTTCTATCTGGGTATTACCGACGTGGGCACTACTAAGCGCGTCTACCTCTTAGAGTTCCGCAAGGATAAAGAGGGCCAGTGGGAAGGTAAGGCCAAGGATATCTTGACCTCGGGCGGTATGAGCTCTTCCTATCCGCTGAACTGCGCTTTCGACCAGAACTTACTCTTCTGGACCGACTATACGGGCGGTAAGGTCTGCGCCTTCAGCTTCCGCGATTTCGTCTGGGAGAACGATACTAACGACGTCATCTGGAATAAAGACGTCATCGCCAGACTCCAGTTTCCGGCCGCCATTAAGACTGACGGCCCCGTGGGCGCGGTCACTTGCCAAGGCGACAATAAGATAGTCCTCTTTAAAATCAACCAGCCCGCTGCGGACTTAGAGAAGCAGAATGAGAATAACTGGACCGATGGCGAACACGGATATCCGCTGCAGACTGACGGTCCTTGGCGCAACTATATCTTGCCCGAAGATAAGTATGAGTCTACTTACAACCGGGCCTTCGATTTAGCTTGGACCCAGGTTACTGGCGAAGGCGAGACTGGAGCTAACTACTACTTAGTAGCTACTAGCGGCAATACTCTGCCCATTTCCGGTCTGTCAGACTCCAGTAAGGATAACGGTACCCTCTGGATCTACGACGCTAGCGCCTACATTAAGTACGATAACGCCGGAGAGCTCGACTTGGAGGATTTGCGCCAGGTGACGGACTCTGCCGAGTATAAGTTGCTCTTAGAAGATCTGGCCTTCCCCGTCAATCCCTGCTTCCCGCGCCAAGCGGCTCAGACTTGGGAGAATCCCTATATCGATATCGCCTTCTTAACTACCGGTAGCGCCACCTCTCCCGATAACCACGAGACTTTAGGGGCTATCAACCTCGTCCGCTACAATTGGCAGACTAAGAGCGTAGAAGAGGGCTTTACCCAGACGGTAATCGATAAGCTGGAGGATCCCTTCGCCCTCATCGTCAACCCCGTCTTTAACCAGTTAGACTCTCTGGCCTTCCTCTACGTGACCCACTGGAACTGGAGTTATAAGACTAATACCGGCGGCAAGCTGGAGAATGGCCACGTCTTTGGCGTGCGCGGTTACGTACCCCAAGAGTAAGCCCTAAGACTTAAACCTTTAAGGTTTAGGGACCTTAAACTAGAGTTATCCCCCTCCGCCTAAATCTTTGGGCGGAGGGGGATAATAACTTGGCCCCTCTTTAGGTAACCTTAAAAAAGGGAGGAGGGCAGGAACTTTGGGGAGTCTAGCTAATTGCCTAGAGCTAGGTGGCCTGTCCTCTCCCCGCGCTTTAAATGGGGATTGAGAGTATGCTATAAGAGAGAAGTTTTATGGTTCTAAAAGTCGTCAAGATCGTAGTCGTCTTTGTGGTTCTACTCTGGGTAGTGAGCCTCTTCTTCGCCCCCAGCGTCAAGGGACCGGGCTATAAGGGCGGAGGACTGCTCTTCTCTAAAGATCTAGCCCAAAAGGTCAGCCAAGGCCAATTGGTCATCGTCGATAAAGATGAGAGCGACAAATTGATCCAGGAAGATTTGGCGACCCACGATCTGGTGGAGGCCCTGACCTTCGCCCGCTATAAGAGCGAAGTCTTAGAGCGCCCCCTCTACATTGAGAACGCCGAGACCTTCGGTAAGCCCACCTCCGTAGCTAGAGTAGACCCCAGCGACCGCCAAGCTTGGCAGCACCTCATCCTCTTAGAGATCGACTTAAAATCTAAGTACGCTAGGCGTCACCCCAACGATATTGAAGGCTATACTAGCGAAAAGGCTCTCGACTTAAAGCGCGTCCCCCAAGCTATGCAAGAGTTTATTGACGATTATCCCGACTCTTACGTAGTGACTACCGCCTTAGCCTATATCGAATATAGCCTCTGTCTAGCGGGCAACGACTGCGACCGGGCCATTAAGATCTACAATAAGTTAGAGTCCAAATACCCGGACAGCCAAGTCTTAGGGGAGTTCTTACCTAAGTACCGGGAGCGGGCTATAGAGCATAGGCGCAATAAGCGCAACGCCGCCGAAGCCGCTTAAAAGAGTTTAGTCTAAAGAAGATTGATTTAGGCTGAGAAAAGTTTTAAGCCCCCAAGTAAATAATCCCGGGCCTCTTCTAAAGAAGAGGCCCGGGATTATTGGCTTTTAGCCTCTAAATTACTTAACTTCAGCTACCCACAGACCGTGTAAGTTGCAATAGGCGTAAACCTTTAAGGGTTTATCGTCAATAACTTTGAAGCTGACTTTGGGCTCCTGGCCGGGCTCAATATTCTTGCGCTGACCGCCGTGCTCCGTCTCCAAATAGACCCAGGGGATGAAGTGCTCGGGGGTGGAGGGGTGGAGAATAGAGCCTACGCTCACCTGGACCGTATCGCCCTCTACGGTAATTGCGGGCACGTGCTTCTCTTGGGCGGCGTCAATCGCTCCCGGAATAAGAGCGGTCATAGGCTGACCACAGCAGACCATGGGCAGACCGGAAGCGTGGATCATACCTACCATATTGCCGCACTTTTGACAGACAAAAAACTTATTAGCCATTACAAAACCTCCACTAAAATAGGTTCCCTAAGGCCCTTCCCTTTGACCGCTCTCTCTAAACTTCCTCTTTATACCCCCAGACTGCGCCGCCAATCGCTTGCCAAGCGAATTTTAACATTCCCCGCAAAAGTCTCCCCTTTTTGGGCGCCAAGGGAGCAAAGCCTCATCTAAATTGTCCGAATGTTCACATTTTTAACAAATTTTAGGGTGGGGGAAATGCTAGTATCAATTAGAGCTTGTTTTATGAACAAAGCTTGTGAGGGAATCCCAGACAGTTCTCTACAAGCGAAAGGAGCAGTTTAATGGAAATTCGTCCTACTATGGCCTCCGCTACCCCCCAGATTCATACCAGCGCCAAGGCCCCCCAAGCTGCCCAGACCCAGAGCGTAGCTGAGCAGCAGCCCCAAGAGAGTTTCTTAGCTTCTGCCGATGGTCCGGTAAACTTAATTATTACTAACGATGACAAAGCCAAACTGGAAGAGATGCGGGCTTCTATCTTAGCCAACAACTCCCAGAACCAGATCACCGCCGAGTTGCCTTTGATCAATGGCTTCGCCGTCACCGTCAACCCCGGTGAGGATGGCTCCCTGTTGCCCAACCTGGGTCAGATGCAGGAAGCTGGCACCAGCGTGGTTATGGACCAGCGCTTGGGTATTCCCGACAAGGAGCTCAACGAGCTGCGCGACACTATGCGCCCCTTGATGGACAACGCTAATGTCACCTTAGGCGTAGACGAGCTGCACGCTCAGGGCATCACCGGTAAGGATACCACCATCTGCGTTATCGACACCGGTATCGCTCCCCACCCCGATTTCGAAGATCGCATTATCGGCTTCGCCGATATGGTCAACGGCCGCACCGAGCCCTACGATGATCAGGGTCACGGTACGCACTGCGCCGGTATCGCCGCCGGTTCCGGTAAGAGCTCCGACGGCAAGTTCGTAGGCGTAGCCCCCGACGCCAACTTGGTAGGCGTTAAGGTTCTGGGCGCCGATGGTTCCGGTTCCTTCTCCGGCATCATCAAGGGCATCCAGTGGGCCGTCGACAACAAGGATAAGTTTGGCATCGATGTAGTCTCCATGTCCCTGGGCGGCTACGTAATGCAGAGCTACAAGAACGACCCCGTGGTCCAGGCCGTTGAAGCCGCTCACGACGCGGGTCTGACCATGGTCATCGCCGCCGGTAACGAGGGTCCCTCCGCGGGCACCATCGGCACCCCCGGTAACTCCCCCAGCGCCATCACCGTAGGCGCTCTGGATGACAAGGGTACCGTCGATCGTTCCGACGACGAGATCGCCTACTTCTCCAGCCGCGGTCCCTCTAACGTCGACAAGTTAGAGAAGCCCGACATCTTGGCTCCCGGTGTGGACATCACCGCCGCTTCCCACAGAGGTGATGGTTACGTGACCATGTCCGGTACCTCCATGGCTACTCCTTTCGCCGCTGGCGTAGCTAGCTTGATGCACCAAGTCAAGCCCGGCGTCAGCCCCGACCAAGTAAAGTCCGTCATGATGGAGAACGCTGACGCTCTCGAGGGTCTGGATAAGTTCCAGCAAGGTAAGGGCGTTATCGATCCTCAGGAGAACATCGAGTTCTTGATGGGCAAGTAGTCCTTCTACTACTAAAAGCCCCGCGAGAGCGGGGCGCCGTATAATATACGTATAAAATAAAATCCCCTCTTGACCTGGTGAGGGGATTTTTTTTATGCGCTATATACGATCTTAGCTTACTAATTAAAGATCCTCTTCCACCAGGGGAGGGCCGCCCGCCGTTCGGCCTCTTCTAGGCGGGCGGCCAAGGTCTGGGCCCGCAACTCGGCCTCTTGGCGACTATCCTTAGCCACTTCGTACTTAGCCCCCAGGCGCAAGATCTCACGCTGAGCCTCTTCTAGCTCCTGAGTGAGACTCTTGACCTTCTCCTCTTGCTCCTTCTCCTTAGCGCTACCGGCCGTCAAGAGGCGCTGCACCTGCTCTAATTGGCTCTGCATGTAGCCTAGGCGCATAACGGCCGCCTCGTGGCGCTCTAAGGGCACGGAGTCTACCGCCTGCTGTAAGGGGGTAAATTGGGGCTCGGCGTGGACTTGGTAAGTCTTGCCATTAGGGGAGGGCGAGCCCTCCCCCGGGGCGCTCCCTAACTCTTCTACGCTCTCTAAGATCTCCGCCGAGGGGATCTCCCGCTCCGCCGAGGCCCGCATACGGGCCCAAGCGCTCGAAGCGCTAGTTAGATTGTCGATGAAGGTTTGGACTTCGCTCTCAGGGATGCGCACCCCGCCCTTGCCCGTCTCTGCAGGGGGAGCGGCGTGGACTCGCCCCTGGCGCAAGTAACGGTAGACTTGGCGCTCCGTCTTGCCAATAGCGAAAGCAAACTCGGCCACCGTCAAGAGGCGCGCGCCGCTCTCTGGGGGGCTAGTAAGGCTGTTCATATCTCCAGGGGGATTACTGCTGCATTACGTAAGAGATAATGATCGAGAGGCCGATAAAGGCGATAGCTAAATAGTTGCTGACCGTCTTCAAGTTCTCCTCATAACTCTTCTTGCCTTGGTACTTGTGGTCCAAGGGGCTGCTGCCCCCGCCCAACATACCCTGCAGGCCGCCCTGCTTCTGCTCAGTTTGCATCACCACCGCGATGAGACCGATACAGACCATGAGGTAGAGGCTCATTAAGATCCAGCGCACCGGATCGAGCTGAAAGTGGGTAGTCTCGGGGGGGACGGGGGTGTTGACCCCGGGGGTCGGGGTCTGGGCTAAGAAGTTAGCCACCCGCAGATAGGCATCTAATAACATTTCCTAATTCCTAATTCCCTAAAATCTCTAGTAATTGACGATCTGGGCGAAGCTGGGCTTTAAGCTGGCCCCGCCTACCAGAGCGCCGTCAATATCGCTAGTAGCCATAAAACCGGCGATATTCTCGGGCTTGACGCTGCCGCCGTAGAGCAAGCGCACCCCTTGGGCGATCTCTTCATTGAAGATCTGGGCTAAAGTCTGGCGCAGAGTCTGCATCGTCTCGTTGGCCGCTTGGGGGGTATCCGTCTTGCCGGTACCGATAGCCCAAATGGGCTCGTAAGCGATGATCAGCTGACGGCCGTCGCTAATCTCCAAACCGTCTAAAGCGCCGTGCAATTGGGAGGTGACGACCTTCTCCGTGAGCCCCTGTTCGCGCTCCTCTAAACTCTCCCCTACGCAGAGGATGGGGATGAGCTGATGCTTGACCGCCGCCGCCACCTTCTTGGCGCAAGTCTCGTCCGTCTCGCCAAACATGGCCCGCCGCTCGGAGTGGCCAATAATTACCACCCGGCAACCGACGTCTAAGAGCATAGGAGCGGAGATCTCACCCGTAAAGGCCCCGCTATCCTGCCAATACATATCCTGGGCGCCCAAATAGACTTGGGGACGCCCCTCCACCAACTTCTCAATATCAGCCAAGAGGTGGAAAGGAGGGCAGATAGCCATCTCCCGACCCTCAACTTGGGCGCAGGTCTCCATCAAGCCCTGCACCAACTCCCGAGCCGCCTGGCGACCCATATTCATCTTCCAGTTAGCTGCCAAGAATGGAACGCGCATAATACCTCCAAAAAGCCAAGAAATGGTAGCAAAACCGCGGCTGGCGGTCAAGCTACCCTTTCCCTAAAGATTAAAGTCTCTCTACTTAGAAGCCAGAGCCTCGACGCCGGGCAACTGACGCCCCTCGATGAACTCTAAGGAAGCGCCGCCGCCAGTGGAGACGTGGGTGATCTTGGCGGCTAAGCCGGCCTGGGTGAGAGCGGCCACGGAGTCGCCGCCGCCCACTACGCTGCGAGCCTGAGAGTCGGCTACCGCCTGAGCTACGGCCCGAGTACCCTGATCGAAGGGCTTCTTCTCAAAGACGCCCATGGGACCATTCCAGAAGATGGTCTTGGCGCTGGCGATAATCTGGCCAAACTTCTCCACCGTCTTGGGACCGATATCTAAGCCCATCTTGTCGGCGGGAATAGCCTCCACGTCGACTACCTGGTGGGGAGCGTCTTCCACTAACTCCTCGGCTACGACTACGTCTACGGGCAAGACGATCTGGGTCTTCGTACCCTTAGCCTTCTCTAAGATGCCCTGAGGCACGCTCAAATCGCCGTCGCAGAGGGACTTGCCGATCTCCAGACCCTGGACCTTCAAGAAGGGGAAGGCCATGCCGCCGCCCACTAAGAGGTAGTCGGCCTTGCCAATTAAGTTCTGCATAACCCCGATCTTATCGGAGACCTTAGCTCCGCCCAAAAGGACGACGAAGGGGGACTGGGGATTATCTAAGAGCTGACCCAGCTCTCTAAGCTCCTTCTCCATCAAGAAGCCGGCTACGGCGGGCAAGTACTGGGCTACGCCCGTAGTGGAGGCGTGGGCCCGGTGGGCGGCGCCGAAAGCGTCGTTGACGTAGATCTCCGCCAAAGAGGCCAAATCTTTAGCGAACTGGGGATCGTTGTCCGTCTCTTGGGGATAGAAGCGCACGTTCTCCAATAAGAGGACCTGGCCGGGCTGCAGGGCGGCGGCCATCTTCTGGACCTCCTCGCCGATGCAATCGGGAGCCATCTCTACGGGCTTCCCTAAGAGCTCATGTAAACGCAAAGCTACGGGGCGCAGGGAGTACTTGGGATCCTTCTTCCCCTTGGGACGGCCCAGGTGGGACATCAAAATAACCGCCGCCCCATTCTCTAAAAGATAATTGATGGTAGGCAGAGCGGCCCGGATGCGGGTGTCGTCGGTCACCGTCTCCCCATTTAAAGGCACGTTGAAATCGACGCGCACTAAGACTTTCTTACCCTTAATATCGATATCGCGAACCGTCTTAAAGTCTTTCATTCCCCTAATCTTCCTTTCGCTATTCTCAAAAAGAAAGCCCGGACTAGCGGCCGGGCTTTATAGAACTAGACCCTAATTACTTGCGGGTGGTGATGTGGTACTTACCGGTAACCATGTAGTGGACCAAGTCGGCCACGCGGTTGGAGTAACCCCACTCGTTGTCGTACCAGGCCACCACTTTGACCATCTTACCCTGGACCATGGTCAAGGGCAGGTCGACGATGCTGGAACGAGGGTCCATCTTGTAGTCTACGGAGACTAAAAGCTCGTGGGAAGCGCCCAAAACGCCCTTCATGGGACCGGCGGCGGCCTTCTCGAAAGCGGCGTTGAGAGCTTCGACGCTGACTTCCTTCTGGACGTCGGCCACTAAGTCGACTACGCTCACCGTGGGGGTGGGCACGCGCATGGCGAAGCCGTCGAACTTACCCTTCAACTCGGGGATCACCAGGGCCACGGCCTTAGCGGCGCCGGTGGTGGTGGGGATCATGGAGAGGGCGGCGGCCCGAGCGCGGCGCAGATCCTTGTGGGGGAGGTCCAAGATGCGCTGGTCGTTGGTGTAAGAGTGGATGGTGGTCATCAAAGCCCGCTCAATACCGAACTCATCGTTCAAGACCTTGGCGAAGGGGGCTAAGCAGTTGGTGGTGCAAGAAGCGTTGGAGACGATATTGTGCTTCTCGGGATCGTACTGCTCGTGGTTGACGCCCATGACGATGGTGATGTCCTCGCCCTTAGCGGGAGCGGTGATGATGACCTTCTTAGCGCCAGCTTCCAAATGCCAAGAGGCCTTCTCGCGATCGCGGAAGATACCGGTAGACTCGATCACATAGTCCACGCCCATCTCTTTCCAGGGCAGATTCTTGGGATCTTTCTCCGCTAAAATTCTAACCTTGTGGCCACCGATAATCAGGTCCGAACCCTCAACCTTGACCTCGCCGTGGAAAATGCCATAGTTGGAGTCGTATTTCATTAAGTGGGCCAATACCGCAGGCTCAGTGAGATCGTTGACGGCTACGACTTCTAAAGAGTCGGCGTAATTCTCGATCATGAGCTTGGCCACTTGGCGACCAATACGACCAAAACCGTTAATAGCAACACGTACTGACATTTTTTCCTCCAAAATAGACGCCCGCTCTAACCCCAGTGCGAAGTTATCTAGACGTCAAGCTATTGAAAACTGGAAACTTTGTATACCGCGCCCGCGGGCGGGATGGTAACTAAAACTTACCCTTATCGGTGGCGCCACTTCGCTAGTAGAAAGCCTATTCCCCCTCTCTTATAAGGGGATAGAAGAGGAATTTTTTGCCGCCCTAGACCCTATGGCCCGTACTCCCCCTCTACCCTACCCTTAAGGGGTAATGGAGGCCCTCTTCTAGGCTGCAAAAGAGCTGAAGTGCTAAAATTAGCTCCCCAATACGGGGGAATTGTGCGCTCTAAAAACGAAGGCCGCCACCTATGCGTCGCTTTCTCATCCTCTCAGTTCTGGCCCTAGTGACCAGCCTCCTAGCCTTGGGTTGTAGCAGCGCCCCCCAAGGCCCCAAACCGCTTATGGTCTGGTCGGGAATGGACGCCGAGTACCCCACCTTGGTCGCTCAATGTCAGCGCTTCACCCAAGAGACGGGGATCCCGGTCGAGGTCCTCAAAGTGCCCTTCCAGGACTTGCGCAATAAGTTCCTCATCGCTGCCCCAGCCAGTTTGGGACCGGACGTCCTAGTAGGACCCCAAGACTGGATCGGAGTCTTAGTGACCGCCGGCATGTTGGCCCCCATCCCTGAAGGGACGATCGATACTCGCCAATTCTTCCCCGTCACCATTGACTCCGTCAAGTTCCAACAGAAGCTCTATATGGCCCCCTTGGCTATGGAGTGTATCGCCCTCTTCCGCAATAAGGATCTCATGCCCCAGCGCCCCCAGACGGTACCCCAACTCATAGCCCAAGCCCAAAAGATTCAGCGTCAAAGCCAGGGCAAGGTGCGCGGTTTCTACTTTGAGATTAAGGACCTCTACTTCTCTCTGCCCTTCCTGACGGCCGAGGGAGCCTACCTCTTAGGGCGCGACGCCCAGGGCAACTACGTGCCTACCGACGTAGGTATCGCCACCCCGGGGGCCGTGCGCGGAGCCGAATTTTTGCGCGACTTAGTCCAAAAGGATAAGCTCATCCAGCTGGGCGCTACCGAAAATATCTCCCGCACCATCTTCTTAGAGAACCAAGCGGCGGTCATCTTAAACGGCCCCTGGTTCCTCAAGCAGGCCAAAGAGGCGGGTATCAATTACGCTATCGATCCCTTCCCCCTGACCGCCTCCGGCCATCAGCCCCGCCCGGTCTTAGGGGTCCAAGGCTTTATGATCAATACCTACTCCAAGCGCCCCGCCGAAGCGGCCCAACTCATCAGCTACTTAGAGTCGGCCCCCAATATGGCCCAGATGAGCTTAGTCTCCGGCCGCCCGCCCACCAAGATGGCCGCCCTCCAACTCTGCCAAGGGGACCCCGACATCTTAGCCTTCGCTAAGATCTGCTCCGAGTGTATCCCCATGCCCACCCACCCCGCGGTAGGCCAAATTTGGGAGCCTATGCGCCAGAGTTTGGAGATGATCTCTAAAGGCCAAGTGGAGCCCGCTCCTGAGCTCCAGAGCGCGCGCGAGCGCATCATCCAAAAGATCAATTTGATGCTCGAGTAAATTCCAAAGAAGACGGCAAGGGAAGCTTAAATGAAGAAAGACTCCGGATTCATCCCCTATCTATATCTGACTCCGGCCCTCATCCTCTTGGGGGTCCTCAGCCTACTGCCCAACCTCTATTCGGTCTATCTGGCCTTTACTAACTACTCGCTCTACCATTACAACGAGTTTAGCTGGGTGGGCCTGCGCAACTTCATGAAGATCATCAGCGGCCCGGAGACGGCCACCTTCGTGAGGGTCTTCCTGTGGACTATGGTCTGGGCGGGCGGCTCCGTCCTCTTCAGCCAAGCGGTAGGTATCTTTTTGGCCGTCTTACTCAATAAACCCGACCTCAAAGGGAGCTCCTTCTACCGCACCCTCTTCATCTTGCCCTGGGCTATCCCGGCCTTTATCTCCGTCTTGATGTGGCAGGGCCTCCTCAATACGGAATTTGGAGCCTTTAACGTCTTCCTAAAGGAGCTGGGCTTAGACCACGTCCTACAATGGATGCTAGGCCTTATGGGTTACCAACTCGATCTACCCATCGCTTGGCTCGATAAGACGGGTTGGGCCCACCTCTCCGTCTTGATGGTCAATATCTGGCTGGCCTTCCCCTTCCAACTGACCGTCTGCTTAGGGGCCTTGCAATCGGTGCCCAGCGACGTCTACGAAGCGGCGGACGTCGACGGGGCCTCCCCCTGGACCCAATTTAAGGTCATCACCCTGCCCCTCTTGCGCTCCTCCCTCCTGCCCGTCTTGATCTCTAGTTTCGCCTTCAACTTCAACCAGTTTACGGCCATCTACCTCTTGACGGCGGGCGGCCCCCCCATCCCCGGAAGCGACGCCGGAGCTACCGATATTCTCATCACCTACTCCTACAAACTGGCCTTCAACTCGTTCCAGTACGGCTTGGCCTGCGCCTACGCCATCTTCATCTTTATCCTCGTGGCTACCATCTCCGGAATCAACTTCCGTCTGACCGGCGCCTTCGACGATGTGCAATAAAGGGAGGTCCTAAGATAGTATGTCCCGCAAAATGAGCCTCTGGCAAAAGGTGATGCTCCACCTGCTCCTCTTATTGTGCGTGAGCGCCGTAGTCTTGCCCATCGTCTTAGTCTTCTTTGCCTCCCTCAAGGAGAGCTCTACCCTCATCTCCACTAGCCTCATCCCCAAGTGGGACGAACTCTCCCTAGTTAACTATAAGCGCCTCCTAACGGAGACCCACTTCTTAAGGTGGATCCTCAATACGGTCATCGTCTCCACCTTCTCTAGCGTCATCGCCATCGCCGTCACCGCCCTGGCGGGCTACGCCTTCTCCCGCTTCCACTTCTGGGGGCGCAAGAATGGTTTGATGACCATGATCCTCTTGCAGATGTTCCCGGCCGCCATGGCGATGGTCGCTATCTTCACCCTCTTGCAACACTTAGGGGCCTGGACGGGCGGCATGATCGGCTTAAACTCCCTTTTGGGTCTCTCTCTAGTCTATATTGGCGGCGGCATCCCCTTTAATACCTGGATGATTAAGGGTTACGTCGACTCCCTACCCCGCGAGTTGGAAGAGTCGGCCCTTATTGACGGCGCCACCCCTACCCAGACCTTTGTGCAGATCATCTTGCCCTTGATGAGCCCCATCTTGGCCGTAGTAGCTATCTTTAACTTCATTAGCCCCTATAGCGACTTCATCTTCCCCTCCGTAGTGATGTTTGAAGAGAGTAAGTATACTCTGGCCGTAGGAATGCAGAGCTTTATCTCGGGTAACTTCTCTACCAACTGGTCCCTCTTTACGGCTGGTTCCATCTTGGGAGCTATCCCCATTATGGTCCTCTTCTTCGCCCTGCAGGGCTTCTTAGTAGAAGGCTTGACTAAGGGTGCGGTTAAGGGTTAAAGTCCCAGCCCCCTTAAAGGCCCTCCTCTGGGGGGCCTTCTTCCTTTTGCTCCTCCCCTACCCCGCCCGGGCCGAAGTCTACCCCGAGCCCTATAAGTCGCCCGCCTATCTCCAAGCTTACTACCGGGCGGTGCGCTACTATAACCCTCGCTTGAGCGACCAGGAGAGCCGGCGCATCGTCTTGGCCCTCTTACATTACGCCCACTCTTACCGCCTCGACCCCCGCCTAGTGACCGCGGTCATCGCCTGCGAGTCCCACTTTAACCCCCGGGCCGTCTCCCCGGCGGGGGCCATAGGTTTAGCCCAGTTGATGCCCCAGACGGCCCGGGAGGTCAAAAGTAGCGACCCTTACAATATCGATCTCAATATTCGCGGAGCCTGTTACTTACTAAAAAAGCATCTCTTAACTTACGGCTGGAGCCAGACCGCCAACTTGCTCCCCCCGCCCCCGGCCCTACTCTTAGCCCTGGCCGCCTACAACGCCGGCCCCGGAGCGGTAGAGCGCTATGGAGGGATCCCCCCCTATGCGGAGACCCAAAATTACGTGCGCCGAGTCTTAGAGGAGTATAGGCGCCTCTGTGGGGTGTGAGAGAAACTAGAAGGGCTAAATGGGCTCCTATAGCAGGACTCTAGGACCAATAGAGGCAAATAGGGCCCGATTTAGCGAGCGCTCTGCAAAAAGGGGAAATTAAACGTGAAAATTTACCAGTGGCTTTTTACTCTGCTCCTCGGCCTGAGCTTGGCTGTAACTTTGCCTAGCTCGGCCCAGGCTCAAGAGCCCGCTCCCATGGGGGAGGAGATGGCCGGAGCTCTGCAAGCCTTTTACGCTGGCCAGTGGGATGAGTCTATCGCCCAATTTGAAAGTATCTTGGCCCAAGAGCCCCAAAATACCTTGGCTATGGCCTATATCTTAGACGCCTACTACCGCAAGAAGGATGTGGACGGCATCGTCAGCCAGATCGAGACGGAGACCGCCGCTACCGGCGAGTCGGGGGAGTCTCTGAGCAAGTTGGGGATGGCCTACTTCCTGCGCGGCAAGATCGTAGCTAACGTCTTAGATGAAGCTTTGACCGAGTTCCGGGCGGCGGTGGAGGCCGATCCTGAAAATTCCATGGCCTACTGCGGCATGGGTTTAGTCTACTTCCAAAAGCGCATGATGCCCCGCGCCAAAGGTTTCTTCGTGCGCGCCCTGCGCCTCAACCCCCACGACGTCATGGCTATGGACCGTCTGGGCAATATCCTCTTAGTCGACGAGAAGAAGCCAGCTGAAGCTAGAGACGTCTACCAGCGCATCGTAGAAGAGTTGCCTACCTATCCCGACGGCCACTACTTTATGGGCTCCGCCCTCTACGATATGGGCCAGTTGGAGGAGGCTATCCCCTACTTAAAGCGCAGCGCGGAGTTAGATCCCCACGGTTACACCCAAGGTTTCGACGCTCTCACCCTCTGCGGCGACATCTACCTCAAGACGGGACGCTTTCCGGAAGCCATCGCCATCTATGAGAGCGCCAAGAAGGTGCGCCCGGAGAGTACCTACGTCGACTACAAATTGAAGTTGGCCCGCGAGGGGAAGAGCGTTCCTCCCACTAAAGTCAACGATCATTAAGTAAATTCTTGCATCTAGAGGGGCCGCTCTTAGAGGTCTAAACCCTTTATAGTAGAAGCCCCCCTGACAAGGAACTGGGAGGAGGGCGTCTTGAGGCCTTTCCTGCGCAGTTTTGTTATACATTCGTGAAGGAGTCTGGCTCTGTGAAAAAATTAATGCCCGCTTTAGCCTTGGGCGCTCTGCTATGGGCAGCGGCCCCTGCGGCGGCTCAGACCGGCCCGGACTACGACATGCGCTTCGAGCTAACCTACACCCCGTTGCGCATCTCTACGTCTGATCCCTCAGGCGTAGTCCACTCCAATATCAACGCCATTACGCTCAGCGGCGAAGGCCGAGTTTTCGAAGGCATCATGTTCGGCGGAAGCTACACCTTCGGCGGTGGCAGCGACTTGGACGTAGTCGGTATAGATAGCGTCATGGGCGCACCGGTCACCTTCAACTGCAGCAGTCCTGAGTATAAGGACCTAGAAATTTACGCGAAGATCCCCTTTAACTTCAGAGAGTTCGGCGATCGCAGTCGCACTATGGATGGCCCCCCGGCCATGTCCCCCTTCTACGGTTATGTAGGCTATAAGAATACCAGCTTGACCTCTAAGTGGCCCGACGGCGCTGGTCTGACCGGAAAAGCAAACATAGAAAACTCGTCCGGTTTCGGCTTCGGTCTGGGCGCGGAGTTCGCCTGGGAACCTATCGGCCTCTACGGTCAGGCGGTATACTATCCGGCTATGATCACCAAGAACGTGGGCTTGGATGGCAATCCCGACGGCAAGTTGAACGTCTGGGAGTTGGATATCGGAATCCGCACTAACTTCAAAGATAGCCCCATCCAAGGGCGTATCGGTTACCACTGGGAGACCCACAACGCTAGCAACGTCGATCTGCGCTATGACGGCATCCAGATTGGCGCCGTAGCTGAGTTCTAAACTCTTTAAAGTTATCTCCCTGACTTAATAAGTTTTGGCCCGCCCGGAAAGCTTTCCGGGCGGGCCAAAATTTATTAGACCGCTTTCTTACCAGGGCCTACGGTTATCTAAGGCCCGGGAGAGGGTCAGAGGGTCGGTATACTCTAAGTTGGCCCCTATGGGGAGGCCGCTAGCCAAACGGGTCAAGCGCACCCCCTTACCTTGGAGCAACTCCTTTAAGTAGAGGGCCGTAGCCTCCCCCGCTACGGTGGGATTAGTAGCTACGATAATCTCCTGGATAGGTTCCCTCTTTAAGCGCTCTAGGAGGGAAGCCAAATTGAGCTCCTCGGGACCGATCCCATCTAAGGGGGAGATTAGGCCCCCCAAGACGTGGTAGAGGCCCCGGTACTGGCCGGAATTCTCCATAGCCATCAGCTCCCTAGTATTAGCTACTAGACAGAGAGTCTGGGGCTCGCGGTCGGGGTCCTGACAGATAGGGCAGAGCTCGCCCTCCGCCAGATTGCCACAACGCCTACAAGAGGTCAGCCTCTCCTTGACTTCCTTTAGCGCCTGGGCCAGAGCTTGGACCCGCTCTAAGGGGGCCTCCAAAAGGTGGAAGGCCAAGCGGGCCGCCGTCTTGGGGCCCACGCTGGGCAAGTATTGCAACTCGCCCATCAAGCGCTCTAAAGAGCGCGGATACTTACTCATAAACCCCTTTTAGAAGAGGCCCGGAGGTAAGTTGAGGCCCGCCGCCACCTTGCCCATACGGTTGGAAGAGAGCTGGCGCGATTTCTCTAAGCCGTCGTTAATAGCTACCAAGATCAGATCTTCTAACATCTCTACATCCTGGGGGTCGACTACCTCTTTAGAGATCTTGATCGAACGCAAGACCTGGGCCCCAGTTACCACCGCCTTAATAGCTCCGCCCCCGGCTACGCCCTCTACGGTAGCCTCTTCCAATTCCTTCTGAGCGTTGGCCAGGTCCATCTGCATCTTCTGCTGCATCTTCTGTACCTGTTTGAGGATCTGTTTTTGCATGCTCTACTCCCTTACATCTAGCGGCTCCGCCACCCCCAGTTGCGGAGCTCCACCTTAATCTCTGCCGCCCTTTCGCCCCCCTCTAGCCAAAGCCTCTCTCTAGAAACTCTACCCGCTCCAGCTGGAAATGGGAGCCCTCCACTTGCAAAATGACTAACTGCTTAGCTTGACCGCCCCGCGGCTCGCTGACGCTGCCCGGGTTGAGGTAGTAGACCCCATCTTGGAAATATTGCTGGAAGCGGTGGGTATGGCCAAAGACTACCAGTTGGATCTTGTGGGGATCGGGCTTAAAAGATAGGTAATTTATATTGTGGATGACTAAGAGATGGAGCTCCTCCACCTGCAATAAGGCCTCTTTAGGGAGCTGGTCCGCCCACGGGCCCCAATCGCAATTGCCCCGCACCGCCGTCAGAGGGGCGATAAGCTCCAACTCCGCCAAAAGGCGCGGATCCTCCGTGTCCCCCGCGCAGACTATATAATCGACACCCGCCAGGCGCTCTAAGACCCGCTCCTCTAAATGGCGGTGGATATCAGAAATTAAGGCTACTCGTTTCACTTTTTAGCTTCCACAATATTGACGCTCCCATTTTCGGGATCGAAGATTAAACGCAACTGGCCGCTACGCAAGCGCTTTTCTACGCTAGCTATGCGCCGCTCTAAAGGCCAGTCGCACTCATATCCGCCCCTAGTTACGTACTCCTCTAAGACCCCGCGCCGAGCCTCTAAACTCAAGCGCTCCCAGGGTACCTCTATTAACTGGCCCTCCTGGCCCTCAGCTGGCAACTCTCCCACCTCCCTAACCCCCCACCCCAAAGTAGGACCTAAACTAAAAATCCTGATACCTGAAGCCCCGCAAAACCCCTGCCTAAAAGGGGGGACTAGCCCCCAACTAGAAGGCCCCGCCACTACCTACTAGCGAAATGAGGCCCTCCCCATGCCCAGCTATATTAGCGGCCAATTGCCAGGGATCGGCGGCCAGCTGCGCCGCTACCCCCAAGATTTCCGAGTCCAAGAGATCCCCGCCTACCCGCTCTGCGGTCAGGGCGAACATCTCTTTATAGAGATCACTAAAGAGGGGATCACCACCCAAGCCGCTATCTCCGAGCTGGCCCAACGTTTAGGGATCCCCGCTAGCTCTATAGGTTACGCGGGCCTTAAAGATCGCCAAGCGATGACGACCCAACGCCTCTCCCTCCCCGCCTGCGCCTGGCCGGGCGCCACCTCCGACTTAGAGCCTAAAGCTTGGCCCCTCCTCCCCGACTTAAGCTTCCAGGTGGAGATCTTAGGGCTACACAATAATAAACTGAAGACCGGTCACCTGCAGGGTAACCGCTTCGCTATCCGAGTGCGCCAGGCTAACCCCCGCTGGCCCCAACTGGTCCCCCCCATCCTGCAGGCCCTGCGCCGCCACGGGATGGCCAACTTCTACGGGCCCCAGCGCTTTGGACGCCAAGGGGATAACGCCCTCAAAGGGCTAGAGGGACTGCGCCGCGGTTATCTCCCCGGCCCCAAGTGGCGCAAGTGGCTCCTCATCTCCGCCCTCCAATCCCAACTCTTTAACCGCTGGTTAGAGGAGCGGATAGCCGACGGACTCTTTGAAAAAGCTATCATAGGCGACGTCTTTGGGAAATTGCCCCAAGGAGGAATCTTCTACTCTCTGGAGCCCCAAGCTGAGCAGCCCCGCTTGGAGGCCTTCCAAATTAGCCCCATGGGTCCCATCTTCGGCTACAAGATGTTTAAAGCCCAAGGGGAGGCTCTGGAGCGGGAAGAGCGGATCTTAAAGGAAGCGGATATAAAATTGGAAGAGTTCCGGGCCCTCAAAGCGGAGGGGAGTAGGCGTAGAGCCCGCCTGCCCGTCGAGGACTTAGAGATCTGCGATCTAGAGGGCGACCCCCTCTTCACCTTCACTCTGCCCGCCGGCAGTTACGCCTCCGTCTTAGTAGGCGAATTTATGAAGAGCGACTTAGCCCCCAGCGAAGAGGACGAAGTCGATAGCGAGTGAGGTCTAGTCGCCGTGAAGAAGCAGACCCTGCTCCTAACTTTGCGCCGCCATTTCCGCTTCTGGGTCCTAGTAGTGGCCGATGTAGTACGCAATTTTATCCGGGACGACTGCGCCTTTATGGCGGCCGGTATCGCCTTCTACGCCTTCCTCTCCCTCTTCCCCATGTGCCTAGTCCTAGTCTCCTTCTTCGGCTGGGTGCTCTCTATCGATTGGATCCACCAGCAGGTAGTCTTGGGCTTCTCCCAACTGAATATCATCCCCTTAGAGGAAAAATCGGGCACGGGACTGACCTACACCAGCGAGTTAGTGCGCCAACTCCTGCCGGCTACTAGCGAATGGATCGTGCGTGAACTCTCCGTCCTGGCCGAACATATCGGGCGCAACGTCCTCATCTCCGTCGTCGTAGGCCTCTGGTCGGGCCGCCATATGTTTGTAGCTATGGAATATGGCTTACAGAAGATCTGGAACCTCAGGACCCAGCGCAATTGGTTCTCCAGTAACTTAGTGAGTATGTATCTCATCTTAGTTACGGGGCTAGTCTTCACCGTGCTCCTGACCTTCACCGGGGTGATGAGTATCGTCCAGAATGTGATCGCCAACTTCAACTTGCCCAGCTTTATGGGCTTCTCTATCGACCAGGCCATGCTCTGGAATTGGGTAGTCTCCTGGATCATGATCCCCCTAGGGGCCAGCACCCTCTTCCTCATGATGTACCGCCTCCTCCCCTCCGAGCCCCTCCCCGTAGCCTACCTCCTCCCGGGCGCCATCTTCTCCGGCCTAGCCTGGAAATTGTCGGGCCTAGCCTACGTCACCTACGGCGAAAAATTCGGCCAAGTCTCCGCCTTCTACGGTTCAATCTGGTACCTCGTCGGCCTTATGACCTGGCTCTATATCGTAGCCGTCGTCTTCCTCCTAGGCGCCGAAGTAGTCCACGCCTACGCCTACCAACAAAAGCTCCAAACACACTTTTTTCGAATTCGGAATTCGGAATGCGGAGTGAGCTAGCCGCCGAAGGCGGCTAGCAATGCGGAATGCGTAATGCGTAATGCGGAATTAGATGGCGCTTGTTAGTGGCTTAGCGGATCCGGAAATAGCTGGACACACGGGAGAATCGCTGGCAGTTTCACTGCCCTAAATCTAATTCGGAATGCGCTAGCCGCCGGGACGGCCGGCGGCAATTCGGAATGCTTAGTTCGTAATTCGGAATTAAGTCTCTACTTGTTAATGACTTGGCGGATCCGGAAATAGCTGAGCATACGGGAAAATCGTTGGCAGTTTCACTGCCTTTTGAGGGCTCTGGTTTGGCGCTTTGATGCTGGCGCTCAGATCTTAGATTTGTGTTCTGTTCCCTCATGAAGGCCTTTAGGACGCTTGTCCAATTGGACCGCGGCGCGCGCCGCACACCAAGACGATTTTCTCCCCAGCCAAGTAACCTGCGGAATCAGCCGGTCATTTTCCCAGCTATCTCGCCCCTAAGTCCCGCCAAAACAAAAGTTAGGGCCACAGCCTACCTTCCCGGCTGTAGCCCCTAATTCCGAATTACGAATTCCGAACTACGCATTGCCCCCCTGCCGCCAAGTAAGTCTTGCGACAACCAAGGTTCCGGTTGTATACTATCCCCAGCGATAACTTAACTTCGACACGTATAAAGGGGGGATAGATTTGGGCCACGATTCTAGTTACAAGAAGTTTTTTAGTCGCACCGATATGGTTGAGTCACTGGTGCGAGATTTTATTTCCGGTGATCTAGCCGACGAACTCGACTTTAAGACCCTGAAGCTGATGCCTACCGTTTTTCAAAAACATGGACAGACGGAACGGCGTGGCGATCTTATTTGGCGGCTCAAATGGAGAGACGGTAGTCCTTGTCTTTTGGCCATACTTTTAGAGTTTCAGAGTACTATCGATAAGAAGATGCTCTGTCGATTACTGGAATATGCCACTCTCTTCTTAGAGCAAACCTTGGACGATGATAAGAGCAAAGGGCTGTCTTTGCCGCAAATTTTGCCCATTGTGCTCTACAATGGCGCCAAACCTTGGAGCGCGCCTTGCGTTTATAACGAGTTGTCGGAGCGCGAAAGGCTAGCTTATGAGCGCGGCATTTGGGATTTCAAATACCATTTAATTGACATTCGCCACCTAGAAGAATCTCTAGTAGATAAAGCTAAAGGTATCAGCGCATGGATCTTTCGCTTTGAACGAGCTGCAAGTGTCCAGGATATGGAGCGACTCTGGAGAGTGATGTTCCGCGCTCTAAGGAATCCAGCTTATGAAAATTTGCGCCAAGAGATTATAATGTGGCTAGAGACCTGCGTCTTGCCAGTCCGCAAAATATCGGGCGCTAAAATAGTTATAGAACGTTTGAAGGAGGAAGAGAAGATGACCGTAGTTACCGCCGAAATGGAGGACTGGACCCTCCCCTACATCAACCAAGGAATCAAACAAGGCCGCGCCGAAGGTGAGGCACGTGGCCTCGCAGAGGGAGAACGTATAGGCTTGAGTAAGGGAAGACGCGAAGGCGAAGCCAAAGGCATAGCCGAGAAAGCGGCCCAAGTCATCCGCCAAATGATCGCTGAAGGTTTTGAAGATAATCTAATCGCCAAATTAGTCAGCGTTCCCTTATCCGAAGTCAAAAAACTACGTCTACAAATCTAATTCGGAGTAGGCTAGCCGCCGGGACGGCGGCTTAGCAATGCGGAATGCTTAATGCGTAATGCGGAGTGTTCCGGCGGAAAAACCGCCGGAACAATTTGGGATGCGTAATGCGTAGTTCGGAATTAGATGGCTCTTGTTAGTGGCTTAGCAGATCCGGAAATAGCTGGACACACGAGAGAATCGCTGGAGGCTTCGCCTCCCTTGCGGCGCGCTCCGCGCCGCACACTCCCAGCGATTTCCCCCCAGCCAAGCTACCTTCGGAACCAGTCAGCAACTAACTCCTTGCCATCTCGCCCCTACCCCACCGCAAAAACTAAAGTTAGAACCACACCCTCTCCCTCAGCCGCGCCACCCCCAATTACGCATTACGCATTCCTAATTCCGAATTGCCCTCCCGCCGCGTCCCTCCTAATTCCGAATTACGAATTCCGAACTACGCATTACCCCCACTACCCTCAATTCCGAATTACGCACTCCGAATTACGCATTACCGCCTCCGGCGGCAACATAAGTCTTGCGGCAACTAAGGTTACGGTTGTATACTCTCTCTAGCGGAAACTTAACTTCGATACGCGCAAGGGGGGATAGATTTGGGCCACGATTCTAGTTACAAGAAGTTCTTTAGTCGCACCGATATGGTTGAGTCACTGGTGCGAGATTTTATTTCCGGTGATCTAGCCGACGAACTCGACTTTAAGACCCTGAAGCTGATGCCTACCGTTTTTCAAAAACATGGACAGACGGAACGGCGTGGCGATCTTATTTGGCGGCTCAAATGGAGAGACGGTAGTCCTTGTCTTTTGGCCATACTTTTAGAGTTTCAGAGTACTATCGATAAGAAGATGCTCTGTCGATTACTGGAATATGCCACTCTCTTCTTAGAGCAAACCTTGGACGATGATAAGAGCAAAGGGCTGTCTTTGCCGCAAATTTTGCCCATTGTGCTCTACAATGGCGCCAAACCTTGGAGCGCGCCTTGCGTTTATAACGAGTTGTCGGAGCGCGAAAGGCTAGCTTATGAGCGCGGCATTTGGGATTTCAAATACCATTTAATTGACATTCGCCACCTAGAAGAATCTCTAGTAGATAAAGCTAAAGGTATCAGCGCATGGATCTTTCGCTTTGAACGAGCCGCTAATGTTCAGGAGATGGAGCGACTTTGGAAAGTGATGTTCCGCGCTCTCAAGAATCCAGCTTATGAAAATTTGCGCCAAGAGATTATAATCTGGCTAGAAACCTGTGTCTTGCCAGTCCGCAAAATATCGGGGGCAAAGATCGTTGTAGAACGTTTAAAGGAGGAAGAAAAGATGACCGTAGTTACCGCCGAAATGGAAGACTGGACCCTCCCCTACATCAACCAAGGAATCAGACAAGGCCACGCCGAGGGAAGATTAGAGGGTGAGCGCATAGGCGAACTTAGAGGAAGACGCGAAGGAGAGCGCATCGGGGAGGCTAAGGGGATAGCGGAAAAGGCGGCTCAGGTCATCCGCCAAATGATCGCTGAGGGATTTGAGGATAACTTAATTGCCAGATTAGTCAGCGTCCCCTTATCAGATGTGGAAAAACTCCGCCTACAAATCTAATTAGGAGTAGGCTAGCCGCCGGGACGGCGGCTAGCAATGCGGAATGCGGAATGTTCCGGCGGAAAAACCGCCGGAACAATTCGGAATGCGTAATGCGTAGTTCGGAATTAAGTGGCTCTTGTTAATGACTTGGCAGATCCGGAAGAAACTTGGCCCATGAGAGAATCGCTGCGGTTTCACCGCGCCAAAGCTAATCCGGAATGCTTAGTGCGTAATTCGGAATTAAGTTTCTGCTTGTTAATGGCTTGGCGGATCCGGAAGTAGCTTAAACTATGGAAGAATCGCACTGGGTGCTTGAGCGCCTAATTCTTAGGTTTGTGCTCCGTTACTTGAGTGAGGCTAAATCTAATTCGGAGTGCGTAATGCGCAATGCGGAGTTAAGTGACTATTGTTAGTAGCTTGGCAGATCCGAGAATAACTTGGCCTATGAGAGAATCGCTGCGGTTTCACTGCGCCGAATCTAATTCGGAATGCGGAATTCGGAATTAGGGAAGTAAGATGCCGCCTGAAGGCGGCGGTTTAAGTTGCAGCTTGTTGGTAACTTGGCAGATCCGAAAGTAGCTGAGTACACGGGAGAATCGCTGGCAGTTTCACTGCCTTTAGTCTAATTCGGAATGCGCTAGCCGCCGGGACGGCCGGCGGCAATTCGGAATGCTTAGTTCGTAATTCGGAACTAAGTCTCTACTTGTTAATGACTTGGCGGATCCGGAAATAGCTGAGCATACGGGAAAATCGTTGGCAGTTTCACTGCCTTTTGAGGGCTCTGGTTTGGCGCTTTGATGCTGGCGCTCAGATCTTAGATTTGTGTTCTGTTCCCTCATGAAGGCCTTTAGGACGCTTGTCCAATTGGACCGCGCGGGCTGCGGCTAACGCACTCCTAATTCCGCATTGTTTCCCCGCCAAGCCACTCACGGAATCAGCCGGTCATTTCCCCAGCCGTCTCGCCCCTAACTCCTGCCGAATCCCCAGTTAGAGCCATAACCTCTCCCCTGGCCGCGCCACCCCCAATTACGCATCACGCATTCCTAATTCCGAATTGATCTTCCCCCCAGCCAAGCCCCCTCGGAACCAGTCAGCAACTAACTCCTTGCCATCTCGCCCCTACCCCACCACAAAAACTAAAGTTAGAGCCACAACCTCTCCCCCTGCCGCGCCTCCCCAATTACGCATTACGCATTCCTAATTCCGAATTGCCCTCCCGCCGCGCCACCCCAATTCCGAATTACGAATTCCGAATTACGCATTGTTGTAATCGGCGGTTGAGGGTGGTGCGGGAGAGGGGTGGATCGCAAAGTTGGCAGAGTTCGCTGAGGGTGGCTTCGGGGTTTTCTAATCTCAGGCGGGCTACGTTTTGGAGTTGGGGCGACAGTTGGTCGAGGGCGCCGCTCTCTTGTAATTCTCGGAGCTTGGCGATCTGGCGGGCGGCGGCTAGGCTGGAGCGGGCGATATTGGCGCTTTCGGCGTTGACGCGGCGGCGCACTTCGTTGCGAGTCTCCTTGAGGGCCCGCACCTCTTCGAATTGGAGTCGCGCCAGTTGGGCTCCGATGACGCTCAGAGCTTGGGCCACCTCTTCGGCCCGTTTGAGGCTAACTACCCAACGCCTACGCCGTTGGGCCATTTGGGGGTTAAACCCCTCTAACTCTAGGGCGATCTTGACCTTCTCAGCTAAATAAAGCCGGGGCAGGGCCCACTCTAATAGGTACCCTTTCTGAGGGTCGCTCAAAGCCCCAAAGCGCAAAAAGAGGGCCCCCAACCAATGGCGCCGGCAACAGAGTTTGAGGGTCAGATTCTTGTGGGGTCCCAAGCTAAAGTGGAGCTCTTCCCGTTCCTCAGCCTGATCTCCAGAGGTGCGGGTAGCTTGATGGCTCAGACAGTAGTGCAAGGTCCGGCGCACTTTGCTCAATTTGGGTAGGTCGATAAGTTTTAAGATATAGCGGCTAGCCACCCGTCCGGAGCGGGTCCAGAGGAACTCTATCTCTAGGCTGCGCAAGACCTTAATAGCCCATTGGGCCAATTCTAGGGAGCTAAAGACTAAGACCGGCCCCGGATAAGAGCGCAGGGTGCGAGCCCCTTCCAAAAGGGCGGCTAAGATATAGCGCCGACAGCAGGAAGGGGGCCGATGGCGGGCGATCTGGGCCCGCACTTGACTGGCAAAAGAGGGCTGGCGCTCGGAGCTAATCTTCCTCCTCCTTTAGGTCCTCTTCCGTGGAGTCGGTAGGCAAGTTCTCGTAGAAATCGGTATAATCTTCGCTTTCTACCTCGCGCTCCTGGTCCTCGTCCGCCTCTGACAGTTGGGCCGCCCCTTGCGCTTGGAGGGCGGTCACGCTCTCCGCCTGGGGCTCTGTCTCGGGCAGCTCTTCTAACTGCAGATCCTTAGTCACTACGGGGGCTACGCCAATTACCCGGTCCTCTTCGGCCACATTGATAAACTTGACCCCCGAGTTACCGCGGTGGCGCAAGCTCACCCCCTGGACGGAGGTGCGCAAGGTCACCCCTTGCAGGGTGGAGACCATCAATTGGCCGTGGGGATCGACTACTAAGGCCGCAGCCACCGGCCCCGTCTTGGGGGTAACTCTCATCCCCCACACTCCGCGCGCGCGCCGCCCTTTATAGTTGAACTCGCTCAAACGGAGCCGCGTCCCCATCCCGCGCTCACTGACTAAGAGCAACTGCCCGCCGTGGGTATCGGAACCTAAACCCACGATAGAGTCGCCCGGCCAGAGGGTAATACTCAAAACCCCGCGCGCGCTGCGCCCTTGGAGGCGCACTGAGGACTCGGCAAAACGCAGGACCCGCCCTTGGGCGGTCACGATAAAGAGCGAAGGCTTGGCGCTCGGTTGGGCGGCTTCAGCTTCGGCTGCGGCCTCCTCTTCGGCGCTAGCCCCCTCCTCTAAGGCCCCAGACTCCTCGACGTTAGTAAGCTCTTCGCCCTCCTCTAAGGCCGACTCTTCGCCCTCAGACTCTTCGGCCGTAGGCGCCTCGCTCTCTTCAGCCTCCCCTTCCCAACTAGAGTAGAGGGCGCTAAGCAGGGCGTCCCCTTCCGTTAAGATGAGGGCCCGCTTCCCGCGCGAGGGAATATGGAGGAATTCCGCTAAGGGGGTGCGCTTAATATACCCTTGTTGGGTGAGGGTAATGATGGAGCCGCTAGTTACGGCCGAGTCCAGAGGTATAACTACTACCACCTTCTCGCCGGGCGCCAAGTTGAGCAGGTTGACTAGAGCCATCCCCATCGAGCCCCGCTTATTGCTGGGCAGTTCGTAGACCTTCAACTTGTAGATGCGCGCCTGGTCGGTCAGGAAATAGAGCGTATCGTGGGCCCGGCAGGTGAAGAGCTGGACTAAGGAGTCGTCCTGCTTCAATTTCAGACTGCTGCGCCCCCGCCCTCCGCGCCCTTGGGCCCGGTACTCGGAGAGTCCTACCCGCTTAATGTAGCCGGTGCGGGACATAGTAACTACCATCTGTTCGTTACTAATGAGATCTTCGATGGCGATCTCTTCCCCTTCGGCGGAGAAGATACGCGTCCGCCGAGGGTCGGAGTAGCGCATCTGCAGTTGGACTAACTCGTCGCGAATAGCCCCATCCAATTTGCGGCTATCCCCTAAGAGCTCTTGGCAGTAGGCGATAGTGCGCAATAAGTTCTGGTGCTCGGCGCTAAAACGCTCAAATTCTAGGCCGGTCAAGCGCTGCAGGCGCATATCTAAGATAGCTTGGGCCTGGATCTCGCTGAAGGCGTAAGTCTCCATCAGCTGGTTGCGGGCGCTATCGACGGTCGCTGAGTTTTCGATAATCTCAATAATCTCGTCGATATGTTCCAAAGCTTTTAAGAGGGCCTGGACGATATGGTCGCGGGCCAGAGCCTTATCCAGTTCGTACTGGGTACGGCGGCGCACCACTTGGCGGCGGTGGTCCAGGTAGAGGGAGAGGGCCTCTTTTAAGCTTAAAAGGCGGGGCACGTCTTGGACTAAGGCCAGCATGATGACGCTATAATTAGTCTGCAGGCGCGTATGGGCTAAGAGCCTATTGAGGACGACTTTGGCGTTGGCATTTTGGGCCAGCTCGATGACGATGCGCATCCCCTTGCGGGAGGACTCGTCGCGCAGATCGCTGATGCCAGTGAGGGTCCCCTCATTGACTTTGGCGGCGATCTCCTCTACCAACTTGGCCTTATTGACCTGGTAGGGTATCTCGGTGACGATAATAGCCTGTTTGCCGGGGCGCACCTCTTCGATATTAGTTACCGAGCGCACCTTAATAGAGCCTCGCCCGCTGCGGTAGGCCTCGCGGATCCCATTCTGACCGCAGATAATAGCTCCGGTGGGGAAATCGGGGCCGGGGATATAGCCCATCAATTCTTCGACGCTAATTTCCGGCTTCTCTAAGAGGGCCAGGACCCCATTTAAGACCTCGCGCAAGTTGTGGGGGGGTATCTTAGTGGCCATCCCCACGGCGATCCCTTCGGAGCCGTTAATAATGAGGTTGGGCAATAAGGCGGGGAGCACCACCGGCTCTTGGGTAGAATTATCGAAATTGGGACGCCAATCGACCGTATTCTTGCCCAGATCGCGGATCATCTCCATAGAGATACGGGCCAATTTGGCCTCCGTATAGCGCATGTGGGCGGGCGAGTCGCCATCGACGGAGCCGAAGTTACCCTGAGGCCAGACTAGGGGGTAGCGCGTATTGAAGGGCTGAGCTAAGCGCACCATAGCGTCGTAGACGGCGCTATCGCCATGGGGATGGTAGCGGGCGATGACATTACCCACCGTGGAGGCCGACTTGCGGAACTTGCGGTCGGGGGTAATATGCTCCTCGAACATGGTGTAGAGGATGCGCCGGTGCACGGGCTTAAAACCGTCGCGCACGTCGGGCAGGGCTCTAGCGACGATGACGCTCATGGCGTAATCGACGTAGGCCTCCTTCATCCCATCCTCAATAGAGAGGGGCAGTATCTGCTGACGCTCACTCATAATTTACTCCTCCCCCTCCTCTAGCGGCTCTTCTTCCCCCTCTTGGGGCAGGTTAGCCGTCAAGATGCGGGTCCGGCGCGGATCGCCGTAGCGGGCTTTGATCTCTAAAAGCTCAGTCTCTAAAAGCTCGTTCATCTTGAGGCGATTATTTAAGAGCTCCTCTAAGCGGGCGATAGTAGCCTCCAATTGGCGGGCCTCCTCTTCCAGCTTATTGCGCTCTAAGTGGGTGAGGCGCTGCAGGCGCATATCTAAGATGGCCTGGACTTGGGCTTCACTAAATTGGTAGCGCTCTTGCAACCCGCGCCTAGCCTCTTCCGTCGTCTTGGAGGCCTTGATGAGGGCGATAATCTCGTGGATATGGAGCAGCGCTTTGAGCAGTCCCTGAACGATATGGAGGCGCGCTTTAGCTTTGGCCAGTTCGTACTGGGTGCGGCGGGTAACCACCTCCAGGCGGTGATTTAAGAAGCAGTCCAGCGCTTGGCGCAAGTTGAGGATGCGGGGAGCGTTATCTACTAGGGCCAACATGATGATCCCGTAGGTAGTCTCTAA
The DNA here is from genome assembly GCA_944322965.1 of Vulcanimicrobiota bacterium. Taxonomy (GTDB): domain Bacteria; phylum Vulcanimicrobiota; class Xenobia; order Xenobiales; family Xenobiaceae; genus Bruticola. Next base: position 67,166 of record CALUQR010000008.1, read on the forward strand.
GTTGGTAGCGCTCAGAAGTTCCCGCTCTACCTGCTGGGGATCGGCCTTCTTTTTGAGCTCGAAGACGATGCGGATCCCCTTGCGGGAGGACTCGTCGCGCAGGTCGGCCACCCCGTTGATCTTCTTCTCCCTAATAGCTTGGGCCGCCCGCTCTACCAGACTGGCCTTATTGACCATGTAGGGGATCTCTTCCACAATGAGCGCTTGGCGCCCGCCCTCTTGCTCCTCTAAGCGCAGGCAGGAGCGCACCGTAATCTTGCCCCGCCCGGTGCGGTAGGCCTTCTCGATACCCGCCCGCCCTACGATCTGAGCGCCGGTGGGGAAGTCGGGCCCCTGGACGTACTCCATCAGCCCCTCGATAGAGATCTGGGGGTCCTCTAAGATAGCTACGCAGGCCTCAATAATTTCGCTCAAATTGTGGGGCGGGATGCGGGCGGACATGCCCACGGCGATCCCCTCCGAGCCATTAATGAGCAAGTTGGGGATGACTAAGGGCAAGACGACCGGCTCTTGGGTAGAGTTATCGAAGTTAGGGCGCCAATCGACCGTATCCTTATCTAAATCGCGCACCGTCTCCATGGCTATGGGGGCCAACTTAGCCTCCGTATAGCGCATGTGGGCGGCCGGGTCCCCGTCTAAGGAGCCGAAATTACCTTGGGGCCAGACTAGGGGATAGCGCATATTGAAGGGCTGGGCTAAACGCACCATGGCGTCGTAGACGGCGCTATCGCCGTGAGGATGGTAACGGGCGATGACATTACCTACCGTAGCCGCCGATTTGCGGAACTTGCGCTCCGGGGTAATGCGCTCTTCGAACATAGTGTAGAGGATGCGCCGATGTACGGGCTTAAAGCCGTCCCGAGCGTCGGGCAGGGCCCTGGAGACGATGACGCTCATGGCGTAATCGACGTAGGCCACCTTCATCTCATCTTCGATGGGGGCCGCGGTCACAATCTTACTCTCTGACATGGAATCTCCTAACTTGAGGGGCGCGAAAGTACTCTAAAAAGCCTAAATATCTAAGTTCTTCACTTCGCGGGCGTACTTAATAATGAACTCCCGCCGCGGCTTAACCTCGTCGCCCATCAAGACCGAAAAGACCCGGTCCGCCTCCACGGCGTCTTCCAATTTGACTTGGCGCATCACCCGATGTTCGGGATCCATAGTCGTATCCCAAAGCTGCTCGGCGTTCATCTCGCCCAAGCCTTTATAGCGCTGGATCTCCACCTTATCCCCCATCTCCTGGCGCAGGCGCTCGCACTCTTCGTCGGAATAGACGTACTCCCGCCGCTTCCCCTTAGTGAGCAGGTAGAGAGGGGGCTGGGCTACGTAGACGTGACCCTCCTCGATAAGTTCCCGCATCTGGCGGTAGAAGAAGGTCAAGAGCAGGGTGCGGATGTGGGCCCCGTCGACGTCGGCATCGGTCATAATTACCAACTTATGGTAACGCAACTTCTCGATGGCAAAGTCTTCGCCAATCCCCGTCCCCAGAGCGGCGATCATCGACTTAATGACGTCGTTATCGAGCATCTTATTGAGGCGGGCCTTCTCCACATTGAGGATCTTACCCCGTAAGGGCAGGATAGCCTGGAAATGGCGCTCGCGCCCCTCCTTAGCCGAACCGCCGGCGGAGTCGCCCTCCACTATGAAGAGCTCGCACTGGCTGGGATCCTTACTAGAACAGTCGGCCAACTTGCCCGGCAGGGAGCAACTCTCCAAGACGCTCTTGCGGCGCACATTCTCTCGGGCCCGGCGGGCGGCGTCGCGGGCATTCTTAGCCGATTGGCACTTCTCAAAGATAGCTTTGGCGATGTCGGGATGCTCTTCCAAAAAGGCGGTATAGAATTCGTCTAAGACCCCGTCTACCGCTTGGCGCACTTCGGGATTCAAAAGGGCGATCTTGGTCTGACTCTCAAATTGGGGATTGGCCAACTTGACGGAGAGCACGGCGCACAGCCCTTCGCGCACATCCTCACCGCTAAAATTCTCGTCCTTCTCCTTGAGCCAACCGCGGCGGCGCACGACATTATTGGTGATCCTAGTCAGAGCGTTGCGGAAGCCGGTCACATGGCTGCCGCCCTCGTAAGTATTGATATTGTTGGCAAAGGAGTAGAAATCTTCCTTATAGGACTTATTGTACTGGATGACGACCTCTACCTCCACCGAGCCCACCTCCGCCTCGACGAACTTGACGCTCTTAGCTACGTAGAAGGGGGCGTGCAGGGGCTCTTTGCCCTCGCTCAGGTAGTGGACGTACTCCCTAATGCCGTTGGGATAGTGGAAATGGTGGCTCTTGCCGCTCGACTCTTCCCGAATATCGATAGTCAAACCCTTATTGAGGAAGGAGAGCTCGCGCAGACGCTCGCTCAACTTCTCGAAAGAGAAGGTAGTCGTCTCCGTAAAGATCTCCGGATCGGGCCAGAGGGTAACTTTAGTACCCGTGCGCTCCGCTTGGCCCTCTAAGATCTCCATCTCCCCCACGATCTCCCCGCGGGCGAACTCCTGGCGGAAGAGCTTACCCTCGCGATGGACCTCGACGATCATCTTGCGGGAGAGGGCGTTAGAGACGGAGACCCCCACCCCGTGCAGGCCGCCGGAGACCTTATAACCCTTGCCGCTAAACTTGCCGCCCGCATGCAACTGGGTCATTACCAATTGCAAGGTAGGGATCTGGGCCTGGGGATGGATACCCGTAGGAATGCCGCGCCCATTATCCTCTACGCTCACCGAACCGTCGCGGTAGAGTACGACTTGAATATGGTCGCAAGCTCCGGCCAAAGCCTCGTCGACGGCGTTATCGACTACCTCAAAGACGATATGGTGTAGACCCCTAGGTCCGGTGTCGCCAATATACATCCCCGGGCGCAAACGGACCCCCTCCAACCCTTTGAGGACCTGGATCTCATTCTCATCATACTGCTCGGTGACGATACTCTCCGCCTGATCTTCCTCCCCAATCTTTTCGATGGGAGCTAAATTAGCTCCGCTGGGGGCGCTCTGTTCTGACCCGACGCGCTCCATAGAATCCATCTTTAAACCTCCAACCAGACAAAAAAAGGCGGAGAGGCGCAATTTTTACGACCTCTCCCGGGCTACTTTAACCCTTAAAAATTAAAACTCTTCCTTGACCTTCTTCTCGCGATTGACCCACTTATCGAGCCCAAAGGCTACGCCAAATCCCAAAACCCCGCCCCCGCCAAACCCTACCAAAAGGTAGAGGAAGGTAAAGATAACCTGGGCCCCGTCTACATCTTCTACTACGCTAGGAAGGAGGAGATAGCCTACCCCAGCCCCCAACAAGCCCCCCAAAGCGATGGGTCCTAGACAGCCCAATAGACCCGCCCGCTCCAAATAGGTCTCTCGAATAGGGTTCATGGGAGACGCTCCTTCCTAGCCCAATCTGTAAAGCTCAAAAGCCTAGAAAATAGAGGGTTAGGCCTTCTTTTTACTTCCTCTATTTCCTCTTTTCCCCAATAGAGGCCCCTAGTTGTGAATAAAAACTAAACTCCCATTAAATTAGAAATTTTAAGTTTTATCGAACTCTTTTTAGGATAAGCTAGAAAAAGAGGATTATTCTGAGCTTAGGGGCCTAACTATCTGGAGGTAACGCTCTAAAAGGGGCTCTAAACCTAAGTTAGCTTGGACGAAGCTGCGCCCCTGGGCCCCTAACCTTTGGGCCCACTGGGGATCGCCCCAAAGTTCCTCCATCTTGGCGGCGAAAGTCGCCAAATCGCCGGGATTTACTAGCCCCGGACTCATGGGGGGCAGGGCCTCTACTACTCCGCTAGCTTTAATAGCTACTACGGGCAGCCCCGCCATCTCCGCTTCGGCTACTACTAAGCCTTGGGTCTCCGTCTGGGAGGCGAAGAGGAAGGCCAAGGCGGAGGCGTAGTAGTTGGGTAGATCTTGGGGGGCGCGCCAGCCTAAGAAATAGACCTTCTCTAGACCCAACTCCTTAGCTAAGGCCTCTAAGGAGCTGCGCGCCGGACCGTCGCCAATTAGGACCCAGGGCGCCTCCAAACCCTCCCCTTTTAAGCGCGCTAAGGCCCGCAAGATAAAGTCCAAGGACTTCTCAAAGGCTAGCCGCCCTACGTAGAGGAAGGGGGGACGCTCTAGGGAGAGTTCCTCTTGGAGGAGGGTTGACGAGGTAACCTCCGCCTGGCGATCCTCAATGGGGGTGGGCCAGACCTCTATAGGGACGCGACAACCTTGCTTTTGCAGGCGCTCGCGGACGGTAGGGCTAGGCGCTAAGACTAGGCGGGCCCCGTTCCAAAAGAGGCGCATCCAGTTGAGGATTATACCCCTAGAGAGGGACTCCGGTAAGGGCGAGTAGCTTAAATACTCGTCGAATAGGGTGTGGTGGGTAAAGATATAGGGGAGGCCCTGAGCTTTGGCCCAAAGGTAGGCGTAGAGACCCAAATTGCCCGGAGTGTGGATATGGACTACTTGGGGCTTAAACCTTTTAAGTCTACTCCAGTTAGCTAGGGGCCAGGGCCAGGAGAAGTGGTTATTGGCCATCTGGGGGACGACCCAGGAGCTAAAGCGCCAATGTTCTAGATTGGGAGCGCATTCATCTTTAAATTGGGAGCTTAAGAGATCGGAATTTTTGGCGATACTGGGGGTTAAGAGGGCTACCTCCTCCCCCTTAGCGGCCAAGCCGCGCACTAACTTTTGGATGGAGATACAGACCCCATTGACGGTAGGGAGGTAACAGTCGCTAACTTGGGCTAGACGCATTTAAAAATCGATCCTTTCAATCTCACCCGCCTGGACGCGGTAATATTGGCCCGCTGGCAACTCCTTAAAGAAGCGGGGCGGAAAGGCGGTAGTTACAAAGACCTGGCCCCAAGGGAGCAGGTAGCGCAAGAGGAGGCGGGAGCGTTCGGGATCTAACTCTGAAAAGGAGTCGTCTAAGAGTAAGAGCGGCGCCTCCTGGCGGACCTGGGCCATAACTTGAGCCTCCGCTAAACGCAGGGCCAGGGAGAGGCTGCGATGTTGGCCCTGGGAGCCAAAGAGGCGCAAGTTGTGACCTTGGGCTTCAATGGCAAAATCGTCCCGGTGGGGGCCCACCTGGGTAGAGCGCAAAGAGAGATCGCGCTTTAAACTGGCCTCTAGCGCCTGGCGCAATCCGGCCTCTAAAGCGACCTCCTCTACCTCTGAGGCCGTCAAGAGTTCCCTACTTAAGGAGCCCCGGTAGCGCAATTCTAGGCGGGGCCCTTCGCTCTGGGCTAAGAAATTGTAGACCTCATTGACTACCCGGCCCAACTCCCTCAAGACGCGGAGGCGCTCCGCCAAGACTTTGGCCCCCCATTCGCAAAATTGGAGGTCCCAAACCTCTAAGATCTGGCGCTGGCTGGCGCTCAATGGCTGGGGGCTCTCCACTTTCAAAGCCAACTTATGTAATAACTTATTGCGCTGGCGCAAGCTCTCTTGGTAGCGGGTCAAAGCTAAGTAATAGCTGGGGGAGAGCTTACATAATAAGACGTCTAAAAGGCGCCTTCTATAGAGGGGCGCCCCTTGGATGAGGGCCAGATCTCCAGGCACGAATAAGGTTAAGGGGAGGACCTTTAAAAATTCGCCCAACTTCTTGACGGTCTGGCCCTGATGGCAGAGGCGGCGCTCCCAACCTTTAGTGAGCGGATTGCGCGCCCAGCGCATAGTTAAATTCTCCTCTTGCCCGTCGGCCCGCGCTAGCTGGGCCTCTATCTCCGCGCTCTCCGCCCCCCACTTAATCAATTCCCGCTCGCTTTTGACCCTAAAACTTTTGGAAGCCGCCAAGAGGTAGAGGGCCTCTAAGAGGTTAGTCTTACCCTGAGCGTTGGCCCCCCAGAGGATATTGAGGCCCGGCTGCGGATTAAATTCCAAAGAGGAGTAGTTGCGAAAATTCTTAAGCTCTAAGCGCTGAAGATACATGGAGAGGGCCTTTTTAAGAGAGCCCAAATTTACCTCTAAGAAGCTTAAAAGCTAAAGAGTGGGAACTAAATGTTAGAAGGACTGAATACCCAGACCCTATTGCGCTCCTTGGCTAAAGGGGGCGCCCAACGCGAGGCGGTCCAGATTATGGCCCTGCGCCTAGCCTGGCTAGAGGCCGCTACCCCCTGCGTAGGCCCCTCCCTAGCTCGCCACAGCGCCCCGGTAAAGATCAATAAGGACCAGCGCGGGCCGGGCCGGGTCTTAGTCGTAGTCTGCTCCGCCTCCGCTATCGCTAACGAGTTGCAGCTGGCCCAAGTCTCTATCCTAGCCAACTTAGCGGCCCGGGGGCCCTTCTATCAATTTAATAAGATCTTCGCCTTCGCGGGCCAAGTGCCGCCCCTCCCCCTGGAGCGCTCCCCAGCCCCCGAAGCTAAAGCTAATACCCCCTCCCCCGAGCCCGACCCCCGCTTAGTAGCGGAGGTAGAGCGCCTCACCGCCCCCTTAGAGCCCGAGAGCTTGCGCCAGTATGTGGGCCAGGCCCTCTTAGAGGGCCAATGCCAGCGCCAACTCGATCTAAAGCGGGGGGCCCATATCTGTCCGCGCTGCGGCGCCACTACCTGGCGCTCCCAAGATCTATGCCTCTACTGCGAGCTAGAGGTAGAGAGCTTACAGCGCTGGTGGGCCGTCTACGCCCTCAATAAGAAGCCTTGGTTGGGGATGCGCTCTCTAAATAGGCTCCTGCGGCGCCATCACTTACCCCCCGTAGACCATTTCTTCTGGCGCGATCTCAAGCGCCAGCTCTGCTCCCAGCGCCGGGCCGAGATCTGGAAGGCCCTCTCCCACTTAGAGAAGGGCAGCCCCCTGCCCGACTCCCAGCGCGAGGCCATGCTCAACCTCATCTCCCTGCGCAGCGGCCGCAGCCCGGTGCAAATGGACGAGGAGCTAGCCCGCCGCATCTTAAAGCCGGCCCTCTGGAAGATCTACGATAGCGGCCGCGTCCAACACCGCCCCCCGCTAGCCCCTAAAGATCCCGCCCCCTAATTTTCTTCTAACTGCTCCCACTGGAAGGTGCGCCGAGAGGGGGCCTTAGCGGGCCTATTGACGATACCGGGAGTAAAGTCGGCGCTAGCCGCAGGGGCGGGAGCGGCGGGCGGGGCCTGGCGCTGGGGCGGCCGCGGCGGAGCGCTGGGACGCGGGGGCGCCTGGGGTCTAGGGGCGGGAGCGCCGCTTTTAGGTCGAGAGAAGTCTTCGCTAAAGCGCAAACCGCCACTAGCGGCCGGAGGCGTACTCTGACGCCCCACGCTCAAAGGTTTAAACTCATCTTCAGAGCTAGAGACGGGAGCGGTAGGGGGAACGACGGGTTGGGGCGCGGGTCTAGCGGCTGGGGCCCGGCGCTCGGGGGCTAAAGGTTTAAAACCGCCGCTGGAAGCGGCCGGCCTAGCTCCGGGAGGGGCCTTATAGGGGGCGGGGGCCGGTTCCGGCTCTAAGTAGGAGCCTATATCGCCCGACTGGGATTGGCTATACTCCACATTCTGATAATCGTCGGTATACTCGGAATCTAAAAGACTCTGAGTGCGCTGCCCCTGGAGCTCCTCTTGGGCGTACTCGTCGCCCGCCTTAGCGGCCGACTCTAAGGCCCGCTCATAATCGAAGGCGTCTATCTCCCGCTCGCCCCGGCGCTGGCCGATAATCGTAGTCTCATAATCTTGGGGTCCGATCCCCAAATTGAGCTGCATCTTCTCTTCCGCCCATTTCCCCACAAAGGGCAAGCGCAAAAATTGGCCCGAGCTGGCCTGCCAGGCCAGATAGATAATAAAAGAGAGCCAGAAGAAGAGCACAAAGCCCAAAGTGATAAATAAGGTCAGGCCCGCCACCCCGGAAAAGGTGATAAAAGAGCTGGGCAAGAGCCATAGGAAGAGGAAACTGGCTAAGAAGAGGAGCAAAGCCGCGCCCAAACTCAAAACCCCTAAAGCCAGAGCTTGCAGAGCGTGGAAATGGACGAACGGCTCCTCGCGGCGGAAACCTAATAAGATCAGAGGGCAGAAGAAGGGCCAGAGCGGATAGGCCAAGCCAGAAAGCATGCGGTCGTTCTCTTGGTAAGGGGGTAAGATTGTAGCCATCTCTTCTGTCCGTCTCTCAAAGGTTAGAACCCCTGCCACTTCTAGCCCATAAAAAAGAGGCCCTCTTTTGCAGCCGCTCTGAGCTGACAATTTGGACCCCTTTGAGGAGAGAAGTAGCCCTAAAGCTTACATATTGCGATAGAGATAGGGCAATGGATTTACCGGACGCCCGTTCTTTAAGACCTCATAATGGCAATGGGGACCGGTAGAGACGCCCGTAGAACCTACCAGAGCGATATTCTGACCGCGCTGGACCTGCTGACCGGCATTCACTAAAAGCTGCGAACAGTGGCCGTATAAGGTGCTCAAGTTGTTGGCGTGCCTAATCTCCACCGCGTAACCGTAACCTTGCATCCAACCGGCGCTCACCACCGCACCGGCGGCCGTAGCTACGATAGGTTGACCGCTGGGGGCGGCAATATCTAAACCGGCGTGGAAACGAGAGTAACCGTAGACGGGATGGAAGCGAGAGCCGAAATCGGAAGTGATCTCCCCCCGCACCGGCCACATGGAAGGGGTACGGCTCATAGCTAAAGCTAAACGCTCGCGCTCTACCCGCTCCCGATAGCGCTTAGCCACCGCTTGCAGCTGCTCTAAATCGCTATTGCGCGCCGAGACCGTGTCGATGAGCTCTTTATACTTGAGTTTCAAATCTAAGGAGATGTGCCTAGTCCCCGAACGCGAACCGCGCAGACTGCGCCTCTTATTATTGGCCTTGCCTACGCTCTTATTGATGGAATTTATAGTATCGTCCTGATTCTCTAACTCGCTACATAGCTCCTCAAAACGCTCCTGAGCTAAAGCGGCGATCTGCTGATTCTCGCGCTCTTTTAAAGCCAAAGCGCTGCGATATTGAGAATTGGACCTCTCTAAATCGGCTACCCGCTGGTGGTAATTATTGATCTTGGCCTCTACCCAAGTACTCAAACCCCAAACCATAGCCCCCACTAAAGCTAAAGTGAGTAATCCGTTCCAGAGATTGATCCGCAAATTGAGCGAATGGTCGCGGAAGATAAATTTAATGACGAACCCCTTACGCCGGGTACTGGGCTTTAGAGTCATATCTGCTCCCCTACCGTCAGTAATTCTCTTCTGACATTTATTGTCTGACATAATATGTCAGACTGACATCCCATGTCAAAACCCCCTTCGCCTTATCCCAACCCTATACCCTCCCCTCTCCTCTAAACTTTTCTTTAAAATTTTTCTTTAGAATTTCGGACTAACATACCGACGCAACCTATCACCCGGCCGTAAATTAAGTTACGGTAGGACTAGAATAATTCGGAATGCGGAATGCGGAATTAAGCGGCTCTTGTTAATAGCTTGGCGGATCCGGAAGTAGCTGAGCTTAGGGGAGAATCGTTGCGGCTTCATCTAATTCGAAATGCTTAATGCGTAGTTCGGAATTAGGCGGCTCTTGTTAGTGGCTTAGCGGACTTGTAAGTAACTGAACTCGGGGGAAAATCGTCGGCAGTTTCACTGCCTTTTTGGGGCTTTGATCCTTATCCAATTAGACTACGCGGGCCTCGCGCCCGCACACTCCTAACGATTTTTTCCCCAGCCAATTACCCGTCAAAACTTGTCAGCAACTAACTCACTGTGATCTCGCCCCTAAGTCACTGCCGAAACTAAAGTTAGCGCAACACCCTTCCTTACCGCCACGCCATATCAATTACGCATTTCGAACTCCGAATTCCGCATTGCCGCCCCCAGGCGGCTCCCCTAATTCCGAATTACGAATTCCGAACTACGCATTGCTGCCAGCGGCAACTTAAGTCTTGCCAAAATCAAGGTTACGGTTATACAATCACCCCAGCGGAAACTTAACTTCGATACGCACAAAGGGGGGATAGATTTGAGTCACGATTCTAGTTACAAGAAGTTCTTTAGCCGCGCCGATATGGTTGAATCGCTAGTGCGCGACTTTATTTCCGAGGATTTAGCCGACGAACTCGACTTTAAGACCCTGAAGCTGATGCCTACCGCTTTTCAAAAGCATGGACAAACGGAAAGGCGTAGCGATCTTATTTGGCGGCTCAAATGGCGGGATGGCAGCTCTTGCCTCTTAGCTATCATTTTAGAGTTTCAGAGTACTATCGACAAGAAAATGCTCTGTAGGTTGCTGGAATATGCCACTCTCTTCCTAGAACAGACCTTAGATGAGAAAACGAGTAAAGGGTTGGCTTTACCCAAAATTTTGCCCATTGTGCTCTACAATGGCGCCAAACCTTGGAGCGCGCCTTGCGTTTACGGTGAGTTGTCGGAGCGCGAAAGGCTAGCTTATGAGCGCGGTATTTGGGATTTTAAATACCATTTAATTGACATTCGCCACCTAGAAGAGTCTTTGGTAGATAAAGCTAAGGGTATCAGCGCTTGGATATTCCGCTTTGAACGAGCTGCAAGTGTCCAGGATATGGAGCGGCTCTGGAAAGTAATGTTCCGCGCTCTAAAGAGTCCAGCTTATGAAAATTTGCGCCAAGAGATTATAATCTGGTTAGAAACTTGCATATTGCCAGTCCGTAAAATATCGGGGGCAAAGATCGTTATAAAACGTTTGAAGGAGGAAGAAAAGATGACCGTAGTTACTGCCGAAATGGAAGACTGGACCCTCCCTTACATTAAGCAAGGCCGCGCCGAGGGAAGACTTGAAGGTAAGCTCGAGGGCGAACGCATAGGACGACATGAAGGAAGGATAGAGGGGGAACGTATAGGTGAAGCCAAAGGCGAAGCTCAAGAGCGCATTCAGGTTGTATATAGAATGCTGGCCGAGGGTTTTGAGGATGGTTTAATCTCTAAATTGGCCAACGTCCCCTTGATAGAAGTCCAAAAACTCCGCCTACAAATCTAATTCGGAGTGCGTAATGCGCTTATTCCGGCGGCAAACCGCCGGAATAATTCGGGATGCTTAATGCGTAATTCGGAATTGGGGAAGTAAGACGCCGCCCGAAGGCGGCTGCTTAAATTGCCACTTGTTAGTGGCTTAACAGACTTGTAAGTAACTGAACTCGGGGGAAAATCGTCGGCAGTTTCACTGCCTTTTTGGGGCTTTGATCCTTATCCAATTAAACTACGCAGCCCTCGGCTGCACACCCCTAACGATTTTCTCCCTAGCTAAGCTTCCTGCGGAATTAGCCAGTAATTCGCCCAAGCCGCCTCGCTCCTAAGTCTTGCTGAAACAAAAGTTAGCACAACACCCTTCCTTACCGCCATGCCATATCAATTACGCATTCCGAATTCCTAATTACGCATTGCCCTCCACCCTAGCTAAGCGCCCATCGGACTCAGCCAGCAGCTAACTCACCGCCTTCTCGCCCCTAAGTCCTGCCGAGACTAAAGTTAGAGCCACGCTCCGCCCTCCGCCGCTCCCCACCAATTACGCATTTCGAACTCCGAATTCCGCATTGCTCTCGCGCCCGCACACAAAGACGATTTTCCCCCTAGCTAAGCACCCCTCGGGATTAGCCAGCAACTAATTCCCCGCCGCTCTCTCGCCCCTAAGTCCTGCCGAGACTAAAGTTAAAGCCACGCTCCGCCATCTGTCGCGTCCCCCCTAATTCCGAATTA
>CALUQR010000009.1 GCA_944322965.1 Vulcanimicrobiota bacterium
TTGGCTAATTCCGATACACAGGGCACTTACACAAGCTCTATATCACTAAAAGCTCTGCTATTCTGTTCTCAAAAGCGATACTTGTCGAACCGCTGGAGTATACTAGCACATCGCCTATGACTTGTCAAGCCTTAAACTTAATTCGGAATGCGGAATTCGTAATGCGGAATTAGATGGCTCTTGTTAATAGCTTGGCGGATTTGGAAGTAGCTTGGATTATGGAAGAATCGTTGCGGTTTCACCGCGCTAAATCTAATTAGGAATGCGCAATGCGTAGTTCGGAATTGAATGGCTCTTGTTAATGACTTGACGGATCCGGAAATAACTGGGCTCATGGAAGAATCGCACTAGTTGCCTTGGCGCCCGGATCTTCATTTGTGTTCTGTTACTTGATGGAGGCCTTTAGGACGTTTGTCCAATTGAACCACAGGCGCCCGCACACCAAGACGATTTTCGCTACTGCCAATCAACCCTCAGAGTCAGCCAGTAATTCTCCCAAGCCACCTCGCCCTTAGGTCATCACCGAAACAAAAGTTAGAGCAACAACCTCTCCCCCGGCTGCGCACCCCCAATTACGCATTACGCATTCCTAATTCCGCATTACCCTCGCGCCGCGCACACAAAGACGATTTTCCCCCTAGCCAAGCCACCTATAGCCCCCGCCACTCATTCCACCAAGCCTTCTCGCCCCTAAGTCCTACCGAAACAAAAGTTAGAGCCGCAACCCATCCTCTCGCCGCGCACCCCCAATTACGCATTACGCATTCCTAATTCCGCATTGTTGCCGCCGCCGTCCCGGCGGCAACCTCTAGTGTTTCCACCACTGCCAGGCGGGGGCGCTTTTGGGGGTGGTGTCGACGGTGATGCGGTTGAGGTACCACCACCAGTGGCTTAAGGGCGGGTTATTGATGATCTGATACTGTTTGAAGTTGGCGTGGCCTACTTCGCGGACGAAGATGCTGGCTTTAGCTCGCAGTTGTAGGTCCAGGTCGCGCACTTGGGCCCAGCGTTGGCGCAGGTCTACCTTCTCTTGGGCTAGGAGTTCCAACATCTCTTGGACCTCGTCGCGGTAGTAGAGCAGTTGGGGCGCGGTATATTTCAGTTGTCCGATCTGGCCTACGTACTTGGCGTAGTCAGCCAGCGCCCCGTCCAGGTATTGGAGCAGCTCTTCGGTCTCTCCCAAGGGGGCGGGGGCGCCCTCTTTAGGCATAGATCTCCTCCAGGAGACGTCCGGCCAGGGCAATATCGTCCACGGTCGTAATCTTCAAGTTAGTATAATCGCCGGGTAAGATCAGAACCTGTCCGCCGCAGCGCTCTACCAGGGAGGCGTCGTCCGTACCTAAAAAGCCTTCCAGTTCCGCTTGGAAGTAGGCCTCTTGCAGGGGCTCAAATTGGAAGATCTGGGGCGTCTGGACGGCCCGCAATTCGGAGCGTACTAAGGTCTCCTGGACCCGTCCGAACTTATCGACCTTCTTAATAGTATCCTTGACGGCCACTCCGGGGATGACCCCCAAGATCTCCTCCCGATTGGGCGAGGGGGCGCTGCTATCGCGTCCCATTAAGCGCGATTGGGAGAGGTCGGCGTATTTAAAACCGCGATGGAGGGAGCGGTGCCGAACTTGGAGGGCCTTCTCTAAGTCCAGCCACTGCTGGGCGTCTAAATCGACGTCCACTTCACTGGGGAATTCCTGACCGTTGGCGCTCCCGCGCAAGAGACCCATATAGAGGCGGGCCACTAATTCGCGGCTGACTAAGGGGCGCGCTCCGTCGTGGACGGCCACAAAGGAACAACCCTTCTGGGCCAAGTGGCGCAGGGCCACGGCGATAGAGTCTTGGCGCTCCTTACCCCCTTCTAAGACGACCCACTCCTTGTGGGTGCAATACTCGGCGCACAGTTCGCGGTAGGCTTCCAGGTTATTGGCGGAGGCGGTAATGACTAAGCGGTCGACGAAGGCCAGGCGGTCAAAGAGCTCCAGAGAGTGGGCCAAGACGGGCTTACCCCCTAAGGGCAACATCAGTTTATTAACTCCACCCATCCGTTTGCTGCTGCCGGCAGCGGTAATGATCACGCTCAGAGCCATCTCAATTCACTCCACTAGTCATAATAGTCAGTTTATAGCTTTCAATTCCTCAGCGGACCGGCTGGTAGCCGCTTTGCCTAAGTACTTCCCGAAGAACATCCGTCCCGCCACCGTCTGGACCATGGAGGTAATCTCCAAGTCGACGGTCTCCCCCACGCTGCGCTTCCCGCCTTCGACTACTACCATAGCTCCATCGTCTAAGTAACCGATCCCTTGCCCTGGCTCCTTACCGGCCTTGACGATCTTTAAGCTCATCACTTCTCCGGCGATAACTACCGGCTTGAGGGCGTTGGCCAGAGCGTTGATATTGAGCACTCTCACCCCTTGCACCGAAGCTACCTTGGCCAGGTTATAATCGGTAGTACACAAATAAGCGGGCATAGTCAAGGCTAATTGGATTAATTTCGCATCGACGCCCACTTCTTTAACATGGCGATCGATAATTTCCACATCTCGGGAGTTGCGCAAGTCGTTGAGCAGGTCCAAGCCTCTCCGTCCCCGATTGCGTTTGAGATTATCTTCAGAGTCGGCTAAGAGTTGCAACTCCTGCAAGACGAAGCGGGGCACGACTAAGACTCCCTCCAAAAAGCCCGATTCGCGCAAGTTGGCGATACGCCCGTCGATAATGGCGCTAGTATCTAAGAGCACCGCCCGAGAGGCCACTAAATCGTTACTGGAAACTAAGGTGCGCAAGCCGTGCACGTAGACTAGTTGGCTGCCAAACCACGCTCCCAGCGCGCCTAGGAAGACGGTACTAATAATTACGAAGAGCGCCCCCAGGTAATCGCCTATGACGGGTATAGCTCCAAAGGAGATAGAGTCGATAGCCAGGTTGACGAAGAAGGCCACGATGAGCCCAAAGAGGAGTCCGATGGAACCCATTAGGACCTCTTGGACGGGCAGCTTCTGCAAGGTAGAGGCCAAGGCTTCTACCGCCTTAACGACGATCGCTCCGCAGATGGGGGCTAGGATGTAGCCCACAAAGATCCCCAAGAGGATCATGGCGATCGAGTTAGTGAGGACTAGGCTATCTGGCAGGCTCTCGGAAAAGAAGCGCTCCGTATAGCGCGATAGGCTGTAGCCACACAGCCCACCGAAGACGACCAAGATAATCGCAAAGAGTCGAACTAAGAACTTATGCATGCCAGATAACTAGAGCCCCTTTAGAGGAAAAGGGGATAACCCCTCCTCTCTAAGGGACTTTTTCCCCCTTCTTACATGCGTTCCACGGTCTTAATGCCTAAAAGTCCCAATCCCAACTTGAGTACCCGGGCCGTCTGGGCGCAGAGGGCCAGACGCGCGCGCCGCACCTGCTCGGGCTGAGCGTTGAGGACGGTACAATTCTCGTAGAATTTCATAAAGAGCCCGGAGAGGCGGTAGAGGTAGTCGCAGAGCAGATTGAGGCGCCAACCGTCGACCACTTGGAGCAAGGTCTCATTAAAGCGCGCCAATTGTAAGACTAAGCGGCGCTCGGCGGGATCGTCTAAGGGCAGCTCTACCCCCGTAAATTCCTCCTGGCCCGCTTTGCGCAAGATAGAGCGGATGCGGGCGTAAGCGTAGAGCAGGTAGGGCGCAGTATTGCCCTCCATAGCCAACATCTTCTCAAAGCTAAAGACGTAATCGCTCAACCTATTCTGGGAGAGGTCGGCGTACTTAATAGCCCCAATCCCCACCGCCTGGGCGATAGCCTCGATCTCCTCTGCACTAAAATCGCGCCCTTCGACTTGCACATTCTGGCGGGCCAATTTGATCGCTTCCGCCAGGAGGTCGGCCAGATGGACATTCTCTCCGGAGCGGGTCTTCAAGGGCTTATTATCCTCGCCCAAGACGGAGCCGAAGGGGACGTGCTCTAACTTGACGCCCTCCGTCCAACCGGCCATCGCGGCGGAGGTAAAGAGCATTCTAAAGTGCAAGCTCTGGCGAGCGTCGGTAGTATAGATCACCCACTGGGCGCGGAGGTCCTGGGTGCGGCGGCGCAGGCAGGCTAAGTCGGTAGTAGCGTAGAGATAAGCTCCGTCGCTCTTGCGAATGATGAAGGGCAAGGGGCCGCCTTCGGGGGTCTTAAAGAGGGGCTCGCCTTGGGGATCGTACATAAAGATGCACATAGCCCCTTGATTTTCCACGACCTCCATGGGCCTGTTCCCCTGAGGGAAACGCTCTTCTAGATCGGCCACCACTTGGGGCAGGAGGGGGTTATAGAAGCTCTCGCCCACCACATCCTCTCTAGTGAGGAGCACTCCCAATTGGGCGTAGACTTGGTAGATATGATCTAAGGATTTGTCGACGATCTGGCGCCAGACGGCTAAGGTAGCGGGATCGCCTTGATGGAGGGCTACCACTCGGGCCCGAGCCCGCTCGCGGAAGCGCTCGTCCTCTTGGGCCAAGGCTTGACTCTGGCGGTAGAGGGCCTCCAGATCGCTCAGATCGCTATCGGCTACGCTCCCTGAACCCCGGTCCATAATCCAGGCGCAGAGGAGTCCAAACTGGGTCCCCCAATCGCCCACGTGGTTATCGCGCTGCACTTCATGGCCCAAATAGCCTAAGAGGCGGCAGATGGCGTCCCCGATGATAGTGGAGCGCAGGTGGCCCACGTGCATTTGCTTAGCGATATTGGGGCAGGAGTAGTCGACAATGACCTTTTGGGGACGCTCTAAATGTTGTTGGGGGGCGATAAGCTCTACCCCTCGGCGCAAGGCCGCAGGGGTCAGGGTCAAGTTAATAAAGCCCGGTCCCGCAATCTGGCAGTCGGCGATTAAGGCCCCTTCTCCCTTTTCTAAGCGCTCGCGCTCTAAAGTTAAGACGGCTTCTTGCAATTTTTGGGCGATCTGGCGCGGGTTCTGCTGTAACTTCTTAGCTAAGCCCATAGCCGCGTTACACTGGTAGTCCCCATGCTTTTCATCCTTAGTAACCGTCAGCAGCGCCTCCCCCCCCTGTAGGCCCAGAGCCCGCTCCATGGCTTGGGTGATAATCTCCTCTAACTGTGCGGCTAATGTCAACATGGTAAACCTCCCAAAAAAGCCCGAGCCCCCTCCCCTCTAGGGTCCAATTGGTGGGGGCAGTTCTAACCAGGCCCTCTCCCTCCTGCCGCTCTCCCCTAACCTACCCTCTCGCGAACCACAGAGCCGAGATGGGGATTTAAGAGGGTTAAATCCTTTGACCTTTTCTCTAAAAAGGTTTAAACTTAAATTTCACGCACTGACCATCCCCCTGGCGCGGAGAGTCCTCTCCCCCAGTCCGGACTCTTCCCTACTATCTCTCTCCCAATTTTCAGATCTTATGAATACGGTTCGTTTCTAAAAAGGCGCCTATGAGTTTTCTGCAAGATATGTTCCGGGCCCTCAAGCACGATAATTATCGCTACTTCTTCCTGGGCCAAGTGGCGACTCTGATCGGCATGTGGATGCAGTCCATCGCCCTCTCCTGGCTGATCTACCGCCTCACCGGCTCTTCTACCCAGCTGGGGCTAGTTAACTTTTGCAATCAGCTGCCCGTCTTGCTCTTAGTGAGCTTAGGGGGGATCGTGGCCGACCGCTACGATAGGCGGCGCATCGTCATCCGCACCCAAGCTACCTGTATGTTTTTAAGCGCTCTCTTAGCATTTCTAACTTTGAGCGATCTCATCCAGGTCTGGCACCTCTATTGCGTAGCTATCGCTTACGGCTTAACTCAGGCCTTCGATATGCCCGCCCGCCAGGCGCTGGTAGTAGAGTTAGTAGGCAAAGAGGACCTGCCTAACGCCATTATCTTAAACTCCTCCATGATCAACGGGGCCCGCTTGATCGGTCCGGCGGTGGCCGGTTTTGTGATCGAGTACGTAGGCGAAGGTTGGTGCTTTGCTATCAACTCGGCCAGTTATATCGGGGTCTTGAGCGGTCTCTTCGCTATGAAGTTGGCCTCCCACCTCTACGATCAAGATAGCGCCCCCTTACAACATTATAAGGAGGGTCTGCACTTCGTCTTTGGCAACTTCCCCGTCTTAGCTATCCTCTTTATGTTGGGCTCAATCAGCCTCTTGGCCGCTCCCCAAGTCGTCTTAATGCCCGCCGTCGTTAAGGATGTCTTACATGGCGACGCCAATACTATGGGATATCTAATGACTATGTCCGGGGTGGGGGCCTTTGTGGGGGCTCTGGCCTTGGCTCTCAAAAAGAAGGCCGCCGGGATGGAAAATATTATCGCCGGCTGTATGTTGGCCTGCGGGGTGACCTTTATTATCTTTGGCCACTCTAAGACTATCTGGTTCTCGATGCTCTTAATGGCGCCTATCGGCCTCTCCATTATGGGTCAGATGGCTACTTCTAATACTCTGATCCAGACCTTAGTGCCCGACCATCTGCGCGGTCAGATTATGTCCTTCCACGCCATGATGTTTATGGGCGGCGCTCCGGTGGGGGCTCTCCTCTCCGGTTGGGCGGCGGAGCAGATCGGCATCCCCTTAACCTTTACTATAGCCGGCTGTCTGATGTTGGCTATCGGCCTCGCCTTCTGCTTCCAGCTGCGCCGCTTCAAAGTCCTCTCCGCCCGCCTCTTGACGCGCACGGAGCGCATAAACGCCCTGCAGCTCTGCTGTAAGGCCCAGTTAGAGAATCCTAACCTCTAAAAGATAATTCCCCGGCGCCCCTAAAGGGGCGCCGGGGAATTATCGGGACCTAGATTTAAACCTTAAAGCCCTCAATCTAGCCAGCGGCCGTGGATAGCTCCCGTATAGCGCGTAGGCTGGGACTGGGCGCTGCGATGGCGCTGTCCCAAGGAGCGGTAGGCCTGGACCCCATTCACGGCCCGACTGGCGCTAGAGCGAGTCGTACCACGCGAAGAGGAGCGTCGGGCGCTGCGCCCGCGGGAACTGGCGCCGGAGTTACGTCCCAAAGAGCGCTCGTACTGGCGGCGCTCCGACTCCGCTTCGTAGGAGCGGCGTCTAGAACTCTCCGCCTCGGGGCTATTGGGGCGCCGCCCTTCGTCGCTACAGGCAAACCCGCGTCGCGTGCGCATCCGCGGGCGCCGTTTGGCGGCGGAGCGCCCTTGACTGGCCCGGGTGCGCCTGGTCAACATCTGACGCACGGCCCGCTGTCCGGCGGGCTCTTGGGTCTTAGCCAACATCTCCTCCACCCAGCGCATCTCCTCATAAGAGAAGTCGCGACACTGGCCGGGGACCATCCCCACCAAGGTGATAGGGCCAAAGCTCCACAAGACTAAGCGCAAAACGGGCGAACCGAAGGCCGCCGAGGCCTTGCGAATGCCGCGGCTCCCACCCGAGGGGGTGCGCAGCTCCATCCAAGTGGTAGGTACGCTCTTGCGTTCCCGCACCGGAGTAGAGCGCGAGGGCAACTTGGGAGGGGCGATAAATTCCGCCAAGACGGAGCTCTTAGCTCCCCCTTCAGTGAGGATCACCCCTTCTTGCCAGCTATCTAAGAGCTCTTGGTGGGGTTCGTCCTCCACCTGGGCTAAGAAGGTGCGCATCTCCGCGCAGAGCGGATGGGTCAAGAGGGCGCGGAAGGTAGGGTCGTTCGTTAAGACCATCAACCCTTCCGTATCCTTATCGAGCATAGTTACCGGCAAGACGTTGGGAATGTCGATGTAG
Organism: Vulcanimicrobiota bacterium; assembly: GCA_944322965.1. Lineage (GTDB taxonomy): Bacteria > Vulcanimicrobiota > Xenobia > Xenobiales > Xenobiaceae > Bruticola. Next base: position 7,660 of record CALUQR010000009.1, read on the forward strand.
AAATCTAACTCTCCCTCCTCCTGGCGGCCCGTAAATTTAACGTCTACCCCGTAAGGCTTCCAAAAGGCTAAATAGCGAAATTTCTTCTCGGGAGTAGAGGTCAGGCGGCCCCTGCGAAAGCCGGGCATATCCGAATAGCGGCGCCCGCTGAGGCGAAAGGACTTGAGCCTGCGCCCTCCCGAGACGTTGATCCGTTCCCCCGAAGTGTCGGCCCCATAACGGCCCCGTCTACGTAGGGATAGATCACTGCGCTCCCGCCCCCGTAGGGGGCGGGAGTCGCCAGAAGACTGGCCCGCGGAACGCGAGCCATAAGAAGTGCGATTTTTATGTACCAAATTAACCTGCCGCCGAAGTCGCCAGCTCGCGATCGGCATCTACGTAAGTCTGTGCCACTGCCTGCAGGGACTCGTCATCCCAACCGGCAGCCAGGTCACGCAACTTCTCGGCGAAGGCAGCTTTGGGGTCTACTCCGCTGGCGGAGGCCCAACTATTGACCGCTTGACGCAAATCAGAGACCATGCTCTTGCGATCCTCGGGCAGAGCTTCAATGGCGCTATTGATATAATCTTCAGCTAAACTCTGGCGCTGCTGAGGGTCGATCTCTTCGCCAGAATCGGCCACGATGGGCTGGTTCTGACTGTCGTGAATATCCAAGATACCTAAGCTAGCGGCGGGCTCAAAGTCTATGGCGTTGACCCCTTCCACCGGCTTCAAAGCGGCCAGAGACTCGGTAGGACGGCTATCCTGAATCTGGTTGGCGATAATATTCTTGGCCGGCTCTAAGCTGCGGCTGGGAACATCGCTCAAAATCTCACGCGCGGCCAGAGCGTCGTTATCCATCTCGCTCAAGCGCTGCAACTCCTGGCTATCCAACTCCTGGACCAGCTCCGGATCGTGAGTGGAGCCTACGTGCGCGAATTCATACTCTTGCTCGTGGAATTTGCGCTCCCGAATCTCTTCTTCATCGTCGGTATAATCGTCGGCCGCCTCGCTGAGAGCCCCAGACTGAGCGGCGTTCTTAGTCATTTCCTCGGCGTCGGGGGTGTCGTCTAAGCTGGAGAGAGACAGCTGTACGTTGTCCTGGACTTCATCAGAAGTATCCTCCTGCTTCTGGGTCACCTCTTTTTGAGAGCGCACAGCCCCAAAGCCAATATGGCTCAGGTTCTGGGTTGCCCGACTGTGCATCATATTAACTGAAGGGTCAAAACCCCGCATTGCGTCCATGACTAATCCTCCGATTGTGCTTTTATCTACCTTGGATTCTAGGAGGTTCAGGGCAAAAGTGCATGGCTTTTATGTTAAAAAATCAACAACTGGGCCCAAAACTACCTATAAAAGCCGAAAAAGAAGCCCTCTCCCCTTCTAGAAAGAAGGCCTAAATCTTGCTGACAACTTTAATAAATATCAGCTCTTTTAGCTCTTGCTTTCTGCCTAAAGATGATGGTATAATGCCAACCGTTCCATTGAGGCGTAGCCAAGCGGTAAGGCAGCGGACTTTGGATCCGCCACTCCCTAGGTTCGAATCCTAGCGCCTCAGCCAAAAAGCCCTTTTCCTCTCCAAGCAGGGATGGAAGGGGCTTTTTTTGTATATACTGGCGCTTATTTTGGCAGTTAATTTAGACCATTTGGGGAGGTTCTCTCAGTGAATATCTTTTCTAAATTCCTGGCGACTGGAGTCCTGGCTTGCCTCTTGGCCTGCCCCGCTCTGGCCTCTACCCCTGAGGATTTCATCAGCGTCACCTTAGACGGGCGGGTACTCTATCTACCCCAAGCCCCCGTCCTCAAAGATGGCAATACGATGGTCCCCCTCTTGGGTATCTTCGAAGCCATGGGAGCCACCGTGCGCTGGAACGCTGAAACCCGCACCGTCACCGCCAACACCGCCACGGATGCTGAGCTGATGGCCAACCCCCAAGCTCCCAATACGGTAATTAAAGTTACCATCGACGCCCCCGAGGCCACGGTCAACGACCAGCCCGTCAAGTTGGCTACCCCGGCCCAGATTATAGCCGGCAATACTATGGTCCCCTTGCGCTTTGTAGGCGAGGCCATGGGCGCTAAGTTGAAGTGGTTTGGCGACCAGCGTCTAATCGCCATCGCTACCCCCGGTAACGAGGCCTTCTTAGGGCCGGAAGAGGAGACGACTACCCCCCAAACTTCGGTAGCTATCCCCCCGGCTACGCCCGCAGCTCCCGCCGCTACTCCCGCGCCCGAGGCTAAGACGGAAGAGGGAACGACCCCCTCTGCGGAGGCTGCTACCGCCGCTACCCAGCCCAGCGCCCCTCCGCCCCCCGCCAATTTCAATTACGAGCAATTGAAGCGCCTACAGACGGGCGGTCAGGCGGGCTTAGTGCGCGTCTTAACGGAAGACTTACAGCAAGCGGCCTACACCCGCACCTTAGACGACTATACGACCGCCGCCTATACGACGGAGCAGCGCCTGCAGATCTTGCAACTTTTGGGAGTCTTAACCGACGAGTTAGACGCCTTAGCTATCCATCTCATCAATAATTACCAGGAGAATCGCAAGCAGCACTTGCAATTAGTGGCCCTCTTGGGCGTCCTCTGCGGCCAAGACGCCATCTCCTTAAATTATGAGGCCCGCAACCGCGTCTTCGCCTTCTTAGTCAATAAGCTCCAAAATGGCGATCCCAAGTTGGGCGCCAATGGCAGCAACGTCTTGCGCCGCCAGTGCCTCTTAGCCCTGGCCCTCTCCCACAACTTGAGCCCCGAGGCCATCGAGGCCGTAGTCAAATTCTACGAGACGGAGACTAACTACTACTGTCTGAGCCCCATCGCCCTCTTCTTCGGGCAGCAGGTCAATACTATCAACGCCTTACCTAACGGGGCGGAGTTAATGGCTAGAGCTCGGGCCGTCCCCTCTATGTATCAGGCCCAAATCGAAAAGTTCGTAGAGAACGCCCTCAAGAATAAGGTCAATATGCCCCCCGCCGGTTATCCGGAAGGGCCTACCCAACCCGTCTGGGCTACCTCTACCCCGGCGGCCGCTCCGGCTACGACGCTGACTACTCCCGCCGCGACTCCAGCTACCACGGTCACTACCCCCGCGGTCACCCCAGCTGCCACAGTCACTACTCCGGCGGTAACCCCAGCCGCTACGGTCACTACTCCGGCGGTAACTCCGGCTACTACGGTTACCACTCCGGCGACGACCCCCGCCGCTCCGGCTCCTGAGGCCCCGGCGCCCCAGCCCGCTATCCCCGTCCCCAGCCAAATCCCGCTGGGAGAGTAGGGCCTCTCCTAAAAAGCCCAAGGAGCCTCGCTAGATGACTTTTCAAGAGATCGAAACTATTCTCCAAGGCTTGACCTTCCCTCAAAGTACGGCCAACTTAAAGGAGTTGCGCCTCTTAGAGAGCTTTGAGCCTACCCCTAAGGGGGGCCGTCTCTTCTTGCTCATCCCCTCCCCTTACGAGGCGGTGGGCGACCAGGTGCAAGAGGAGATCCGCCAGGCCCTGTCCCAGCGTTGGCCGGAAGGGGAGTTCACCTTCCAAATGGCTTGCCGCATCCCCTTAGCGGCGGCCAGCGCCCAAGCCCAAGTGGACTCTCCCACCCGCCCGGCCATTAAGAATTATCTGGCTATCGCCTCCGGCAAAGGGGGCGTGGGTAAGAGTACGGTGGCCGTCAACTTGGCCTGCTCTTTAGCTAGGGCGGGGGCCAAGGTGGGCCTTTTAGACGCCGACATTTATGGACCGAGTCTGCCTACGATGATGGGCGTTCGCCACCCCATAGTCTTAACCGACCCTCAACAGCAGCTCATCCCCTTAGAGCGCTACGGCTTAAAGATTATGTCTTTAGGCTTCCTCTTAGGCGATCAGCGCAAGTCCGTCCTCTGGCGGGGTCCCATGTTGCACGGCGTCTTGCAGCAGTTTTTGGAGCAAGTAGCCTGGGGCGAGCTGGACTATCTGCTCTTAGACCTCCCTCCCGGGACGGGCGACGTGCAGATGTCTCTGTGCCAATTGGCCCCTTTGAGCGGAGCGATCATCGTCTCCACCCCTCAGGATTTGGCTCTCAACGTGGCCTTAAAGGCGGTCGACCTCTTCCAGACCCTCAAGACCCCCATCGCGGGCTTCATTGAGAATATGAGCTACTTCCAGTGCCCCCACTGCGGCCAGCGCCAAGAGCTCTTTGGCAGCCACGGCGCCCAAAACGCCGCGCAAGAGTTGGGCGTGCCCTGTCTGGGAAATATCCCCTTAGAAGTCTCCATCCGCCAGGCGGGCGATAAGGGAACCCCCGTAGTCTTAGCCGACCCCGAAAGCGCTAGCGCCCAAGCCTTCGAAAAGAGCGCCCAAGCCCTAGCCGCCCGCATAGCCCAATTAGACTGCCAAGAGGGCTAGACCAAAATCCAATAAAAAACTCCCCGGCCTCTCCTCAGAGAGGCCGGGGAGTTTCTATAATTACGCATTCCGCATTACGAATTCCGAATTACGCATTCCGCATTCCGCATTCCGAATTATCGTAAAAGTGTCGCGAGCGATCATCACCTCTTCATTGGTGGGGATGACCCAGATCTTGACCCGCGAGTCGGCCCGAGCGATGTCGCCCGCCGTACCCCGCTTCAGGGAGTCGTTGAGCGCTAGATCGATATCGATACCCATACACTCTAAGCCCTCGCAGGCCTGGGCGCGCACGATGGGCGAGTTCTGGCCGATGCCGCCCGTAAAGACGATAGCCTGGGCGCCGTGCATCTCCGCAAAGTAAGAGCCGATATACTTGGTGAGGCGCAAGCAGAACATATCTAAGGCCAACTTAGCCCGCTCGTGACCGGAGACGGCCGCTTCCTCGATGTCGCGCATATCGGAAGAGAGGCCGGAGATCCCCAAAAGGCCGGACTTTTTATTCATCAAGTCGTCTAAGCCCTTGCCGTCTAACTGGGCGTGTTCCATCAAGAAGGGCAGGATAGAGGCGTCTAAGTCGCCGCAGCGCGTACCCATCACCAAGCCCTCCAAGGGGGTGAAGCCCATGGAAGTATCTAAGCACTTACCCTCTTTAACCGCACAGACGGAGCTGCCGTTCCCTAAGTGCAAGATAATAATATTGACCTTATCTATGGGGGTATTGGTCAAAGCGGCGTATTTCTGGGTCACGTAACGGTAAGAGGTACCGTGGAAACCGTAACGGCGAATCTGGTAGCGCTCGTAATACTCGTAGGGCAGGGCGTAGAGGTAATTTATGGGGCGCATCGTCGTATGGAAGGAGGGATCGAAGACCGCCACCTGGGGAATATCATGGCCCATAAACTCCCGACAGGCCTGGATACCCATCACTTGGGGGCGCTGGTGTAAGGGGCCCAGCGGGATGAGATCGCTAATCCCTTGTAAGACCTGGTCGTCGATTAAGGTCGACTTGGTAAAGCGCTCGCCGCCGTGCAGGATGCGGTGGCCGACCGCCTGGATGTCCTTCAAACTGGAGACGCCTTCGATGCCCGCCTGGCCCGAATTGATCCAATCGAAGATGGCGCAGATGGCCTCGCGATGGTCGCGCAGAGGGCGGACCCCCTTGATCCCCTCGCTGCCAGTAGCCCTCATCCCGTAGAGGGCCTGCTCAGAGCCGATCTTTTCACAATTACCGGACGCCAGACACCGCTCACTGTCATTCTTCATCATCTCCAAATCAGTCTGGATAATTTGGAATTTGACCGTCGAAGAACCGCAATTTAAAACGAGAATATTCATGATGGGGCCCAATTTCTAGCCCTTTTGGCCTAACTCCTACTCCCCTACTTATCCCGCTAACTGTGCTATAATACCCCGGTTATGAGCTCCTATCTCATCATCCATACGGGGGGAGGACTGGGAGATCTCCTCCTCTCGACTATCGTCATCGAAGCCCTCCATAGAGCCGATCCCCAAGCGGAGATCGACTTTTTAGTGCGCGCCTCTAACAAGCCGGCCCTCAGCGCCAACCCCCACCTGCGCCAGATCTTAACTTGCGACGCCCCCCGCCCCGCCTGGAGCCAGCTCCCCCGGTGGATGGCCCGCCTGCGCGCCCAACGCTACCAGACGGCCCTCCTCTTATGGAGCAATACCCCCTGGGCCTACGCCCTCTGGGGAGCGGGGATCCCCCGCCGGGTGGGCCAAGACTCGCGCTTTAGTTACTCCTGGACCTTCACCCACCCCGTCCCTATCCGCTCTGAACATGGCGATACCCACAGCCACTGGACGGAGATCCTCTTAGATTTCGTGCGGGCCTTAGATCTGCCCGTAGCTAGCGATCTGCGCCCTTACTTCGCCATCTCCCCCGCCGCCCACAGCCGGGCCCTAGAACTCTTAAAGCGCCTGCCCCCCGGGGAGGGCCCCATTATTGGCTTCCATCCCAGCAAGGGGGTAGCCCACTTAGAGCGCGTCTGGCCCTGGGAACGCCTGGGCCAATACGTAGAGGCCCTAGAGAAGGAATTGGGGGCTCGCCTCTACCTGAGCGGCGGCCCCGCCGAGCGCCCCTTAATTGACGAGCTCCTCCGCTCCAAGTCGCTGCGGGCCCTCAATCTAGCGGGAGAGACGGATATTGAGACTCTGGCCGCCCTAGCCGCCCACTCCCAACTCTTCGTCTGCCCCGACTCCGGCCCCGCCCACTTAGCCTCCATTGTGGGGACCCCGGTAGTCGACCTCTTCGCCCTCAAGGAGGAGTTCCCCCAACGTTGGGCCCCCCGCTGGGCCCCCTACCGCTCTCTGCGCCCCAGCAGCTGGAGTTGTCAGAGGGAGCCCTGCCGCAAAAATCTCTGCCCCTATATCGACTGTTACCGGGAGATAAGTCCCCAGCAGGTAGTGGGGGCCGCTCGCGAGCTCCTAGAAGAGGTTAGCTCCCGATCTATCTCTAAATAAGAGATTAATATGAGCGCCCTCCCCGGAGTGCGGCCACCTTTATAAGAGGAGAAAGAACGTGGGTAAACAATCGCCCTCCCCCGTCGAAAAGGGAGAATTCTTTATAGATACTAGCCTCTTGGAGCTCTCCCATAGCGATCTCAAAGCCTACCGCCCCCGCACCCCCGCCGACCAATTAAAAGAGAAGATGGAGCGCCTGCGCGAGAGTAAGGTGGGAGTAGGCGAATTCTTAGAGGCTCTGCCCATCCCGGCCGTCATCTTGGAGGGCAATCGCCAGATCGTAGCCTCCAATCGAGCCTTGGCCGACTTATTGAGTCAACTGAATATCCCCCTCAACCTGGGCCTGCGCCCGGGCGAGACCTTGCGCTGTCTCTACTCCCAGGAGTGCTCTACCGGCTGCGGCACGGGGGAAAAGTGTCGCCTCTGTCCGGCCTTTAAAGCTATCCTCAGCGCCCAGGCGGGGCAGCCCTCCTTCAATCGCTGCGACCTGACTATTAAGACCCGCCAGGGCTCAAAGCAAATTAACGTCATGGTCTCTACCGCCCCCCTGCCCTCCCTCCAGCCTGCGGAGTATATCCTCATGACCTTCCAGGATATAACCCCTCAAGTGCGCCGCCACAACCTGGACCGCATCTTCTTCCACGATCTCCTCAATACGAATTGGCTCATTAGCGGCTACGTCAACTTGATGATGCTCAATCCCCACAAGAGCGAACCGCTCTACGTGGAGCGCCTCCACCAAGCCTCCCAAAGGCTAGTAGACGAGATCGAGGCCCAGCGCGACCTGGCCAACGTCCAGGCCCATGAACTCCCCTTCAATTTCCAATCTAGCGATTTGGGCCAACTTATAGAAGAGGTCCTCAATAAATACCATAACGATCCTAATAATACTAAGCTCAATATCCTCACTCGGGCCAATCTGCCACGAGTGACCATCTTCACCCTCCCCCAACTGCTGCGCCGCCTCCTGCGCGGCCTCTTTAAGTCTATCTCCTACCTCTGTACTAGTCAGACTATCTTGGAGATAAGCTACCTGCGCGAAGGGGAACGGGCGGTCATCGTCATCCACGAGCGCCACCTCTACCTCTCCCCTAAAGATTGCGCCAATTTCCAACAGCTGCTCGCCTTGCGCAATAATAGCCAACTAGAGGCTTACGCCTTCGACATCCTCTTAGGCCCCTGCTTACAGGGTCGATTCAAGGTGAGCTCCTCCCCAGGCACGGGAACAAACTTTATTATCTCCCTGCCCTTAGTACCCACCCCGCCCCCAACCCCCAGCCTGCCCTACGAGCTCCAAGTAGAGGTGGCCCCTTTGCCTCTAGAGGAGAAATAAGTTATGAGCGACAACTGGGTCCTGCCGCGCTCCCTCAAAGCCCGCGAGCGCACGGAGGCACGCTACGATCTCTTGCTGGCCGGAGCGGGCGCCTTGGCCTTTTTGGCCCTCTCCATTTGGGGCGGCAATATCTTAGTGCTCTTCCTTATCGGCCTAGTCGTCTACCTGGCCTGGACGGTCAAGAACCAAGCGGCCTCCACAGAGAGTATGGGGGAAGCGATCGTAGGCTCTTTGGCTAAGATCCTCATTTGGCTCCTCTTCCTCTGGCGGGCCCTGAGCTTATTTTGGGCCCTCTAAAAAAGGGTGGTAAAAAAGTAGAGGGTAGGTTTAGCGCCTACCCTCTACCCTTAGGGTTTAACCCTCTCTACTTAGCGGATCCAGCCCCGCATACGGCAGGCCTTGACCACCCGATCGATAGCGATCATGTAAGCGGCGTCGCGCAGGCAGACCTTGCGCTCGGCGGCCATCTGCAGTACGCCCTTAGTGGCGGAGACCATGCTGGCCTCTAACTTCTGCAGAGCCTCTTCCCGGGTCCAGTAGTAATTCATATTGCACTGGACCTGCTCAAAGTAAGAGCAAGTTACGCCGCCGGCGTTGGCTAAGAAGTCGGGAACGATGGTCACGCCCCGGGCTAAGAGGTTTTTCTCAGCCTCGGGAGTGGTGGGACCGTTGGCGCCTTCCACGATAATCTTCACCGTAGAGGCTACCTGCTCCCAATTTTCCTCGGTGATAGCCCGGTCTAAAGCGGCGGGGATCAAGACCTCTACCGGCAACTTCATCCACTCGTCGCCCGCTAAGCGCTCGTAACCTAACTCTTTAGCCCGAGCCCAATCGACGGTGCCGTACTTGTCGGTCACCGACTTCAGCTCTTCGAAGCAGACGCCGGCCTCTTTCTTATAGGTGTAAGAGCACTTGTCGGCCTTGTCCCAACAGGAGACGGCTAAGACCTTAGCCCCAATCTCATTTAAGAGCTGGACGGCGTACTGAGCTACGTTGCCAAAGCCCTGGACGGCCACGGTCATATCTTTAAGCTCTATCCCTTGAGCCTTCAAGACCTCGCGCAGAGTGTAGACTACGCCATAACCGGTGGCCTCGGTGCGCCCCTTAGAGCCGCCCATCCCTACCGGCTTACCGGTAATAAAGCCGGGCTCGTGGCCGCCGTGGATAGTCTCCAACTCGTCCATCATCCATACCATATGCTGGCCGTTAGTCATGACGTCGGGAGCGGGGATATCCTGTACATTGCCCACCGTCCGAGCGATAGCCCGTATCCAGCCGCGGCAGATCCCTTCCTGCTCGCGCTCACTCAGTTCGCGCGGGTCGCAGACGACGCCGCCCTTAGCTCCGCCTAAAGGCAGATCGGCTACCGCGCATTTCCAGGTCATCCAGGTGGAGAGGGCGCGCACGGTGTCGGCCGTCTCTTCGGGATGGAAGCGGATGCCGCCCTTACCGGGGCCGCGGCTGTCGTTGTGCAACATCCGGAAACCGCGGAAGACGCGGGTGGTACCGTCGTCCATCCGCACCGGGATGGAGAAGTGGTACTCGCGCATAGGGTTGCGCAGGAGCTGACGAGCGTCCTGGGGCAGATCTAAAAGGTCGGCTACGTGATCGAATTGGGCCTGAGCCATGGCAAAGGGAGATTGGGACATTAACTAAGCCTCCGCATATTTCCAGTTTTCCGGGATATGAAAGCCGTCAGGTCGAGGGAACCCAGTAAGCTAGAATTAGAGAACGGGACGACTAAACCGCCCTGCCAATCCTACCTACCTCACACAAAAAAGACCTCCGTGCCCCTCCGCGCCGCCCTGGAAGTCAGAGGGGCGCAGAGAGGGGACGTGAGCGCGAAAAGATTACTTGCCTTCAGGAATGAGGCTGGGCAGGATAGCGTAGAACTCGGTAGCCTTAACCGCCTCGTCCAGAGGCACGCTGTCGCGTACGGTGTGGGCCGTCACTTCGTCGCCAGGGCCAAAGCCGATGGCCGGGATATTGGCCTTACCCATCCAGTAGATACCGTTAGTAGAGAAAGCCCACTTGCTAGAGGGGACGTCCTTTAAGCCGATGGCTACGCGCGCCTTCTGGCCGGCCTCCACCAAGGGATGATGCTCATCTAAGGCCCAAGCCGGGAAGTACTTGTCTACTTTGAAGACGAAGCCGGTATAAGAGGGCTCGTCGTAGGTCATCATATTGACGGTGATGTCCTTCTTATCTTTTTCAGGGATCAAGTTGCGAATCTGCTCCAAAGCGCCCTCAGCCGTCTCGCCGAAGGTCATGCGGCGGTCGACGTAGACCCGGCACTCGTCGGGAACGGCGTTGATGGAGGGGGTCTGAACCTTGACGTCGGAGACGGTGATCTTGCCATGGCCTAAGAAGGGATCGTCGCCCAGCTCGGGCTCTAACTTAGAGATACCCTCGATGACGGGCAGCATCTTGTAGACCGCGTTATCGCCCACTTGGTTGGAGGCGGCGTGAGCGCTGCGCCCTTTGGCGATAATCTCCACCTCTACCCGGCCCTTGTGACCGCGATAGACCTGCATCTTAGTAGGCTCGCCGATAACGACGAAGTCGGGCTTAATACCCTCGTGCTCCACTAAGGCGTTGGGGGCGATACCGTCGCACCACTCTTCCATATTGCCGAAGTAGTAAGCCTTCCAACCCTTGAGTAAGCCCAACTTCTTGGCGATGGCCAAACCGTAGACCATACCCGGGGTGCTGCCCTTCTCGTCGCAGGCGCCGCGAGCGTAGAGGACGCCGTCTTCAATCTTGCCCTGGAAGGGATCCCATTTCCACTCGTGGGGATCGCCCACGCCGACAGTATCGATATGGCTGTCGAAGAGGATGGTGCGCGGCCCGTCGCCGATCTCGCCTACAATATTACCCATGCTGTCAAACCAGGTCTTGTCGAAGCCCAGCTTGTCCATCTCCGCCTTAATGCGCTCCCCCACCTCTTTAATCTGGGAATTCATGGACGGAATAGCGCAAATATCACGCAAGAACTTAATAATATCCTCGCGATGTTTAGCTACTTCAGCCTGAATGGCGGCTACGTTACTCTCAGTACTCATTCTCAATAAAACTCCACAAAATACATTCCACTGCAGGTCGACGGCCTTAAACCCTCCGACCCCAGTACCAACGACCGCCTTGGAAGTTCCTGGCTTCTAGAAGGGTTTCCTGCAGAATGAGAGCTTTTTTTTAGGCATTTTAAGAAGTGAAAACTTTTAGAAGGCGGGATCTCTAAAGTCCCAATTTTGACTATCTAAAGAGACGGTCTCCTTAATGATAGGGTCTAAAACTTTATAAAACTGGGGTTCTTCCTCCCCGTGCCAACCCTCGATTAAGATGCGGGAGGTATCCTCCTCAAAGCGCAAGCGCTCTATTAAGCGCAAAGTCTCTTCCGCGGAGAGGGAATGGGGGCTAGGCTCCGCTCCGGGTAAGGCCAGAGGGTAGTAGAGGCGCGCCTTAGAGCCCTCCTCGCGCCCTTCGTTCCATTCCGCTAAGACTCGGTAGAGGGCGGGGGAATGTAAGAAGAAGACCAACTCTTGTAAGTTGCGCCCATGTTCACAGATCGCCCGCCAACGCCTGGCGATCCGCTCCACCTGGCCCAGATAGAGGATGATATTGGCCTCAAAGAGGTTGCGCTCGCGCAGAGATTTAGTGGCGTCGCCCGAGAGGATCAAGGGGCGCTTAATGAAGCTGCGCAGCTCGCGCATACTGTAGGCCCCTAAGATCAAGATGCGCCAGACGTGGGAGCCGATATCGATAACTAGGGGCTCCGCCTGAGCCCCCTCTAACTCTACCTCGCTTAGGACTAGGCCTATCTCGGAATGGAGGCGCTTAGTGAGGAGCTCGGAGACGGGGACCTTCTCCCCTTCCCACTCTACCTGAGGGGGTAAAAAGAGGCCTAAGAGGGGGTGACCCGCCGCTTGCAAAGCTAAATGGGCCAAGCCGCGCTGGCCGATCCAGACCGATAACTTACTGGCCGGGGGCCAGAGGTGTGGTGACAAGGGGCGACGGGGCGGGGCCACAAAGACGACTAAATTTAAGAATAGGGATTGGAGTAAATCCTCTAGCTGGGCCCCTTGCAACCGCTCCGGCCACCAGCGCTTGGCCTCCTCTAAGGTGGAGACGCATAGAGAGAGGCGCCTACTGACCGATAAGCGCTGGCGCAGAGCGTAGAGGGAGGCTACCGCCGCCGGCGACTCGCTGCTAGCCCAGAGCACGTAACCTAAACGCGTCGTACAGGCCACTAAGCGCCCCCGCTCCAAAGTATCTAAAAAGATCCTCTTCTCCGCCCCTTGGAAGCCACGCTCCCCGCAGCGCAACCAGCCGCCCCTCTTCTCCTTAGCCATGATGCTCCTCGCTATGCTCTAAACAGGCCTGCACCGCCTCTAAGAGTTCCTTTTTGAAGAGGGGCTTAAAGAGATACTTGCGTCCGGTAGTCTTGAGCAGGTTGGAGACGTTGTAACCCGTCATAAAGATAAAGCGCTCTTGGAGTTTGGGATCTATTTCCCCCACCTTCTGATAGAGCTCTAAACCGTTCATGCGGGGCATATTGTAGTCGCAGAGGATACAATCGAACTGGCGCTTATCTTCCTGCAGGCGCTGCAGACACTCTTCCCCGCTCCTAGCGAACTCCACGTAGTAGCCGTCGCTCTCCAGGTAGTCGCGCAACATGGAGAAGCTCATAATCTCATCTTCTACGATGAGGACCGCCGGTTGGGAGGAGATGATCACCCCGCCCGCCTCTTCGACGATCCTTTCCCCGCTATTAGCCTCCTCGTAAGCGGGACTGGGCAAGAACCAACTGACGGTCAAGCCGCCCTGTTCGTTATTGTGGGCGCTGATGCGACCTTGGCACTCTTGGACGATAGTTTTAGCTACCGCTAACCCCAAGCCGGGCAGCTGCGAGCGCCCCCAGTGGGAGACCCCGGGCTGGAAGATAGATTGGGGATGTTGGGGATCGAGATAGGCCGAGCCTACCCCCAAGGCGTTGTCGCTCACCTCGCACAAGATGCCGTCGGCGCAGGGACCGGCCTCTAAAGTGATCTGACCGCGGTAGCGCTGGGAGCGCTTGGAGGAACTCAGAGTGCGCACCTTAGCGTTGACCGCCCGGCGCGCGTTATCTAAGGCGATAGTCCACAGTAAGCGCAGGCGCGGCAGAGAGCCCACCACTTCCCGCACCTGGCGGTCGACTAAGATTAAGAATTCGCCCGGCCATTCCGAACCGCAATAGTAACGCTCTTGGTTGACGATCTCTTCTAAGAGAGAGCGCAGATCGAAGAGCTGAGTGGAGCGCTCGGGGCCGCCCTTAGTTAACTGGGCGAAGTCGGCGCTGAGAGAGGAGATCTCGCAAGCTTGATGGGTCAATAACTCGGCCTGGTCGGAGAGCTCTCCCCCCTTAGAAGCGGCCAAGGTCTGGGCGTAGAGTTCTAACTGCTGGGTGCGCTCAGTGAGGAGCTTAGCTAAGACCTGGGCTCGCACCCCCAAGACGGCCCAAGTACCGATAGCCTCCCAATTGGCGGGCGAGGCCGCCGGCTGAGCGGCTGGAGCGGCGGCCGCCTGGGAGGGGCTAGCTGGGGAGGCGGCAGCGCTCTCCGTGGGGGAGCTGCTCTCCGGCTCCGCCTCCATATCGGCGGCCGTCAATTTAGCTACTAAGTCGTGGCTCTTAGATTTTAAGAGCCCGGCGCGCAGACTGCCCGACCAGAGGCAGAGCTCCATCTCGTCTTCTCGCCACAGAGCGTTACGCGTATTCTTCTCAAAATCGCGCTGCTCGCGTCCGCTCAAGTGGGATTCGGCTCCGATGACGACTAAGGCCCGCAGAGGCTCAATCTTCCCCAAAGCGCAACAGAAGTCGCGCCAGAGCACATCGGGCAAGGGGTACTTGACGATAACTATGAGAGGGGGGCGCTTGAGCGCCAGTTCCAGGGCGCTATACCCATCCTTAGCCTGGACCAACTCCCAATTCTTCTGTTGGCAGATATGGCCCCAGAGGCTGGATATGGCTTCTGATTCACCAATAAATAGGACTAAAGGACGCATTCGGGAGGCAAAGACGGTGGACATACTGGCCAAAGTTCGTTTTCCTCTTCCGCCTGCCCTCCCACTTATGCTAGGATTAGGCGATCCATGAGTCCCACCGCTCACACCCAAGCCAATTTTATCCTCACTTTTAAGTGGGGCGAACAGACCTTCGCCCTCCCCCTCCATTGCGTAGTACGCGTAGAGCAGGCGGTAGCGCTGACCCCCCTCCCCGGCGCCCCGGAACACGTCTTGGGGCTCCTCAATAATCACGGCCAGCTCCTGCCCGTCCTCGATCTGCGCCCCTCTCTCCATCTGCCTGGCGGCAAATTGGCCTTCCGCGACCAGCTCATTATCTGTCGCAACGAAAAGCGCTCCCTGGTCTTAGTCGTAGATCGCGTCTTGGGGGTCAGCAGCTACCATTTGGAGGTCAAGACCTCCTCCCTCCTCAAAGCCGCCCTGCGCATCCACAGTCTAGTCCAGCTGGGTCCAGATCTCATCCTGCTCACTACCCCTGAGCGCCTCTTAGAGGTAGAGAGCGTCCAAGAGTTAGAGGAATTGCTCACCGTCTGGCAGGGGGCGGCTCCCCAGGCAGGTCCCCTCCCTCAAGATTCGAAGCTCTAAGGGCCTATGGATGCCCGCTTACAGCGCCTAGCCGATTTGCTGCAAAATTGGGCCGGTCAATGGTTCCCCCCCGGCCGGCACGCCGATTTGGCGCGGTCTTTAGAGAAGTTCGCCTCCCAAGTAGACGCCCAGGGCGATTGGGAGAGGGCGCTAGAGATCTTGGAGGCTAATCCCTCGGCCGCTATGCGCCAGAGCGTCCTCCAAGAGGTCTTAGTGGGAGAGACCTATTTCTTTCGCGATCCCCAATTGTGGCAGAGCCTGCGCCTAGAGATTATCCCGGCCCTCTTAGAGGCTAAAAGTTCTGAAAGTAGCCTCTCCATCTGGAGCCTAGGCTGTTCGAGCGGGGAAGAGCCCTACGGCGTCGCCCTCTACTTAGCCCACTACTTCCCCCAGTTAATTAATTGGCGGATCAATATTTGGGCTAGCGATATTTCCTCTGTGGCCCTAGAGCGAGCTAAGGCCGGCCTCTACGGGGAGCGCTCTATGCGTTTAGTCCCCCCAGAACTGCGCCGGCGCTGGTTTACAAAGGTCCCCCAAGGTTGGCAGATCGCCGCCCCGCTGCGCCAACGTGTCCACTGGCAGGAGCAGAACCTCTGCGCCGCCGATCCTCCCCTCCTGGAGGGGCGCCAGTGGGATCTTATCCTCTGCCGCAACGTCTTAATCTACCTCCAGCCCCACCTCTTAGGGGGTACGGTAGAGAGGTTGGGTTCTAAATTGAATCCCCAGGGTTGGCTCATCTTAGCCCCCATGGAGATCCCCCTCCACTTACCCGCTAACCTGCGCTTAGAGCAGACTAAGAGCCAACTTTTAGCCCTGCGCCCCTCCCTAAAGCCTAAGCTAGAGCCTAGCGTAGCGCCCCTCTCTCCCCCTCTAACTCCCGCGCCAGCGCCTAAAGCCCTGGAAGAGCCTAGCGCTCCCTCCCCTTTAGGCCCTCCCACCTTAGAGCGGGCCCAAGCTAGCGCCCAGCGGGCCCAGCGCTTAGCCGACAGCGGCCAGCTCCAAGAGGCGCTCTGGGAAGCTATCAATAGCGTCGATACCTGCCAAACCTTTATTGGCGGCTGGTTGAGCTTGGCCTTAGTCCAGGGCGAGTTGGAACTCTACGAAGAGGCCCTCGATTCGCTGCAGAAGGCCCTCTATCTCGATCCCCAGAGCCCCTGCACCTACCTCTACTTGACGCGCATCTTGCACACTTTGCACGATCCCCAGTACCAGCGCTACCAGACCATCTTTTTCCAATTAGTCCAAACCCTACCCGATAGCGCCCCTCTCCCTTACGGTTGGGGCCTGCAGGTGGGGGAAGCCAAAGAACTTTTGCGCACCTTGACCTCTTAGAGCTTAGAATCGCCGCCTATGAGCCTCTCACCCGCTGAAGAATCGATCCTGCGCCAGCGCGCCCAGCGTTTAGCCCGACCGCTGCCGGCCCTCGCTCCCCAGACGCCCGCCTTGAGCCTATTGCGCTTCACTTTGGGCTCGGAGAGTTACGCCCTAGAGAGCAAGTACGTCTTAGAGGTGGTCAGCACCAAACAGCTCTTGCCCCTCCCCGGGGTCCCCAGCTTTGTCAAAGGGATCCTCTCCGTTCAGGGGCAGATCTGGTCGATCATCGATATTCGCGATTTCTTCGCCATCGCCAAAGATGGGCCCAACCACCATTCGCGCGCCATCTTAGTCTCTACCCCCTACTTGCGCTGGGGCCTTTTAGCCGACGCCCACTTAGAGATCCTCTACCCCAAAAACCTCGATCCCCCGCCCGGAGTTAACGAGCATATCCCCCGCAACTTCATTAAGGGGACCCTGGAGCAGACGGTAGTGGTCCTCGATATCGTAAATTTTTCCGCCGATCCGCGCCTTCTGGTGCGTGAAACCTGAGAATCTCGAGGTATTGTCATGTCCCATCCCCTCCCTGCTTTCGCCCCTCGGCGCTCCACCTCCCAGATGCTCAATTACGTGGTCTCCATCCTCTTAATCTTGACCTTGGGAGCCATCGCCTTTCTCACTCTGCGCACCACCCCCCAGATCGAAGAGGCCAACGAGCTATGCCAAATGACGGCCAATGCGGAGAGCAAGTTGTGGAAGATCTCGGCCTTGAGCGGGCGCCTTTTGGGAAGTAACCCCCACGATCTAACCTCGGAGATGCGCCTCGATCTGAGCCAAGAGCAGGAGCAACTCGACGTCGAGTTCCGCCGCCTCAGCCACGCCTTAGAGAGTTCGCCTGCCTTAGTGCGCGAACAGCTGGCTAACGCCATCCGCCTCTGGCATCAGAGTAAAGTCGTCTTAGAGCGCCAGCTGGAGAGCGATACCCCGCTCCAACTCCACGAGCGCCTGGCCTTTGAGCGCAATATCAATAGTATTATGATCGCTCTGGGCGTCATCTCCGATCTCCTCTTAGACAGCACCGAGCAGATCGTCAATTACGCCAATACGGTGACTACCGGCGTCTATACCGCCATCCTCATCTTGATCCTCTGGATCTTGCTCTTATCGCGCTCCGTCTCCAACCGCGTCGCCCACTTACAGACCTGCGCCTTGCGCATTTCCGCGGGCGACCTGAGCGCTAGAGCCACCCTCATCGGCCACGACGAATTGACGGCTATGGCCAGTTCCTTTAACGAGATGGCCCGCCAGATAGAGCATAAGATAGCCTCCGAGCAGGAGGCCCGCCGCCGTTTAGAGGGCCTCATTCAGACCTTGCGCGAAGCCTCTATCCAGATCGCCGAATCGGCCAGCGGCATCTTAGAGGCCACCACTAAGCAAGCGGTAGCCATGTCCGAAGAGTCCTCGGCCGTCTCCGAGACTTCCGTGATCGTAGGCCAGCTCAAGCAAGTGACCCTCCTCTCCACCCAGAAGGCCGAGGAGGTAGCCCACTTAGCCCGCACCTCCGAGCAGGTGAGCTTACAAGGTAAAGAGGCGGTAGAACGCAGCGTGCAGGGGATGACGACTCTGCGCCAAGAGGTCCAAGCCATAGCCGCCGATATGCAACATCTCTCCGAGCAGACCCAAGCTATAGGGGAGATCATCTCCACCGTCCAAGAGCTGGCCGAACAATCGAATATGTTGGCGGTCAACGCGGCTATCGAGGCGGCCCGAGCGGGCGAACACGGTTACGGCTTCTCCGTAGTAGCTAACGAAGTGCGCTCTTTGGCCGAACAGTCGCGCCAAGCTACGGTCCAGGTACGCTCCATCTTGGGAGAGGTCCAAAAGTCGGTCCAGACGGCGCTCAATAATACGGCTACCGGTACCCGGGCCGCCGAGACGGGGATGGAGTTGGTCAATCAGGCCGGTCAGGCCATTCGCTCCTTAGCCGATACTATCTCCCTCTCCAGCAACTCGGCTAGCCAGATCCGCGCCTCCTCAGAGCAGCAGGCGGCCGGCGTAGAGCAGATCGCCCAAGCGATCGCCTCCATCCAGATCGCCAGTCAACAGACCTTAGAGAATACCCAACAGTCGGAAGAGCAGGCCAAGATCATGAAGAAGCTCTCCCTCTCGCTGCGCAATCTCTTACAGACTAACCAGGAGACCGAGCAGGAATAAGCGACTTTGACCAACCGCGAGGAACAATTCCGCCAGCGCCTACTGGCTACTTTCCAGTCTGAGGCTGAAGAGTACGTCAAGGGGATACTCTTGGGCTTGGCCGATCTGGAGGTGGCCTTGGAGAGTCCGCCTCTAGAGGAGGCGGAGTTGATCGAGCCCATCTATCGCCAATTCCACAGCCTCAAAGGGGCCGCGCAGGCTTTAAGTTTCGACGAGGTCAGTAAACTCTGCCAGGGAGCGGAGAGCATCTTAGCCACTTGGAAGAAGGATCTCTCTAGCGCCACTAAGAGCCAGAATACTAAGATCGTCGATTCTACGCTACGCATCGCCAAGATCTTAGGGATCGATCCCCAGCGCCTCTTCTCCCTCTCCTCTGCGGAACTGCCCGCGGTCCCCTCCCCGGCCGCCTCCTCGCCCTCCCATCCCGAGCCTTTAGCCGCCCCCGCTCCGGAGCAAGAGACGGCCCTCCTCCCCGCCCCCGCTCCTACCCCTATCCAGAGCCTACCAGTCGAGACCATCCGCATCCGGGCCGACAAATTAGATCTCCTTTTGCGCCGGGGCGAGCAGCTCGTCTTAGCCCGCCTCAACAGTTACCAGCGTTGGCAAGAGAGTCAGAGCTTAGTCAATAGCGCCCTGCGCCTGCGCAAAGGGATCCAGGAACATCTGGGCCGGGGGACCCCCGATCCCTTTTGGCAAGAGATTGAAGAGGAGGTCCGCACCCTCTTGGGCAGTCTGCAGCGCCACCACCGCCACCAAGGGGCCGACTACCACGAATTTAATAACCAGCTCCAAGCACTCCTCAGCGAAGTTAAGGGGGCCCGCTTAGCCCCCGTGCGCCCCCTCTTAGAGGAGTTGGAGTTGGCCGCTAGGCGCATCGCCCGCCAGTTGCAAAAGAAGATCAAATTGGAGATTAGCGGCCGGGACTTAGAATTAGACCGCTCTATCTTAGAGCTCCTCAAAGATCCGCTCCTCCACTTAGTGCGCAACGCTCTAGACCACGGTTTAGAGAGCGCCGAGGAGCGCCAAGAGCAAAAGAAGGATATTGAGGGGACCCTAACTATTAACGTGGCCTCCAAGGGGATAGGCTTAATGGAATTTAGCGTCTCCGACGATGGGCGCGGCATCCAAAGTCAGGAGGTCTTAGAGGCGGCCCGCAATCAGGGGCTCATCGTGGACGGGGTCCAGCTCAACTCCCTAGACTTAATCTTTACTTCGGGCCTCTCTACTAGCGCTAAGGTTACCGAGCTTTCCGGTCGGGGCTTAGGGATGGCCATCGTGCGCGAAAAGGTGGAGCAACTTAAAGGTTCGATCCGAGTCCAGACCACTTTGGGCCGCGGTACCACCTTTACCCTCACTATACCCACTAGCTTAGCTACCTTCGAAGGCCTCTCCCTGCGCGAAGGGGGTCATATCTTCGTCTTCCCCTTAAGCGGGGTGCAAGCGGTCTGTAAGAGTAAGCGCCAAGACTTAGTCTCCGTCGAGGGGAACCAGGCCCTGCGCTTCCGAGGGCAGCTCTATCCCGTCGCCCGCCTGGGCCAGATGCTCAAGTTGAACGCTCCCCCTTCGCCCCTCCAAGAGTGGCCGACTATCATTATCGGGGCCGGCAATCGCCACTTAGCCCTCTTAGTCGACGAAATCTTAGGGGTCCAGGAGGTCCTCTCCCGCGATCTGGGTCCCCAATTGCAGAAGGTGCGCTTCGTGATGGGGGCCTGTATGCTCGGTTATCGCCAAGTGGCGCCCATCCTCAATGTGCCCGACCTCTTGACCCACGCCCGCTCCCTGCCTAACTCTGAAGAGCTAGAGCGCGGTCCCGCCATCCCCTCCATCTTGGTAGCCGACGACTCCATCAGCACCCGCACCCTAGTGCGCGGCCTGCTCCAGGCGGCCCACTACCGCGTCCAAGTGGCGGCCGACGGCCTGCAAGCCTGGGAGATGCTCCAAAACGAGCGCTTCGATCTCTTAATCTCCGACCTGGAGATGCCCGGCCTCAACGGCTTTGAGCTGACGGTCAAAGTGCGTACCTCTCTACAGCTCAAGAAGATGCCCATTATCCTCATTACCGCCCACCCTCGCGAGAGCGATCACCAGCGCGGCTTAAAGTTGGGGGCCAACGCCTACGTCCCTAAAAGCCTCTTTGCCCGCGGCGAATTGCAAGAGGCGGTGGGCCGCCTCATCGGACCGGTGGAGGGTTAAAAGATGGAGCGGGCGCCCATCTCTTTGCTCTTAGTAGACGGCGATTGGGGGCGCCTCAACTACTACTTGCCCGCTTTAGAGCAAGCGGGATTTACAGTCACCCCAACGAGCCCCCGTTCCCTCTGGCAGACTCTAGCCCAATGGCGTCCGCAGATAGTCCTCTTAGCCCCTTTAGGCTCTAAATTGGAGACCGCCACCCTGGCGGCCGAGATTATGGAGCGCTCGCCCTTGCCCATAGTGGCTATTTACGATCCCCAGGCCCCCGACGCCCAGGTAGACGTCCACTGGTGCGGGGCCATGGCCGTCCTGCCCCAGCCTCCGCCCTCCTCCGCCCTCGATCCCCACTCCGCCCACTGGCGAGAACTCTGCCAGACGCTGCGCCTTATGCATGTCGTTCCCCCCGTGCGCCGCCGTCTGACGGCCCCGCGCCCCCAGCCCTCTTCTCTAGCCCCAGCGCGCCCGCCCGCTCCTAAGCTAATAGCTATCCTCTCCTCCACCGGCGGCCCCCAAGTCTTGCCCGCTATCTTAGGCGCCTTACCCGCCCCTTACCCGCGCCCTCTCATCTTGCTCCAACATCTCACTTTGGGCTTTGAGGAGACCTTCTGCCAGATGTTAAGCCAGCAGATCCAATTGCCGGTCCAACCTATCCGCTCCGGCCAGCCTCTAACTCCCGGGGTCTTGCAGGTAGCTTGCGCCCAACACGTCTGGCTCACCGAGAAGGGGCGCTGGCGCGCGGCCCCTCCGGAGCGCTTCCCCGGCTACTGCCCCTCCGGCAACCTGCTCTTAGAGAGTCTAGCCAAATTCCGCCCCCAAGAGACGGTAGCTTTAATTTTGAGCGGTATGGGCGACGATGGAGCGCGCGGCTTGAGCCTCCTCCATAAGCGCGGGGGCTGGAGCGCCGTCCAAGATCCCGCTACTTGTATAGTAGATAGTATGCCCCGCCAAGCCCTGGCCCAAGGGGCGGCGGAGGCCATTTTGACCCCCGCCCAGATGGGCCAACTCCTAGCTAGTTGGGAGTAGTTCTAGCGGTTAACCCACTCTGACGGGGGATTTTAGGGCTGGCGCTCAAAGTATACTTCCATCTCAATTTATACCGCTTTAAGATAAGACGAGGGGTTTTATGCTGACATCGCCTAGACTCTATCAAGCCCTCCTGCAGGAGACTTTCCGCCTCAATTCGCCCAAACGCCTCCTCTTGGTGGGGGCCCAAATCCCAGAATTAGCTCTCAAACTTATCAATTCGCTCTCTAAGGGGGACGAGCTGACCATTATTGAGGGCCTCTCCACCCAGCTGAGCTCCCTGCGCCAGCGTTTAGAGCAGGAACCCGCCTTTATCAAACATCAGGGGCAGATTACCTTCTCCACCCAGCTCCTCTGGGAGCTCGATCGCCCCCACTATTTCCAGGCCATCATCCTCAGCTATCCCATCGATCTCCTCTCCGACGAGATGTTACAGCGCTCCTTAGAGGCCTGCGCCAACCTCTTGCGGGAGGGGGGCACGGTCAGTTGCCTAGAGATGGCCTGGGTGCGCAAGATCCGAGAATTCATCAACTCCTGTTGGCGGCGCAACTCCTGCCAGCCTACCGAGCCCACCTGTTTAGAGCGCTACCTCAACGCCTTCCGCGTCTATAAAGAGACGATCGTCACCAATCTGCCCCCCGTCTGGATCAACCACTTGCGCTTTACCCCCTCTCCCGCCAGTCAGGCCTTAGAGATCCACGCCGTGGAAGGGCGCTCCTCTTTGGCCCTAGGTCCCATCAAGGTGGCCAAGGATATTTTGCGCTTCATCTTGCCCTTGGGCGGACTCAGCTGGGGCTTAAAGCGCTGGGGGATCCAAACTTGGTACTGGCCCTTGGCCCTCTTAGCGGGGGTCGCCGTCTTCCTGCGCGATCCGCGCCGCCATATCCAAGCGGACCGCACTTTGGCCCTCTCCGCCTGTGACGGCCAAGTCCTAGAGGTGGCTACCGTCCAAGATCCCCACCTGGGCCAGGGGCAGTGGCTGCGCATCGCTACCTTCCTCTCCCTCTTCGACGTCCACATTAACCGGGCTCCGCTCAGCGGCAAGGTCGTCGACCAGTTTGACGTCCAAGGGGGCTACGCCGCGGCCCAATTGCCTAAGGCCAACCACAACTACTCTACCTACTTAGTCTTAGAGACGGAGTACGGCCCGGTAGTAGTGGCCCAGCGGGTGGGCTTAATCGCCCGGCGCATCCATAACTGGGTCCACCGCGGCGAGCTTTTGGCCCAAGGGGAGCGCTACGGCCTAATCCGCATGGGCTCGCGCACCGACGTCTACCTGCCCGCCGACCGCTTCCGCCCCTTAGTGAAGGTAGGCGACAAGATAGCCGCCGGCCTCACCCCCATCGCGGCCTTAATAGAACCGGCTAAGATCTCGGGAGCGGCCTTAGCTCAGTAGCGGGGGCGTGTCTTAAAAGAACGCATCCCCTCTCAGCGCCCGGTGCTGCCAAAACCTCCCCGCGAGGTAGGCTGGACCGGGCCTTCTACTAGGAGGGTATCCCAGACCCGCTCAATTTTAAGTTGGGCCACCCGCTCGCCCTCTTTTAAGTGGATACTCTCCTCGCTCAAATTTTGGACTAAGACCCCTAATTCCAGGCGGTAGAGGTGATCGATAGTCCCCAGATGGACGTGGAGGCCGCGCTTAGCTAAGCCGCTGCGCCCGCGCACTTGGGCCTCCCAGCCCTCCTCCAGCTCTAAAGCCAAACCCATAGGCAATACTTGGCGCTGGCCGGGCGCTAAGGTTACCTCTTGGGGCAAGAATAAGTCGTAGGCGGCGTCGCTAGGATAGGCCTTGCGCGGCAGCTGGGCCTGGGGATGTAAGAGTTGAACTACTACACGACAATCGGGCATTTTTTAACCTAACCTCTAGAGAGAATAGGCCTCCCTCTTCCCAGCCTCTAGGCTAGAGACCTTTTGCCCCCTTGAGAGTCTTCTAAGTCCCTAGCTAGTCCCTCCATTACTAAGACCCCTACCCCTAAAACTAGGTAGTAGAGAGCCAATTGGCCGCCGCTTAAAGGTAAACAACTCCATAAGGGACAGAACTTATCCCAGAGGGAGGCCCCCACTAAGACGGCCGTCGCTAAAAGGTCGGCGCCCCCTATCAGTAAGGGGCCTACCCCCGGCGTCTCCCCCCAACCTAAAGCTGCCCAGCCCCCTATAAAGAGCAATTCTACTAAGGGGGCCACCGTCAAATTGGCCCCCAGAGTGGCGCTGGGGATACTTTGGAAATGGTTAATTAAGAGGGGGGCTAAAAAGAGGGTCACCGCTAGAGTAGCCGCCACCGCCCGCGCCCCAGCGGAACGCCAGCCCAATTGCGCTCCCCAGGGGGCTACCCACAAAAGGGCCGCCACCGCCCCAAAGGAGAGCTGCCAGCCTACATCCCCTAGCCAACTCGGTTTAATGAGGAGTAAGAGCCAGAGGGCCAAAAGCCAGGCCCTCTTAGCGGAGCTGGGGCGCCCCAGAGGTCGACTCCCTAAATAGAAGAGCCCCATCACCCAGGCCCGTACTAGGGAGGGCGTAAAGCCTACGATTAGTAAGTAGAGGGTAATGGAGAGCATCCCGCCCCCAGCCGCCCCCCGTTGCGAAAAGCCCAGAGCGCGCAAGATAAAGATAGCCCCCGCCGCTACTATGGCCACATTGAAGCCTGAGGCGGCCGTCAGATGGCTTAAACCGACGCGCCGAAAGAGGCGCTTACTCTCAGGATCGAGATGGGCGCTGCGCCCCAAGAGGACCCCTAAGATGAGCCCCCTCTGGGCCCCTTGCCACTTCCTTTGGGCCTGCTCCACTAAAGTGCAATTGACCCGCTCTCCCCAGCTAGGGGTAGGGGGCGGGGCCCGCTCTACTAAACGCCAGGCGCCCAACTTTAAGGAGTGACTGACCGAGTGGGGGCGGTAATATTTGGCCTCCTCTCCCAAAGGATAAAGCCTGCCCTCGCAGGCTAAGAGGTCCCCAGGGCGCAAGTTGGCTAGAGTAAGGGGTCCGGAAGCTACTAAGGTTAGCTCCGGCCGCCCCGCTCTGGGGGCTGGGAAGGATAAGAGCAGCTGCGTCCCCCAGGGGAGAGGGCGCGCCTCTAGGACGCGCCCCCTCCCCTCCAAGGCGGCGTACTCCCGAGCCGCTAACCACCCCTCCGCCCAGCTCTCTACGCCTAGGGCGGGGGCCTGGAGATACCCCCCTAAGCCCGAACAGAGGGCTACTAAGAGTAAACCCCCGAGCCCCAACCGACGCCTAGGCCAGAGCCCATAGGCCGCTATTCCCAGCCCCAACCAGGCGATAATAGCCACCCCCACCCAGCCCGGCCAGACCCTCCCCGCTAGCCCCAAGAGGAGTCCCCCCACCCCCCACAGAGGCCAAGCCTGTTCGAACTTTAGGCCCAAATGTACAAAGTTTAACAGTTTAGACACATACCCACTATAGGGGATGGATATGGCCATTTTTAGAGAACTTCTTTGCCAAATATTTTCTAAAATATTGAATTTGTATTAACTAAAAAGCTTGACTCAAAAATTTAGCCGCTTTTTTAGAGATTAAGCAAAGAACAAATGGCCTCCCGCAATACATTTAATATTTTAGACACAAAATTTCCCGCCTTTTCTTCAGCTGTTTCCAGGTTCTAGAAAATGGTATAATGCGGTCATGGTAATGGATGCGAGTTTAAATATTAAGGCGCTGCGGAACGGTTACAACCTCCCGGAGCCTCTTCCTATGCGCGAGAGTACTCCCGCCAAGGAAGCTGGCGCTCAAGTCCCTTACTCCTCTCCTCAGGAGGACATCTTCTGCTCCACCCCCAGTGAGGATTCCGTTACCTATCTGAGCGAAGTCCCCGATTCCATTCCCGACATCAAGAGGATGAAGGAGATGATCGCCGCCTCCGTAGGTGAAGAGGCGCTCTCCAAGATCCCCGCTTTCCAAGGGACTCCCGGCAACGACGTCATCGGCATTATAGAGGCCGACAACGGGCGGGTTACGGTCAGCGTCAATGGTAAGGCGGTAACTATGGGCTCGGCCGATGTGGCCAATGGGATCTTCGTCTATGGCGGGGAGGGCGACGACCAGATTCTGGCTTCCGAGAAGGTAGGGGCTCCCCTCTACTTAGTGGGCGGTGAGGGCAACGACCTCTTAGTAGGTAGCGCCGACCACGATATTATTATCGATAGTCACGGCCAGAACGTAGTCTTCGCAGGCAGCGGCAACGACCGCGTTATCTTAGATTCCCAGGGCGTAGCTCCCGACGCTCCCCCTATCGATTTGAGTAATCTGCCCGTAGAGCTCAAGATCGACAGCGCCCCCGAGGATTGGAATATGAGCCGCATCAACGGCAATATGGCCT
This sequence comes from Vulcanimicrobiota bacterium, assembly GCA_944322965.1. Lineage (GTDB taxonomy): Bacteria > Vulcanimicrobiota > Xenobia > Xenobiales > Xenobiaceae > Bruticola. The sequence goes on from CALUQR010000009.1 coordinate 33,539, forward strand.
TCGGCGGTCCGGGCAACGATTACTTAGAGGGTGGTCAAGGTAACGACCTCTTAGTGGGCGGCGAGGGTAACGACGTCCTCTACGGTCTGAGCGGCGACGACGTCCTGATCGGCGGCCAGGGGAACGATTTCCTCACCGGCGGCAATGGCGACGACTTCCTGGTCGGTTCCCAAGGGCGCAATACGATTGCCGGCGGCCAAGGCGACGATCGCCTGTGGGGCGGCTCGGGTCAGGACCTCTTCTTAGATCCCTATGGTCATAATATGGCCGTAGATAGCGAGGACTCCAATAGGCTCTACACTTCCGCCGAGACTACCGAGCGCCACGTGAGGGGCGAGGTCCACGAGGCCCCGGCGGCTACCATCCCCTCTAATATTAAGATTGGCGGCGACGAGCGCTTCCAGGCCCGCGTCCAGAGCGATTTAGAGACCTTAGCGGCTACCCCGCCCGGAGCTAAGCTCTTGGGCGAGCTGAGCCAGCACCCCTTCGAGGTAACTATCCAGCCCGGAGTGGCAGGTAACAGTTGCGCGCACGACGACCGGGGTGCCTTCTTAGGTAAAGATCGCCAGACCCCCGGGGCGGGCAGCAGTTCTACCGTCACCTATAACCCCACGGCTATGGAGCTCTTAAAGCCCCACGAGTGGAGTCAGCGTCCTCCTATCGTCGGCCTCTTCCATGAGATGATCCACTCTTACAACGCGGCCACGGGGACGGTCGATAACTTCTTCCTCCAGCCCGAAGAGGGTCATAAGGTAGACCCCACCTTCTTCGGAGCCCCGGGTTACGAGTACCAATGCGTAGGTTTGGAGCACTCGCGGGCCATCAAGAACCCCGAGGGTCTGACGGAGAACGATATGCGCCGCTTCCTGGGCGAGCCGGAGCGCACCCAGTACTAAAAGATTAGTAGGAATAGAGACTGGCCTCTTCTTCCCCCGGCCGCGCAGCGGCCGGGGGAAGATTTTTTTTAGGGAACATCCTAGCCTCGGAATCTTCTTAGAGAATATTTCGACCTCAGAATATGTTGAGAGCCCTAATCTTTTAGGCCTGAACTCGTTTAGCGCCGCGCTCTTCTAGAATCCAACCCGTCTGGCGCCACACTCTTTTAGAATCAAAATCTAATGTGCGAAAAATTCTTGACGCTACCCAACTCGTTTAAGGGCCGCGCCCTTCTAGAACCCAATTCGTCTGGCGCCACACTCTTTTAGAATCAAAATCTAATGTGCGAAAAATTCTTGACGCTACCCAACTCGTTTAAGGGCCGCGCCCTTCTAGAACCCAATTCGTCTGGCGCCGCGCTCTTCTAGAATCCAACTCGCTTAGCGACGCGCTCCTTTATGACTAAAAATTATCGAGGAAATTATGGAGGGCGCCCCCTAAAGGGGGCGCCCTGCGCTTTCTAGAGCCTTAGCGAGAGGGTCTAGAGGGCCTCTTTAAATACTCGCCGCGCTCCTAGGTAGCGAGCCGCGTAGTAAGGCTGGCTGAGGCGACTCACCGTCACCCCTTTGCTAGAAGAGGCGTGGATAAATTTGCCGTCGCCAATGTAGATGCCCACGTGGGACGGACCGGGAAGGTAAGTCTCAAAGAAGACTAAGTCGCCCGGCATCTCCTCGCCGAAGGGGACCTTGACCCCCGCTCCATACTGGATGTCGGCCGTACGCGGCAAGCTGACCCCGTACATCTGGAACATGCGCATCGTAAAGCCCGAACAGTCGAAAGAGCCGTTGCCCGTGCCGCCCATGGCGTAGGGGGTGCCTAAATACTTGTGGGCGCTATCTATCAAGCGTCCATTGACCCCCATGCCGCCGCGGTAAGCTAATTGCTTGTGGCGATGGCGATCGCCCGCGCGGTTCAAATCGAGCTGCACCAAGTTGGGTTGGGGCAAATTCTGGGAGAGCTGAGCCCACAACTCTTCCTCTTCCTGAGCCGAGAGCAATACATCCCCCTCTATAGCCTCCGGCACTACGATCACCATCCCCGCCTGGAGCGAGGCATTCTTTAACTTAGGATTGACTTCTAAAATCCGCTCTACCGAAACCATATGCTTGGCGGCGATCCGCTCTAGGGTGTCGTTATTGCGCACCGAGTAGATCGTATCCGCGCTGGCGGGGGCGCCCGTCAGCAGGGTCCAAGCGATGGAGGCTAGAGCTAAAAATTTAACTACACGCACCGATAATTCCACCACCTAAAGTCAAAATCACAAAGTTATGGGTGACAATCTCACAAAAAAAAGCGGGTCGAGACCCATCTCGCGCCCCGGGGTTCGTTTCTCCCCCCCTACCCTCCTGCCTATTTAACTGGTCAATCTAGGCGCTCAAAAAAAATGGGACCAAGTCCTTGACAAACTTAGAGGCATCTAGTATATTCTCCGTGCGCAAGGCGAGGGTCGAGCGCAGAGCTAAACGCGAGGATAGCTCAATGGTAGAGCTCCAGCCTTCCAAGCTGGATGTTGCGGGTTCGAGCCCCGTTCCTCGCTCCAAGCGAGTTGCTAACAAGCGCTGAGGTAGCTCAGTAGGTAGAGCACGTCCTTGGTAAGGACGAGGTCGACAGTTCAAGCCTGTTCCTCAGCTCCAATTGGTTTTCGATACGGCCGGAGCCGTCGCAAGACAGCTCAGAGTACGAATACTAACAGCCAAAGAGAAGAACGACCCCCTGGTTGTTCTTTTTTTTGGCGGGTAAGACCTCTAGCGGAAAGGGTTCTGGAGTGATCCGAAGAGCCAGTATATGGCGGGATTGCTGACAGAACTCTTTTTTAGGTTTTACCTCCCAAATCGCTAATAAGGAGAGTCAAGATGGCCAAGAAGGAAGTACGGGTGATCATCAACTTGGCGTGCCAGAGTTGCAAGCGTCGCAATTATGCTACCAAGAAGAACAAGCAAAATGATCCCGACCGTTTAGAAGTCAAGAAGTACTGCCGTTTTTGCAAGAAGCACACGCTTCACAAGGAGACTAAGTAACCGTGGCTAAATCCGGCAGCGCAGCGCGCAGCAAAGCTCGCCGCAGCGGAGCCAAAAAGGCCGCCCCCGTCGCCTTAGCTAAGAGCGAAGCGAAGACCCCGGCTAGCGGTGCGCCCCCCAAAAAGCAAGCCGCTTTGCACGAGACTACGGGGATTAAGGGTTGGTACGATCGCGTCGTTAAATTCCTCACCTCCGTAAGAGATGAGATGGAGCGAGTCAACTGGCCCAGTGGCAAAGAGCTGCGAGTGGCGACTATCGTCGTAATGGTGACCTTAGTGATGGTCTCCGCTTATATGGGAGTAGTCAACTACGTATTTTCAGCGATCTTCGGTACTCCAGAATCGACTGGTCTATAAAGAAGAGCTAGTACGCTCCACGCCATAACTTGCATTGCTAAAAGGTGTCTAAAAGATGACAGAAGAGAAGCTTACTCAGACTGCAGAGAGCCAGCTCCCGGAGGAGCCCCAAGAGGCGCGCTCCGCCGAGACGGCCCAAGGCATGGAAGAGGGGCCCGACGATTCCGAATGGTACGTGGTCCACACTTATTCCGGCTATGAGAATAAGGTTTGTGAGAATCTGAATAAACGCATTCTGACCCAGAATATGCGCGATCAGATCTTCCAGGTCTTGGTTCCAGTGGAGGAAGAGATCAGCTTTGCCACCGATAGCAATAGTGGCAAGCAGAAGCGGCGGACTGTCAAGCGCAAGATCTATCCGGGTTACGTGCTCATCAATATGAAGATGAACGACCGCTCCTGGTACGTCGTGCGCAATACTCCCGGCGTGACCGGCTTCGTGAGCCCCGGTTTGAAACCCGTTCCCCTCCCCCGCGAAGAGGTGGAGAAGATCAAGCAACTGATGGGCCTCTCCGCTCCCCAGAAGGTCAAGATCGAGTTAGAGGTCGGCCAGACGGTGCGCGTGACGAGCGGAGCCTTGCAAGATCACTGCGGAACCGTAGTTGAAGTTAACCCCGAGAGCGAGAAGGTCAGAATTCTCGTCACTATGTTCGGTCGGGAGACCCCGGCCACCGTTGAATTCGGTCAAGTAGAAAAAATCTAGCAGTTAGGTTCGGCAGAGGGCGGACCTAAAGATAGAGTCCTCTGTCCAGAATTTGGCTTTAGCTACCGAGGTGTAAAAAATGGCAAAGAAAGTAAAAGCCATCGTAAAGTTGCAAATCCCCGCGGGTAAAGCTAATCCCGCGCCCCCCGTCGGCCCCGCTCTGGGTCAGCACGGTCTCAATATCATGGAGTTCGTTAAGCAGTATAACGAGCGCACCGCCAAAGACGTAGGGATGATCATCCCCGTCGAAATCACCGTTTATGAAGATAAGACCTTCTCCTTCATAACCAAGACCCCCCCGGCGAAAACCCTCCTGCTCAAAGAGGCGGGCATTCAGCGCGGTTCCGCTGAGCCCAACAAGACCAAGGTGGGCAGCGTCACTAAAGAGCAAGTGCGCAAGATCGCCGAGATCAAGATGAAAGACCTGAACGCCAACGACATCGAAGCGGCCATGAAGATTATCGCCGGTACCGCTCGCAGCGCTGGCATCGTCGTCGTAGACTAATTTATTCGAGCGTGCGCCCTCTAGCGGAGCTAGTAGGAAATAGCGCACGGTGGAAGGGCTGGCAAGACAGCCTGTTAGACCACACTGGAGGTTAATGTGGCGAAGAAGAGTAAAAAATTTGCAGAGGCTTTAAAACAGATCGACCGCAGCAAGGCCTATCCCTTAAATGAGGCCGTAGACTTAGTAAAAAAACTCTCCTATGCTAAGTTTGACGAGACCGTAGAGGCTCACTTCCACTTAGGTATTGATTGCAAGAAGTCGGACCAGAATATCCGTGGCACCATCGTACTTCCCCACGGTACCGGTAAGACTCTGCGCATCTGCGTCATTACCAAAGAGGACAAGATCGACGCCGCCGAGCGCGCTGGCGCCGACGTAGCCGGTTTTGAAGATCTCATCGCCAAGATCAAGGGCGGTTGGTCCGATTTCGATCTCTGCATCGCTACTCCCGACGTGATGGGCGTCATCGGTAAGGAGTTAGGTCGCGTCTTAGGTCCGCGCATGCCTAACCCCAAATCTGGCACCGTCACCCCCGACCTGCCCAAGACTATCGCCGAGTTCAAACGGGGCAAGTTGGAGTATCGCAACGATAAGCACAACTGCGTGCACACCATCTTGGGTAAGGTGAGCTTCGACTCCGAGAAGATCGAGCAGAACTTCCGCACCCTCTTCGACGCTATCCTGAAGGCCCGTCCCGCGGCGGTCAAAGGAACCTACGTCCGTTCCATCCACTTGACCACCTCCCAAGGCCCCAGCATCACCGTCGACGTGTTGAACGCCACCCAAGCGGCGGCAGCGGCCAACCGCTAAGATCGTTCTTTAGACCGTAACTAATTGAGCCCGGCTCCCTTCCCAGGGAGCCGGGCTCAATTAGTTTGGCGGGGGTCTCTTTACCCTCGCCTTCCGCCTAATTCCAATAGCCCAACTCTATATCGGGTAAATGGGGATCGCACGGCTTATCGAGCTCGGTGGGGAAGAAACGCCGGGATGGCTTAAACTCCGCCTCCCCGCGCCGCAAGTAGGTTACTTCTAAGACCTCCGGCATCTCTACGCCCGCTACCCGCCCCACTAGAGAATTACAATTATTGGCGTGGATATGGATAGGCTGGTGGCTCTTTAATAACTTCTGTAAGCAGCCCACAATAGCTTCCGAGCGGCGATAGTCGGTTAAGGAGTGCAACTCTAAGGCGATTTGCGAAAATTGCTCTAAGACGGAGCTGGGACAGGCGGCAAAGGTTGCATACTCCGCCCCCTCTACGTCCATCTTTAAAATTAGATCTCTCTTATCCTGATGGCCGTTCTCGGCCACTAGCTGGGCTAAGGGGCGACAATCTGGCTGGGGCTCCGTTCCGCAGACCCCTACCTTAAAGAAGTGGAACTGGGGATGATCTTGGACTAAACGCTCAATCGTATGGTCGTAAAGGTAGACCTCATAACCCATTTGGGCCATATCGAGATCCCAGCTGACGTCGTCATTGACCCCAAAGCTATAAGCGATCCGCTCTTCCTCTGGAGGCGCCTCCCCTTGCCAGAAGATATAGCCCCCATCCCCTTCTTGAGAACCTAAGCGCACATATTTCCCACTCGCTACCTCGGCTACGGGCAGAGCGGCCTTAACTTGGAGCAGATGCTCATAGAGGGCCCGCCGCTTAGCCTTATCTTCTAAGACGTTCCACAACTCTTCCGTAGAGCGCATATCGCTAATAATGCGCTGATAAGCGTAGCTCTGACTGCCCCGCGAGAAACGCAGATCGCGATGGATACGCGCCATTTTACCCACAAACTTAGCCCAAGTAGCCTCTAAGCCCATACGTTTAAACGTCTCCAGATCTAGTAAAACTGTAATAATCTTTAAAAACGATCAATCTCTTATATAGAGCATTCTTTTTTTTGTCAATAGATCAAAAACGGTACATTTAAACTAGAACATAAAAAAATAAGACCCTCACCGCAACGGTGAAGATCTTACCTTTGGTCGTTTGGTGGAGATAAAGGGACTTGAACCCTTGACCCCTTGCATGCCATGCAAGTGCTCTCCCAACTGAGCTATATCCCCGCGAACGTGAGTATTATACCGCATCATTTTTAGAAGTCAAGGGGGTAGAGGGCGACGCTCAGCCTAGATTCTCTAACTAATTAGCTTCCCAGGGCAAAGGAAGTTGCCTAGCTCAGTGCGAAGCTTGAAGGCGGTATTGTTTATTACTCCGGGCCTAGTTTTGAGACTCGGTCTAGAATCTACTCACCTTCCTGGAGGAGGTAGAGGCTCAACATAAAGTTACCTACTGGAGCGGGAGCTGACTCCCCGGCGCGGTGGGCAACCAGACATTCAGGAGACGTATATATGGCATACCGGCCTTGTAGATTTCGTAGCTCAGTATTGGGCATCTTCCAGTGCGAGAAACATATGTTCCAGCACTCCAGCCCAGAGATCTACAGTGAGCTCTATGAGTTCTGTTACGATAACGTACCCGATCGTTTTTGCGGTTACGTCGATTTTGGCTTCAGCCTAGAGGGTGAGACCCCGCGCATCTTTATCAACTGCACCCACCCCTACCAGTCCCGTCCCCTACGCAGCTTCCGCGATTGCCTAGAAGAGTGTGACTACCACGATAAGGAAGGCGAATCTCTCGGCTAAAAGCTCTACCTAGAGTAAGAGCGCTCGCCTGGGCTCGACCTAGGCGCTTTTTTATCGAAGAGGGAGACCGCTCTCTACTTTTTGACAGTTGGAGAGCGGTTGCAATTAAGTTTAGGGGTCGCAGATTAGGGTATTCCCGGCTGCTAGGATTTGGATGAGTTTTCAAGCCGAGACAAGTAAGATTGCTCAAGCTCCCTGTGTTCTGCGGCGCGAGTCGTTTGGGTGCGTCATCTATCGTAGAGCGGGCAACGACTATATACCCTGCGACAATGAGGCCTTGGCCATCCTCCTGGCTTGTAAAGACCGACCCGTAGAGGAAGCCTACCAGGAGCTGGCCCCCACCGTCAGTAAGGTCTCCTTCGACCAATTTGTGCAACTCTGCCAAGCGGTGGGCATTATCCACGAGGGGCGCTTCGACGGCTATATCCTCGATAATAGCTTCGTCAACGTCAAAAACCACCTCAGCGCCCCCACTAAGGTCCATCTCCAGCTCACCCGCTACTGTAATCTCAAGTGCCCCTACTGTTGGGCGGAAGCCGGTCAACCCCAAGATCGCGAGTTGACCTTGCGCGAGCTAGACGAGCTCTTCGCCCAGTTCTGCCAGATGGGGGTTTTCAATTTAGAGATTGGCGGCGGCGAGCCCTTAGGGCGCAAAGATTTCCCAGACGTAGTAGCCCTAGCTAATAGTTATGGGATAGTCGTCAACGTGGCTACCAACGCCACCTTAGCTACCAAAGCTCTAGAGGAGAAGCTAGAGCCCTTAAAGATCGATACTTTTCGCATTAGTCTGGAGGCGGGCAGCGAAAAGATCTACGACAATGTGCGCGGAGTGCGCTCTTACCGCAAGGCGATGCGCGGTTTAGCCCACTTGCGCCGCGCCTGTCCCCAAGCCAAATTTATCTTCCACTGTACCCTTTACAAAGACAACTACTCGGAGATCCCCTCCATCGTCAAAAAAGCGGAGGAGCTCAAAGTCGACAAGCTCCTCTTCAGTACCGCCCTGCCCGTAGGGCGCGGGGCCCTCAATCCGCGCCTCTTATTGAGCGCTGAGGAGACGCGCAAGAGTTGCGAAATTATCCAGAGCATCTCCCAAAGCAACCCCCTCAAGATTGAAGTGGCCAATCTGACCCCTCCCAAGCGCCCTCTGCGCCGGGCTTTCGAAGGCTTTGGCTGCGAGTGCGGGCGCACTTCGATCCATATCTCCTCCAATGGTGGAGTCTATCCCAGCGGCTTAATGAGCTGCTTCCCCGCCTGGAAGGCCGGGGACGTACGCCAGAGCAAGTTTTTTGAGATCTGGAATAACTCCCCCGTACTCAAAAAATGGCGCTCCGTCGCCAGCAACCGACGCTGCAAGAACTGCTCTAAATTTAATTTCTGCCGCGGCGGCTGCCGAACCCGAGCCTTTATCCTGACCAAAGATCTCCAAGAGCGCGACCCCTTCTGCTTATTACCCCCCGAAGAGGGAGTGTAGAGCGGAATACCCCTCGAGCACCTAGAGAAAGTTGAGTCTTTGCCTTTGCTGGAACCGGGCTTCCTACCACCCTTAGGTCTAACCTTAGCCGACCTCCAAGCCAGCCCCTATCTCTTGCAGATCATGTGGGTGGTGCTCATCCTCTCCGTCAGCGGCGCTATCCTCTGCTGGTGGAGATCGGAGGCCAATAAATGGTGGTATACGAGCGCCTTTCTCGTCTGCCTGAGCAGCTTATCTATCGTCTTTTTGACGGGGGGATTCACTAGCAATTACTATCTGCTGCTCTACTTGGCCCTCATCGTCACCTCATTTAAAGGGACGGTCTGGGTCTGCTTGGGATTCTGTATCCTCTCTAGCTGCCTCATGTACTTCGATTATGGCAGCGGACTGGGATTACTCAATAATATCGCCGCCCTCACTAAGCTCCTCTTACTGCCCTTCTTCGCCATCATCGCCTTCTTCGTCAATACCGCCCTCAATAAACCGGCTACCGATTACGAGAAGTTACAGAGCGAGAGATTAGAGCAGGCCTACTCCATCACCCGCCACCAGATAGCGGAAAAGGAAGAGAGCGAGCTCCAACTTTACGACCGCCAGCGCAAATTATATAGTCTCTTGCAGCTCTTCCAAAAGCTGGCCCAACAGCGCTCCGAGGACGTCATCAAAGATAATGTGGTAGATTACGCCCGAGCGGAGGTTAAATCCCAGGTGGCCTTCGTAGCCTTCAATGAAGATGGGCGCTGGGATACCTCCCGCTTCCGAGGGATCAACGAGATTATGGCCCGCACTATCAGCCAGAAGATAGAGGCCGGAATCTTCGCCAAAGTTATTAAGAATGGCGAGTATATCAATTACACCCACAATACCCACCATTTCGAGCATAATAATTACCGCCGCCCCTTCGACGCCCCCGGGATGTCCGGTTTAGCCCTGCGCAACCTCTTAGTAATGCCTATGCAAGACGCTACGGGCGCTAAGCCCTTCGGCGTCTTAGCGGTAGCCAATAAGCTGATGGGGGACGCTTACGATCAGCACGACGAGGACTTCCTCAACCTCCTGGCTACGGAAGCGGCGATTACCATCTCCAATATGCGCCTCTACCGCAAATTGGAGCGCTCTTACTACGAGACTATCTTAGGTTTAGCCCAAGCTATCGAAGCTAAAGATCCCTATACCCACGGCCACGTCTCCCGGGTCGAACAGCTCTCCGTCTTCCTCTGCCAAGCTATGGGGGTCGATACGGCCACCACCGAGATTATCGCCAAAGCGGCCATCCTCCACGATGTGGGTAAGATCTCTATCCCCGACCAGATCCTCTTAAAGCCCGGCCCCCTCACCCCGGAAGAGTTTGAGGTTATGAAGACCCACACCATTAACGCCCAACCTATCTTGAGCAATATTACCTCCCTCCCGCCCCAAGTGACGGAGATCGTCGTCCACCACCACGAACGTTACGACGGTAGCGGCTATCCCCACCACCTGAAGGGGCGGGCCATCCCCCTGGGGGCCCAGATTATTAGCGTCGCCGACTCCTTCGACGCCATGATCACCGACCGCCCCTATAGGCGCGGCCTCTCCTTTGAAGAAGCCTTAAAGCGTCTGGAAGACTGCCGCGAGACCCAATTCTCGCCCTACATCTTAGATAAATTCTTGCAAAATATCGTCAAAGTCAAAGATTTAAGTGCCCTCCCCCACTACTTTGACTGTTAGGGGAAGAAGGACCGCTCTCTTATGGATAGCCATATCAATTTTTATAGACCCTTACCCCTCTTGCCCGTCGGCAACCTTATCTGTCCCCCGGGCCGCTCCCTGACCTGCAAATTGCCGACCCAGCCCTACTTTAAAGAGCTAGTCGCCTACGTCGAGCGTCATACGGCCAACCACTTAGCTATCGCCTACCTCAAAGAGGGGGAGGGAGAAGAGGCCTCAGGCGAGCTCTACCCCGTAACTACGGTAGTGAGCTTAGACCGCGCCCAACCCTTAGATAAGAATGCCAACTCCCCCTACTGGGAGTGGCAAGTCTCTAACGGAGTGCGGGCCCGCCTCCTCTACGAGCTGCCTAACCCCTCCACCCCCTTCCGCTTAGCCCGGCTCATGCCCTACGACGAAGAGGAGCAGCGTTTGAGTCTCACCCAAACCTTCTTCCTCATCCTCCCCATTTGGGCCCAGTTCCGCCGCCTGAGCGCCGGGATCGACTGTTACGAAAGTACCGTGCCCTCTTGCGGCAATCGCTACTTTAGCGGCTACATGCAAAATGTCAGCAAATTCCTAGAGGACGTCTACCGCCATCTCCCTCTGAGCTACGCCCAAAAGATCGACTACTTAGCCGCCCACACCGTAGCCGATAAGGGGCGCTTCCTCATCCGGGCCTTAGCCGAGATGGCCGACTCCAAATACTACTTTAAAACGGAGCGGGCCGACTACGCTCGCCTCTGCCGCATCAATAGTAACGCCTTCACTAAATCTAACTGAGGCCCGCATAAGGGGCTTTAGGCGGACTACCCCCCGCAGGGATCCTCCCTTAGAGAGGCCTCCCCCTATAAGACGGTGATGCTGCGGTGGCGCAGGTTGGCCCCGCCCTCCCCTAAGATCCACTCCCGCAAGCGGCGCACCCCCTCCTGGGCGCTGACTTGGGGCTTAAATTCTAAGTCGCGCTCCGCCTTGGCCTTATTAAAATAATTAGAGAGGGCCAACTGGTCGGCTACAAAGCGGGTCATCTTGGGCTCTTCGGCGATCCGCAAGCTGCGGTAGATCCCCTCTAAGAGGGCCCCTAAAGCGCGCGTCAAGCGGTAGGAAACTTTGATCTTTATAGGCGGAGCCCCCACTTGGGCCAAGAGCTCCTTAATCCAGCCCCAGAGATTGACCGCCGCCCCGTCGCCAATAAAGTAGGCCTGACCGGCGCAGCGCTCTAAATGGGTGTAAGCCGCGATATGGGCCTGGGCGGCATTATCGACGTAAGTCAGATCGACTAAGTTGCGCCCCTCCCCCACCTGGAAGAGTTGGCCCGCATAAGCCCGCTCTACGACGCGGGGCACTAAATGGGGATCGTCGGGACCGTAAATGAGATGGGGGCGCAAGGCCACGGTCCGCACTTGGGGGGAGTTGGCCGCCAAGACCTCCTGCTCCGCCAAGGCCTTAGTCTGGGCGTAGGCGCAATCGTAGAAGCTAGGATAGGGGGTAGTCTCATCGACGTAGGCAAAGTCGGTCGCGGGCCGATAGATGACGCTGGGGGTACTCGTATAGATAAAAGCCCCCACGCCCAAACGCCGACAGGCCTCTAAGAGGTGGCGCACGGCCCAAATATTGATGGGCTCGTAATCGGCGTAGCTACCCCAGATCCCCGCCTTAGAGGCCGTATGGTAGATGACTTCCATCCCCTGGGCGGCGCTAAAGACGACGTCTTTTTGGGTGAGGTCCCCGTAGATACAGCGTACCCCCAGCTTTTCCAACTGGGGTTGAGGGCGGCGGGTGATACTAGTCACCTCGTCGCCGCGCGCCAAGAGCTGAGCTACTAAGGCCTTGCCCAGAAAGCCCCCCCCGCCCGTCACCAGCACCTTGGCCATAACTTGCCCTCTACTTTCTCTGCAACTCTTCCGTAGCCCAACGAGCCAATTCTTGGCGGTCGATCTTCACGTTGTGGCGCGGATCGACGGGGAAGGACTCTAAGAAGAGGACCTCTTCGATCTGCTTATAGAGCTCGTTTTCGTCGTAACGCCCCAAGATCTGGCGCTTCAACTGCTCTTGGCCCTTCTCATCTTCGGGCAGAGAACCCGGCTTAGTCTCCACAATCAAGACGGGTTGCTGTTGGCCCCGCTCGCCCACCCCCACCAGGGCGCTGCGGAAGACGCGGGGATGGTTATTAGCCATACCCTCCACCATGACGGGGAAGATGGTCCCCTTGGGGGTCTCCACCCGGTGGTCTTTGCGCCCACAGAACCAGAGATCGCGATTATTGTCGAAGTAACCCGTATCCCCCATGCGATGCCACTTTCCGCCCCGCTCGTCGGCTATCTTAGCTAAGCGGTTGGCCTCCTCTTCTCGGTAATACTCCTGGGTGACGACCGGACCGTAGGCTACGATCTCCCCTACCTCCCCATCGGGTAAGACTAAGTCTTCGCTAAATTTCTCGATCGGTTGGTCGGTAATCTTAATGATGCGCACTTCCATACCGGGCACGGGCTTACCCACACAGGTACCCGCCCCCTCGATAGTCCTTTTAGCCGCATGATCTAAGACAAAAGAACCGCTCACTAAAGCTACGGGCAGACTCTCCGTAGCCCCATAGGGGGTGTAGACTTCGCCCCCTTCGCCCAAGACGGAGCGCAGATTCTCCAAAAGGTCTAAGCCGACGGGGGCTCCGAAGGTAATAACTCGCTCAATGGGCTCTAAGGAGAGCTCCTCATCCTGGCAGTACTGGGCCACCTTGCGCCAGATGGCGGGAGAGCCTTGACCGTTAGTAATATCAAACTCTTCGATACTGCCCACCAAGAGCGCCGGATCGCAGGCCGCCGGTTTGGAGGGATCGAGGCGGGGCAAGACCACGGTCATCCCCAAAGCTAAATCGAAGAGGCCAAAGAGGGGATAGCCGGGCAGATCGAGTTCGCCCGGTTTAAAGTGGAAGAGGTCGCGCAAGTACTTGATCTGCTCTTGGAAGATGCGATGCTGGTAGACTACCCCTTTCGCCTTACCCGTGCTGCCTGAAGTAAAGAGGATGGCGGCCATATCGGTGGGGCGCACCGCAGCCACCGGCACGCTGCCCTGGTGGGAGGCGGCCTCCTTAGAGATATTGATACAGCCCGGGAACCACTCGGTGGCCGTGAAGTTATGCAAAACGCTCTTAAAGGGGGCCCGATGGAAGAGGCGATAGAGATGGAGGGCCCGCATCCCGATAAAGGCTTGGGGCTCGACATGCTCGATACAGCGCAACAAGTTCTCCCGCCCCATGCCGGGATCGAGCAGGACGGGTACCGCTCCCAACTTAAAGAGAGCGAAGACGCAAGCGATGAGATCGGGGCCATTCTTTAAGCCCAAGAGGACGCGTTGACCGGCCTCTACCCCTCCCTCTTGGAGGACCTGGGCGTAACTATCGATCGTCTGGCCCAGCTGCTTATAAGTCCAAGAGGCGTAACCTTTCTTGAGGGGGAAGATGATGGCCGCCTGATCGGGGCGCTCCTTAATGACCGGTCCCAGGCAAGAAGCGATATTAGCCTGGGCGCTAGCTCCCTGCCCTTCCGTGCGGGTACTTTTCGCTTTACTCATAATTATCTAGTCAACTTTTCTTAAGATCGGTAGGCGGGAGATTCTCCCCGCCCGGCGGCGCTAACTCTCAGCGCTCTAAGAGCTCCTCTAAAGCCTGGATAACGACTTGGGGGGCGTCTTCTAAGAGGTAATGGTTGGCGGTCTCTATGGAGCGCGCCTCGGCGTCGGGATAGATACTCTGCCAGCGGGCCAAAAAGTCCCGCCCAAAGACGTGATCTTGGGCGCCCCACACTAACATCTTGGGCGCTCTACTGAGCCGCAATAAGCCCTGCTCCACCTCGACTAAGGTCTTATAAGAGGGATGGGAGGGCGAGAGAGGGACGTCGCACACAAAACGCAAGACGGCCACCCGGTGGGCCCAGGAGTCGTAGGGTGCTAAGTAACCGGCCCGCACCGCCGGGGAGAGGGGGTTAGAGGCGCAGACCCGCAAAGCCCCGCGCACAAAGGCGTTAAAGCCCCGCACCAAGAGGGCGCCCAAGAAGGGCACGCGCGCTAAACGGATCGTCCAGGGCATACGCTTAGAGCGGAAGGCGGCGGTATTCATAATCATCACCCTCTTAATGCGCTCCGGGTGGCGCACCGCGTAACCTAAGCCGATAGGGCCGCCCCAATCGTGGACGACTAAGGTAAAGGGCGGCAAGCCCAACTTATCTACCAAAGTCTCTAAATTGAAGATGTGATTTTCCAGAGTGTAGTCGTAATCTTGGGGCTTGTCGGAGAGGCCCATCCCCAAATGGTCGGGCACTACTACCCGATGCTTATCCTTAAAATGCTGGACCAAAGCCCGGTAAAAGAAGGACCAGGTGGGATTACCATGGACGCAGAGGATAGGCTCCCCTTGGGGTGCGCCGGGCGCCGGCCCCTCGTCTACGTAGTGCAAGCGCTGCCCCTCGGCGGGCAGATAGAGATAATTAGATTTAAAGGGGTAGAGACCCCGCCAACTCTCAGCACCAGTTTGCTTCATTACCATGCGATCTCCATCATCGAACAGTTTATACCACTACCAATTCCCATGAGACCTACGCGATCCCCAGAGGTTATCTCCCCCCGCTCGGAGGCGATAGCCAAGGTAATGGGCGCCGAAGCGGGCCCGATATTACCTAAGAAGGGGAAAGTTAGAAAAGCTTTCTCTAAACCGATACCCAGACGCTCAAAGAGTAAGCGCTGATGGCGATCCCCCACCTGATGGCAGATAAAGCGCTTAATGCGCTCCGGACTCCAAGCCAAGGTCTTCTCCGCCATCTTCCAGGTGCGACTGGCCAGATCGATACCCGCCTTGAGCAGGCCCGTCTGGTTGGTGGCGATATCGGAGATCGTCCCCACACAGTAGCGGCAAAAGCGCGTATCGGCTAAGGAGACGTGGCCCACTACCTTATGACCTTGGGGAGCCAACTGACGGTTAGTAATTAAAGCCGCCACCGCCCCCGAGCCCAAAGTTAAGCCCGCAAAGCACTTCGAGAAGGTAGCCAAGTCGATGCGCGGATCTTCTAATTGGCGCACCGTATTCTCAATAACTTGGCGCGAATTTTCTACATCTACGATCAGCGCGGCCTCGATCGCCCCCTGATCGATAAGCTGGCCCATCTGAGAGATGCCGTTGAGGAAGGCCAGACAGGCGTTAGAAATATCGTAACTGGAAGTCGTCTCCGGCAGACCTAAGGCGCTATGGACCATACAGGCCATAGAGGGCTCAATAAACTCTTTAGAGACGGAAGTGCAAACTACGCAGCCGATGCGCTCTAAGGGGATCCCTGAATCTTCCACTACCTTGCGGGCGATACGGGCCGCAATATCCGCCAGAGACTCCCCCTCCCCCCAAACTCGCCGCTCATTGACTCCGGAGAGGGCGCAGACCCAAGAGCTGGGGATGCCCAGACGTTGGAAGGTGGGAGTCAAGCGCTCGCAGATGGAGTTAGTCGTCACCACCTGGGAGGGCAGTTCGTAAGCTAGCGATTGTAAATATACGTTCTTATGTAACATCAGTCTTCTATAGAAAAAGGGAAGACCCCCCAGGCCCCTACTTTAAATGTTCTCTAATACGAGCCGCCACTTGGGCCAACTCCTCGGCGCTGGCCGGACGGGCGTTGGCAAAATCGAGATCGGCCTCGCTCTCAATGGGAACCAGATGTAAGTGGGCGTGCGGAATCTCCAGACCGGCGATCATTAAACCCACCTTGCGCGGTTGGAAAGTCTCTTGTAAGACCCGCCCCAAGCGCTGAGCGACGGCGAAGAGATGGGCCGCTTCCTCAGCCTCTAAATCTAACCAGTGGTCTACCTCCCGCCGGGGAACGACTAAGAGATGGCCCGGACGCAAGGGAGCGATCGATAAAAAGGCCCCGCACTTATCGTCCTCATAGACAAAATGGCCCGGCAACTGATGCTCTAAGATCTTGGTAAAAAGCGTAGCCATTAAAACCCTTTCCTCTGCGCCCCCTTCCAGGGAAGGGAGGAGACGCCAAATAGCAAACAGACCCCCGCTCTAGCCCTTAGTGTTAAATGCTGAGGGCGTAAATCCTACCCTTTAACCCCACAGTTAAGAGCCAAGAGAGGTAAAAAGTTTGCCCTCCCTCCCTACTGAAGTAACTATTTATACTGACGGAGCCTGCTCGGGGAATCCCGGCCCCGGAGGCTGGGGAGCTATCCTGCTCCACCCCTCTTCGGGTAAGGAATTGCGCCTCTCCGGAGGGGCCGAACATACGACTAATAACCGCATGGAATTGTGCGCCGCCCTAGAGGCTCTACGCCGCCTCAAGCGGGCTACGAGCGTCACCCTCTATTCCGACTCTAAATACTTAGTCCAAGCCTTTCGCGAAGGGTGGCTAGCTAAATGGCAGCGCAACGGTTGGCTTACCTCCCAGAAAAAGCCGGTGGAGAATGTCGATCTCTGGCGCCAATTAGTAGAGCTGACTAAACTCCATAAGGTCCATTGGGAGTACGTACCGGGCCACAGCAATTACCTCTATAACGAATTGTGCGACCAATTGGCGCGGGCCGAGGTCCAAAAGATTAAAGAGGGAAAAGGGTCCTAGCCCTTGACAAGCGACCGGCAAAAAGTTTAGAATCACCCACGCAGCGGCGCCCTAGAGCGCCACGTTTTTGAGTCTGCGGAAGTGGCGGAATCGGTAGACGCGCAGGACTCAGGATTCTGTGGGGTAAAACCTGTAAGAGTTCGAATCTCTTCTTCCGCACCAAAGACCACCGATAATAGAGAAGGCTCGCCTCCCTGGGGCGGGCCTTTTTATAGCGGGTGGGAAAAGATTTTTTTACTGCCCGTCGAAAGCAGCGCACCATGTTGTTGCAGAGAGAGTCTGACGAGTCCCGCAAACGCCCCAACAGATTGGGAGCCAAATTGAGGAACCTCTTCCGGCGCCGCCGCCCCAAAGGGGAGGCTAACGGCGAGCTCGCCGAGGGCGCTGGGGTAGCTCCCGCCAAAAAGAATGAGCTCCTCTTAAAAGCTTCGCAGATGTGGGGGAAGACGGTCGATAACCTCTGTTTTTCTATGGCCTTTGGCACCGCCGCGGTAGGCTCCATCCTCCTCTTTCGCATGCTCAATAAGACTAAGGTCTACGGCTTAAAGAACGTGCCCATCGAGCACGAAAATGTGCTCTATTGCATCAATCATAACTCCCTGCTCGATAACTTTATCTTTGAAGCCGCCGCCTACGTCCCCAAGATCTTCTTCCAGCGCCAATATCTACCCATCAACTTGGCCGACCGGCGCAATTTCTTCGGCGACCCCTCCTCGCGCAAATTGCGGGACCGGGTCATGCGCTTTTTGGGACGCCATTTCTTCCGCCACCTCAAAGCCTACCCCGTCGACCGCCGCACCGGCGATATGGGTCAGGTAGAGGAGTGGCGCAAGCTGCTTAAAGATAATATCGTCATCGTCTACCCCGAAGGCACGCGCTCCCGCACCGGCCAAGTGGGCCACGGCAAACCCGGAGTAGGGAAGTTGATCCACGAGGCCCGCCCCATCGTCATGCCCGTCTATATGGACGGCACGGCTAAAGTCCTGGGGGTAGGTATGAAATTCCCTACCATCTTCAAAACGATTAAGGTCTATATCGGCCAACCTATGGATCTGAGCGCCATCTTACAAGACGATCCCCCTAGCGATCGCCGCGGTCAGATGCTCTATTATATGCGCATCTCAGAAGCCGTCATGGATGAGATCCGCCACTTAAATCCCAACTATCGCCCCCCGACTAATGAAGAAGAGGGTAGAGATGTCCCGGTCGCCTCTCCCTCCCAGCCAGGAGACCCTAGCTGAGGAGTTAGAGACCCCCAAAATAGCCAAGATCAGTTTAGAGGAGTGTCAGCGCGTCCAGACCTTCTGTCTGCTCATCCTGACCTTCTTAATCTGCTGCGGCGCGGCTTACTGGCTCAAGACCGTGCTCTTGCCCTTCGTGCTGGCGCTCTTTCTGACTCTGACCTTGCGCCCTATCGTCTTCTATCTGACCCGCCGCTTCCACGCTCCCCGCCTCTTAGCTATCGGTCTCACCCTCTGTCTGGGGGTGGCCCTCTTAGTTACCCTGACGGCGGTGGTCTCTAGCTCTATCGTAGAGCTGGGGGAGGATATCGACCTCTACGAACGGCGCTTTATGATCCTCTTAGACGAGGTCTGTCGCCACCCTTGGTTAGAGCGCTTCAACTTTACTAGCGCCTCGCTCCTCACTAGTATCGGCGCCCAAGCGGCCAATAGCGTAGGCGACGCGGTAGCGGCCACCTTCAACGCCCTCTTGGCCTTAGTCTCCAATATCGTCTTAGTGGCTATCTATCTGGTCTTCTTGATGTTTGGCAGTTCCCTCAACGACTCTGCCCAGCGCTCTAACCTCTTCCAAGATATTTGTCAGAGTATTGAGAATTACGTCCTAGTTAAGGTCTTACTCTCCATTATCGTGGGGGCTACCACCTGGCTCATCCTCTCCCTCTGGGAGGTTCCCATGGCCTCCGTAATGGGCCTTTTGGCCTTCGCCCTCAACTTTATCCCCAACGTGGGCCCCATCGTGGCCGTCATCCTCCCCCTGCCCCTAGTCCTCCTCGCCCCGGGCGGCGCCTCCCTCTCATCCCTGGGAGCGATTATCGTCCTCCCCACTATCGTCCATATGGTCATCGGCCACTTAATTGAGCCTAGCGTGATGGGCGACTCCTTAGAGTTAGATCCTATCGTCATCCTCTTGAGCCTCATGTTGGCGGGGGTCATTTGGGGGCCGGTGGGGATGCTCTTAGCTACCCCCATGACCGTAGCCGGGAAGATTATGATCGATAGGGTAGACTGGGCCAAACCTATAGCCAGCCTCCTCTCCGGACGGCGCCCCGGCCACCAAGCCCGCAAGGCCCGCCGCCTGACCCAGGAACCGCCCCCTACTCCCCCCTTACAACCTGCCCCCGCCCTGGTAGAGGTTAAAGCGGAGGTCGAATCCCTGGAAGTTGAGAGTTAGCGGCGACTATCTCCTCTAAGCCCACTTGGGGATGGCGGTAGCGGACCCCGCTATTGACCTCCCCCCCCTTTAGAGAGAGGCCGCCCCAGGGACAATTGTGGATACAGGCTAGACAATACTCGCACTCTCCCCCTAAGCCCATCTTCTGGTCCTGAAAGGTAAAATTACCTCGCGGACAGAGCCTCTGACAGAGGCGGCAAGCTCTACAGCGCTCATTGAAAGTTAAGATCTCTTCCGCTCTTAAAGGGTAGAGCCCCTTCCCTTTAGGACCGCCCTTAGGGGGGCGCGCCCCCTCCTGGCGATACTCTAGCCGCTCCCTTAAGCGCTGACCGTGGTAGGCTAAGTCCCGCTCTACGGACCTCGGTAGGTTGCGCTCTACCTCCATATCGAAGCGGGGTAAGAAATTATCGACCATCTCCACCGTAGCTAGATAATGCCACGGCTGCCCTTGGGCCTGGCCGCGCCGCCAGAGGCGTTGCACTACCGCCCCGGGCCGATGGCCGCAAGTTAAGACGGCCCAACGGTAAGGGGCCTGGAGCCTATGCCTTTCTAAGAAGCTCTGAACTAAAGGGGGAAGGTCCCAGCGGTAGACGGGGGCCACTAGGCCAATCTCCTCCGCCTGCCAGAGAGTCCGCTCCCCCTTTAGGACCTGGGGGATACTGAGTAAGAGGGGTTCCGCTCCTAAGGGGGCGAGCGCGGCGTCCAAAGTGCGAGCGGCGTAGAGCGAATTGCCCGTAGCCGTAAAGTAGAAGATGATCCTGGGGGCTAAATTAGGATCCATGGACTTCCTCGCGCTGCGTACCCGGGAAGGTACCTTGCGAACGGCGCTCCAGATACTGTCGCTCTTCTTCGGTCAGCGTTTTGGCCCCCTGGACGGTCAATTTAGTTAAGATGAGCTCTAAACGCTTATCGACCGGGGGCCGAGAGGGCTTAAGATCGCCCCCTAAGGCCCGCAATTTAGGGCCGGGGCTCTGAGCGGCAGCGCCCTCCCCTTTCGGTTCGGGACCGCCCTCGACGCAGCGCAAGTGGCGCCGCCGCCAGCGGCGGCGCCACAACTGGAGGCTCAAAACTGCGCGCCGCCACTGGGCGGCGAGCGGCCATTGGGCCCAGGCCTTAGCGACTAAACTGCCCCCTAAGAGGGCCCCCAATTGGGTAGCCGCTACCCCCAAAGCTAGGTAACCGCTGCTAGCCCCCAATAAAAGTCCAAAGAGAGCCGCCCACCAGAGGTAGAGGGCCCTAATGGGAAGCAAGATCCCTAACCACAGCTGGAGGATACTCTGCGGCGCTAAGACCACCCACACCGCCAATAAGGTTAAACAGCCCGCCCCTCCCCCCACGACGCTCCCCAGCCAGGGTCGCCAAGGCGGATAGAGGTAAAAGGCGCTATAGAGCATCCCCCCTAGAGCGGTACCCCCCCAATAGAGGCACCACAATTTGGGGGCTCCATAGCGCTCCTCTAGGGGAGAGCCCAAAAAGAGCAAGGCTAAAAGGGTAAAGAAGAGCCCCCAGAGGCCGGAGCTGAGCCAACCGTAAGTAAACCAACGCCAAAGTTGCCAGGAGGGGCCCTCCCCTAGGGCCAAGGCGCCACTCCAACTGAAGAGGGGCCACTGGGACTCCGTAGCGGGCAGGAGAGCCCCCAGAGCCAAAAAGAGAGCTAACCCCGCCGTACCCGCCCCTATGCGTAGCGCTCCCACTTCCATGGCTCTCCTCCCTAACTCAGCGGGCGACCTCTCCCACCACTAAGGCCACCGCCTCTTCGGCCCGCTCCACTAGGTGGAAGGTCAAAGCCTGACGGATAGGCTCGGGGATCTCTTCCAGGTAGCGCTCATTCTCCGCAGGCAAGATCACCTCGCGAATAGAGGCGTTATAAGCGGCCAGGACCTTCTCTTTCACCCCTCCGATAGCCATAACCTTGCCCACCAAGGTGATCTCGCCCGTCATAGCGATATCTTGGCGCGCCGGGCGGCCTAAGATGGCGGAAATGAGGGAACAGGCCAGAGCTACGCCCGCCGAAGGTCCATCCTTAGGGGTGGCACCCTCTGGAACGTGGATATGGATGTCGCTCTTATAGTAATCCCACTCTACCCCGCGATCGCGCAAGAAGGCCCGCACCCAAGTGAGAGCGGCTCGGGCCGACTCCTTCATCACTTGGCCTAAGGAGCCGGTGAGTACCACCTTACCTTTGCCCGGGATAACGTTAGCTTCGATAGTTAAGATCTCGCCCCCCACCTGGGTCCAGGAGAGACCCTGGACTGAGCCCGGAGAGGGGTGGGGGTCAATCTTATCGCGCTCTGGATAGCGAACTACCCCCAAAAGTTGGCGCACCTGCTCCGCCCCTAAGGTAGGTAACTTGCGCTTAGGCCGCTTACTCTCCGCCACCTTGCGGGCCACTTTGCGCCCTAAGCTGGCGATCTCGCGCTCTAAACCGCGCACCCCCGCTTCGCGCGTATACTGGCGGATGACGGTGCGCAACCCCTCGTCATTGACGTTAAAGAGGGCGGGGGTCAGCCCATTCTCCTCCTGCTGGCGCGGCAGTAAGAATTGGCGGGCGATGGCTAACTTCTCTTCCGTGGTATAGCCGGAGAGGCGGATAATCTCCATCCGATCGCGCAAAGCGGGAGGGATAGTATCTAAGACGTTAGCCGTCATAATAAACATCGCTTCCGAGAGGTCGACCGGAATGCCGAAGTAGTTATCCTTAAATTCGCAATTCTGTTCGGGATCTAAGGCCTCCAGGAGGGCGTCGGAGGGATCGCCGCGGTAGTCGCGCCCCACCTTATCGATCTCGTCGAGCATAATCACCGGATTGCGCGTGCCGGCATTACAGAAGGCTTGGATGATGCGCCCCGGCATAGCTCCCACGTAGGTGCGCCGGTGGCCGCGGATCTCCGCCTCATCGCGCACCCCGCCTAAGGAGGTGCGATTAAACTTGCGCCCCATAGTACTGGCAATAGAGCGCCCTAAAGAGGTCTTCCCCACCCCGGGCGGCCCCACAAAGCAGAGGATAGAGCCCCTATGGTGGGGTTGCAATTTGCGCACCGCCAAAAATTCTAAGATGCGCTCCTTGACCTCTTTGAGGCCGTAATGTTCCCGATCCAAAATCTCCTGGGCCCGGCGCAGGTCGAGATTATCCTCGGTGCGCTCTTGCCAGGGGAATTGTAAGAGGCGCTCTAGGTAGGTGTAGACGACATTATAGTCGGGGGAGGCGGAGGAGAGGCGGCGCAGACGCTGGACTTCGTGCAAGGCGTGCTGAGCGGCGCTCTCGGGCATACCGCTCTGGGCGATCCCCTCTTTAAACTTGCGGATATCCTCATCCTCGTTGATATCCTCCCCCAACTCCTCTTGGATAGCCTTCAAGTGTTGGCGCAAGAAATACTCTCGATGGCCGCGGGCCATCTCCATCTCGGCCTTACTCTGGATCTTATTCTCAATCTTTAAGATTTCGATCTCTCGGGAGAGCAGGAGCGAGACCTTCTGCAAGCGCCTGCTGACGTCGATCATATCTAAGATGGACTGTTTCTCGCGGAAAGAGATATTGAGGTTAGCGGCTACTAAGTCGGCGATCTGGCCCGGATTGTGGACGCTCGACATAGCCATTACTAATTCCGGAGAGATCTGGGCGTTGAGAGCGGCCATCTGGCGGAATTGGTGGGTGACGACCTGCAGAGCCGACTCCGTCTCCTCATCCTGGAGGCCGCGATCCTCTAAGATACTCACCCGCACTTTGGCAATAGGCTGACGGGCGGTAATCTTCTCGATGCGAGCGCGCACGATCCCGTGCACGACTAAGCGGAAAGAACCGTTGGGGAGGCGCATAGCCTGCACGGGGGCGCAAATGCAGCCCGTCTTATAGAGGACCGTCTTGGCTAAACTGACGCTATCCGCTTTGCGCTTAGCCACGATAAAGAGGGGCATATCCTTCTCTAAAGCGTATTCTACCGCCTTACAGGCCGCTTCCGTCTCTACCGAGAGGGGCGCGATGACGCTGGGAAAGACTAAGAGGTCGGGGGTGGGCAGCATCACCAACTCTTGGGACTCTAAAAGCGATAGACGCCTTTTGCGCCTCTCCTCTGGGGTGAGCGGCGGCTTAGGGGCGGGTTCAGCTTCCTCGTCCTCGGCGGAAACCTCTAAGACCCCTACCGAGCGCCCCTGAATGTCGACTATCTCTACCTTCTTCTCCCACTTCCCCTGACTCTGGCGCTCTTTCAGCCCTTGGCGCTCCTGCCAATCGTCTAAGAGCGAATCCGTCAAGCGCTCCAAAGCGCTGGGGGCCTCGGGCGTATCGCTATCGACTAGCAAAAACTCCTCATCCTCGCCCCCCGCGAGCGCCTCCTCCTGAACCGGCGGCGTCAACTTATCTTCTGCGGGCGCCCGCTCCCCCTCGGTTCCAATTTGCGACTCCTCCAGAGGAGGATTTTTCTTATTAGACTCACACATAGCCCGCCCCCATTCTATAGACCGCCTGCCCTTCCTGTTCTAGCGCTCAAAGCCCCCTTTTAACTAGCCGTTCGGCCCCCAATATTAATTTTTTTGTAATAAATGAATCCTGCTCTCGCTCTGGAAATAGGCTACAATACGACTATACGATGGCGGATTTTTCTTTAAATTTGGCAATGTAGCTCAGGAGGATGGTCTATGCTCAATAACATTCAGCAAGCGATGAATCGTATAGAGCAAATCGAGAAGCGCCTGGACAAAGAGCCCGAGGTCAACTCGAATGCTTTCAATCAGCTTTTTGAAAAGGCCAGCCAGCCGCCCATTCCCAAGGCTCTAGCCCAACCTCAGGCCGCTAGTAGCGTGAGCTTTGGGGATATTCAAGGGGTCAATCCCCAACTCTGGAGTCTGATGAACAACCAGAAGGCTGGCGTCTTCGATCCTTCTAACTTCGGCGCTAGCCGTCTGGGCGAGATGAACCTCCAGCCCTTGGCTCAAAATAATTCCGTCTCTTGCGGCCAGACGAGCGTGGCGATGGCCGTCAACTCCCTGACGGGCCAAAACTTGAGCGACTACGACATTAACAATAAGTACGGCTTCGAACTCCTCAACGCCCTCAACGCCGAGTGCGCCGGGGCCGGTTACAACTGGAAGGATGGCGGCGATCTCAACGCCAACTCCTGGGAGCTCATCGACCACAAGGTCAATCAAGAGAAGACCCCGGTCATCGTAGCTCTCAACGGTCCGGAATTCTCGCCCTCGGGTCGCGGCCATATCGTGACCATCGTCAAGACGGAAGGGGAGACGGTGACCTTCGCCGACCCGGCTACCGGAGCTCTGCGCACTACCACCAAGACGGCCATGAACCAGGCCCCTCAGCATCCCGATGGCAACTTCGTCTTCTACGCCAATCGCCAACAGCCGCTCCAGGATCCCGTCTATTTAGCCTCCGCCCAGTAGCGGTCTTCCATCTAGAGAGGCTAGGAGGGACCTCCTAGCCCCCGTTTTCCCGCCCCTTCCTGCGGAAGGGGCGGGATTTTTTATTCCTCTTTAGCTGGTTTAGAGAGCTCTAAGGCTCTCTTTTTAAGTTCCAACCATTGCTCGCTCTCAGGCTTTAAAGTCCGCATATCCCTAATAAAAGCTTGCGCTTGGCGCTGTGTCGCTCTTCTTCTCTTGGCCCGCCTCCCGCGCCCGTTGCGCCTCTCGGAGCCACTTAACTACCGTACGCCAACTGGAGTTTTCCGCCCCGCGGTCGATAGCCAGGATACGCTCTAAATAGCGCTCTCCCCCTGACTCGCCCTCTTCGAGGACCCAGCTATAGCGCAACCAGAGGAGCTGTAAGAGGCCGCGAGCTAAAGCGTTGCCCCTAAAGTAGACGATCCCTCCCCGCTGCCAAAAGCCTTGCCAATAGAGATCGATAGCTCGCTCTACCAGTTGCCGGGCGCGATACTTGTCCCCCCTACTCCAATAGAGCTGGCCCAATTCGCTATAAACCGTCGGTTGGTTGAGAGGATCGAGGCGCAAAGCCCGCTGATAGGAGGTTATAGCCTCCTGGAAATAACCAAACTTCTCGGCTAGGCGCCCTTGGACGATCCAATTAGGAGCGCCTAGGGGGTCTAAATGGATCGCTCTCCTACTTAGCTCTAAGATCTCGCGCGCCTCAGAGGGCGAGGGGTTAAAGGCGGTTGCCCCCGCCAAAGCGGCCCACTCGCGCCAATAGCTACCGATTGCGGGCGCCACCTGAGCCGCCTGGGCGTAAGCCTGACGAGATTTAACCCATTCCCGTTCTTGTTGCCACGAGCGCCCCCAGCTGGCGTAGTAGGCCCCCTGCCAAAATGGATAGAGAGAGAATAAACCTCCTAGAGCGATTACCCCTACCGCTATCTTTACAGTGGCAAGACCTAAGGGGGGCCACTCCATCTCCGCCGCGGGACGCAAGCCCCAGGCGCAACCCGCCAAAGAGAAACCCCAGAGGGGTAAGGTCAAAAAGTTGCTCTCTAAATCGAGTTGGGCGTGTAGGAGGAGGAGTAAAGCTCCCAACCCCCATGCCCAAGCTAAACGTCCCTCCTCCCCCAGAGGTTTAATCCCTAAGCTAGCTACCCCCCACAGCCAGTAGAAGGAGGCGGCCACGGCTACTATCAGCGCGGGCCAGCCCGCTTCGCATAAAATATCTAACCCCAAGGCGTGGGGGCGCTGACTGTACCAGCGCAGATCGCGCTGATAGAGGGCGTAAAAGCGTTGGTAATTATCGGCTCCCACCCCTTGGAGAGGATGATCGGTAATAATCCCTCTAGCCACCCGATAGAATTCGCGCCGCGCTAAGAGCGACTCGCTCTGACCGCTCACCTCCCCTTGGCGCTGGCCCTGCCACAGGATTTGGCGCCCCACCTCTAGCCCCCCTAAAGCTAGGAGACCTAAGAGAAAGATCCCTCCCACAACGCCTAAAAAGCGGCGCGCTGAGGGGCGGGGGTAGAGATTCCACGCTCCCAAAAGGAGGGCTCCCAACCAAGCGGGAGCGAGGTAAACTAGATTATTTATAACAAAGACGCCCCAGGTAAAGAGCGCTCCCGCCATCTCGTAGCGCCACCACTCTCCAGCCCCTATAGGCCGCTCCCCAGGCTGCCGACTATAATAGATAGCCACCGCCAATACGGCCCATCCCCCTAAAAGCCAGGCGCTGCGTCCGTAAGTAAAGAAGAGGGAGAAGGCCGTAGCTATAGCGAGAAGGTTATCGCCAATTCTCAGCCCCAGCGACTCGCTCTGAGCGCCCTGCCATAGGCGCCCTAAGGTCAAAGGCCAAGTAGCTAGGAGAAAGGCGGCCAACATATTGGGCTGGTAGAAGGTCCCGCCCAACTCAAAGTTATCCCCCAATTCGCCCCACTGTTCACTGACCGTCCAGGAGGCCGCTAAGACTAGGGCTACTAAAACTTGCAGCGCTCGCCCAAAGCTCTCCAACTCCCCGCGCTGCCAACGGCGCGCCCCCCAGGCGCTCACCCAAAAGAGGAGGATCCCCGTCGCTAAGGGCCAGGCTCTAGCTAAGCTCTCGAGCCCATTGGCCGCCCGCCCACTGGCCCCCAAGAAGAGGCCCCCACCTAGGAAGCTTAAAATTAGTAGAGGGAGATCGCCCCGCCTCCTAGGGACCGCCAAGACTAACCCCCAACAACTTAGGAGACAGACTGAGAGGGCTAAGCCCCACTGGGCTAAGTCGGAGCTACCCCCAGCATCGGAACTAAAGAGCGTAGCTAAGCCGATCTCCCCTAGGCCAACCCACCCTCCGGCAGGGGGGAGAGCCAGCGCTCCCCTCCCAGCAGCTGAGCTAGGGAGGTTAAGGCGGGAAAGGCTAAGATAGAAAGCAGCCCCCAACGAGCTACCCGCTCTAGGCTGACAGCCCTCGTGCGCCCGGAAGTAGCTGGGGCTCCCATAGGTTCCCCCTAAAGCTTTATAGCTTGTAGCTCAGCTGAGCGCTGGGCCCAGAGCTTGCGCTGCGGTTCTAGCCGAGCTAATTCCCGCGCTAAGTTTAAAGAGCGCTCTCGCCACTCTCTGGCAGCCTCTAAATCGCCGCTCCGGCGCGCTAGCTCTAATTGGTGGCGCCAATCGTCTAGATGGCCCTCCATAAGCTGCGGCCAGGAAGGATCGAGGCGCAGCCCATACTCTAAATAACGGCCCGCCCCCTCCTCTCCAGCCTCCAGAGCTAAAGAGTAGCGCAACCATAAGATAGAGGCTAGATCCTGGCGCATAGTCTGCCCTCTAATGGCCCAATAAGCCTCAGGGGAATTTAAAAAGTTGCGCAGATTCACTTCCAAGGCGCGATCGCAAGTCTGGCGAGCCAAATCTTCTCGCCCGCTATGCCAGTAGAGGCGGGCCAAATACTCATAAAAGACGGGGCTATTTTGGCCGTCTAGCTCTATAGCCTTCCGGAAAGCCTCCTCCGCTCCGGCCAGGTCGCCAGCCAACTCTAAAGCCTGACCTAAAGTAAAGTAATTACTGGCAGTCTGGGGATCGTTAGCTATAGCGAGTCGAGACCAAAAAGTCAAAGCGGCCGAGAGGCGCCTAGCTTGGTCTAAACTCTGACAACTATTGAGACTATTGACCGCCAACTGGCGCCAATACTCCCCCACTCCAGGGTCGGCCTCCGTGGCCCAGGAAAAGGCTTGGGCCGCCTCCGCCTGGCGTCCACTGCGCGCCAACTCCTGACCTAAATAAGAATAATAACGCCCTTCCCACCCTTTAGAGAGGAAGAGCAATAGGAGCGCCCCCACAGTAATGAGCGCTAAATTGAGCCCCATAGGGGCGCGCTCGCTCTCACTCTTTCCACTTAGCCCCCAAGCCATCCCAGCCCAGGCCATCCCCCAAAAGACTAAACTTAGACAACTGATATCGAGATCGGTCTGCGCCCGCAAGAACAAAACTAAGGCGCTTATAGCGGCGCTCCAACGCAGGAGCTCCCTTATATTTAAGCTTCCCGGCGGTTCTTGGCGCCAAAGATTGAACCCCCACCAAAGTAAGGCTAAAGACCAAAACGCTAAAGCGGGCAAGCCCGCTCCCACCCAGATATCTAAAGTTAAAGAATGGGGATAGTGGGAGAACCAACGCGCATCTTGCTGATAACGCGGATAGAGGCGACCAAAGTTATTAGGGCCTACCCCCAGCCAGGGATTATCTAACCCCATCTTGAGAGCTGCTCTAGCAAATTCATAACGCGCTCCCAAAGAATTATCGTCGGTAGCCTCTACCTCCGAGCGCGCCGTCTGACCTAAGGCGAATTGGCTTTGGGCCTCCTCCCGGAATAGAGATACGCTCCACCCGGAGATGAGAATTAAGAGAGCCAAGGTCCCCCATAACCATAGGCTCCCCTTGATCTCCCTAATTACCCACCACCAGAGGCCTAAAGCCGCTAGATAGGCTAAACTACTAACCGCCCCCCCACCCAGACCGCTTAAAGCCAAGACTAAGGCCGCTCCTCCCCCTAGAAGAGCCGAGCAACGCTGGAGGGTAAAGCCCAACTGGGCCGCTTGGACCCACCATAAGAGAGCGAGAAAGATACCCAACCCCCAGGCCAACCAACCACTTAAGGAGAAGGTCATAGCTAAAGTTATCCCTAAGCCCAAGAGGAGGCCCCCCGCTCCCCAAACCTCCCGCTTAGCCCCTAGCTGGCCCCAGTAGAGTAAGGAACTGACTACTAGCGGCAAAAATCCCACCAGGAAGGCCGCTAAGATATTTCCCTGGAAGAAAGTCCCACCCAAGGCCACGAAACCCTCCGGCCCCACATACCCTCCCCCTGCGGGGGTGATCCAGGCGCAGAGCGCTACCGCCAGCGCTATCCCGGGTAGCACCCACAGGAGCCATTTAATCCTCCCCTCCCCTTTCTCTCCCGCCTCCGGCCCTAAAAATTCACGGCTAGCGCTGGCTACCCACCAAAAGAGGGCCAGTCCAGAAGTATAGACCGCCGCTACCATCCGACTCTCATGGCTATTGGGAGCGTGACCGGCGGCGATCCATAGCCAGCCCCCCAAAGCCAGGCTGAGCCCTAAAAGGACCTTATCACCCCGCTGCCATTTCCTGGGAATAACTAACCAGATAATAAAGCCTAGCCAAACGCCCATAGCCAAAGAGCTCTGCGCTAAGTCGCGCATAGTTCCAGAATCGGTATGGAAGCTAGCCCATAAGTAGTCTAAAACCCCCACTTGAGCGCGCAAAGGTAAGAGCGCCTCTACCCCTCCATCTCCCAGCTGGCCCAAGGCCGCCCCTAAAGGGAACAAGAGGACTAAGCCCAGGCATATTAGACCCAGCCCATTGCTGAAGGCGGAGAGAAAGCGCTCAATCTTCACGTCAGCAGAGGATACTCAACTCGCTCTTACAGCGTTCAATGCGCTGGCGCAAGATGCCCAGAGTCACCGAGCGGCCTTCCACCACTAAGTAGTACTTATCGCTCAGGCGCATAATGACCAAGGAACTGCTCTTGCCCTCGCAAACCCAATTGTGAAGCACGGTCTGCCAACGCTGGACGGTAGCCAGGCAGAGCAACAGATTATCGGCCAAAGCTTGCCTATTGCTGAGCTGACCCTCGCCGGCCGCCAAGCGCCCATCCTCAGTGACGATTACCGCTCGGACATCGCCCTTAACCTTACAGAGGGTACTGAGAGGTTCTATAAACTTAGCCTCGCGCTCTAAGTCTTCAGGAGTAGGCTCCGCCCGTACCTCCTCTACCTGGGAGGCGCTAACCTCTACCTCTTCGGACGGGAGCTCCTCCCGTTCCTCAACCGCCGGCCCTTCCGCGGGCTCAACCGGCTGGATAGGCTCTTCCTTAACCTCGCTCTCTAACTCAACCGCAGAGGTAGAATCTACTGCGGGTTGGGCCTCCAGCTCCTCAGCCTCTACCGTAGGCTCTGGCAACGGCTCCTCTAGGACCTCGCTTAAAGCCGGGCTGGGCTCTTCTACTGCCGCCACTTCCTCTAATACCTGCGCCTGCGGCTCAGAGACTACCTCTTCCGCCACAGCCTCTACCCCCTCCAGAGCGGGAGCGGACTCCTCAACTTGGGGCTGGAGTAAGGACTGGGCCTCAGCGGGAGCCATCTCTTCCCCACGGAAGCCGGGGATATCCACGGCCAGAGGCTCCCAACTATTGAGGACCCCCAAGACCCGATTGATGCGCTCCACCCGCTGGCGCGCTTCCCGCTCGCAGTAGATGAGAATAGGCTCCGGCTCGCCTTCCGTCGAGACTATAACTTGCTCGTACTCCTGGAGCTCTCTACGCAAGAGATCGCGCTCATTTTGACAGCGAATGAGAGCCTCGCTGAGATCGGAACGCGCCGGCACGAACATTAGGCGCGGCTTGAGGTCTTCGGGAGTGGGCTCCAACTCCTGGAGTAACTGTAACCAGACGTGGCCCATAATATTGATGGGATCGCTCTTAAAGAGCTGGCGCAACTCCTCGTACGCCTCCCCGTAGACCGCCTGGAGCGTAAAGATCTGCACTAAAGCGACGCGCGCCTCGCTAAACTCGCGCACGGCCAGAGCCTTTTGGAAATTGACTAGGGCCTCAAAACGCAGATCCCGACGCAAGCAATCGTAAGCGTAAGCCAACATCAAATCTACGTTGGAAGGATCGCCCTCCAATAGGCGGCGATTGCGCTGAATTTGACGTTCCAGAGTGGTCATTACTTCCATCTCAGTCTCTAGCCCTCACTATTCTCCAAGCTTAACCCAAAGCGGCTTCAATATTCGGTTTGGCTTTGCGAATCTCTAAGCGAATGCGCCCCAAATTACTGCACTCCGAGGTGGCCCAGACTACCAGAGCCGCCCCTTTAGCTAAACTCTCCACAATAAATTGGCGCTCTCCCAAAAAGACGTGCTGACGCTCAATGGGGAAAGATTCTAAGCTATCGAGCAACCCCTTCACTTGGGGCAGAAGCTCTCTCAAAGCCCCAATGGTCGACTCACCCTCAGCCCCGTCCCCCTCACTTTCAGCCGCGATCCGCCCTTGGGCGTCTAAGACCAAGGCCCCCAAGACCCCATCTATGCGACAAAAATTCTGTAAGAGCGCGCTCAGCTCGGCCATTCCTATCCTTCCTCCTCTACCTTATTCCCACATCCTCAGCTCAGTTCAAGGGGCGGATGGAGATCGTATCGCCCTCCACCAGACCCATCTTCTTCATCATGGCCGGAGTCAAACCGGCTCTATCGGCGAATTTGGCCCCCGCCTGACACTTATACTCGTAGAGAGAGCCGTCTTGGGTCTCAATCTCCACCGGGAAGGTCGACTTCACATCGGCAATATTCCATTCGCGCACGATATAGTTATCGACGCGCACCACGTCGTTGGCTCGCAAGAAGCCGCCGTCCGTCTTGACTACGAAGGTCTTGATCTTCTCTAACTCTTCTTCCTTAGCTCTGCGCTTAGAGTCGATCTCTTCTGAGCGCTCCGCCAAGACGCTCACCGTAGCCCCCGTGCCCCCAAACTCAAAGTTGAGGAGGCGATCGATAGCTTCCGAACCGCTCAAAATGTCGCCATAATGGCTACAGAAGCGATCGCGCACCACCTCTCCATTGTCGACTAAGATATAATTCATACCCTCGGGGGTGACGAATTTAATGATGCCACTGTAGCGGCCGTCTTGCAATTTTTCCAAGACGCGCGGCATATCGCGCTTGCGCGCCTCATAATCTACGTAGAGAGGCTGGAAGGCGAAGATCCCCGTCAAGACCCCCGCTACGCGCTTAGAGGTCACATAGGTAGAACAGCGGATCTCATTGATGCGAATGTGATTCAAAAGGCGTTGTTCCAATTGCAAGGAGACCGCGCCCGTGGCATTCTCCACCTCTAAGATCTGTTCCAGCTCCCCCTCGACATAAAAGATGTAAGCTTGGAAACTCTCCAGGTCGAGCTTCAAATAGCCCGTAAAGCTATCGGCGGCTAGGTTAGCCTGCATCTCGCGCATATCATCGTAGGAGAGCGCTATATCTTCGATTAAAACGTTGCCTTTAGGAATATACAACTGAGGCTTCCTCCGTCAAACTGCCTACTCACGTCCGGCGGAAGAGACGCTACCGCCGCGCTTAATATCGAGGGCCAATCCCTCGCGCTGCTCAATACCTTGAGCTAAAGCTTTCCACGAATCCTCACTATTGCGGCCTGGGGCGGCGGGGAAAGTAGCCGCCGGTCCCACGCGCTGGGGATTGACCGCGCCGGGGCGCGGAGGGGTGTTGGCCCGCCCCGGGGGTAAGAAGGCCGCGCCCCCACCCTTGGGAGGCGCGAATCCGGGCGCTTTGGGGGGAGCGAAGCCGCCGCTGGGAGCCTTGGGGGGCGTAAAACCGACCGCCGTCCCGCTGCCAAAGGCGGCGCCAGGCGCCTTAGGAGGAGCAAAGCCGGACGCCTTGGGGGGAGTAAACCCGCCGCCCGGAGCTTTGGGGGGCGCGAATCCGCCCGCCGCCTGTTTAGGCGCAGGCGCAAAACCGGAGGTCGTACTCCCTAAGGGGAGCGTCGTCGCGCTAGAACTCTTAGGGGGAGCGAAGCCGCCCCCGCTTTTAGGCAAGGCGATACCCCCGCCCGGAGCTACAGAGGGCGCCGCCGGAGAGGTAGGCGCCTTGGGGGGGGCGAAGGGATTAGGAGCGGGAGCGGCCGCTCCACCGAAACCGATAGGAGCGTTGGCGGGCTTAGTAGCAAAACCGCTGGTAGTCGCCCCAAAGCCCATCGTCTTGGAACCGAATCCCGGCGCCGGAGCAGAGGGAGAGGTTGGGGACGCAGCCTTATTAGGATCGCGCCTAGTCACGACGTCGCCCGTGCGCACCGGATCAATATTGCGATAGGGGACCGGTCCCGACGGCTCGGGAGCGGTCGGAGCCGGAGTGGGGGCGGGAGCGGCCTTCTCTTTGGCTTTCTCCTTCTGGCGGCGCTCGTCGCTCTCACGGGCCTTATTGAGTAGAGCCTTAAAGGGCTCTTCCTCCTCATCTAAGACGGGAGGGACGTAGCTAGGCAAACTGCTGGCGGCCGGGGCGCTCTCTACCGCCGGCTCGGGCGGCTCGGGCAAGACCCCTCCATTAGCCTTCAATTGGATGGCTACCGACACTTCCCAGATGAGACAGATCACAAAGAGAGCGGCACAAGTATATAAGGCGATCCACAGATAGGGTAGATGGGGGATTAAGGTCTGAAAAAAGCTAGCCTCTCTTCCTCCAGCTACCTCCAGCGAAGCCTCCTGAGCCCAAGCGGCCTGGCTGGACCAGGCCAGCCAGACAGCCCCCGTTATCAAGGAAGTTGACCACCGCCTCATCTGGCACTACGCCTCCTCCCTCTCATAGTAGTAATAGTCCTCGCTACCTCCATTATTGCCTCCCCCCTCTCCTACCTTCTCAAATAGCTCATCTAAGCGCTCAGCCACGTCTCTAAACTTAATATCTACGGCGTAACACTCCTGATAAGCCTGAATGGCGTCCTCATAGCGCCCTTCCGCTTGCAAGATGGAGGCCAGATTGTAGCGCAGATCGAGCAACTCATCGTCGCTGAAGCCCGGCTGCTCCATAATCTTTTGCAACTGCTTGATAGCCAGATCCCGATAGCCCTTCTCCTGGAAGGTCAGAGCCAGAGAGTTGACCGCCTCTAAGACCTTGGCCGGATCGCTGACCGCTTTGTAGAACTCGCCGATGGCCTCCTCTAAGAAGCCCAACTGACGGTAGAACTCACCCATCTTGATATGGTAAGAGACGTCGGTAGGCGAGAAGTTGAGCGCTTGGCTATACTCTTCCGTAATCTTGCCCAAGAGACCCTTGGCCAAGATCTGACGCGCTAAGCCCGCCGCTTCCTCTAACTTGCCCTCTAAGGCGTAGATAATGGAGACTCTAGAGAGGGATTGAGGACGGCTGGGCTCGCGCTCCAAGACCTCCTTATAGATAGGACACGACTCGTCGCGATAACCGCGCTCAAAGAGCAGATCGGCCACCCGCTCTAAGGTGGCGGGATCTTCCTGGCTATAATGGCGGATCTCCTCAAAGACCGGACGCGCCGCCTCTAAACTGCGGTAATCTAAGAGCAAGCTGGCCAAAGTGAAGGCCAACTCCAACCCTCTCTGGCGCATATCGTGGTTGATAGCCAGATCGATAGCCCGCCGATAGTAGGCGATCCCCTGATCGGCCTCCCCTAAGGAGATATCCGTCTCCGCAATGTAGACGATAATATCTAAGGCCTGCTGCCACTCTTCCAAGCGCTCCATAATGGAGGCTAAGCGGTCTTTGATGACTAAGGCCAAGTCTAAACGATTCTCTTCCACAAAGCGCCGCTCGAGAGTATTGAGCAGCTCTACGCCCTCATGGACGTTCTTATGGCGGAAGAAACCGTCGATGAGCTTGACGAAGAGAGTCTCCGTATACTCCCGACGCCCGCGCTTTAAGTACTCCTCCAGGGCTTGTAGGTAATTATTTTGAGCCTCTTTCCACTCGTCGGCCTCTACTTGCTCGTCCCCTACGCGCTCTAAGTACTCTAAAGCCGCCTCCCACTGCTGATTGGCATTAAAAGCTTCGGAGAGGGTGCGGAAGACTTTGACCACATTCTTATGGTCGCTGCGCCCCTTGTAGGCGGGGATCAACTCC
Organism: Vulcanimicrobiota bacterium; assembly: GCA_944322965.1. GTDB lineage: Bacteria > Vulcanimicrobiota > Xenobia > Xenobiales > Xenobiaceae > Bruticola. Next base: position 68,379 of record CALUQR010000009.1, read on the forward strand.
TCTAAGAGTTGCTGCCCTTCCTCTAAGTAGCCGGCCTTGAGGAACATCACCCCTAAGCGCTGGCTGAGCTCTAAGTTCAAAGGCTGCAGAGATTTAACTTCGCGCACGCAAGTCAGGGCCTCTTCCAGCTCGCCCCTATCGAGATGGATCCCCAACAAGACGCGGTAATTCTCCGTCGCCTCCTCTAGACGCATATTGCGGGCCAAGAGGTTGATCAACTGGCGCCGGTGGACGATATCCTTGCTATCTAAATCTAAGATCCGGTGCAGGACCTTTTGGGCCATCTCATTGAGGTTATGGCGCAAGTACTCCCGCGCTAAGAAGGAGAAATGCTCCAAGGCCTGAGCGCTCTGGCCGTGCTGAGCCCAAATCTCACCCAACCGATAGCGGGCGTTGAGATTTTCCGGGTCGATCTCCAAAATGCGCATGAAGACGTCGGCCGCCGAAGTGGCGTTGCCCTCTTTGCGGAAACGCCCCGCTAATACTAAGAGACCCTCTCTGGCCCGCTCTAATTTCCCTTGGGCCGCCACCTCCTGACAGAGGCGCATGCGAATCTCTACATCTACGGGATGGTAAGCTAAGAGCTCGCCGTACAGGCGCTCCGCCTCTAAATGGTTGCCCGCTGCGGCCACCGACTCCGCCATATTGTAAATCTCCCGCCGCGCTTCAGCCATATTACCCGTACTCAAGAAGGAGTGGACGATACCGTCTAAATACTGCTGTTTCTCCGGCATTCCATCCGGCAATTTGAGAACTACTTCGCGCAAATTATCCATTAAACCGTTGATCTCATACTTTTGCAAAAGGATACGCAAAAAGGAGAGTTTCTCCGGATCATCCTCTTCTAAAAGGAAGATATCCTTCTCCGCCTCGGCAAAGCGATTGGCATTGAGATAGGCCTGAATGATGCGCCGCATGTAGCGCGAGCTGATCTCCGTCTTAGCGGGCAGACTGGCCACTTCCCGGGCCGCTTGGTCTAATTCTCCATCCTGGAGATAGGCCTCGATCAACTGGCCCATAAAGGAGTTGCGCGCCGGATCGCTCTCGTTGAGGCTCTTAATACAGCGCATCGCGTCGTTGAGGCGGTTAGCCTGCATGAGCCCCGAGATCTGGCGCATCGTAAAGTCGCGATAAGACTCGTCGCCCGGCGGCAATTTAGCCATCTCCGCCGCAGCGTCCTCAAAGCGGCCCGCCTCTTGGTACGAATTGATCAGGCGGCGCTGGAAGGAGAGGCGCAAGGAATCGTCGGCCGGCAAGCGGTCGATGAGAGAGACCGCGCTATCCATATTGGCGGCGTTGAGATAGAGCTCCATTAAGCGCGTAATTAACTTGTTGCGCTCCTTATCTGAGCGCGGAATGAGGGTGACTATGGAGTCGGCCTGGGCCAGATCGCCCAGATCGAGGTAACGCTTAAAGAGCTCCTTGCGGAAGGAGACTAAGCGATCGTCGTCCTCGGGCAGAGCGTCGATATAGGTCCGCGCCTCGACGGTATGATTCTCCTCTAAGCAGCGCTCAATAATCTTATAAGTGAAAGCGCCCCGTTCAAAATCGCCCTCCGGTAAGGCCCTAATCTCGGCCATGGCTTGCTCGTAAAGGCCGTGCTCTAAGTAGTATTTGACTAACCGCTTGCGCACGTCGTAGCGGGTGGGCTCCATCTTTAAGATGGAGCGATAGGCGGCTACCGCCTGGTTCCAATCTTCTAAGGCGGCGTACTCTTCAGCCAAATAGTTTAAGGCGATTAAGTCCTCGGGATTATTATGGACCAGGCGCTGTAATTCCGCTACCGCCGCCTGGTGGTTGCCCTGGGAGCGCAGGGACAAGGCCACTTGATAGCGCAGGTCGGAGGTCTCCGGGAACATCTCTACCAACTGGTGTTGGAAATCTATAGCCTCGTCGTTACGTCCCTGCTCATGGTAGAGGCGCACCACCTCTTGGTATTCGGCTAAAGCTTCGCTGCCCATCTCCTTACGCATGTAGAGGTCGCCCAACATGCGCCTAGCCTCTATATTGGCGGGCTCAATCTCTAACATGCGGCGCAGAGTCTCGATCGCCTCATCGACCGCTCCCCGCTCTAAGTATAACTTAGCTAAGTAGAGCTGATGTTCAGCCGCCTCGTTGAACATCCCCTTTTTGAGGAGACTATTGATCAAACGCACCCGCAAGCCGACGTTATTATTGTCGCGCGAGAGAGCCTCTTCGTAGATGGCGATCAGCTGGCTGCGCGCCCCCTCGTCGTCGGGATTGAGCTCGATAATCTTCTCCAAGTAGGCCATAACCTTCTCAGGGAAGCCCTCTTCGCCCGCGATCTGGGCCAAGGTGGCGTAAGTAGAGCAGGCCCGATCGAGGTAACCCTCGTCAGTATAGATGTCGGCCAAGCGCACTAAGATGTCCTTATTGCGGGGCTCAAACTCCAAGATGCGCTCATAGGCGCGGATGGCATCCGTAAACTCGTTGCGCTGCACGAAGAGCTCGCCCGCATTGCGGAACCAGACGACCGTATTTTGAGGGGAACGGCCGATGCGTAAGAAGACCTCGCCTAAGAGCTCGTAGGCGCTAGCCGCCTCGCCGCTGGCCAGGCGCACCACCTCTTGGAACTCTGAGATCGCCTCCTTATTCTTATTATCTAACATCAAGGCCCGACCCATAGCCATGTGGGTCTCCCAGCGGCTGGGATCGAGATCTAAGCTGGGACGCAGCCACTTAATGGCCTCTACGTAGCGCCCCTCATTGAGATAGATAACCCCCGTCTTAGCGAAGATCTCCGGCTTGACCTGAGCTACTAGGTTTTGGATGTCGCTCAGCTGACTGCCGTGGATGCCGCTATTCTGCGCGAACTTCTCCAGGTTGAGGATATCCTTGTAACTGTCTATAGCTTTATCCGCCTCATCGCCAGCTACAAAGAGTTCCGCCAAAGCCATATCTTGACCGATAATGACTTGGAAATCGAGAGCCTGTTTGGCCGCCTCCAAGACGCGCTCGCGGATCGCGATATCATTGGGCTCTAGGCCTACCGCTTGACGATAGAGCTCGCGGGCGCCTTCCCAATCACCGCCGGCCAGCAGGTTATCGGCTTCTTGAAGTAAGGACTCTATGCTATTGTGCTCTGTCATTTCTACTCCGATTTCCACTCCCAAGACTCTAACTAGCGCGGGGGATTACTTGCGACGCGAGGGCAAGGAGCGTCCCTTGCCAGGTCCGCCGCTGGCGATCTTAGCTTGCAGCTCCTTAACCCGAGCCTCTACGTCGCGATAGGTCACATCGAAGGCCAAGATGCTCTTGAACTCGGTCAGAGCCTCTTGCAAGCGATCGGTCTGGTAGAAGAGCATGGCCAAGTTGTAGCGCAACTCTAAGTAGTCTTGTTCCGGATGGCCCTTAGTATCTAAGCCCAAACGGAATTGGCGAATGGCCATTTCACGCATGCGCGGCATCTTGATAAAGGAGAGGCCCAACATATTGCGCGAGCGCAATTCTAAATCACGGTCGGCGTGAGTCTTCTGGAACTGCTCGATAGCGTCGCTAATGCGATTCAGGTAGTAACATAACTCGCCATAGATGTAGCGCAAGGAGAGGTCAGAGCTATCCTGGGAGATCCGCTCCATAAAGGAGCTGCAGATCTCTTCCGTCACCTCTTTGCCAGCCGCCTTGTCGATAGATTGCAACTTTAAGAGTACGGTCGCCGCCTCTTTGGCCTTCCGCTGGTCGACTAAGAGCTGAGCGTAACGGCGCATAGTATGGGCGTCGCCGGGCGCCAACTCGAAGATCTTCTTATAGACCTGCATAGCTCCGCTCATGCTGTGCAACTGCTCGTCGTAGAGCTTAGCTAAGCGGCAGTGGAGATCGACCCTCTCGGGGGCCAACTCGATAGCCCGGCGCAAGAAGCGCACCGAGTCGCGATACTCACTCCGCTTCTCATGGATCTCAGCTAAGGCCAAAAGCTCTTTGAGCATATTGTCGCGCTGGTCGTCCATCGTATAGAAGGAGAGTAACTTCTCGCGCAACTCGACCGACTCCGGATCGGCCGCCACCAACTGGGTGTACATATCGATAGCCGCCGCCGCCAAACGCTCCGACTGGTAGCGCTCCGTCAGAGGCTCGACCTGCACCATAGCGGCCGCCAAATTATTTTGCGCTAAGTAACAGTCGACTAAGCGACGCCGCGCTTCGTAATGGGTAGGATCGCGCTTAATGATCTCCTCTAAGAGCTTAGCCGCCTCGTCGATCATATTCTCATCTTTATAGAGCAGGGCTAAGGCGAACTGCGAAGAGATGACCTGATCGTAACGCCCTAAGTTCTGGTAGAGCTCGATCAACATGTGGCGCTTCTCGAAGTTCTGAGGCTCTAAGCTCACCAACTTTTCGCAAGTGGCCAAGGCCTCCGCCCACTTCTTCTCGCCATAGTAGCGATCTAAAAGTTGGCGATAGTAGACTAAAGCTTCTACCGCATTGTTGTGCTCCTCATAGACCTTAGCTAAACGCTCCATGAAAGCGGGATCGTCGGAGATAGCGATCAGCTGCTTGAGGGCGGAGATGGCATACTCTACGCTCCCTAAGGAGAGAGAGGTCTCTACGAACTGGCGCAGATGGTGGATAGCCAAATCCATCTTCCCCTCAGCAATAAAGCGCTCAATTAAGAGGCCGCGGGCCTTAAAGTTTTGCGGATCGAGACTCAAGACGGTCTGCAAGACGTCGACCGCGTCGGCGTACTGCTCATTCTTATTGTGCAGCTCTACCAACTCTAAGTAGACCTTAGCCGCCTCTTCAAAGTCTTCGCTCCACAGATAGGCGTTGGCCAAACGGTGGCGCAGAGCGACCGAATCGGGCTTGCGGCGGATAATCTGGCGATACTGATTGATAGCGTCGTCGAAGAGGCCGAAGTGTAAGTGGATATCGGCCAGATCGGTGCGCAAGACTAAGTTCTCGGGAGAGTTCTCTACCGCCCGCCGGTAATCGCCAATCGAAGTGGTGACGTCGGCTCCCGCCAAACGCTCGCGCAAGACCTGCGCCTCCTCCAGATAGGAGGACGGCAACTCAGACTCGATGGCCAAAGAGCAGAGACCGTCGCCGGGCTCTTCGGGGGCGGGCTCAACCTGCTCCGCCACCTCCTCGGTAACCTCTTCTGAGGCCGGAACTTCCGCCTCGGCAGGAACCTCTTCCGCCTGGACCTCTGCGACTACCTCGGGGGTCTCCGCGGTCTCTACGGCGGCAGGCTCAGACTCTGCCTCGACTCGCTCTTCCTCTACGGGAGCGGGCTCGAGCGCAGCTCCTTCCTCAGGGGTAACGGAGCTCTCTTCAGTAACTACCTCTGCAGCGGGGGTTTGAGCTTCGACTGCCTCAGACTCAGGCTCTGCGGGCTCTTCAGGGATAGAGGCTGTCTCTTCCTCTACTACCTCTACGGCAGTCTCTTCCGCTGGAGGAACATCCTCCGCTACGGACTCGCTGGCAGCGGGCAGCTCTTCCTCTACCTCCGCCTCCACGAGCTCAGGCTCAGGCTCTGCGGGGGGCGGAACGACCTCTTCCTCTTCCGGCTCTACTACCTGCTCCGCCAGGACTTCCTCTACTGCGGGACCGCTATAGGTAGTCTCCTCGCTCTCCTCAGGCGCCGGCCCTTGCCAATCCTCGGCCTCGTAACCGCCTAAGAGCTCTTCCTCTTGAGGAATAATCTGCTCGGCGGTGGCCCACTCTTCTTGCGCCTCGCCCGTCAACCGTTCCGCTTCCGAGAGAGGTACTTCCGCATAGTATCCCTCCTCCTGAGCGGCTACGGCGGCTGTAGCGGCCATCTCTTCTGGCGCGGGCTCTGCGTACTGAAGCTCGCCCTCTAAGGGTTGAACCTCTTCGTGGTAGGCGCCTTCGTACTGGGCCTCGCCCTCTAAGGGTTGGACCTCTTCGTGGTAGGCGCCTTCGTACTGAGCCTCGCCCTCTAAGGGCTGAATCTCTTCGTGGTAAGCGCCTGTATACTGAGCCTCGCCCTCTAAGGGCTGGACCTCTTCGTGGTAAGCGCCTTCATACTGAGCCTCGCCCTCTAAGGGTTGGACCTCTTCGTGGTAAGCGCCTTCATACTGAGCCTCGCCCTCTAAGGGCTGGACCTCTTCGTGGTAAGCGCCTTCGTACTGAGCCTCGCCCTCTAAGGGCTGGACCTCTTCATGATAAACGCCTTCGTACTGGGCCTCGCCCTCTAAGGGCTGGACCTCTTCGTGGTAGGCGCCTTCGTACTGGGCCTCGCCCTCTAAGGGCTGGACCTCTTC
>CALUQR010000010.1 GCA_944322965.1 Vulcanimicrobiota bacterium
TGGGCTAACTCCTGAGCCTGGGTCTGATCTTTAGCGCTAGCTTGGGCCTCTTGGTTCTTAGCGGCCGCCTCTTCACCCTTAACTTGGCTCTGCTTCTGAGCGGCCTCTCCCTCTGAAGCAACCTTCTTCTCCTTACCTTGGAGGGCGGCTAACTTCTCTTGCTCTTCCTTACTCAAGGCGGCCTGCGTCTGGGGGTCGTCCAAAGAGGCCACAAAGGAGCCCTCTAAGCCCTGCAGGGCCTCGGCGCCCGAGAAGGAGTACTCGTCATTTCCTAAATTAAAGCCCGCTCCCAGCGGATTCTGGCCGCCCTGGGGGGCGCTGGGGCTCGCCCCGGGCAGAGAGATACCGAAAAAACTAGAGATCTTATCCATATTGGCGCCCAACCTTTCACGGTTAGAGTCTCAGCCCCCCGAAAAGGCCGAGACTCCTACATTTACCAATATTATCCCCCCTTCTCTAGCCTTAGTCTAGAGAAGAGAGGCCCGCAGACTAGAATTGCCCTGCTAATGGTTCCGGGGCAGACTCTAGAGAAGAGGGGGCGGGAGATAAGCCCAGTTGGCCTTGCAATTCCTCTAGCTCGCGCTCTAAGAAGGAGATCATCTCCTGACTTACAGATTGGTCTTCATCTAACTGGCTGCCCTCTTGGGTGAGGAGCTGACTGCGCTCTTCCTGGGTATCCAGACGCCCTTGGGCCTCTTGCTGGCGGTCTTGGGTAGCTTGCAACTCGCCCTCCAGGAGGGAGAGGAGGGACTGGTCCTGGTCGACCTGCATTTGGGCCTCCTCCGATTCTCCCAAGAGGAGCTGGGCTAGGCCCTCCTTAGTCGTAAACTGTTGCTGGGCCGCTTGGTAATCGCGCTGGGCCACTTGGACTTGGTTATTGAGGAGGCGGGACTTATTATCCGCCAACTGGGAGAGATGTTTAGCGGTACTCAACTTGGCTTTGGCGGTAGCTAGATTCTTAGCCGCCTTGGCGATAGCTTTAAAGTCGGGCTTACCCCTCTTGCGGATGCGCTTAGCGGCCTCTAAGGCCTCCTTAGCTTCGGCCACCCCTTGGGTACATTGGGCCACCTCTTGGGAGCGCTGGGCGGCCTCGTTGAGAGCCGCTTGGGCCTGAACTTTGAGCTCTTGGAGCACCTTCTCCTTGAGTTGGGCTACCACTTGGGCCTCTTGGGCCTCTACTCCGGCTACCTCCGCCTCTTCGCCCTTCACTTGGGCTAAGAGTTGAGAGTCTTGCAACTGGGTCTGAGCTACCTGGGACTCCTCTTCTAAGGCTTGAGCCTGACCTTGGGCGGCCTCTAAATCTTGGGCGGCCGTCTCTTGATTCTCCTGGGCCTTAGCTAGCTTCTCCTCCTGTAACTGGCGCTTAGCGCGCTCCTCTTCCTCTACTTGGGCCCGGGTAGAGTCGAGCGAACCCTGGAGCGTATCGACTTCGCTCTCTAAGTCGCGCAGCTCGCCCTCTACGCTCTGCAATTGGCCATTGACCGTGCCCAGCTCGCCCTGCAGCTCCTGGGTTTTGGCCTGGTCGCCCTCCGCTTGGGCCATAGAGAGTTCTTCTACTAACTCCTCTTGGCGGGCCTCTAAGGCCTCGCGCTCCGCCAACTTAGCCTGCTGCTGGGCCTGGGCCTCTTGGAGATGCCCCTCTAAACCCTGCAGGCGCTCTTGGGTAGCTCCCTCCTTGCCCTCGCGCGCCCCTTCGGCTTGGAGCTCCTCGTAAGCCGACTGGGCCAATTCTAAGGCCCGCTCCTCATCTTGGACTTGATTCTGAGCACAGAGGGCCTCCTGGGCGGCCTGTTGGGCCTTATTTTGCGCTAAGAGCTGCTGCTTTTGGGCGTTCTGGGCCTCTTTAGATTTCTTATCGGCCTTAGTCTCTTTCTTCTCGCGCTTACTCTGGGCGGCCCGCTCCTCTTCCGTAGCCCGCCCCTCTTTACTCTGGGTCTCCTGGGCCTCTTCCTGGGCCGCCTCGCTCTTAGTTTCTTGAGTTTTGGACTCCTGGGTCTTGGACCCTTGAGTCTCTGACTCTTGGGTCGCGGACCCCTCTTCTGCGCCTTCCGGGGTCGACTCTACCGGATTCTGACCCTTAACTTGCTCTTCCCCTTCCTCTAGGGAGGCTACGTAAGTAGTAGAACTCTGGGCGGCTTCAGAGCCGGAAAAAGAGTAAGAATCCTCACCCAAAGAGTAGGAAGTAAAGGTAGAACTAGAGGATCTCTCCCGCCCTCCGTTAGGGGTAGCTATCCCCACTCCCCAACTACCTAGCCAAGTACTGATGCTCTCCATACTTCCAGACCTCCTCTCCTCCGTCCCCTCGCCCGCCCCTAGCTGTAAAGCCAACTAACGACTCGCGGAGTGCGGAGTATCTTCCTTATACTTCCACTTATACCGCACAATCTTTATAAATCTAGTATCTTTCCCTTAAAAATATGAAATTATTTTTAACTACATTCTAATTTTAAGTTTAAAAGTTTAGATTTAAGCTATTTTGTTTACTAAAAAGTAAATTTGAAGCTCAATACGTCGGGCGTTTTGCAGCTTAAACCCTGCAGAGGAGCGGATTTAGGGCAAAAAAAACTCTCCCCCCTCCGCAGGAGGGGGGAGAGAGACTAAAGGGACTCAACCTCTAGGCTTAAGGGTTAGACGTTATTATTGATATAACCCATGATACGAGCGTCGCCGTAAGTATACTCGCGGTAGGCCACCTGGTCGCTCGTATTGCCTTCGATAGTAGTCACCTTACCCGTAGAGGGATCGTAGTCGACTACGATACCGACGTGGTCGGCCCCATCGCCGTCCCAGTCGAACATAATCAAGTTACCGGCCTGCGGGGCTTGGCCGCTCTGACCGTCATTCCAGATGCCCGTATTCTTAGCCCAGCTAGTGAGTTCGGGGGTATAGTTGACGTTAGCGCAGCCCGTAAAGTCCATGGTACCGTGTTTAGCGGCTAAACCGGTAGCCCAAGCGGCGCACCAGTGGTCGGCCTGACAGTCTAAGGCCCAGCTCTGGTTCCAGTCCTTAGTGATCTCATTGATCCGGGCCGCGTCGGCGGAGTTATACTCGGTGAGACCGTTCATGCTATCCGCTTCCTGGAGCATGGCCACGATATTCTTATCTAAGTTGGTGGTGGCGCCTTCGCAATTCTCCAACATGAAGGGGGCTACGGTATTGGAGTAGATACTCTTGACCCCTTCGGCCCAGTTGGGATCGGTAGCCCAACTCTTACCTACGGCCTCAATCTGCTCGGAGAGGGGAGCGTCGGCCGAGGAGCCGTTCTGAGCCCGCAAGTTGGCAAAGGTCTCGGCGCCTACCCGGATCTGCTGCTCAATACCGGCGAAGGTGGGATTCTCGACGGCATTCTCAGGATTAGAGTCGTAAGCTCCCACGCCCATCCAGCCATTTAAGCCTAAACCCGTCTGGCCCCACTGGGTCTCTTGGCCGGCGATAGCTACCAGAGCCAGAGGATCGACGTCGAACTCCTTACCGGCCTCTACAAAGAGCTGACCCGTACCCGCGGGCGCCTCCGAGCCCTGAGCCTTCAAGAAGGAGTCGATAGCCGTCCCTACCGCCTTCTCATCGCAATTGGAGAGGTCGACCTCCACATTGAGGTTGGGCTTGCCCACCTGGGAACTGCCGCCCGAACCGCTAGCCCCGCTAGCTCCGCCCGCGCCGCTCACTCCGCCTCCGCCACCAGAGCCGCCGCTACCCATATTGCCCGCCGGAGCGGCGTTGGCGTTGCGCTGCATGGCGTCCCGGAAGCTATTCATCATATTGTCGTAGTCGCGCTGAGCCTGCTCTAAGGGGTTCTTAGCCTCCTGGCTCTGCTGGTTAGCCTGGCCTGCCTTTTCCTGGCTCTCCTCTAACTCTTGCTGGCCCTGAGCGGCTTCAGAAGCCTTAGTATCGCTAGCGCTCTGGGCCTCGTCGGCCTTAGTCTGAGCGGCTTGGGCGCCCTCTTCAGCCTGGCCTACTTCCTCTTCCGCACTCTGGGCCGCCTCTTGGTCCTGGGCGGCTACCTCTTCCTGCTGCTGGGCCTCCTGGGCGGCCTGCTCTTCTTCGCCGGTCAGAGAGTTGACCATACCCTCGATCATCCGGGCCGTATTCTCCGCCTTTTGAGCCTCCTGCTCCGCCTGCTGGGCCTTACTCTCGGCGGCCGCTACCTTATTATTGGCGGCCTCGATAGCCTCTTGGTCGGGGACTTCCTTCTGCTCTCCGTCCTCTTCTACGGTCTTAGTCTTAGATTGGGCCGCTTGAGCCTCGGCTTGGGCCTGGGCCAACTCGCTCTGGGCTTGGGTAGCCGCCTCTCGCTTAGAGTCGGCGTCGCTGCGAGCGCTCTGGGCCTGCTCCTGGAGCTCTTGCAAAGCCTCGGCCTTAGCCTGGGCCTCCTCTTGGGAAACTTGGGCCTGGGCCTGAGAATCCTGGGCTTGGGCTTGGCTGGCCTGGGCCCGGCTCTGGGAGTCGGCTACCTTATTCTGGGCGCTAGCGGCCTCTTGACCGGCGCTCTGGGCTTTAGCCTGGGATTGCTCTACCTGCCCTTGAGCTTGGTTCTGGGCGGCCTGGGCGGCGGAGACCTTATCGGCTTGGGCCTGGGCCTTAGCTTGCTCTTCCTGTTGCAGTTGGTTGCGAGCGGAATCTAAAGTCCCCTGTAAGCCGCTAGCCTGACTCTGCAGGCCCTCCATATCGTCCTGGACGCTATCTAATTGCTGGTTGACCCCCTGCAGCTCCTGACTTAAGGATTGGACCTTCTCCTGGTCGCCGCTAGCCTTAGCCTCGGCCAAGTCCTCAACTAACTGGTTCTGGCGTTCCTCTAAGCTCTGGCGCTCTTGGAGTTTGGCCTCCTGCTGGGCCTTAATAGTCTCCATCTGGGCCTGCAGATCGTCGACCTTCTCTTTAGTAGTAGCCTCTTTGCCCTCTTGCTCGCCCTCAGCTAAGACCTTATCTAAATCTTCTTGGGCCTTAGTAGCCTCTAATTGGCCCTCTTCGACTTCTGCATTGGCCAACTGAGCGGCCTGGCTCTTAGCTTGGGCTAACTCCTGAGCCTGGGTCTGATCTTTAGCGCTAGCTTGGGCCTCTTGGTTCTTAGCGGCCGCCTCTTCACCTTGGACTTGGCCCTGCTTCTGAGCGGCCTCTCCCTCTGAGGCGGCCTTCTTCTCCTGCCCCTCTTGGGCGGCTAACTTTTTTTGCTCCTCAGAGCTCAAAGCTTTAGTTTGGGGATCGTCTAGGGAGGCTACAAAGGAGCCCTCTAAGCCCTGCAGGGCCTCGGCGCCCGAGAAGGAGTACTCGTCGCTCCCTAAATTGAAACTCGCTCCCAGCGAACTCTGCTCCCCTTGGGGGGCTACAGAGCCCAGGCCGGGCATGGAGATACCTAAAAAACTGGAGATCTTATCTAAAGACATGGAGCGCCTCCCTTAGCTAGACTTAAGAGATCTTTTAAGTGACCTTTAACTGTGGCTACAAATGGCTAAAGGGCCTCCCGGAGGAGCCCCTTCTGGTTAGAGACCCATTCGAGCTGGGCGTTCCCACCTCCCGGCAGTAGCGCCCAACTTTTAGGTAAAATTAAACGTTATTGGGGATGAAGCCCATGACGCAAGCGTCTTGCCAACTGTACTCGCGGTAGGCCACCTCGCCGTTGCCGGTGTTACCTTCGATGGTCGTCACCTTACCCGTAGAGGGATCGAAGCTGTGGACCAGACCCACGTGGTCGGAAGTGCCGTCGCCATCCCAATCGTAGAGGATCATGTTGCCAGGCTGCGGTTCGTAACCGTTGCCGCGGGCTTGCCAGTTGTTCTGACCCTTAGCCCAGCTGACTAAGCTCGGGCAGTAGTTGACATTCTCACAACCGCTGAAGTCCATGGCTCCGTGTTTGGCTAAGATGCCGCTGGCGAAGGCCGCGCACCAGGGTTGAGACTGGCAATCTAAGGCCCAGCTCTGGTTCCAGTCCTTGGTGATAGCGTTGATCTCGTTGGGGTTAGAGCGCTCGTTCATGCCGTTCATAGAACCGGCCTCTTCCAGAGCCGCCGCTACGCCCTTACCGCCCTTAGTCTCGGCCCCGGGGAGGTGCTCTAACATGTAAGCGGAGACGTCGTTCTTGTAGATGGAGGTCACGCCCTCGTGCCACCTCTTATCGGTAGCCCAACCGGCCTCGTTGACCGCCTTAGTCTGAGCGGCTACGGAATCATCGGCGGAAGCTCCGCCCTTCTCGCGCAGGTTGGCGAAGGTGCGGGCGCCCACATTGATCTGGTTCTCGACGCCGGAGAACTTGGAGTTGCGGGTAGCGTTGTTGGGATCGGAGTCGTAAGCGCCTACGCCCATCCAACCGTCGATACCGATACCAGTCTTACCCCACTGGGTCTCTTGACCGGCGATGGAGAGGAGGATCAGCGGGTCTACGCCGTTCTCTTTACCGGCCTTGACGAACATCTCGCCGGTGCCTGGAGGCGCCTCGGAGCCCTTAGAGGCCAGGAAGCCGTCGATAGCCTTGGCGATATCAGCGTCAGAGCACTTGGAGAGGTCGAGGTCGCCAGCCGCAGAGGTCTTGGCCGTACCCGGAGAACCGCTGGCCCCATTAGCTCCGCCGACAGAACCCGCACGACCACCGCCGCCGCCAGTTCCGCCTACGGGAGCGGCGCCGCCACCGCCGCCGTTACCGCCGCCACCGCCGTTGTTACCGCCACCGCCGCCATTATTGGCCGCGCCAGCAGCTTCACCGGCAGCTTGCGGGTTACCACCCGAAGCGGACTGAGCATTTTCGGGCGGCGGAGGATTGACGAGATCCTCCAGAGCTTTCTGTTCGGTCTCCAGATCCTTAGTTACGCCGGCCAACTCCTCGTCGATAGCGCCGATCTCTGCCTGGACGCCTTCGATCTTGCCCTCGAGTTCCCGGACCTTCTCCCAGTCTCCATTGGCCATAGCTTCAGCCAACTCAGCCTGCAGATCTTCCAGCTCTTTCTCTTTCTCTTCCTTCTCCTTGAGCAGCTTCTCTTGCTTCTCTTGGAGCTCTTTTACCGCTTCCTCTTGGTCTTCGATCTTCTCTTCTTCGCTCTTATCGAAGGCGTCGAACTTATCTTCAATGCCCTTCTTCTGCTCTTCCAGATCAGCTTTCTTAGCTTTGGCCTCTTCCAACTCTTCGGTCAGGCGCGCAACCTCTTCGGTATCGCCAGCGGCCTCAGCTTCCGCGATTTTAGCCTCTAAACCGGTGATAGTAGTATCTACTTCGTCGATTTGACCGTCTAAAGCCTCCTTCCGAGTTTCAGTGCTCTTACCGACGGCGTCTAAAGCCCTATCTTCCTGTTCGCTACCGGCCAGAGATTTGCGAATTTCAGCCGCCGCCTCAGTGGGAAGCGAATCGTAGAGTTCTACTAACTCCTCGTCGCTCATCTCGCTGATCATGCGCTCTATGTAGGAGTCGTCGATATCCTCTACCAAGAGTTTCAGCTCTTCAGGGGACAAGTCCGTCTCTTTACCAGACATGATCTGCTCGATCGTATCCCAGTGCGCTACGCTCTCCTCGTCGAAGAGGCGAATGCTCTGCTCCTCGGGCAGTAATCTGCGCATCTCAATAGCCACGCTGGGATCGAGATTGGGCAACATCTCCTGGATCTGTTCGGAATCCAGGTCCTTAATCATCGAGTACAGATACTCGGGTTCGATATCCTCTAAGAGGGCCGCCTGCTCCTCGGGGGAGAGGGAACCGCCCTCCTTTAAACCCTCGGAGAGCTTGCCCCAAGCTTCGCCGTTCTTATCGTCGAAGAGACGAATACTGACATCTTCGGGCAGCTTGTCGCGGAACTCTTGCAAAGCCTCGGGAGAGAGCTTGTCGACCAGATTCTGGATGCCTTCATCATCCAACCGCTCGACGTTCTCTAAGAGATACTCCGGCTCCATATCCTTAATGTACTGCAATTGAGTCTCTTCATCGAGTTTCTCATCGCCACTAAGGAACTTCTCGATCGTATTCCAGTTATCGATATCTTCTTTTTCGTAGCCGCGAACGGAGTCGGACACGTCACCTTCGAAACAGTCAAGCACCCAGTTTCCTTTGGTCTCTAACTCTTCCGGCTTATCTTCAGGGGGAGTATAAGCCGTGCGCGGGTCGTCAGAGATCTCAGCGCTATCCTGCTCTTTCTCAGCCTGTTCCTGAGCTTTGGCAGCTTCTTCTGCTTTGCGTTGTTCTTCTGCTTTGCGTTCGTCTTCTTTTTTGCGCGCCTCTTCGGCAGCTCTAGTCTGCGCGTCGCGAGCTGCGCTATTATATTTATCAGTTCCGCTACAGCTTGGACAAGTAGTGCTCATAAATCTTCTCCTCCTCACTTAGAGAGGGCTTAACGCCCTCTCTCCCTAGTAGTTACCCTTATTATCAAGACCCCCTGAGCTTTATCTAGCTCTAAACTCCCTATTGTAACAAAAAATTTACAGAAAAAAGATGAAGGGGAGGGCGACTAGCCGCCCGGCTAGTCGCCCTCCCCTTTAAGTTCCAAAGGCCTATTCGTCGGAGGTAATCATGAAGAGGGGGGTCATCTCCATGCGGGCGTAGTTGGGACGCAGGCGCTCCATATTGTAGTAGCGGCGCACGTTGACCAACTTCTTAGTAGAGGTCACCACCTCTAAGGGCAGGTTGTCGTAGCGCCCGTTGCGCAAGACGACTAAGCGCCCGTGCAGACCGTCTAAGATGAGATCTAAAGCTAAGTTGCCATAGGCCATAGGTACGATAGAGTCAATAGCGTCGGGGCTACCGCCGCGCACGGTGTAACCTAATTTCTGGTCGATGACGTTGACTCGCCGCCCGCGGTTATACTTGGGGGAGAGTTTCTTCAGCTGGCTAGCTACGATAGAGCCGATACCGCCCAACTTAGCGTGGCCGTAAGCGTCTCTCTCTTCGCCCTCAAAGACCATCTCGCCGCCCTCAAACATCGCCCCTTCCGAAACTAAGACAACGGAGTAATGGCTGGGGTTCTTGGCCCGGTCCTCAGACATCAACTGGCAGAGGTGCTCCATATTGAACTTATACTCGGGGATGACGCAGCGGTTAGCCGCCCCGGCCATAGTGGGCAACATGGCCGTAAAGCCCGCATAGCGACCGAAGACCTCCATTACCAAGAAACGCTCGTGGGAGCCGGCGGAGGTGCGCAGGTCGTTAGCCAGATTGATAGTGCGGGTAACGCAGGTCGAGAAGCCGATGCAGTAATCGGTGCCGGGGACGTCATTATCCATCGTCTTGGGGATAGCCACCACCTTGACCCCTTCCCGAGCCAAGCGGACCCCGTAACTCAAGGTGTCGTCGCCGCCAATGGGCACCAGATAGTCGACGCCCAGCCAATCGAGATTCTTCAAAACCTCGGGGGTGAGGTCGTTCATATCCTGGTTGTACTGCTCTTTGAGATGCTCGGGCACATTCTCTTTGCGTACCGTGCTGGGCCGAGTGCGCGAAGTGTGTAAGAAGGTGCCGCCTACGCGCGCCGCCTTATTGACCTGATACTCAGTGAGGTCGAAATAGCAGAGCGAGTTGTCCGCCTTGCTGTCGCGCACAATCTCGATGATACCGCCCCAACCGCGGCGCAGGCCGATAACTCGGTAACCCTCGCGCAGAGCGCGGATCGTCACCCCGCGGATGGCCGGGTTCAAACCCGGTACGTCGCCGCCGCCGGTGAGGATGGCAATAGTGCCCCTGTACTTATTAACGTTAGCCATGCAGTGTAAAAGCCTCCCACAAAGGTGGCCTAAAATTCGCACTGAGGAGGATATTTCCTAGTACCAAGCGGCGCTGCCCCCCTCAACTAATTGAGGGGGGCAGCGCCTTTAGCCCTTCTTTGAGGCTTATAAAAGCCCAAACTTAGAAGACTTAAAGCGCTTACTTCACTACGTAAGCCTTAACGATCATCGTAGGCTGATCTTTCGCGGGCAGACTCTTTAAGTAAGCCTCGCCATTGCGCCAGAGCATACCCTGATCTAAGCCCATATCGGGGCTGCCCACCGACTTAAAGTGATCGGCTACGTCCATGCCCTTTACTACCTTAGCGAAGGTAGTAAAGCCCTGGGAGCGCAACATGTCGGTATTGACGTAATTAATGAAAACCTGGGTAGAGTTGGTGTGGGGGCCGGCCTTGGCGAAGGCTAAGGTGCCGCGCTCTAAGTGGAAGAGGGTGGGGTCGTCATTGAAGTTGCGATCCTTCCACTCCACCATACCCGGACGCCAGTTGATACCGAACTGGGCCACGAAGGGGCTGGGCTGCTTGACCACCCGGAAGATGGGGGTCTGATCGTAGTAACCGGCCTCTACCAGCTCAATGAAACGCTTGGCGGCGTTGGGAGCGGCCTGGGGGTAAACTTCGATATCTAAATTACCTTCCGTCGTCTCCATGCGGACTAAGGTGAAGGTGGTGATTTTGGGAGCGCTGGCATCGTAAGGGATGAGCGCGCGGTAATCGGCAGACATGGGACTCTCCTCCGTAGTATTGGCGGCCGCGGCAGCGGCGGGGGTCGCCTGGGTAGCTTGAGGGTTAGCGCCCTCCTTGGCCGTACAGCCAAATTGGAGGTAGACGCCCAAAAGCAAAGCTCCCAAGGCTAAAAGACTAGACTTTTTCATTTCTTCTCCTCTTTAGGCGGCTCCTCATCCTCAATGAGCTCCGCTTTAATGATCATCGTAGGCTGCTGATTTAAGGGCAAGCTATTGAGATAAGCCTCGCCATTAGACCACAGGCGCCCCTGATCTAAGCCCATATCGGCGCTACCGACCGACTTAAAGTTGCGGGCGATATCTAAACCCTTAGTGACGATGCCAAAGGTCGAGAAATTCTGGCCGCGCAAGAAGTCGTTGTCGCCATAATTGATGAAGACCTGAGTGGAGTTAGTGTTGGGACCGGCCTTAGCGAAGGCCAAAGTGCCCTCCGTCAAGTGGAAGAGGCTGGGATCGTCCTGGAACATCTTATTCTTCCACTCCACCATACCCGGACGCCAGTTGATACCGAACTGGGCTACGAAGGGGTGGGGCACGCTCACCACCCTAAAGATGGGGGTCTGATCGTAGAAGCCGGCTTTGACTAACTCAATAAAGCGCTGAGCGGCGTTGGGAGCGGCCTGGGGATAGATCTCCAACTCCAGGTCTCCGGCGCTAGTCTGGAAACGCACCCGCTGCACTTCGGTCAGGGCCGGAGCTTGAGCGGCATCGAAAGGCTCCAGATGGCGGAATTTAGAGACTTCCGTCTCCGCCTTTTCTTCTTTCTTCTCTTGGCTCTCTTGAGCCACTAAGGTAGCCGGTTGGATAGAGGAGGGGATCTCAGCTCCCACGGGGGCGGCGCCCCAAGCCAAGAGCAGAGCCAAAGCCCCTAAGCCCAAAAGATGACGATGCATAATGAGTAACTGACTCTTCCTTTCTTGCAAGATCCTGAGTTGAACTAAGTAAACTGCTAATTCCCCCTAATGGCTGCCGGGCACGTTCTGGGCGGGCGGCAGGTCCCAGGAACCGGGGAGGTGGGACATATCGTTAAAAGAGAGTAAGGTGGGACTCTGACCCACGTAGCGCACGCGCATAATCCCCGTATTGCCCAACTCCGCCGACCAGGGGCGAGATGGGGTGGGAGCCCCCACGATCTCCCAGAGCATAGTGCGGATGGTACCTCCATGGCTAAAGGCCAAGACGCGCCCCTCCTGAGGCAACTCGCTCTGCCAAGACCTGACGCGGCGCACTACGTCGCCCAAACTTTCTTCCGAGCCCGGAAAGTAGGTATCGTAGGGGTTAGCCCACCAGGCGTCGATCTGGGCCTGCTCTTGGGGACTCAGCTCCTGCCAAGTGCGCCCCTCCACGATCCCCATAGGGATCTCCCGCAAGCGCGGGTCGGGATGGATGATAGTCCCCTCCGGCAGGGAGAGGCGGGCCGTATCCATAGAGCGCGAGAGGTCGGAAGACCAGACCCCGTCAAAGTGGATCCCCTTAAATTGGGCCGCCAAAGCCCGGGCCTGGGAGCGCCCCAACTCGTTCAAGGGGACGTCGCTATGACCTTGCCAGCGCTTCTCTTTGTTCCAGTCGGTGCTGCCATGACGCAGCCACCAGATCTCTAACATAGGGCCCTCAATTTGCGAAGCTCTAGGCCTTACCCTGCCAAGAAGCGCGCAAAACCTCACGCAATTTGCTGGGGAAGGCCACGCTAGAGCAGATATGCATCCCCGAAGTGGAGGAACGATGGTAACTGGGCTTCTCGTGCAGGTAGACTAAGAAAGTATTCTCGGCGGGCAGGCGGTAATGGGCCGCGTACTGCTCGTAACTGGCGATACTATCGACGTAATCGCCCGACTTACACTCGATCCAGTAGAAGCGATCCCCAAAGAGGACTAAGACATCCCGCTCGCGCAACTTAGGGCCGGAGACTAACTTGGCGTTGCGAACGATCTCCAAAGTGTGCAGGTCGAGGCCGGACTCTACCATATACTGGCGCACGACGCGCTCCGTAATCTGGGCGATATAGCGCTCAAACCAGAAGCCGCTAAAGAAATTATAAATGGGACCCATATTGAAGGCTCGAGCCTGGAGCTTATAGTCGGGATAACCCCAACATTTGAACTCATCTAAGAAGCCGATCTCATAGAGAGCCCGCCCCAAGGTATCCATCTGCTTAGTGGAGGGGGTGGAGGCCTTCCCTAAATCGATACTGAAACTAGAGCCGCTAGCTAGATGGATCTTAATGGCCGAGAGCAGAGGGTAGAGGCGACGATAATTGGAGCCCATGTAGTAGGCGATAGAGTCGATGCGCTGGTCGAGACTGCGCGGCTCGTAGGGGGCGTTGACCTCGGCTAAGAGGAGACCCCGCTGCTGCAAATAGGAGCAGAGCTGCGGATAGATTAAGCGCAAGTCATAGCGGATAGCGGAGAACTCATCCTCCGCCGGCAACTCCTCCTCTAAGGCCGGCCCCTCCTCTTCCCCCTCCCAAGGTTCGCCTAAAGTCGCAATCTTTTTGAGGATAGCCCGCTGTTTGCCCCAAGCCCGGCGCTCGCTGGGATTGGCAGGCCTCCTAGGCAACTGAAGCTTGGGAGTTATTATCTCCTCCGCCTCTAGGTCTGGGGCGGACGCGGCCGGGGCACTCACATCTTCTACCACTCGGGCTAAGGTAGAAGCTAAATCCTCTAGCTTACCCTCTATCCCGCTCTCCAGCGGACTGACAGCCCCCTTCTCCTCCTGGCTAGCCGCCGGGAGCTGGACCTTAGCCCCAGCCTCTAAAAGGGCAGCGATGCGCTCCAAGGCGCTGGCGATGCGCTCTAACTGGGCCCCAATCTCTCTCATTTCCATCTTCCCAACCCTCTCCTAGTGACGCTTGCCCTTCTTGGCGCGCAGAGTAGCGATCCGCTTGAGATAACGACTCTTCTTCTCCTGGGCCGCCTCTTGGGCGTCCTCTTCCGACTCCTCGACGGACGCCGCCGCTGGAGGCTGGGCCGCTAAACGCTGGCGCTCCGCCTCCGCCTGGGCTAAAGACCGCCACTCCGCAGCGCTAGCCTCCTGGAAGGGTAGGCGATGATTCTGGGCATAGAGGGCGGCGGCCGACTGGGCCGGAGCGTAAATATGCAACTTTTCAAAATTATCGAAGAGAGGGGCGCCCTTACTTCCGCCCAAGAGCTGGCAACTCTCGGGGATGAAGACCCCGCGCAGAGAGCGGCAGCCGAAGAAGGCCTTAGCTCCCAACTCCTCTAGACCCTCCGGCAAGGCCACATACTCTAACTGGCGGCAGTCGGCCCAGGCCGCCTCGCCCACTCGGCGCAGACCCTCTCCCAAAGAGATGGCGCGCAGACGGGTACAGGCGCAGAAGGCTCGGGCTCCGATCTCCTCTACCCCGGGCGGGAGCTCGATCTCCCCTAAGCGCTCGCAGTTACGGAAGGCGCCCTCCCCAATAGTGCGCAAGCTAGAGGGCAACTCTACCCGGCGCAAAGAGGTACAACTGCGGAAGGCCTCGGCCCCAATGGCGCGCAGACCCTCCCCTAAAGAGACCTCCTCCACGATCTGGTCGCCCTTCATAAACTGATCCGCTACCCCCCACACCGGACGCTCTCCCAAGTAACTGGGCGTCTCTACCCGGCGCTCCTCTATCCCCTGTAAACGGGCCAAGACGGCGGGCTGAGGGCCGGAGGGAACCTCTTCTTGAGAAGGGACCTCCTCCTGGGTGGAAGCCTCTTCAAGATGAAGGGGTTCCTCTAAGGGCGCGGCGCTCTCGCTAACCTCCAACTCCTCTTGAGAGTGGGCCGCCTCCCTAGCGTCCGGCTCCTCCACAGGCGCTGCGACCTCCACGGCCAGGCTCTCCTCTAAAGGTATTTCCACAGCCGAAAGCTCTTCGGCGGACTCTGCGGGTTCTAAATCTAGAACCTCCGCCATCACCGATGGCTCCGGCTCGAGGTTAGGGGGCGCGACCGGCCCTTCTAAAGGCCTAGCCTCCTCTTGATTAGAGAGCTCCTCCGGACTAGAAGGTTCCTCTGTGAGCGCAGGCTCTACTCCGGAGAGGGGGCCTTCTGCGGCTACGGATTCCACTTTAGAGAAGGGCTCTTCTCCAGTCGTCGGCTCTACGGGAGGGAAAGGTTCCTTTGGCGCAGGTTTGGGGGTGAGGCGCCAGCTGGGACCAGGCTCTACCTCCCAAAGTTCGTTCCAGTTGGACTGGCTCTTAGCGGTCGTAGCCAGATCTAAGAGCTGCAGAGCGGCCAGAGCTGGAGGATCGTCCACTAAGCGCGGACGCCACTCTCTCGCCGGCTCTTGCTCTTCTTGAGGCTTAGTCAGAGGGGCGAAGAGGCGCGAGGAGCGGAGCACCTGGCCCAGACTCTGACGCAGCTGGGGCTGGGCCCAGTAATTAGTCTTTACTAAGAGCTGGCACCACTCGTAAGCGGCTTGCAGCTGGTCCATCTTCTCAAAGCTTAAGCCCTTAAAGACCGTATCCTTAGAGCGATCGCGCCCCCCAGTCGGGGCCCAACGCATACCGCTGCGGCGCAAGGGGGCGGGCTGGCCGCGGCGCCACGAGGTCCTAGTCTCTACCCCTAAGCCGCTCCAGACGTAATTAGAGCCCTTGCTGACCGGGGTGGGAGGACCGCTCTTAGCGGGAGCGCTCTGACGTTTCCAGGACTCCCAGCGCAAGTTGAAATATTGGGCGTACTCCTGGGCCAAGGAGCCCTCTTCGCCCACGATAGTCAACTGGGGATGAGACTCAGATACGTCGGAGCCGCCAAATTGCAACCTAGAGGTAAAGAGAGGGCTAAAGTGGCCGCTGATAGGACCGAAATTCTTGACCGAAGGGGGAATGACTACCCGCCGCAAGGAGCTACAACCGAAGAAGACGCCTCTACCCAAGGAACGGACCCCAGAGGGGATGACGATCTCCTCTAAAGAGGTACAGTAAGAGAAGGCGTAGTCGCCCAGAGAGCTCAAATAGGCGGGGAGCTTGACCCGCTCCAGAGCGCAACAGGCGAAGAAGGCCCACTGGTCTATAATCTGCAAAGAGTCGGGCAAGTCGAGCTGGCGCAAGGAGGTACAGCCCCAGAAGGCGGCCTTATCGATATAGCTCAACTTAGAAGACCAATGGATATAGCGCAGGGAGGAGCACTCCCAGAAGGCGGCCTTACCGATAGCGGTTAGAGCTGAGCCGCAGTAGAGCGAAATGACCCCGCGCCTAGCAAAGGCCCGCCTACCCACCTGATTGATACCCCGCAAAGAGATGAGCCAGGGGGCGTTATTGCGGATATCGGAACGGCGCTCAAAAGCCTTAGCTCTAATATTATAGAGCTCGCCCTTCCGAATTACCGCGGGCGAAGAGTTGGGCCTCAAATCGTGATAACAGAGGCGCTTGTTGCCCTCTAAAGATTCCTCCCCCATAACGTAAGCCTTAAACTGGGCCGCTTCCAGTTCTTCATCTATAGGGGTAGGCTCCCGAGTGGGAAGGGCGCTCTCCTCTAACTCCTCGCTGATCGGCTCCGTCCCCGACTCCAGCTCCTCTTGGGTAGCCCGCGGATCGCAGAATTGGAGGCGATAGCGCTGGGCGTAACGGGCGGCGGAGCTCTTGAGGCGACCGTAGAGCACCAAGTTGGGGTTCTGAGAATCGAAGATGGGACCCATCTGGCCGTTGCGCCCCCAAAAGACTAGACTGGAGGGACAGTAGACCCTACTCAAATGGCTGCAACTCTGGAAGGCCCGCTCCCCTAAGCTGCGCAGCTGGCTCGGCAGATTGACCTCCTCCAAAGAGCGACAACCGTAAAAGGCCTGCTCGCCAATAGCCTTGATCTTGGGACCCAAGATCAATTCCTGCAGAGAGGTACAGTAGCGGGCCAAACGCTCCGGCAAGTCGGTCTCCACCTGGCTGAGATCTAAACGGCGCAGGTTAGAACAGTTCTCCAATAAACCCTCGCCTAGCGCCGTGACGGTAGCCGGTAAGGTCAGATAACTGAGACTAGAACAGCCTCGCAGAGCTTCGACTCCCAGACGCTGCAAGGAACGCAAGGGCAATAAGAGGCGGCGCAGAGACTGACAACCCGCAAAAGATTCCCGCTCGACAGCCTCTAAACGGGTCTGGGCCAGATCGGCCATCTGCAGGGAACGGCAACCCTCAAAGGCCTGAGCCCCCATGCGGCGCAGACTGGCCGGTAAGAAGATCTCTTTTAAACGGGCGCACCCCTGGAAGGCCCGCTCCCCCATCTCCTCTAACGAGGCCCCGATCCCCACCCGCTCCAGCTGGGCGCAATCCTTAAAAGCCTCCTCCCCGATACGCACTAGATGGGGGGGCAGAGAGGCCTCCTTCAAAATCGCGCAGGCGGCGAAAGCTCTGGGCCCTAACTCTACTAACTGCCTAGGGAAATGGAGCGCCGAGAGCTCCTGGCAGCCCGTAAAGGCCTCCTCGCCAATACTCTGCAGAGAGTCGGGCAGCTCCAACTGGTTCAAAAGCTCGCAATTAGCGAAGGCGCGCGCCGGGATCTGGCGCAAATGCTCCGGCCACGCAAAACGGCGGAACTTGCGACAACCCTCAAAGAGCTGGGCGCCTAACTGCTCCACCGAACTGGGGAGCCTAACCTCGCGCAGGGAGGTACAGCCCTTAAAGACCCCGCGCCCCAAAGTAGCTAGCGTATTGGGGAGGTGGACGCGCTCTAGGTTCTTACAATCGGCGAAAGCCTCGTCCTCGATGGTAGTCACCCCCTCCGGCACGAAGAGTTCCAATAACTCCTCATGTTCGGCCAAAGAACGAGGACCTAAACTACAGATCTTCGAGCCGAAGAATCCCGCCGGTAAGAAGAGGATCCCGCTGCCCGTACCCACGTAACGTACTAACTTGATCCCCTCCTCCGACTTGCGGAAATCGAAGTTACTGACAAAATGGGCCAGAGCTTGACGCTCTGAAGGGGTAGGTATAAGAGAGTTTAAAGCGGCCACAGTGCTCACCCTTTCTAAAGGCATCCCCCCCAGGGGGCGGATCCCAAGCTTTCTAGCCTCTTAACACCTACTCCCCCTTATTTCTCAATTTCATTAGACACGCTAAAGCAATGCGGAATTAGGAATTCGGAGTGCGTAATTGGGTTGCCGTAGAGACGGAGATTATGGCTCTAACTTGAGATTCAGCGGGACTTAGGGGCAAGGCTGCTTGGGAAAATGGCTAGCGGGTTCCGAGGGTTGCTTGGTTGAGGGGAAATCGCTGGGAGTGTGCGGCATACGCCGCGATGGAGGCGAAGCCTACTGTGATTCTGGCATAAGTTCAGCTACTTTCGGATTTGCCAAGTTACTAGCAAGCGCCATTTAATTCCGCATTACGCATTAAGCATTCCGAATTAGATTTGGTGCGGCACGCGCCGTGAGGGAGGCGAAGCCTCCTGCGATTCTGGCATAAGTTCAGCTACTTCCGGATTTGCCAAGCCATTAACAAGGGCCATTTAATTCCGAACTACGCATTACGCATTCAGAATTAGACTAAAGGCGGCGAAGCCGCAACGATTCTTCCATAAGCTCAGTTACTTCCGGATCTGTCAAGTCACTAACAAGCAGAAACTTAATTCCGCATTCCGCATTGCTAGCCGCCATCCCGGCGGCTAGCAAACTCCGAACTACGCATTCCGAATTAAACCCTAATACTGCCACGAGCCTTGGAACCAGGGGTTGAAGTCGCCGTATTGGTCAAAGCCGATGCGGATCGACATGTTGGGTAAGAAGCGCCACTCGATGCCGTAGGCGCTCTCGTCTTCGCCGCTGCGGGTGTCCAGGCTGTGGGTCAAGGTGAAGAGGAAGCGGTCCTTAGAGTCTAAGGACTTAGCCACCTTAAAGGTGTAACCGTGGGGCGAGGTGACGTCTAAGGAGAAGTCGGAGAGGAAGAGCAGGCGGCTGATCTCTTTAGTCAAGGGAGAAGCGATCATCCTGGAGAGCATCGTCAAGCCGGAAGTACCCAAATCTAAGTCGGTACTCACCGCAAAGACGCCCGTTGTATTGCCCGGCTCGTTAGTCATGGGGTTGCCGGTGGGATTGTAGTTAGAGTAACTACCCAAGGCTAAGAGGCGCTGGATCTCCTGTTGGGAGAGGGGCGGGTTAGAGATAAACTCCAATTGCAAGTCGGGATAGCTGCCGCTGACGTAAGCTGTGACCTCATAATTATCGACCGAGGCGTCCGCTTGGACGTTCTCTAAGGTAGGCATCTGGGACTTATTGAAGACCGCCCGACCGCTGCGCACTTTAAAGCTCACATCGTAGAGGGGGACTGCTAAGACGCCGCGCGAGAGGTCGACCTCGCCCTCTAAGACGGGTTTGCCCGTACCCTCCTGGGGCAAGATA
Organism: Vulcanimicrobiota bacterium; assembly: GCA_944322965.1. GTDB lineage: Bacteria > Vulcanimicrobiota > Xenobia > Xenobiales > Xenobiaceae > Bruticola. The sequence goes on from CALUQR010000010.1 coordinate 18,743, forward strand.
GCCAGCTGGCCCGCCGTACGCACCCGGCAGCCGAAGGCGTGCATCCACACATCCTCGCCGATATGGAGATCGACCCGGTAATCGAGCGGCAATTGGCTCCAGTCGAAGGCCTGACCGCCCGAGCTAGTCAGCGTATCCAAAGCCACCGAAAGGTCGCCGCTCGAGACGTCTACCTTACCGGAGAGATAATAGAGCTTGGGCATCTTCCCCTCCACCACCTCCGGAGTAGTGGGAGCTTTGCTCAAGTGGAGGTCGATATCGGCCTGCCCCTTAAAGAGATCGCCCCACTGGACGGGCAACTGCTTACCCTGGAAATTAAAGTCCACCGCCAAAGGTTGGAAACCGTCCATATCGGCCTGACCGGAGGCGGTAAAGGGCTTATCGCCCCACAGACCGCTCATAGAGCGCAAGGTGATCCGGTTAAAGTTCTCCTCATCCTCCTGGGGCAAACGGGGACCGATATTCTCCGAGTCGGCACCGGGCGCAAACTTTAGACCCCAACGCCTAGCTAAGATGGAACCGATACCGTGGCGCACTAACTCCGTATGGCGCTTCTGGCGCGTATATTGACGGCGCAACTCCCGGTCTTGGAGCTCGCTAAAGTTGGCCTCAAAGTTAATATCGCTGATACTCCCCAACTTGGCGTGTTCAAAAGAGCCCTTGAGGATGCGCAAGTCGCCCACCACCTCCGGATGGAAGAGAGTCCCGCCCACCTGCAGGCTACCCACCATATCGCCCCCGCTCTTTTTGATGTCGGGAACTACGCTAGAGAGGATACTCAAATCCTTATCTTTGAGCTGGGCCTCCAAATTGAGGCGCCCTTCCAAAGAGGCCTGGACCCCCTCCCAGAAGGGAACGAGGCTCAAAGACTCCTCCTCAGCGCGGGTCACCGAAGTCTCATAGGGCAGAGTACCGGCCAAACTGAAGACCCGATCGGGACGGCGCTCCTTACCGAAGTAGACCTGGACCCCTTGGGCGTAATCTTGAGGGTTCTGGCTGATAATATCCTCTAAGCCGCGATTGACTACCTCGTCTAAGCGGGGCAGAGGCAGACTACTATTGATAGTCCCCAAACGCACCTGGTACTCGTGGCTCTGAGGATCGCGACTGCCGCTCACCGCCCCCGTAATCGAAGCCAGATCTAATTTACCGGCCTTACCGGAAGTGATATTGAAGACCAAGTTAAAGAGGGGCGAATGGAGCGGGCCGGAGGCGTTTAAGACTAGATCCTCCACAAAACCGCTCTCTAAGCCGGGGAAGAGGAAGGAGCCTAACTCGGAGATGGGCACCTTGCTGACATTCAGATAGAGCTCATTTAACTCTGGATTCGAACCGGCCGAACGCGGTTGAGGCGGGGTCGGAGGCTGACCCTCTAGCGATCGCCGCGGACGGCGCAAGCTAGTGAGAGCCAGGTTGGCGCTGCCGCTAATCGTACCCTCGGCCTCTAAGTTCTTATCGTCCCACTTGGTCCCCAGCTTGTGGGTCAAGGGTACGAACTCGAAAGGCTCAATAATGAGGCGGCCCGTGCGCTCCTCGCGCCGGTAAGAGCCGCGCATCTCCTCTTTGAGGGTCAGACCCCGCCAAGTTAAGCGCGGAGGCTGATGGGGCTCGCCCTCTTGCTTAGGGGCTGCCGCCAACTTAGAGCCCAACTGGCTCTCCTGGTCTAAGGTCAGACTGCCAAAGGCCAAGTCGTGGATAGCGAAGTCGTACTCTAAAGAGCCGGGAGCGGAGTGGCGCAGGTGGCCGTAATACCACTGGCCCTTCAGGCCCAGACTGCCGCTAAAGGTAAATTGGCGCTGGTCCATAGGCAACCCCAGGGCGGCCCGGGCGATATTGGCCTGGAAGTTATCTAAGCTTAAAGTTAAAGGCTCGCTCCCTACGCCAAAGTTGGGGCCGTTGGGGCCGGTAAACCACTCTTTAAAGTCGGAGTTGAGGTTAGGCGAAAAGTCTAAGCCGCCGCTCATCTGGAAGAGGGTAGGTTTAGCATCTAAGCGCACCCCCAAAAGGCGACCCTCGCTATCTAAGGCTAAACGGGGGGGCGGGGCGGAACCCTGAGCCCCTTCCTCTGGGGGGGTAGCCGAAGCTTGCTGGGCGGCCTCGCCCTGCTGGGCCTCATATTGGGCCTCTAAGCGCTGGCGCAGGTGGGGGGGCAAGAGCTCCTTTTCGATAAAGCGGTAAGCGCTAAAGGCTAAGGCCTGGGGCGGAATATCTAAGAAGACCCGCCCGCTGTGGTAATCTAAGCTGAGGCCCGCATCCAAATCGGTATAGGGACGGCCCTCCTCATCTTGCAAGATGCGACCCATCCTAAAGTCGGGCAAGGCCAAAGAGACGGGCAGGGAGTTCCAGACCACATCTTTACCCTCTAAGGCGAAGATAGTCTGGATAGCCCGCAAAGCGGGGTCGTCTGATTCAATATGTAAGGCCAACTGGGCCTGGCCGCGCAAGTCGCTAAAGACGGGCTCATACGTCGCCAACTCTTCAAAGGAGATGGCGTCGGCGTAGAGATCGGCCTGCCAATGTTTATGGCGATCGCGCCAACCCTGACCTTGGAAGGTAACCCCGCCCGCCTTTAAGAGGAGATCGGAGAAGAAGAGGCGCTCCCCATCGCGACGGATGGAGACCCCCAACTCGTCTAAAGGCCAGAGGCGGTTGGCCAATTGCAAGTACCCCTGGCGCAGGTCGAGCCGCCCGTCCACGTTGAGACTCTCCCACAAGCCCTCCTGTAAGTCGAGCTCTAAGGAGAGGTGGGGACTAGAGAGGCTACCCTCCACTAAATGGGGGTTGAGATTGGGATTATTGGCAAAGGCCAGAGCCTGACGGGCCCGCCATTCGCTAAAGGAGGTCTCTAAATCGACCTTCCCCCCAGCCACCGTACCGCTGACCTCCATCATCCCGGGCTCCACGGGAACCAAGTGGGCCGCCTGCTCGAAGATAGCCCGCCCTTGGGGGAGACGGCGATCTAAGGAGCGGTTGGCTACCAAGACGCGGTCTAAGTAGATGGTCCCCAAAGAGGGCTTCCCCTGCGGACCCTGGAGCTGGACCCCGCTGCGGAAGGCCCCGATCCCGGAGAAGGAGTGGAGATTATCGGCCTGACCGGCTACGAACCAGGGGGTCTCTAACCACGAACCGGCCTCCACCTTGGGGAAGCCCGCCTCAGAAGAGATATAAGCCACCCCTTGGGCCCGACCGTGACGGATATTAGAGTTAGCCATCAACTTGGCTACCGGGGAGAGCCAAGCCTGCTTTTGCAACCAGCCCAACTCAATATCGCTCAATTGGGTCTTTAAACGGTAAGTCCAGGGCTTATTGAGGCCGACCCGCCCCTCTACCTTGAGATAACCGCTCTCCGGGAAGGGAGAGGGCAGAGCGGCCCCGCTCACTAAGGGCGGCGCCAACTCGGGCCCTAAAAATTGGTAGGCTCTCCCCTCCCAGTGGGGCCAATCGCGCCAACCGCTGGGCGGAAGATACTCCCAAGCCAAGATATTATCGTAAAGCTTAATCTGACCCGGGCTAAAGTGGCCTTGACCCGCGGCCCACAACGTATGGTCGGCAATATCAGCTAAGGGCGGACCGGCCACCGCCGCTAAGTAGGTAAAGTTTAGATCCTTAACCGGCCCCCAGGCCCCAAAGCGCCCGCTGACCTCGCCCGCTAAGGGGAGATCCTTCATGAGGATCCGCCCGTCTAAAGAGAGATCCTGCGCCCAGCCCACTAAGCCCACCCCGCGCGGACCGATAAAGCCCTCGATAGCCGTAGCGTAAGTAGGCGCCGGCAGATAAGGGGGCTGAGGGGGAGCGGCTATAGCCTGGACCTCTTCCCATACCTGGCGCACGCTCTCCCCTAAGGGGGTCTCAGCCTCTACGCCCTCCTCAGCGGGGGGCGAATCCTCCTCCCAGGGGGCTCCCTCTAAGGTGGGACCTACCCAACCCGGGTTAGCTTGAACCTCCTCCGCGGCCGCTTCGCCAGAGCGCACCGCCTCCGCGCTGGAAGGTCCTAAAGCTAAGAGTTCCTCTCCCGCCCCTAAGGCTAAGGGGGTAGGCTGAGGTTGGGGATCGCTACTCTCCTCCCCGGCCCGCAGAGGATGGACCTCCTCCCATAAGCCCCAAGCGCTAGAGCTAATTCCCTCTAAAGCTTGGACTACCGGAGTGCGCTGGGCGTTAGCTACTATCCCGGGACGCTTACCCTGCAAGTAGAGGCGCAACCAGTTATCCTCTCCCCTACCCAGCGTATTCCAACTGGCCCCCATGCGCCCCTTACCGGGGAAGGCTAAGGGGATATTGTAGGGCAAGACTTGGATAAAGGGCTCTAAGGCCACCCCTTGGGCGTCTAAGCTGAGGCTAGAGCTACCCCCCTTTAAGCCCAACCAACCGCTAGCCGCCACCCGCCCTCCGGCCGCGTAACCGTCCATAGAGGGGAAGTAGAGGTTAAAGCCGTTCATCCCTACCAAGCCGCGCAGCCCTTCGATGCGCAAATGGCCTAAACGCAGATTCGTACTGCGGCTATAGCCCCAAAGATTCAAACTGTTGAGATCTAAAGGCGAGCCTACTACCTGGGCCTGGCCGCTAAAGTCGCCCTGCAGAGTACCAAAGTTAGCTAACCTGATGGGGGGCAAAGAGAAGTTGTCAGCCTCCATCCAAGCGTAGAGGAAGGGCTGGCGGAAATCGTAGTTGGCGTAGGGCACGCGGGCCGACCCCCAACCCGTCTGGGCCTGGACCCCGTTGAGGCTCAAATAAGAGTCGGTGGCGATAAAATGGGCCGAAGCTCGCTCTAAGAGGGAGGCTGGACCGCTGAAACTATCGACCTCGCCCCGTCCGTAGAGGAAGGGATCTTTAGGCGTCCCCACTAGGGAGAGCTGGAAATTATTGACCCGCCCGCCTACAGGGCTAAGACCGGCCAAAGAGAGCTCTTGGCCGCGCAGATTGAAGACTAATTGGGGCTCTGAGCCCTCTAAGAGGAGGTAACCGTCGCCCTCTACCTGGCCCCCCACCGCCTGGGCCCGCAAGCGCTCAATATTTAGAAGGCGGTCCTTAAAGTTAAAAGCCACCTCCAAATTGCGCAACTCTTGCTCCGCTAAGCGCACCCGAGCGGAGGAGAGCTTGCCCTTAGCCTGAGGGCTCTTTAAGTTACCCTCTAAGGCTACTTCCGTATCTAAACTGCCCTCCAGAGGTACTTTTAAACCGAGAGCCTTACTCAAACTAGCTAAAGAGAGCTTAGGTAATTGGGCCCCTAACTCTAAGCGCCCCGACCAATGGTCCTCTTGGGGCGAAGGGGGCCAGACGTAGAGCTTACCCTGAGCCTGGGCCTGAGCTCCTACAATATCAGCCTGCAGGCGGCGCAAGTGGGCTAAACCGGTAAAGAGATCGACCTCTAAAGAGATATTCTGGACCGGAGCCTGCAATTTGGGAAGGCGCACCTTGCCCTCCCGCAGCCGGATCTGGCCCCCGTAGTTGAGGCGTTCCCAAAGGGCCAACCAGGAAGGGGCCCGCCCCCTCGCCCAAAGTTCAGCCTCCAACTGGGCCCCCCAGAGGCGCGCCCCGCCCGGCAGCTCCCCCCAATAATCGGCCAGGCGAGCTAAATTTAAATGGCGCAAATTGAGTTGCACATTGAAGTCGGGGCGCGGATCTAAGGCCAGCCAGCCCTCTAAAGCGATCCTCCCCTCCTCCGGCTCCCACGAGTTGACCGCTTGCAAGGGGGTAAAGGCTAAACGCCAACGCGCCGGTTGCTGGGGCTCTAAGCGGAGTTCTAAATCTAAATCTTCGACCTGAGCGCAAAATTGGCCCCGGCTAAAGTCGCGAAAAAAGGCGGAACCGTCCTCCAAGAGGAGGCGCCCCTCGTAGCGAGATAAATACTCTTCCCAGGGCCAGCGCTCTTCCTTTTTGGGGGTCAACATGCGCAGCTGGGCGAAATTGAGCTGGCCGTGGGCGTCTAATTCTGGGTAGAGCTCTACCCCCTCTAAGCGCAGGTCCCCGCCCAAAGCCATATAATCGCAGCGCCTTAAAGCCCGCCCCCAATGGAACTGGAGGGTTAAAACTTCGATCTCCGCTAGGCGCTCGCCCCCATCTAACTTTAAGCGAATCCCCCCTAAGCGCAGGCCCGACCACTGAAAATCGATCTCCTGGACCTCCACCTGGCCGCTAAAATTATTATTGAAGTTGGCTAAGGCCCCCCGAGCTAAACTGGGCGCCAAGGAGGGTACGCCCCAATAAAGGGCCGCCGCTCCCACTAAGAGGGCCGCCCCTAAGAGCAGGGCCAATCCCCAGCCTAAGAGCTTACGGCGCAACCAACGCCCCCAGACGCGCGCTCCAGCCATCTAGCGCCCCTCGCTCTCCGCCCACAGGCTAGCGGCAGCTACTAGGGGAGCGCCAGCTAAGGCGCAGCGGCCCGGCTCGGAGGCCACCTTGACCGGTAAGCCCAGGCGCTCTTGGAAATACTGGCCCAAACCGCTCAAAAGGGCCCCGCCGCCCACTAAGAGGAGGCCGTTATCGACTAAATCGGCCGCCAACTCGCAGGGGGTCTCGCGCAAGACCTCTTGGGCTTCTTGGGCCCAGCGCTCTAAGAAGGGGGCCAAGATCCCCCGCAAACGGCGCGACTCTAAGCGCCGCTCCTGGGGCAGGCCGCTCAAAAGATCGTAACCGTTGACCGTCAATTCACTCTGGCGCGGAGCGCCTACGGCGGCTAAGAGCTCGCGCTTGACCTCTTCTAAGGCGGCGGGCGCTAAGAGCAAGTTATACTCGCGGCGCACCCCCTCCCCCACCGCTCTAGTCAACTCCTCCCCTCCCCCGGGCCAGAAGCGGTGTAAGAGGATCTCCCCTTGGCTCAAGATGGAATACTGTTGTAAGCCCGCCCCCAAGTCGATAACCATAAAGCCCCCCGGCAACTTCATATCGACCTCCGCTCCTAAGGCGGCGGCCAAGGGGGCGGGAGCCAACTCCACCGCCCCGGCCCCAGCGCTCAATAAGAGCTGGCGCCAACAGTAGCGATCGATGGGGGTAGAGTGGGCGGGCAAGAGGGCGCGCACTCGCAAACGGCGCCAGAGGGAGAGCTGGCGCAAATAGCAGCGCAAGAGGGCCTGGGCAGAGGGCAACTCCTGGATTAATCCCTCCCGCAGCGGATAGAGGGCGCGCACCCCCTGCAGAGGGACGCCTAAGAGAGCGGCGGCTTGGCTTCCCACAGCTCGCACGCTCTCGCTGGAGCACTCTAAGGCCAAAAGGGACGGCTCTTCTAGGGGCTCCTTACCCTCTACCTGGAGGCGCAGATTGGCGCTCCCCAGATCTAAATAGACGCGCAGAGATAACAACTTAGGCTCTTTTTAACCGCTCTCCCTACTAAGACTAAATCTGGTCTAGTTCTTGGAGGGGGCGTTCAACCCTCTCTATCTTAGCCCCCAGGGAGCGCAGCTTAGCTTCCAGGTTCTGATAGCCGCGGTCTATATACTTGACCCCCCGAATGACGGTCTCCCCTTGGGCGGCCAAACCGGCTAAGACTAAGGCGCCGCCGGCCCGAATGTCGGGAGCGTCGACCGGAGCCCCCACTAAATGGTCTACCCCTCTAATGCGCACGTACTTCCCAGAGGCCAAGAGATCGGCCCCCAGACGGACTAATTCCATAACGTACATAAAGCGGCTATCGAAGATAGTCTCCGCCAAAGCGCTCACCCCTTGGGCTAAAGTGAGCATCGTCACTACCTGGGGGTGGAGGTCGGTGGGGAAGCCCGGATAGGGGGCGGTAGTAATCTCTAAGGGCAAGATGGGACGATGGCCGCGCACGCGCACGTAATCGGAACCGACCTCTACCTCTTGACCCGCGGCTTGCAATTGCTCTAAGAGGGCCGCGCTGTAAGCGCCCTTAAAGTTAGAGATAGTTATATCGCCGCCGGTGACGACGGCCCCTAAAAGGTATGTACAACCCTCAATGCGGTCGGCGATGACCGAATGCTTGGCCCCATGCAGGCGGGGCACGCCCTCAATGCGCAAGGTCTGGGTGCCGATACCCTCAATCTTAGCCCCCATCTTAATTAAGAAGTGGGCTAAGTCGGAGATCTCCGGTTCCCGGGCGCAACCCTCTAAGATAGTCGTCCCCTTAGCCATAGTGGCGGCCATCATGGCATTCTTAGTAGCCCCTACGCTGACCGCCGGGAAGAGGATATGCCCTCCCACCAGCCCCGTAGACTTGGCCTTGACGAAGCCGCCCTCTACCTTGACCTCCGCCCCTAACTTGCGGAAGGCCTCAATGTGGAAATTGACCGGGCGCGGGCCGAGACGGCAGCCCCCGGGCATACTCACTTCGCCCTCGCCACAACGCGCCAAGAGGGGCCCCATGACGTCAAAGGAGGCGTTCATGCGCCGCACCAGCTCCTCGGGAGCCCTAGTCGTCTTCAGCTGGGAAGAGTCTAAGAGCATCCGCCCCGCCAGGGGATCGAAGTCGACTTGGACCCCGATCTGGCGCAAGATCTGGGCCATAACCCGCACATCGGAGATATCGGGCACCCGGTCTAACTCCACCTCCCCTTGGGCTAAGATGGAGGCGGCCATAATGGGCAAGCAAGCGTTCTTAGCTCCGCTGGCCTCCAAAGTCCCGCGCAAAGGGACGCCCCCTTGGATAATCAAGCGGCTACCCAAAGTACTAGGCCCCCTTCAACTGCATTTGGGCTCTATAGAGCAGACTCTCGCGACTATCGGCCAGACTGCCAGCTGGCGGAGGGGTCAACTCTTCGGGCAGGTCCTCCTGGCGCCAAGCTTGGCTGAGAACGATGACCACCTGCTTTTCGCTCAATTGGACGAAGCCGCGGTCGACGGCCCACACGTGGCGTCCCCGCTCGTCTTCGTAGCTCATAATCCCCGGTTGCAACATGGCCAACATGGGGGCGTGATGGGCTAAGATGCACATCTCCCCCTCTACTCCCGGCAGAGTGACCGCTCCCACCTCACCCGCATAGATGCGCTTCACGGGGGTGACGATCTCGATATGGAATAAGGGACCACTCATAGCTCTTCCCCTCTAACCTCTCTACTTGAGGCCGACCTCAGCCCCCATCTTTTCCGCCTCGGCGATAACGGTGTCGATATTGCCCTTCATGTAGAAGGCCTGCTCCGGGATCTTGTCCAGGTGGCCCTCGACCACTTCCTTGAAGGAGCGCACGGTGTCGGCGATCTTTACGTACTCGCCCTTGCGGCCGGTGAAGGCCTCAGCTACGAAGTTGGGCTGGGAGAGGAAGCGCTGGATGCGGCGAGCCCTAAAGACGATAGTCTTATCCTCTTCGGAGAGCTCCTCTACGCCTAAGATGGCGATAATATCTTGTAAGCCCTTGTAGCGCTGCAAGATCTCTTGCACCCGGCGCGCCACGTTGTAATGGTCGTCGCCGACGTAGCGCGGATCTAAAAGGCGCGAGGTGGAGGCTAAGGGGTCGACCGCGGGATAGATACCCTGGGCCACGATGTCGCGCGACAAGACGGTAGTGGCGTCTAAGTGGGTGAAGGAGGTGGCCACCGCGGGGTCGGTAATATCGTCGGCCGGTACGTAGATGGCCTGGACCGAAGTGATGGAGCCCTTCTTAGTGGTGGTGATGCGCTCTTGGAGCTGGCCCATCTCCGTGGAGAGGGTAGGCTGGTAACCTACGGCGCTGGGCATACGCCCTAAGAGAGCGGAGACCTCCGAGCCCGCCAAGACGAAGCGGAAGATATTGTCGATAAAGAGGAGTACGTCTTGACCTTCCACGTCGCGGAAATACTCGGCCATCGTTACGCCCGTAAAGCCTACGCGGAAGCGGACCCCGGGGGGCTCGTCCATCTGACCGAAGACCATGGTCGTATTCTTCAAGACGCCCGAGCTCTCCATCTCCCGGTAGAGGTCGTTACCCTCACGGGTGCGCTCGCCTACCCCGGCGAAGACGGAGAAACCGCCATGCCCCTTAGCTACGTTGTGGATGAGCTCTTGGATCAAAACCGTCTTACCGACGCCGGCGCCGCCGAATAAACCCGTCTTACCGCCGCGCGCGTAGGGCTCTAAGAGGTCGATAACCTTAATGCCCGTCTCCATGACGTCCGTAGTAGGAACCTGCTCCGACATGGGCGGGGCGGAACGGTGGATAGAGTAACGGGTATCCGTCTGGGCCTCGGGCTTAGAGTCGATGGCCTGTCCTAAGACGTTGAACATGCGCCCCAAAGTGGCGCGCCCCACGGGCACGGTGATGGGAGCGCCCGTATCTTCGCACTCCATCCCTCGGCGCAGACCGTCGGTCGTACCTAAGGCCAGAGCGCGCACCCGGTTGTTGCCGCTCTCGCCCATGACCTCCAAAGTCAGATAGCGCTGGGACTCGGGCAATTTAGCCAGCTCCTCCCCGCGCAGACCGCGGAAATCTTCGCGCTCAATGCGCACCGCGCTGTACAATTCGGGAAGTTCACCAGCGGGGAACTCCAGGTCTACTACCGACCCGATAACCTGAACAATCTTGCCACGTGCCATTTCTATCCTCCTACCCTTTCAATGCTTCCGCACCGCTGGAGATCTCGATAATTTCAGTCGTAATATTATTCTGACGCACCCGGTAGTACTCTAAGGTGAGCTCAGACTCTAACTTTTCGGCGTTGTCCGTCGCGTTGGTCATAGCCCGCAAGCGCGACCCCAACTCGGAGGTCTTAGCCTCTAAGAGATATTGCATCACTACCGCCCGCAAGTAGAGGGGTACGATAGTATTGAGCGCCGTCTGGGCGTCGGGCTCGAAGATGTAATCTCCGTGCAGCTCCTGACGCTCCCGCTTGCGGTACTTATTGTCCACGTCGGTATAAGTCATGCGCTCTTCGTTAGCTTCGTAATCGTTGAGCGAAGTCTCTAAAGCGGAGAGAGGCAAGAGGCGCAAGGCCATAGGCTCATTTTGGAGCATGGTGATAGCCTCGGTATAGACGCACCACACCTCATCGACTTCACCCTCTAAGAACCAGGACTCCATCTCTTCGGCCAGCCGCTGGGCTAAAGAGTCCTCAGCCTTCCAATCCTCAATGACCTGGGTGGGCTCGTAACCGGCCCGCCGCAGGGAGCGCTCCAACTTAGAGCCTAAGACGACTAAGCGCGAAGGCTTGACGGGCAGACCCTCTAAGAGCTTGACGGCCGTGCGCCCAATATTGGAGTTGTAGGCTCCGCACAGACCGTTGTCCGCCCCCAGACAGAGGACCCCCACCCTTTTAACCTCGCGCGTCTGCAAGAGGGGATGGTCCGCCTGGCCCAGATGCTGGGCCAGGTCTTGGACGACCTCCCGCAACTTGCTGGCGTAGGGGCGACCGCGCACGGCCTGGGCCTCCACTCGGCGGATCTGGGAGCTGGCCACCATCTTCATGGCGTTAGTGATCTGGCCGATGCTATGCACCGAGCGAATGCGTAACTTTAACTCTCTATCGCTAGCCATATCTCTCCTTCGCCAAGTTACTCTTTAGGGGTGGGCGTAAAACCTTGCTTAAAGTCGGCGATAGCCTTAGTCAATTGATCGGAGGTCTCGTCGTCCAACTTGCCCGTCTCCCGAATCTTGCGCAAAAGATCGGCGTGAGAAGCGTCCATAAATTTGTGGAACTCCTCTTCGAAGCGGGGTACGTCGGCCACCTCGATATCGTCCATATGGCCCTTAGTCACCGCAAAGAGGATCGCTACCTGATGCTCGACGGGCATGGGCATATACTGGCGCTGGTTGAGGACGGCCGTAACCCGGTCGCCGCGAGCCAATTGGGCTCTACTGACGGCGTCTAACTCGTCGGCGGAGAGCTTAGCGTAGGCGGCTAAAGCCTGGTACTGGGCTAAGTCGATACGCAGCGGACCGGCCACCTGCTTGACGGCCTTGAGCTGAGCCGCGCCGCCTACACGGGAGACGGATAAACCTACGTCGACCGCCGGACGGGTACCGGAGTGGAAGAGGTCGGCGTTCAAGTAGATCTGACCGTCGGTAATGGAGATGACGTTAGTGGGGATGTAAGCGGAGACGTCGCCCAACTGGGTCTCGATTATAGGCAGAGCGGTCATGGAGCCCCCGCCCAAATCGTCGGAGAGTTTGGCCGCGCGCTCTAAGAGGCGGGAGTGGAGGTAGAAGACGTCGCCCGGGAAGGCCTCGCGCCCCGGCGGACGGCGCAAGAGCAAGGAGATCTCGCGGTAAGCCTTGGCGTGCTTAGTGAGATCGTCGTAGATAATCAAGACGTGCTTGCCCTTATACATCATATGCTCGCCGATGGCGCAACCGGTGTAGGGGGCCATATAGAGCAGGGCGGGCGATTCGTTGGCGTTGGCCACTACGACCGCGCATTTATGCATGACCCCTTGGTCCTTTAAGGTCTGCACTAAGGTGGCTACGGAGTTGGCCTTCTGACCTACGGCTACGTAGATACAGTAGACGTCCGTATCCTTCTGGTTGATCATGGCGTCTACGGCGATGGCCGTCTTACCTAACTGGCGGTCGCCAATAATCAACTCGCGCTGGCCGCGGCCGATGGGCACCAAGGCGTCGATCGCTTTGAGGCCGGTCTGCATGGGCTGGGCTACGGGCTGGCGCTCAATGACGGTGGGAGCGGTGGCTTCGATAGTCCGCATCTCCGTATTTTCCAGAGGGCCCTGGCCGTCGATAGGCTGACCTAAGGCGTTGACTACTCGTCCAAAGAGGGACTCGCCTACGGGCACGGAGGCTACCTTATCGGTACGCTCCACCCGGTCGCCCTCGCGGATCTCGTCGTCAGGCCCCATGATGATGCAGCCGATGCTATCTTCCTCCAGGTTCATCACCATGCCGTAGAGACCATTGGCGAAGCGCAAGAGCTCGCCGGCTCGGGCCTCGCGCAGGCCGTAGACGGCAGCAATATTGTCGCCCACGCTAATGACCGTCCCGTAGGCCATCTCCTCTACTTGCGGATCGTAACCTTCAATCTGCTGGCGCAGGATGTCAGAGATCTCGTCTGAACGAATTGCCATCTTTTCCTCCCAAGGGTTGTAACAAGAACCCCCCTAGATACTACTCGGGGCCATAAGATCGTGAATATTATCTAAGTGGCGCCTGACGCTACCGTCGAAGAGGTAGCCGCTATACTTTAAGACTAAGCCCCCAATGAGCTCGGGACGGACGACGACTTCCATCTTCACCTTCTTGCCCGTGAGGCGGCCCAGCTGCTGAGTAATCTCCGCTTGTAAGCTCTCCTCTAAGGTAGAGGCGCTCTCAGCCAGCACCTCGATGATCCCTTTTTCCGCACAGAATTCCCGCTTATAGGACTCTACGATGTCGTCCAGGTAGATCTCGCGTCCCTTATCGACTAAGACGTAGAGGAAATTGGAAGTGCGCTGTCCCACTTGCCCCCCGAAGACGGCCTGCAAAACCTTCTTCTTGACGGGACGGGAGATAGTAGGGGCGATGAGCGCTCGGCGCAAGGCGGGATTCTCCGCTAAGACGCCCTGCACGATGCGCAGCTCTTTGAGCTGGAGCGACTCCTCCCCCTTAGCCTTAGCGGAGGCGTAGAGGGCTATAGAATAACGTCTAGCTAACGATTCGTTGAGCACTTTAACCCTCCATCTTGGCTAAGAAATTTTCGACTATATTGCGCTGCAGAGCCGGATCTAAACTGGCGCGCACCAACTTCTCCGCCTGGCGACTGACTTCGGCCGCCACGCGCCGCCGCAACTCCAAGGCCCCTTTGGCCTGCAAGGAAACGGCCTCGACGCGGGCCCCTTGCAACATGGAGTCGGCCTCTTTTTGAGCCTGAGCCTCTACCTCGCGGCGCAAATTGGCTACGTCCTCCTGAGCCTTGGCGCTAATCTGCGCCAACTCTCCCTCTAAACTAGCCGTCTTCTCTCGCCACTCCTGCGCTTGAGCCTGAGCCTCTTTTAAGATCTCTTCCGCCTCTTTGATGCGCTCCTTAGCTTGAGATTCGCGATCTTTGGCTACCTGAACGAGAGGGTTATAGAGTACGTACTTCAACCCCGCTAAGAGAATGAAGAAGGCTACTAAGCTGGCCAAGAATTCGAATTGATTAACCATGTGCGCCCTCCCGCAGCAACTTCTGCACTCGCTCCCGCTGCTCGCCGCTGGTCATACCGCCCAAGATGCGTCGGGCGATACTTAGGGCCAACTGGGGCGCAATTCCCTCCAATTCGGCTTGAGCCGTCTTGCTCTGGCTCTCTACATCCGCTTTGGCTTGGTTGATGATCGCTTCGGCCTGGGCCTTAGCCCGATCTAATTGCTCTTGACGGGCGGCAGCCGCTTCCCGCTGGGCGCTACTCACTTGGGAGAGGGCCTCGCGGCGCGCTTGGCGCATCCGCTCCTCATACTCCTCTTTGAGTTTGAGCGTAGCCTCGTTGAGGGCCTGGGCTTGGGCCACCTTGTCGGTAGTCACCGCGCGCCGCTCCCTGCGGGCCTGGAGCAGAGGCTTATAGAGAATTTGGCTCATGGCTAAGTGGAAGACGTAGAATAAGAGTATCTGCGCCAGGACCACCACGGGGGCCGAGGACAGTTTCCCCATTAAATCGACTATCGTATCCACTGAGACACCTCCCTAACCGCGCTCTATCTATGGTCCCAGATAGCGCCCCTCATCTTTTTTTTAAGGAAGGACGCTACCCGGGCGCCAAGCTAAAGCTTGAGCTCCTAAAGTTCTGCTTAGCCCTAGGGCAGAATGAAGCAGACTAAGAGAGCGTAAATGGTCAGGGACTCGATGAAGGCCAGACCCAAAAGGAGCAGGGTCTGCATCTTAGCGGAGGCTTCGGGGTTGCGAGCGATGCCTTCCATAGCCTTAGCGACCGCGTTGCCCTGGCCGATAGAGCCGCCGAAAGCGGCGATGGCCAGACCCAGAGCGCAAACGGAGGCGGTGCTCAAGAAGCTAGCGGCCGGAGCGGCGGCCCCGGTGGGCTCAGCGGCGGGAACGGCGCTGGCCGCTACCTGACCCGCAGCCGTAGCGGCCTCTTGGGCCCAAGCGGGCAGAGAGCAGAAGATCCCGGTCATCAAAACTGACAAGAAGCCCATTAACTTTCCTAACTTGGAATACATAGTTATTAACCTCCGACTATTTAGAGTCAAGCTCTAAGCGTTTTAGTGTTCATCAACCACGATGTGGCTGATATAAGACAAAGTTAAGATGCAGAAGATAAAGGCCTGGATAAAACCGGCCAAGGTACCAATACACATGGCGAAGATGGAAATGCCCCACATCAAAAGGCCCAAGAGTAAGCCCTGGACCAACTCCCCCGGGGTAGAGCCAGCGGTCCACAATTTAGCGAAGAACTTGTGGGCGGACTCTAAAAGGTTGGCCTTCACCTGGTGCTCGCCGTAGACGTTACCGTAAAGTCGGAAGGAGAGCGAAAGGATGCGGGCCAGCTCCTCCACGATATTGAGGAAGCAGAATAAGACCGCAAAGACGGGCAATAAGAGGTAGCGCATGGCCCCGGTCAGTTGATGCCAGAGCATAGGGACCGGCCCCAGATAGTGGACTAACCACACCCCAAAGCCCTTAAAGAGACCGTGGCCGGGCTGAGCGTGATGATCTCCAGCCTCTCCAGCCTCTCCAGCCTGAACTTCAGCCTCCGCTCCCCCTTGAGGACTGACAGTTACCGCCTCCTTAGGCTCAGGCTGAGGGTCGCCGCAGATCTTTTGGCGGATACCGAAATAGGTAAAGGCCAAGAAGGAGACCAGGGCCAGAGCTAAAGTCGTATTGTAAGAGGCGGTAGGGGTCTCATAAATTAGGTGGGGGTGGAGCCCATGGGCGTCGCGAAAATTGATCTCCGGCATGGGGATGAGCCCCGACCAGTTGCTCATTAAGACGAAGAGGAAGATAGACATAGCGAAGGGGGTATAGCGCTCCCCCTTCTCCCCCATAAACGAGTGGGAAGTATCATTTACGAAATCGTAGACGTGTTCGAAGATAGCTCCCAAACCGCTGGGGACTACCCCCAACTGGCGCCTTCCCAACCAGGCCAAGATGAGTACGACCGCAATGAGACCGACGGTAGAGAGGACTAAGATCTTATTGCTCAATTCCCCCGTAAGTATCTCTAATTCCATCAGAGCTCTCCTTCATTAGGACCCTCGAGAGGAGGGGCCTGGCGGCGTAAGATTATGTAGACGACGATCCCCAACCCCAAAGTTATGGCCCCTACAGCCCCCGCCCCCACCGCTTTAGGCGACCATCCTCCCCACCTTATAGCTAGATAGGCGCTCCCGAGGGTCGCAGCCCAACTCAAAGCTCCGCCTCCCAGCAATAAGAAGCTTCCTACTTTTCCACGGGGTGTAGCAAACTCCTTTGCTAGAAAATGGGCTATACACGGGTACCAGATTAACCAGTGGAGGAAGCCTACCCCCACCCCCGCCCCCACGCCGGCTAGCCAATTGTCCAAGGATCACCTTCCACTTTGAAAGACTAACTGCGCCCTTTTGGTTCGCCTTGGGCCTTCTTTTTATCTTCCGCCCGCTTAGCCTGGATGAGGTAGGGGCGCAAGACCAAAAAGCCCGAGTAGAGTCCGACCACGATCCCTAAGGCTACGCAGAGATAGAAGAGCCCCCTACTGCCGCTGGCAGCCTCCACTTGGCCCCCCAGCCACCAGAAGAAGAGGATGACCATGGCGATACTGAAGCCAAAGGAGAAGACTACCCCCACCGCCTGCAGAGCGCCAGGTTGGCGGGCCTCACCCTGCTGGTAGAGGCGGATGCGCTCCCGCAAAGCCTCGGGAGAGCGAGGGTCTAACTCTTTTAAGTCGGGACGGGGCGACTCTTCCTTAGGCTCTGACTTGGGCAGAGGTTCGGGGGTAGGCTGAGGCGGGAGCTTCTCTAGGAGGCTGCGCTCTAATTCTAAATCTCGCTGGCGGTTGGCGGCCTGATGGCTAGCCCCTTGGGCCATAGCTTGTAAGCGCTTAGTTAAGCTGGGCCCCCGCTCTTTCGGGCGCTCGATCTGGGCTAGCTCCTGGGGGCTCAAGATAGAGGCTAAGAGCTCCTCCATTTGGGGGGTAGGCTTTTTGAGCCCCTTCCCCTCCTCTAAGGCAGGATTTTCCTGATCGCTAAGGGGCGGCCCCGAGAATAAGGCCTCTAATTCGGCGCTCGTAGGATCGCCAGAGTCTACCCAGGGGGAATTGGGGGGGCTAGCCATCTCTAAGGCTCAAAGTTGGCGGGCGCCGCATACTCTTGGGGCCAGAAGTAGTGGGCGATAGCCTCTAAGATGCGCTGGGCGGAATGGCCGTCTCCATAGGGGCTAGCGGTGCGAGCCATCTTCTGGTAGCGTTCCTCATCCTCTAAGAGCTGGGCCGCCAGCCAGTAGACCTCTTCCTCCTCGCAGCCCGCCAAGAGGGCGTTGCCCGACTCTATCCCTTCCGGGCGCTCCGTAGTGCGGCGCAAGACTAAGGTAGGAACCCCTAAGGAGGGGGCCTCCTCTTGGATGCCGCCCGAGTCGGTCATAATGAGATAAGAGGCCCGCATGAGGCGCAAGAGCTCCGTATAGGGTAAGGGCTCTAAGAGGCGGACCCGCTCCATCCCGCTCAAAATGGGGCAGACTACTTCCCGCACCTTGGGGTTGGGGTGGAGGCTAAAGAGGATCTCTACGTCTTGGAAGCGCTCCACTAAGCGGCGCAGGGCCCGGCAGATCTGGGCCATCGGTTCGCCCAAATTCTCGCGGCGGTGGGTCTCTACTAAGATAAAGCGCCGCCCCTCCTCTAAGTTGAGCTCCCGTCCCGCTTCTTGGGGGGAGGTCGCCACTAAGGGCAGACGGGAGGGTAGGCCGGCTGGAAGTTGGGCCAAGATCAATTCTAAAGCGTCGGTCACCGTATTGCCCGTAATAAAGGTAGAGTCGCCGGCCAGATTTTCGCGGGCTAAATTCTCGTAGGCCCAACGGGTGGGCGGGAATTGTAAGGCGGCTAAGCGGGAGAGGAGGCGGCGGTTCATCTCTTCGGGGAAGGGATCGTAGAGCTTATCGGTGCGCAGACCGGCCTCAATGTGGCCTACGGCTATCTTCTGGTAGAAGGCGGCTAGACCGCCCGCCATGGCCGTAGTAGTATCCCCTTGGACTAAGAGCAGTTGGGGGGCCTCCTCCTTTAAGACGGGCTCCAAACCCTCTAAGACGCGGACCGTAATCCCCGTTAAGGTCTGGTTAGGCTGCATAGTATTGAGGTCCACATCGGGGGTAATCTTAAAGAGCTCTAAGACCTGATCTAAGATCTGGCGGTGCTGGGCGGTAACTACGGTAACCACTTGGAAGCGGGGATCCCCCTGCAAAGCTAAGACTACGGGGGCCATCTTGATAGCCTCCGGCCTCGTTCCAAAGACGACCATCACTTTAATCGGCTGTCGCATATCTTATTCTCCTCTGCAAGTCCAGTAAAAGAGCGCCAAACCACACAGTCCGAAGAGGGTGTTGATGGCGTAGATAATGAGGACCACTTGGCGCTGACTGAGCCCTAATCCCAAGAGGCGGTGGTGTAAGTGGCCCTTATCCGGCTTAAAGATGGGCTGATGGGCCCAGAGGCGGCGCACGATAGCGAAGGTCGTATCGAAGATGGGCACCGCCATTAAGAAGATGGGTAATAAGAAGGCGAAGGTAGCCGTACTCTTCAAAAGGCCCACGATCGACCAACCGGCAAACATTAAGCCGAAGAATAAGCTGCCGGTATCCCCCATAAAGATCTGGGCGGGATTAAAATTGTAACGCAAAAAGCCCAAGGAGCAGCCCGCTAGACAAGCCATCGCCAAGACGATTACAAATTGGCCCTTGAGCAGACTGACGACGCAAAAGACGGAGGCCACGGTGAGAGAGACCCCGGCTAAAAGGCCGTCTAAGCCGTCTAAGAGGTTGAGGGCGTTAGTAATACCCGCGATCCAGAAGAGGGTCAGGGCGGCGCTCTGCCAAGTCTCTAAGAAGACGACCCCGTAGAAGGGGACGGTCAGGTAATCGATCTTAATCCCAAAGTAGAACATGATCCCCCCCACTACCAATTGGCAGGCCAGCTTGACCTTAGCGGGCATCCCGTAGCGGTCGTCGATCATCCCCACGATGAGGATCAAAAAGCCCCCTAAGCTCATCCCTATCAGCTGGGAGACCATAGTCTCCGTTACCGCCTGGCGGAAGGCGCTAGAGAGGGCGATAACCGTAGCCATGGCCAGAAAGTAGCCCCCCGCGATGCCCAAACCGCCCCACAAGGGGATGGGATCTTTATGCACCTTGCGGGCGTTGGGCTTATCTAAGGCCCGGCAAGCCACGGCCAAGCGCTTAACTAGAGGCACTAAGAGCAGAGTATAAAGAATACCTAGGACGAAGGCGGCGATCTGGGCCCGACAGGACATCGCAGTGGCTCCTAACTAGTTTACTGACAAGTATTATTCTTCATTTGGCGCCGCCTTCGCCTCCCCTACATTAAGCCTATCCCCCAGCCCCCATTCTTGCTATCCTCATAATCGGCCACAAAACGCTTGACGACGGCGTCTACTTTGGGCTCCCAGCCGGGATTTAAGGGGTTGACCGAGTCTAAGAGGCTAGCCCCCAGGATCCCCTGCTTTTCGTAAAAATCGACGCTCAGCTTCTCTAAATTCTTGACGATGCGCAGCGTAAAGGGGGTGGGGGAAGCCAAGGTAAATTCAAAAAAGTCTAAGTTCTTGGGCAGGTAAGGGGTGTGGCACTCGTTAGAGTAGCGGGTAATTAAATTTTGCAATTGGGGATAGAGGCGATCTTGCAAGTGGGGCACGGCCTCTTCGAAGCGGTCGCTAGAGTCGGCCTGGGGCAAGCTGTAACTTACGTCCGGCAGACTCTTGAGGGCCTGGGACATCTCTTCGGCGCTAGCATAACGCTCGTCGGGCCAAATGCCCAAAGAGGTGGCGATGACCTCGGCTAAGCTGTGGGGGACTTGGACTCCAAACTCTTCAAAAGGCGGGAAGTCCCAATCTCTAGGCTTGCGCCCCGTCAAGAGCTCGTGCATGGTGGCTCCCAAGGCGTAGAGGTCGCTGCGCGGCTCGGGCTGGCCTTGCTGCTGTTCGGCGGGGGCGTAACCGGGGGTCCCGATCCAGTACCCTTCGGCAGGATTAGTCACCCGGGAGATGCCGAAGTCTAAGAGCATTAAGCGCTGGTCCTTCTCCCGCAAGAGCAGGTTGGAGGGCTTAATATCGCGGTGGGTGATGGGGGGCTTGCGCGAGTGCAAGTACTTGAGAGCCTCTAAAGTCTGCAGGGCCCAACCGACGACGGAGTTGACGGGCAAACCGGGGTTCCCCTGCTCTCCCAAGATGGTCGCCAGATCTTGGCCCTTAATATACTCCATGGCGAAGAAAAAGGACTGCTCGAAGACAAAGGAGCTATAAATTTTGGGGATGCCGGGATGGTTGAGCCCTTGCATCACCTGGACCTCGGAGAGGAAGCGATCGATAGAGAGCTGGCGCTCGGAGGTAGTGGCGGAGACGTCTAACATCTGCTTGAGCGCGCAGAGGCGATCGTTGACCATCTTATCTTGGACGATGTAGACCGCCCCCATACCTCCGGCTTTAATGGGCTGGACTACGTAAAAGCGCCCATCCAACAAGGTACCGGGTTCTAGAGTAAAACTATTGCGCATCAACTCTCAAAAAAGCCCCTTAACTAGAGATTCTTCTCGGCTAGACCTTTCCTCAAGCCGACCGCTAAGGCCACGGAGACCCGCCTGATATTAACCTCTCCTATAAAGTTAGAGCAAGGCTAATTTGTTAATTTCTGACTTAGAAACGCTTACCAGCTCCCAGGACGGGGGCGCTGTGGTGTTTATCGGTCAGATCGCGCACGCCGCCGTAGATATACCAGTCGTCGGGCAAGATGATCTTCCCTAAGACGTCGACCTTAATGTCGCGCGGATCGTAGACGTCTAAAGAGGCCTCTAAACGCTTATCGAACATCCAGGCGTCGGCCCCTAAACCTACCTTAGAGCGCACGATACCGCCCCGCAGACGCCAAGTATCCCAAGTCTTACCGGCCTGCAAGTTGAGCAAGTTCTCGTTGCCGATAGAGTCCACGCCTAAGCGGAAAGTGAGGGGACCGCCGTAGGGGAAGAGCCAGAGGTTGGCGTTAGTAGAGAGATCGCCGTTGCGCATATTCCACTCTTCGGCTAAGTCGGCTTCCAAGAGGGGCTTCTCCCCGCCCATCAGGCTGCCCGGGAAGTCCTCGGCCACCTTCTCTACCTTATTGCCCACGCGCTTCAAAGAGCCCGAAGCTTCGCGCACGTTGTGGACCGTCTCTTTAAGGTCGGCCTGCACTTGGGGATCGCCCGTCACCGAGCGAATATCTTGGGCGATACCAGCCACCTCTTCGCTCACCTTGCGAATATTATTGGCGATAGCTACCACATCTTCTTGGATCTGGGGATTTTCCGCCAGATCTTCGACCACCGCGGCCGTATTGCGCAAGCTAGAAGACATTTGGCGCAAATTTAAGACGATCGTATTGAGGTTGCCGGCGTTATCCTCGACTAAGGTCCGGACCGTGCCCGTCGTCCCTCTAATATCCTGGCCGATAGCCGCGGCGTCGGTGCGCAATTGGGCTACGGTAGCCGAAGCGTTAGCTACTACCCCCTCCATGGTGGAGGCGATATGGCCCACCCGCTGGCGCAACTCGCCCATCAACTCTTGGGCGTCGCCGCTGGCGTTCTTCAAGTTGGTAGAGATGTCGCGGATATTGGTGACCGTCATCTTGACGTCTTTTTTAAAGGTATCGTCGCCTATAATCTCATTTAAAGCGGCGATAGAGCCCCGCAGCTCGTCCATCACCTGACTCCCCTCCTGGGCCAATTGGTCGAGGGAGATGGGGGTGGTGCCGATGACGATCTCCTCGGAGGTAATAGGTTTTACCCCTTCGGGCACGGGGCCGGGCTTAATATCTAACCACTTGTCCCCCAAGATATTGGAGGCGATAGTGTAGACGAAATAATCGGAGCTATAGAGCTCTACCCCTTCGCGGGTGACCATCATGGTGACTTCCACCCGATTTTGGGGGTTGAGCTGGATATTGGAGACGTAACCGATACGCACTCCGGAGAGGTGGACCGAGGAGCGCACTTGCAAACCTTGCACGTCGTCGAAGACCGCCCGATAGCCGATTCCGGCGTCGGGTCCCACCTTACCGATCTGTAGGATGACTAAGCCGAATAGGATACAGGCCACGACGGTCAGCATACCCACTCGGGCGGCAGCGCTAAGCCCCATCACTCTCCTCCACGCTAAAAGTTAGAATCTCCATAAGAAAGCTGCTCATTGGACGCGAATGGGCCCCTCCACCCTCCCCTCCCTAAATTGGACGATAAAGGGGTTATCCGTAGTGCGGAACTCATCGGGGGTCCCCATCCAAATAAATTCCCCCTGGTGCAACATAGCGATCTGGTGGCCCACTAAGAGCGCCCCCCGAATATCGTGGGTCACGACGACCGAAGTGGCCCGCAAGCGGCGCTGCAGATCGCAGATCAACTCGTTAATAACCATCGAGAGGATGGGATCGAGGCCGGTGGTGGGCTCGTCGTAGAGGATGACGTCGGGATCGGTGGCGATGGTGCGCGCTAAACTGGCCCGCTTCTGCATACCTCCCGAGAGTTGGTTGGGGTAGAGGTGGGCCATCCCTTGCAAGTCGACGATAGCCAATTTTTCGGCTACGACGCGCTCAATCTGTTGCTCGCTCAAGTGGGGGGCGTGTTCCCGCAAACCGAAAGCCACGTTCTCTCCGATAGTCAGGGAGTCGAAGAGGGCCGGCATCTGGAAGACCATGCCGATGCGCTGGCGCAAAATATCTAACTGGGCGGCGGGCATCTCTAAGATATTCTGGCCGTCTATATAGACCTCGCCCTGGTCGGGGCGCTGTAAACCGACTAAACAACGCAGGGTAGTGCTCTTCCCTACCCCGGAAAGACCCATTACCGCCAGAGTGTGGCCCCGGGGCACGTCGAAACTGACGTTGCGCAAGATGGCCCGCCCCCCAAAGGTCACGGAGACGTTGCGCATCGAGATAGCCGGGTCGACCATCGGCCGCCGCGGTCCCAAGATAGACTCTTCTAATGCTGGCTCAGCTACTGGCTGCTCTGGGGGCACGTCGTTCCTCTAGGTGACTGGGAAGAGCCACAGTGACAATAGATAGTTAAAGACGAAGATGAAGATGGTGGACAAGACGACGCTGGAAGTAGTCGCCGAACCTACTCCGGCCGCTCCCCGGCCGGTATGTAAGCCTTGGTAACAGGAGATGAGCGCCACCCCGGCGCCGAAGATGATCCCCTTCAAGAGACCGTTTAAGACGTCGCTCAAGCTCAAGAGGCGCAAGATAGAGTCCCAAAAGATCTCATAAGGGATAGAGGCCGAGGTAAAGGCCACTACCGCCCCGCCGATGGTCCCAAAGACCATGGAGAAGAGGGTCAAGACGGGCATCATCCCCAAAAGGGCCAAGAGGCGGGGCACAACTAGGTAGCGCACCGGGGAGACGGCCATACACTTGAGAGCGGAGATCTGCTCGGTGACCTTCATAGTTCCGATCTCGGCGGCAATAGCCGAACCGGCGCGGCCGGCCACCACTACGGCGGTCAACATGGGCGCCAATTCGCGGGCCATAGCCATAGCCACGCCGCCGCCGACTACGTTAACGACTCCGTACTGGACCGCAATATGGGCCAACTGCAAGGAGATGACCATGCCGGCCGTAGTCGTAGTTAAGACTACGATAACTAAAGAATCCACCCCTAAAAAGGCCATCTGCTGAATGACTAGCTTAAAACGCACCGAGCCGCGCAAGATCCACTTTAAGCTCTCTACCAAGAGCATAAAGACGGAGCCCAGATAATCTAGAACCCCGAGGACGTTCCGGCCGATGTACTCAAAAAATCCGATCATTGACTATCATTCAGCTAGGGAAGAAGCCCTAAAGAGACCGCTCTCCCTTTAACATGGGGGCTAGAACTCCTCTACTCATCCCTTTTTAGCCAGGGAGGGAGCCTCCTTGGGGGCCGCCTTCTCCCCTTTAGCGGCAGTCTGGCCGGGCCCGCAATTTTGGACTAAGAAATATTGAATATCATTAACTAGATAGTCGACCACTTGGGGACTGACTACTCGCAGAGAGTAGACTAGAGCGTCGCTCACTAAGGTAATAGAATTGCCGTAACTCCCCTTGCGGGCTACGACCCCCTCCAGATACTCC
Organism: Vulcanimicrobiota bacterium; assembly: GCA_944322965.1. Taxonomy (GTDB): domain Bacteria; phylum Vulcanimicrobiota; class Xenobia; order Xenobiales; family Xenobiaceae; genus Bruticola. The sequence continues at coordinate 42,851 of CALUQR010000010.1, forward strand.
ACTAAGATCGACTTGCGCACGTAAGGGAAGCCCCAAATAGACTTAGAGATATTGACCCGCCCGGGCGTAACTTCGATCTGGCTCTGGTAACCAAACTGGATGCCAAAGATAATCGTAAAGAGGATGGCTAAGCCCCAAAAGTAGGACCAATCCCCGCTCTGCCAGGCCTGGCTCAAAAAGGAGAAGCGGTGGCCCGAACTCCCCCAGAGGGGCAGAATACCGCCCACACAGGCGATAATAAAGAGGGTCAAGGTCTCCGTAGGCGCCCCGGAGGCCAAGAGGCCCCAACGGTAGCGACGCCCCGTGCCGTAATCTATATCTTGGACCTCGATGGGACAGTCGGCGGGGCGCTGGGGATGGGAGCCTACTAGAGCCGGATATTTGCGGGCCCGCAGGTAGTAGGGCAGATCGACGTCCCGGTAGTCGAACTCGATATTGTGGCTAGAATCTAAGGCGCAGAGTAAGGGGCAGCGGATAGCTTTAGCCAAGAACTCGGCCATAGCCCTACTCTCTTGTAAGCGCCCGGCCCGGGAGTCTAAGAGGAACTGGCAGCGCCCATCTAAGAGGGTCACCTCCCAGACGTCTAGCCCGGCCTTATTGGTAAAGTCGCCCCCGTCCCCTAAGGCTAGGCGGATCTTAACCTCCGGCCCGTAAGTATAAGTCAGCTTTTGGCCAAAGAAGCCGTCTTGGAGGCGGATAAAGTTGCCCCGCTCCCCCTTCCAGACCTCTACTCGCTTGCGGGAAAAGCGCATAACCCCCAACCCGCCTAAGACGATAGCTAAGCTCAAAAGCCAACCCCAGAAGAGATCGGGGCGGCCGATGCGCAAGACGAGATTACAAAAGAGGTAGTAAAAGGGCGTCCCGCCCACGATTCCGGTAAAGATCAAGAAGAGGCCCAGATCGCGATCGGCCAGACCGCGCACTACGAAGACGTCCGGTTCCGACTCCAGGCCGCTCATTATACTCTTGTAAGTTTTCTCTGACACCAGAGCCACTCCGCACAATAAAAGGTCAACCCGCCTTTTTTGGGGCCCAAAGTGAAACTCCTCTCCCTCTCTTCTAGGGCAGGAGCCCCAAAAATTTAGCAGAAATGGGGCCGCTATGCCATTATCTATCGGGATCACCGGCCTCTCCCAAGCCGGAAAATCGACGCTTTTTAAAGCTTTAACCTGCCTCTCGGAGGCCGACGTCTCGGGACGCAAACAACCTTTAGCGCGGGCGGCGGTGCCCGACCAGCGCCTGTGGAAATTGGCGGAGATCTTCCAACCCAAAAAGACGACTCCGGCCACCGTCGACTTCTTAGATATGCCCGGAGGTACGAGCTCGGGGTTAGGGACCCAAGCTATCTCCGAAGTGCGCACCTCTACCCTCCTCTTGGCGGTAGTGCGTTGCTTTAAGCACCCCTACTTAGAGGGGGTCGACCCTCTGGCCGATCTGGAGTCCTTTGAGACGGAGCTCCTTTTGACCGACCTCAAAGTAGTAGAGGGCAAGTTGGAGCGAGCCAAAAAGCTGGACCCTAAAGAGCGGACCCTCTTAGAGGCCTTAGCCCACCCCTTGAGCGAGGGCAATATTAAGGCTATCCCCCACTTTAACGAAGAAGAGCGCAAGATACTCTCCAGTTTGGGCCTTCTGTGCCTCAAGCCGCGCTTAGTAGTAGCCAATATTAGCGAGGACGATCTGCCCCAAGGGGGCCAGTATTACGCCCAATTGCAAGAGGTCTGCCGGGCCCAAGAGGTTCCCTGCTTAGCCATCTGCGCCGAAGTGGAGGCCATGTTAGCCGACCTCGACGAGAGCGAAAAGGCCGAGTTTATGGCCGATTTCGGCTTAGAGGAGAGCGCTTTGGGGCGCCTTATTAACCTCTGCTATCGCAAGTTGGGCTTACAGACCTTCTTTACGGCGGGTAGCGACGAGTGTCGGGCTTGGACGACTAAGGTAGGAGCCAAAGCTCCGGAGGCGGCGGGCGAAATCCATAGCGACTTGCAGCGCGGCTTCATCCGGGCCGAAGTTATCGACTATCCCTCCTTTATGGAGTGCGGCTCTCTGGCCGTGGCCAAAGAGAAGGGGCTCTTGCGCGTAGAGGGCAAGGATTACGTCGTCCAAGATGGGGATATTCTCAATATCCGCTTCAACGTCTAAATTATCCCCAGCCGTAGCGAGGATCTAGGAAATGTATATACCCAGTCAGGCCTATCCCGGCCAGAAATACCCCTTGGGCGCCACCTGGACGGGAGAGGGGGTAAATTTCTCCGTCTTTTCGGAGAATGCCGCCCTGATGGTGCTCTGCCTCTTCGATGAGAATCACAATGAGACTAGCCGCATCAATATGCGCTGGAATGAAGAGGGGGTCTGGCATTGCTTCTTGCCCCAGGCCCAACCGGGTTTGCGCTACGGCTACCGCGCCCACGGGACCTTCGATCCCCACCAAGGGCTCTACTTTAACCCCAATAAATTGCTCTTAGACCCCTACGCCAAGAATGTGGCCGGGGAGGTCATCCTCCACGACGCTCTCTACGGTTACGAGAAGAAGACCCTCCCCCAGGGCGTAGTCCAGAATAACTTCTATAGCCGCGACATGCGCGATAGCGCCCTCTATATGCTCAAAGGGGTGGTAGTAGACGATAAGGCCTTCGACTGGGAGGGGGACCGCCAATTGGGGATCCCTCTCGATAAGACGGTCCTTTACGAGGTCCACGTCAAGGGCTTCTCTAAGTTAAATCCCGCCCTGCCCCCCAAACTGCGCGGTACCTACGCCGGCCTCGCCCATCCGGCCTCTATCGACTACCTGCGCCAGCTGGGGATAACTTCCATAGAGCTGCTTCCCATCCACCTCTCCTTGAGCGAGGGGCGCTTAGACTCTATGGGCCTCTCCAACTACTGGGGCTACAATACTTTGGGCTTCTTCTGTCCCGACCCTCGCTTCTGCGCCACCTCCGATCCGGTGAGCGAATTTAAGAGTATGGTCAAGGCCCTCCATAAGGCCGGTTTGGAAGTTATCTTAGACGTAGTCTATAACCATACCGCCGAGCAGGGTTACGACGGCCCCCACCTCTCCTGGCGCGGCTTAGATAATCCCACCTACTACCGCTTAGATCCCCAGTACCCGCACAACTACCTCAACTTTACGGGCTGTGGCAATAGTTTAGATACCCGCACCCCTACCGCCCTGCAGATGGTGGCCGACAGCTTGCGCTACTGGGTCCAAGAGATGCACGTCGACGGCTTCCGCTTCGATTTGGCCACTACTTTAGCCCGCACCGGCTCTACTAACGGCTACCACTCCTACTCCAGCTTCTTGAGTATCTTGCACCAAGATCCCATCTTAAATAGGGTCAAGCTCATCGCCGAGCCCTGGGATTGCGGTCCCGACGGCTACCAAGTGGGTCGCTTCCCCAAAGGTTGGAGCGAGTGGAATGGCGACTGGCGCGATGTTATGCGCCGCTACTGGCGCGGCGAGGGCGGCCTCTTGGGGCGCTTGGCCTCCAAATTGAGCGGCTCGAGCGACCTCTACTGGAACCGCAGCCCCTTGGCCAGCATCAACTTTATTACCGCCCACGACGGCTTCACCCTCTGGGACTTAGTGAGTTACCAGAATAAGCGCAATCAAGCTAACGGGGAGGATAATCGGGACGGTACTAACGATAATTACGGCTGGAACTGCGGCGTGGAAGGGCCCACTTCCGATCCCCAGATCTTAAACTTGCGCCTGCGCCAAGCGCGCAATATGCTCTTAAGTACGATCCTCAGCCAAGGGGTGCCCATGCTCTTAGGGGGGGACGAGATCGCCCGCACCCAGAGGGGGAATAATAATGCCTACTGCCAAGATAATGAGCTCTCTTATTACGATTGGAAGTTGACCCCCAGCCAGCGCCAACTCTATAGCTACACCCAAACCCTCTTAGAGCTGCGCCGCCTCCACCCCGCCTTCCGCCGCCAGACCTTCTTTAGCGGCCAGATCCATCGGGGCAGCATGAAGGATGTGCTCTGGCTCTCCCCCAGCGGCCAAGAGATGCAGGGGGGCGAGTGGGACGCGGGCGACCGCGGGGCGCTGGGGATGTATATCGCCGGCGACTGCCTAGAGGATACGGACGAAGAGGGCAACTTCTTAGAGGATAGCTCCTTCCTCTTGCTCTTCAATAACGGCGCCCGCCCGGTAGAATTCGCCCTCCCCTCCTATAAGACGTGGGCGGAGTGGGAGCTCATTATAGATACCTACGCCTACCCCAAAGTTAGCCCCTTCCGAGGCTCGCGCTTTACTCTGCCCCCCCACTCCGCGGTCATCTTCCAGGAGCGCCCGCGCCAGGGGACCCAAAGCGCTAAAAAAGTCTAAAAGGACCCTAAAAAATCTCCTGGGCCCGGGCCTTTAGGCCCGGGCCCAGTAATTTAAGAGCCCTAAGACCCCAGAAACCCGGGGTCTTTTATTTAAGGTCTAACTACCTATCGGGATCGAGGAGCTTATCTAAGACCCAGATAGACTCCGCCTCCGGAGCGGTCAGAGCGTAGGTCATGAGCTTAAAGGTAGTAACCCCGATGGGCCCTTTACCGGCGATCTCCAAGTTGCCTACGTAGTCGGGATAGGCGAAGCTATAGTAGTTGCTGCTCCAGGGCAGAACCTCGTCGGTCCAGGAGTAGGCCTTATCCTTACTAGTAGCGGGCACGGTCATAAATTCCGACTTAGCCAAGCCTAAGGGGGCGGCCTCCGTCTCTTGGGTGACGGCGTTAGAGCGCAGATAGTTCGCAGCTAAGGAGATGGACTTATAGTTATACTTAGCGGGGGCGTTATTCATATCGGAGACCGCGTTCGTAATACCGAAGTCCCGGTAGAAATCGGCGAAACTGCCTTGCAGGGCGTACTCTAAGTTTTCGATACCTACCCGGCGCGTAGTGGCCAGCTCATTGATAGTCTCTACGCCGTACTGGTCGGCCATATAGCGCATCAGCAAGTAGGAGTGGCCGTACTCGCCCTGAGCGTTACCGAAGCTCGTAAAGGAGTAAGAGCCCGGATCGGAGAGATAAGCGGAAGCTACGTTAGCTAAGTAGGTGTTGCTCCCCTCAGTCTCGCCCATAGAGTAGCCGCAGAGATCCTCAGCCAGAGTGGAGAGACCTTCGTTAATGGCTAACATCTCCTGATCGCCTACGGGCAACCCGTCGACTAAGGTCTTCTGGTTGTAGTTGCACATATGCTGGAACTCGTGGGCGATGGTCGAGCAGATATTATTGAGATCGATACCGGCGTTTAAGTAGAGGATCTCGCCTTCGTTACTATACTCGTAGTCGGCCTTGCTCAAGCTGTCGCTGCCGCTAAAGTAACCGTAGACGCTGGGGCCGATAGTCGTCCGGGCGCAGAAGAGCAGGACGGGACGGGTATCGCCATCGCGCCCAGGGCTCCACTCCGAGCCGAAGGTATTGCGCACCGTCTCACCGATAGCCGGACGCACGATCTCTTCAGTCGTTCCCCCCTGGCCTTCGCCTTCGCCGGCGCCGGGATCCTCACCCGCGCCAGGATCGGCGCCCTCGCCCGCGCCAGGCTCAGTACCCTCGTCGGTCAAACCTACGAAGCGGTTATCGATAATCTTAGCGTCTTCAGCGCTCAAGACGGGCACGCCGGCGGGATCGAGCTCCGCAAAGATCAAGACCCCTTTGGAGTCCTCATTGCTGAGGAGTTTCATAAACTGGACCGCTTGGGGCTCGCCATTTAAGCCCTTCATGACGTAAGCGGTAACGACGCCGCCCACTCCAGTGTCGGTGAACTTCGTATTGGGGTTAGTGACCTCGCCTACCTTACCCTGGACCTGAGCCTGCACTTTGGCCTTTTCCATAACCTCAGCGTTCAACTGGGCTAAGATGTGGGTCATATCGCGGGGCCCGATCTCGCTCTGCTGGGAATACTTAGCCGCGGGATCGTTGGGGTTGGGATTCTCAACGGGCTGCTGAGCGTCGGGATCGCCGATGATAACGTTCCCTTCGCCCTCATCGCCTCCGCCCTGCTCGCCCTCTCCGCCTTCACCCTCGTCGGGGCCGGGGGTAGTAGTTTGGGCGTTAGGATCGTAGGGCCTAGTATTAGTGCTCAGGTAGATCCGGTCTTTAAAGCTCTGAGGATTTTGGGCGTTACTAACTAATAAGGTGGCATACTTATCGCTATTGAAGGCTCCCACCGTAAAGACCGCGCTCATATCGGAGGTAGGCGACCAGTTGTCGTCGTCCGAACAGCCAGAGAGGGTCAGACATAGAGCCGAACAGGCTATACCCAAAAGTAATTTTTCCGTTACTCGCATTTTGAGTCTTCTCCTTACAATGACATCGAGGCCTGCGCTCATCCACCTCAAACGAAAGGACCGCCTAACTAGAGTTAACCGTTGTATGGCGCCGCTCCGTCAAACTCGTAAACCGGATGGAGAACTGGGCAAGATTGTAAGCCGGGTTCTGTACCTACCCTAGGGTAGATGGCGATCATTTATCTAAAAAGCATGTTGCCATGCTCCTCTAGCGACCTTCTGAAGAGGGTTCCGACGGGCCGTCGGGTACCGCCTCAAGGGGGTACGCCTCCTGCTGGTCTTGCTTCAAGTGGGGTTTACCTGGCCAGCGCGTCGCCGCGCTGCCGGTGGGCTCTTACCCCGCCGTTGCACCCTTACCTCAGAGACTCCGCAGAGACTCCGGGGCGGTCTGACATTTCTGTGGCACTGTCCTGAAGGTTACCCCTACTGGACGTTATCCAGCACCCTGCCCTGTGAAGCCCGGACTTTCCTCAGAGACCTTTAACAAAGTCCCCGCGATCGCCCCTCCTACGCCAATTCTCCAAACTTATAAAATTGGCCCCTAAGTTCCCTACTTTAGGGGCTCTTCCTGCCTTTAGCTCTCAACCTTCATGCTACCGCTAGGGGTATTGATCTCCCCGGTAATGATATAGCGGCCCTGGCCCACTTTTTGGCCCTTATTATCCGTCTGATCCCAGAAGACGGAGAAGATGCGCTCCTCATTGGGCATAATCGTCATTTTGCGCTGCTTGCCCAGAGCGCCCTTATCCTTAGAGTAGCGCCAGACCTCTACCGGAATCTTCTCAAAGAAGACGTCTAACTGCTGCTGGACCACAAAGTCTACCTTAGTGTCGGCCCCAAAGTCTAAAGTCTGAGGGAAGCCGGAAGTATTGGTAATAGACATTAAGAGCGCGATAGGCTCGCCCTGGATGTGGTGGTTAGAGATGCGCATCGTGTAGTAGAGCCCATCCGCCGACTGGTTGGCTTCGCTGCCCACTAAAGCCGGAGCGGCCGAACGCCAGTACTGGACGGCGATAATAAAGACGAAGAAGAGGGCCCCTAGGACGGCGATCATCAAGCGGAGATCCTTCTTACTATCATCTAAACGGTCGCTGCGCCCGTGACGGCGCACCCGCCCTATAGGGGCCTCGGCCGGAGCGCTACTCTCCGCCCCCTGCTTAGTCTCCGACTCTTCCTCTTTCTTTTCCAGAGTCGGAGCCTGCGACTCCGGGGTGGGATCTATAATGTTGGTGACATTGCCAACTACCTTATCACTGCTCATGCCAACTCCACAAAAATAACTCCCCCAAAAGGTTGCTTCCCGATCGACTGTGTCGCATAATGATAACAGAGTCCGGGCGGAAGGTGAACCCTAAAAGCGGTCCCTTCGCTCCACCTGGAGAAGTACGAATGAAACGTTCTTTATACGCAATTCTCTTATTTTTATGGCTGGCCCTTCCTAGTATGGCCGATTTAAATGGAATGGTGATCAACGTCTCTCCAGGAGGGGAGATCACCGTCAATAGGGGCTTGGCCGACCAAGTCAAACCCGGGTTGCGCTGGTACGTCTACGACCGCGACCAACCTAAAGCGGAGTTAGAAGCCGTCTTAGTCGACAATTACACCACCCAAGCGCGCATCGTCTCCGGCTCCAAAGTAGTAGTGGGAGATAAAGCTACCACTAAGGCCTTCTCCGCGGCCCCCGCCGCCGGGCAAGTAGCTAGCCAGAGCAAGAGTATCGAATCGACGATCCCCAAAAATAAACCCGATCGCCGCTTCAGCACCACCCCGCGCCAAAAAGAAGAGACCTTAGAGAGTACCCAAGAGAACTACGAAAAGCGCCTCTCCGCCTCCACCAAGAAGGCCAACTTCTCGGGCGGGGCCAGCAAGATGCGCCGCTCCTCCGTCAACCCCATGATGGTCTATAACGTCTTTAGCCGCTACACCAACTCCGCCACCGCCGGCATCACCCTCCAAAATGCGCTCCCTACCGCCTGGTCTGAGGTGAGCCACAATAAGAAGATGAAAGAGTTCAATACCTACGGCAGCTTAGACGTCTCCGTGACCTGGTGGAACGACAACTTAGTAGACGCCTACTCCGATATGATGGCCTTCCGCGAGGGACGCACCTCCGTCGACCAGCGCCTGCAGATGCGCAATGGACTCTACGCCCAAAAGGGTACGGACCGCTTCTTAGTCTTCCACGTCAAGATGAAGAATGTCGGTAAATCTAACGTCCAGGTGGCCCCCTTCAATTGGCATTGCTACCTCTTAGATAAGGAGGGCAACTACGTCAAGCCCCAGCGCTATGACCAGATCTTAGACCGCACCTTGACCCCGGGCCAAGAGACGGAAGGGAGCGTCTACTTCTCTAAGCAGGAGGTAGCGGGGCGCAACTTTAGCGGCGATAACGTGACCTTAGTCTTAGAGGATATCTTAGCCGACCGAGCCACCTTAGAGTTCTAACTTTAGACCTTGAGCCCGCTGCTACTGGGAGGCCGCCCCCTAAGGGGGCGGCCTCCCTTTATCTATCTCCCTAGGCTAGGTATTTATAGGTATTTGAATTGCGTTAGAAATGGGGTTCCATCCCGCCTCAACCCTTGCAGTTAGTTAACTAAAATTGTACATTGCTAGACGAGAAAAAAGTTTTTGAGGTCGTTAAGGAGTCAATACCATGTCTTCCCCGGATACCAACTTACAACAACCGGCCCCCCAAGAGGTCCCGGCCCAACCCGCCGCTAATCCCGCTGAGCCCCCAGCTGAGACTCCGGAGGCGGCGCCCGCCCAACCTGAAGCCGCTCCCGAACCTAGTCTAGAGGAGAAGCTGCAGAGCGCCCAAGGGGAGGTGGCCCGCCTGACGGAACAGCTCAAACGGGTAGCGGCCGAAGCCGAGAATTACCGCAAGCGCTTAGACGCCAATTTCGAGCGCCGGGTCAGCGGCGCCAAAGAGGAGATCTTCCGCAGTCTCTTGCCCATTATCGATCACTTAGAGATGGCCTTAGAGGCGGCCCATAAAGGCGGGACCTTAGAGTCGCTCTGCCAAGGGATCGAGCTGGTCCTCAAAGACGCCTTGAAGATTATGCACAAGTACGAAGTCTCGGCCATCGAGGCCCAAGGCCAGAATTTCGATCCCAGCTGCCACGAGGCGGTAATGATGGAAGAGCGGACCGATCTGCCCGATGAGAGCGTCTCCGAGGTCTTCAAGAAGGGCTATAAGATCGGGGATAAGGTCTTGCGTCCCAGCATGGTTAAGGTGGCGCGCCGCCCCCAGTGAGAGGGGGTTCCAACCGGTAGTCCAGGGGAAAGGTCCTAACGAGGTGCACAGTTTATGGAATATAAAGATTATTATCAGATCCTGGGAGTCGACCGTTCAGCTAGCCAAAAAGAGATCAAATCCGCCTATCGCAAGCTAACTAAGAAGTACCATCCCGACTTGAATCACGGCGACAAAGCGGCCGAGGTCAAGTATCGCGACGTCAACGAGGCTTACGAAGTCTTAGGGGATCCCGATAAGCGCTCTAAGTACGATCAATTTGGAGCCCAGTGGAAATACGTCAAAGACGGCCAGACCCCGCCCCCCGGAGCCGGAGGTTACGGCGGCGCGGGCGGCTTCGACTTTAGCGATATCTTCTCCCAATTCTCCCAAGGGCAGGGAGGCGGGGGGACGCGCTTTAGCTCCTTTGGCAGTTCTGGCTACTCGCCTTTCTTCGATATGCTCTTTGGCAATATGGGCGAGATGGGGGGCGGGGCGCGCCGGGCCGGGTTTGGAGGGCGCGCGGGCCGAGCTAGCGCTCGCCAACCTAAGACCCTAGAGTCGGAGTTGACTATCAGCTTGGCCGAAGCTTATACCGGCACTACCAAATCTATCACTCTCTCTAAGCCCGTAACCTGCAGCGCCTGCGGCGGTTCTGGGGTCCAAGGGCAGGGGGTCTGCCCTACCTGCCAAGGAAGCGGCCGCGTAGCCGGGACCCACACTATCGAAGTTAAGGTGCCAGCCGGGGTTAAGAATGGCTCTAAGATCCGGGTGCGCGGCTCTAAGAGCGGCGGAGATTTTGGGGATATTATCTTTACTATCGCCATCCCGCCCGATCCCACCTATAAGTTAGAGGGTCGCGACTTGCGCTGCGATCTGTGGGTACCCCTCAAAGAGGCCCTGACAGGTGGTAACGCCGATCTGCGCCTGCCCAATGGCAAGACGATCTCCATAGCTATTAAGCCCGGTACCCAAAACGGGAAGGTCTTCCGCCTCAACGGTTTGGGTCTGCCCAACTCCAAAGGGGCGGCGGGCAATATCTTGGCGCGGCTGATGGTTAAGTTACCCGAGAAATTAAAAGAGGAAGAACTGCAGAAACTGATCGCCGCTCTCCCGGTTTAATTAGGATAATAGAAAGTCCTCCGAACCGAAGTCCCCCCTCCCCTCAATAGGGGAGGGGGGACTTTCTTATTAGCCTCTAAAGGCTAACCCTTCTTAACCCACTCCGGCTGCGGACCGTCGCTCACTAACTGACCGTCGCCCATAGTGAAGGACTCTAAGCTGCCCGCCTTAGCCTGAATGCAGATTTGAGTCAACCCCTCAGGCCCGGCCTGCAGAGAACGACAACCGGCAGGATCGATACGGAAAGCGTCGCCAGCCTTAATGGGCAGCTTCTCTCCATCGATAAAGAGCGTACCGCTGCCCGCCAAGACTAAGTAGAGCTCTTCATTCTCCTTATGCTTATGGACGAAAGGTACCGCCCCGCCGGCGGGCAGATTGTTGAAACTCAACTCCATCCCGGTGAGATTTAAAAGATCGTGTAACTCCGTGCGCGGAGCCTGCAAATCGATATGCGTTAACTTGTAATTAGCCATCAGAACCTTCTTCTCAACTCCCTAAACAGATTGGCCGGGCCATCTCCCCAGCTACCTCCCTAAATCCACCGCCCATAAAAGAGTTTCCTCCCCTCACAACTAGTTAACAAATCTAGACTACTTTTTGCGTATTTTGCTTCTACATTGCCGCCTTGCGGCGGCAATGTAGAAGCAAAATACGCAAAAGTTAATTCGGAATGCGCTAGCCGCCGAAGGCGGCAATGCGGAATGCTTAATGCGTAATGCGGAATTAAAGGGCGCTTGTTAGTAACTTGGCGGATCTGAAAGTAGCTTGGCATACGGGAGAATCGTTGGGCGCTGAAGCGCCTAGGTCTTAGGTTTGCGTTTTGTTCTCTCATAGAGGCCTTTAGGACGCTTGTCCAATTAGACTGTGCGGGCCAAGGCAATTCGGAGTGCTTAGTGCGTAATTCGGAATTAATTGACTTTTGTTAATGACCCGACAGATCCGAAAGTAACTTAGCCTAGGGAAGAATCGTTGCGGCTTCGCCGAGCTAAATCTAATGCGGAATTCATAATGCGTAGTTCGGAATTAAGCGGCTCTTGTTAGTAACCTGACGGATCCGGAAGTAGCTGAACTTATGGAAGAATTGTAGGAAGCTTCGCCTCCCTAGCAATTATGGCGCGGCGCGGGCAGCGCCGCGCCAGGACGATCCTCTCTCAAGCCAAGCCACTCACTGAATCTGCCAGTTATTCCCCCTGATCATCTCGCCCATAGATCCTGCCGAAACAAACGTTAGAGCCATTCACTCCCATCCAGCCGTGTCACCCCAATTCCGAATTACGAATTCCTAATTCCTAATTCGGAATCACAAGTTCTTATCGTTTCCGCCGAAGGCGGAAACGATAAGAACTTGTGATTCAATGGCTACCCGGACTAGGCGCTTGGCTAGGTCGACTATGTAGCGAGGGTCGGTGGAGTAGAGGTTGGGATCGTTAGTTATTTTCGACTGGTTATCGGTGCGGACGTAGTAGCAATCTACTAACCATTTGAGGGGGCTAGAGCCGTCTACTTTGTATTGATGGGCCTCGGGGGGTATATGGGTGAGGGTTAACTTAGGGGTGACGTGCAGGGTGGTATAATCAATCTCTCCTGAGGGGGTTTTGCCCCATCTCATCTTCTTCACTCCTACCGGTCCGGGGTTGAGGGTATCTCCTACCTCTTCTAAGGGCCAGGGCTCGACGCTTTCGTAGTTGAGATGCCAATAAGCTAAGCTGCGACCCAGTTGGGAGAAGGCTTTAAAATCAGGGGCGTAGGGTATATAGGGCAATTCTTTGCGCAAAGTATCGGCATATTGGGCTCGGTACTGGGGGCAATGTAAGATCCCGTAGATATAGTAGAAGATATTCTCTTTCGCTTGGGACTTATCTCCTAAGAGCATTACCTCTTGAGGGTACCGCCTCCTAAATTTATCTAAAGCGACGTCCGTTATAGCGTCGTGGCGACGGTAGCCGGCGACAACCTTTCCCGGGGCGCAGCTAGAGAAGAGGTCGTCCTCCTCTACTTCAACTTTCTCATACCAGTAGAGGGGGAAGACCTGACATCCAGATTTAACGCTCAAGTGATAGTCAGGCACGACATCCGTTATTAGGCAGCTAAAACCTAGATTACCAGTTGAGGGGACGCAGATAGCTAAGTTGAGAGGTCGGTAGGCTCTTTGCAACTCCACTTCATCGGGGAAGAGCTCTACCATGCGGCCCATACTTCCGACTAAGTCGCGCTCATAGTAGAGGTACTCTTTGACGAAGGGCCGATAGAGAGCGCGAACGATCTTTTGCTCTTTAAGTTCAAGTTTTATCCCTCTCTCGACCTTATTGAAGAGATCGGCCGACCAGGCGAACTGGGTGGGATCGTAGCGAACGACGTCAGAGACGGCCTTCTTAACCTCGGCTTTTTGGTAGGCCTCCAGTTCTCGATTATAGAAATCGATAAAGTTGGCTATCCGCTGGCGCAGTTGCTCTAAAGAGAAGCTATAGAGCCAAAGATCGCGGTAGGTATTAACCCCTAAAGCGTAGGTTTCAAAGACCCCGCGCGGCTCTTTATGTTTTTGGAGCCCCAAAGCTAGCAACTGGTAGTAGGTAGCGTCCCTCTTATCGAGCCAATCGCCAAAAGAGTCTAAATGTAAGCGCTGCCAAGGCAAGCCGAGGGGATCGCCCAACCATTGACGCAAAGCCTCCAACTTTTCTTCCCGACTCTTATAATCGCCCACATCGTAATAATAGACCGCCCCGCGCTCGGGAGAATTTTTGTTTTTAACTAAGAAAGTGATAGCTACCGGCGCTCTAGAGCCTGAACCGAATATTTTCCCACCCTCTTTCCTAGAGATCTCATCCTTTGTATTCTGATTACCGCGTAAATCGAAGATATAGAGGCTAGAAAATTCCCTCACTAGCGCCCGACGCAGACCGGCCGTACTTTGATTGCGCAGCCAGCCTCCATTACTTACGAAGGCTACGATCCCCTGATCGGAGAGGCGATCGGAGGCCCAACGCAGGGCTCTAATATAAGAATCGTAAAGGCTCTTCTTGCCGCCCTTCTCTCCTAGCTCTGCATACGTACTTTTGATGCGCTGATCTAGATCGGGGTAACGCTCATTTTGATTATTATCGTTGCCCGACTTTTGGCCCACGGAATAAGGGGGATTACCAATAATAACCTTTAACTTCTGCTCCTGCTCCTTCAAGGCGCGTTCGGAGTTGGCGAAAAAGACGCTCTGGTCTAGGCTATTTTGGCCTTCTGAAAGTTGGAAGGTATCGGTAAAGACGCCGCCCGGGAAGGGGGTATAAGAGAGAGTATTAAGCGACGCTTGCTTGCTTGCTTGCTTGCTTGCTTGCTTGCTTGCTTGCTTGCTGAATTCTGGGCTCAAGGGTTCTTCCTTCTTAGAGGCCGCTAAGCGGGCGTGATAGGCGCTCTCAATATTTATCATAGCCACGTAGTAGGCTAAGAGGACGATCTCATTGGCCCACAGTTCGTTTTGATACTTATACTCTAAACTACTATCGGGCAATAATTGGCTATTCTCTAAGAGGCTAACTACAAAGGAGCCCGTACCGGTGAAGGGGTCTAAGATGTTGACTCCGGGATCGGCCAGATGGCAGTCGAACTCGCGCTCTAAGAGGGCCTCTACCCCGTAAAGGATATAGTCGATAACCTCTTGGGGGGTGTAGACGATCCCCAACTTCTCGGCCATCTTTTTAAAAGCCTTAGTGAAGAAATTCTCATAGAGCTTCTTCACTAACTCCTGGCGGCCGGCTGGGGAGGTGATGCGCTGAGCTCTAAGCTTAACGCTCTCATAGACGCGCTCTAAAGATTGGCGTTCTTCCGGGGTCCCTAAATTGTCCCAACCTAAGGATTGCAAGTAAGTAACCATCTCCTCTATAGCCATAGAGACGGGATTACTCTTGGTTAGAGGCTCCTGACCTAAGAGAGCCTCTAAGACGGGCTTAGTAATTAAGTGCTGGGCTAAGAGGTTTAACGCTTGCTCCTCATCGACCGTGGGAGTAATCGTATGGCGCAGACCCTCTAAGAACTTATCGAAACGGGAGCGGGCCTCTAAATTATTCTCTAAGATTGAGTGCAGGCGCTCTTGGTAACGCTGAGCTAATCCGCTCACGTCTGCCGCCCAGTCCGCCCAATACTCGCGATCCCCAACCTTATCTACTAAAGCGGAATAGATGAGCCCCGCCGTCTCCTGCCAATCGAACTCTAAGCGGCCTTGGATAAACTCCTCTAAACCGTCGCCATCATCTAAGTAGATATGCCCCTCGCCCCCCTCTTTAAGATTAGTTCTCTCCTTATCTAAACGCAGAGCGTTGATCTCCGCCGCTAAACGCTCATCGTGGCTGCGCAGAGCGCGCAAGACTTCCCAGACAATCTCAAAGTCTTCATTATGCTCTAAGATAGAACCGGCCTCATGGCCGTCGGGGATGACTACCGGCAAGATGATATAGCCATAACGCTTGCCCGGAGCGGTACGCATGACTCTACCCACAGCTTGGGCAATATCTACCTTGCTCTGACGTTTATCGACAAAGAGCAGAGCGTCCAAACTGGGCACATCTACCCCCTCGCCCAGACAGCGCACATTAGAGATGATCTTACACTCTGGACCCCTGCTCTCAGAATTTAAGGCTACTTCTCGACCCTCCTGACCTGCGGGACGAGGGCTCAAACCCTCTAACCAACGCAGAGTGCGCTGACGGGCGGCGCTATTCTGAGTCCCGTCGACATGAGCTAAAGAACAACGCAAGAGGGGCCAGGTAGTCTTATTTAACCCCTTAAGCCACTTCTCCTGAACCCTAGCGAAGTAGCCCACTAACCCCTTAGAGCGCTTAATATTAGAACAGAAGGCCAGAACCTTAGTCAAAGGGGGCAAAGGATAAGGAGAACCGGCGCTCTTAGCCTCTAGATACTGAGCCCACTCCAGCTCGCTCAAGGCGGCGCGCACCCGCTCAAGACTAGGATTTGAACCTAAACCCCTAGTGGCTAGAGCCTGCCAAGCCCCCACAATGCGCACCGCCATAGAGACGTCTAATTCACCTATCCGCCCCTCGTCGTCGCTAGCTAAAAGTTCCTGAACCGCTCGCTGGGCCGCCTGCTGAGGGACGCGCAAAATGAGGACCCGATAATCGCAAAGTAAACCCCTCTCTACCGCTTCACCAAAAGTGAGACGATAAAACTCAGGCCCAAAAGTCTCCTCATTATCCATAGAAGCTAAGACTAACTCGCGCTCCTCCGCCAAAGACTTAGCCGTCTCGCTATAAAGGCGCGGGGTAGCCGTCATATAAAGACGACGCTGGGCCCGCAACTGGGTGGAATCATGGAACAAAGTAAAGGGCGAAATTAAATCGGCAGAACCCGACTGGCGCCAAATCCCCGTAGTGCGGTGGGCCTCATCGGCTATCGCCAAAGCTACCGTAGGAAGGAACCCCTCAGCTTGGGCCGCGGCCACTACCCCCAAAGATTGGTAAGTAGAAAAGATAACCTTCAACCCCCGCTCAGCGCCGTGACGACGCCAGAAGGCGGCAATCTGACCTAAATCGGTCGTAGCGGGAAAGGTCTCCGCTACTTTAAGATCCCAATCCGCCTCACCCTTAGACCTAGTGCCCGCCTTAGGATCAGAACAAACGACCAAAGGATGGAAAGGAAGGCTACAATCGTTAGCCCAAGCCCTCAAAGTTTGGGCTACCAAAGCGATAGAGGGAGCCACGAAGAGGACGAGCCCCTCGCCTACTAAATCTTGAGCGATCTGTAAACTAGTAAAAGTCTTGCCCGTACCGCAGGCCATAATGAGCTTGCCCCGCTCAGAGGTCTCAAAACCTAAACGGACCGCCTGCAAAGCTTCCCGCTGATGGGGCAAGATGGCTTTGGGAGCCTGCAACTGACCGCTGCCCCGACCCTCAGACCATAAGGACCAATCTAAAGCGCTAGACTCTAACTCCTCTAAACCTAACCACTGGACCGACCAACCCTCTAAACTCTTGGCCAAGTTATTACTTATAGGCGCTTCGCTAGTGTGGACTATCAAGAGATGGCCGTATTTAAACTCTCGATTCTGGCCATCGCGCTCCCGAGAGACGGCTAAAGTAGTAGACAACTTGCGCAAACTTAAAGACTGCTCCGGATCACAACACTTGCACTGGATAGCCCAATAAGTATCGTCTTCCCTATCCTTAGCTACTAAGTCTATGCCCCGATCGTGACCGTCGCAGAGTTCCGAATCCGACCAAAATTGGACGTCCTGCAAACGAGTAGACCACTTGGGATCGTAACGCAAGAAATAACGAGTCAGCTCCTCAAACCAATCGCCCAACCTAATCTTCTGTTCCCGCCACTCCTCACGCTTTTGAGCCACTATCTCTCGTAAACTCTGCACTTGTTACTCCCTTTTTTACTTCGGACGCATATTCCGGCCAGACCTCACGCCAGCCGTTCTTCTAAATTTCGGAGTAAGCTTGCGAGCAGCCTTTTATAAATAATTCGGAATGCTTAATTCGTAATTCGGAGTGAGCTAGCCGCCGGAACGGCGGCTAGCAATGCGGAATTCGGAATGCGTAGTTCGGAGTTAGATGGCTCTTGTTAGTGACTTGACAGATCCGGAAATAACTTGGCCTAAGGTTAATTCGGAATGCTTAATTCTTAATTCGAAATTAAAGGGCTTTTGTTAATGACTTGGCGGATCTGGAAGTAGCTTGGCATACGGGAAAATCGTTGGGCGCTGAAGCGCCTAGGTCTTAGGTTTGTGTTTTGTTCTCTCATAGAGGTCTTTAGGACGCTTGTCCAATTGGACCATGCGGGCCGCGCCCGCACACAAAGACGATTTTCCCCCTAGCTAAGCATCCCTCGGGACTAGCCAGCAACTAATTCCCCGCCGCTCTCTCGCCACTAAGTCTTGCCGAAACAAAAGTTAGAACCACAGCCCACTCCACCTACGGCAACCCAAAATTACGAATTCCGAATTCCTAATTACGCATTGCCCTTCACCCTAGCTAAGCGCCCATCGGACTCAGCCAGCAGCTAACTCACCGCCTCCTCGCCCCTAAGTCCTGCCGAGACTAAAGTTAAAGCCACGCTCCGCCATCTGTCGCGTCCCCCCTAATTCCGAATTA
>CALUQR010000011.1 GCA_944322965.1 Vulcanimicrobiota bacterium
TCCAAGAGAAACCGCTGTAAATGGTCGATGATTTTGCTTTCCAGTTCCGTTTCGGAGTAGGAGGGCAGCTCCGGCAGCCCCAGAAACTCCAACACATACGGGTCTTTTACGGCATCTTTCGGTGTTTCTACCGTCTGTCCTTCCAGTGCCAGCCGGTAAACCTTGTCCTTATTCGTACTGAGCGCCAGCCGCTCGTAGAGTGAGCTGTCATACTGCCGTTTCAGCTCGCTGAGGCTCCAATCATTTTTCACGGATTCGATTTCATAAAAATGCCGTTCCTCGATGTTATCGATTCGCATGAGCTTCAAATAATGCGACCAGCTCAGGTAAAATTTCCGTCCGGTACTGACAGCTGGAAGGTTCTCAAATTGGCTAAACACTGTTTCGCCAATTTGGTCTTGGGAATAGACCTTGTAAAATTGGCGTATATTTTTCAGGTTGCCTATGGAAAAGCCTTTTCCGAAGCTTTTCGTCAAATAGGAGGAAAGCTCTTTCAAAAGCTGGCTCCCGTATGCGGCGCGGTTTGCGCCGTGCTGCTCTTCCTCGACGATCATCCTTCCAATCTCAAAGTAGGCGTAGACCATGGAAAGGTTGACAGCCGTCTTTGCGTTTTTGCGCGCTTTGGTAAGTACATAGGAAACGCTTTGCAGGAAGTCGCGGTTAATTGAGTTAATCTCGTTCTTATCCAATGCCGCGTCTCCTCAAATCACCCTGACCCGTTTGGAAATGTCGTTGGCATCCTCCGGCATGTAGAGCTTGAAGATTTCGAACACGTTGATTTTGGAAGGGCTGTCTGCAAAGCTCGAGTCACGGAATACCGCCCGCAGCGGTTTGCGCTTGGCAATTTCTTTCACGACGCTTTCCGGGATGTTGGGTTCAAAACAGGCAATCAGGTCGCCGTCGTTGTAGGTATGGATGGTGCAGCCGTCGATCTGTTCGCTGGTGTAGGGCAGAGACAGCGGCAGACCCCAGTCCAGCAGACAGCCAAACAGCAGGTCGAGGTCGGTGCGGTCCTCCTTGATGTTGGAGATCATGTCCGCAAGGTTTTGCTGGTCGTAATCATCCGCGGCATAGTAGACATCTTTCATGTTGGTGTCATCCAGCTTGAGGACACGGAAACCGATGTCGAGGTCTTGTGTGGTAAGCGGACTTTCTTCCTTGATTTTCTCCCCGGCGCGGCGGATGCGCTCCTTGCCGATTTCGCAGATGTTTTTGTACCCGGCTTTGTAGGCTTCGCTTTGTTCGTCACAGGGTTCAGGTAACTGCACCATAATGAATTTACGGTGTCCGCCGTCCTCAGCGTTGAGCTGCATGACCGCGTGGGCGGTGGTGGCGGAGCCGGAGAAGAAGTCTAAAACAATGGCTTCGGAATCATTCTTGCACACCATGTTAGCGACCGTTTCAATAAGGGAATATGGCTTGGCATAATCAAAACATCCGTCAATGCCCAATTCAGAAAGTTCCTTGACGGCACTTTCGTTTGTTCCTACACCCGCCTCTTTGTTAAGCTCAATATTTAGGAAGTTTGTAGGCGTTTTAAACGAATCCTCAAGATTTTGGCGTTGGAATCTGACGGAATACTTTGCTGTTTTTATGAGGAAATAAGTACCATTATTAACTTCTTCGTTTAGTGTGTCTTGTTCCCATTTGAATTCGCCGATAAATCTCACATCATTTTCATTGCGCCCATTTTTCACATGAAGCTCATCTAATAATTCTACTTTGTCTTTCACGCCCGGAAAGACAACGCCTTCTTCCATAAAAGTAAAATGAATACTGCCTGCTGGGAATAACAAGGTTTTCTTTGGATTGCCTGTATTTAAGAGAGGAACATCTCCACCATCAAGAGGAGTACCAAAATATTTAATTGGACTCCATTTTTTCTCATACGCCAATACATATTCTACCGTTTTTCTGCATTTATATGAGAGTGCTGGAGGCGTGGACGTTTTTGTCCAAATAAACGTAGCGGCATAATTCTTTTCACCAAAAATCTCATTGCAGATTTTTTGCAGATTGTCTACCTCGTTTTCATCTATACTGATAAAAATAACCCCATCATCCGCCAGCAAATTTCTCGCCAGCATCAGCCGAGAATACATCATGCTACACCAGTCGGAATGAAACCTCCCATTGCTGTCAGTGTTTTTGAACAGACGGTTATCATCCTCGTCGTACATTCCCATCTGCTCGTTTTCCTCTTCCTGCGAGCGCATGAAGTCGTCGGCATAGATGAAGTCGTTGCCGGTGTTGTAGGGTGGGTCGATGTAGATCATCTTCACCTTGCCCAGATACGCCTCCTGCAACAGCTTGAGCACTTCCAGATTGTCGCCCTCGATGTAGAGGTTTTCGGTGGTGTCCCAGTCTTTGCTTTCTTCCGGGCAGGGGCGCAGCGTTTTGCGGATGGGCTTGTTTGCTTCCACAATGGACGCCTTCTTGCCCACCCATGTGAATTCGTAGCACTCGTCCCCGTCCACCACATCCGGGGAAAGCATCTGCTTGAGCATTTCAAAGTTAATGCCGTGCTTGAGATTGCCCTTTGCATCCCGCATCTCGGTGACGCAGTTGGGGAACAGGGCGGCGATGCGGTCTATGTTCTGCGATGTAAGGTCGGGGGTTTCAAATTTCATCTTTTCCATTTTATTTACCTCCCCAGTATTCACACATAATTTTTTCCAAAAGAGGAATGACTTTATCTCGATAGGCCGCCATGTGCTTCAGCATATCCATAAAGTTCACACCACCGATAAACGCCTCGTCGCCAACCTGGAAAAACCAGTGGGAGTTTGTTTTGAAACATCCATATTTTGTAGAAACCGTACTTATAAAAGAATCCTGCGCATTACCGATGCCCAAACAATATTCCATTTTGTGTTCATTCGTATTTCTCAATTGACGTATTTTCTCGTAGAAACCGTTTCTGTCTAATAACTCTTTTTTTACCTCTTTCAGCCTGCTATCATTTCGAGACTGTAATGCTATATCCAAGTCTTTGATATTGGTCAACGCATGGTCTATAGCAAGAATCATGAAAAAGCGCTCTGCTGCTTCTGGCATCTGCATATGCTCACGCCACGGGCGGAGAAATGGGTCTTCATTCTTGCACTCTGCAAGACGAAGAGATTGGAGAAAAAAAGCCTTATACCACATGGCCGCATCATAAGCCATTTGGGCAACCAGATTCCCGGAAGCCGTCTTAAGCTCTGATTCTTTTCCTTTCTTCAAACCGCTTTCTGCTCCTTCCTCAACTTCTTCAATTCCGCGTTGATCTCCATTCGTCGGTTCAGCTGTTTCTCTTTGTGCAGCTTGCTTTCCAGTGCGGCTATTTGCTTTTCGAGCTGCCGCCGCTTTTCATCGCGCGCAACGGAGGCTTGTAAGCTCTCCCCGGCGTCAGCTTGCAGTTCATCTCCGGCAATCTGCCGCACAAGGCTTTCGTACACAGCATCCATGTTCAGCCCATCCACACGGAATTGCATCTCATCCTCTGGTACCCAGTCGGTGTGATAGTACCGACTCACCTTGAACGCATGATTACCGGATGCGGTCGCTTCCTTGTAACCGATCCACGCTTGCGCCTTGCCCTCGCAAGTCAGGACAAAAAGGATGTGGTACGGGATTTCCTTATCCATCCGGCGGAGGACAGCTTCTTCAAGCTGCGGCGTGTTGAGACGGACCTCAAACACCTCAATCTCCGTTACCGTTTCACCCGCAGCAAGGTTCAGCGTGGTAGCAGCCAGCTTATTCCGCCAGTATATGAGACGGATCTGCTCCACAAAAACCCGTTTCAGAGCGGAGGATATGTCTATATTCTCATAAAACTTCTGTTTCGGTATTCGTTTGCCAAACTCGGTTGAAGCTGGGAAACCGAACATAAAACGCCCTCCTTATTTCACCACAAGGAAACAGATCAGCTCAAAATCATCCAGCCCTGATACAGCAGAGAGCAGTGCTGTCGTTCCGCCGCTCTTGAACAGGCTGTCGATGTCGCTCTCTTCTTTCGCGTCAATAATGGAATTGATCGCCTCGCTGAGCAGTTCGGAAACCTCGCCCATCCTGCGTCCGTCATCCGTTTCCTGATTGAAATTTTTGCAAAGCTCCATGATCGGCTCACTCTTGCCACGGCAGAGCAGCCGCATGGTGTCCAGCAGCTTCTTTGGATTCAGATAATCGCAGACGATTTCGCCTTCTTCACTGATATAGACCATGTAGAACGGGTGAATGCGATTGCGGTTGTCGATATTCACGCTGTCATCGATATTCCGCAGGACAAAGATTACACCGGCGGGACAATCATCTGGTTTCGCAACAACCGTATGCAGCCCCTTTGGCGCTGTTTCGATTTCATCGTGCTGCTTTATGTATTCCAGCAGGTCGAGCCGGAACTCATTCAGCCCCAAGTCCGTAATGGAGATGCCGTTCGACATATCCTCAATATCCACCACTTCCTCTTGCAGCCGCTTGAGCTGTGCACGGCGGTATTCCAGATCGCCTTTTTCCTCAGCGTTGATCAGGTCGTCATCACCGGTGGAAGTCATGACTGTGATCTTCATGCGGGTTTCTACACGGGCTTTCAGGTTGATGTACTCATCCAAATCCATATCCGGCCAGAAGTTGACGAGCTGGATATGGTCATTTTTGCTGCCGATACGGTCAATTCGCCCAAAACGCTGAATGATACGCACAGGGTTCCAATGGATGTCATAGTTGACAAGATAGTCACAGTCCTGCAAGTTCTGACCTTCGGAAATACAGTCGGTGGCAATCAGAATGTCGAGTTCGTCCTTGCTTCCCGGCATCAGGACAGACTTTCCTTTCGAGACCGGGGAGAAGCAGGTCAGCACCGTATTGAGGTCGGCACGGAGCCTCGGAATGGTCGTTTTTCCGTCCACGGTGCCGGTGATCTCCGCCGTTTCCAGACCGAATTTTGCTTTGGCATATTTGCTGACATTTTCGTAAAGATAATCGGCAGTATCGGAAAAGGCAGTGAAGATAATGATCTTCCGGTTGCCGGGGTTAATGGGATGCTCGATCTTCTTTTGAATCAGTTCAAATAGTGTTTGCAGCTTGGTGTCATGCTCCGGTGTAATATCCGCCACCATTAGGCTCAGGAGTTCCAGATTTTCTTGATCCTTTTCCAGCTCCCGCTTCCATGAAACATAGTCCATATCGGCAAGGTCAATTTTGACTTTCTTACCCACAGAGAAATAATCTGTGTTCTGATCATCGTAATCAAAATCTTCACTGTCCGACAGTTCCGTCAGGTTGAGGAGACAATTACCGGACTGATAGTTGTCGATGGTGGTAATGGTCTCTTCGATCAGTCTTTTCATGCGGTCAATCGTCAGTCGGAAAGAATGCACTGAGCTTTCCAAGCGCTTTAACAGATTGATGCTCATCAGACGGCGAATGCCTTCCTCTCGTCCTTGCTGGGTCAGGCTTGTCCCCTTGTGGTGCATCATATCAAGATACTTCGCAAGACGCGACGGCATAATGTAATTTGACGGGGTATAGATGGACAGGTTCAGTGACATGAGCAGTGTGTAGATGTCATTGTAGTTGATGGCATCACTCAGGTCGGTCAGGCAAGGGCGCAGAGAAATCGGCGGCAGCCGCTCCGGGAACTTGCCGATGTCCGTGGTGTTATAGTATTTCTCAATGTGTTTGCGGGATCTGGCAATCGTCACACTGTCCAGAAGCTCGAAGAAATCAAAGTCCAGTGTCCGCAACAGTGCATCCGTTGTTCGCTCTTCTGCGGGCAGTTTGCACCAAGCGTTATACGCCTTCTGAGCCTGACGGAAGATTTCGTCGATGCTCTTGCTTGTTGCAAGTTTCTCGTTGATTTGCTTCGGATCACCCTCATAAGCAAGGATTTCAGTAAAAGATTGGCAGACAGTTTACTTATTCTTTCTTTGATCCGTCTGCACCCCGGAATCAAGACACGGGAGCTTGCTAAAAAAACAGAACTGTCTTTACGTTCTGTTCAGCGGTACATATCTACATTGCAAGCCACCGGAGAATGGATTGAGTACAATACTGTCAAAAAAGGTTGGGAATTGCAAAACAGAATTTCCATTCTTTTGGGAGGTCATTTGAAATAAGCATCAAATTGGGGAGGCAAAAAGAGAAAAGCGCTGTTTATATACGAAGAAGGGAGTACATATAAGTGGAAAAAAGATTGATAGAACAATATCAACAAATATTTAGGGCAAAAGAAAATACGCCAACATGGGCAGTTCACAAGGTCGCTCCCGGGCATACACAAGAACTGATTCATTGTACCATTCCTTTTGTTGGAAAATTCTATGAAAAGGAAGAAACGAAGATTTTGTTGTATGCCAGTGCAGAAAATTTGACTGGATATGATGGCTACTTGGATTGTGACGAGGAGGCAATCAACCGCCATCGAAGCTTTTTTGATTGGTCAATCGCAAACTCGAATACATTTTTTCCAAATGTACATATTCAACCTATTACCAATGGTTGCCTTGCTATAGTTGCACTTTATGTATATATGAAATTTCAAGAGGTTGACACGATTGCTCCGGCGGATTTTTTGGAAAGGATATCTTTTGCAAATTACTGTAAATATACTATTCAACCGACTTCATCAAAACCAAACCAAGATTATGCAAGTTGGTCATCCTATTTAGCGGAATCACACGACTATATTGCGAATGATATTATTACTTTGAAGCCAGATTACATCATCATGCCGAAAACAATTTATTGGACAGACCGAGAGTTCATTGACAAAGTTAAAGGGACGGCACGAATTATTCCAATTTATCAAATTAATGCTCGAAATATAAATCTGCGTATCAAGAATTATCCCAAGATGCAAAAAACAGATTTAGAGGTGGTTTTGGCGGATTGGTGTGAGCATTTAAATCAAAATGGCATAAATGGTAAAACGAAAGAAAATTTCTATTCGATTTTCCGATACATAGACGATGTAATGCAGAATCAAATGAGGTAAACTGCAAGCCTTGACAGCACTGATAAACCAAGTATTGGCAAAAAGAACGAATATTATAATAATTTCACAAAAGAAATACTGGAAAATGAAAATAGATGGTAGATTGCGCTCCAGAATATCTTGGGGTATACAAATCGAAATGTGACCCGTAAGAATCACTGCCCGTAGAAGCGAAGATGCTCCTACGGGCAGAGGTACGTTTAATTATCCAATGATTTATACTGCGTGACAGCTTTCAAGTATTTCTCAAGGTCGCCGTTCAAAATCAAGTCAACATAGTCCAAAGGCGCATTGTAGATCAGATAGTCAAGCTCTGATCGCTGATACATATTGTCGGCAACCTTATTCTCCACAGCGATGGTGTCAATCGCAATCATGCTGCCATCGGCGAATTTTAGCTCCACAAAGCAGTTGTCTATATTGTAGGCACAAGATATTAAGGTTTTCATGGTATGTCCTCCATAATTCAAAAAATAATGTAAAAATCCCGTCTGACTTCCTGTTAGAAATCAGACGGGACTTGTCCGTATGCACCCCGAATACCGCCAGCTAACAGTTGATAAGTAAATTAGTTCCTTATCACTGTTAAGCCAAGGGCAAGCTGGTTTTTCAGGTCAATAAACCTGTTGTTGACCGGGGTGGCGGAAAGCATCAGCACTTTTGTCCGCACGCCCGCCCGGATGACCTTATTGAGCAGTTTCAGATAACGGTTTTCCTTTGCATCCTCACCGGAGACCTCGCCGCCGTTGCGGAAATTGTGGCTCTCGTCAATGACAACAAGGTCATAATTCCCCCAATTCAGGCGATCAAGGTCAATGCCGTTCGATTGTCCGTGCTCTCTGGATAAGTCGGTATGAAACAAGACATCGTAACGAAGACGATCTTCCGCGATTGGATTATTGATATAATTGCCCTTATATGTATTCCAGTTTTCTGACAGCTTCTTCGGACAAAGCACTAGTACGGATTTATTTCGGTTTTCATAATACTTGATGACCGCAAGAGCAGTGAAGGTTTTACCGAGACCAACACTGTCAGCCAGAATGCAGCCTTTGAATTTTTCCAGCTTGCTGATGATGGCAAGGACTGCATCCCTCTGGAAGTTATAGAGCATTCCCCAGATTTTACTCTCTTTGAAGCCGGTTGCCTCATTGGGCAGCTCATCCTCTGAAACATCATCCAGAAATTCGTTAATAATACTTTGACTGATGAAACTATAGAAGATATGAAACGGATGGCCATCGAAGATGGGGATGTGGGAGCAAGTGTCAATTTAGATCTCCAAGAAACCTACGAAATTTTAGATAGGGTTGCAAAAGCTGTATTGAGTAAATTTGGTTTTAGTGAACAAGAGCTTGAGCGATTGCGCAAAGAGGTAAGGGAATTAGTCCAATGAGACTAACCTTCAATTACACTCAGATACACAACCTGGCCAATAGAAATTAATTCGGAATGCTTAACGCGGAATTCGGAATTAGGGGCTCTTGTTAATGGCCTAACGGATCCGCGAGTAGCTGAACTTATGCCAGAATCATTGGCAGTTTCACTGCCTTTTTAGGGCTTTGGTGTTACGCTTTGACTCTGGCGCCCAGTTTGTGGTTTGCGTTTGGTCACTTAATAGAGACCTTTAGGGCGTTTGTCCAATCGGAACGCGGTCCCGCGCCGCACATACCCAGCGATATTTGCCTAGCCAAGCAATCTACGGAATTGATCAGTTATTCCCCCAAGCCGTCTCGCCCCTCAGTCAATGCGGAAACAAAAAATGCCGCTAGAAATTCTCTCTAGCGGCAATCTACTAACCCAATTACGCATTCCGAACTCCGCATTGTCCTTTCTCCACCTACGGGTCCGTTGCGGTTCTTAGCTACGGAGAGCTCGGCTAGGTTGCCATAGGTCTGGCCCCCTTTGGCGTAGTAATCGGGGCGGAAGAGGAAGAGCACAATATCAGCGTCCTGCTCAATGGAACCTGACTCCCGCAAGTCCGAAAGCATGGGGCGCTTATTGGCCCTACTCTCTAAGCTGCGCGAGAGTTGGGAGAGGGCTAAGATGGGGACCTGGAACTCTTTGGCTAGCTCCTTAAGTTGGCGCGAGATCTGGGAGATCTCCTGGACTCTGGACTCCGCTCGGCCCACCCCGCGCAAGAATTGCAAGTAGTCGATAATGACTAAGTCTAAACCCCCGCTTCTTCTGCAGGCGGCGCAGCTTAGCCTTAATCTCTAGGAGATTGGCGCCGCCCTGGTCGTCAATAAAGATGGGAGCCTCTAAGAGTCCGGCGCTAGCTTCTACCGCCCGGTCCAGAAGCTGGACCCCGAAGAGCCCATTCTGTAAGGCCCGCCCATTGACCTTAGTCACCGCGCAAAAGAGTGCCGAGCCAGCTCCTCATAGCTCATCTCGAGGGAGAAGACGGCCACCGTCTTCCCTTGTTGAAGGGCGGCGTTGAGAGCCAGCCCCAAAGCAAAGGCCGTCGTACCCATAGAAGGCCTAGCCCCTAAGATGACGAGCTGGGAGGGGTGGAGCCCGGAGGTCAATTGGTCTAAGTCTCTAAAGCCGGTGGCCAAACCGGGAGCGGGCTGGCCCGCCGAATAAATGCGGAATTAGGAATTCGTAATGCATAATTGACTCGCCGGCGATGGGGAAGTTAGGGCTCTAACTTTAGTTTTGGCAATTGGGTAAGAACGAGAAGGCAAGGACTTTGTTGCTGGCTGGTTCCGGAGGCGCTTGGCTGAGGGAGAAAATCGTTAGAGGTGTGTAGCGCGCAGGAGCGCGATCCAATTAGACAGACGTTAAGACTTTAAGCGATTTGTAACATCAGCTAAGTTATACTAGCTGGGGCTTTAACTTTAGTTGCTGTAGTGGCCTTGGAGGGGAAATCTTAAGAGCACCAGGACATGAGGTATTCTAGCTCGCCGGTGGTATTTTCGAGCTCTTCGTGCACGATGGTGAAACCTTCGCGCTGGTAGAAGCGCAGTGCCCTGTGATTTTTCTGATATACTCCTCAATGTAATTCTTTCCGTCGGTTTTTAACAAAATCTAGTAAGCGTTTCCCTATCCCTCGAGATTGCGCGGCAGATACCACAAAAATTCCAGCTAGATAATCACCCTGAAGTCCTATAAAGCCTAAGATTATCCCTTCCTCTTCGTAGACGTAGACTTCGGCTTGGCCTAATTCCCTTTTTACCTCCTCCCAGTGGCTCTGCCAATACAAGGTGGGGATAAAGGTATGAGTCTCAATATTAGTTGCTAACCAGATGTCAGCGACTCTCTCTAGATCACTTGGTTGTAAGTTTCTGATCATTCTATTAGGTGGCCGCATTGCCGCCTGGGGCGGCAATGCGGAATTCGTAATTCGAAATGCGTAATTAGGGGGGCGGCGAGGTGGAAGTTGTGGCTAACTTTCGGTAATGTCAAGAAGTTTTCGCAAATAGGTTTGCAGACTCCAGTTTAACAAAGTCAACCGACAATTTAGAAGTCCTCTGGGACAGCCTCCAGATGCTTCATGTTCATGTACTTCTTGTTGCCCCACTGCTTACTGACTACATGACGTAACCTGGCGCAGACTAACATCAAGGCTTAGTTTCCGTCTGGGAAGCAACCCACCACTCGAGTGCGGCGACGGATCTCTCGATTCAGTCGTTCAAGCACGTTGTTAGTACGAATGCGGAGCCAATGCTCACTGGGGAAATCGTAGTATGTCAGCGTCTCTTCAATGCTATCCTCTACTTTCTTGGCAGCCTCTTTTAGCTTCATAGAGCGCAGCTGTTCTATCACAGCTTTAGTCTTCTCACGCGCAGCTTTCTTGTTCTCTTGAGCGTGAATCGCCTTGAGCATCTGAGCTACCGGCTTCACTTTAGAGCGTGGTGTGACTGAGAACACATTGCGGTAGAAGTGGACGACACAACGCTGGTATTTAGCTTCGGGGAATACTTCATTGGCAGCGTCCAGCATACCGAGGCACTTATCGCCCACGATGAGTTTGACGCCTTTCAGGCCGCGTTTGCGTAGATCTTGAAAGAAGTTGACCCAGCTAGTCTTATCCTCTTTCATTCCTTCTGCAGCTCCTAACACCTCACGGTAGCCGTTTTTATTGACAGCGATCGCTACCAGAATGGATACATTCTCAACCTCTCCACCCCAGTTTCGATACACATAGATACCATCCACATAGACGTACGTATAATGCTCGCCCTGTAGGGGACGATTGCGCCATTCCTCAATGTGGACGTATGCCTTCTTGTTAAGCTCACTGATGGTGGAGGGAGATACCTTGCCGCCCCACAACGCCTCCGTAATGTCCTCTATACGACGTACCGAGACGCCAGCCAGATACATCTCAATGAGGGCTTCCTCGATACTACTTTCCCTGCGGCGATAGCGCTCAATTAAAGAAGAGACCTTTAGCACGTCTTCAAAACGTTTTAAAGGCCTCTTAAATGGATCATATCCGGCCCTAGCGGATCGTTTCGTTCCAAACCATCTTACAGCCCTCCCCTTTACAAAAGCCCATAACTATGGGATTTCTTAAAGGTCTTATCTAGTGAATTAATCTCATTCCATCCGATGAAGCATAGCGATTCTCCCGTATGCCAAGCTATTTCCAGATCCGCCAAGTTACTAACAAGCAGAAATTTAATTCCGAATTAAGAATTAAGCATTCCGCATTGCTAGCCGCCGTACCGGCGACTAGCGCAATCCGCATTACGAATTAAGCATTCCGCATTACCCCGTTGGCCCAGGCTTTTAACTCTGCTGCCGTTGTATCTTTAGGAAACCGCTTGCCCTCTACTAGTTTGGCTCCTGGGCAGGAGTTTTGCAGCTCTCGGTTGGTCTCGCCCATTCCGCTCGTGCCGGAGGTGGCAAAGGGGATTATCGTCTTGCCGGTCAGATCATACTCTTCCAGGAAGGTATTGATGATAGTAGGGGCCACGTGCCACCAGATGGGGAAGCCCACAAAGATCCGCTCATACTGGGCCATGTTCTCTACCTTATTGGCCACTGCGGGGCGGAAAGACTTATCTTTCATCTCTACGCTGCTGCGGCTCTTAGGATCGTTCCAATCCAGATCCGCGCTGGTATAGGGGACTTGGGGTCGGATCTCAAAGAGGTCTGCGCCGATGGCTTCGGCTAGTCTCTCAGCCAGCTTGGCGGTCACACCGCTAGCGGAAAAATAGGCAACTAACGTTTGGCTCATGTTCAATCCCTCCAATTTTAACTTTTACAGATAAGCGACGGTTTCGCTCAGTTCCTTCCGCTGGCTGTGGGGCGCCAGGGGCTTCGTACCTTCCGCCGCATAACCCAGGTCCAGCACCATCAGGACCTCTTCATTTTCTGGCAACCCCAACTCGCGGGCCATAGCTTCTGGATCGAAGAAATTGACCCAACAACTATCCACGCCCTCATTGGTTGCGGCGAGCATCATGTGGGTGGCTACGATAGTAGCGTCCTCTATGCCGGAGTCTCTCTTCCCGCCAGGATAGGTGAATACGTTGTTGCGGTCAAAGGCTACGACGAGGCAGGTAGGCGCGCCATATCGGCAGGGCGTGAGCTTGTCCACTTTGGCGAGGCCTTCCTCTGACTGCACCACATAGACGCGCTGCTCTTGTAGGTTCTTAGCGGTGGGAGCCAGACGACCCGCAGCCAGAATAGAGTCCAATTGGGCCTGCTCAATTTGGCGTCCGTCAAATTTTTTGCAAGCATAGCGGTCCTTAATAACCGTCGTAAAATCCATTCTTTTGTCCTCCTATAACTTTGCCCAGGTATCTTGGCTACCACTTCGCATTCGCCGACCAGTAGCTCAAATAGAATTCAAGACAAATTAGAACAGCCTTGTAAAATTTGCTACTCAATTTACACCGAATCTGCCGTCAGAACTCAAAAAAGCGTCAGAACCCAAGCCCCAAAAACTGCGGTGAAACCGCAACGATTCTCCCACAGGCCAAAGTTACTTCCGGATCCGCCAAGTCACTAACAAGCAGAAACTTAATTCCTAATTACGCATTCCGAATTCCTAATTGATGTATTGTAGGCTCTTGAGAACTTTCTAAGAACTTTAAGGCTTAGTTTAGTTGTAGGAGCTTCAAAAGGTGGTACTTATTAAGAGTGTTGAGGCGCGCAGTATTCTCTCTAAGTCTAATTTGCCGGTAGGGGATTATTCTGCTAATCCTTATGTCGGTTGTACGCACGCTTGTAAGTATTGTTACGCCTCTTTTATGAAGCGTTTTACGGGCCATAGTGAGGAGTGGGGCGCCTTTTTAGACGTTAAAAATTGGCCGGCGCTTAAGAAGGTAGAGAAATATGCGGGTCGGGAGATTTTGATAGGTTCGGTGACCGATCCTTACTTGCCTCAAGAAGAGCATTACGGTCGGACGCGGTTGCTCTTAGAGCAGTTGCAGGGCAGTGGAGCTAAGCTTTCGCTCATTACGAAGAGCGATTTAGTGGAGCGCGATTTAGATCTGCTCTCTACCTTTCCGGGGGTAACCGTAGCTTGGTCTATCAATACGCTTCAGGAAGATTTTAGGGCGGATATGGATTGCGCGGCCTCTATAGAGCGTCGCTTAAAGGCTATGGAGCATTTCCATAAGGCTGGTTTGCGCACGGTCTGTTTTATCTCTCCCATATTCCCAGGTATTACGGAGGTAGAGGAGATTATCTCTAGGGTGCGCGGAATCTGTGTAGAGGTGTGGTTAGAGAATCTCAATTTGCGCGGTCACAGTCGGGGGGTAATTTTAGCTTATATTAGGCGCAAGTATCCCCATTTAGTCTCTCTCTACCGAGAGATCTACGGGCGGGGCGATAAGACTTATTGGGTCGATTTAGATCTCTCTTTAGCCCAATGGGCTGCTCGGCAAGGTTTAACTTACGTCACAAAACGGACGAACTGGCAAGGCCCGACCCAGGAAGGGAGTCCGACCATCTTTAATTATTTCTACCACGAACTCATTAAAAAATGCGGAATTCGTAATTAGGAATTCGGAATGCGCTAGCCGCCAAAGGCGGCAGGCAATGCGGAATGCTTAATGCGGAATGAAGAATTGGGGAAGTGGGGGCGCCGCCCTGGGGGGCGGCAAGCAATGCGGAGTGCGGAATTAAATGGCTTTTGTTAGTCGCTTGGCAAATTCAGAAATAGCTGAGCATATGAGAGAATCGCCGGAGGCCTCCGGCCTCCCTCACAATGCCACATTGCCCTCGCGCCGCGCGCACCAAGACGATTTTCCACCTAGCCCAGCTACCTGCGGAATCAGCCAGCTATTTCCCCAAGCCGTCTCGCCCCTGAGTCCCGCCAAAACTAAAGTTAGAGCCACAGTCCATCCCCTCGCCGGCAACTTCAATTCCGCATTACGCACTCCTAATTCCGCATTTATTCGGCGGCTAGGCCGCCGAATAAGCGCATTCCGAATTCCGAATTGTGCTAATAGTTATCCCGAGGCGGCGTCAACGCCGCCCCGGGATAACTATTAGCACTCAGAATGTCCGCACAGGTAGCATTTAGTGCAGCCTTCGATATTGATAAAGCTGGAGTTGCCGCATTCGGGGCAGAGGTCGGCCGTGATGTGGTTGACCGTAGCCGCTTGGCGCAGCTCTTCCAGTTCTTGGTCTTTTTGGGTCGGTTCCAGGTAATTCTCTTCTAAGGCTTGGGAGATAGCGTCGGGCAGGGAGCGTACCCGATTCTTGCCAAAGCCGGCTGAGCGTTGGCCTCCGATCCCGCCCAGTTGTTGGACCAGTTCTTGGACCCTTTCTTGGGGGGTCAGGGGCGAGTTGACGCGCAGCAGGATAGAGGCTACTCGTCCCAACGCTTCGGCCATGGCTTTAATATCGGAGCCGCCTTTGCCGATCTCAATAAAGACTTCAAAGGGCTGTCCGTCCTCGTCGTCGTTCATAATGATGTGGGCGGTGCCGGTGGGGGTGGACTTAGTGACGGTCACCCCTTGGCGGCGGGTAGGACGAGGCCTGACTTTAGGTTGTTTGGGCGCGGCTTTGGGCTCTTCGGCTTTCTTCTCCGCCTTTTCCGGCTCGGCTACGCTCAGCACCTGTTCGTCGCGGGACTTATCGCGGTAGATAGTCCCTCCCTTACAGCCCAGCTCGTACATCAACTCATAGAGTTGGCGAGTCTGTTCGACCGTATAGGTAGAGGGCACGTTACAGGTTTTGGAGATCGCGGAGTCGACCCAGTACTGGATGGCCGCTTGGACGCGCACATGTTCTTCGGGGGTGAGGTCGAGGGCGCTCACGAAGTAGTCGGGCAGCTCTTGGCCGGGATGGGCCTCTTGCCACTCGGTGAGGACGGCGGTCTTTTCTTCGTGTACTCCCAGGCGACTCTTGCGGATATAGGACCAGAAGTAGAAGGGCTCGATCCCGGTGGAGGTACCCACCATAGTCCCTACCGTGCCGGTGGGGGCTTGGGTGAGCAGGGTGACGTTGCGGATCCCTTGGGTAGCGATCTTCTGGCGAGTCTCATCGGAGAGCCGCTGGATAAACTGTCCATCCAGATAGGGCTGAACTTTAAAGCGGGGGAAGGAGCCTTTCTCCACGGCTAAGTCGGAGGAGGCTTGGTAGGCCTCTTCGGCGATAAAGCGATAGAGCTGGCCGATAAACTCTTCCGACTCTTTGGAGCCGTACTTAACCTTTTGGCGGATCATCAATTCGGCCAGCCCCACCGTCCCTAAGCCTACGCGCCGTTCGCTCAGCTGTTGGTCCTCGTTCTGGTTAAAGAAGTAGGGGGTAACGTCTATAATATCGTCTAAAAAGCGCACGGCGTAGCGCACCGTCTGGCCCAGGGTCTCCCAATCGATCTGCCCGTCCTTACTCATGCGAGCTAAGTTGATATGGCCCAAGTTACAGACCGACCAGGCGGGCAGGGGCTGCTCGCCGCAGGGGTTAGTGCAGACTAAGCGCCCTTCGGGGTAATACCAGGAGTTAGAGAGCTCGTTGCAGCGGTCGATAAACCAGACCCCGGGCTCGGCGGAGGCCCAGGCGCTCTCGATAATATTATTCCAGATGGTGCGGGCGGGCAGGGTCTTATGGACGATAACCTTCCCCCCTTGCTTTTCCCAGGCTTTGAGGTCGCCATTCCAGGCGTCGCTATTGTAGAGGGGATCGTTAGTGTCGGGGAAGCGCAGCTGCCAGGGCTTATCCTCTTGGACGGCCTGCATAAAATCTTCGGTGATACCGACGGAGATATTGGCGTTAGTAATCTTGCCCGCTTGGCGTTTGGAGTTAATGAACTCTAAGACGTCGGGATGCCAGACGTTGAGGATCAACATCAGCGCCCCGCGCCGGGAGCCGCCCTGTTCGATGAGCCCGGTCACGAAGCTATAGAGCCCGCCCCAGGAGACGGACCCGGAGGAGCGGCCATTGACCCCTTTGACGTAGGCGTGGCGCGGGCGTAGGGTAGAGAGGTTAATCCCCACTCCGCCGCCGCGGCTCATAATCTCGGCCATATGGGAGAGGGTGCAGATAATGCCATCGCGAGAATCGCTGGGGCTGGGCACTACGAAGCAATTGTAGAAGGTCAGGTGCTGATCGGTCCCGCAGGCGGAGAGGATCCGCCCGCCCGGCACAAATTTCCAGCCCTGCAGGAGCCAGCGGAACTTCTCTTCCCACTCGGCGCGCTTCCCTTCCTCTTCCACCTGGGCCGCCCCGCGGGCTACGCGCTCCATCATATCCTCTACGTAGAGCTCTAAGGGCTTATCGACATGCTCGACGCTACTCTCAAGACAGCTGCCGTCGCGGAGTTGCATTTGCAACTTGCCGTTGCCTTGGAAACTGACGATCTCGCCGATCTCACGCTGGCTCGTCTGGGGGTCCGCCAAGACGATCACCGTATCTCCCACAGCTAAGCTCTTCTTTTTCCCATCTTTGAGGGAGTAGCGGTCTAAAAAGATCTTCTCTCCCAGGGCGGAGAGCCGATTTTCCGGGGAACGATAAGTGGGATGCATCTTCAAAACTCCAGTTGGCCATTCCGGAGAGCGGCGGCGTCCCGGCGGGGACTTACGGCTCTGCGGCTTAAATAAGGCCCGGCAGGTCTCTCCCGCTCAGGCGCTGGGGCGCTTTCCCCATCTGGAGAGCAGAAACCTCCCTAGCTTGGTAGTACAAGGGAGGGAGGTAGAGGGCGCTGGGGCTCTCAGTAGAAGGTTGTGAAGGTGGAGTAGCCGACGACCCCATTCAATTCGATCTTCGCTAAGAGCCAGTCGGCGTGGGCTGGGGGCGGCGGGGCGGCTTCGACTAAGGGCGCTTGGCAGTAGGGGCATTCTACTACTTGGAGCCCGCGCAGGCTAGCGCCGCAGTGGGGGCAGAAGATCAATTCTGGGGTGGGAGTAGCGGCGGTGGCGGGTGGGGCTGAAGGATGGAGGGGGCGGATGAAGGTCCAAAACTCGCTAAAGAAGATGGGCTGGCGCATATCGCCATCGACTAGGCCATTTAGGGGGGCGGCTTGGCAGACGTAATCTATGCTGGTAGCTACGAAGTAGACGGTTATAATCTCATAGCAGGGATCTTGGGCGATACTTATGACTTCCGCCTTACGCAGAGTAGCGCCTTGAAGTCTCCGATGCACTTGCAGGCGCAGACTATTATCTAGCTCGAAGGTAAAGTTACTTTGGAGGTAGGGGGTAGCTACGTCTAAGAGCGGCTCCAGGCTATCCGTATTGACAGCTTTCAGGTAAGCGGCGAAAGTTTGGCGCAGTCGGTTAGTAAACTCCTCCCAGCTAAAGTCCGGGTGGCGTTCCATAAAGGCCTCGTAATTCATATGCAAATCGGGCGTACGCAAATTGGGCGTACGCGCGCCCAACTTCCAGTTAGTAATACACTCCTCCCGGCTAGAGTTTGGGCGGCTTTCCATAAAGGCGTGGTAATACTTATAAAAATCGTCCATACGTGCGCCAAACTTCCATAGAGTTCCATAGCGCGGGTAGGGGATCGGCTTCCAGAGTTCTACCTGCTCATCGGGGAGGGTATTAACTTCCAATTTGCTCATCATCCAGGCGTAGCGCCCTGAGCTGAGGTCTTGATGGCAGGAGCGGCAGCAAGAGTTGAGGGGATCGACGCCGCTAGTAGCTCCACACTTGGGGCAGGCCAGGGGCAGGTTGGGGGGCAGGAGGGAGGAGGAGGCCTCTAAATTGCGGGTCAAGACGAGGTAATTGTCCGCTCCCAGCCATCTCTTTTGTCCATTCTGGAAGTGGGCTAAGAATTGGGAGTTAAAGGAGAGGCTGACGCGGGCTAGTCCCCGTTCCTCACTTTTGGCCATCTGTTTAATAGTCGTCTTAGCTAGGGCTAGATGTTCGATCTTCTCAATATTGGGGGGCAGATTGGCGCTCAAATTCTCTAGGAGTTGGGCCTCCATATAATAGAGCAGTCGCCCTTTCTCCTGGGGCTCATAGAAGCCTAGGTTTAGCTGCTGATAGAGGATAGTTACGAATTCGTAGAGGGCGAAGCGGGAAAATTGGTCGTCTAAATCTTGGAGGCGTTGGACTTTAAGCTGATCGGGGTCTGCCGCTCCACGAACTTGGGCCGTAGCCTGGAGATTGCGATCTTCCTTCTTAGAATTTGGCGACAATACATAAGCGACGGAGAATACACCCCAACAAATAGTTAGGAAAAGGCACGTTACCATTACCTCATTACTGTTGTTCAAGGCCATGAGCGCGGCGCATACGAAGGGGAGGGCTAAACATCCCACGCCCGCGGTGATCCAGCGCTTGTTGCTCGATTTACTCATGCTTCCCTCTCTAGCCTCGCTCCCATCTTTTAATTACAAGTTCTGCAAATTCTAGCTAACTTCCCTTGCAACTGGAGGAGGACGACGGCTAAGAGGCGCTCTGGGGGGGGACGTGCAATTGGCGCATGAGGTGGAGGTAGACGCCTAGCGAGATAACTAGGGAGAAGGCTTCGGCTATCGGTTGGGCGCTAATGACCCCGTACATACCGCACCAATGGTCTAAGAGCAGGGTGCAGGAGATATTGAAAAGTCCCAGGCGGATAGCGGAGAGGGCCAGGGAGGGGCTGGCGTAGCCCATAGCTTGCAGGCCGTAGCAGATGAGAAAATTGACTACGGTCATCGGTACCCCCAAGCTGGCGATGCGCAAAAATTGGGCTCCTAAGCGCAAGGTTTGGGGCTCCTCAATAAAGAGACCTACAATAGCCTCAGAGAAGAGCCAGGAGAGAGCCACGCAGAAAAGGGAGAGGAGCAGGCCGCACAGCCAAGCGAAATGGCTAATGGCGCGCATCCTTTTGTAGTTGTGGGCGGCGAAATTGTAGCCTACTAAGGGCATATAACCTTGGCAGATGCCCATGCTGATATTGATAGGCAGCATATCGACCCGCTTGACGATCCCGAAGGCGGCGATGGGAATATCGCCATACTGGGCGGAGAGGCGCACGATGAGGAAGTTGCCTACCCCGGCTAAGATGGTATTGAGGGCCGAGCTAGCTCCGATAGAGACTACTTCCCACAGGCAGCGCAGCGTAAAGTGGCGGGGATTTAAGGAGAGGGCGGTGCGTTCCCCTTGGCGCCAGCGCACTAAGAGCAAGATAAAGTAAGCGGCGGAGAGGAAATTGGAGAGCAAGGTGGCTAGGGCCGCCCCGCGCACTTCGAGTTGTAGATAAAAGATAAAGATAGGATCCAGGATGATATTTAAGATGCCCCCCGCCATGAGGCCCCAGCTGGCTTGGGCGGCGTGGCCGTCGCTGCGCAGGAGGTTAGCTAAGCTGAGGCTGATTACGGTGGGGATAGCCCCCAGGGTGACTACGTAGAAAAAATATTGGCTAGCGTACTCTATCGTTTGGGGGCTAGCTCCCAAAAAGCGCAAGATAGGTTGGGAGTAGGAGTAGCTGAGGAGGGCGTAGAGGGCGCCGGAGGCTAGGGTGGCATAAAAGCTAAAGGAGCTGACGAACTTGACCTTCTTCTCGTGCTTAGCCCCCAAGAGGCGGGAGATGACGCTGGCCCCGCCCAGTCCGAAGAGGTTGCCGATAAAGTTGAGGGAGTAGAAGATGGGGAAGCAGAGGGCCAGGGCGGCCAGCATGTAGGGGTTATTGAGCTGCCCAATAAAGTAGGTGTCGGCCATGTTGTAGATCATAGTCACCAACTGGCTGAGGATAGTGGGCAGGGAGAGGGTAGCCACCGCCACCGGCACGGGAGCCTTTTCGAATAGTTGGCGGTCGATTAGGGCCGTAGGGCTCCGGTGCTGGGGATGGGGGTGGTGGGGCGGGTGGAGGGGCATCGCTCTTTACTTGAGGCGGCGGTTTAGATAGCGCCCGCGCCCCAGCTGGCCGAAGTATTGGTTCTCACTAATAACTACTTCCCCGCGGCTAATTACTATCTGGGGGCGGCTAGAGACTTGGCGTCCTTCGTAGGGGGTCCAATCGACCTTTTCGTGGAGGGTGGCGGCGCTAATGGTGTAGGGCTCATGGCTCCAGACGACTAGGTCGGCGTCAAAGCCGGGCAAGAGTTGGCCCTTATGGGGCAGTCCTACCAGTTGGGCGGGGCGGGTAGCGCAGACTTCGACCCAGCGGGGTAAGCTCATATGGGGCAGATCTTTTA
This sequence comes from Vulcanimicrobiota bacterium, assembly GCA_944322965.1. Taxonomy (GTDB): domain Bacteria; phylum Vulcanimicrobiota; class Xenobia; order Xenobiales; family Xenobiaceae; genus Bruticola. The sequence goes on from CALUQR010000011.1 coordinate 20,508, forward strand.
TGAGCGTCATGCGCGTCTCGATGGAGGCTAAGCCGCCCGGGGTCTGGGCGAAGTTGGGGGCCTCTTCCTTCTCGCGGCGGGAGAAGGGGCAGTGGTCGCTAGAGACGGAGTCCAAAGTCCCCTCTTCCAGGGCCTTAATTAAGGGGCGGTGGTGGCTAGCGGGGCGCAGGGGCGGGGAGCAGACGACTAAGGGGCCCATACTCTCTAAGTAAGAGTCGTCTAAGGCCAGGTAGTGGGGGCAGGTCTCGGCGTAGACCGTCTGGCCGCGCCTTCGGGCCCGCTCGATGAGGGGCAGCGCTTGGGAGCAGCCTTGGTGGAAGAGGTAGATCTTCATTTGGGCCAAGCGGGCCAGCTCTAAGACTCGTTCCACCGCTTCCGCTTCCGCTTCCGCAGGCCGGGAGAGGGCGTGGTAGCGCGGGGCCAGCTCTTGGGCCTCTAAATGTTGGCGGATGAGCTCACGGATTAAGGGCCAATTCTCGGCGTGGACTACGGCCATCCCTTGGGCCTTAGCTATAGCTTGGAAGGAGCGGTAGAGCTGACCGTCGTCTAAGCTAAAAGAGTAGGCGGTATAATGTTTGAAGGTGGGGCAGCCCCCTTTGACTAGCTCCGGGATCTCCGCCAATTTGCCCAGATCGTGGGGGAGGATAGACATATGTAAGCTATAGTCGCAACAGACTAGATCTTGGGCCTCGCGACGGCGGCGCTCTAAGGCTTGGGTTAAACTCTCCTCTTCGGCCGCTTCTACAAAGTCCATGACCGTAGTCGTACCCCCAAAGAGCGCGGCTTGGGTACCGGAGGCGAAGGTGTCGGCGGTATGGCGCCCGCCCACAAAGTAACTCAGATGGGCGTGGATATCGACCCCTCCCGGGGTTACGATCCTCTTTTGGGCGTCGATCACCCGTTGGGCCCCTTCTTGATAGGCCTGGAGATCGTGGCCTAGGGCGCAGATCTTGCCCTTCTGGATGGCTATATCTAAGGGTAAGACTTCCGAACCTACTACCGCTAGGGCGTTGAGAATCAATAAATCCATAACTTCCATACCTCCGCCTCTTAAGGTTTTGAGGCTAACTTACTTCCAAACGCGCGCTCAGAATTAGAGTTAGCCTCAAAGGGTCTCTCGCTTAAGGGGCCCTCCGGGGGAGAGCCAGGTTACTTTTTAGAGGTCGTACTTTAAGTGGACCAGCTTCATCTGCTCGTCGGTCACCACTACCGGAGCGCCCGTCATGAGCTCGACGCCATTAGTATTCTTGGGGAAGGCGATAACTTCGCGGATAGAGGTTTCGCCCGCCAAGATGGCTACTAAGCGGTCTAAGCCCAGAGCGATACCGGCGTGGGGGGGCGCGCCGTAACCGAAGGCGTTTAAGAGGAAGCCAAACTTAGTCTCCGCCTCTTCCAGACTGAGGCCGATGCATTTTAAGACCCTGGCCTGGAGGTCGCGTTGGTGGATACGCACCGAACCGGAGGCCAGCTCGCTGCCATTTAAGACTAAGTCGTAAGCCGCGGCCCGCACGCTCAAAGGATCGCTCTCTAAGCGCTCTAAGTCGCTGGGCAAGGGGCTAGTGAAGGGGTGGTGCTCCGCCTCTAAGCGGTTTTCTTCCTCGTTCCAGGAGAACATGGGGAAGTCGATGACCCACAGGAACTCGTAGCGCTGGGGATCGAGCAAGTTGAGGTGCTGGGCCAACTCTAAGCGCACCTTCCCTAAAGCTACGCTCAAATCCTTGGAGGGGGCGGCGGCCAAAATGACCAAGTCGCCGCTCTCAGCGCCCATCTGCTGGCAGATGTGGGCGATCTTCTCTTCTCCTAAGAACTTTAAGAGGCTGGACTTATAACCCTCAGGGGTATGGGCGATAAAGAAGAGGCCGGGCAGGTTGGCCCCTTGGGCGATGCTCTTATAGTGGTCCTGCTCTTTGCGGGTGATGTGGGCTTGGCCTTTGACGACTAAACCTTTAATGCGCATCCCCTCGGCCAGGGCCTGATCGAAGGCCCCAAAGCCCGTCTGGCCGCCAATTAAGTCGCTCACATCTTGGATGACCATATCTACGCGCAGGTCGGGCTTATCGGAGCCATATTTCTCGATAGCCTCGCTATAGGAGATGCGGGGGATGGCGGCCGGAACGGGGAGCTGCAACTTAGCGAAGAGGGAATGGACTAAACCCTCGACCATGGTTAAGACGTCGTCGCGCTCCACAAAGGACATCTCCATATCGATCTGGGTAAATTCCGGCTGGCGGTCGGCGCGCAAGTCCTCGTCGCGGAAGCAGCGGGCGATCTGGAAGTAGCGATCTAAGCCGCCCACCATCAAGATCTGTTTATAGAGCTGGGGGGACTGGGGCAGAGCGTAGAACTTGCCGGGATTGACGCGGCTGGGCACCAGATAGTCGCGGGCCCCTTCGGGGGTGGAGGCCGTCAAGATGGGGGTCTCGATCTCGTAGAAACCTTGGGAATCGAAGTAATCGCGCACCGCTTTGGTGACCTTGTGGCGCAGAGCGATATTGCGCACTAAGCGGGGCTTGCGCAGATCTAAGTAGCGGTATTGCATACGCAACCCTTCGTCGGGGGCCTGCTCGTCGGAGATGTGGATGGGCAGGGTCTTACAGGGGTTTAAGATGTGCAGCTCTTCTACTAAGACTTCGATCTCTTTGGTGGCCAAGTTCTCGTTAGTGGAGGGCACGCTGCGCTTAGCTACTTGGCCCACGACGGCGATGACGAACTCGTTGCGCAATTCGCTAGCCCGGGCGAAGACTTGGGGGGTCAGATCCTTATTGAAGACGCATTGGGTGGCGCCGCTGCGGTCGCGCAGGTCGACGAAGATCAGGCCGCCCAGATCGCGGCGCCTATCTACCCAGCCCATGAGCACTACTTTCTGGCCGGCGTCGGGGGCGCGCAGGACGCCGCAATAGTGGGTGCGATGTAAACCGTTTAAGGGCTCAGGGCTCAATTCTGACATGGTAACTCTCCTCTAAATAGTGGGGCTCCGCCTAAGAGGGGGGAGCCGCAGAGCTCACTTTCCCCCTATCCCGGTCCCTTCCTCTTCTGGGGGCTCTAGGGCCTCCATTTCCCCCGAGCTCTGCAGGGCGGAGCACTCCCAGGCTAAGCTATCGGTCATGAGGGTGTCGAGGGCGGTAAAGATCTTCTCTAAGGTGGGGGCGGGGGCGTCTTTGACGATAGAGCGGTGGGCCACTTGCCAGGGGGCCCACTGCTGGGTATTGAGGGTCGCCGTCTGGGGTTCGTAGACGGCTACCACCGGTTTTTTGAGGGCGGCGGCCAGGTGGACGGCTCCCGTGTCGGGGGTTACTACGAAGTTGACCCCCTGCATGAGGCAGGCCCACTGGCGGAAATTGAGGTCGCCTCGGAAGTGGATGCGGTTGTGGGCCGCCTCCGGTTTGGGGTGGCCGCTAGCTAGGGTCTCGCGCAATTCTTGGGCGATCTCCCCCTCGCGTTGGCCGTAGTAGCAGACGACTAACTCCCCGCCCCGAGAGGTCATCAAAAGGCCGCTCACTAGGCGCACTAAGTTATTGACCGTCCAGCCTAAGGTCAGCCAGTTGTGGTGTAATTGCAAGAGGATGACCGGATGACGCCAGTTCTTACTCATCTCGTGGGAGAGGGCCTCTTCCTCTAAGCTCAACTTGAGGCTCAAGCTGTCGTCTTCATAGATTAGGCCCATCGCTTTAGCTAGCTCCCCCAGCTGCTGGACCTCGTGGGGTAGGGGCTGACCTAAGGCCAACTTTTTGCCCAAATTGACGCTCATATAGTGGGTGAGGTAGAGGGCGGTGCACATAATGGCCGTTAGGGGGCGGCTAGCATAAAAGTAACCTACCCGGCAGGGGGCCTTAGTGGCGTAGGCCAGCTTATAGGCTTGGGTGCGGGGGGCTAAGGCTACGGCGATATCGTACTGGCGCTGGCGCAGAGCCTCGGTAAATTCGCGGCTGGGGCGATCGCTATAACTTAGGATAGAGTCGACAAAGTCCAAATTCTCCAGGACGGGGGCCGTATACTGGGGCAAGACGACCTCCAACTGGGCCTGGGGCGCGGCCTGACGCAGAGCCTTGAGAAAGGGGGTGGAGAGGATGAGATCCCCTATATGGTCGGTGCGAATGACCGCTATGCGCTGGGCGGTAGTTAGAGGGAGTGGCTTCATCTTAGCGGCCCATACTCTCTTTCATCCCCCCTACGTAGTAGTATTGGTAGATGATCTCTCTGGCCAATTTGCAGCGCTCGGCCAGGGCCTCCAGCCACTCTAAGAGGAAGCGGTTGGCCCGCAAAAAGGAGTGGACTAACATGGAGAGGGGGTTCATCCCCATCTGGAGGGCGATGCGAATATCGTGGTACTTGCGGTAGAAGCGCACCGTGGAGTGGCCCGCTAAACGCATGCGCCCCTTCTGCTCGCTAAAGGAGACGGGGTGCCAGTGGTAGTTGACCGCCTGGGGAGCGTAGTAGATCTTTAAGCCGTACTTTAAGAGGCGGTAGCCCAACTCTAAATCTTCGTGACCGTACCCTTGGAAGGCCTCGTCGAACTTGCCGACCTCTATAAGCGTCTGGCGCGGGGCGGAGGCGTTGCCCGTCAAGAAATAGTGCCAGGGCAAGAAGCGGCGGGTAGCCTTATGGCGGGCGTGGGCGGCGGGATCTTGAGATTTGAGGCGGTACTCTTCTAAGCTCTTAACTTGGACCTCGTTACCTACTACCGCCTGGCCCGGATGTTCTTGGTGGTAGCGCCAGTGGGTCGCTAAAAGTTGGGGGTCGGCTAAGATATCGGCGTCCGTAAAGAGGATGATCTCCCCCCGGGCTTGGTCGATCCCTCGGTTGCGGGCCCCGCTGCGGCCGCGGTTGGGACCGGGTAAGTAACGCACTTGAGGAGCATTTAAACTGGCTACGTACTCGGCCGTGCCGTCGCTAGAGCCCGAGTCGCAGAGTAAGATCTCATAATCTTGGGGATGGAAAGTCTGATTTAAAAGGGTGGGCAGCACCTCCCGCAGAGTGTCGACCCGGTTATAAGTGGGCATTACTACGCTGATTTTGATAGACATATGCTAAACAAGCCTCATATAAATTGTGCCAGAGTCTTTCCCCGTCTTGAGGCTGATCCTCCTCTCTAATGACGGGCTGGTTGGGCGTTTGGTAGGGATGCCAACGGCTCATCTCCGTAGTGGCCGTGCGCTCTTCGATAATCCACACCACGGGGATTTGAGCCGCGGCAGCGAGGTGGGTCGATCCCCCTAAAGGGGTGACCATTAAGGAGAGGTTCTTTAAGAAGGCTACCGTCTGGAAGAGGTCGGGCTCACAGAAGAGGGGCGGGAGATGGGGGAGGTTCAGCTTCTCTTGCAAGTAGGCTAAGAAGGGTAGGGCCCAAGATCGGTCCCCTGGGGCTAAGGTAAAGAGGGGCTGGACTCTTGCCTCTAAGAGCAGTCCATAGAGCTTAATTATAAAGCCTAAATGTTCTTCATAATTGAGGCGGGGGGTACCAATAAATTTAGAGAGGCGGGGCATCAATTGCAGGGCGCAAGTAAAAGTAGAGGGCTCCTTACCTAACCCTTGTAGGAGACTCTGTAAGCGCTCTCGGGCCGCCTCTTCCTCCTTGGGGGTCGTAGGTAAGGTTAAAGGCGGGAGGGGAGGATTATAGGTAGCCCCCGCGGCCTCTAAGAGGGAGAAAAAGCGCTCTACTTCGTGGCGATGTTCATTAATCTTAGGATTGGCGCTGGGATTAGGTAAACTAGTCGTCAATTGCCAATTGACGCTTAAAGCTCGCACCGGATTGTGGAGGCCGGGGGTAAAGCCGTAGCGATGGGGGATCTGGCTTTGGCCGCTAGCTTTTAAGGCAAATCCTTTCTCCGTAAAGCAAAAGAGAATATCGAAATCTTGGCTCTTTAAGTAGGCCCCTAAATCGGCCTGTAAATTATTGCTTTGGGGGTCAAAGATTTTAACCTCGCTCTTCTCCCTAGCTAAGACGGGCGCCCCCAAGGGGCTAGCGACTATAGTCGTCTGGGCCGTCGGGAGATGGCGCTCTAGCCAGCGCAGGCAGGGGAGGGCCAGGATAGTATCGCCCAACTTATCGAAGCGCAAGATGACTAGGCGTTTAGCCTGGGCTAAGGGGGAATTAGGGCGCAATGGGGGAGCATTTTCCATAATTTTAGGCCCTTCGGTCTAGTTAAGGAGAAACTCCTGCCTAAGAAAGATGGCCCCCTCCCTTCCCTAATTGGGCGCCAATAGCTAATATATAAAAGTTTTCAAACGCCCTCACTCTATTTAGAAAGATAGTCGAATAAAGAGTCCATGTTAGTAAGTAAGATCAGCCGCCCCCAAGCTTGGGAGCTTTTGCGCCAATATAACAAAGAGCCCTTCCACCTCCAGCACGCCTTGACCGTGGAGAGCGTCATGCGCTGGTTCGCCAAGGAGTTGGGCTACGCTCAGGAAGAGGAGTATTGGGGGATAGTCGGCCTCTTACACGACATCGATTTTGAGCTCTATCCCCAAGAACACTGCCAAAAGGCCCCCCAGCTCTTGCGCCAAGGGGGGGTAGGGGAAGAGATGATCTACTCTATCTGCTCCCACGGCTTTGGGATCTGCAGCGACTTAGAGCCTAAGTTAGAGATGGAGAAGGTGCTCTACGCGGTCGACGAGTTGACGGGGCTCATTGGCGCCGCGGCCCTCATGCGCCCCTCTAAGAGCGTCCAAGATATGGAGGTCTCTAGCCTCAAGAAGAAATTTAAAGATAAGCGCTTCGCCGCGGGCTGCTCGCGGGAGGTCATTACCCAAGGGGCCCAACTCTTAGGTTGGGAGTTGCCCACTTTGATGGAAAAGAGCTTAGCGGCTATGCGCCAGGCCGAGGAGCCCCTGCGGGCCCAATTTAAGGAGCTAGGAATTTGAGTCCCGCCCCCGCTAACCCCCAGATAGGGCGGGTAGTAGAGGCCCCCTTACACGAGGTCCTCTATAGCCGCTTCCTCAATTATGCCATGTCCGTCATTACCGATCGCGCCCTGCCCGACGTGCGCGACGGTCTTAAACCCGTGCAGCGGCGCATCCTCTACGCCATGTACCACGACCTCCATCTCACCCCGGAGCGCCCTACCTTAAAGTGCGCCAAGGTGGTGGGGCAGGTCCTGGGCAGCTACCATCCCCACGGGGATAGCGCCGTCTATGAGGCCCTAGCCCGCATGGCCCAAGATTGGACTTTGCGCTACCCCTTAGTCTTCGGGCAGGGTAATTTTGGTTCAATAGATGGCGACTCGCCCGCCGCCTACCGCTATACGGAGGCCCGCCTCAGCCCCTTAGCCTTAGAATTTGTGGAAGAGTTGGGCCAAGAGACGGTCGATTTTGCTCCCAACTTCGATGAGAGCGTCCCCGAGCCCCAAGTCTTACCGGCCCAAGTCCCCCAGATGCTCATTAATGGTTGTATAGGCATCGCCGTAGGGGTAGCTACCAATATCCCCCCCCATAACTTAGGGGAGGTCCTGCGCGCCTGTAAGGCCTTAATCGATAATCGCCAGCTCCCCATCTCCAAGCTCTTAGATTATATCCAAGGGCCCGATTTCCCCACCGGCGGGGAATTGCTTAACGACCGCCAGAGTCTTGAGCAGATCTACTCCGAAGGCCAAGGGGCCCTCAAAGTGCGGGCTACCTACGCCTTAGAGAATGTGGGTAAGCGCCACTTCCAGATCGTCATTAACTCTATCCCCTACATGGTCAATAAGGCCGAGCTAGTAGAGGAGATCGCCAATATCATCCTGGGGGGCAAAGTGCCCCAACTAGTAGACGTGCGCGACGAATCGACCCAAGAAGTGCGCATCGTCCTCGACTGCCGCTGCGAAGGCGATCCCCAGACCATTATGGCCTACCTCTTTAAGCATACTAAGTTGCAGAATCAATTTAATGTCAATATGACCTGCTTAGTAGGGCGTGAAGGGGAGGCCCGCGGTCCGGAGCGCGTCAACTTGCGCACCGCCCTCTTAGAGTTTATCGATTTCCGCTTCCAGGTGACCTTGCGCCGCCTCCACCATGAAGCCAGGCTCCTGCGCGAGAGGCTCCATATCTTAGAGGGGCTCATTAAGCTTTTTGACGCTTTGGACGAAGCCATAGCCCTCATTAGAGTCGCTAGCAGTCGTCAGGAGGCGGGGGCCAAATTGCGCCAGCGCTTTTTATTAGACGAAGTCCAGACGGAAGCTATCTTAGAGTTGCGCCTCTACCGCTTGAGCCAAAAGGATATCTTGCTCATCCGCCAAGAGATGGAGGAGAAGGCCCAGCGCTTAGCCCAGATTGAGGCCTTAGTCCTCGATATGCCCGCTCTCTGGAACTTAGTGAAAGGCGACTTAGAGAGCGTGCGCCGCAAATACGCCGACTCCCGCCGGACCCTCATCCAGCGCCACGGGGCCCAAGAGTTGGTCTATAACGCCGAGGATTTTATTGTCACCGAGCCTACCTTGGTACTCATTACCCAAGACGGCTGGTTGCGCCGGGTAGCTCCCGATTGCGACCTCAGTAAGTTGCGCCTGCGCCCCGAAGACGCGCTCTGGCTCAGCTTAGAGAGCGAGACCTCTTCCTCCCTATTGCTCTTTAGCAATTTGGGGGTAGCCTACACCCTAGCTATCCACGAACTCCCCAGCGGCGCCCGCGGCCTGGGCGAGCCCGTACAGAAGTTCTTTACCTTTAGCGACGGGGAAAAGATCGTGGCCGCCCTCACCTTAGACCCCAAAGAGAGCCAACTTTGGCAAGCGCCCGCCTTAGATTCCGAGGCCCCGGAGAGCTCGGGAGAGGCGGCCCTGCCCCCCATGCAGGCTCTGGCTCTAAGCGAAGACGGGCGCGGCCTGCGCTTTAGTCTGGCTAACTTCTTAGAGCCCTCCAAAAAGACGGGGCGCAAATTTATGCGCTGCGAGGAGAGCAAAGTCTTAAGCGTAGAGACGGTGCGCGGCAAAGAGACGCTTATCGTCCTAAGCGAACAGAATCGAGCCTTGCTCTGTCCGGTAGCGGAAATAAACTTTATGACCGGAGTCGCCCGAGGGGTCCAAGTTATGAAATTGGAGGAGGGCGATAAGCTCTGCGCCCAAATGGTTGTGACCGGCCCCGACCAAGGGATGCTCCTAGCCCGCGATAGTAGTAGCCCCACCCAAGAGCTCTCCTTGGCCAAGCAGAAGATCGCCAAACGTGGAGGCAAGGGGACGGTCTTAGCTAAGCGCGGAAAGTTGTATGTGCAAGAAAAATTCTACGCCCGTCAGTGAGGAGGGGATATGACTTATACCGCTCAAGATATCCAAGTATTGACCGGCCTGGAGCCGGTGCGCAAGCGGCCGGGCCTCTATATTGGGGGCCTAGATAGCGCGGGGCTGCACCACCTCTTGTGGGAGATACTCGATAACTCTATAGACGAGGTCATGAATGGCTACGCCACCTGGGTAGAGATCGAGCTCGATCGCGACGGGCAGGCCTTGCGGGTGACCGATAATGGGCGCGGGATTCCGGTCGATATCCATCCCGAGTACCAGAAGTCGGCCTTAGAGCTCATTATGACCACCTTGCACGCGGGTGGAAAATTTGCCCACGCCAACTACACCTATTCGGGCGGCTTGCACGGGGTGGGGGCTTCGGTAGTTAACGCTCTCTCCGAGCGCTTGGAAGTTACCGTCAAGCGGGAAGGGGCGGAGTGGTTCCAATCCTACAATTTCGGGATTCCCACCGCGCCCGTGCTCCAGGTGGGGCAGGGGATCCGCGGCACGGGGACCTCTATCTGGTTCCGACCCGACTCTGAGCTCTTTGAGGTCCACAATTTCGATCCCCAGCTCATTCGCCAGACCTTAGAGGCTAGGGCTTGGCTCCACCAGGTGAAGATAGTCTTTAAAGATCGCACGAATCATGAGACTTACCGTTTCGACCATTCGGATAGTACCCTAGATGGCTTCTTAGCCCAGATCGTAGGCTCTGAGCCCCGGGCCCACGGTTGGGAGGAGAATATCTTCCTCTACTCTCGCGTCGAAGATCCGCGCCTGGACATCGCCCTACTCTGGAGCCAAGAGGGGGGCGAACAGGTGCGCAGCTTCGTTAACGGCATCAATACCCCCCAAGGGGGGACCCACGATTTAGGGCTTAAAGCGGGGATCGTGCGCGCGGTGCGCAATTATCTGGAGGTCCATAATCTCCAACCGAAAGGGCTCAAACTGAGCGCCGAAGATATTCGCGACGGCCTGCGGGCTATCGTGGCTATCTATCTCTCTGAGCCCCAATTTAAGGGCCAAACTAAAGAGCGGCTCAATAATCCCGAAGTCAACGCCCAAGTGGCTAACGCCCTGGCCCCAGCCTTAGAGCGCTATCTCAACGAGAATCCCTCCGTAGCTAGCGGGCTAGTAGAGCGCATCGTCCAAGGGGCCAAAGAGAGGGCTGCCGCCCAACAAGCCTCCACCTTAGTCTCCCGCAAGGCGGTGACTCGCAAGCTCAACCTGCCCGGGAAGCTGGCTGACTGCGCCTCCAACCGACCCCAAGAGTGCGAGCTCTTCATAGTCGAGGGAGACTCGGCCGGCGGTTCCGCTAAGCAAGCCCGCGACCGCCGCCATCAAGCGATCTTGCCCCTGCGCGGCAAGATTCTCAATATCGAGAATGCCGGGGCCAATAAGATCGGCCAAAATAAGGAGATCGCCAACCTCATTAGCGCCATCGGCTGCGGCGTGGGGGATCAATACGCCCCCCAAAAGTTGCGCTACGACCGCATCGTAGTCCTCACCGACGCCGACTCCGACGGCCACCATATCGCCTGCCTCCTGGTGACCTTCTTCTACCGCTTTATGCCCCAACTCCTCAAAGAGGGACACGTCTATCTGGGCCGGCCGCCCCTCTACCGCATCCAGCGGGGCAAGAACGTCCATTGGGCCTGGAGCGAAGAGGAGCGCGAATCCTACACCCAAACGGCCCGCGGCAAAGGGAATACCCAAGTGACCCGCTTTAAAGGGCTGGGCGAGATGAGTCCGGAACAGCTGAAAGTAACTACCCTCGACCCCGCTACGCGCACTATCTTCCGCGTCTGCGTGGAAGACGACGAACTGGCCTCCCAAGCCGTCTCCTCCTGCTTCGGTCGCGAAGTGGCGCCCCGCTATAAATTAATTATGGAACACGCCCAAGAGGCGGAGGTAGACGTCTAAATGGAAGAGTGGCGCGAAGATGTAGGCAAACCCTCAGCCCACCAAATAGGCTGCGCGGAAGGTATTACCCACAATCCCCCAGCTCCCAGCCAACGACCCCCCAGCGGACCGACCTGGAAGAGCCGACTCTTCGTACCCCTCCTCTGGGGGATAGGGTACCTCTTCTTCGCCAACCAGCCCGCCTTTAGCCCCTACTGGCCCAGCTGCCTCTCCCGCCAGCTCTTCCACATTAACTGCCCCCTCTGCGGAGGGACTAGAGCCTTAGCCTTCCTGAGCCACGGAGAAGTCTACCTGGCCTTATTACTCAACCCCCTAGTAACCCTAGGCGCCTTCTGGCTCCTAATAGGGACCCTGGGACTCTACTACTCACCCCTCTACCGACGCTGGCAAACCCTAACCGAACGCCTCCTCAACCCGCGGATAATTATCGCGCTCTTAGTTTTAAACTGGGCTTTGGTAATGCGGAATTAGGAATGCGTAATTCTGGATGCGCGGCTGAGGGCGGGGCGTGGCTCTAACTTTGGCTTCTGCAAGGCTTAGGAGCGAGAGGGCAAGGAGTTAGTTGCTGACTGGTTCCGAGGGTAGCTTGGCTGGGGGGAAATCGCTGGGAGTGTGCGGCGCGGAGCGCGCCGCGAGGGAGGCGACGCCTCCTGCGATTCTGCCATAGGTTAAGCTACTTCCGGATCTGCCAAGCCACTAACAAGCAGCAATCTAAAATGCCGCCTTAGGGCGGCACCTTACTTCCCCAATTCCTAATTCCGCATTAAGCATTCCGCATTGCTAAGCCGCCGGGACGGCGGCTAGCTAGCGCATTCCGAATTAGATTTGGAGGCGGAATTTTTGCACTTCGGACAAGGGGATGTTGACTAATTTGGCGATGAGCGTATCCTCAAAGCCCTCGGCGAGCATCTTGAGAATAACCTTAGTACGCTCTTTGAGTTCGCCTTTAAGTTCCCCTATGCGCTCCCCCTCGAGCTTTCCCTCCAGTCTTCCTTCGGCGCGGCCTTGTTTGATTCCTTGGTTGATGTAGGGGAGGGTCCAGTCTTCCATTTCGGCGGTAACTACGGTCATCGTTTCTTCCTCCTTTAAGCGTTCTATAACTATCTTAGCGCCCGATATTTTACGGACTGGCAATACACATGTTTCTAGCCACATTATAATCTCTTGGCGCAAATTTTCATAAGCTGGATTCTTTAGAGCGCGGAACATAACCCTCCAGAGCCGCTCCATCTCCTGGACGTTGGCGGCCCGTTCAAAGCGGAAGATCCAGGCGCTGACACCCTTAGCCTTATCTACCAAAGACTCTTCTAGATGGCGAATGTCAATTAAATGGTATTTGAAATCCCAAATACCGCGCTCATAAGCCAGCCTTTCGCGCTCCGATAACTCGCCATAAACGCAAGGCGCGCTCCAAGGTTTGGCTCCATTGTAAAGGACGATGGGCAAAATTTGCGGTAAAGTCAGCCCTTTGCTCTTCTCATCGTCCAAGGTTTGCTCTAAGAAGAGAGTGGCATATTCCAGTAACCGACAGAGCATCTTCTTATCGATAGTACTCTGAAACTCTAAGAGTATAGCCAAAAGGCAAGGACTATCATCTCGCCATTGGAGTCGCCAAATAAGATCGCCACGCCGTTCTGTCTGTCCATGCTTTTGAAAAACGGTAGGCATGGGCTCCAGAGTCGTAAAGTCGAGTTCGTCGGCTAAATCCTCAGAAATAAAGTCGCGCACTAGCGATTCAACCATATCCGCGCGGCTAAAGAACTTTTTGTAACTAGAATCGTGGCTCACTCTTGCCCCCCTTTATGCGTACCGAAGTTAAGTTTCCGCTAGGGTGATTGTATAACCGTAACCTTGGTTTTGGCAAGACTTATGTTGCCGCCGGCAACAATTCGGAATTAGGAATTCGGAATGCGGAATTGGGGGTTGCCGGCGGTGGGAGAGGTTATGGCTCTAACTTTAGTTTCGTCGGTGGGTGATGGGCGAGATGGCTTGGAGGAATAACTGGCAGATTCCGTGGGTTACTTAGCTAGGGTGAAAATCGCTGAAGATGTGCGGCGCGGAGCGCGCCGCGGTCCAATTGGACAAGTGCTCTAAAGGCCTCATTCAAGCAACGGAGTACGAACCCAAGAATTTGGCGCTCAAGCACCTAGTGCGATTCTTTCATAAGCCCAGCTACTTCCGGATCCGCCAAGTCATTAACAAGCAGAAACTTAATTCCGCATTACGCATTAAGCATTCCGAATTGCTTGCCGCCTTCGGCGGCTAGCAATTCGATAACTATGACTTGAGGGCGGTTATTGATGCGTAGGGGTAAGAGGCTATCGCCCAGTCCGCGGCTGACTAGCATGTGGGTGGACCTTTGGGTATAGAGTCCGGCCGTATAGCGGGGCCAGAAGCCTTGGTTGGGGGCGAGGAGTCCATTAGGGAAGGGCCAGCAGCGGATCTGTCCGCCGTGGGCGTGGCCGGTGAGGACGAGGTCGCAACCCGCTTGGGCGTAGAGGGAGAAGAGTTCGGGGCGGTGGCAGAGTACGATATTAAAGCGCTGCGGATCGAGATGGCGAGCCAAGTTAGAGAGTTCGATGCGTTGCGGGTCGGGGGGTAGGAGGCTAGCAAAATAGGGATCGTCTAAGCCGATAATATTTAAGGACTCGCGGTCGCGGACTATAGAGCGGCTCTGGCCGTGGAGGATAGTGACTCCGGCTCGCTTTAAGCGCTCTTCTAAGAGAGGATAGGGCGCCGGTTGATGGGGCTCTGGGGCCTCTAAGAGTCGTGCTTCGTGGTTTCCCGTTACGTAATAGAGGGGCGCTATAGCTTGGGTGCGCTCTACCCAGGAGGCGGCTAAATCTACTTGAGGGGCGTAGGAGTCTAAGAGGTCGCCCGTTAGGCAGATGAGGTCGGGCTTTAGGGAGCGTAATAACTCTAAGAGTTGGTTATTCCCCTCTCCAAATTGGGTATTGTGGGGGTCGGAGAGATGGACTAAACGCCAGCCGGAAAAGGCGGGGGGAATCTTAGGGGAGCGGATACGGTAAGTCGTTAAGCTCAGTTGGCGATTCTCTTGCCGCCACCAGAGCGTAAGCCCCCAGCCGCTTAGCCCTAAGGTCAGGACCCCTAAGAATAAGAGAGTAATTAGGACCGGGCGACTCACCTTCCCAATTTAGCATGCCTATTTGCCAATTGGCAAGCTAAAATTCCTTGCCCTAGCTGGGGGTAGGGATTATAATGCTGGGCTTGCTTACTTTCAGGGAGGAGAGAAGAGATGATGAAGAGAGCTCTCTTAGCCATGGCTATAGGAACCTTTAGCCTCGGTATCTGCGAATTTGTAATGACGGGCCTTTTACCCTATGTCGCCCAAGACTTTAAAGTCTCTACCGCCCAAGCTGGTTATTCTATTACGGCCTACGCTTTGGGAGTAGTCTGCGGATCTTTCCTCCAATCTCTCTTCGGCCAGACTTCTCTCAAGCGCATTATGCTCTATTTAGCGGGTATGATGTTTATTTCTAGCCTCTTAACGGCCTTAGCCCCCAACTTTGCCGTGCTCTTAGGGGCGCGTTTCCTCTTAGGTCTGCCCCACGGTTGTTTCTTTGGGGCTAGCGCTATAGCTACCCAGCGTTTAGTCGATCCCGCTAAGGCCAATAGCGCCGTAGCGACCGTAATTGCCGGGATGCCCTTAGCCAACCTGGTAGCCGTCCCCTTGGGAACGGCCTTAGCCGATCTCTACTCGTGGCGGGTCATCTACTTTGTGACCGTCCTCATTAATAGCGGCCTCTGGTTGGGAATCTACTACTGGTTGCCGGAAGTAGGCCATTTGGAGTATAAGGGCTTCTGGGGCCAATTCGCCTTCCTCAAAAAGCCCGCTCCCTGGCTCCTCTTAGCGGCTACCGTCTTGGGCAACGGGGGGATCTTTATCTCCTTTACCTACTTGAGCCCCTTACTCACTAACTGGTCCCAGCTGCCCTTAGCTATGGTCTCTTTGGTGATGGCGGGCTGCGGGGTGGCCATGGTCCTTTTAAACCAAGTGGCCGGTTACTTTTGCGACCGCTACTCTTCAGGACGGGTGGCGGCTGCTTTCCAGTTAATAGCTATAGGGGCCTTAACGATCTTGTCCTTTAGCGGCCAGTATTTGTGGGGCGCCGTACCCCTCTTAATCTTAATTGCCGGTACCTTATTCGCTATCGGTACCCCCCAGCAGCTCTCCATATTTAAAAATGCGCCGGGCGGGATCTTAGTGGGCGCAGCTTTAGTCCAAGCCTCCTTCAATTTGGGAAGCGCCCTGGGCTCCAGTATGGGCGGCATCGCCCTGCAAGCGGGCTGGGAGTATTCCAGCCTACCCTTAGCGGGGGTAGCCGTCACCGGTTTAGGGACGCTCCTCTTGGCTATCTACTGCTATTATTACGAGGCGGCGGCCACGCCCCTTAAGACTACGCCCACTTCGCTAGCGGCCTAAGGGGAACTCTCCTCTCCCTGCTGGGGCGGGAGGGGTAAGGACCAGACGCCTAGAGCTAAGAGTTGGGAGCCTAGGCCGAGAGCGCAGACCCCCGGCCATCCTCCCTGTTGGAAGGCCCAGCCCCCTAAGTAAGAGCCCGCGGCCCCGCCTAAGAAATAGGCGATCATATAGAGGGCGGTCAGCCTATTGCGGGCCGCCTCATTGAGGAGGTGGACCCGGGTCAGGTTGCTGACGTTGCCCCCTTGGACCCCTAAATCGAGGATGATAACCCCCAGCGCGATTCCGAGAAGGGAGCGGGAACTTACCCCCAAGAGTAGGTAAGAGAGTAAGATGAGGCCTATATTGAGACCCAGCGTAAAGTGGACGCCCCGGCGGTCGGAGAGGCGCCCCGCCCAAGGGGCGCAGAGGGCGCCCGCTAGTCCCGCCAGCCCAAAGAGGCCGATATAGCCGGGGCTGAGCTCAAAGGGCGGGGCCTCTAAGAGGAAGGAGAGGGCGCTCCAAAAGGCTCCAAAGGCCCCAAAGATCATGGCGCCTATAAAGGCGGAGCGGCGCAGGAGTGGGTATCTGCGCCAGAGCGGGAGGAGCGAGGCTAGGGAGTTGGCGTAAGTCTCCTTACTTAAAGGCGGGCAGCGGGGTAGTTCCCTCTTTAAAAGGAGCCACAGTCCCCCCATAAGGAGCGCGGAGACCCCGTAGACCGTGCGCCAATCCCCATCTTGGCCTAAGTAGCCGCTCCACAATCTAGCT
This sequence comes from Vulcanimicrobiota bacterium, assembly GCA_944322965.1. Classification (GTDB taxonomy): domain Bacteria; phylum Vulcanimicrobiota; class Xenobia; order Xenobiales; family Xenobiaceae; genus Bruticola. The sequence continues at coordinate 36,810 of CALUQR010000011.1, forward strand.
AAGAGGATACCGCCTAGGAGGCCTACCATAATCTTGCCAATGACCTCCCCCCGCTGGGGCGGGGGTGAGAGTTGAGCTCCTAGGGGGATAGCTAGTTGGGGGATAATGGAGGTTAAGCCGACTAGGAGGGCTAGTCCCAGGGCCCAGCCCCAAGTGGGCGCCCAATAGAGGAGACTCAAGGCTACTATAGAGCCGGTCAGGACCCTTAATATGAGCCCCTTCTTTTCCGTAATATCCGCCCAGGGCAAGAGCAAGTAGAGTCCTAAGGCAAAGCCCAACTGGGTGGCGGTAAAGAGTAAACTAGCTTGGGCGGGCGCTACCTGGTAGGAAGCGGCTACTTGAGCTAGGAGCGGGGGTAAGTAGTGGACATTAGCTACGGAGAGGCCGCTAGCGATAGCTAAGATACTGACTAGGCGCGAGCTGAGCGGGGAAGGGGCGCTCTCTAGGGGGTTGGTTTCTGGAGTGGGCTCCATCTTACCCTTCCTAGTGGACGAAGGCGTTGCGCCTATTCTTGGGGATGAGATCCTGGGCCGGGTTGGGGCCGATAGTCACCGCCGGCTGGGGGAAGGCTTTGAGGCTAAATTGGAAGTAGAGCTCATTTTGGACGCTGCGGTAGACTAAGCTCGTGATCCAGTCGTGGGCCTCGTAATCTAATTGGTAATCTTGGTAAGTGAAGCGGTTATTGACGAAATCGTAGACGCTCCAGTGGCTGACGGCCAACTCTTTGGTCAATTTGAGGCGCAGATTGGCGTCTAAATTGCGCCAAGTGTGGCTATGGGGATCGTAAGCGCTGCCAACTCCTATGAGCCAATCCTTTTGGGGTCGGAATTGGATGCGGGGGGTAATATTTTGGAAGCGGTCGGTGCGTAAGTTGTAACCGCCCACCACGGCTAAATTGAAGACGTCGTCTTTAAAGAACTCGATGCCGCCCGTAATATTCTCGTAGCCGTTAGTTAAGTCGTATTGTAAGGGCGTCTCGCCGCGCGGGGAGAGCCAGTTGTAATCGAAGCGAATAGTTCCGATTTCGCCCAATTCTTGGAGCCAGCCTAAGCGGGCGGCTAAGGTATACATGCTCTGGCCGTTACCGTAGAAGAGCTGGCGCAGACCGGCGCCCATTAAGAAGCGGCCCGAGTCGTACTCAAAGGATTGGTCGGGGATCTGCAAGCGCAGGTCGTAGCGGTTAGTAGAGTACATGCTGGGCGACTCCGTCACGTAGCCGAAGCTAGCGGAGGCCAAGAGGGGCACGTCTCCTACGAAGATGGGGTGGGAGCGCAGGGTAAATTCGGGGTTGCGATTGAGACTATAATTAGTGTCGCCCGTCGTATTCTCCATATAGAGTTCGCTATCGAAGAGCTCGCTCGTATGGCGCAAGCCGCCCCGATAATAGAAGCGCTGGGCGATACTGGCGCTAGTGGCGATAGTAGAGAGCTCCGCCTTCCACATAGTGGAGAGCTCGGGGGTCAATTGCAAGTCGTAATACATGCGCCAGGTAGTATTGCGATTCTCGCTGCCCTTAGTGTTGTAGTTGTGGGAGAAGCGCAGATCCTGGGTATCCGTCTTGTGGGAGAAATTGAAGAGCGAGTTGACCCGTCCCTCATTAGTAAAGCCCGGAGTCTCCGATTTATTGGAGCTAAACTCCCAAGAGACCTTAGTCTGGTCGTCAAAGCGGTAGGTGATATTGCTGCTCAGATCGTAGCGGGAGCTGATCTTATCCCCATTGAGGCGATAGTAGTAGAAGTCGCCCTCGCCCTTGGGACCGAGCGTATAGTAGTGGTGGAGGCCGGTACCGATACCCGTCTTACTGTAATAATCGAGGAGCAATTCGCCATAATTATTATTGTCGAAGACGTAGTCGAAAGTAGTGCGCACGAACCAGCCGTCGACGGAGTTACTTCCTATTTGGGGGATAATCGTCTTGCGCGCCCGCCGCTTATTGTCGAGCGGAATATTGAGGGTAGGCATGGTGTAGAGCTTAGTTCCCTTGAGGTAGATCCCGGTATTGCTGGCGATCAACTTATCTTGGGGGAAGATCTCTACTAATTGGGAGGTAAATTTGTAATCTAGATCGTCGGTATTTTTGTCGCAAGTCGTAAAGGTGGCGTTGGACAAGGTCATCTTTTCGGGCGTCCAGTGTAAGGTATCGGACCAGAAGAAGATGTCGTTATCCATCTCGTTGTCGGCGCTAGAGAAATTGTGGCCCTGGCCGGTCACGTTGTGCATTACCGCCACTTTGCGGTTGGGATCGTAAGTGAGCCAGTCGGAGGCGATAAAGTTATTATTCCAATAGACGACGCACTCTCCCGAAGCCGTCAAGCGCCCCGTAGTCTTATCTAAGACTAAGTAATTGCAGAGCATACGCGCCCCCATGACGTCTACGGCCGCATTGCCCTCGGCGATAATAGACTCCTCGGTCATAGTCACTTTATCGGCTACGAGATGGACGGGCCGCCCAGAACTCAAAGGGGTACCGTCTTCGGGCCGGGCGGCCGCTATTTGGCCGGAGCCGGGACTAGGGTAGAGGGAAGCCTCTCCTAAAGGGAGGGACTGAGTAGAGAGCTCAATATCTGGGCCGTCCGTCGCCTCCGTAGCGGTCGCGCTCGTCGTAGCTTGGGCTAAGCTATGATCGCCAAAAAAATAACCGTAGCCGCCGCTAAAGCCCTCCAATTTCAGATTGAAGTGGCGCTGGGAGGATTCTATATGCCGCCGATCGGGGAGCTGGCCCTGAGGATTCATAAAGGAGCCCACTTGGGAGGTCTGATAACCCCGCTCCCAGCGCGGTTCTTGCAAATAGTCGGCTACCGGACTAGCGTAGGGCTCGGCTTCCTCATCGGGAGCGGCCGCTACAGGGCTAGGGACTAAGGCTAAGAGGAGGGCTAGAGTTACTCCCCAGGGCGCAAGAGGCCGGCGGCCAGTCATCTAATTGACCCCGCAATCTCTAGGCTCCCCCGGTACAATAAAGCGCTCTCCATCTTTTAAGTTAATCTTGCTACCTAAACCAGACTTCGAAACGCTCAATATCAAAGTTTACGTAGGGGAAATCGCCCCCCAGATCGCCATGCTCTATCCAGTCGTTAGTATTATCGTAAGGATGGAAGGTCGGGTAGGGGGTGACGGCCCCCAAGAATTTATCGACTAAGAGCGTCTGCAGGCTATTACTATTAATATTGTCGCCCATAAAGTCTATGACGCGCCCCAAATAGGAGTCGGGATCGGAGTCGGTAGTGACCGCCTGGGCGGAGAATTTGGAACTCCTAATATATTGGTTGAGGTAGATATTGGGATCGTAGGGATCTAAGAGAATATTGATCGTGCGCCCGTCGCCGCTAATAGAGCTCTCCGGACTCAAAGAGCCCACTTGGTAGAAGGTGAAGCCCGCGTTGGGCAGGTTGGCCATGCGGGTAAACCAGTCGAAATGCACCCCGTCAAAGCGGATAAAGTCGGTGAAGGTATCGGAATCGGTAACCTCAATGGCCTCCCCTTGGGAGTTTAAAAGGATAGCGTAATAACCGTTACCCTCGCGGTCGATAGTTCCGTTGGCGTTGACCGTCAGCGAAAAGCGCAAGTACTGGCCCCCGCCGGCGGAGGGGAGGGAGGAGTAAGAGTCGCTATCGGAAGCGCAGCCCCCATTCCCCCACAAGATCGTTCCTAAAAGGATACCCCCCAGCGCTACCTTCGCCTTAGTCTCCATAGACGTCCGCACCTTAAATATCTAACCGAACCTTCCCAAATTTGCTGGCCTATTCGCTTTACTTAGCTTATTCCATTCTCTAGGCCCCTAAGAATGGAAGACCTCCCCTTCTGCTAGACCTTAGCCCTTTTTCCTCTTCTAGGAGAGATACTTTTTAAGTTAGCAGGAGCCTAGTCCTAGGGCTCCAAAGGTGGGCCCCAAGGGCGCAACTTAACGAAATGAGAGGGTGAAGGGTCTAATGGAGAGCGAAGGTAGGGCGAGGGGGGAGAGTAAATGGCTCAACTGGCCGGGCGCCTTATTGGCGGGGGCGATTTCAGGGCTCTTAGTCAATTTGACCTTGCCCTTCCTGCGTTGGTGGCCCTTAATCTGGGTGAGCTTAGTCCCCCTATTTCTCTACTGGATGGCTACTTCCAAACCGCGCTGGGGCGGGCTGGCGGGCTGGAGTTTTGGCCTCGCCCTCTATTTAGGGAGCATGTATTGGCTGGGGGTCTTCGGCTGGGGCGCGCCCCTAGCGGTAGCCGCCCTCAAAGGTCTAATTCCCGCTTTGGGGGGCTGGCTAATCGTGCGCCTCAAAGGGGCGGGTCTCTCTCCCTCAGGGAACTTTGGCCTCTACGCCCTGCTAGGAGCTAGCTTATGGGTCCTCTTAGAGTACGCTCAAACCCTGGGGGTTTTGGGTTTAGTGTGGGCCTTTTTGCCGCTGGGCTTAGCTCGCCAGCCCCTCTTTTTGCAAGCTAATACGCTGTGGGGGATGTGGGGCTTAAGTTGGGGGATCGCCCTTCTTAACCTACTCTTAGCGGGGCTCCTCTACGCTCGCCTCTTTAAGGCGCCCCTCTCCTGGCGTCTGGCGGGCGGGGTTAGCGCCCTCTTTTGGCTCTTTACCTTGGGCTTTGGCTACTGGCGCCTCCATCTAGAGCCCCCGCCTCTAGAGGCCCCAGCCCCCCAAAAGTGGGGCGTAGTCCAGCTCTCCACCCCCCAACATTTAAAATTCCAACCCGGCTACGCCGCTAGCCACCTGAGCGCCCTCTTAGAGGCCAGCGCCCGCGCTACCCGCGCGGGGGCCCAAGTCATCCTCTGGCCCGAAACCTCCGTGCCCTACCGCCATTTCCTAGAGAGCTCTTACCTGCGCCGCCAGTTGGGGCGGGCCATCCGTCGCCAGCCCGCTTGGTACTTAGTGGGTTCTATTGAACCGGCCCCACCGGACGGCAGTTACAACGTCATGAGTCTCTGGGACCCCCAAGGGAAGTATCGCGATCGTTATTGTAAATACAATATTGTGCCCTTTGGAGAGTATCTGCCCGGGCGACCCTATTGGCCGGAGTGGGTACCGGGAGTCAAGTTGGTGATGAATTATAAGCCCGGGCGCGGGAGTCACACCTTGGCCGTAGGGGAGACGCCGGTAGGGGTCTTAATCTGCTTTGAATCGATGTGCACCTGGTTGCCTAGATGGCACGTGCTCAAGGGGGCCCAGGTCTTAGTGGCTCCTACTAACGACGCCTGGTTTAAAAGGACTTCCGAGCTGCCGAGCCATTTCGATATGGCCATTATGCGGGCGGTGGAGTTAGCGCGTCCCGTCATACCGGCGGGCAATACCGGCGTCTCCGGTTTCGTCGACGCCTACGGGCGGGTAGAGCAGGAATCCCAAATCGAAGAGGTCTGCGTTTTGAGCCAAGAGGTCTACCCCCGCCGGGAACTGACCCTCTACGCCCGCTGGGGCGATTGGTGGGTCTACGCTTGCGCCCTCTTCTTAGTCGGTTACTCTCTCAGAGCTTGGCGCCAGCTTAAAAGCCGGCGCTCGCCCTTGAAAGAGGGAGACTGAGAAGTGGGGGTGAGGAAGTTACTTAACTACCTCGTAGCCCGCTTCGGTTACCGCGGCCTCTAAGCTCTCCGGAGCGACCCCTTCCGCCGCCTGGACGGTAGCCTTTTTGCCCTCCAAGTCTACTTGGACTTCCTGGACGCCGGGCACGCTCTGCAGGGCTTTTTGGACCGCCTTCTGGCAGTGGGCGCACATCATGCCTTCGATCTTTAAGGTATAGGTTGACATCGTCTCTTTCCTCTCTAGTTTAGGTTGAGATTTTAGGGCCGGATCCTCCTCCCGCTTAGGGGCGGCGGAATCTGGCGCCAATTCTAAGTACTTATAACGCGGTTTAAAGAGGCGCAAGCGCAGGGCGTTGCTGACTACGCTCACCGAACTAAAACTCATAGCCGCGGCCGCCAACATGGGATTGAGGCTCCAACCCCAGAGGGGATAGAAGAGGCCGGCCGCTACCGGGATACTCAAGCCATTATAGATTAAAGCCCAGAAGAGATTCTGGCGGATATTGCCCACCACCGCCCGGCTCAGTTGGATAGTAGTCACTACGTCTAAGAGATCGCTCTTCATTAAGACGACGTCGGCGGCCTCTATGGCTACCTCCGTACCTGCGCCAATAGCTAAGCCCACCTCCGCCCGGGCCAGAGCCGGGGCGTCGTTAATGCCGTCGCCCACCATGGCCACGCGCTTACCCTGGGCCTGCAACTCCCGAATCTGAGCTTCCTTATCCTGGGGCAAGAGCTGAGCTACGACGTGCTCAATCCCCGCCCGTTGGGCTATAGCTCGCGCCGTCTCCTTATTATCGCCCGTCAAAAGGACGACCTCTAAACCCAAAGCCTTCAATTCCGCTACCGCCCGTCTACTGTGGGGCTTCAAAGTATCGGCTAAACTCAAAAGACCTGCTAATTGTTGATTATGCAATAAATAGAGGGCGGTTTGGCCCTGGGAGGCTAACTTTTGGGCCAAGGGGGCTAGAGGGTTGGGGAGGCCCTCTTCCTCTAAGAGGCGGGCGTTACCTATAGCTAAGCGGACGTCATCCCATTGGGCCTCTAAGCCCCAGCCGGGGCGCTGGCGGAAATTTTGGAGTTCTACTAAGGGGAGGGAGCGCTCTTGGGCTAAGTGGAGGATAGCTTGGCCTAAGGGATGTTCTGATAAGCGCTCTAAGGAGGCGGCCCAACTTAAGAGTTGAGCTTCCGTAAAGGGGGTTTGGGGATAGAGGCCGTGGACTTGGAGTTGGCCGCTAGTTACGGTGCCCGTCTTATCTAAGACTACGCAATCTACTTGGCCCGTAATTTCTAAGGCTTGGGCCGACTTAAATAAGATGCCTTGACTAGCCGCTCGGCCCGTACCGACCATAATGGCGGTGGGGGTGGCTAAGCCCAAAGCGCAGGGGCAGGAGATGACTAAGACGGCGATGGCCATAGAGAGGGACCAGGAGAGACTGGCCCCGCTCCCTAGCCAGAGAAGGCCGCTTAAGAGGGCGAGACCGATAACGACGGGCACAAAGATCCCGCTGATGCGGTCCGCTAAGCGAGAGATGGGGGCCTTAGAGGAGCTGGCCTCTTCTACTAACTGAATGATCTGGGCTAAAGTCGTATCTTGGCCCACGCGCGTAGCTCGCATGACGAAGTGGCCGCCGCTATTTAAGGTGGCGCCCGTCACCTGCTGGCCGACGCCCTTCTCTTGGGGCAAGCTCTCGCCCGTTAAGGCCGACTCGTCTAAGATACCGTAACCTTTAGTAATGACCCCGTCGACCGGGACCTTCTCGCCCGTCTTGACTACTAAGAGCTGGCCCACTTGGACTTGGGAGAGCGGAATAGACTCTTCCGAGCCGTCCTCTAATTGGAGGGTCGCCTGGGGAGGGGCCAGCGCCAAAAGTTTAGAGATAGCCTGCGAAGTCTGCCCTTTGGCTCTAGCCTCTAAGAATTTGCCCAAAGAGATGAGGGTCAAGATGGTAGCCGCACAGTCGAAATAGAGATTGTGGAAGGCGGCGTGCAATAACTCCCACTCGCCTCTGGGGGCGGCCCAGGCCATAAGGCAGAGGCCGTACAAGCTAAAGAGGAAGGCGGCGCCCGAACCTAAGGCGATGAGCGAGTTCATATTGGGAGAGCGCCGGACTAAGGCCTCGAAACCGTTACTGAAGTAACGCCTATTTAAGACTAAGACGGGGACGGTCAGTAAGAATTGGATTAAAGCCTCGAGGAGCGAATTTTTAGGATCGTACCCCCCGGGGGGTAAGGGCCAACCGCTCATAGGGGCCATAGCCAGATAGAAGAGGGGGAGGGTAAAGAGAATGGAACCCACTAACCTCCGCCAAGCCTCTCGGTGTTCCTTTTGGGGGGAGTCCTCGGAAGTGGGGGCGGGCGCCGGGCGGCCGGGCTGGTCGGGAACCTTTAACTGGGCCCCGTAGCCGGCCTTCTCGATGGCTTCCACAATAGTCTGGGGAGAGATCTTTTGGGGGGCGCAATGGACGCGCATAGAGTTAGTGAGGAGGTTAACTTGGACCTCAGCTACCCCCTCCAAAGGGGCTACGCTCCTCTCTACGCGACTGGAGCAGGCGGCGCAACTCATGCCGCTCACCGCAAAGTCTATCCACTCTAAGCGCTCCATTACTTGCCTCTACTTTCTTAAAGCCCGCAGGCCGTTAGCTACTACCAGTAAAGCCGCCCCTACGTCGGCAAAGACCGCCATCCACATCGTAGTCTGACCGGCTAAGGTCAGGATGAAGAAGACCGCTTTGATCCCCAAGGCCAGAGCGATATTCTGGACTACGATGGCGTAGGTAGAGCGCGAGAGGAGGATGAAGCGCGGAATCTTGCGCAAGTCGTCGTCCATAAGGGCTATATCCGCCGTCTCGATCGCCGTATCCGTACCCCCGCCCGCCATAGCGAAACCGATATTAGCTCGGGCCAGCGCGGGAGAGTCGTTGATGCCATCGCCCACCATCCCCACGTGGTTGCCCTGGGACTCTAACTTCTCGACGACCGCCAACTTGTCCCCCGGTAAGAGGTTACTCTGGTAATCGTCTACCCCCACCTCTTTAGCCACGCGCTGGGCGGTATGGTCGTTGTCGCCCGTGAGCATTAAAGTCTTGACCCCCAACTTCTTGAGCTCTTGAATGGCCTCCAAACTGCTCTCTTTGGGGGTGTCGGCCACCGCCAAGACGCCCTGGGGGCCATGCTCGTTGACTAAGGCCACTACGCTCTTACCCTCCTTCTCTAAGGGGAAGATCTTACTCTCCAGCTCCTTAGAGCAGAGCTTCAGCTCCTCGACCAGACGATGGCTACCCAAGTACCACTGCTGGCCCTTAATCTTGCCCCCCACGCCGCGGCCATTGTAATTCTGGAAATCCTGGACCTGATAGAGGGGAAGAGCGCTCTCCTGAGCGTGCTGAGCGATAGCCTTAGAGACGGGATGGTCGGAATAGGAAGCTAAACTGCTAGCCAGACTCTGGGCCTGCTGGTCGGGAAGGGGACTGAGATTGAGAAAGTCGGTCTGCTGGGGCTGGCCCTTAGTGATAGTACCCGTCTTATCTAAAGCGATCCAATTTAAGAGGCGACCCTGCTCTAAGAAGCTACCCCCCTTCACCAAGACCCCGCCCTTGGCCGCCGCCGCCATGCCGCTCACAATACTGACCGGCGTAGAGATGACCAAGGCGCAGGGACAACCGATGACCAAGATAACCAGAGCCTTATAGATAGAATCCGCCCAACTACTACCCAAGACTAAGGGGGGAACGAGGGCCATAAGGACCGCCAAAATGAAGATGGCCGGGGTATAATACTGGGCGAAGACGTCCACAAAGCGTTGAATGGGAGCCTTCGTATTCTGGGCCTCTTCCACCGCCCGAATGATCTTGGCTACCGTCGACTCGCTAGACTTAGTCTTGACCTCATACTCTAAAGCCCCATCCTGATTGATCGTGCCCGCATAAAGATAGTCGCCCTGGCTCTTCTCTTTAGGCAGACTCTCGCCCGTAATGGGAGCCTGATTGACCGTCGACTGGCCGCTCAAGACGACCCCGTCTAAAGCGATCTTCTCGCCCGGACGGACCCGAACCTTATCGCCCAAACGAACCGCCTCCAAAGGCTTCTCCACCCAATTCTTACCGTCCCAGACCGTAGCCGTAGGCGGGGTCAAATCGACTAACTCCTTGACCGCCTGGCGGGCCTTATCTAAAGCCTTAGCCTCAATAGCCTCCGCCACATTGAAGAGGACCATCACCATGGCCGCCTCCGGATACTGGCCAATTAAGACCGCCCCCGTTACTGCCACCGCCATCAGAGCGTTAATATTTAAATGGCCGTGGATTAAAGCCGACCAGCCCTTCTTGTAAGTCTTAAAACCGCTCAGGAAGATGGAGATCACGGCCAAAGCCAAGGCCAAATAGAGAGACCACTCACCTGGGAGACGCTGCCACTCGTGGGCTAAATGGAACCCCTCCGCGGCGCCGGCCAAGAGTAGTGCTACCGCTAACTTCTGCCAGGGGATCTCAATAGGCTTTAAATTGACCTTACTATCCGCCGTCAAGATCTGAGGGGTCATGTCGATAGCCTGCAGAGCCTGCACTATGGGCTCCGTCGAACCCAAATGGTGGTCGACTATCAAAAGGCGCGGACCTAACTTGAAGGTTAAATCGTCGATCCCCTCAATCTTAGCTAACTCCTGACGGATTAAGGCCTCTTCCATAGGACAGTCCATATTGACGATCCTATAAATAGCCCGCGTAGGCGAGGCCGTAGCTAATAAAGCCGGATCGATGGCGTCGGCCTTGGTCTGCGCTCCCTCCGCCTTATCGTCTTTATGTTCATGATGCTCACAATGTTCATGAGGATCGCGCCGTTCGCGCTGATGCTCGCTTTCTCCATGCTCATGCCCGTGCGCGCAAGCACAGCCGCTCTTTTTATTTATTTCTAACTGACTCATACTTAGTTAGCTCTCCTCATCTCGTTCCTCTACCGAGAGGGGAACTTGAATGGACAACCTTTAACGTCCACCGTCACCATAAACCCTATAGCGAGTATAGAGTCAATATGCCTTTATTCGGGGCGGCCATAGGCTGCCCTGAATAAAGGCATATTGACTAATGCGGAATTCGTAATTCGTAATTCGGAGAGCCGCCTGGCGGCGGCAATTAGGAATTCGGAGTGCGTAATTAGGAATTAGGGGGAGCGTGACGAGGGGAAGGGGTGGCTCTAACTTTGGTTTCAGCTGTGGGTAAAGGGCGAGATGACAGTGAGTTAGTTGCTGGCGAGTTCTGTAGGTTGCTTGGCTGGGGCAGGGATAATGCGTAGTTCGGAATTCGTAATGCGGAATTGGAGGGGCGCGGCGAGTATGAGGTCGCGGCTCTAACTTTTGTTTCGGCAGGACTTAAGGGCGAGATAGCTGGGAAAGTGATCGGCTGATTCCGCAGGTAGCTTGGCTAGGGGGAAAATCGCTGAGGGCGTGCGGCGCGCCGCGGTCCACTTGGACAAACGTCCTAAAGGCCTCATTCCGGGAACAGAACACAAATCTAAGACCTGAGCGCCAGAACCAAAGCGCCAAGAAGGCTGTGAAACTGCCAACGATTCTCCTGTATGCTCAGCTATTCCCGGATCCGCTAAGCCATTAACAAAAGCCATTTAACTCCGAATTACGCACTAAGCATTCCGAATTGCCGCTTTCGGCGGCTAGCGCATTCCGCATTAGACTAAAGGCAGTGCAACTGCCAACGATTCTTCCATAAGCTCAGCTATTCCCGGATCCGCCAAGCCACTAACA
>CALUQR010000012.1 GCA_944322965.1 Vulcanimicrobiota bacterium
TGGTAAGCGCCTTCGTATTGGGCCTCGCCCTCTAAAGACTGGACCTCGGCTGCGGGTTCGGCTACCGATTCCCCTATCTCAGCGTATTGAGGCTCCTGGTGGACTACAGGTTCTACTTCTGGCTCTACGACGGCCGCTTCCGTCTCCCCCACAGAGGTCGGTTGTACCGGCTCTTCTACCGCCGCAGCTACCTCGCTGGCGTGTTCTTTGGCCTGTTTAGAAGCTCTCCTAGCCCTCTTAATGCGCTCCTGTAAAGCCGAAGTGCGCGACTTATTGGCTGAACGCAGGGCGGGGCGGGGCGGCTCGGGAGCGGCTTCGCTACTCACTACTCCCGCGGCATCCTCGCGTACCTGCTCTAATGAGCGCGAGATACCGCCCATAATGGCGCGCGTCTTCTTATCCTTGCGGGCCGCGCGACCACTCAAGCGGTGATGATCGCCAGTCTCTTCGCTACTAGTCTCCGCCTCGGCGCCGCCTTCAGCTCGCATACGCGCCATGCGCGCCGATAAGCCGTCATTGCCCAATAATTTGCTCCGACTAGGGGCGGCTTCCGCTTTACGCTCCGCCCGCTCGCGCCCCTTACGGCGCATACCGGTAGCCGAGACCCCTCGCAAGTCCATGGCGCTGGGCGCGGAGGGAGCTTCCTCCGCCTCGCGCGCCTCTTCTTCCGCACTGACGTTCAAAGGTTGCGCCTCCTCTACGCTCTCTGCGGGGGCCGCCTCTTCCTCTTGGGGAGCGTGATACTCCTCAGTGGAATGCTCTTCCCAGTTAGCATACTCCCCGCCCCAGGCCTGCTCAACATTCTCCTCTAAAGCCGGTTCTACCACACTAGGGCTCTCCTCAGCGGGGACCTCTACTTCTTCGGCAGGTTGATAAGAGCCGACAAACTCCGACTCCTCCGCCTGCGCCGGCAAGGCCTCATACCCCTGGGCTCCAGACTCTTCCGAGGGCTCGGCAAAATGGTGGAACTCACCTTCCCCGCCGCCCTGCTCCTCCGCGTAGGTCTCCATCTGATATCCTTCCACATCGTAAGCTTGGTAGTCCGCCTCAGGGTAAACCTCTTCTACGGGGAATTTTGCCTCTTCCCCGTACTGGCCATACTCTTCGCTATAGTCAGAAGGGGCTGAGGAAGGTTGGAACGAGAATTCACCCGAGGGCTGGGAAACCGCCACGGTATTGTGCAGCTCGGGATTTACTTCGTCAGCCCAATTTTGGGCTTCCTCATATCCGCCCGTCCACTCTTCTTCGTAAGGCTGAGGATCGGGGGGTAAGGTTTCTGAAGCGTACCCGCCCTCTCCACTCTGAAAATCGTACCCTCCGTAGAGCGTCTCTTCAGAGGCGGGAACGTACTCCGTTACCTCTCCCGGGAGTGGCTCAACCTCTTCGTAGGGCTGTTCTACGGAAGCGGCCCCCTCCGCTTCATCCGCTCTGTAAGGGGCGCCCTCTTCCAGGTACCCTTCCGGCTCATTGAAATGGGCCTCAGCCCCTAAGTATTCGCCCTCATCCTCTACGGGCGGAAGCTCCACCTCCTCCGAATAAGGCTCGGGGACTACTTCTGGAGTATACTCTTGGGGTTCAACCTCTAACTCGGGTTCTATCCCTTGCGCTTCCGGCAAGACCTCTTCCACTATAGGCTCAGCCGGTTCCGCAGACGCCTCCGCTAGGGGAGCCTCCTCTTCCTCTTTATGTAAGCTGAGGGGAGGGGCTTCCACTTCCGGAGCGGCTTCCTCTACGACCTCCTCCACGGGAGGAGCGGCGGCTTCCTCTACCTCTTTTTTCTTCTTGCGGCTGAGAGTCTTCTTACCTCCCAAGGCGGGCTTGCCGCCTAAGCTCATCTTGCCGCCTCCTAAAGACTTTAAACCGGCCTTCATTAAGCCCGGCCGCGGCGAGCCCGGCCCCTCCTCATCTCCGCCCAGAACGGGCTTACCTCCCAGACCCGGCTTAGCCCCGCCCTTAGTCATTAGACCGGCGCGAGCGCTGCCGCCCTTGGAGATTAACCCTGAGCGAGCGCCGCCCTCAGCCCCCTTGCCCTTCTTGCCTTTCTTTCCCTTACCGCCTTTACCCTTAGCGACGGGTTGCAAACCGCCATCATCGGGCGTCACCGGAGCGCCCAAATTAGTCAACTCGCGCGTAGCGGTGGGATTATTATTGTCGAAATACAGGACCCGCTGGTAGAGAGAGATGGCCTTTTCAGGTTGATGGGCGCGCAAATAGAGATTGGCCGCACTGAGGTAACTCTTAATAGCCTGCTCCCCATTACCTTGCAGCTGATAGACCTCTCCCAACTTCTCTTGGGCTTGCACGAAGTCGGGCGTCATGGCGACTATCTTGCGATAGGCCAAAGCCGCCTGATCGAGATCGCCCTTCCGCTGGCAGACGTCGCCCAGAGCGAACATAACTTCCGTATTTTCGAAATTAAACTTCAAGGTGTTGCGGAATTGGCGCTCCGCCTCATCCCAGCGTTCCAATTTAACGAAGAGCTCCCCCAAATGGAAGATGGAGTTAGAGTCATTATTATTGACGACTAAGACGCGCTGGATGGCGTCGATGGCCTTGTCGTACTCCCCTTGGGCCTCGTACAGATCCGCTACTTGACGATAGCGCGAAGCCCCCTGCTCCACTTGGCCGCTCTGAATGTACATCTCCGCCACTTCGCGGCCGACCTCTACATTTTGGGGGTCGTCGCGCAAAACGGACTGTAATAATTCTAGGGCTTTGTCGCTCTCATCTAACTCTGCATAAAGGCGAGCCAACTCCGTAGAGCGCGCAATCACCTCCGGCATATCCCCCAGAGAGCGGTACATCTTGATGAGCTCTTGGCGAACTTCGATCGATTCCGGCACTAAGAGGAGGAGCTGATTGGCGACTTGGACGGCGTTTTCTATATCCTGGCGATTAATAAAGACGCGCATTAAGCGCAGGTTACTCTCTATAACCGACTTAAACTTGCCTCGCACCGCATAGAGCCTGGCTAACTGGCGGCAGGCCTCATCATTATCTATATCTTGCTCCAGAACTTTGGAGTATAGCTCAATGGCTTCATCCCAACTGTGATTGTCAGCAGAAGTTCGGGCCTCTTCCATCAACCCGGTCACGGTATCAGCCACTTAATCGCACCACCTTTTAGACGACTTTACCAATCATCTCTCCCTCTAGTCTTCGCCAATCCCCACCCAGATGGCCGTCCCTCCAGAGAGGCAACCCTATGCTACCGCCCAAGACCTCAGAAAGAGCCTAAATAGGCAGGCGCTTTCGTTTTCTAGAGCTATAGTTCCTGCCCTCACTAGGGGGAGGAATAGGCACACCGCTCCCAAGAGCAGAGTCCCGCTCCCCTGCTTAGGGGAGCGGGACTCTAACTCAGTTAGTCTCTACAGCTAGCGACTTAGTCCATCATGTGCGGAGTGACCATGAAGACCACTTCACTGCGGCTAGAGTCGTTGCTCTCGTAGCGGAAGAGAGCGCCAATAATAGGCAGGTCTCCCAAGAGAGGCAACTTAGAGACGGAGTGACTCTCAGAGTCGCTGATCAAACCACCGAGTACGATGGTGTCGCCATCCTTGACGCGCACTTTCGATTTCGCAGTGCGCTCGTAGGTGATAGGATACTGGTTGTTGACCAGGGCGCCGGCGGAAGAGGTGGTGGGGGTCACTTCGACGATGATGTGACCGTCATCCTTAACCTCGGGCTTGGCTTCCAGGCGGGTACCGATATCGACATACTGGACCTGGAACTGACCAGCGCGCGGATCGTAGAATACGATGGGATAACGCTGACCGACGTAGACTTCAGCTTCCTCGCCGCTCTGAGTGGCGATACGAGGGGAGGCCAAAACCTTAGAGTCGGAGTTCTCAATCACGAAGGAGAGAGCGGCTTTGATCAGCAAGGGAGAGCGGCCGAAGGTCCCGATATTGAAGGCGGTAATATCGCCAGGCGATACTTGGCCATTATCATTGAGAGTCCCTAGCTGGAACTCTTCGTTGGTGATCATACTAGTGTCACTGTAGAAGAGGGAGGGTACAATTTCAGCGAAGGTGGTATTGAAGACGCCCATAGCTCCGGCGTCATCGCTCCACTGCACGCCTAAGCGCTTGGCGCCGGTCTCAGTGAGCTCTACTACCTTGAAATCTAACATTACCTGACGCAGAGGGCGATCGATATTAGCCAAGACTTCCTGGACCTGCTCGATCTGGGCGTCGCTACCCTCGACGATCAAGATACCCATGCGGGGGTCTAAGTTGAGGCCTACGCCCGGAACCAGGCTAGCCACTAACTTTTGGATATCCTCGGCCTTCCCGTAGTTGACGGTAATATACTCGCGCCGGGGAGCGGGCGGAGGAGCGGGCAACTGGTCCAAGTTGGGGAGCTTGCTCTTAATCTCGCGCAGCTCGCTCTTGGTGCCCTTAGCATAGAAACCATTGATGGTGGGGTGGGGGGTGAAGACGACATCGGGATACTGACCCTTCAAGAACTCAATAATCCCGGCCGCCGGAGCGGCTTCCAGAATGAACTCCTGCTCCGTCAAATTGCGGCGCACGGCGCTGGACTTCGTCTTGGGGGTCAAGATGTTGTCCGCAATCGTCTGCAACTTCTCGGGAGTAGCTACGATGACCGTATTATCTACGATCTTGTAGTCGTAAGGGGTCTCCTGCATCTTGAGGACCAGAGCCAGAGCGCCCTCAGGCTGGACGTTGCGCAGGGTGACGGTGACCGAGCCTTGGACATCGGGACCGACGTAGACGTTGCGCCCCATCTCGCGCGCTAAGAATTTCACGATGTACACTAAGTCCGCATTGACGAACTCCATGTTCACCACTTTCACTCTCTTCTTAGCTACCGGACGACGGGCCTGAGCCTTCTTAGCGGCCTTCTTAGAAGCCACAACCTTGCGGGGGGCCACTTTATTGCCGGCCTTAGCCTGGGCGACTTGTGCTTTCGCTACTTTCGCACTGGCCACTTCATCACGGGAGAAGGCGACGCTGACGCCCTTATTCTCCGCTAAGGCGTTGCAATAGCTAACCTTGGGGTTGTCGCTCACGTTGATGCGCACTAATACTACATCAGCCGAAGCTTGGGAGACTACGATACTCTGCAACAGACCGGTATTTACGTTCTGGTTGCGCTTTACGCTCTTGCCGACCTTGGCCGGGGCGATCTCTACGCACAGAGCCTTGTCAGTCTTAATCTGTTTATATTTTACGGGTGCACTAGCGTCGGCCACGACTTTGATAATACCTTTGGAATTATCTAAGCTGTAGTTGACGCTGTTAATGGTCGCAGCATTGCCTTGAGCTGTCGCTGCCGTCATCGCCGAGAGCCATAGTCCCACGGTCGCCAGGCACGCGAACAGAAGCTGAATGCTTCTACGCTTGGACGAGAGCATTGGTTTTACCCACCTCCTATTGGCCATCACGTTCTCTTAAGAACTTAATTACTGGAAACATACGTTCCCTTCCGAGGGTGTTGATCCACTATTTCCCAAGATCAGAGAATTCCATTCCTCCAACTTTTGGCAAAGGAGCGAACCTTCCTGCCGCCGGACAGACACCCTCGAAGGCCTGACCGTGCTGCATAATATATTTTGAAAACCTTCTCTAAGAGAATCTAAAGCTAAGAGCTAACTACGAGCGCCGCTTCTCAGCTCCAAAACTCTCTTTCTCTAAAGAGTAGAGGAACTTATGCTTCGTTCCCAACCCGATCGTCACCGTCTTAGCGTAAGGATCGATCCCTAAGATGCGATACTTATCGACGCGATCGCCTACGGAAACCAGACGAGTCTGCTTGCCGTCGCTAATCATCGCCGAGTACCCGGCACCGCCGCGCACAATACCGTTGACAGAGATCTTAGGTTTCACGATCTTTACCGCCTGCTTCTTGGCAGCTTGTTTAGCTTTGGCCTTTTTGGCCTCCGCCAACTTAGCTTGACTGCGCAAGAAGGCCGCTCTTTCAGCGGCGGTCATCGCCGCTAAACGATCTTGGACAGAGCCGGTCACTAACAGGTTGCGGAAGGGATCGCGGACGATCGCCTTGCGCTTCACGGGAGCCCGCTCAGGCTTCTTATTAGCCTGTTTCTCAGCTTCGGCTACCGCCTTCTTAGCTCTCTCGATGGCGGGATCTACGGTTTCAGTCGTACCGTCGCCAGTACCCTCGCCTACGCTCGCTTCACCGGCCTCCGTGACCTCGCTACCCTCAGCCATGGCTACCTCTTCAGTGGCGCCGCTTTCGGCGGGAGCAGCCTCCCCTTCAGCTTCGCTGGGCGTAGCGCTCTGAGAGATCTCTACCTCGCTGCTGACGGGAGCATTAGCCGTTTCCTCAGGCTCGCTACCTCCACCGCAGGCCGCGCACACAGCCAACATAGCGGAGAGAGCCAGTACCTTACAACCCTTTTGAGCTAAAGAGCCGAATTTGGGCAGGTTCATATCTACTTAACCTCCCTCTCTCATATACGCTGTGATGGGGATCTGAATCGTCAAGACCGGACTCTTCCCGCCGCTCTTCTTATCCGAAGTGTCGGGGGTGAGCGCAATCTTATTGATAGTTACCAGACGCTCCAAGCGCAAGTCGCCTAATTGATAGAGGAACTCGATCAAGGTGGCGTAACGCCCTCTCATAGTCATCTGGAAAGTACGAGTAGGGAACTTCTTCAGGACGGCCGGCTGACCATCCTCGCCCTCCTCGCCCTCGCCTTCGCTACTAGAAGAGCCGCTCTTAGCCGTCTCACTGGTCAGAGCGCCGGGCGTAATAGAGATAATTTCAAAAGAGTTATCGCCTAAGCGGTATCCCTCTTCCGTGGTTAATTTCTCAACCTCTTTGATATAGTTCGCTACAAACAACTCAGCCTTTTCAGGGACTAAGTTAGTCTGAATGACCCGGGCCAATTCCTGCTCTAATTCCACCTTGCGAGCGGTGAGGGCGGGCAACTGGGCGACCAACTTGCGCTGTTCCTGCAGCTCCGTCTCCTTCTCAGCAATAGTAGCTTCGTGAGTCTCAATATCTTTATATTTCTGATCCCAGTCGAGCATCCAGAATAAAGTCACAATAATGGCGATCGCCAGAAAGGCTACGAGGAGCTTTATAGATGCATTCGCGTTCATCGTTGCCTCCTAACTCTCTTGGTCTGCGGAAGCTTCCTTAGATTCAGCCTTTTCAGGCTTATCCTCGGCGATACCAGCGGCCTCGTCGGGATCGTAGGTAGCTTCGATTTGGAATGTAAAGCCAGTACCGGTATTCTCGACCTGAGTCTTAGCGGTGGAAGCCAAAGAAGCTTCAGTGAAGATCTCCGACTTATCCATATTCTGCATAAACTCAGCGATAGTAGCCAAAGGAGCCTTGCCGGGTCTATGGGCAGCGACGCCGCTCATAGTGACCGTCGTCGTCGACGGCTCTACCGACAGGTTAGTTAGCCACACGTTGTTCGGTAAGACCTTTCCTACTTCGGTCAAGAGATTGGCGTAGCGAACCGGGTCATACTTCAAGTTGGTGACGATCTTAATCTCACCCTCTAGTCTGGCAATCTGCGATTTGATCTCATTGATAATGGGGAGACTCTGCTCGGTCTTCTTGATTTCTTCTTCAAGCTGAGCGATCTTGGCTAATCTCTCGTCTACTTTAGACTGTAGATTAGATCCATGCATCACACAACCAACCAGTGCAGCGCAGACAAGCACAAACAATACCGCGACCAACGGGTCGAACGTAAACCTCTTGCGCTCAGTAGGCAGTAGGTTGACCTTAATGGTCATCGTACACCTCCCTTTGGAGTATAAGCTTGACTAAGCTCATTGGCCTTCAACATAGACGCCTCCTAGCGCAATGCCAGGCCAGTGACAACCATAGCCATAGGCGCAAGTGCTTCGAGATCATCAGCCGCAATGCCCTGAATGCCCTCAATAGAGAGATTCCGGAACGGATTAGCTATCTGACACTCGATACTCAATTCATTAGTCAAATAGACGTCGAGATTCTTCATTCTGGCCGTTCCGCCCGACAAGATCACCACGTCTACCGACTGGGCTTTTTCCCGAGACTGATAGTAGTCAAACGAACGCTGAATATCCCTCACCAACTCGTTCAAGACCGGAACGATAATGTTAAAGATACGCATCGTCGTGGGGGCTACCGGAGTAGAATCATTTTCTACGCGAATCACGCACTTTTCGAGTTTAAACCTTTCGGCTTCCTCAAAAGAGAGGTTCAACGCTTGGCCGATAGCCTTGGTAAAACTATTACCAGCCACCGAGATAGTTCTGTTGTGGCGGAGCAAGCCCGCCTTATAAATATTGATACTGCCCGCCGAAGCCCCCAAATTAATGACCGCTACCGTCTTGTTGCCCTCATACAATTCAGGATCGTTGGCCTTGAGGGCTCTATGGAGCGCGAAGGGCTCTAGCTCTACGGCTTCGGAGAGAGCGCCCGAAATGCGGATTAACTGGCGCGTATTATCCATCATCTCTTTGGGGGCGGAAATGAGCAAGACTTCCATCTGATTGGGGTCGTCAGGCAAAGACTCCTGGAGGATAATCCCGCTAATCTGGGCGTCGGAAGCGGCGTAAGGGAGGTACTGTTCAGCTTGATAATTGATAGCCCCCGCCAACTCCTTTTCGCTCATGCGCACCATGCGAATAGGGCGAATTACCACCGATTGGCCAGAGACGGCGCTCACTACCCGACACTCTTCCGGGAAGGAGTTCTCCTGGAAGAGCTCCCTAATAGCTACGCCCAGGGCCTGGGCGTCTACGATCGCTCCATCCTTAATAGAAGCCGGCGGGGTGGGACAGGAGGCGAACCGAGTGAGACGGATGCCTTGCTTATCGCGCTCCGTTAAAAGCGCTTTGATCGTATTGCTGCCTATATCTAGCCCGCAGATCTCTTCGCTGGGATTGAGCAGCTGCTTAAAAATCTTCCGGATCCTATCCATCTCTCCACCTCCTATCTTAGATTCCAGGGTATTCTCATCCGCCAGTTACAGTTCTCAGTATCTATCGACATCTACCATCTACAACCCGTCCCTGAGAATATTACTCCCTCTTGAAACCCAGCCTGAGAAAGACTCTCTAACTAGAGTTGGCTACTTTCGCTCAGCTCTGAGCTTTCCCTGCTATAGGCTTTAATTCCCCCCTCATCTCACCAGGTAAGCTGCCACAACCAATCCCAGAAGCGCCCTTGCATCCAAAAGACTACCCAGGCGGCTATCGCCATAAAGGTTCCCAAAGGCAAGGGATCCTTGCCTCGCCTACCTCCCCCTAAAAGCATAGCCCCCGCCACTAAGGCCCCTAAGATAAAACTTAAAAAGAAAGAGCATAATCCCAGCGACCAGCCCAAAAAGGAGCCGATCATAGCCGCCAATTTAATATCTCCGCTTCCCATGGCCTCTTGCTTAGTGACCATCCCCCCTAATATTTGGATAGCCCAGTAGAAACTAGCCCCCAAGATCATGCCATAGAGGGAAGATACTACATTTAACCAAGGCCCTTCTCCCCAAGTAGCTAGCCAACTAGCTGGCAAAAGATAAAAATCGAAAAACTGGAAATCTTGGCGTAAAGGCATAAATAAGCCCCCCATCATTCCGACCGCCATTCCCCCATAAGTTACAGAATCTAAGATAATCCAGTGGTCGTAATCCGTAAAAAAGACGACTAGTAAGAGACAGAAAAAGATAAAAGCGTATAGGGATTGGAGATTTAAGCCCTCATAATGGAGGTAAGAGCAGACGGCCGCTAGAGCGGTCAACGTCTCGAGGGCTGCATAACGCCAAGAGTAAGGAGTACCGCAAGTAGCGCAGCGCCCTCCTAAAAGGAAATAAGCCAGGATGGGAATATTCTCCCACCAGCGCAGGGGCGTACCGCACGTTCCGCAGCCCGATCCCGGAACGACAATGGAGCGTTCTAAAGGACACCTGTAAATAACCACATTTAGAAAACTACCAATTAAAGCCCCATAGATAAAGATCAAAAATCCGCCTACCGGACTGACAGAGGTCAACTCGACTAGCACTACTCGCATCCCCTATCATAAAACCAGAATTACACAAAAGAAGAGAGGCAGACACTCTCCCAAAGAGAAGCCCACCTCTCAACTAAGGGGCTAAACCCTACTATTTCAGCACCTAAGTAGTAGCAGTGCTATCGTTACCAGTCATCTGAGACTCACGCTCAATTAAGCCCATCTCAGCATTGAACTTAGGATAATTCTCCGGCATACCAGCCGCCGTATGGTTGCTACCAAAGCAGTACAAACTATAGTTGTCGGGGTTCTGAGTGCTATCATAGGCTTCACTGTACGTATTCTTACCTGCGGAGGGACAGATGGGAATCTGTTTCAAGTAAGCCTGAGTGGAGTCATTACCAATCGTACCCGGCGTACTCAGCAAACTGAGCTCGTCAGGCCTAGGATAACGGCCGCCGTTGTCGGTAGCGTACATTTCGAGGGCGGTACCGATATTCTTCAAGTTAGACTTACAAGCGGTCAACTGACCCTGAGCGCGGGCGCGAATGAAGTTGGGCACCAAGATGGCGGCCAAGATAGCGATGATCGCGATTACGATCATGAGCTCGATGAGGGTGAAACCCTTACGGGAAGAGATACGATGCATCATGTGCTTTCTTCCTCCAAATAAGAATAATTAGGATAGCATTCCCCTCCGCGCTTCTACAAAGAAGCCACGAAGAGTACACCTGCATGTTAGTCTAAGCACCTCTCCAAGTCAAGAGAATTTCGTCATTTGTTTTAACAATTTCATCCTCTTTTGTTACAAATTAGGATTATATTAAAAAAAGCTGCCCCGCCCGAAGGGCGGGGCAGCGATCTGCTCCCTGACGATATGTAGCGCCTAACTAGGCCATACTACCTACCAACTGATAGAGCGGTAAGAAGACGGAGACGACGATAAAGCCGACGATAGCGCCCATACCTACAATCATGATAGGTTCCAACATGGAGGTCAAGGAGGAGAGTAAGTACTCTACCTCAGTGTCGTAGAAGTCGGCGATCTTGGAAAGCATAGCGTCCAAGTTACCAGTCTCTTCACCTACGGCTACCATCTGGGTCACCATGGGCGGGAACATACCCGAAGCTCCCAAAGGAGCGGCGATACTCTCACCTTCGCGAATACTGTCGCGGATACGAGTCACGGTGTCGGCGATGACCTCGTTACCGGAGGCCTTACCTACAATTTCCAAAGCTTGCATAATGGGTACGCCCGAAGAGAGCAAAGTGCCCAAGGTGCGGCAGAAACGCGAGATGGCCACCTTCTTGTTGAGCAGACCGAAGACGGGCAGTTGCAACTTCAAATTATCAAACTGCTTGCGGCCGGGCGGGGTATTGATATACATCTTTAAGCCCCACAGCGCCGCTCCGCCCAGACCGAAGAAGATCAGCAAGAAGACGGGATTGCGCGCGATCTTAGTGAGTCCGATTAAGATTCGCGTAGGCAGAGGAAGTTGCAAGTTCATACCTTCGAAGAGGGAGACGAAGGTGGGCAAGATGTAGGTTACCAGGAAGAAGACGATACCCAAAGCCATCACTAAGATGACGACCGGGTAGGTCAAAGCCGCCTTAACCTTCTTCTTCAAGGCGAAGTCTTTCTCCATAAAGCCCGCCAAGCGGTCCAAGACTTCATCTAACACACCGCCCATCTCGCCGGCCTTGACCATACTGTAGTACAGAGCCGAGAAGACGTCGCTATGCTTTTGGAGAGCGCTAGAGAGGGTGGAGCCGCCCTCTACGTCGCGCCGCACTTGCACGAGAGTCTGTTGCAATTTCTTATCTTCAGTCTGTTCAGAGAGAATATCCAAACAGCGCACCATGGCCAAACCGGCGTTGATCATGGTGGCGAACTGGCGACTGAAGACGGTGAGCGCCTGCTCGTCAACCCCTTTGAGGCTGCTGAGCCAAGCCATAATATCGCCATCACCCGAACCCGAGCGCTGTTCCATTTTAATGATGGTCAACTTCAGCTCCTGTTGGACCATCTTTTGAGCCATTCTTATATTTGCGGCCTCGATCTGGTCCTTTTTGATCTGACCATCTTGATCGCGCGCCTCGTATACGAAGACGGGCATGGACGTCTTACCTCCTTGCAACTCTCGCTAAAGAAATTTAGATCTCGGAAAGAGTTCCGACCATCATGCACAATACGGGAACGAGCCACCAAATTGCTGACATATCTCTAGCACCTCCTCACAAATTGCCACCCGCCCTCTAAAGGGAGAGTGAAGCCTTCTACCTAGATGGCTATACTTTGCAAGGGACCGGGAGATTCCTCCCCCAGCCCCTCTGGGCCAGCGCGCTAACGGCGGCTGGCATTTTCGATCATCCGGCGCAGATCTTCCACATGGATCGTATGGTTTAACGCCTCTTCCATAGTGATCTGCTTATTGACGCAGAGATCGAGCAGAGCCTGCTCCATCGTCTGCATCCCGTGCTTGGAGCCAGTCTGAATAGCGTTATAAATCTGATGGGTCTTACCCTCGCGAATCAAGTTGCGCACCGCCGAGGTAGTGATCATAACCTCTACCGCCGGAACTCGACCCTTACCCGAAGCGTGAGGGATGAGCTGCTGGGAGAAGACGCCCTCTAAGACGGAAGCCAACTGAATGCGAATCTGTTGCTGTTGGTGGGGCGGGAAGACGTCTACGATGCGGTCTACCGTCTGCGAAGCGTCGCAAGTGTGCAAGGTAGAGAAGACTAAGTGGCCCGTCTCCGCCGCCGTCAAAGTGCCCGACATAGTATCCAGATCGCGCATCTCGCCCACTAAGATGACGTCAGGATCCTCGCGCAGCGAAGAGCGCAAGGCGTTGGCCCAGCTCATCGTATCCTGCCCCAGCTCGCGCTGATTGATCATCGACTTCTTGTGGAAGTGGACGTATTCGATAGGATCCTCAATAGTCAAGATGTGGAAATTCTGCTCGGAGTTGATGAGGTCCAACATACAGGCCAAGGTCGTCGACTTGCCCTGGCCGGTGGCGCCCGTCACCAAGATGAGCCCTTGCGGCTTGCGCACCATATCTTCGATACATTGGGGCAAGTTGAGCTCTTCGCGGGTAGGAATGACGCTGGAGATCGCTCGCAAGGTCGCCCCTACATTGCCGCGCTGCTTGAAGACGTTGACGCGGAACCGCCCGTAATCGCGCACCCCGTGAGAGCAGTCTAACTCCCAGGTCTTCTCAAACTTCTCTTTCTGGCGCTCATTGAGGATGCTGTAGATCAGCCGCTTCGTATCGTCAGCTACCAGACGAGGCAGCTCCGTAGGCGTGAGTTTGCCACTGATGCGCAGAATAGGGGGCAGACCGACCGCTAAGTGCAAGTCGGAAGCGCCCTTCTCCACCGTGAGCTTCAGCAGATCGTCCATCGTATAACGGAGCGAAGATGCAACTGGCATTATGTAGACCTCCAGCCTTTCAGGCTTTACAATGTACGATTCTCCTCCGCCCTGAGGGCTGAGGAGAATCTTGGGGAAAGATTACCAACTAGAAATCGGCCGAGCCTTCGACGTAGACTACGCGCAAGCATTCCTCCATCGAGGTGACTCCGGAAAGCACCTTCGCTAAACCGTCGTCCTGCATGGTGCGCATGCCCTCTTCCAAAGCGGCCTGCTTGAGTTCCGCCGTCGAACTGCGCCGCAAGATGAGCGCCCGCAAACGGTCGGTAATAGTCAAAATCTCGTGGATACCGGTACGTCCGCGATAACCCGTCATCTTGCAGTTATCACAGCCGCGCCCCCGATAGAAGTGGAACTTACTGTCGGAGTACATAGAGAGACCGAAACGGCGCACCGCCTCTGGAGTAGGCTCATAGGGCTCCTTACAGTTAGGGCAGATAGTACGCGCCAAACGCTGGGCCAATACGCCAATTACGGAGGAGGCTACCAAGAAGGGCTCTACGCCCATCTCTACCAGACGCGAGATAGCGCCGGAAGCGTCGTTAGTGTGCAAGGTGGAGAGCACTAAGTGACCGGTCAGCGCGGCCTCTACCGCGATCTTCGCCGTCTCCTGGTCACGAATCTCACCTACCATGATAATATCCGGGTCCTGACGCAAGAAGGCGCGCAAGGCGGAAGCGAAGGTCAGATCGGCCTTATTATTGACCTGGACCTGGTTGATGCCCGGTAGCTGGTACTCGACCGGGTCCTCAATCGTCATAATATTGGTTAAACCGGTATTGAGCTTATTGAGACAGGAGTAGAGGGTAGTCGACTTACCCGAACCGGTAGGCCCCGTAACCAGAATCATGCCGTAGGGCTTCTCTACAATATCTTCAAACATGCGCCTATTAAGATCGGAGAAGCCCAACTTCTCCAGACCTAACATTACCGAGCCGCGGTCCAAAATACGCATAACGACCTTTTCGCCGTGGACGCAAGGCACGGTAGAGACGCGCAAGTCGAATTCGCGCCCCTCGTGGCGCAAGTGGATCTTACCGTCCTGAGGAATACGCCGTTCGGCGATGTCCAAGTTGGCCATAATCTTGATACGCGAGATCATGGGCGCCTGAATATGTTTGGGGGGGCTCATGACGTCGTGCAAAACGCCGTCTACGCGATAGCGCACTTTGACGCTCTTGGCTTCCGCCTCGATGTGAATGTCGGAAGCCTTATCATTAATCGCCTGGGAGATGATGAGGTTTACTACCCTCACGATGGGCGCGTCATCGACCATCTCTTTGAGCTTGTCGATGGCGATTTCGCTCTCCTCAATATCGTCTTCAACTTCCATACCCCCGAAGTCGGTCTCGGCTAAGCTCTTGACCGCCTCATCTACCGCTACCAAGTCGGTCGTACCGAAAGCGGCGTCGATAGCCTTTTGGATCCCCTCTTCGG
Source organism: Vulcanimicrobiota bacterium (assembly GCA_944322965.1). Classification (GTDB taxonomy): domain Bacteria; phylum Vulcanimicrobiota; class Xenobia; order Xenobiales; family Xenobiaceae; genus Bruticola. The sequence continues at coordinate 14,813 of CALUQR010000012.1, forward strand.
TGGCGATCACCGGCTTAATATCGAAACCCGTAATGAGGCTGATGTCGTCGATAGCCCACACGTTGAGCGGGTCGACCATGGCCAGAGTCAGGCGATTATCCTTCTGCTCTACGGGAATGACATTGTAACGTTTGGCCAAGTTCTCGGGGATCGACTTGACTAATTCCGCATCTAAAGTGATGGAATCTAAGTCCACGAAGGGCACCTTCATGGAGCGCCCCAGGGTCTCGACGATGTCCTTTTCAGTGACAAAACCCTTGGAGACTAGAATCTTGCGTAGGTCCTCCCCGCTCGCCTGGGCCTGAGCCCTCGCCTTATCTAGCTGACGCTCGGTAACAAAACCCTCGTCGACCAGCATTTTGCCAATTTCTTCCGGACTTTTCGCGACCATCCCTCTTCACTCCAACGCCCGCTCGCGGCGGTATCCAACTCCCCCGCCTAGCGCCTATTTTTAGACGCAAGGCGAAGGCTTGGCAGTTCAACCCCCTCAGAATTATCTCCTCTCAAAATAGGCCTCATTTAGAGGGAGTTTCTAGCAAACCGTCTCCTCCTGACCAAAATATTTAACTAAAGGCGACTGTCCCTGAGAAGCTCGTTCAATTACTTGCCCAATCCAAGAGCGCACCATACCGATGGCCACCGCGTTCGATCCGCCCTCGGGGATAATAATATCGGCGTAGCGCTTTGTAGGCTCCGTATAGAGCATATGCATGGGGCGCACTACCTTCTGATACTGTTCGATGACATCATTTAAACTGCGCCCGCGCTCCATAATATCTCGACGCAGGCGGCGAATAAAGCGCACATCGGCATCGGTCTGCACAAAGATCTTGACGTCCATCCTCTCCCGCAAGCGGGCGTCGGCTAAAGCTAAGATCCCTTCCACGATCAAGATATGGGAGGGGGTGAGCACCTTCGTCTCTTTGCAACGAGTATGGGTAATAAAGGAGTAGACGGGCTGATTGACCTCTTCCCCCCGACGCAGCGCGTCTAAGTGGGCGATCAAGAGGTCGTTATCGTAGGCGTCGGGGTGGTCGTAATTAGTCTTAGGGCGATCCTCAAAGGGGATATCCGACTGATCCTTATAGTAAGAATCTTGGGCGATAACTTGGACCAAGTGGGGCGGATAGGACTCCTTGAGCTTGCGGGCTACGGTCGTCTTGCCAGAGCCCGTCCCTCCAGCGATGCCAATAATTAGACTGGCCCCCCTACCTTTCAAGGTATCCGTCTCCATCTCAGCGTTGGAAGCGGCGGATATTATTTTGGTGCTCGCTGAAGTCTTTTCCGAAGACATGGCTCCCATCTCCTTTCACATCATTGCGTACGTAGTAAAAATAGGGGCTAGCTTGCGGCTGGCAGGCAGCCTTGAAAGAGTCTAAGCCGGGATTACAGATCGGACCGGCCGGCAGACCGGGATAGAGGTAAGTATTGTAAGGGGAGTCGATCTCTAAGTCTTTATAGAGCAAATACTCTTTGGGGGTCCCCAGAGCGTATTGGACGGTGGCGTCGCACTCCAATTTCATCCCGGCGCGCAAGCGATTGATGTAGACCCCGGCAATTAAGGGGCGCTCCTCAGGAACTTGGGCCTCTCTCTCTACTAAAGAGGCCAGGATGACCGTATCTCGGAGAGAGAGCGGGGACTCTTTAGTATGCCAAGGGAGGGCCAATTCCCGGAAACGGGCCGTCATAATGCGCGCTAATTCTGGGCCCGTACACTTTAAGGGCAAGAGATAAGTATCGGGGAGGAGATAGCCTTCGAGATTGGCGGGAAAAATATCGCCGAACTCGCGCCCCTTTTTAGAAGTTAGCTCTAAAAAATGGGCCGCCGAATCGATACCCTCCTTTTCCACCGCTTGGGCGCACTGGCGCAAGGTCCAGCCCTCCGGAAAGGTCACTTTGCGTTGTACGGTGCGCCCCGAGACTAAGACCGCTAAAAGCTGGCGAGGGGTCATAGCGGCGGAGACTTCATAATGGCCCGCTTGCAATTTGGCGCCCTGCTCTAGATAACGCCCCCAAAATTCAAAGACTAAAGCCTGGCGCAAGAGGCCCAAGCGCTCTAAATCCTCACCGACGCTGCGCAACGTAGCCCCGGCCGGCACCTCATAGACTACTGGAGGAGCCTTTGGGCCTGCCGCCCGTACCGGACGATCCCACTCCTTAAATTGGAGATACCCCCAATAAGCCCCCCCGGCCGCTAGGACTAAAAAGACGAGGAGGACGATCCCCAAATAGAGCCAGAATTTCTTCACGGCCCTACCTTCTAGGCAGGGCAGGGAGAGCCTGCTCCTCCCCCTCTACCACTCTTCCGAGGAGCGCCGCGAACGCCCCTGCCCGTCGAGCCAACCTTGTAAAATAATAGTAGCCGCCATCTTATCTACGACCTGGCGCCTCTTCTTCTCTTTGACCCCGCCGGCCCGCAACGTCTGGTGGGCCATGACGGTAGTAAACATCTCGTTGACCACCTCCACCGGCACCTGGAGGCGACCGCGCAATCTCTCCACAAATTCTAGGTAATGCTCGACCTTGGCGCTAGCCTTGCCATCCGTGCGCTTAGGCAGACCGACGACTACCGTTCCGATCTGACGCTCTTCTACTAGACGGCGAATCCGTCCCGGCAGGCCGTCCCAATCGCTCCCCTCCCAAACCTCATAGGGGGAAGCGATCATCCCCAAAGGGTCGGAAATAGCTAAACCTACGCGCTTTTCTCCCAGATCAATACCCAAAACTCTCAAGGCTGCGTTCTCCAATCTTTAAAAAGCGGCGGCTCTTCAAGGCGAGGGGCCAATGGTAAGTTAATTGCCGCCATAAATAGGCCTCACCCTGGGCGTAGGTAGAGGGTAAAAAGCGCTCCTTTAGGGCTACTGACCAGGGATTTTTCCGGTACTGAGACCATAACTTGCGAGTCTCTGGCATTAATCGCCACCCCTCATCCCCCCTCTGACACTGGGCGCAGAGCGTCCCTCCCGCCGGGGCCGAAAAGTAACTTACCTGGTCCGTGTGGCAGCGCAAGCAGCTAGAGATCTCGGGGGCGATCCCCAAAAGCCCCACTAAGCGCCAGAGCATCCAAATAGAGACCCCCACCCCTTTGTGGGGGAAAGCCCCTAAGGCTTCTAGAGCCTGGCCCAAAAGGGAGTAGAGACTAGCCTCTTCCCCCCCTGGGCCTTCCTCGGCGCTCCCTCTAGCGGCGGGCATCAGGGCTCGCCACAACTCTAAATAGAAGCTCCCCCAACAGAGGCAAGGGTAATCGCTATAAAATTGGGGATAGATCTTTAAAGTCTGAGCCTGGGTCAGACGCCAGCGCCCGCGCCCCCGTACCAATTGGATCTCTAAGTTATTGAAGGGCTCTACCCTCCCCCTCAAGGAGCTGGCGCTCTTATAGATCCCCCCGCAGAGGGCTTCGATACATCCCAATTGGGGGCAGAAGAGGAGCGCCAACTCAGATTTTTCGTCCCAGGGCTGGCGCCCTAAAACGATGGCCTCCGTGCGCAGCGTTTCGCTCATCTTCCGCCCTCTCCGCCCTAACTACATGAGAACGACCTTTTTCAAGTCGGGATCGCCCTCCATAATCTTAATCGAAGCGCTGGCGCCGATGCGATTGGCTCCAGCCTCAATGAGGGCTACGGCGCTGGGGAAGTCATGAATGCCGCCCGAAGCTTTGACGCCGATCTTATCGCCCACGGTCTTACGCATCAGAGCTACATGGTGGACCGTAGCGCCGCCCGGGCCGAAGCCGGTAGAGGTCTTGACGAAATCGATTCCGCCCTTAACCGCCAACTGGCAGGCGCGCACTACTTCCTCATCGCTGAGCATGGCGGCCTCAATGATGCACTTTACTAAGCGCCCGCCCGCGGCCTGGACTACCGCCCGCACATCGTCTTCTACTAAGCGATCTTCACCCGCTTTGAGGGCCCCAATATTGATCACCATATCGACTTCGTCCGCCCCATTGGCGATGGCGTCGCGCGTCTCAGCGGCTTTGGCGAAGCTGGTAGTCGCTCCTAAGGGGAAACCGATAACCGTGCAAGTCTTGACGCCCGAGCCCTGTAATTCGCCCGCTACCGTAGCCACCCACGTGGGATTGACGCAGACGGAAGCAAACTTATACTGGCGCGCTTCGGCGCAAACTTTGAGGATCTGCTCGCGAGTAGCATCCGCCTTGAGCAGAGTGTGGTCGATCATATCTCCCACCATGCGACCGGTGATCTTACTATCCATCTCTTTGGTACCTCCTGCCATAAAAAAGCCTCCGCGCCATCCTGAGGGAACGTGGAGGTTGGAGAGATTAGGCGCCTTAGCCCTCTGGGCCTGCCAGAAAGCTGGGAATTGCGCCCGCTATTCGTATCCTAAAGCGCGCAACCAATCGGGGCGATCGCGCCAATTCTCTTTAGTCTTGATCCAGAGATCTAAATAGACCTTCTGACCGAAGAGGTCTTCTAACTCTTGGCGGGCGGCGGCTCCAATGTCGCGCAACTTTTCCCCCTTGCGACCCAAGATAATATGCTTTTGCCCTTCCCGCTCGACGTAGATTACCGCCCGCAGGTATTGCAAATTACCTTTATTGTGGGCGGGGCGACACTCTTCCAGTTGGATCGCCACCGCGTGCGGCACCTCTCTATAAGTGCAACGCAAGACCTTCTCCCGGATAATCTCCTCCGCCAAGCGCTCTTGATCTTGATCGGAGACTTGATCTTCTGGGAAATAGGGGGTCCCTTCCGGCAACATCTGGCGCAAGCGGGCCACTAACTCCTTTAAGTTGGAGCCGTCCTTAGCCGAGACCGGAAAGACCTCTTGGAAATCGGCCAACTGGCGATAGGCCTCAATGCGCGGCAAGAGCAATTCTTTGGGTTTAACCTTATCGACCTTATTGAGGACTAGCAACTTAGGCGCCTGAACCTCCTGGCGCAGGAAGTCGGCCACCAAGCGATCCTCCTCGTTGGGCTTTAACGAGGCGTCGACCACCATCACCGCAATGTCGGCCTCGCTACCTTCCGTCTTGGCGGAGTCTAACATCCACTCCCCTAAACAGGTCTCCGCTAAATGGAAGCCGGGGGTATCGACAAAGACGATCTGGGCCTGAGGACTATGGGCCACCCCCAAGACCCGGTGGCGCGTCGTTTGGGGCATACCCGAGGTTATAGCCACCTTCGTTCCCAAAATAGCGTTTAATAAAGTCGATTTGCCCACATTGGGACGCCCTACTAAGGCTACAAAACCGCTGCGGAATCCTTTAGCCATTCGCTCTCTGCTAGCTCCTTTAACTGCGCACTTAAGCTTACTTTTACCCGGGCCCGCCTCTTAGACGGCTCCCCAGTAGGCCCCTGCCTGCTCGGGTAGCTCTCCCCAAGCGGCCGCCAAATTCCAGGCCAACGAGGCCCACAGCTGATCGATCTGCCCGGGCGCTAAACGGCGCTGATCGGAGAGGGCGGCCACGATCCAAGTGTAGCGCCGCCCCCTAAAGAGGGCCAAATCGTGGCGAGCCCCATCGTCCAATTCACCCGTCTTATTGGCGCTCCACAGGCTGGCGGGTAAGAGAGCGGGCAATTTTTCTCGGAACTGCTGGCTATGTAAGAGGGACCAGAATTGCTGCCAATACTCTCCGCGCAAGAGATCGCCTTGCCAGAGCCGCAGATAGAGCTTCACTCCATCTAAGGGGGTTAAGTAATTTTCCCCCTCCACTAAGGGCGAATGCATAAAGTAACGCCGCCACTGAAGGCTAGTCGTCCCTAGGGAGCGGCGCATAAAGTCTTGGACTCGCTCTAAGCCCAGACGCTCTAAAAGGAGGTTAGCAGCCGTATTGTCGCTCCAAGAGAGGCTGAGCGCGGCCAGTTCCCTATAACTAAAAGAACGCCCTCCCCCCAATAAGGCCAAAGGTCCGCCCTCTACTACCCCCTCCCACGGACAGGTTATCTTCTCCTCTAAGGCTAGCTCCCCCCGTTGGGCTTGGAGAAAGAGTAAAGCTACCAAACCGACCTTTATGAGGCTCGCCGCCCGCTGAGGTTCCGCTCCGCGCCAGTGGGCTACCCACAAGGGATCGGGTAAAGATCCCTCATTCTGCCAGCGGGTTACGGCCACCCCTAGCCCCGGATGGGATACCGAGGCCCAGGCTCTACTCCAATAGGGCTCTCTCCCCGCCCACTCGCTCCTCAAGCTGGGCCAAGGCACATTGTACAGTTCCAACTCTCGCTCCTCAAATGAAAAAAGGCGCCCCTGAGGTCGCCTTAGATGGTACGGGAGGAGGGATTTGAACCCTCACGCCCTTGCGGACTCGGGATTTTAAGTCCCGTGCGTCTACCGTTCCGCCACTCCCGCATCTACTATTTACTCCCCCCAACTACGCTGAGTACTATACACATCTCTCTCCCCTTTGTCAACACCACTAGAGCCTCCAATTGCCAAAAAGTAGAGCAGGTAAGCGGAATAAAATGTTAAAAAATAGAGGACATTCGACCTGCTAAAGTACCTAGATTAGAGCTGGGTTGGAAGCTTTGAGGGGATTATGATCTGGTTATTGATCTTATTGCTAATCTGTTATCTATTAGGTTCCTTCCCATCTGGAAGCTTAGTAGCTAAGCGCTGGGGGGTAGCCGACCTCTCTCAGGTAGGTAGCGGCAGTATAGGGGCTACTAACGCCTTCCGCATTATGGGCTTTAAACCGGCCCTGCTCGTCTTAGCCTTAGACGTGGCCAAAGGCTTTGTAGCGGTCTGTCTAGCCTACTTAGTCTGGCTACCCCCCTTCCTCTTCCCGCTGGTGAAGGTCACTTTCGGTTTAGCGGCTATCGCCGGCCACAATTGGTCGATCTTCTCGGGCTTTAAAGGGGGCAAAGGGGTAGCGACTACTTGCGGCGTCTTCTTAGCTTTAGTCCCCCAAGCGGTGGGGATCGCCGCCCTGCTCTGGTTGGCGGTAGCTCTGCTCACCCGTTGGGCTTCGGCCGCCTCCTTGAGCGCCGCCTTGGCCTTTCCTCTGCTGGCCTACGCTTATGGGGCCAGTTGGCCGGAGTTAATCTTGGCTATCTTAGCCGCCGTCTTAGTTATCTTCCAACATCGCTCCAATCTGCAGCGCCTTCTCCACGGAGAAGAGGAGAAATTAGATTTCCATCTCTTTTAAGGGATCCGCTTAAAGGTTTATCGCCTATTCAACCTATCGCCGGGAGGAATATATGGAATTTGAAAATTTACGCGCTCTGCTGGATAAGGTTTTAGCCCTCTCCTACCAGCAAAAGGCCTCCGACGTCTACATTAAGGCGGAGTTGCCCCCTTACTTGCGCATTATCGGTACCATGTATCCCGTCCAGTGCGAGCCTTTAAGCCCGGAGATGACCGAGTATCTGGCCTACTCCATCATGCCCCCCCGCCTCAAAGAGCGCTTTGAAAACGGCCATCCGGAAGCTAACTTCGTCTATCCCCTCAAGCATATAGGCCGCTTCCGCGTCAACGCTTACCGCCAAAAGGATAGCGTGGCCATGGTATTCCGCCGCGTAGAGGAAGAGATCTTAGATATTGAGACTTTGGGACTCCATCCCGTGCTCAATAGTTTGGTTATGGAGCGGCGCGGCATCATCTTAGTTACGGGACCTACGGGCTCTGGTAAATCGACGACTCTGGCCTCTATGATTAAGTATCGCAAAGAGCACGCTAGCGGCCACATCGTCACGATCGAGGATCCGGTGGAGTACGTCCATACCGATACCCGCGACTGCTTAGTCTCCCAGCGCGAGATAGGGAGCGATACTAGCTGTTACTCTGAGGCTTTAGAGAGCGCCCTGCGCCAGGCCCCCGACGTCCTCTTAGTGGGAGAGATGCGCGACTTACCCTCAGTAGAAGCGGCCGTCTACTTTGCGGAGACGGGCCACTTAGTGCTCTCCACCTTGCATGCCAATAACGCCGTCCAGACCATCGAGCGTATCCTCCAATTCTTCCCCGATGAGATGCACAACCCCGTGCTCTATCAACTTTCGATGAACGTCAGGGCGGTCATCGCCCAGCGCCTCATCCCCGCTACCGGCGGCGGTCGCGTGCCCGCTTTGGAGATTATGATCAATAACGCTCGCGTCCAAGAGTGTCTGCGCAAAAACGAGTTGACTACTATTAAGCGCGAGTTGGATTCCTTCCATCCCGACGGCATGCAGAGTTTCGACTACCATCTCCTCCAGCTCTTCAAACAGGGCAAGATCGGAGCCGAAGACGCGCTGCGCAACTCTGACAACGCCAACGACCTCAAGTTGCAGATGCGCCACGCCATGCAAGAGATCGCTGAAGCTCAGGATATTCTCAAAAATACCGATTTTGCCAACTGGTAAGATCTTTGCCGAGAGGAGAGAGTTAAGATGACCGATTTAGAGAAGAATCCCTACTTAGTGGAAGATTTAGAACCCGAAGAGGCTAATCCCCTGGAAGAGCGGGAAGGGGCCTCCCTGCCCAACGGTCCTCTCCTCCACCAACGCACTACCCCTCTGCCCTTGCGCATTAAGAGCGGCCACTTTACGGAGGAGGCCTTAGTGGGCGAGACCCCCCAAGGGACGGTGGAGATCCCTTGGAGCGAGGTGGAGTACGTAGCCCTGGGGATGATCGTCGAGCGCAGCGAGCAAGAGGCCGAAGCGTACAAGGTCCAGCGCCTAGTTAAAGGTATTTCCCGCATGGCCACGGGCGGCTCCCCCTCCGACGACAAGGATAAGATCGTCTCCTATAAGCCTACTAATTACCTCGATCTCTACTGTCGCGGGCGCGAAGCCCCCTTGCGCTTCGACTCTTTGAGCGTCAATTATCGCGGCTTTTTGGGCCCTAACCTCTCCCACGTCTCCTTCCAAAACTTCTTCCGCTTAGTGCGCGAGGTCTGCCGCCGCTGCTCTCAGGCCCAATTCTTGCAAGGTATTAAGCCCTTCTTAGCTTGGGATCGCGACCATATGCGCAAGTACCAGGCGGTGCACGACTTTGAAAATGAGACCTTCTTGGCTATCACTCGCCGCCAGAAGTTGATCCCCTGGTCGGAATTAGACTTTACGCGCACCGGCTGGGCGGACGGTTGGCAAGAGGATCAATCCCAAGAGGAGGATTAGAGCGCCTTGGCCCCTTCCGCTCCCCACTCTGCCTCTCCCCTGCCCTTTGAAGTGGCTATGGAGCGCTGGTTAGGCGCCTTCTACCACCTCTGCGCGGCTGCCGAGCGCGGGGAAGAGGTCCTCGAGGATATACCTAGCGCCGAGGCTAGGGGGCGGATCTTAGCTAGGCCCGCCATAGCTCGCCTCTCTTCCCCTCAGATCTTTTCAGCCGCTCTCGACGGCTTGGCCTTAAGTTCGCAAAGGCTCCTCTCAGCCTCCCCCACTCAGCCCGCCCTCTTCCAGCTGGGGCGCGATTGCCACCTGCTCGCTCGGGGGGCACCCTTGCCGGCGGGTTGCGATGTGGTCTTGCCCTTAGAAGAGGTCCGCTTCCAGGGGGTAGAGGTCCAGGTGAGCGCTCCCTCTGAACCCTGGCGCAACGTGCGTCCCATAGGCGAAGATATTGAAGAGGGGGCGGTCCTAGCCCCTCGGGGCATGCAATTGCGCTGGATGGATATTGGGGCCCTCTTAGTGGGAGGCGTAGAGCGGGTGACCGTCTATCGGCGTCCGCATCTAGCCGTCGTCAATGTGGGCGCGCGCAGCGTCCCTCCCGGCATCCCTCTCCGCCAAGGGGAAGAGGTAGACGCTACGGGGGTGACCATGCAGGGCTTATTGCGCGAGCTAGGAGCGGAGCCTAGCCTCTTCAATCTGCGCCTGGGCCCCAATCTCGAGCGCATAGGCCAGGAGTTAGCGGCTATAGTAGCTGGGCACGATCTCAGCTTAGTCATTGTAGAGCCCAACGAAGGTTTGGCGGAATTAAAGAGCTTAATCGCTACCTTAGGCGAGGTTATCGCCGAAAATATCGCCCTCCGACCGGGAGAGGAGATTATCTTAGCCCGCGTGGAGGGACGCCCCACTTTAGTCGCTCCCTACTATCCGGGGGCGGTCTGGGTGGCCTGCCAGTCCTTCCTCAATCCCCTAGTGGAATTGATGTTGGGGCGATCTTCCCCTCCGCCGGAGGTCGTCGAGTGGGCCCGCTTAGCCCACTCCTTAGAGGCCCCTCCCCCCTACCGGGAGTTGGTACGCGTCTCTTTGGGCTTAGTCCAAGGGCAGCGGGTGGCCGTGCCGCGCTTAGGGGGCAGCGATCTCACTATGGAGTTGGTGCGCTGCGACGGATTAGTCTTATTGAGTCCTCCCGTCAACAAGTTGCCAGCTGGGGGCGAGGTCTTAGTGAAAAGGCTCGCCCCTCTGCGCTCTATCGAGCGCCACCTCATCGCCATGGGCACCCAGGACGTGTGCGTCAAATTACTGAGCAAGTACTGCCTGCTCCGCCCCCATCCCCTCTCTATCATCTGGTACGGCCAAGATAGCCAATCTAGTTTCCAAAGCTTGCGCCAAGGGCTCTGCCATTTGGCCGCCTTGCACATCTTCGACCCTCAGAGCGGTAGTTACAATATCCCCTACTTGGAGAATGAAGCTCGCGGCTTAGAGATCCTCTTAGTAAACCTCTATAAGAGGCAGTTGGGCTTAGTCGTAGCGGCGGGCAATCCCTTGAAGATTACCTCTCTTAAAGATCTCTTGCGCCCCGAAGTGCGCTTTGTCAATCGCCCCTTAGGCTCGGGGACGCGCAGCCTCTTAGATTGGAAATTGGCCCAAGAGGGGATCTCCCCGCAGGAGATTCGCGGTTTCGCCCATTGCGTCCACAACCATTTGGAGGTAGCCGCCGAAGTGGCGGCCGGGAAGGCCGACGTCGGTCTCTCTCTGCCCGCCGCGGCCCGCGCTTTGGGTTTAGATTATCTGCCCTGCCTGCCCGAATCGCTCGATTTGGCTATCCCTCGCTCTAGCTTAGAGCATCCCGCCCTCTCCGACTTCTTAGCCGTCTTACAGAGCGAGGAGTTTAGAAAGGAGAGCGCTCGCTCTCTGCCCTTCTACGACTTTAGCCGCTCCGGGCAAAAGCTCTGGCAAAACTTCTAAAATTCTACCAGTCGAAGTAGAAGCGGCCTCCGGGGCGAGCGATAATGAGCGTAGGCTCTATGAGATACTTATTGGCTACGCGCACTACGTCTTGGGGGGTGACGCGAGCCAGCTCGGCGGGGAAACGGGCGTCCGCTTCGTAACCGGCTCCCGAAAGTTCGGCCATCCCCAGATGGAGAGCCTTGCCGCTCATCGTCTCCCGCTCTAAAAGATAGGTCCCCAACAATTTTTCCCGGACCTCTTGCAATTCCAAGGGGGTCATGCCCTCCCGCTTGAGGCGATCGATCTCCGCTAACATGCGCCGCCTAGCCACCCCCACCGAGGTGGGCTTAGTGACGACGTGGCAGAGCAGATGGGAGGGTCCCAAAAGTTCTGGGTAGCGCGCTCCCACTTCGTAAGCTAGACCTCTATTTTCGCGCAACTCCGTCCACAGGCGGGAGGAGAGGCCCGCTCCCAAGGCCCCGTAGATGACGCGCATCGCGGCGAAATCGGAGCTCTGCAGAGAGGGCGCCTGGTAGCCCAATAAGACCCAAGCTAATTCGGAGCTAGAGTAGAGGTAGACCTCGCGCTCTACGGCCTGCGGCTCCCACTGCACCTCTAAGACCTGCTCTTTATTGGGAACGAGTCCCGCGCACGTGGCGCTGACAATCTTAAAGGCCTCTCGTCCGCTGATCTTACCGGCGCTGGTCAAGACGCTGCGATTGGGAGCGAAGTTGCGCTGATAGTAAGCGCTCAGCTCTTGGGGGGTGACCCGCTTAATGATGACCTCCACTGGATGGGGGGTGCGCTTATAAGGGTGCAATCTATAAAAACAGCTGAGAAAGATGCTATAGAGCTGGTCGTTAGAGGCTGAGGTCAAGGCGTTGAGCACTTGGCGGCGCGCTAACTCCACCTCTGCCGCGCTAAATTGGGGGCGAGCCACAGCCTGGCAGAGGCGGCGCAACATCAAGAGGGAGTTGATGGGGGCGGTATTGATATTGATCCGACAAAAATCGGGGGAGGTCCCCACGTCGACTAAGCTACCCGTAATCTCCACCACATCGTCGTTATGGCTATCGTTGGAGATGCGATTATTGAGGATCTGCAAGATGAGGGCGTTGTACCCTTGCTGGTTGCTCCCCTCTTGGCCTACGCCACAGCGCACTAAATAGTCGAAACTGACCAACTCTTGGGTGGGCTCTTCGGCGCTCAAATAGACTAAGCCATTCTCCAAGACGCGCTTAGTGACCGCGGCCGCTTTGGCGCTGAGCGCGGGGGCCCCCGAGAGGGTGTAATTGTCGATGGTAAAGGTCTGGGCGGGGCGTCCCCAATTGGGGGGCTTAATATCGATGGGCTCCGCCTCTAAAGATTTGAGCGTCGGCTGGGCCGCTAAGGACCAGCTACTTACCAAGCAGAGTAACAGCCCTAAGAAAAGTCTCAGCCAGAGCCCTCTCACGACTTAGCCTCCCGCTCCGCCCGCTCGCCCGCCTTGGGAGCGGGGGGCGTACCCTTTAAGAGGACGCAGTAGTAGCCGCCCGCCAGATAGCGCTTAGCGACCTCTATAATATCTTCCCTACTTACGGCTTCGATGCGCTCTAAATAGGTATCTACAAAATGGAGATCGTCTATAGAGGCGTAGTAACCTAAATTGTCGGCCAAACCGGCGTTAGTCTCGGTAGCGAAGGTATGGTTACTGCGCAAAAAGGCCTTAGCGCGGCGCAGATCGCGATCGCTAAAACGCCCCTCGCAGACTTGGCGCACGATAGAGAGCAGATCCTTTTTGATCCGCTCCTCTTGGCCCACCTGCCCCACCCCGTAGAGCCCTATCAAACCGGGGAAGCGCTGGGTAGCGAATTGGACGCCACCCTCTTGGAGGCGCCCCTTATTGACTAATTGGCGATTGATAAGCGAACCGCGCCCTAAACCCACTAAAAAGGAGAGCACATCGACTTGATAGATCTCCGGCTTATCGTGGACTGAGGGACCCACGAAGGCCAACATCACCATGCTGAGGGGCAGGCGCGAAGATTGGACCTGCTGGACTTCGCCCGCGGGCGGCTTAATGGGAGCGTAATTACTGATAATCCGCCGTTGGGGGCGCGTAAAATTAGCGAATTCCCGGCGCAAGAGGGCCAACATCGGTTCCCGCCGGAAATCGCCCACTACGATGACCGTAGTGCGCTCCGGGGAGATAAAGGTATCTCTAAACTTTAAAAAATCGGCCCGATTAAAGGAGCGGATAGTGCTCTCCGTACCGATAATGGGCAGCGAGTAGGGATGGTGTTCCCCGTAGGCCATCTCGCTCACCAACTGGTTGACGATGCGCGGCGGACTCTCTAAGCCCATGCGATACTCTTCTAATACCGCATTGCGCTCTTGATCGATCCCCTCTTGATCGAGTTCCGCATTCTTGAGGGCGTCCGCTAAAAGTTCCATCCCCTCCAAGGCGTGGCGCGAGGGCAGATTGATAAAGTAGTGGGTAAAGTCGCGACTAGTCATAGCGTTCGTCTGCCCACCCAAAGCCTCGATGGCCCGTTTAAATTGGTGGCCCGTCAGACTGGGGGTACCCCGGAAGAAGAGATGCTCAAAGAAGTGGGAGATACCCATCGTCTCTATATTCTCTTCAAAGCCCCCTACCTTACAGAAGATATTGAGCGAACAGAGGGGCGCCCGGGGATTCTCGTAGAGAACCAGACGCATACCGTTGGGCAAGACTTCCGTATAGTAGTCGGCTCGCGGAGCCCCCCACGCTAAAGTAGCTCCCCAAAGGAGACAGAGGAAGAATACTGAGAGCCAGCGGCCGCAAATGACGATCTGGTAGCGCATACCCTCTAATCCTACTAAAAAAGCGTCCTTTTCACTAGCCCCCAAATCTTTGCCCCAAGGAAAGAACCGGCGCGAGGGGGGGGAACAGCGCCGGTTCTAAATGGTACCGCGTACGGGATTCGAACCCGTGATTTTCGCCGTGAGAGGGCGACGTCCTGATCCTCTAGACCAACGCGGCATATATAATTGGGCGGTAAATGGCTGCCGAGGAAGGATTTGAACCCTCACGTACGGATCCAGAGTCCGCTGTCCTACCATTAGACGACTCGGCATTGAGTCCTTCTACCTGCGGCTCCAGTTTTTACTAGAACCGCGCCTCTCTCTTGAGGACGTGAGGATTATAAACAGCCCTGCCTATCTTGTCAAGCGCTTGGCCTAAAAAAATAAGTCGGCTCTTTAAGAGCCGACTGGAGCGCTCTCTCCCCCGCCTACTGGGGCGGCAAGACCTCCTCATCGCTAATAGGTCCCTCCAAGTTGGGCGGCGGAGGCTGAGGGGCGCTGGCCGAGCTCGAGGCCTCTGGCGCTGCCGCCTCGGGAGGGGGCACGTCGCTATAACTGGGCGGGGGCAGGCTCTCCCCTCCAGAGGCGGAGCCGCTCTCTGCCGCGGGCGGAACGGCGCTAGAAGGGCTCAGAGGCGGCTCAAAGTCGCGGGCGCTGGGCTCGGCCGTCTCTCCGCTAGGGGCGATCACACTCTTATCTTCGGAGGCCTCTATCCTCTGGTCGGGACTAAAGTCCTGATCCTCTACCCTCTCTGGAGGGGCGGAGGGTTGGGGCAGGACGGACTCCACCTGCTGGCGCAGAGGCTCCGCCTGTCCCTCTAATAAGGGCCTCCCGTCCGGACCTACGATGCGAATCTGCGTAGAGCCCGAACCGCTTTCTACATCCTGGACTCGCACTTTAATGCGCGGCTTGACGTAGCGGGTGGGATCTTCAGAGAAGGCCCGCATATTGGCCTCGTTCTCAAAGATAAAGGTCGTACCGTAGACCTCTAAACGGTAAGGGGAAGTACTAGAAACCGGCTTTTTGGAGACTGGATCGGTAGAACTATACTCCTCTAAAATATTGGCCGGTAAGGTGGGAATGGGCTCTTTGGGGACGGGCAACTTCTCAGGGGGCGGCGCCATAGAGGCGTTATACCAAACTAAGAAGATAGTAATGGCCAAAAAGGCCACCCCAGCCACCAAAAGCCAACCGACGGGAGGGATACCTAAGGGCCCAATGGAGGATAATTTAGAACGACCGCTAGAGGAGCGCCCGCTGCCACTCCGGGTTGAGGAATCGCTCTCCGCTTTACTCCCCGTACTACTCTCCGAGCTAGAACTTTCCAAAATGGGGGCTTGGCGGGCATACTTAGCCGAGGCCATACTAGCCCATTGGGCGCTAGCCGAACTCTTGGCGGAAGAGACCGCTTGAGAAGGCTTCCAACCCTCGCCTTCTAAGACGGAATTAGCGGGCGCCTCCTCCTTAGGCTTAGCTTCCACCTGGGGCTCTGCAGGCTCCATAGGGTTAGGCGCAGGAGGGGGAGCGGAGGATTTTTGGCGCAACTCTAAGAGCTGCTGGGCCGACTCTTCCGAGAGAGGGGGCAAAGTCTTCTCTAATTCGGGCGCGAGGGCAGGCTGGCTGGGGGGCATCACCTGGGTGCTAGCCCCCAACTGAGGCGCTTCACCCCCGCTGGGCGCCGGGGCCGCGGGCGGAGCTTGGGGGGCTCTCTGCGGGTAAGGGGCTCGGGCGTAAGGGTTAGGATTCTGGGGCCCGGCATAAGGCGCCCCGGCCGCCGGAGGGTAAGCGGGAGGATAGGCGGGCGGATACTGCCCGGGATAAGCGGGCGGAGGATAGCCGCCGGGACCGGCGTAGGGCGGAGGCGGTCCGTAACCTGGGGGCGGAGGGTAAGGCGGGGGATAAGGCGCCCCTCCATAGGGGGGATAAGGAGCGTAGCCCGGCTGCTGTTGGTAACCAGGGCTGTATCCTAAGGCCACTTGAGCGTAGCCCGGCCCCGCCTGGTGGCAACTCAAATCGACGGGCCCGCTCCCCGGACGGACTCCGCTCCTGGGAGGCGCCTGGGCCTGAGGATCAAAGCCTAAAGGGGCTTGGTCGCCATAACGCTCTCTACCACCGGGGGTGGGAGGAGGCGGAGGATAGGGGGGGTGCTGATTATCCACGGGCTTTTCCTCACATCAATTAAGGTAGGAGCTGACCCCAGACTTGGAGATCGAGCTTAGCGGCCGCCTGACTGTCGCGCTGCAGTTTACTATTCCAGCGCTGCAGACGGCTCACCGCATCGGGGCTGCGGTCTTTTTGTAAGAGGATTACCGCCTCGGCAAAGCGCGCCAAACTGCTCCACTCTTGGGCGTAGGCTTTATGTAAAGCGCTAAGATCCGCACTGGGGGAGAGGCGCTCCCAGTCCCTGCCCAACTGGCGCACGGAGGGTAAAATAGTCAAGGGCTTGCCCTTCCGCTCCTGCGCTATCTCCTCTAAAGCCGCTAAGATCGCTTGGGAAAAGGAGAGTTCTTGCAATTGGTACTGGATGAGGTCCCGCTGGAAACGGTAGTACTCCACTAGTTTGGCCGGAGGCGCGGCGGGACCGCGGCGCTCACTAGAGCGCTTAGCCGCCTCTTGCGCCCCCTCTAAAAGGAGATTTATCCCTTTGGCCCGCAAGCGCAAGTAGCGAGACTGGGCGGCGTAGGTCGCCTCTTCGCCCGTCTGCAACTTTAAGAGCTCGCCCCGCCGGCCTATGGGAGCCGCCGCCACCTTAGCCGCCGCCTTGATCTGGGCCAGCTGGCGCCGCCCTAAATCGATAGCGCCGGCCCGCAGCGTCTGGTCTTGCCCCTCTAGACGCACTAGCTGGCTGAAAGCGCTCTGCCCTTCCCTTTGCAACTTGGCCAGCTGGGCTTGGGCTTTATCCGTAGGTAGCCGCCCTTGGGAGAAGTTTTTGAGCGCCTGACCGCTCGCCAAAAGGCAAGCCCTCTGACGCTCTAAGATCTGGGCCAGTTGATAGTCGGAGCGGGCCCAGTGGGACCAACTGAAGCTAGCGGGGGCCGCTCCCAAGGGGAGCATACTGACCCAGAGCAATAGTAACCCCCAACTTAGGACCCGCCCTTTAGTCCACGCCATCTTTACCACTCCCACTATCTACCTCTACCTCGTAAGTTCCGCTCTACTCGCGCAGCGTAGCCTTAAACTCGCGCTCCGCCGCCTTCTGCAACTTCTTGAGGAGCTTATTAATTTCGTCCTCCGTCAGAGTCTTCTCCATCGATTGTAAGACGAAGCGGAAGGCCATGCTCTTCTGACCCGCGGGAATGGGAGCGCCCGTATAGACGTCAAAGCACTTAGCCTCCACCATCAGAGCGCCGCCCACTTTGCGGAAGCTATTCAAAAGCTCGCCGGCACTCACTTGGGAGTCGACGACTAAGGCCAAGTCGCGCTCGACCGCCGGGAAGCGAGAACTCTTGCGGTACTGGGCCGCGCCCTTAAGCTCCCACATCCGATCGATATCGAGCTCCGCCCACAGGAGG
The DNA here is from genome assembly GCA_944322965.1 of Vulcanimicrobiota bacterium. Lineage (GTDB taxonomy): Bacteria > Vulcanimicrobiota > Xenobia > Xenobiales > Xenobiaceae > Bruticola. The sequence continues at coordinate 32,133 of CALUQR010000012.1, forward strand.
GGCTGCTCTAAGTCTAACTCGCGCGCCAATTGGGGATGGACGGCGCCCAACCACCCCAGACGGGTCTCCCCACAGTAGACCCCGGCGCAACAGCCGGAATGGGCCCAGGGCAGAGTCTCGCGCTTAAAGCTCAACTCTAAGCGCAGGGAGCGACCTAAGGACTCGACGATCCCCTTGAGATTGAAGAAGTCAGCCCCGGCAAAGGAGAGGGCGATCCCCAGACGCCTGGGCTCGCGCACCCCTTCCGCCGCCTGCTTACTGGGGCGATAGATGTGGCTAATCTCGAAGAAGCGCAAGTCCTCGTTGCGCAGACGCAAGTTGCGCAAGATGGCGTTAGTCATGAAGGGGAAGAGATGGCTGCGCAAGACGCGCTGATCCTCGCTCAGAGGATTCATAATCTGCAAGCACTTATCTTCCTGGAGGCGGAACTGGCGCAAGAGCTCCCCGCTGGAGAGGGAGGGGGTAATAATCTCCGTCAATCCCAAACTGAGCGCCAGAGAGCGGAAATGCTCTTCGGGAGCGTCGGTATGGTAGGTTACGGCCCCCACTTGGACGGCCGGGACCGTACAGGGCAGATTGTCGTAACCGTAATGGCGGGCGATCTCCTCGACCAGATCGACCTCTTGGCTAATATCTAAGCGGAAGCTGGGTACTTGGACTTGGAAGAGCCCTTCCTCCAACTGGCGCACTTGGAAGTCGAGCGCCCCCAAAATCTCGACGATCTGGGCGGAAGTAAACTCTAAGCCCAAGAGGCGCTGCAGGGTGTGGGTCCGCAAGGCGACCGTCTGGGGCGCCGGGGTAGGTACGCTCTTAACTACGATCGTAGGCTCGACGCGGCCCGCCAACTGGCCCAAAAGGTAGGCCGCCCGCTGGGCTCCGAAGATGACTCGCTCTAAGTCGATACCCTTCTCAAAGCGCTTACTAGACTCCGTACGCAGACCTAAGCGCAGGGCGGTCCGGCGGACTAAGGCGTTATCGAAGGCGGCCGACTCTAAGAAGAGCTCTTTGGTCGTCTCCTCTACTTCACTATTGAGGCCGCCCATCACCCCGGCCACGCCCACACCCCGCTGGGCGTCGGCTATAACGATAGCCGAATCGGGCAAGGTCTGCTCCGTACCGTCGAGAGTAGTCAACTTCTCTCCCGGCTGAGCGCGGCGCACGATGAGGCCGCCGCCCGCTAAGTGGGCCCTGTCGTAAGCGTGTAAGGGCTGACCCGTCTCTAACATGACGTAATTGGTAATATCCACTACGTTGTTAATGGAGCGCATACCGGCCAGCTCTAAGCGGTGGGCCATCCAACGCGGCGAAGGGCCTACTTTGACCTCCGAAATGAGGCGGGCCATAAAGCGAGGACAAGCTTCATAATCCTCAATAGTCACTAACTCGCTATTTTGGCTGGGATTGATATCCTCGGGGCGGAAATCTTGGCAGATAGCGGGCAAGCGCAGGGGGCGGCGCAACTTGGCGGCCAATTCCCGCGCGATCCCCAAGATGCTCAGCTGGTCGGCCCGATTGGCGAAGGACTCGACAATTAAGATCTCCTCTTGGAGGGGCAAGACCTCCTGGATAGGACGGCCCAGGGGGGTATCGGCCGCTAAATTGAGGATCCCCTCCCGATCCTCGGCGGGCAAAAGTTCGGGATCGTAACCGATCTCCGAGGCTCCGCAGAACATGCCCTCCGAAAGGGCGCCCCGCAACTTGCCGCGCTTAATCTTGACGCCGTCAGCTAAGACGGCCCCGTGCAGAGCCAAAGCGGTCACCATCCCCGCCCGCACGTTGGGGGCCGCGGTCACTATTTGCAAACGCTGGGAACCGGCCTCGACCTGGCAGACTTTGAGCCGCTCGGCGTCGGGATGTTGCTCCACGCTCTCCACGCGGGCGCTGACTACCCCGCTGACCTCCGCCCCCTCACGCTCAATATTTTCGACTGGCACCCCCACCGCCTGTAAGAGCTCGGCCACTTCCTGAGCCGACTCCGTAATCTCTACGTAATCTTTTAACCAACAGAATGGAACGCGCATGTTTACACCTTACTCTCAAATATCGGGAAAAACTAAGTCTTTAGAACTGACGCAAGAAGCGCAAATCGTCCTCATAGAAGAGGCGAATATCATCTATAGCGTAGGTGAGCATGGCGATGCGCTCTACTCCCATCCCGAAGGCGAAGCCGCTGTAACGCTCGCTATCGTAGCCTACCCCTTGCAAAACTCGAGGATGGACCATCCCGGCCCCCATAATTTCGATCCAGCCGCTATTCTTGCAGACGCGGCAGCCCTTACCCTCACAGACAAAACAGTCGACCATCACTTCCGCCGAGGGCTCGGTGAAGGGGAAGTAGGAGGGATTGAAGCGGGTGCGCCGCCGCTCGCCAAACATGGCCTTAGCGAAGAGTTCTAAGGTGCCCTTGAGATCGGCGAAGGTGACGCGCTCGTCGACTAAGAGCCCCTCTACCTGATGGAACTCCCAGAAGTGGGTGGCGTCTACCGCGTCGCGACGGTAACACTTGCCCGGGCAGACGACGCGCACGGGAGGATCTTGGCGCTCCATCACCCGCACCTGATTGGGGGAGGTGTGGCTGCGCATCAAAAGTCCGGGACGCAAGAAGAAGGAGTCCCACATCTCGCGGCTGGGATGGTTGGCGGGAATGTTGAGAGCCTCAAAGTTATAGTAGTCGGTCTCGATCTCCGGACCGGCCATAACGCTATAGCCCAAACCCTTAAAGATCTCTTTGATCCGCCCTAAAGTCTGACTCAGGATGTGGGCTCGCCCCGGCTCCTGCCACCGGCCGGGCAGGGTGACGTCTAATTGCTCGCTCGAGAGGCGCTTCTCTAAGTTGGCCTGATAAAGTAGCTCCTGGCGCTTGGCGATTAAACCCTCGATCGCCCCCTTAACCTCATTGGCTACCTTCCCCACTAAGGGGCGCTCCTGGGGATCTAAGCCCTTCACGGAGCGCAAGATAGCCGTCAACTCTCCCCCCTTGCGGCCCAGAAATTGGGTCCACAGACCTTCTAATTCCTCTTTAGAGACGGCGGCCGCGATCTTCTCTTCGGCGCCCTTCTGCAGCTGCGTCAATTGTTCAAAAATCGACATATAAAACTCCACTGGCGACAAAATGTACAAAGTCACCTGGGCCCCAAGTCAGGTTCCCAAGTGACCCTTAGCTATAGGTCCCCTGCCGTTTCGGGCGCTAGACCTGGAATCCCCCTCTTTTAGAGACCGCTCCTAAGCGAGCAGGCTCAGAAACTTTTTACTCAACTTATCTTCCGGCCGCAACTTGAGAGCGTCCTGGAGATGGCGGCGGGCCTCGTCGTACTCGCCCAAGCGGTAGCAGATGACCGCCAAATCGTAATGGGCCTCAAAGAGTTGGGGATCGGCCTCCGCCGCCTGCAGCAAGAGGCTCTTGCACTCCTGACAAGATTCCGCCTGCTTACCCAGACTGAGGGCGATAACCATCGAGCGGTTAGCCTTCACCGGGTCGCGCTTCACCTCTTTAATTACCCCTAAGGTTATTAATAAGGTCCGCCAACTGAGGTCGTTGCGCTTCTTCTCGGGCAATTTGACCTTACCCATGCGCAGGGTCTCGCTGTAAGCGTCCTTGACGCTTTCGGGGGAGCGCAACTTAAAGATGGGAGAGGCGTCGTAATCTTGTTTACTGCTGCGCGTAGTCAGGGTCTCATAGGCCCGCTCCAGCTCGGCTAGTTTCTGCTTAGCCTCCTCTTTGGGCAGCGTCCCGTAATCGGGATGATACTCTCTGCTCAGGCGCTCGTAAGCTCCCCGGATCATAGCCTCATTGGCCGTAGGAGCTAGCCCCAGGACTAGATAGTGATCGCGCATCTTCTCCCAACTCTCCCTCATGGGGCCTAAAGGCCCCAGAATTAGACCTACCTCACCTGCTTCCTGGCCCTTCGTCTTCTCTACCGAGGCTCCTACTCTCCTCCCCGCCAGGGAGAGCGGCCCTTCTCAAGAGGGCTAGACCCCTAATCCCTAGAAGCGCCCTCCCCATGAGCGCCCCCAAACATAGCTCGCCCGCTACTAAAGAGGCCCTGCATCGCATTCTCAAATCGGCTTTTACCGCCAAAGATGTGGCCGATCTCCTCCCCTCCGTCGACGCCCAAACGCCCATCTCCCAAGCGCGCCAGCTCCTCCAAGAATTGGGCTGCCCCATCTTGGGGGTCAAGGAACACGGACTCTATGTAGGCTGGTTAGACGCCCAAGATACTGAGCGCTCGGGGACCTGCCGCGAGATCTTGCGCCCCTTCAATGAGCGGCCCATCTTGCACGAATCGGCTCCCTTCCGCGATGTAGTTTTAGCTTTGGCCCAGAATTCGCCCGTCTTTGTGACCGTCATGGGGGAGACGGCGGCCGCGATCTGCCCTTGCGATCTCCAAGACGCCCCCATGCGCATGTGGCTCTTTGGGCTCATTACCCTGATGGAGACCCTCATGCAGCGGGCCCTCAGCGGCCAATTGCCGGAAGGGCAGTGGCAAGCCTACATCTCTCCGGGCCGACTGCGCCGAGCTCAGGAATTATACGCCGAGCGCCTGCGCCGCCACGAAGAGATCACTTTAGACGATTGCCTCCAATTTTCCGATAAGGCCGATATCCTCTTGCGCTATCCGGCCACTTCCAACGCTTTGGGGTTCCCCTCCCGCCGCGCCGGGCAAGATTTCTTCTCTAAATTAGAGATGTTGCGCAACTGCCTAGCCCACTCCCAACCCCTACCCCAAGATAGCCTCCCCACCATCGTAGCCTTAGCTATCTCCCTAGATATTCTCCTAGAGGTCGAAGCTACGCCCTTCCTAGGCCGCGCGGCCGGACCTACTCCGCTGCAGGCGGTCAAGAGCTTAGCGGATAGGCTGCAAGAGCAGAATATCGATCTCAGCGGTCGTCACAATCTGCCGGGAACGGTCACTCCGCCCCCCACTCCGCGCGGCAAGTTGCCCCCTAAGACGGTCAAAGGGAAGCCCGTGGCTCCTCCCGCTCCTTCCCCCTAAAGGGCGGCTAATTGGGGTCCCGCCAAGAAGGAAAGGGCCATTCCCGGTAGGAAGCCCCACCCCATGAGTAGCAACAACTTTCCCACCAAACATCAAAAACTCTTAGCTTGGGTCCAGGAGATCCAAGAGCTCTGCACCCCGGATCGCATCTACTGGTGCGATGGCAGTCAGGAAGAGTACGATCGTCTCTGCCAAGAGATGGTCGATTCCGGGACCTTCATTAAACTCAATCCCGAGAAGCGCCCCGGCTGCTTCTTAGCCCGCTCCAATCCCGGCGACGTAGCTCGCGTTGAGGATCGGACCTTTATCTGCACTACTAAGCGCGAAGATGCCGGCCCCACCAATAACTGGATGGCCCCCGAGGAGATGAAGACCATCCTGCGCGGCCACTTTAAAGGGGCCATGCGCGGCCGTACCATGTACGTCATCCCCTTCAGTATGGGTCCCTTAGGCTCCCATATCGCCCAGATCGGCGTCGAGATTACCGACAGCCCCTACGTAGTGGCCAATATGCGCATTATGACGCGCATGGGCAGCAAAGTTCTGGACGTTTTGGGCGAGGATGGCAACTTCGTACCCTGCTTACATAGCGTCGGCTATCCCTTAGAGCCCGGTCAGAAAGATGTGGCCTGGCCCTGCGACAAAGATCACAAGTATATCGTCCACTTCCCCGAGGAGAATACGATCTGGTCCTACGGTAGCGGTTATGGCGGCAACGCCCTCTTGGGTAAGAAGTGCTTAGCCTTGCGCATCGCTTCCAATATGGCCCACCGCGAAGGTTGGTTAGCCGAGCATATGCTCATTCTGGGCGCCGAGTCTCCCCAGGGCGAGAAGACCTACGTGGCCGCCGCCTTCCCCAGCGCCTGCGGTAAGACTAACTTCGCCATGCTCATCCCGCCCGCCGGTTTCGAAGGTTGGAAGATCTGGACCGTGGGCGACGATATAGCCTGGATTAAACCCGGTAAAGACGGACGCTTACACGCCATTAACCCCGAAGCCGGCTTCTTCGGCGTCGCTCCGGGCACTTCCGAAAAGTCCAACTTTAACGCTATGGCTAGCGTCAGAGCGAATACCATCTTCACCAACGTAGCCTTGACCGATGACGGCGACGTCTGGTGGGAAGGGATGACCAAGGAGCCCCCGGCCCATCTCATCGACTGGCAGGGTAACGACTGGACCCCCGACTGCGGACGGGTAGCCGCTCACCCCAACTCTCGCTTCACCGCCCCTATCAGTCAGTGTCCCACCCTCTCTCCGGAGTGGAATAATCCCGAAGGGGTGCCGATCTCGGCCTTCATCTTCGGCGGTCGCGTCAGCAGTAATATGCCCTTAGTCTTCCAGGCCTTCAACTGGGAGCATGGCGTCTATCTGGCGGCCACTATGGGTTCCGAGAAGACGGCGGCGGCGGCCGGTAAGATCGGCGAGTTGCGCCGCGACCCGCTGGCCATGTTGCCCTTCTGCGGCTACCACATGGGCGACTACTTCAAGCACTGGCTGGAGGTAGGTAGAGCTCTGACCGATCCGGTTCCCATCTTCCGCGTCAACTGGTTCTTAAAGAAGGACGGCCAATTCTTGTGGCCCGGCTTTGGCGACAATATGCGCGTCTTGAAGTGGATCATCGACCGCGTCCACGGTAGAGGCCACGGTGTGGAGAGCCCCTTAGGTATTATCCCCACCTATCAAGATATAGACTGGACCGGCTTAGAATTGAGTCCGGCCCAGTTTACGGAGCTGACCACTATCGATCGCGACGCCTGGAAGCAGGAGCTCTTGGCTCAAGAGGAGCTCTTCGTCAAGCTCAGCGAGCGCTTACCCTTCGACTTAGTGATGGAGCGCCAGCTCCTCCTGGCCCGCCTCAACCGCTCCCAAGCGGTCTGGGCCCCTCCCCAGTAGTTAAGCCTCTGGAACATCCGCTTCCAGCTGCCCCCACTAGGTAGGTGGAAGCCCTTCACCGCCCTCTCCGCCTAGGCTCGAGAGGGCGGTGTGCTCTTTTCAGCCTATAATCATATTCGGTAAGTTATAAAAGTATGTCCAACCCTCGCCCTCAGCGGATGGTAGACCGCTCTTCCCTGCCCCGTTGGAAGTTTTATAGCCTCATCTTTTGGGAGACTTTTAAAATTAGCGCCTGCACTTTTGGAGGCGGCTATATAATTATGACCCTCATCCAAGAGATCTTCGTCGAGCGTTACGGCTGGCTCTCCCGCGAAGAGGCCCTCAATCTCATGGCTATCGCCCAATCGAGCCCTGGCCCCATGGCCCTCAATACCGCCTCTCTCATCGGCTACAAACTGGGCGGAACCTTGGGAGCCTCCTGCGCCGTGGCGGGGACGACTATCCCCCCCTTAGTGGTCATCGGGGTCCTAGCTTCTTACTTAGATACCCTCAGCCAGAACCAAATCTTAAAGAATTTCTTCTGGGGGGCCAACTTAGCTATAGCGGCTATTATTATCGAAGTTACCTGGGGGATCGGGCAGAGCGTCTACTCTTTGGGCGGGCGCTTAGGGGTAATCGCCGGCCTCCTAGCCGCCGTGGTGATCTTCTTTTACTCTGGCTCTACCCCCTACCTCATCCTCTTAGGGGGCCTCTTAGGCTATCTGGGCTATTTCTCCCGACCTCAAGCTAAGGGGGATTGAGATGGCTATCCTCTGGACCCTCTTTATAACCTTCTTCCATATCGGACTGCTCTGCTTTGGAGGCGGTTATGCCGTAGTCCAGCTGGCCCAGGACCAGACGGTCAACGTCCACGGTTGGTTGACCCTCCAAGAGTTTAGCGAACTTTTGACGGTGGCGGAGATGACCCCCGGCCCCCTAGCGCTCAACGCGGCTAGCTTCGTAGGCGCTAAGATGGCCGGCTGGCCCGGAGCGATAACGGCTACTATCGGCCTCATCACCCCCGCCTGGCTGATAACCTCTATCTTAGCCTATCTCTATAAGATCTACCGCGACTCCACCTTCTTAACTAATATCTTGCAAGGGGTGCGCCCTATCGTTTTGGGGATGCTCAGCGCCGTAGTCGTGACCTTTATAGCTTTAGCCTTCCAAGCCCATCCCCAACCGAAGGCGGGTTATCCCTGGTGGGAGTATATCAACTGGCTGGCGGTACCCGTGGTGCCCCTCCTCGTCTGGCTTTTAAAGAGTAAACGCCTGGGCCCCATCGGAGCTATCCTCCTAGCTGGTAGCCTGGGGATCGTAGTGCGCGGATTAGGTTTCTAACTTTTCACTACCAATCTTCCCAGCCCCAACCCTCTTGGACGCGGATCGTATCGTCTAGAGGTAAGACCATCTGCCAACTGTCGCCCTGCCAGGCTCTACCCGCCTTCGACCAAGCCTGCGCTAACTGGGGTTGGACTAATATCGCCGCGGCGGCTTTCCCTAAAAAGTTAGCGGCTGCTTGCAAAGACTCTAAGTCGCTAGCTACGACCTCGTTCCATAGAGTCTCTTCCTCTTGCCAGAGGTAGGCCCGAATCTTAGGGCTACCTTGGGGATCTTCGCGGCTAATTACTAGAGTGCGCCCCCCGCTCCGCCAGCGGCGCTCCCACTCCCCCTCATCCCGCCAGGTAGAGCCCCAACCGCAATGCTCCTTATAAAAAGGGGGCAAGAGATCTCGCTCTTCCCGAGCGAGCCAGTAAGTTCGATAAGGGGAGCTTACGGACGCCGCCAATTCCGGTTCTAAGAGTATTTTATAATGGCGTCCAAAGGCTAAGTAACCTAAACGCTCATAAAAGGTGGGAATATAAGTAGAGAGGCGCAAGAGCTGCACCCCCTCCTGGCGCTGGTGGCAGGCTATAAACTTGAGGATCTCCGAGCTCAAACCCCGCCCCCGCCAGCTAGGATGGGTGACCACCCCCACAATAAAGCCGCCCCGATAAAAACCTTTTCCCCCCTCCCCACAAAAGAGCTGGGGCCGACAGAGGCTCATACTCACTAGCTGCCCCTCTTCCCAAAGGCCATACCAACGGGCATCACTCAAGTATAAGCTCCAAAAGGCTTCTAAGTCTTGCCCCTTATCTTCAGGGAATCCACTCCACCACAACTCCCGCAAGACTCCCCCCTCAACCTCCCGCCCCTCACCCGTCCGCACATCTATCACTCGCATACTACTTTAAATCTCTCTACACTCCGAATTCAATCTAATTCGGAATGCTTAATTCGTAATTCGGAATTAGGTGGCTATTGTTAATGACTTGGCAGATCCGAGAATAGCTGGGCACACGGAAAAATCGCTGGCAGTTTCACTGCCTTCTTGGCGCTTTGGTTCTGGCGCCCGGATATTCATTTGTGCTCTGTTCTCTCATAGAGGTATTTAGGACGCTTGCCCAATTGGACTGCGCGGGCCAAGGCAATTCGGAGTGCTTAGTGCGTAATTCGGAATTAATTGACTTTTGTTAATGACCCGACAGATCCGAAAGTAACTTAGCCTAGGGAAGAATCGTTGCGGCTTCGCCGCGTTTTTTTGGTTTTGATCGTTGTCCAATTGGACCGCGGCGCGCTCCGCGCCGCACACCCTAACGATTTTTCCCCTAGCTAAGCCCCATCGGAACCAGTCGGCAACTAACTCCTTGCCATCTCGCCCCTGCCCCGCCTCCGAAACAAAAGTTAGAGCCACAACCTCCCCCGCTGCCAGCATCTCCAATTCCGAATTACGCACTCCGAATTACGCATTGTCCCTCCTCGCCGCGCCCCCTAATTCCTCACTAACTCAATTACGCATTCCGAATTACGAATTCCGCATTGCAATGAAAAGGGCTTCTCAACTCCAAGTTGAGAAGCCCTTTTCATTGCAAAATAGCAGGCTTTCTGCGTGTACAAAACTTGCTTTTCTAGGTAAGTGATCGACCTAGAGTTTAAGCTTCCAGCCGTCTAAAACAGCCAGAAACTACTC
>CALUQR010000013.1 GCA_944322965.1 Vulcanimicrobiota bacterium
ACAGGGCACTTACACAAGCTCTATATCACTAAAAGCTCTGCTATTCTGTTCTCAAAAGCGGCACTTGTCGAACCGCTCGGATATACTAGCGCATCGCCTACGGTTTGTCAAGCCTTAAACTTAATTCGGAGTGCGTAATGCGTAATGCGGAATTAAATGGAGCTTGTTAATGGCTTGGCAGATCCGGGAATAGCTGAGCATACGGGAGAATTGTTGGCAGTTTCACTGCCTTCTTGGCGCTTTGGTTCTAGCGCCTGGATATTCATTTTTGTTCTATTGTCCGGATGAGGCCTCTCAGGCGCTTGTCCAATTGGACCGCGGCGCGGCCCGCGCCGCACATCCACAACGATTTTCCCCCTGGCTAAGCCCCATCGGAACCAGTCAGCAACTAACTCACTGCCATCTCGCCCCTATCCCATCATCAAAACCAACGTTAGAGCCATAACCTCCCCCACCGCCGGCAACCCTCAATTACGCATTCCGAACTCCGAATTCCGCATTACCCTCGCGCCCCGCCAGTCATTCCCCCAAGCCACCTCGCCCCTACCCCACCGCAAAAACTAAAGTTAGAGCCATAGTACACGTCGCCGCCGGCGAATACATTCCGAATTACGAATTCCGAACTACGCATTACCCCCCGCCACCCCCAATTACGCATTCCGAATCCCGAATTCCGCATTGCCTGCCGCCGCCAGGCGGCCTCCGCATTCCTAATTCCGCATTGTTCCTCCCCTCCCGCCGCGCCCCCCCTAATTACGCATTACGCATTCCTAATTCCGAATTACCGCTAAGTGTCTTGCAGATAAATGGCGATGTCGAGGCGTAGCCAGCGGCGTTGCCATTCTTTGGCTTTGAGGCGGGCTAGGAGGTTCTTACCGGCGTCGAGGAGGCGGGCTAGGATGAGATTCTCGCCGCGGGGTACGTAGCCCAATTTCGTTTGGTCTTGACGGAGTATGAGAATGGCCCAGGGGTCGTAGAGATTCTCCGGTTCTCGGCGCAGGAGCAGCTCTTCTTCTAATTGGAGTTGGGGCTCTACTTCTTGGATATAGGGCAGGTGGGCGGTACCGGCGATGCGGGTCTCCCAGAGTAAAGTTTCGCGCGAGAAGGGTTGGGGCAGCTCGATAGTCCCGTCGTTATGTAAGATATCGATTAGCCCGTAATCACCGCCAAGTTTAATGAGTTCCGACATCTTCCGCCTCCTGACGCAATTTCTGGAGCACCCCTTGCAGGTAACTCTCCCTCTGGTGGAGCGAATCGAGCTGTTCCTGGAGTTCCTGGCGGCGCTTTTGGAGCTGGGCGGGGTCCTCTAAGAGTTGGGCTACGGTAAAGGGGAATCTCCCCAGGATCTTAGCAATCTGTTGGGCCAGCTCCTGGCGTTCCTCTTCTAGGCGTTCGTGCTCTCGCTCTAGCTCGTCTAGGCTAGAGCTATGGGCCTGATCTTCTAGCCCTTCGTCGCTCAGTTGGCTCAAAAGGCGCAAGGAGAGCAGATCGCCCTGGGAGTAGGCCTCTAAGATCCGGCGGAAGAGAGCTTGCTGGGCGGGAGAGAGGTTGGGATTTAAGTCGGGATGGAGCCTGCGCACCAGTTGGCGGTAGAGCTTCTTTAATTCCAGGGCCTCCTCGTCGCTTAGGGGCACGGCCCGTTTAGTAAAGTCGAGCGCCTTCTCTAACTCTTTGATCTTCTCTTTTAAGAGCTCTTGGTACTGGGCCAGCTCCCCTTCTAAACGCTCTTCGATCCCTTGCCAATCGGGCTTTTGACGCCTATTGAGCGCTTGACGCGCCAACTCTATCTGACGCTCCAGGCGGCGCACGCGGGTATTGACCTCTAAGATCTTATACTCTAGTCCCCCTAAGGCGAGGGTGTAACTATTTTTAAGATGTACCGCTTGATGTTGGAGCAGATCGTCGCGCTGGGCTAAGAGCTCGGTGAGTACCTCGCGCAGCTGGGCATTGCGCGCCTTTAACTCCTCTCGACGCTCATTGACGACTAATTCTAAAGCCCGGTCGATCTCCTCGCTAGCTGAGGAGGCGGACTCTGGGGAAGGGTTGAGAGCGGAAGTAGAGTTAGAGTCAGCCTCTAAAGGCTTAGGCGGAGGCGCCGTCTGGAGATCGACAGCGTACAATTCGCCCAATTCCTGGCGCCAGCGGGGCTGGGGGCTAAATTCTGGGGCCCGCTCCCGCCAAAACTGGCGCCACTCCAGGTAAACTTTACGCAAAGGTTGGGGTAGATAGGTTAAAGCCCGCTCTCCAATGGCGGAAGGAACCCCGTAGAAGGCTTCGGCTATAGAACCGGCGATGGCCGCTAAGGTATCGCTATCGCCCCCCAAGGAGACGGCTAGGCGCACGCTCTCCTCCCAGGAGTCGGCCTCTAAGAAGGCTACCATAGCTTGGGGAACGGTCCCTTGGCAGCTCTCATTGAAAGTATAATGGGGGCGCAAGTCGGCGATCGTAAAGTTGAGGGGATAGAAGGCCGCTTGCAGGGCCCAGCGCAGCTCCTCCTTAGAAGCCCCCGCTCGGGCTAAGTAGATGGCTACCGCCGTAGCTTCCGCCCCTTGGAGGCCCAGAGGATGGTCGTGGCTGACCCTAGTCACCGCTTGGGCTAGGTCGATACTCTCTCTCAAGTTGCGCCCCAGCCAGCCGGCCGCGCTCACCCGCATCGCCGCCCCGTTGCCAAAACTGTGGTAGGCTTGGGGCTCCTCCTCTTGGAGCCACTTTTGGAAGCGCCCCCCATAGCCGCAGTGGGGATACTGGCGCCCCCAGTAGACCATCTTCTCTCGAGCTAGCTGGGAGATAGAGCGCAAAGCCTCCTCCCGCCCCTTAGCCTCCCCAGGCCAAAAGCCCCTAGCGACGCTCTCCAGCAGCGCCTGCCCTACGGCTAAGGTCATTACCGAATCGTCCGTAAAGCGAGATTGATCGTTAAAGAGCTCAAAATCGGCGCCCCGGTAATTGGCAAATTCAAAGCGCGAGCCGATAATATCCCCAGCGATAGCCCCTAACATCTAATTACCTATCCCTAAAAAATAGCTTGTAAAACTAGATCTTCGCGCTAGAGAGTTTTTTCCTTGCCTTAAGACACATCTCCCTCTCCAGGCGATAGTATAGGAAGCTTGGCCCTTTATCCATTTTCAGGTTCTAAGTTTAGGCATCAATTCTAGGCTTTTGGCAACATTTTTTTAACCATTGAACTAGCCTATAACTTTAGAATTAGGGTGTGGGGATAGAGGTGGTTTCATGGGTATCAATACGCTCTTCAATGTAGGCGCTTATAAGGTCAATCGCCAGGAGGTCAATCCGGCCCTGGTGCGCACGATGGCCAATTCAGCGCCCAATATTCAGATCAAGAATAATATCTCCTCGGAGGCTTGGCAGGAGCTGGCCGACCGGGTGGAGTCTAACGACTGTATCTCCAGCCAGGATCTGCGCCAGTTGCAAGATGTGGGGCGGGCTTGCTTTAAGCGTCACAGCGAGTTACATAAGGCCTTAGCTAAGAGCGGTTACCAAGATGAAGCTATCCGAGCGGAGTTAGCCGATATCCACGTCTTTAGGGCGGGCAGCGACCAGATTCGGGAGTCTATCGGACTCAGTCAAGCTAAGTTGGCGGTAGAGGCCGCGGCCGGAGCGAGTTTTGGGCCCACCGGTTTAGTAACCGCCTACGCCGCCTACTCCGACTTACAGAAGCGCAATTTAGAGCCTTTAATGGATAATATCCAGGGTCTGCGCGACGGTACTAGTCCCAACCTCTATCAAGGCAACGAAGTCCAGGGCTTCCACGGGGAAGAGGTCTGGAAGCAGATGAATACTATGTTAGACGGGGCCATAGCCCAAGCTAAGGAGGGCAACCCCCAAGAGGTAGACGCCCAGTATTACGAGCTCACTAACCCGGAGATCTTGGGCAAATTGGCCCAAGCGGCGGAGGCCGGTTGTAAGGTGCGGGTCAATGTCGATCCCGGCCGTCTGAGCGCCTTCTCGGGCGACCATATCGTCATCGACGAGGTACCCGACAAGTTGCGGGCTCTGGTCCAGCTGGCCCAAGTAGACGGCGACATGGGGGTCTCCCTCTACCCGGTCGATAAGGAGTTGGGCAACGCCAAGAATCTCATGCACCGCAAGGGCCTGCGGGTGGGTGATACCTTCTTGCTCTCCGGGATGAACGCCAACGCCGGTTCGGGCGAAAATATCGACGCCGGTTATACGATTGAGGGCCCGGCCGCCAAGCGTCTAGTGAGCAATTTCCAGCGCGACGTCAATAATTCCTTGGGGGCTAACCGTCAGGAGATCTTTGGAGAGAAGCCCTTAGCGGAGTTTATGAAGGGCGACATCAATATGGGCACGCGGGGCCTCATCTCCATGTTCGACTTCTTGAGCGGTCCCTCTCCGGCCGGGACGGAGATGCCCAAAGCTTCTAGCGCCGAGGAGTTAGCGGAGATCGCCCGCTCTAAGGGGCAGGCCTTGAGCGATTATACTAATTGTACTTTTGCGGAGATCGACGCGCTCTTAGCCAAGGGTCAGGCTATTCCCCTCTCTAAGTATGGGAAAGAGCGCTTCTTAGAGATTATGGAGCGCACCTTAGAGGTCACCAACTCCAAAGAGAATATAGAGCGCCTGCGCGATATCGATTTGCCCAAGGGCGATCCGCGCGGCACGACGGCGGTGGCCTTGGCCGATCTGCCTAACGATCGTCGGGCTACGATGATCCAGGCTATCCAAGATGCTGAGGAGTTCGTCTACGTCCCGGCCTTCGTCATGACTAAGAGCGTGGCTGCGGTTTTGGTAGCTAAGCGCGACGAGATGGCGGCCCAGGGCAAGGATATCGATATTCGGGTAGTGGCCGACTCCGGGATCTATCCCGACGGGGGAACTCCCAATATGCTGGGAGTCAAGTATCTGGAAGATCACGGCATCGACGTGCGCTGGACCTTATTGCCGCGCTCTTCGAGCCACGACCGCAAAGTTCACGCCAAGGAGATCCTCACCGATAAGGGCGAGTTCTGCGGCAGTACCAATTTCTCTAATAAGGGTATGGGGGTCAACTGGGAGCACTCCGGCTATTTGAAGCTGGATGCCAGTGACGAATCCGCCGTAGCCGAACATGAAAAGGCCAAAGATCACTTCCTCAATATGTGGGAGAACGAGTCCTTCGCCATCGACAGTAAGAAGGTAGCTACGGAGCGTCGCCGCTGGGCGCAAGGCTCTAAAGATTACCAGATCCAGGTGGAAGAGGCTCGCAACGGCGTCTTGAGGGATACGATCCGCGGCATCCAGTCCTTTGAAAAAGCCAGCGCTGAGTTTGTAACCAATCTCGTCAGTAGCAACCCATCCGTCCAAGCTAAGGTCGATGAGCTGAAACTGCAAGGTTATGACGAGGGCTCTTCCATCCTCTTAGCGGCCAAAGAAGAATTGGGCTCGGAGGCTTTCTACTCCGCCCTGCACGATCTGCCAGCTTACCACGACTTGCAAGACTTAAAGGGCTAAGGCGCTGTGGCCATAGTTGCGCTGGGTCCCGGGCAGGGCTTGACTGCCCCGGGCTGAATGGTTCGGTAGCTCTGCACGGGATCTGGCCATTATTTAAAAGAGGCTCTCTCCTCCCTACCTTAGGGAAGAGCGGGCCTCTTTAGCTGAGATGCCCCCAGAAAGGTAGTCCCCTATGTTTATAAAGAGCGCTCGTTTTATTACTAGTGCCCCCACTTTGCGCGAGACCCCTCCCCCTCTCCAGTATCCGGAGATCGTAGTCGTGGGCCGCTCCAACGTGGGTAAATCTTCCTTTATTTGCAAACTGACTCGCACTAAGATCGCTAAAGTCAGCTCCACCCCCGGCAAGACCCGGCTCATCAATTACTTTTTAATCGATCAGCGCTGGTACTTAGTCGACCTCCCCGGCTACGGCTTCGCCAAAGTCTCTAAGATTATTAAAGAGCGCTGGGCCCAAGCTATGGAGGAGTATCTAGCTAAAAGGCAGGGTATTCGCCTAGCCATCTTATTAGTAGATTGCCGCCACCCGGTCAAAGAGTCGGACTTACAGATGTACGCCTGGCTGCAAGAGAACTCCCTGCCCACCCAAGTCGTACTCACTAAGATCGATAAGATCGGCAAAAACCAACTCCAACGCCAATTGGCGGAGACGGCTCGAGCCTTTAACTTGGCCCCTAGCGATCTCTTGGCCCTCTCCTCCCAGAGCGGTCAGGGCTTTGAAAGCTTAGAGGGCCGCCTCAAGGCGGCCCTCCAGGACTAAAGGATAGCGCTTTCCAATCTACGCTTGGCTCTCGCTAGCGGCTAAGATCACTTCCACTTGGAATTTATCTTCGCCCTCTACGGGAGCTACTTCGCGCACGATCTCCGCGCCCTCGGCGCTGCCCGCTAAGAGCACGTCGGTCAGAGCCTCCTCCAAAGCCTGCAGGGAGGCCTGGCTGCCGCGCAAGACTAACTTCTCTACGGGCCAGCGCAATTTCTTCTGGGCCATAGTCTTAGCTTGGCGGATCTTCCCTAAGACCTCTACCGCGCAACCGTAGACGTCGCCCGACTGGGGCTCCGGTACGCGCAACTCCTCAATGGTAGGCCAGAGGCTAGTGTGGATAGAGCGCTCCCTCCCCTCCTCGCTGGCAAAGAGCCAGGACCAGACCTCTTCGGTAATGTAGGGCAGATAGGGGGCGAAGAGGCGGATAATGCTCTTTAAGGCTAAATAGAGGGTAGCCATGGCCGAGCGGCGACCTAAACTATCCTCCGACTCGTAAGAGCGGCGCTTCACCAACTCGACGTAATCGTCACAGAAGTTCCAGAAGTCGCCCTCCACAGCTTGCAAGGCAGCCGCATACTCAAACTTCTCTAAGCTCTGGGTGGCCTCCGTAATCACCTGGCGCAGGCGGGCTAAGAGGGCCAGATCTAAGGGCTCCACCACGTACTCTTTAGTCCAGTACTGGCGGTACTCTAAGTTAGTGGAGAGCTGGCCGATGACAAAGCGGCTGGCGTTAAAGAGCTTAGTCACCAACTTGCGCCCTAAATCGAAGAGCTTAGTATCGAAGACGGTATCCGTACCCAAGCGGGCTCGGGCGGCCCAATAGCGCACGGCGTCGGCGGAGTACTCCTCTAAGTAGGGCTTGGGGGTCACCACGTTGCCCTTAGACTTCTCCATCTTCTTGCGGTCGGGATCTAAGATCCAGCCGCTAATTACCACGTGCTTCCAGGGGATATCGTCCTCGTGGAGCCAGGCCTTGACGATAGTATAGAAGGCCCAGGTGCGGATAATCTCGTGGGACTGGGGACGGATATCCATGGGGAAGAGTTTAGCGTGGCGCTGGGGATCGACGCCCCAACCGCTGACGATCTGCGGGGTCAAGGAAGAGGTGGCCCAGGTGTCCATGACGTCGGGATCGCCCACAAAACCGCCCGGAACTCCGCGCTGTTCTTCCGTAAAGCCGGGAGCGGGCTGACTCTGGGGGTCGACGGGCAACATGCCCGGGGTAGCGTAGATAGGCTGAGAGTAGTCGACCTGCCCTTGAGCGTCTAAGCGGTACCAGACGGGGAAGGGAACCCCAAAGAAGCGCTGGCGACTAATACACCAATCGTATTGCAAGCCTTCGATCCAGTGCTCGATGCGGCTGCGCATAAATTCCGGATGCCACTCGATCTGGCGGGCCTTCTCTAAGATGGCCTCCTTGGCGTCTAAGAGGCGGATAAACCACTGGCGCGTGGTCACGAACTCTAAGGGATACTCGCCCTTCTCGTAATATTTGACAAACTGCTTAGTGGGACGCGGCTCCCCTAAGAGGTCGCCGCTCTCGCGCAGGAGCTCGACGATCTTGGCCCGGGCCTGGCGCACGAAGAGCCCCTCTAACTGGGCGTGGATCTGATTGGCCCCTTGGGGATCGAGGCTCTGGAAGGGGGCGCGGGAGTAATCGGCGGGACCGATGCGCCCGTCGCGCCCGACCAATTGGCGCAGAGGCAACTCCGACTTGCGCCAGTACTCGACGTCGGCGCTATCGCCAAAGGTACAGACCATGAGGATACCGGTCCCCTTCTCGGGATCGGCGTGTTCCGCGGGCAGGATGGGCACTCTAGCCTTAAAGAGGGGGGTAATGGCGAACTTGCCAAAGAGGGGCTGGTAGCGCTCATCGTCGGGATGGGCCACTACGGCGATACAGGCCCCTAAGAGCTCGGGGCGGGTGGTGGAGATGGTAAAGTAATCTTGGGGCTCCCCTTCCACCGCAAAGCGCAGATCGTGGAAGCGCCCTTCGCCCTCCTTATCGACCATCTCCGCTTGGGCCACAGCGGTACCGAAACCCGTATCCCAGGCGGTCGGCAGTTCGGCCTGGTAGACCCGGCCCTTAGCTACTAAGTCTAAAAAGGAGAGTTGGGAGACGCGACGGCAATGGTCGTCTATGGTGCTATAGGCTAAGCTCCAGTCTACGGAGAGACCCAAGTGGCGCCAAAGCTCTTCGAAGGCGCGCTCGTCCTCTTCGGTCAAGGTGGTGCAGGCCTTAATAAAGTTAGGCCGGGAGACCTCTACTTGGGGCTGGTTGGCCTTCTTCTTTCCGGCGCTCTGGGGCTGGCGCTCTAATTGGTAGTTGGGGTCGTAGGGCAAGGTGGGATTGCACTTAATGCCAAAGACGTTCTGGACGCGCCGCTCGGTGGGCAGGCCGTTATCATCCCAGCCCATGGGGTAGGCCGTATTCTTACCCAACATGCGCTGGTAGCGGACGATGAGATCTTGGTGGGTATAGGAGAAGACGTGGCCGATATGCAGGGAGCCGGAGACCGTGGGGGGCGGACTGTCGACTACAAAGGTCTCTTCCCGGGGGCGGTTGGGATCCCAACGGTAGATCCCCCACTCTTCCCACTTCTGCGCCCACTCCGCTTCGGCGGCGGCAAATTGATATTTCTTAGGGATAGCCTTCATAACTAAACCCATACCTCCACAAAGATCTAAATTCTAGCTCCCAGCTGCAGGGGCCGGAGCTTCTATCTCAATTATCGCCCAACCAGATCCGGTCCCAATGCCAACGCCAGAGGTTACCCCCTTGGCGAATAAATTGGTAGAGCACGAAGAGCGCCCATAAGACTCCCACTAAAGCGTAGACCAATCCCAACCAGGGGACGAAGAAGACCCCTAAGAGGGCTAAGCAGATGGCTAGATCCTCGACACAGGAGAGGATCAAACTCCCCAAAGCCGTGGCCCCCGGCAAGAGATCGGTCAGCCAAGTGCGGGTCAGGGGCTTAGCCAGATTGACTAAGAAGGTGGTCGCTCCCCCCAAAGCGATCCCCAGAACTATCCCCCAGCCCCAGCTGAAATTAGTAATGAGCGAAGAGACGAGCCACAGGGCGACCCCGGTACGCACTACGAGTCCGCAAGAATCTAAGATGACGCTGGAAGTGCGAAACTTATCGATAATACTCTCTACTAGAGCGGCCAGAACGACTAAGGAGATAAAGCGCCAATCGGTCATAAAATCGAAAGCCGGGTGGAGCCACAGCCACCCCAAATGGGCTACTAAAGAGACTCCCAAAAGGCTCAGCCCCGCCCGCCAACCACAACAGGCGGAGACCCCCCAGCTTATAAAGAAACTCCACCCCAGAGCAGCGTCCATCTACTTCCAACCTTTAACTCTAGATAAAAGCGTCAATAATTCTAGCACATCGGGCCCCCACTGGCCAGGGGCGGGGCCAAGTTATGCGGGCCGCGCCTAGGCGCGGCCCGCACAACTTGGAGGGGTCGCTAGCGACCCCTCCCCCCCCAATCGATAACCCTCTAGACGGTATAAGTCATCTCATACTCGCCCATATCCCACTCGCTCATACCCTTCATCTTCTCTTCCAGCTGGGCGCGCATCTTAGCCATCTGCTCTTCCATCTGGGCCGTATAAGCGTCGATCTCGCCCTTAGCCTCGCAGCTATCTACGTTATTCCAGGCGGTCTCCAGAGCGGAGATGGAGGTACTCTGATACTTATTGACCTCCCCTTGCATCTCCGGGTTGAAGGGGTTGAGCATCCGCATGCGGTCGGCCTGGGCCTTAACCTCAGCTATCTGAGCCTCGCGCTGAGCGTCGATCTGCAATTGCTGCAGCTCTTTGGCCTTTTCGCTATCGGAGAAGAACTCTTGCATCTTCTCTTGGTCGCTCATTAAGTCGTTAAGTTTAGCGCTAGCGGGCATCCCCGAGTAGTCGGGCTCCTTAGAGGCTTGGGCCAGATCGTACTCATAGGCGGCGCGCTTCTCCCAGGCGGTGCGCATCCGCGCGCTCTCCGCATCTTCGGGACCGTCGACTAAACGCACCGGATTGCCGTTGGCGTCAAACTCGTAATGGTGCTCGCTAAAGAACTCGCTGCGGGCCATCTCGTACTTATCGGCCGCATACTGTTGTTCAATCTGGGCGATCTTAGTCTGCTGCTGCTCGTAGACGCTCAAGCGCTGCATCGCCTCTTGCATACCCTGCATATCGATGAGCTGACCTTGGGCGTAGGAACTCTCCGGCACCTCTACTCCCAGAGCTTCCAACTTCTGGCGCATACCTTCGATGGCCTCTTGCAGGGAGTCTTGATCGAATTTGAAAGTATTGCCCTCAGCCTTGATAGGCGACTGACTGCAACTATTGTTGACGCTGGCCACTAAGTTACTAAAATTGGCGCCCACGTTCATCAACGTGCCCACACCCATCATATCCATCTCTACTAACCTCCCGGCGGTCATATTTCCGCAATTGTCTTAATTATCACGTCAATTATGAAGAGAGTCAAGCATTACGCCCGCCAACTCCTGAGCGATCCCTGGCTACTTTTGGTCGCCAGCCAATTTTTGTTAATTATCTTGGCTCTAGGTCTAGGCTGGAAGTATGGGATCGCCTGGCAGCGCGAGCTCGAGTTAAATGAGAACCTACTCTGGGGGGCCCTAGGGGGTACGCTCTTAGCCTGGAGCAATATCTATCTCTGCCGCTGGGGCTGGCGGGCGGGTTGGCAGTGGGCCCTAGAGTACCGCCATTTCTGCCAACATTGGGATTTCTTGACCCCGGGACGGATCCTCTTCCTCTCCTTAGCCTCAGGCTGCGCGGAGGAGGCCCTCTTTAGAGGGGTCCTCGTAAATCTCTGGGGTCCCCTCCCCCAGGGTCTCCTCTTTGCGCTCCTCCACTACGGGGGACCCCGCCTCTGGTTTTTGCCCCTCTGGAGCGGCATCTTAGGCTGCCTACTGGGCTACTATATAGAGCTAGGCGGCGACTTAGGGGCCGCCATGGCCCTCCACGCCGCCAATAACCTCTGGGCCTTGAGCTACATCTCTAGAGAGCTAGCCCCCAAAAGCGAGTCGGCCTGACCCTTGGCGCGGTAAGAGGAGCGGGTCAAAGGGGAAGACTCTACCCACTTAAAGCCCAGCTGGCGCCCCATAAAGGCGTAGAACTCAAACTCCCGGGCGCTGCGGTAGCGCAAGACGGGCACATTTTTGAGGCTGGGGCGCAAGTACTGGCCGATAGTTAAGACGTCCACCCCGCAGCGGCGCAGATCGCGCATGACCTCGATAACCTCGCGGTGACTCTCCCCTAAACCGACCATTAAGCCCGATTTAGTGAGCGTGCCGGCCGGCAGGAGGCGTTTAGCGTGGCTTAAGATGCGCTGGCAAGTATCGTAATTGCCCCGCGAGCGCAACCTGGGATAGAGGCGCGGTACCGTCTCCACATTGTGATTGAGCACTTGGGGTCCGGCCGCTAAGACGGTCTCCAAAGCCTCTAAATTGCCGCTAAAGTCGGGGATCAAGACTTCGACCGGCACCCAAGGGTGAGCCTTATGGAGGGTCTCAATAATGGCCGCTAAGTGGGAGGCGCCGCCGTCGGGCAGATCGTCGCGATCGACGGAGGTCAAGACGACGTACTCTAAACCCAACTCCCCCACCGCCTGGGCCAAGCGCTCCGGCTCCTGGGGATCTAAAGGTTGGGGGCGCCCCTTGCGCACCG
This sequence comes from Vulcanimicrobiota bacterium, assembly GCA_944322965.1. Lineage (GTDB taxonomy): Bacteria > Vulcanimicrobiota > Xenobia > Xenobiales > Xenobiaceae > Bruticola. The sequence goes on from CALUQR010000013.1 coordinate 11,922, forward strand.
CACAGTAGGCGCAATTGCGCGTACAGATCTCCCCCATCACCAGGAAGGTAGCCGTCCCCGCGTTCCAGCACTCAGAGCGGTTGGGACATTGGGCCTCCTGACAGACGGTCCCCAAAGAACAGCCCCGCAAGGTGGCGCGCACCGCAGCGTAGGCGGGCTGGGTGCGCAAGTCGATCTTGAGCCATTCCGGCTTGCCCACCCGCTGGCGCCAGGCGGGAGAGTTAGGCTGGGGTACTTCCAACTCTCCCTCTTGTAAGAGGAGCTCGATCTCCGCCTCGGTGAAGGGGGAGATACTCTTAGACTCTAGCGCCATCTCTTTAACGGCGTCCCCGGCGCTCAGGGGGCGGGGAGAAACTGAGGGGCCGCCCGCAGGCGTGTAAGGCGGACTCCCAGAGCGCCTCGCAGTAGCTGGGGTGGGGATGGATACTCTCCACTAAGTCCTTAAGCGTCAAGCGGCAACTGACCGCCACCGCGGCCTCCCCGATCAACTCGCAGGCCCCTGCGCCCAAGAGATGGACCCCCAAGATCTGGCCCGTATCCGCCTGGGCTACGATCTTAGCTAAGCCCTCCCCCGCCCCCGCCAATTGGGCTCGGCCCAAAGCGGCTAAGGGGAAGCGCCCAACCTTTAACTCATACCCCTTCTCTCTAGCTTGAGTCTCCGTGAGGCCGACGCTAGCTACGGGCGGGAAGGAGTAAGTAGCCGCAGGACAGGGATGTTGCCCAGCGGGGGCGGGCTCTAAACCGGCCAGATGCTCTACCGCCGCGATCCCCTCCGCAGAGGCTAAGTGGGCCAACTGGGGGCCGGGCACTATATCGCCGATGGCGTAAATGTGGGGGCAAGAGGTCCGCCCCCAAGGATCGACCTCGATCCGCCCCTGAGGGGTCAGAGCGACGCCCACCTCTTCTAAGCCTAAATTTTCTAGGTTAGGCTTGCGCCCCACGGCCATTAAGACGGCGTTAGCGGATAGTTTTTCTTCCCGGCCCTCTAAGCTGACCTCTACCCCTATTTCCGTCTCCTCTAAGCCGCTGACCTTTTGCCCTACTTCTAAATGCCAGCCCCGTTTTTTAAGGATCCTCTCCATAGCGGCCGAGATCTCTTCATCCTCCCCAGGCAAAAGGCGCGGCGCCTGTTCGATTAAAGTGATCTCGCTCCCTAAGCTGCCAAAGTAAGAGGCTAACTCCACCCCCACCGCCCCGCTGCCTACGACGATAAGCTTAGCGGGCGCCGGCTCAGCGCGCTCTAAGGCCTCGTCGGAGGTCCAGATCTTGGCGGAGGGACGGAAGGGAGCGGGCAGAGCCGCCCGCGAGCCCGTAGCTAAGATGAGATTAGTAAAGGGGATCTCCTCCTCGCCTACCCGCAAAGTGTGGGCGGAGCTCAAGCGCCCCTCCCCGCGCACAAAACGCACCCGCCCCTTCTTGAGCAGCCCCTCAATCCCCAGACTGAGGCGGCGCACCAGCTCCCTCTTCTTCTTTTGCAGCTGGGCGCAATCTAAGACGCAGCCTTCGCTATAGAGGATCCCCTCTTGGAGCAGGCGCCTATACTCCTCCAGGGCGTGCGCCGCCTCTAAGAGGAATTTAGTGGGGATACAGCCGCGGTGGAGACAGGTCCCGCCCGGGGCGGCCTCCCGCTCTACGAGGGTGACCTCTAAGCCCAACTGAGCGGCCCGCAAGGCGGCTACGTAACCGCCCGGCCCCGCTCCCAAGATAACTAATTGCATAAAGCGCGCCTCCTAACTGGGTACTCTAGGGGGTGGAGAGCTCTAAGCTCGAGAGCTAGAAGCTCTTAAGTCTCTATCACCTGCCGGTCTAAGGGGGAGTCGGGGCGCACCATGGGGGCTCCACAGAGCGGACAGCGCACCACGCCCAACTTGACCTCGCAATCTTCCGTCCAGTAGGGCAGCGCCCCTTCGGCGTAGAGGTAGGCGGGACAGAACTCGTTGCTACAAAAGACGATAAAGGGTTTACCCTGTTGGTTTAACTTCTGGGTCACGTAACGGCCGCTCGTAATGCGGCGCACCTTCTTTTCGTAACTGCGCAATACTAAACCGGGCTTATCGGAAGGGGAATGGGCCATTAACCTTTACGCTCCGCTATATATTTCTCGATCTCTTCGACCGTGGTCGGCATGTCGGGGGTCAACAATTCATGGCCTACCGGCGTAATCAGGTAGTCGCGCTCGATGCGCACCCCGTGTACGTCGCTAAACTCTTGTAAGCGCTCCCGATCTAAATACTTGTGGGCCAGCTCCTTAAATTGGGGCGCCTCCCACAATTCGGGAATAAAGTAGAGGCCCGGCTCTACGGTCACTACCATCCCCTCGTCTAACTGGCGATCTAAGCGCAAGCTAGACCAGCCGAAACGCGGATCGCGCCGACGTCCGGGCGCGTAACCGGCTAAATCGCCTAAATCTTCCATATCGTGGGGATCTAAGCCTAAAAGATGGCCGATCCCGTGGGGGAAGAAGAGGGAGGCTACATTCTGCTCCAGGTACTCCTCTACCGTACCGCCGCGCAAGATGCCCAACTGGGCCAAGCCCTCCGTAAAGAGCTTATGGGCCATACTGTGCAGAGCTTTATACTCTAAACCGGGGCGCAGCTCAGCCCTCACTTGACGGTGGACGTCTAAGACCAGATTGTAGATTAAGGCCTGAGAAGAGGAATAACGGCCGCTCACCGGCCAGGTATTAGTCACATCGCCGCCCCAACCGCTAGCCGTCTCCGCCCCCACGTCGACTAATAAGAGACGATCGGCTTGGAGGAGGTTACCTAAGCGCACCTGGTGCAAGCGCTCGCCGCAAGTCGTAATAATGGGAATAAAGGAGAAAGTACCCCCCGCTTGGGTGATAACTCGCGCCATGGCGGCGGCGATATCGCTCTCACTTTGGGCCCGAGGCAGGGCGTTGAGGGCGGCCAAATGGGCCTCGACCGTCAGATCGCAAGCCATCTGCAATTCACTCTGGGCGTCCGCGTCGGCGTAGAGGCGCAAGTTGAGGAGGGCCTGAGCCCCCAAGCGGTCGCGCTCATCCTCTAAAGAGGGGTAGCGCCCTACTAACTCCGCCAAGACTTGATTCGAGCGCAAGTCGGGATGGGGGATAACCGCCAAATTTTGGGGATCGATCTCGGCTATAAAGGTCGCTAACTGGGCCAGGGGATGGAGCTGGCAACCCGTCAGATCGGCGATCGGACCCCACTCTTCGCCCGGACCGCTCCAGATGAGATCGTCCATGGTCGTCTCCGGTAAAAAGAGGTGGGCGTGATGTTGGTGGAGCAGGAAATAAGCTCCCGGACCCCGCTGACCGGCTAAATAGATAAAGTGGCTGGAGGCTCTAAAAGGATAAGGATTGCCCGCATAATTGCGGCTCTGCAACTGTCCAGCGCTAACTAAGAGACTTAAATTACCTAAGGCCTGAGCTAAACTAGCGTGGCGCGCTCTAAAAGAGGCCATAATCGAAATACCCCTCTTTCTAGGAGGTTGCGTATAAAAGCCCGCAACCTGCGAAAAATAGGCCTCTTTATTCGACGTTGAGGCCCCTGGAGCCCTACCGCGATCGCCCCCTGGGAGAGGAAGAAAAAAATTTAAGACAAAGTGGGGAAACTTACCTTCAATTAATTAATCAATCAAGCTAGATACTTTTCTGAGTCCAGAGAAAAGGAGCGACCCGTGCAACCGTGACCAAGGATACTACCCCCGTGGAGGCTCCCGCTGCAGCCGACGCCTCCCTCACCCCTCCCGAGCCCTCCTCAGAGTCCCCGGAGCCCTCGCTAACTAAAGTTACCCCCGAACCCCCGGAAGAGGCGGCCCTCCCCGCTCTCGAGACGGAGCCCTCCTCTACCCCCGCCCCCGACGTCTCCGCGAAAGAGGATCCGGAGCATTACTGGTTCCATAACGTCTACCGGGGACCGGGCGTCCCCCAGCTCACTTGGCGCGCGGTCATTATGGGTTCCATTATTGGCGGCATTATGTCCCTCTCCAACCTCTACGTAGGTCTCAAGACGGGTTGGGGGCTGGGGGTGGCCATTACCGCCTGTATCCTCTCTTACTCCGTGTGGACTACCCTCCACCGCTTATTGCCCCGCCTCTTTAAGACCCAGATGTCTATTCTGGAGAATAACTGTATGCAGTCCTGCGCCTCCTCCGCCGGTTACTCGACGGGAGGCACGATGGTCTCCGCTATCGCCGCTTACCTGCTCTTGACGGGGACCCACATGGGCTGGGAGGTCTTGACCCTTTGGACCTTCTTCTTGGCGGCCCTGGGCGTCTTTATGGCCATCCCCATGAAGCGCCAAATGATCAATGTCGAGCAGTTGAAATTCCCCTCCGGTACGGCTTGCGCGGAGACTTTGCGCAGTCTGCACGCCCACGGCGAGGAGGCCATGCGCAAGGCTAAGGCCTTAGGTTGGGCGGGACTTACGGGCGGTTTGATCGCCGTCGTGCGCGACTGGTTGGCCTGGATTCCGGCTCAGATCCCCTTCCTAGGTACCTTGGCCGGACGCAAGATGGGTACCTGGACCTTCAGTTTAGATCTGAGCGGCGTAATGGTCGCCGCCGGAGCTCTGGTCGGTTGGCGCGTCTCCTGGTCGATGCTTTTGGGCGGCGTCATCTGCTACGGTATCCTCTCCCCCTGGATGGTCAGTATCGGAGCTATCGACGGCAACGCCTTAGGCGACAACGGTTACCGCACTATCGTCGGTTGGAGCACCTGGACGGGGGCGGCCATTATGGTAGCTTCCGGTCTCACTATGTTCGCTATGGAGTGGCGCTCTATGGCCCGCGCTTTTAGCGGTCTGGCCGCCATCTTTGGCAAGAAGAAGAGCGCTACCCACGATCCCTTAGAGGATATAGAGGTCCCCTCCAGCTGGTTCTTGTGGGGTACCGCCCTCTCCGGTTTAGGCTGTATTCTCATCTTGCACTTCGTCTTTGAGACTACCTGGTGGATGGGTCTTATCGCCGTAGTGGCTACCTTCTTCCTGGCCTTAGTCGCTTGCCGCGCTACGGGCGAATCTGACATTACCCCCGTAGGGGCTATGGGTAAGATCACCCAGCTGACCTTCGGCTTCTTGGCCCCCTCCAAAATGACGACGAACCTCATGACCGCCGGCCTGACCGCCGGGGCGGCCGGTTCCTCCGCCGACCTCTTAAACGACTTAAAGAGCGGTTACCTTTTGGGCGCCAACCCGCGCCAGCAGTTTATCGCCCAATTTAGCGGTATCTTCGCCGGCACCTTAGTCATCGTTCCGGCCTTCTACTTGATCGTGCCCGACGCCAGCGTCTTAGGCGGCGCCCAATGGCCCGCCCCCAGCGCCCAGGTGTGGGCCAAGGTGGCCGAGCTCCTCAAAGAGGGCTTCTCCGCCCTCCATCCCACCGCTCGCTGGGGTATGCTGATCGGTATCCTCATCGGTACGCTCATCCCCTTACTGGAGAAATACTTGCCTACTAAGTACCGCAAGTTTATCCCCTCCGCCACCGGTCTGGGCTTATCGATGATTATCCCCTTCTATAACTCCCTCTCCATGTTTATTGGCGCCTGCATCGCCACTTACTTGGAGAAGCGCCATCCCAAAGTGGCTGAAGCTTATATCGTCCCCGTCTCCTCCGGTATTATCGCCGGCGAGTCGATCGTAGGCGTAGCTATCGCCCTCAAGATGGCCATTCCGGGCTTAGTTGAGTCGCTCAAAGGCTCCGTAGCCCACCTCTTCTCCGGTCCGCGCCTCAGTTGAGGAGAGCGACTCTAAGACCCTAAACGAAAAGTATAATGCGGCCCCCTCTCCTAGGAGAGGGGGCCGCATTATACTGGGGTAGGCCCAAATACTTAACCTTACTCTACGTTTTAAGGACTCTTCAACCTAAGCCACAAAGATCTGGAAGACTATCACTAAGAGGAAGACTCCCAAAGGCATACCCACTAAGCAGCCGCAGCCAAAGGCCAAGAGCGTCCCAGAGCGCGAAGAGCCGACCTGCTCCACCTGGGGGTCGAACTTAGGGGACGCGGCGAGTTTTCTCTTCTGGGGGGCGGATACTGGAGGGGGCGGCGAGGGTTTAGAGGGGGCAGGCGGCTGCGCTTGGGCTTCCACGATAGGCGCTTGTTCCCGCTTAGGAGCGGGTCCTGCGCTAGACTCCCCCTGCCCCCAATGGGAGATAACCTCCTCTACCTGCTGGCGGCGCAGCTCGGCGGTATTAACTAGAGGGGCGGTCGCCGCGGGCGCAGCCTCCGCCGGGGCGGGAGACTCCGGAGAGGGAGCTTCCGGGGAGGGAGGGGTCACCGCCGCCCCACAGTGGGAACAGAATTTATATCCCTCCTTTAAAGGGGTCTGACAGTGGGGACATTCCATCCTAACCTACCTCCTCTAGTTAGTCTAAGGCGCCCTTAGCGCTCGCTCGTGGCGCGCAATTCCTCTTTATGCTCTTGGTACCACTCGTTAAAGCCATAGTCGGAGAGGTACTCCTTCATCTTAGTGACGGGCACGGTATCGGGCTTCAGCCAGCTGCCGTAGATGGGGTTGGGCAGAATGAAGACCGTATTACCCAACTTAGAGGTCAGCTCCTTGGCCTGCTCGTCGCGAACTTTGAGTACTTCGCGGTTGCCGCCCGGCAGATCGGTGGGGACCATAACCGGCAGGTCGTAGAGGTTATCGCCAAACCAACCTACTACCTTATATTGGGTGCGCACCTGGGTGCGCCGCCCCGCCTTGTCGCTGCGGTTGGCGGCTAAATAGCGGCCGAAGACGCTATCGGCGGATTCGTGGAACTTTTGGACTAAGTCTTGGGCCCCTTTCTTATCCCGGGGCTTATCGCGCAAGATGAGGCGCTCGTTGAGGTCGGGGGTCCCTAAGCCCAGATTGACTAAGGCTTTATAAGTAGATGCGCGGACCGACTCGTCGCGGTTAGTAATGTAGATGGGGGTAATACCTACCCGCTGGCAGAAGAGCAAGAAATCGACCGCGCCCGGCACTTCCTTGCAGGCGGAGGCCACCTCCCCTTGGTAGGTACACCAGCCGGTCCAAGTGAGATCGTTATAAGGCTCTTTGTGGAGCAGGCACCAAGCTTCGATACCGCTATTGTCGACTACCGTCTCATCGATATCTAAGACTACGGCCAGAGGCTGGTAGAGCTTGGCATAAGTCCCATCTTCCAACTGGTAGAAGGTCTCCTCGCACAATTTGCCATTGACGCGCACGTAATCGTTAGTACGCATCTTCTCCTCTAAGACTTGGGTCGCCACATTGTAGGTCTGCCGGCAGAGCGCTTCGTACTCGGCCGAAGTCTGCAGCCAGGTGATAGCCGCCGTCAAAGGGACGGCATCCTTGACCTCTTCCGCCCCCACCCCTATGGGAAGGAAACAGGCAGCCCCTAGGGCCAGAGAGAGAATAGACTTAGAGCTAAATAGACGCATATGAACCTCCCTTATCTCACTTAGCTTTAGGTACTAATAACAATTGGCGAATAGCTTGCATCTCTTGGGGCTTGACCCCGCACTGCTGGAGAAAGGCCTCAATCCCCCCCGCCTTGTCGACCGTCCTAAAGACGACTCGCAGCCAATCGGCCTCCACCTTCAGGCGCGGACTATTGCGCTGAGAGGTCAAATAGTCGTCCATAATTATAGGCCGGGGTACCCTCAGTAATTCTAAGAGCAGGGCGCTCATAATCCCCGCCCGATCTTTGCCCGCCGAGCAATGGAAGAGGAGGGGATAATTCTTCTCTTGGGAGAGGATATGGAAAAATTGGGCGATATTGCGATGGTTATTGGCTTTGAGGTAGGAGGCGTAGGCGCTAGCTCCACGGCCGCTAGTACAGATTAAGGGCAGATTGTAGATCTTATCTAAACTGCTCACAAAGGCGGGCACGTCGCGCCCATCGCGGGCGATCTCCTGGGGAGTGCGCAACTCAATGACGGTGCGGATCCCTTTTTCTTTCAAGATATCCACGTCGCTATCTTTAAGAAAACAGAGCGCCCCAGAGCGGTAGATAGCCGCCTGTTTTGTGTAGAGCCCATCCCTAGTAGAGGGTAAGCCGCCCAACTGGCGCGTATTGCGCGTGCCCCGCAAGTTGACTTTACGATCTTTAGGGGTGAGCAGGGGCTTTAACTTCTTAGGGGCCGGGGTAGCTTTCTTCTGGCTAGCCTGGGCCTTCTTCTCCTGAGCCTTTTTCTGGCTCTCCTTCTGGGCGGCCGGAGCTTTCTTCTCGCTAGCCTTCTTCTCCGTTTTAGAGGCCGCCTTTTGAGCGGCGGGCGCGGCCTGCGCGGGCTCTATCCAATCTCCTGCTCCGCCGCCCCACAGCCAGATCCCTATCCCTATTAGCGCTAGCCACTCTCTGCGCATCGAGCTACCTCCAGACGATGTTGCCCAACCCGGGCCCCCTAAAATTTCGCCCCTCCCCTCCTGCAATCCCCCGTGAGCCTCCACCCTGTTCTAGAATTGTTCGAGTTTCCAGGTAAAAAAGGAGCTTCTTTGAGCAGGATGAAGCTAGAGGCATGAGCACTCTCTTAATTAAGAACGCCGCCTTAGTGGCCACTTTCGACCAAAATATGCGGCGCTTAGAAAATTGTGACATCTTAGTGCGCGGCAATCGCATCGCCGCCATCGGCCCCAAGTTGGAGGCCCCCGACGTGGAGAAGACTATTGACGCCACGGGTATGTTAGTTATGCCGGGTATGATCAATTGCCACCACCACCTCTACCAAACTCTGACCCGCAATGTGCCCCGAGTCCAAGAGGCGGAGCTCTTCCCCTGGTTAGTCAATCTCTATGAAGTGTGGCGGGAACTGACCCCCGAGGCCCTCTACTGGTCTACTCTGACCGGCTTAGGCGAGCTCTTACTCACCGGCTGTACGACTAGTACCGACCATTTCTACCTCTTCCCCAACCACTGCCCCGATCATCTCTTCGATCAGCAGATTAAGGCCGCCCAGCGCATCGGCATCCGCTTCCATCCTACCCGCGGCTCTATGTCCCGGGGTAAGGATCAGGGCGGCTTGCCCCCCATGAGCGTCGTCCAAGCTGAGGATAAGATCTTAGAGGATAGCGAGCGGGTCATTAAGGCCTACCACGATCCCGATCCGCTGGCCATGATCAAGATCGCCTTAGCCCCCTGCTCCCCCTTCTCCGTCACCCCTGAGCTCTTAGCCAATACGGTCCAATTGGCCCGCAAGTATAAGGTCCGTTGCCACACCCACTTGGCGGAGACTAAGGACGAAGACGCCTACTGTCTGGAAGTTTATGGCAAGCGTCCCTTCGACCTCATGGAGAGCGTCGGCTGGACGGGCGACGATATTTGGTACGCCCACTGCTGTTATCTCAATGAGGATGAGGTCCGGCGCGCCGCTCAGAGCGGTACGGGCGTCTCCCACTGTCCCGCTTCCAATATGCGCTTAGCTTCGGGCGTAGCTCCGGTGCCCTCCATGGTCGAGCACGATGTGCCCGTCGGTTTAGGGGTCGACGGCAGCGCCTCTAACGACACTTCCGACATGTTAGGGGAAGTGCGCAACTGCATGTTAGTCCAGCGCCTGCGCTATGGCGTCGACGCTATGACCGCCGAGCGGGCTCTCACCTTGGCCACCCGGGGCGGCGCCAGAGTCTTAGGTTACAAAGAGCTGGGCCGCTTAGAGGTGGGCATGGGCGCCGATATTATCGGTATCTCCCTCAACCGTTTAGGTTACGCGGGCGCCCTCTCCGATCCGGTGGCGGCTATCGTCTTCTGCGGCGACACCCACATAGTCGACTTCTCCGTGGTCAACGGGCGCCAGGTCGTCAAAGATGGCAAGCTCTGCCTCATCGACGAGATGGAGATCTTCCACGAGGCCAACCGCTGGTCCCAATATATGTTGGAGACGGCCAAGAAGAAGACCGGCATCGACATGTGTTCCAAAGAGGGCCCGGGCATGGAAGCCCCTCGCCCCTCCTTAGAGCAAAAAAAATAAAAAATCTCTCCTAAAAAGCGTCAAAAACCCCTTGCTTTTTACGCTCCCTTAATGTATATTACGGGTGAGGAAGGATTAAAGATTGGGGTCCGGTTTGGAGGCTTTACCCCCCCCAAGCGTGTACATACCGGGCCCCCTCCCTTTTTAAATAGTAAGATATAGCGCCCCTCTTCGGGTTCTCTCTAAGAGAGAGGGTTTACTCGGGGAGGGGTGAATTTTATTCCCCAGGGGTTGGGATTTTCAGATCTCGGGAGGGGGGATGATCTCACAACAAAACGCCGGAGGAGTGCAAGGAATGGATAAAGGTACCCAGGCCGTAATCACCAGCTTGATCCACATGATGTGGGCCGACGGGGTGATCGAAGATTATGAGCGCGAGTTTATGGGCGCATTCTTAAAAGAGATTCAGGCTACTCCGGAAGAGGTGGCGGAGATCGGTAAGTTGATGTTAGTAGCCCCCACCGAGGAGCTCAATATCCGGGAGATGTTGCCCGAGATGAGCGCCAGAGAAGACGCCTTCCAGACGATGGTGGCCATGGCCGTAGTCGACGGCGTCTTAGCCAAACCTGAGCGCACCCTCTTAGATAAGATAGCCGACCACTTGGAGATCCCTCCGGAGCGCCGTCGCCAGTTGCTCCAAGAGGTGCGCCAGGAAGTCCCCGACCTCAAGGAAGAGTAGTCTACCTCGAGTAGCTAACTAAAAGCGGAGTCGCCCATTCCCCTCGCTGGAGGGGCTCAGACTCCGCTTTTTTGTGATCTAGATTAGAAAAAAAAGATGCCCAAGATCCTCTTTATTACTACCGTCGCTCGTACTCTCACTAGTTTCCTCCTCCCCCACGCCCAGCTTTTGCGGGCTAAGGGCTGGCAAGTGGAGGCCTTAGCCCAGGGAGCGGCCGCCGATCCGCAATGTCAGCTGGCCTTCGATCGGGTTTATGACGCCTCCTTAACCCGCAATCCCCTCAACCTAGGGGCCCTCTCGCGGGCTAGTCGCTTTATTACCCAATTAGTAGAGAGCCAAGGTTACCAGTTAGTCCACGTCCACACCCCCATTGCGGCCGCTATCGCCCGCTGGGGTCTGCGCCGCCTGCAGCGAGAGAGGAAGTTGCGCCTCCTCTATACGGCCCACGGCTTCCATTTTTACCGGGGGGCCCCTCTCTTAAATTGGCTCCTCTACTATCCGGTGGAGCGCTTCTTAGCCCCTTACACCGACTACCTACTCACTATGAATAGTGAAGATTATGAGCGGGCCCGCACCTTGCCCGGCCCCCAAGTCTTTAAGGTCCCGGGGGTGGGGATAGACGTGGGCCGCTTCCAACAAGCTGGCGATCCCTACTACCTCCACCGAGAGCTAAATCTCCCCCCCCAAACCTCCATCCTGCTCTCTATTGGCGAACTCTCTAAGCGCAAGAACCACCAATTAGTCTTGCGGGCTTTAGCGAAGCTCACCCAGCGCCCCTGGGCCTACGCTATCTGCGGCTCGGGACCCCTAGCGGAAAAGCTTAAGGCCCAGGCGCAAAGTTTGGGGCTCGAGTCTCGGGTCCATTTCCTAGGGCAGAGGAAAGATATCCCGGCCCTCCTCCAGAGTACTAGCCTCTTCCTCTTCCCCTCTCTCCAAGAAGGCTTACCCGTAGCTCTCATGGAGGCTATGGCCGCCTCCCGAGCCGCCGTCTGTTCGGCTATTAGAGGGAATATCGACCTCCTCGATCACGGCTATGGCGGCTACCTCTGCCCCTCGCCCTCCCCCGCCTCCTGGGCCCAAGCTATAAATACTCTCCTCGAAGAGCCCGCCCTCAGAGAGCGCATGGGCCAGTACAACGCCCACAAAGTAGCCGCCTACGACCTGCGCCAAGTCCTACCCCAAATGGAAGCTATCTACGAACGCGCGGCCCAAAGTCTCTAAGAGCCCCTAAATAATATACCCTCCCCCCGCGCAGCGGGGGGAGGGTATACTACCTTAGGCTAGGGGTTATAAACCTTATCCTAATCCTTTACGGTGTAGTCGGCGTCCACTACTTCTTCCTCGTCCTTTTTAGCGGACTCGGAGGGGCCGCCGTTCTCAGCGCCCGGCTGCGGACCGGCTTGGGCGTTGCTGCTCTGATAGAGGCTCTCCCCTATCTTCTGCGCGGCCTGGGCCAGCTCGTCGGTCGCCTTTTGCAGCTCGTCCCGGTTGAGAGGCTCGGCGGCAGAGGCCTTCTTGACCCGCTCCATCGCGCTCTCGATAGGCGCCTTGACCGTGGCCGGTACCTTGTCGCCCGCGTCGCGCAGAGCCTTCTCGATCTGGTAGACCAGACTGTCGGCCTTGTGGCGCAGCTCTACCTCTTCGCGGCGCTTCTTATCCTCGCTGGCGTGGGACTCGGCGTCCTTGACCATGCGGTCGACCTCGTCCTTAGAGAGGTTAGTAGAAGCGGTGATCTTGATATTCTGGCTCTTGCCCGTACCCTTATCGACGGCGCTGACGTTGATAATACCGTTAGCGTCGATCTCGAAGGAGACTTCGATCTGGGGCACGCCGCGGGGCGCCGGAGGAATATCGGTCAAGACGAAGCGGCCTAAGGTCTTATTGTCGCGAGCAAATTCGCGCTCGCCCTGTAAGACGTGGATCTCGACCTGAGTCTGCATCTCGGAGGCGGTGGAGAAGATCTCGCTCTTCTTGCACGGGATAGCCGTATTGCGCTCGATGAGCTTAGTCATTACGCCGCCCAGAGTCTCGATACCCAAGGAGAGCGGGGTCACGTCGACTAAAACTACATCCTTGACTTCGCCGGTAATTACCGCGCCTTGGATGGCTGCGCCCAGAGCTACGCACTCGTCGGGGTTAATATCCTTGGAGGGCTCTTTGCCGAAGAACTTGCGCACAAAGTCCACCACCTGAGGCATACGCGTGGAACCGCCCACTAAGAGGACGCGGTCGATATCGTTCTTGCTCAGACCAGAGTCTTCCATAGCCTTGCGGCAAGGGCCGGCACAACGCTCTAAGAGGTCGGCGGTCATAGCCTCAAACTGAGCCCGGGTGAGGTTCATATCTAAGTGCTTGGGACCGTTGGCGTCGGAGGTGATGAAGGGCAAGTTGATGTTGACGGTCAACATCTGGGAGAGCTCGATCTTCGCTTTCTCGGCGGCATCCTTAATGCGCTGAGCGGCCATCTTGTCCTGGCGCAGATCGATCCCGTTTTCCTTCTTAAACTCCTCGGCGATCTTGTCGACGATGCGCATATCCCAGTCGTCGCCGCCCAACTTGGTGTCGCCGTTAGTAGCCTTCACTTCGAAGACGCCGTCGCCAATCTCTAAGATAGAGACGTCGAAGGTACCGCCGCCCAGGTCGAAGACTACGACCTTCATATCCCCCTCGTTCTTATCCAAACCGTAAGCCAGAGCCGCGGCCGTAGGCTCATTGATAATTCTCTTGACATCTAAGCCCGCGATAATACCGGCGTTCTTAGTAGCCTGACGCTGGGAGTCGTTAAAGTACGCGGGAACGGTAATCACCGCCTCTTTGACGGGCTCGCCCAGATAAGCCTCGGCGTCAGTCTTCAATTTTTGCAAGATCATGGCCGAGATCTCTTCCGGAGAGTACTTCTTGCCATCGATCTCTACGCGGTAATCGGTACCCATGTGGCGCTTAATCGAAGAGACCGTACCGTGGGGATTACTTACCGCCTGGCGCTTAGCCAACTCGCCTACCAAGCGCTCGCCCGTCTTGGAGAAGCCCACCACCGAAGGGGTAGTGCGATTACCCTCCGCATTGGGGATAACCGTAGGCTTGCCGCCTTCCATATAAGCGATTACCGAGTTAGTAGTTCCTAAATCAATTCCAACAACCTTTGCCATATGTCGCCTCCTCTAAGCTCTAGTCTCTCACTAAGCCTAGACCATTTTTCATTGGGGAGACTCTACACCAAAGGATGTAAGAACGACGCAAGACAAGTGTTAGAGAACTATTAGAAAATATAGTACAATGATCTAAACGATTACTTTGAGTTAGGGAGGTCTATCTATGTCTTTGGCCCCTGCCAGCGCCCGCCGACTCTTGTGGGCGCTGCTCCTCATAAGCTTATCCTTAACGACTAGCGTCTGGGCGGCTAAGCCCACCATCTCGGGCGTACTCAAGCACTATAACCCCGGGGGCGGGCGCTTCCAGATTGTGCGCGACGACGGGGTGACCAAAACGGTAATTATGCGCCCCGGCTGCCAATTTATGATGAACGGCCAAAAGGTCTCCTCCAGCGCCTTCCGCCCCAATATGCGCGTCTGCGTGCGTATCTGCGGCTCGGTTATGGATAACCCCTTAGAGTGCGACTTAGTAGCCGACTTCATGTCCTCTAAAAATGTAGTAGCCCGCCGGGCCAGCTCCCCTAACCCCACCCAAGTAGGCGGTTTTGCCGGTACGGCTGGACCGGCCGCCACTTTGACTACCCTCTTTAATAATCCCAACGTCATGCCCAACGTCTCGGGACCCTTAGGGATTGGCGGCCAGTTCCCGGCCCAGAATTTCCCCAGCTCCGACCCCACTCAGATCGCCCAAGGGGCTACCCCCGCCCAGCAGACTAATCCCCAAGTAGACGCCAACTTAGCTAACCCGGCCAACCCCTATAAACAGGGTACGGCCGCCCCCGGAGCCGTGCAGCCTATCGGAACTACCGTAGGGCCGGGCCAATTTCCGGGCGGAGTCGCTCCGGGCGCCGGTAACCCCGCCTCCTTGACCCCCAACCCTTACCAAGTCTCTAACCCCTACGCCAGCAACTCCTACGATCCCACTAACCCCGGCGGCCTGCCCAGTATGAGCGACCTGCTCAATGGCAGCGACGAGGACGACGAAGATGACGGGGCCTTTATTAAGCCCCCCTCCGGACCCTTCTCCATGCAATTGGTCAACTTTACCGGGCGCATCGTTCAGGCCGACGTGCGCACCCGCAGCATTACCATTATGCCCAACGGCCAAGCCCAAACGGTCCAAGTGCTCCTGCCCCAGATGGTAGCCCCCACTAACGCCCAGGGCCAAGCTATAGACTTTGGCGCCCTGCAGCCGGGATTGGGGATCAGCGTCCAAGGGGTGGCCAATACGGCAGGGATCGTAGAGGCGCGCCAGGTATTGGTAGGCCTCTAGCTCCCACTTAGAGAGCCTTAACCACTCACCCCACTTTAAGGAATAGTAGCCCCCGCGATGGAGAACGCAGTCAAAAATAAGTTCCACCTGATCTTTTACGTTATCGGTCTTTTGGCGGTCTTCGCCCTAGCCTGTTGGTTCTTAGGCCAGATCCACCTGATCGCCAATATTATGGTGGTCTCCATCCTGGTAACCTACCTCATCGCCCCCGCCGTCCACTTTCTGACCGAGCGCCGCGTGCCCAAGACGGTAGCTATTACCATAGTCTACCTAGCCTTGGCCGCGGCTATCGGTTTCTTCGTGGCCTACTTGCTGCCCATCGTCAAGTTAGAGTTCCAGCGCCTAGTCCAAAATATCGGACCTATGGCCATTAACTTACAACAGATGGCCAATAAGTGGGCCTGGGTGCTCCACGGCTACCTGCCTGAGAATCTCAAAGGGCTCTTCGACCCCAGTAAGGTTACCTTCCCCGAGTTGGCCCGCTACTTGAGTACCTCTAGTCCCGATATAGCCTCCAACGCCATGCCCGGGGTCGTCTCCGGAGTGCGCAGCGCGGCTACCATCCTCACCGGGGCTATCTTAGTACCCCTCATCGTCTTCTATATCTTAATGGACGCCAGCGCCTACAAAGAGAGCTTTATTAGCTGTCTACCCAAGGCCTGGCGCGCTAACGCCGTCGACCTCCTGCGCCGCATCGACTACGTCTTAGGCGGCTTCATCCGCGGACAACTTATCGTCTGCGTGACCATCGGCTTCTTTGTGGGACTCTCCTTATGGATCTTAGGGGTAGACTACGCGGTCCTTATCGGCATCTTCTCCGGGGTCATCGATATTATCCCCTACGTGGGCGTGGCCATTAGCTATATCCCGGCCTTTATTATCGCCCTCCTCAACGAAGGGCCCCTCTACGCTATCTTTACGATCGTCATCTTACAGGCCGTCCACTGGCTGGAAGGGCATATTATCGTGCCCGTGGCCGTGGGCCATTCCGTAAAGTTGCCTCCGCTTACGGTCATGATCGCCTTAGTAGCGGGCGCTGAGCTGGGCGGGATTATCGGCATGTTAGTCGCTATCCCCTTAACCGCCATCTTGCGGGTCTTGATCGAATTCTATGTAGAGAAACATCCTGCCTTCGGACCCTTGACCCCCGAAGATCTCCAGGCCCCGGCCACCCCCTACCCGCCCGTAGCTACGCCCCCCAAGAGCCCTAAAGAGTCGGTCCAAGAGTTGGTAGACCAGGTCCAAGGGACGGTGCACACGGTAACTAATAATCGTTTAGTCCAGCACCTCAAAAAGCGCTACCAAGACTCCCAAGAGAGACTCAAGACGCTCGGCCATAAGGCTAAAGGCTCCTTCAACCTAGAGAAGGGGAGCTCCAAGAAGAAGCGTTCCAAAAATAAAGGAGAGTAAACCTTGCCCCTGCGCGCCGCGGTACTCCAATTTAGCCCTGGACCCCACTTAGAGGCCAACTTAGAGTGCGCCCGCCAACTGGCGCTAGAGGCCGCCCAGCGCGGGTACCAGCTTCTACTCCTGCCCGAAACCTGCACCCGCATGGGCGCCCCGCCCCAAGAATCAGACCCCGCCCGCCTCCAAACCTGGGCCCAAGAACTCACCACCCGCTACCCCCTCACCCTCATCCTCGGCTCCACAATGTGGAGGGATGAACTTTCCGTCGCGGGAGATAAGACGGGCTCCACAATGTGGAGGGATGAACTTTCCGTCATAAGAGATAAGACGGGCTCCACAATGTGGAGGGATGAACTTTCCGTCATAAGAGATAAGACGGGAGGGGATGAAAGGGATTTACAGGGGGGAAATGGACTTAGCGCAGGACGGCGAGCCGGAAATGGGCTTGGCGCAGGGCCGCAAGACGAAAATGGACTTAGCGCAGGACGGCGGGCCGGGAATGGGCTTAGCGCGGGACGGCAAGACGGGAATGGGCTTAGCGCAGGGCCGCGGGACGGAAATGGGTTTAGCGCAGGATGGCAAGACGGAAATGGGTTTAGCGCAGGACGGCGAGCCGGAAATGGGCTTGGCGCAGGGCCGCAGGATGGAAATGGACTTAGTGCAGGGCGGCAAGACGGGCATGAGGTTAGCGCAGGTTTAAAAGAAAAAGGGAATAGAGTAAGGCGGCAGGCGATAAGTCTAGCCGAAATTGAGTATGGGCCGCAAACTTCCGCAGGTTTAAAAAATAGAGTGGGGGTTTGGGAGGGGGGGGTGGAGTTGGGGGGTTATGATAAGATCCATCTTTTCGATTGTGAGTGGCCGGGCGCTTGGCAGCGGGAGTCGGACCATTTTGTGGGCGGTCGGGAGTTGGTCTGTATCGATTTGGCCGCTCCTTGGCGGGTGGGTTTATCGATCTGTTACGATTTGCGTTTCCCAGAGCTTTATAGGCGTTTGGTAGTCGATTTAGGGGCCAACATTTTGGCGGTCTCGGCGGCTTTTACGGCTCCTACGGGTCGGGCCCATTGGGAGTTATTAGTTAGGGCCAGGGCGGTTGAGAATCAGAGTTATCTTTTAGCTTCCAACCAGAGCGGTTGGGTAGACGGGGTAGAGCGTTACGGCCATTCGATGATAGTAGACCCTTGGGGCGAGGTTATGGCTCGGGTGGAGGAAGAGTGCGGTTGGGCGGGCGCGGAGTTAGATTGGTCCCATTTGCAGTTAATTAGGTCCAAGTTACCGGCTCTGGCTAATAGGCGTTTATGATCCCAAGCAGGGAGCCTCTCCCAGCAAAGCGAAGGGCGGGCCCAGTTTAGCGCGGTCTAGCTTTAAGTTCCGGAAATGGGATCTTGGGGCCTAGGCTTTATGCTAAGTAGTAAAGGAGCTTTTAGAGCATGGCTGATACGAAAGAAGTCAACGCGGTCATCGCCGCCGCCATCGACGCTGATCCTGAAGAAAAAGATTGCGTCTGCTGGGTTAAAGCGTGATTGCCGGTCGTTTACGCCCGGTCTTCAAGTTAACCGAGTCCTGTAACCTAGCCTGTAAGTACTGTTATCAGGAGGGTAAACTGGACTCGGGTTATTTTATGGACCCGGCGACTTTACGCAGAGCTCTCCAGGAGGTGGCCTCTAATACTAGGGGCCCGATCCATCTCTTATGGTTTGGCGGCGAGCCCACGCTCTATGGCCTGCAGCGCATGGGCCAGGTGATGGAGCTGGTAGGTGAGATCTTTGGGGAGCGTCCCGTCTATCATGGGATGCAGACTAACGGCACGCTGATAACCCCTCAGTGGGCCCAATTTTTGGCTTCCCATAAGTTTGCGGTCACGGTCAGTTTAGACGGCCCGCAGTATATCCACGACTCTCAGCGCCCCCACCGTCCGGGCGGGGCTAAGGCTGGAACGGGCAGTTATGAGGAGACGATGCGGGGCATCGCCAACTTGCGGGCGGTAGGTATCAATCCTAGGGTCTCGGCGGTCCTGACCCCTCAGGCCCAAGAGCGTCCCGAGGAGCTGGTGGACTGGTTTGAGTCCCAGGGTTTCCGGGAGATGGACTTTGTCCCTTCCACGCGCTACCACTGCGGCCGTTACGAGGTGGAAGTAGACGGCCGTCAGTTCAAAGAGTTTATTATGCGGGTCCTGGAGCGCTGGTTAGAGTTAAAGAATCCCAACTTCAAAGTCCGACTCCTCTCGGAGACGGCGCGCAAGTTAGCGGGCAAGGCCCCCCACTACTGTAAGTTAGAGGGCAAATGCGCCCACTTTGTGGGTTTTGGCTGGAATGGCGACGTCTACCCTTGCGACGAGTTCTCAGGTATCGAGGAGTTCAAGTTAGGTAATATCCACGACTCCAGTTTAGAGGAACTGATGACCTCCCCTAAAGCTACGGAGATCTTCCGCCAGTGGGCGGCCATCCCCCCGGCCTGTACGAGCTGCAAATGGTTCCACTTCTGCCGCGGCGGCTGCGCCTGGGAACGCCAACTGAGCGGCGACCCCTACCAGCCCACGGTCATGTGCGAGGCTATGCAAGCCATCTTAGAGCGCCTGAGCGCCGAAGTGCCAGGCAGCCTAGAACGCTGGCAAGTAGCGGGCTAAAAGAGTAGCGAGCCAAAAGGCTACTCCCATAAAAAAGGGCCTCCCCCTTAGAGTTAAGGGAGAGGCCTTTGGCTTTAGGTCGAGAGGGCTCTACACTTCCCCACCCTCGCCTTGAACGGGAGGATCGACGGGCTCAGTCACTCCGCCGCCATCGTCGCCGGGCTCGGTCACTCCGCCGCCATCGTCGCCGGGCTCGGTCGTCCCGCCAGGTTCAGTCGTACCGGGATCGGTCGTTTCACCGGGGTCGGTGGTCTCACCAGGATCGGTGGGCTGGCTAGTACCGGCGGCTACGATATTGAAGTCGATAGCGGCGGTCAGGGCCTCGACGCCCTCTTCCGGCTCTTGGTAGGTGTAGGTCACTTGGATTTGGGCGCTACCTACGCTCTTGGCGCTCAGTTCCCAGTAGTCGTCTATAGCTACTACGTCGGGGTTAGTAGAGCGAGCGCTGCAAGAGTCGATATCTAACTCAAACTCTTGGGTTTGGCCGTTGATAGGATAGGCGCCCCAGACGGTGAGGTCGCTCAACTGGCCCACCTCTTTTAAGGCGGGGGTAACTTCCAGGCGCATATTTTGCAGCTGGGAGTCGACTACGGTCACTAAGGTTTGGGCGCTATAAGTCTCGCCGGCGCAGGAGTAGTTGGCGCTGACGGTAGCTTGGACCAGCTTCCCTTCGCTATCTTCGGGGCTGGCGGCCACCGGGATCAAGTAACCGTAGCTGGGGACGACGACGCTAGGCTCGTTGGAGCTCCAGCTAGACTCATAACTGACGTCGCTCACCTTACCGTCGGACCAGGTGGCCATAAGAGAGTCGGCCAGGCGGGGCAGGGTGGCGGGTAAGGTCACGCTCTCTACGTCTAAGGCTACGGACTCTACGACGGCCTCCGTCACTTCGACGGGCACGGTAGAGCTCAAGCCGTTGAAGCTAGCCGTAACTTGGGCCGTACCGCTAGCTAAGGCGTGGAATTCGCTAATACTATTGGCGTTGTAATAAACGAGCTCCCCTTCTTGGGACTCGTCGGCATGTTTATTATTGAGGATATTGGGGGCGGAAGTCGTCCACTCGCACAGCCCGCTAAAGTACTGGGGGTAGAGGGTATTATCCTGGGCCCGGAAGATGGCCATCCCGTAGAGGGTGATGGAGTCCTCAATATGGACGCGGGGCTCATCTTGGGCGATGGAGATCATCAAGAGGTTAGAGATCTTATCCATGTCCTCCCAAGCGGGCTCCTGAAGGTCGTAGACCTCCCCCACCTTCAACTTGATGGGCTGAGAGTAGTAACCGACGGCCTGGCCGGACTCATCGTAATAGGTAATGGCGATAGAGTGGGAGTTGACGGGCACGGCCTGTAAGAAGACCTGGTGGGCCTTCACTAAACTGGCCGGACCGTAGACGCGCATACCCTGGCGATCGTAGCAATAGTAAGTCATGCTCTTAATAGCCTCGTTGCGCCCGCCAAGATCGTGGGTCACTAAGATGGAGGCTCGCGTAGGATCGCTCATAGGATCGTCATCGGAACAAGCGCTCAAGAAGATCCCCCAAGTCAAAACTAAGGCTACTAGGAGCAGACGCAGGGGATAGCGTTGGAAGTTGCTCATTAATACTCCTTTACATTAATTCGGAATTCGGAATGCGGAATTGAGTTAGTACGCATTGTGCTAGCCGCCGGGACGGCGGCTAGCACAATGCTGAATTCGGAATGCGGAATTCGGAATTGCTAGCCGCCGGTAGGGCGGCTTAGCAATGCGGAGTTCGGAATTCGGAATGCGGAATGCGGGGTTAGGGGCTAAGGGGCGTCGGGATCCTTAGTCTGCTCCTGGTTGCCGCCTTCGCCGCCCTGTTGGTCGCCGCCGCCGGGTTCGCCGCCTTCTTCACCGCCGCCTTCGGGGGCGGCGGCGCCGATGGTGTAGGTGACTTTATTAGTCAGCTTATGGGGGAGCGTGCCCTCGTAGCGCACTTGGAGTTCGACCGTGCTGCCCGTGCCGGCGCTAGTGGAGTCGAAGACGAACTGCTCGCCCTCGCGGCTGAAGTCGGGGATGAAGGCCTTACCTTCAGAGTCGGCGCCCGTAGTTTGGACTTTGAGGCCGGGATAGGCGCTCACATTCTGCTTGCCGCTAGTGAGGGTGGCGCTAGAAGTAGCCACCTGGAAGGAGCAGACTACTTGGCCATTGACCAGCGTGCCCTGGGGGATCTCGCTATGGCTGGGCTGGTCCATATCTAACTCGATACTGGAGGTAGCGGGATAGGAGTTGACCGTCAAGCTAGCCTGCTCGTAGCCGCGGGCCGCTACTTCTACGCTGGCGGGTTGGCTATTATTAGTACCGACGATAACTAAGCGACCGCGATTATCGACCTGGAAGCTAAAGGTCTCGTCGCTTTCGGGGGTCTCCCAGCGCACGTTGCGGCTGGCCTCAGCCTGGAAGCTGGGACCGCGGCCGGAGGGAGAGGTATATTGGCCCACGGCCCGCACCGTAGTGCGCCCGATGGAGACCATCCCTAAGCCCTCTACATTGACTTCGGTCACCCCTAAGGCGTCGTCTACTACTAAGAGGTGGGCCGGCCCGCCTTCGGGAGCCTCGCTCTGGATAGTGACGCTCTCTAAGGTGGCGTCGCTAATGTAGATCTGGCCCGTTAAAGTTTCAGTCTGACCCGGGAAGTTAGTAGGGGTGGCCTTGAGGGGCTGGATGCCGTAACTATCGAGGGTCTCATAATAGCCGGGGGTAAAGTATTCGGGGACCTTACCCGTCTCGGGATCCTTCTCCGGACGAGGGCCGCAGTCGCCGCTATAGACGGCGGGCTTAATGTAAGGATTAGAAGCGGTATCGAAGGTGTAGAAGGGGGTCAGATCGTAGTCGACGCTCACTCCGGCGTTGGTGACGTAGGGGGCCACCACCTGCACCCAGATAGTATCGCCAGGGCGGTAGGAGACTTGGTTAGTGAGGATCTCCGGCTGGCCCAGCTCGGCGGTGTAGGAGAAGTCGGGGGCCTCTACCTGAGCGCCCATATGCCCTTCCGTAGTGCGCGACCACTTGAGGGAGTCGACGCCAATACCTACGATATTTTGGGCCTCGTCATAATAGACGGCGTAGACGGTGTCGGCTTTGGTGGGGATGTCGGGGATCTCGATGGTACGGGCTACGCTCACGCCCTCATAGATCTCTTCCGGAGTGGAGGGCTCGATAGTAGTCTCATAACTAGAGACGAAGGCCGCGCCCTGGCGGAAGGTGTAGGAGACGGAGGTAATCTCCACTGGCAATTCTACTTTGGCAGCGCCATAAGCTTCGACCATCTTAGTATAGTCGTAGGTCACTACGCCCCGCTCCATGGCAAAGGGATTGGGATCGCTGCCGCTATCGCTGCAACCGGCCAAATTGAAGGTCAATACTAAACTAGCCGCCGCAGCCGCCAGGGGCCAGGCGTAAGCTTTGAGGGGGGCAAACTTAGCCATAGATACTATTTCCTCTCCAGTACTTGGGAATAGACGCAAAAAAAGGAACTTTTGGGAAAAAGGATTCCCTAAAGAGAAGCTAGCTCCTGCAAAAAAAATACCCCTCCGCCCGTAAGGGGGAGGGGTAAGCCCTACTCTACCTCCCTCTCCCAGAGGAGAGGAGGGAGAGTAGTTACCTAGTTAGATCTAGATTAGAGGTCGGTCGTGGTCACGTAGATAACGGGGGACACAACCTTGGTAGCTATGAAGTCAGTCGATTTTTCCGTATCGACGATGATCTTAGCGTTCTCGGTGGGAGTAGTCCCTACGTTGATATTGTACTCGTTAACCGGCTCGGGAGGCTCAGCAGCAGCCCCAGTCTGGGTGATCGTCACGTGCTCAGCCTGCTCGGTTTGCTCAACCTTGAGGGCGGGAGCGGGGATGGTCTTAGGCAGAATGGTCTGCGCGGTCACGGCCGGCGTGCTGGCGGCTTCCTCGTAGCTCTGCGTGTAGGTGATATAGATATTAACCTTATCGCCAGTGTTCTGGCCGCTGATGTACTGGGCCTGAGCGCCACCGATATTAGCGCTAGGAACGGCGGTGTACACGTAAGGAGACTCGGGGGTACCCGCACCCGTACGCTTGGAGTAACCGACGGTGGCGGTACCCGGGAAGGCCTTAATCGTTACGGAATTACTCTCGACGGTGGTCTCGAACTCGCCCTCGGTCGCACCCTCAACCTGGACGTCCGCGTTGGTGTAGCTAGCTACGACCTTGATGTCAGCGGCGGCGGGAAGGGCGGTAACCTGGAGGATACCGTCAGGAGTGACATTGTACTTCACTTCCTCATTCTTGCAGGTGGCGCTGAAATCGACATCCTCGAGGTCGAGGTAGGTAGCCTCAGGCTGAGGAGCGGTAGATCCCTTGGGCAGGGTCCAAGTGGCGCTTACCGCGAACTCTTGCTCGCCAATAGCGGCGGTACAGGTCTTATCGGTGTTATAGGTGAAGGTAGCTTCCTTAGCGCCCATGCTCTGATACGTCTTGCTATCATCGAAGAAGATGAGGCGGCTATAGCGAGTATCCTTCTCACCGGCAGCGGGCTCCGAACCCTCGACGGTGGCGTTACCGATTCTTTCCAAGGTGATGCCGCTAATGAAAGCGTCGGTCACCAGGATGTCCTGTTCCAAAGTCACGGGCTCGAAAGTACCGAAGGTAGCCGTAACCTTAGTAGCATCGATGGTACCGAACTCGGCGCCCTGGTAGAGGCCGAGGACCGGCTGCTGCTGAGCGTCCATCACGGGGGTGACGAAGGGCTTAGCCTCAGCGGCGGTACCCTTCTGGTCCATACCCTTAATGGTCACGAAGGGGGTAATATCGGCGCCTACGGTATCCTGGTCGTCGGCGTAAATGGTAGCTACCAACTCGGTCTGCTCGCCCTTATTGATGACGTACTCGCTGGCGCTCAACTCGAGCACGTTAGCGTCGGCGTCAATGCGGTTCAGAGTGGGGGTGTCTACGACGGCCACGTAAGGAGAAGTGGCGCTGCCGTCGCCGTTCCAGTTCACCTCGTCTACGCCCCAACCGACGATAGTGTCATTCTCACCGTAGTATACGGCTACGACCGTGGTGGAGTCGACATCAACGTTAGCCACCTCGACGGAGTCAAGTTGCTCCTCCTCGCCGGCTACGAAGTTATAAGGGGCGGTAGCGTCGGTGCGGAAGGGGGTCTTAACCAGCTGAGAATCGGTAGAGACGCCAGAGAAGCTGTACTTTACGGACTTAATATCGTTGGTGATATCAGTCTTGCCAGCGGCGGCTTTAGCTAATACGTTGTAATTAAAGGTTACGGTACCGGTCTTGACGACGTGATCGAGGGGGTTAGGGGTGGTGTCTCCACCGTCGCCGCAGCCAGCGACCATGAGGCCCAGGCCCAAACTAGCGGTAGCTACGAAAGCGGTAAAACCAAAAAAGTTCTTAGACATGATAAACGGTTAAGTTATTCCTTTCAAAATGGGGCGAGAAGTTTCCACGTTTCCTTCTCGCCGCAAACTCTCCGGCTCTCACATAGAGCAGCCCCCAGCCTTCCCCCCAAAGTCAGGGGCCGAGCTCGGCAGCGCTCCATGCAGAGGTCGTGTTTCGCTTAACATCCGTCTCTTCCTCTCAAAGCCTTAAACTTCCAGAGGAATTTTCGCCCCCAATATAAGGGCAAGGGGGAGTTAACGTCAAGGGCTCCAGCCCATCTTTTTACAATAAATTATTTTTTATTCCGCAAAAATTAGTCACTAAGTTTTTTTTTGGTTCTAATAAGAAGAATGCCCTTCCCCTTGCGCCTCGCTTAACTTTGAGACTTCTCTCCCCCTCTTTTTATGATATATTTAACTTAGAAAAGGCCGCTGGGGCGCTAGGAGGGGGAACGCCTCCAGTTAAGCGGATTCTAAAGGTAAAGGGGCAAAGTTCCCATGAACTTTAGCCCAAATGAAGGGGGTTTTCTCTATGCAGAGGATTATCGGCCAGTCCCGCTGGCTACTCTTACTCTTAATTATGTGGCTCGCCCTCTGCCCGGGGGGCGTGCGCGCTGAGGAGAGCGAGGCGCCTCTCACTCCGGTAGAGCAGGCCTTGGCCCCTATCGCCCTCTATCCAGACTCTCTCTTAGGGAACTTACTGATAGCGACCACCTATCCTGACGATTTGCGCGCCGCCTACGACTGGCTGCAAGAGGATGATAATAGCCAGCTCTCTACGGAAGAGAAGGTCCAAGCTACCGAAGCTTACCAATGGGACCAGAGCGTAGTAGCCCTCTTAGCTACCCCGGACGTCATTCAGCGCCTGGGCGACGATATGGCCTGGACCTACCAACTGGCGGACATCTTTACTAATAAGAGCGACGAGATGTACGCCGCCATCCAGCACCTGCGCAATTTAGCTTACGAAGATAAGTCTCTAGTCTCCAACGACCAGGTCCAAGTTAAAGAGGAGAATGGGGTTATCTATATCAATTCGGCCCAACCCGATACGATCGTGGTGCCGGAATATAATGTCAATTACGTCTACGGTTTAGGGCCCAGTTACGGCTGGGAGTACTCCTACTGGCCCGCCCCCATCCTCTGGAATACCTACTTTACGACCGGCTTCCTCTTCGGTTCCTGTTGGGACTGGGCGGGCCACGGTCTGTGGTGGGGTCCGGGCTACAATCGCTACTATTGGAATGGGGCCTGGACTATCTGGGACGACGGCCACCGCTGGCTCAATCCGCCCCCGCCTCCGCCCCCTACCTCCCCTTACTTCCGCCCCACTAAGAGGCCGGTGCGCGTCGATTACCGTCCCCCCCACTACGCTCGCCCCGACCGCCCCCACTGGCGGCCGCCCCACCGTCCCCGCCCGGAAAGGCCCGCGCCCGGAGGTATTGCGCCCGGAGGGCATACTTCGGGAGGCCCCGCCTCTAGTAGCTCAGAGCGCCCCTACGCGCCGCGCCCTGACTTCAGTAGGCCCTCCCACTTTACTTACCAACCCGGTGACGGGACGAGTCGCCCCGAGTTAACCCGCCCCGTCACCGGCCGCCCCGGTCTGACTAGACCCGGCGCTACCCAGTCCCAAGTAGAGCGCCGTCAGCCCGCAGCCGTCTGGCCCGGACGCCATACGACTTCTGAGCGCCAATCTATAGGGCGCCCCAGCGTAAGTAGTCGCCCCCAATGGAATCCTAACCGCCTGCAGACTACTAGCCCTTGGCAGTATCAGCGCCCCCAGACGACCGTTCCGGGCCTTACCCCCCGGCCCTCAGTCTCTAACCCTGCGCTCTCTAGGCCCTCGGTCTCTAGGCCGTCAGTCTCTCGGCCCTCGGTCTCTAACCCCTCGGTCTCTAGGCCGTCAGTCTCTCGGCCCCAGGTTACAGAGATGCAAATAGGACGCCCGCGTTTCGATATTAACCGCTATAACCGCCCCTACAGCCCTCCCGCGACTTCCCAGCCTAGGCCCAGTAGCGAGAGATCTATCCCCTCTTTAAGTCCCGCCTCCCGTCCGGCGGCGGTACCTAGCTACCAGCGCCCCTCTCTCTCCCCTAGGCCCACCCTCTCCCAACCTTCCCTCTCCCGGCCCTCTATCTCGCGACCGGCCTCTACCTTTAACCGCTCCTCCTTCTCTAGGCCTAGCTCTACCTTTAATAGGCCCTCCGTCTCAAGACCTAGTCCCAGCTTCAATAGGCCCTCCGTCTCAAGACCCAGTCCCAGTTTCAGCCGGCCTTCAGTCTCTAGGCCCAGTCCTAGCGTCAGTCGGCCCTCTTTCTCTCGACCTAGCCCCAGTTTCAGTCGGCCTTCCGTCTCTAGGCCCAGTTTTAGTCGCCCCTCCTTCTCGCGCCCGGGCGGAAGGCGCTAGGGGGGCCAGACTGGTGGAGAGAGGCTTTCCCCAGTCCAACAGGAAGTTAACAAAATAATAAACTGACCTTAAAGAAAGGAAGTGATGGAGTGAATTGGGCCTCTTCTCGCATTAGTCAAGTTCTGGCCACCCTCTTATTGGGCGGGGCCATCCTCTGGGCGCCCGGTACGGCGCAAGCCGACTACTCCCAGAGGGAGATGGATAAGATTATGGCGCCCGTGGCCCTCTATCCCGACTCTCTCCTAGGTAACGTCTTAGTAGCTTCGACCTACCCCGAGCAGGTGATTCAGGCCGACCGCTGGGTAGCGGACCACTACGATTACGACGCCGAAGAGACGATGGAGGCGGTAGAGGATAAAGATTGGGATGACAGCGTCAAGTCCCTGGTCCTGACCCCCGAGACCTTGGCCATGATGGTCAACGATATGGAATGGACCGACGAAATGGCGGTGGCCTTCACCACCCAAGAGGACGACCTCTGCGACTCGGTCCAGCGCCTGCGCCGCCGGGCTAAGGATAATGGGGCTCTGGCCTCTAACGACCAGATCCAGGTCTTAGATGACGACGGGATTATCTCCATAGGCTCCACCCAGCCCAACGTCATCGTAGTGCCCCAGTATACCTCCCAGGTTTACGAGAAGCCCAGTATCGGCTCTACGGTAGGCTCTACCGTCTTGACTACCGCCATCCAGTGGGGCACGGTGCGCTTATTGGACTCCATCTTCTTCGGCAGTTACTGGGATTGGGATAATCGCGACATCTACGTAGGTCCAGGTTACGGCAGCTACTACTGGCGCGATAACCGGGTCAATTACTGGTACGATACCCCCTATTACCATCGCTACCATCCCGCGCCCCCGCCCCCTCCGCCGCCGCCTCCCCCACCCCACCGCGAACCTTTTAAACCTCGCCACTACGACCGCGACTGGTGGAGAGCGCGCGTACCCGACCGCCACGGGCCGCCCCCCAAAATTTATAGCCATCAAGATCGCTTCCGCCACAGCCGACCGGGCCGCCCCACCTTCGTTAAACACGAACCGCGCCCCACGGTAAGACCGGACCGCGATCGCGACCGCCATCCCGACTTTAGACCGGACCGCAATAAGCGACCCGACCGTCCCAACCTGAGACCGGATCGCGACAAACGGCCCGACCGTCCCAACTTGAGACCAGACCGCGACAAGCGGCCTGACCGTCCCAACCTGAGGCCGGATCGCGACAAACGGCCCGACCGTCCCAACTTGAGACCGGACCGCGACAAGCGGCCTGACCGTCCCAACCTGAGGCCGGATCGCGACAAACGGCCCGACCGTCCCAACCTGAGGCCGGATCGCGACAAACGGCCCGACCGTCCCAACTTGAGACCGGACCGCGACAAGCGGCC
>CALUQR010000014.1 GCA_944322965.1 Vulcanimicrobiota bacterium
CCGAGATCTACACTCTCTCCCTACACGACGCTCTTCCGATCTCAGTCGGTCCAAAGTGTGATCTAGAAGATCAATTTCAATCCACGCCCCCGCGCGGGGGGCGACCGACTTCCCACGGAAAAAATGGAGGTAACGGAATATTTCAATCCACGCCCCCGCGCGGGGGGCGACAGTAGAAAATTATATTTCCTATGCCCCCGATTATAAGAGATAGGAGGTAAAGTTGGCAATAGGTAGGGGTTTTAGATTAACTGAGACCCAAAATAGGTCCTTTCTAAGCCCATACGAGAAAACGCAACCTCAATTTGAGGTGCGAACCTAGGATGGGAAAGATGAGCGCTTCTAGTTCGCACTTACCTTTAGCTGTTGAGCTTTATACCTTAAGAGTTTACACGATTAGCGCCTCCTGCGGGTCGTAGCTTGGGCGGCAGCCGAAGTGTTCTATCTTAGAGTTATAATTATTGCCCAGAAGGTAAAAGCGCAGGCTATCTTTTTGGTAGTCGATGAGAGCGCACAATTTAGCCTGCAGGAGTTTATATTGGGCTGCGTCGAGGAGGCATTCAAAGACTGAAGCTTGGACGCGTTGTCCATAATTTACGCACTCTTTGGCAATGCGGCGTAGCCGTTTGCGTCCGGCGGCGTCGGCGGTATTGACATCGTAAGTAATTAAGACCAGCATGACCTACTTCCAGAGAAAGGCGGGGTAAGCGTCTAGATCGCCGCGTAAGTAGCGAGCTAAGAGGAGGGCTTGCAGATAGGGGACTAGGCCCCAGGGAATCTTTTCTTGCAAATAAGGGTGGGTCAAAGTCTCTTGTTTGCGCTCTTGCCAGCGTCTGAGGAAGAGGCGGCGTCCATCGTCACCCAAAAGTACCGCTCCCGTGGGCTGGAATTCAAAATCGTCGCGCTTAAAGATACGATTATTGATACAGGTCAAGACGAAGCGCTCAGCTAGGCAGGGGCGCAGTTCCTCGCAGAGGTCTAGGGCCAAAGAGCGGCGGCCGGGGCGATCGCGATGTAAAAAGCCTACATAGGCATCTAAGCCTACGCTCTCCAAAGCGGAGGCGCAATCGCTGGCTAGTAGGGTATAGGCGAAGGAGAGGAGGGCGTTTACGGGATCGAGGGGCGGACGGCGGTTGCGTCCTATAAAGGCGAAGAGGAGGCGATCGCCCAAGATCAGTTCCTCAAAGATGCCAAAGTAGATGTTGGCCGCTCCGCCCTCTAGGCCGCGCAGGGAGTCCAGATCTGTAGTCTGGGCGATAGGTTGGAGGAGACTCTTTAATTGTTGACTGACTTCTTGCAGATGATCCTTATTGACGCGCAGGCCATGATCGCGGAGGGTACGTTCAATACTCCAGCGGCAATTGTAGACTTTAGCTCCGATCATCGCCCGAGCTACTTGGCAACTGAGCTCCTCATCGTCCGCCCAGCGATATTGAGTGCGGCGCAAAAGGACGTTGCCGTTACTCTCTCCGCAGATCCTAGCTAAAAAGCGTCCGGAGGGTTTGCAAAAAGAGAGGCCTATCTGGCGGCGGGCACAGGCCCCCATGAGGGCCGGGGAGGCGCCCAAATAGGAGAAGGAGATGATAGAACTGAGGGTATGCAAGGGATAGCGGGCGACTATCTCTTGCTCCCTCTTGAGGATGATATTCTCGCCTTCTAGAGCTAAATAGAGGTCGGGGGAACTGACGAATAAGGTATTTAGTAGGCGGCGCATCTCTCATTCCTCCCAAGCTCGGCGCAGATAGGTGGAAGCCTTAGGTCTTTTCTCGAGAGCGGGAAGGCAGAGCTCCTTGAGGGAACAGGAGCGACAGGTAGGACGCGGTTTGATCCTAGGGGTGTGCCCTTGGCGGCGCAACTTATGCATTTCCGTTACTAGTTCCACAACGCGCTGGCGCAGCGGCTCGCTAAAGGAGATAGGGGTACGCCGTCGAGGCTGGCCATAAAAGATGGCGCCTTCGGGGATAGGGCAGCAGAGCATCTCCTCCAGGCAGATAGCTTGGGCGCAGAGCTGCATTTCGTCCGACCTTTGCGAGAGGGGGCTGCCGCGCTTATATTCCACGGGATAAGGGCGCCACAACCCCCCTTCGCCGGCCAGATTGATCCCTTGGGGATCGAGCCTAAACTCTACCACATCGCACTGTCCCGAGAGTCCTAAACGGGCGGAAAAGATAGGGACTCCGCGCAAGATGAGGAGCTCGCCCCGTCTCTCGCGCTGTTGAGCGTCATGGGCTCTTTGGTGGAAGATCCGCCCTGCGGCGGTCAAGCCATTTTCGAACCAGCTATCTTCCAAATGGATTAGAGCCCATTGACGCTTACAGAAGGCAAAGTGCTGTAGGCCAGAGAGTTGTAAAACATCTTCTGAGCCGTAATCCATTATCTGACCTGTCAAACTTCAGGTTTAACTTCAGGTTTTAAACCTGGAGTGGCCTCTTCATCGACTATGAATTCATAATCTTCCACGCTCTCCGGTAACTGCTCAGGGTGGCGCAGCTCGCACTTTAAAGAACGATGGACTTGAGCGGAAGAGTACTGAACCTCTTTGCAATCTTGCTCCCACCAGTAGAGCTTTATTACTTCCATAGAGCCTTCGGGCCGGGCGGAAGAGGAGTCATTTTCAAAGAGGGTCAGTAGACAATCTTTGAGGATTTGGGCGTCTTCTGAGCTAAATCCAGTCTTTTTCGCTAGCTGTACATTGATGGAACCCTTCAGCTTGTAAACCCCAAAGCGCACAAAATGCTTGGCGCCCATCGTATCTGAAGCGCGCTTTTCACCTGAGGCTCCATTGACGCTCTTAGTAATCTGCATCGATTGGACCTCGACCTGAGAGAGACTGACCGCTTGATGGATAGAGACAGGGCCGCGCACGCCAATAGAGACGCTCTCTCCTTTTTCTTTAAAACTGAAGACTTGACCAAAAGAGCGGACGTCTAACCAGGTGCGGCAGGCGGCGGCAGCGTATTCATTCTCATCCTTAAGATCAGAAATCTTCTTATTAGTCTCTAAATCTACGGTCTTTTTGACGCGCTCCTGTAAGCTCGTGCAGCCGTCGTCACTGCGATCGTTAGATTGCACGAAGATTTTTTCTCCCATATCTTGCATGCGATTGCGGATCTTACGTTTAATGCAAACGTCAGAGATCTCACCCAGGCCATTGTAGTCGGTACGCGGACGATTGCCATTTAAAGGATCGCCATTAGGGTTAGCGCGATCGACGGAAATTAAGGCGATAAAGTCTATCTTATGTTCCAGGGCGGCCATTATTCTTCATCCTCCGTAGTTTCAGTTTTTTTAGTGTACAAATCGTTCTTTTGTAAGTAGTAGCCGAAGAGATAAGTCTCTTTTAGCGCTTTCTCACGCTCCGCTTCAGGGCACTCAGAGAGCGTTTCCATAATCTCTCCTAAGAGGCGTTCATAATATTGACGCGTACTGGGGTTCAAGCGGGGATAGTAAGCTTGTTTAACCCGCTCCAAGATGAATTTCATAGCGTAGAGAGGGCGCTGAGCAAAGACCGACTGCAAACGTATAGCATTGGGCTCTCGTTTTTCTTTGTCGTAAGTATCGCGCTCTGCTTTTTCTAAGATGGCCAAGATGCGGCCATACTGGTAACTGCGGTCTAGACGTTTGGGTTCTACTAAATCCATAGGCCATTCCTCCTTATATTTGTCGTAATAGAATTTGCGCAGACAAGCGCAAGCTACAAACTGTAATTTTAAGAGTAAAGAATCTTTGTAGGCCTGAGGATTAGAGGCCCTAGTTACTAGCTGATGGACTAACGTATAGGGGAGCGGCGCTCCATCTAAGCGACAGGCCAGAAGCGCCTGAACTTGCTGGCACAAAAGGCGCTCATCACATTCAAAGGAGTTCTCTTTAGGGGTTCCGTAGGCGCAGCAGACAATCTCAGCTAGATATGGAGACTGGACGCCAAATTTACCATTAGGCCAACAACAGCGACGATCCCAATTATAGAGACGCTCTAAAAAGTCAGAAGCCTGCAATTCTCTATAGTAGGTGACAGTTAGACGTCCGGTAGTGGAGGAAGCAAATGCGGCAATGACGGCGGTAGTGAGAGAGTCTAGAGAATTGCTATAACCATTTAGCTTTTTGCGCAACTTTTCCTGATAGTTGGAAGGGGTAATTCGCTCTGAGTCTTTCTCTGGAGGGCGTGTTATAAGAGGATTAATGGGTCTAGGAAGTTTAGCACCCAGAGGCTCCCAACAAACAAAGGTGCGGGTATCTTTGTTGCCACCTAGCGTAATACCTTGATTGGCTATCACCCAGCGCAGAGCATTGTGAGATTCTTGCGAAGCTCGATAGCTAATCGTGTTGGCCTGCTCCGGTTTAGTAAAGCGCCCTCGATAAGTAAAATTGACGCTATCGTTACTGGAGATAAGTTTAGCGTTGCCGTGAACAGCGACAACCCCTTTAGGGTGATGGGTTGTTAAAACAGTTTCTGTGCCCTCAATCATACAAAGACCTTGTGGCTGTCCCTTTTGCAGCAAAAGGCTTTCATAATACTTTTCCCAGGCGCTAAAGAGATCCCGATCTTTCCAGCAACAGCTCTCTAGGCTCTCTAAACCGACAATCTTCCAACGGACTAGAGTTTTATCGTTATCTGGTAAACCTTTACTGTCGAGTTTAATAAGTGAACTCTCTTGTAAATCCTTGAGGATAGTCTGGCCTTTAACATACGCTAAAACGGCCTGTAATTTCTGCTTAGCATTTTTTTTGGTAGCTGGTTCTAAGGGGCAATTTTCTGACTCCAGCCAGTCGATCCAGGCACTGAGCTGCTTGACGTAGGCGTCGTAACGTTCTTGATCATAAGGCGCCAAATACTTGAGTTGCTCACAGAGTGGATGGGCACATACGCCGCTCGTTCTATTGGCCGATTCTATAGTGACGGGAATAATTATCTTAGACTCTTTGTCCCCTGAATTTTGAGTTTTATCTTTACTTTTCTCGGCTTCAACTTTTGAGCCGGAGTCAAATTCACCCTTAGCATTGAGAGTGATCTCCACCTGAGCTTTAGTAAGTAAATGGGAGATGGGAGCTAAGGGCTCTTCCCCTACGATATATTTACCGACTTGTTGTCTATGCGCCTCATAAGTTTTACACGCCTGTTGGAAGAGTCCCATCTTTTATTCTACCTCCTGAAGAGCGCCGCCAAAAGATTTTATACTTCTTGGGCCTAGATCTTTATGGTGGGGACACTGGCTCGGGCGCAGGAATTGAATAATTCCGCGCTCCATGACGGGACGCCAGAAATTGGCGGTTAAGCGGCTAGGCTTAAGCTCATTCTCCGGGGTACGCTCGTTAGCTGCTTCATCGGGATAGGTTAAGCCGTGGTACATTAGTCCCCAGCTTAGTTGAGGTAACTGGTCATAAGCCCCTTCGCCTTCGCCGAAGATGCAGGGCTCTACGTAAGCTTGGCACTCTCGCGTTCCTAAAAATATATCGCGGCTTCCCCCTTTTTTGAGCATTCGCAAAGCACATTGATGGTGCTTATTTTCATTGCGGTCGGATTTTAATTCTTCTCGTCCCCGGTTCCACTCAAAATGGGCTTGGACTTGGTAGCAACAATCTTTTAAATAGGTGTAGTAGGCCAGGTCATTTTTCCCTCCATTATACTTAATGGTGCGTACCCCCTTAGTCTCCGTTTGGATGGGATTGAGGATCCGCACCTTATCTACGTACCAGATAAAGGTCGGTTTCCAATAGATGGAGGCCAAGATCCCCTTGAGGGCTTCGTAAGTGGGCGCTTGATAGGTAGACTTTTCTCCGCCTATCCTGGTGATAGGATCGGAGAAGAGAGCGTAATCTCCCCACACTTTGAATTCTATACGATTAGGATATTGCATGGCTGACCTTTCTCTTGGGGATTTAGGGTTAACCCTAATTGGGGATGATAGAAGTTAGGATCTAGAGCTAAGACGCTGCCGTCCCCAAGTGACTGGAGCGCCCCTGTAGATTGTAACTCTTGGAATTGATAGTTAAATATAGAGATCGTATACTGTTGGGCTCCTTCCAAGCGTTGCGCTACCCAAGCTAGATCGTACTGGGCTTGCTGAGAATTGAGATCGGCTATTAGCTCCTCTCCCTCAGCGTAAGGGACTAAAATATCTCTAGTCTCCTCCTCTTTGAAGACGCTAAACTGGGAGCCAGCAGTCTTAAAAGCTTGTTGTAGACAAAACTTACAGCTAATCTCATTTCTAAAGTGGGGAGCGTCAGTTAACAATTCCAAGAGAGTCGTCTTCCAGCGGTGTAAGTAGTAATCTTGATATTTTTCCTTTTGAGAGTGGTAGAGAAGCTCATAGTAATAGTCGATAGCAGCGGCAGAGGTTAGATTATTTCCATAACTTTGGGGACGCTCTTTAAATTGGGCCAATAATTCTTGGGTCGCTGAACTGGCCTCTTTAATTTCGAATAGATGATTTAAATCTTCACCGATACATCCTACTACCCAGACGGGAGCCACTTGGCCCGCTTCTCCATGGCGGTTACAGCGCCCCGCCGCCTGGACTATATTATCCATACCCGCTCTTAAGCGCAGGACTCTACTAAAGGAGATATCTACGCCCGCCTCTATAACTTGGGTCGAGATACAGAGTACTTTCTCTTCCTTTTGCTCTAACTTTTTTTGGAGAGCGTCCAGAGTTTGGCGGCGGTGGGCCATACACATGGAGGCCGAGAGGTGGTAAGTAGCGTAGGGGCCGTCGGCTAGTTGGAGATACAACTCTTCCGCCTGGGAGCGCTTATTGCAGACTACTAAGAGACTTGGAGCCTCCATTAAAATCTTCGTAATGAGAGTCGGTATTTCCGCTAGGTGTTTAGAGCCTCCATCTATAATCTGGGTGCGCTTGAAAGGGGCTAAAAGTTGAGGATCGGGGGGAACGAGCTCGGGTACTGCCAGGGTAAGTTTACGGTGAGCTTTGTCTAAAGCCGGTTGAGTGGCGGAAGCGAGGATTATCGTAGCCCCCGCCAGCTTAACTAAGAAGGTGAGAGCCAAGTTAAAGAGGGAGAGCATCCTGGGAGGTACGCTCTGCACCTCATCGAGGATAATGACGCTCTCCGCTAGGGTTTGGAAGCGCCTAATATTGCTGGTGTGCCCTTTAAAAAGAGTATTCAAAAATTGGACTAGAGTCGTAATGATAACTGGCGCTCCCCAGTTTTCTACTAGTAATTCGCACTCATTTAGTTCAGGGTTAGCGTCAGCCGCCATCTCTTGAGGGGTTACGACGTTGGAATGGTGCTCTAAGATCTTGATCTCTGGGGGTAAAAAGTCGCGCCAGATCGCACTATTCTGCTCAATAATAGAGAGGAGTGGCATGACGTAGATAAGGCGCTTTTTATGGTATTTAGCCGCATGGGCTAAGGCATAGCGCAGCGAGGCCAAGGTCTTGCCCGCCCCCGTAGGGACGCTCAACCTATAAAGGCCCGGTTCCAATTGGGCTCCCTCTAGACAAAGCTTAGAGATCTCCCCCCGGGCCCGCTGAATGGGCGTCTCTTGAGGGAGAGTCTTTAACTTTTCCTCCATATAGCTGAGAGCCTGAGACCAGAGTTGGGCGGTCGGAGTCCCCTCAACTTGAGGTAAGGAGGGCTTCATAAACTGGGCGGTACTCCACCTATCCCCCTCAATGACCGCCGCCAAGAGCAGACGGGTCAAGAGGCCCTGGCAAAACCATATAGCCGTTTCGTCGTTCAGTTCTCTGATTTTATTAAAGCTCGCCTCTAAATCGCGATGGGCGTTATCAAAGAGTTGTGCGACCCCCTCTTCGGAGAGGCAATACTTATGGAAGGCCGCTACGGCCTCTTCGTAACTAATATCTGGGCGCTCTAAACGATCCTGAAAGCCGCTTTTGTCGCTATTATCGGGATCGGTCAAGTTGAAGAGTCCATGATGGGCGCCTGCGGCATAACTTATTATCTCGCTGGTAAGATCTTTTAGCTCTAGGCAGCCTTGGGGAGAGTGGAATCTTTGCAATAAGTAACGCACTCCGGCAAAAGTATGATTAACCTCTCCGCGGCGTACTTCTTGGCCGCTAGCCGCCCGCTCTAAGTAAGCTTTAAATTTAGGGGTATACTTACCTAAGTCGTGGATTAGACCCGCTAAATACCCCGCTTGGCCTAAACCTAGCCCCGCTAGGACCTCTCGGGCCCTAGTAGCCGTCTCCTGGCAGTGTTGGGAGACGCTTTGAACCTCGTTTTCCCTAATGTGGGCCGGATAAGGATCGACCATTACTAACCAACCTCCACTAAACTGGGCGCCTCGTCCGTCCCTCTTTCCTCTAGCAGCTTATCGCGCACTTGCATGAGGGCCCAGCCTAAGAGGTTTTGGCCTAACCACTGGCTGGGATCGTGGGCTCTAGGATCTTGGGCTCCCAATTTTATGCCCCAAATGGCGTCGTAGGGGCTAGCTTCCGCTAAGACCTTAGGGCTAGTACTTACTAAATAATCCCCTAGAGCGCTATTTTGGGAGAATTTTAAGTAGTTGCCGAAGTAGACGATAGTAAATTTCTGCCTATCCCAGAGCTCGCCTCGGAAATTTTCGATCTGACGCCCTAAACGTTTAATCTCCTGGGGATCTTTACTCTTTAAGATTAAGCCCTGGCGGTAAGGGTCCCTAAAGAGGCGAGCCTTAGCCTCCATCATAAATTGCTCCATACAAAAGTAGGAGACCCCTCGCCAACTAAAAGAGGTCCTCTGCCACTGGCTGAGTACCTGGGGGCCGATACTCCCATCCCCGGGCGACTTATGGCCATAGAAGAGGAGGAGCGGCCGCTTGCGCCCCGCCTGCCATTCCCGCACTAAAGAGGGGCGATCATACTTTTGCGCTATGACTTCGGTTAAGTAATCCATATCTATCCCTAAAATTTATTTGTTCTAAAAATGGGCTGTATAGAGAGTATCTTTCTCACTAGATATAATTAACTTTCTAGGAAAAGTCAAGTTAGGGAAGAGAAGTCCGCGCTAGATCTTAGGGGACGGTAGGGCGAGGGTAGCGCAGGGCCTGGGCCAGCCAGAGGGCTAAGCTGGCCCCTAAACCCAAAAGGCCCCCCACTAGCCAAGGGTCGGGTAGGGAGGGGGGGAGCGAGCCCCAAGAGGCGCGCAGGGCCAAGTTGATCCAGCCTATTAGGGGTAAGGCCAAAGTCAGTCCCAGACTGGGCCAGAAGGGGCGGCGCAAGCGCCAGCGCCAGGCGGCTCCTAAGGTTAGGAGTAGCCCCAAGGGGAAGGCCAGCCAGAGACTACCCTCCGCTAAGGGGGTGAGTAAGATTAAGAGCCCCAGTCCGGTCGCCCCCACTACTATCCAACCTCGGCGCTCTTCTCGGCGCAGGGCGCTCAGGGTGTAACTGGAGGCCGCCCCTTCCGGGTCTTCGCTCCACTGGCTCAAGTCGCGCCCTAAACGACCCCCTAAGTACCAGCTCAAGAGGGCGGGCCCCACCCAGAGAGCTTGGCCCAACCAGTGGACGGGGGAAGTAGAGTGGATGGCCCCCGCCAAGGCCAAAGCGGAGGAGGCGCTAAAGAGTTCCCAACCCCAGATATGATCGTAAAGGAGAGCGGTATTGAGGAGCCCAGCCATAAGGGCCAAAGCTAAGACCCGCCAATCATCGGCGGGGGCCCAGGTGAAGAGGAAGACGAAAAAGGAGATACTGAGAGCGTAGGCCAAGAGGGCCCGCCCTTCGAGAGGGATCTCTAGCCAAAAGTTGCCGGGGTGACTCACGATCTAGACCTTTCCCCTCCTTAAGGCTCTAAGCCTGCTCCTACTCCTCAAGCTAGCTAGTTTAGGGAGAGTCTTTTAGAGGCAGGAAAAGCTAGAGAGACCATAAAAAAGGGCGGGCTACATGTGAGGAGTTTAGTAGATTATGGTGTCAGAAAAATTCGCCAATTCACTTGAGGGGGACCAAGGGCGG
This sequence comes from Vulcanimicrobiota bacterium, assembly GCA_944322965.1. Classification (GTDB taxonomy): domain Bacteria; phylum Vulcanimicrobiota; class Xenobia; order Xenobiales; family Xenobiaceae; genus Bruticola. Next base: position 9,906 of record CALUQR010000014.1, read on the forward strand.
GAGCTTCTGCCCCCACCTACTCCCGGTTTAGAGGGTACGGGGATGGACTTAGAGGAGATCAAAGAGGTCTTGCCCCATCGCGATCCCTTCCTCTTAGTCGATAAGGTCGTAGCTCGCGACGGTTTGCGGGCGGGCTGGGGAGAGAAAAAGCTGAGCGGTGAGGAGTTTTACTTCCAAAACCACTTTGAGGGCCGTCCGCAGGTGCCCAAGTCGGTCTTAGTGGAGATTATGGCCCAGGCCGGAGCGGCCTGCGTCTTGAGCGCCCCCGAGTATCGGGATAAGCTCTTGCTCTTCGCCTCCATTGAAGAGTGCGATTTCGGCCGTCCCCCCGTGCCCGGCGAGCTTTTAGAATTGCGCGTCGAGACCCGGGGCCTGCGCCGAGGGATGGGCAAGATGCGGGCCCAATGTTGGGTAGGTTCCGAGCTCTTAGCCGACGGGCTCTTGATGTTCGCCCTGGCCGATAAGTAGGCGAGAGAGGGCGCGGCGATGTCTCTTTTTAGTCTAGAACTGGGGCGGATGGGGATCGAGGAAGATCTCATTAAAGTAGCTCAGGCGGGGATGGTAGCTACCTCCGCTCTCCGCGAGGAGATCCGCCAGCGGGCTGCGGTCAACCAGTGGAAGGTCTTGCGCGTCTTGCAAGAGGTGGGGCTCATGGAGGGCCATTTCTTTCCTACCACCGGTTATGGCTTTAGCGATAGCGGCCGCGAGGCCTTAGACGAGGCGATCGCCCGCCTCTTTAAGACGGAAGCGGGTATTATGCGCCTGCAGATCGTCTCCGGCACCCACGCTCTGGCCGCCGGTCTCTTCGGTTCATTGCGTCCGGGCCAAGAGCTCTTGAGCGCTAGCGGCCTGCCCTACGACACTATGCATCCGGTCATCGGGATTAATGGCCCCCAAAAGGGCTCTTTAGCCTACTGGGGGGTAGGTTACCGCCAGGTAGATCTGACTCCCGAGGGGCATATCGACTTAGAGGCTTTAGCTGGGGCCTTAAATGAGAAGACCGGTTTGGTCCTCTTGCAGCGCTCGCGCGGTTACTCTTGGCGTCCCTCCATCTCCTTAGAGGAGCTGGGCCAGGCTATCGACTTAGTCCACCGCCAGGCCCCGGGGGTCAAGGTGATGGTCGATAATTGTTATGGCGAATTAGTCGATTGGCGCGAACCGACGGAACTGGGCGCGGACTTAGTAGCCGGCTCCTTAATTAAGAATTTGGGCGGCTCCTTAGCTCCCTGCGGCGGCTATTTGGCGGGCCGTAAGGAGTCTATTGAGGGGGCCATGGAGTGGCTGACCGCTCCCGGCATCGGCGCCGAGGAGGGGCCCACCTTAGGTTACAATCGCCTCTTAGCCCAGGGGCTCTTTATGGCCCCGATAGTTGTAGGCGCCGCTTTAGAGGGGGCCGTGTGGGGGGCTTGGGTGATGGAGGAGTGCGGCTTAGAGGTCTTCCCCCGTTGGGACGACCCTCGCAGCGATATTATTCAGGCGGTGCGGGTAGGGAGCGCCCAGGCGCAAAAGGCCTTCTGTTTAGGTATCCAAAAGGCGGGCCCCGTCGATCACAGCGCTTGTCCTTTGCCCTTACAGCAGCCGGGTTATGAGGATCCGGTCATTATGGCGGGCGGGACTTTCATTCAGGGCTCTTCGATCGAGCTCTCCGCCGACTGTCCAGTGCGTCCCCCTTACGGTTGTTACTTACAGGGCGGGGTGAGTTTCGCCCACGTCCAGATCGGGGTCTTAAGAGCCCTACAGGAGATGAAGGCTCTGGGAGCCTTGCGGGCCTTGTAAGAGACCCATTTTGAGGGAAATTTTGAGGTTTTATAGGATAAATTGACCACTAGTGAACTAATTGGAGTCTTCGACTCAGGGGTGGGGGGGCTGACCGTAGCGGAGCGCCTGCAGGAGGCGTTGCCCGCCCTCTCCTTTATCTACTACGGGGATACGGCCCACGTCCCTTATGGCGACCGGGAAGCTAAAGAGGTGGTGTGGCTAATCGATAAGATCTGCCGCCATCTGCTCCAGAGCGGGGCCCAGGCCTTGGTGATGGCCTGCAATACTTCCTCCGCCTTAGCTTATGAACATGTGCTCTCTTGGTCTCCCCGTCCGGTGATCGGAATTATCGCTGAAGCAGCGGAGGCGGCGGCCCAAGCTACTCGAGAGGGCAAAGTGGGGATTATGGCTAACCCCTTGACGGCCGCCAGCGGGGCCTACGAGCGGGAGTTAGTCCGCCAGGCGGAGCGCCACGAGCTGGGCTGCGTAGAGGGTAAGGCTATCGGTTGTCCCCGTCTCGTCCCCTTTATCGAGCGAGGCGAGGTGGAGGGTCCGGCGGTAGAGGAGGCCTTGCGCGCTTACTGGCAGCCTTTAGAGCGCTGGGGGGCCGATACTCTCATCTTAGGTTGTACCCACTATCCCTTCTTGCGCCCCGTGCTCTCCAAGTTGGTCGGTCCCGAGGTTACCATTATCGATCCCGCCTACTACGTAGCTAAGCGCTTACAGAGTTTAGGCTTAGGGAACGGCGCGGGCCAGCGCCAGATCTCCTACCAGGTGAGCGGCGATCCCCAAGATTTCGCTAGGGTAGGGGCCCAGCTCTTAGGCCGTCCCTTAGAGCCCGTCATCCAAGTCAAGTTATAGGCCTTCGCAGCCTCATCAATTAAAAGGAACGATTTATAGACCTATGAGCGAGCAGATCAGCCTCTTACAGGCCTTTATCCTGGGAGTAGTGGAGGGCATTACCGAATTCTTGCCTATCTCCTCTACCGGCCACCTCCTCGTCTGTTCCCAAATGATCGGAGCGGCCAATACCTCCGGGACCTACGAGATCGTCATCCAGTTGGGGGCCGTCTTGGCGGTAGTGGGCTTCTACTGGAAGCGCCTGTGGGCTAAGGTCAGCGAGTGGCGGCAGAGTCCGGCCAAATGGGCCTTTAAAGAGGATTCCAGTCCGGCTCGCTTTTGGGTCAGCCTCCTTTTGGCCTTCTTACCGGCGGCTATCGTAGGTTTAGCCCTCAAAGATTATTTAGACCTCATCTTAGGTAGCCGCGAGTTACAGGTCTACATTATTGCCGCTACTCTCTTTGGGGGGGGGATTATCCTCTGGTGGGTAGATCGTCCCGGCCGCTTGCCCGCTCCCGCCGCTAAAGAGAGCGAGCAGACCCCAGCCGAGGGCTCTCGGGATGGAGATTCTGAGGGGCAGGCCCCCGTAAAGTCGGCCGAAGTAAATTTAACTTACCGGCAGGCCTTTTGGGTGGGCGTGGCCCAATGTTTCTCCCTCATTCCCGGCGTCTCGCGCTCGGGGGCTACTATCGTGGGCGGTTTAATGGTGGGCTTAAATCGAGCCCAGGCTACCGACTTTTCCTTCTTCCTCTCTATTCCCACTTTGGGGGCGGCTACTATCTATACCCTCCTGCGCAGCTATGGGACCTTATTGGCGGTCAGTACCTGGCAGACTCTGAGCGTGGGGATGGTCGTCTCCTTTATTACCGCCTGGCTGGCTATCGGTTGGCTCTTGCGTTATGTAGCCTCCAATACTTTCTTAGGCTTTGCCATCTACCGCATGGCGGCGGGCGTCTTGCTGGCCCTTTGGGGTTGGTACTATCTCTAAGGTTTTAGGCCTATGGATCTTATCTCCGCCTACCGCGCCTTAGAGCGCCCCCGCGTAGCGGGGATAATGTCTGGGACCTCAGCCGACGCTATCGATATCTCCTTAGTCGAGATTAGGCCCCAAGAGCGCCCCCAGCTCCTCTATTTCTTCTCTGACCCCTTACCCCTAAAGGTGAGGGAGCGCTTGCAAGTCGTCTTTCGCGGCCAGGTGAGCTTAGAGGAGGTTACTAGCCTGCACTGGCTCTTAGGCGAACTCTTGGCCCAGAGCCTTTTAAAGATGCGGGCCGAACTTAAGAGTAAGGGGCTAGAGGAGCGTATCGATCTCGTCGCCTCCCACGGCCAGACCGTCTGGCACGCCCCCAAGAGCCGCTCCTACTTAGGCTATCCGGTACGGGGCACTTTGCAATTGGGAGAGGGGGCGGTAATCGCTACCCGCGCCTCCTGCTTGACCGTCTGCGACTTCCGCCCCCAAGACTTGGCCTTGGGCGGTCAAGGGGCCCCCTTAGTCCCCTGGGCCGACCGCTTGCTCTTTTATGAGCCTACCTCCCATAGGGTGGCCCTAAATATTGGAGGCATGGCCAATATTACTATCTTGCCGGCCAGTGGGGAGGTCAGCGCTTGCGATACGGGGCCCGGCAACGCTCTGAGCGACCGCTTAGCGGAGATCTATTGGGACTTACCCTACGACCCCCAAGGTCAGAAGGCGGCCCAAGGGCAGATTATCCCTGAGCTTTGGGAAGAGTTATGCGCCCACCCCTACTTAGCGGCCCCAGCGCCCAAATCGACGGGCCGAGAAGAGTTTGGCGCCCCTTTAGCGGAGCGTTGGGTAGAGCGCGCCCCCGAGGCGGGCTGGTCGCCTTACGACCTCTTGCGCACCGCCGCCGCCTTTAGCGCTTACGCCATAGCCTTGCATATAAAACGTTTAGCGCCCGCGACCCACGAGATCTTAGTGGGGGGCGGAGGGCTGCGCAACCAGACTATGATGAGGGAATTAGCCGAGCGCTTAGCCCCTTTAGAGGTAGAGATCCGCTCTATGGAGAGCGTAGGGGTACCCCCTCAGGCGCGGGAGAGTATGGCCTTCGCCCTTTTGGGGGACGCCACTCTGCGCGCGGAGAGCTCCAACTTGCCCTCCGCCACCGGGGCCAGTCGCCCTTGCGTCTTAGGGAAGATCGTCCTCCCTTAGACTATCTGCCATTGCAAATACTCCCAGGTAGCCTTTAGACCTTGGCGCAAGGGGATCTTAGGTTCCCAGCCCAAGCGGGCGCGGGCTAGGGTTATATCGGGGCAGCGCCGGGCGGGGTCGTCGGGGGGCAGAGGTTTAAAGCTTAGGGGAGAGCGGCCGCCCGTCACCTCTAAGGCCGTCTGGGCCAATTGGAGCATACTTATCTCTTGGGGGTTCCCCAAATTTATGGGGCCTGGCTCTGTGGAGAGGAGCAAGCGCTCTAAACCTTGGATTAAGTCCTCTACATAGCAAAAAGAGCGGGTCTGTTCTCCTTGTCCATAGATAGTGAGGGGCTGGCCGCGCTTAATTTGGCTCAAGAAGTTAGTGACCACCCGTCCGTCGTCGGGGCGCATGTAGGGGCCGTAAGTATTAAAGATGCGGGCTATAGTTACCGAAGTAGCGTAGCGTTGGGCGTAATTAATAATTAGGGCTTCGGCGAAGCGCTTCGATTCGTCGTACATGGCCCGGGGACCGGTACAACTCACGCAACCCCTGTAACTTTCGGGTTGGGGATGGACCTGGGGGTCCCCATAGACTTCCGAAGTCGAAGCTTGCAAAAAGCGGGCCCCGTAGCGGCGGGCTATATCTAAAGCTTGCCAGACCCCTTGGGAGCCTGCGGCCAAAGTCTCTAAGGCTAAGCTCTGGTAGGCGGGCGGGGAGGCGGGGGAAGCTAAATTTACGACGTAACGGAAGGGGCCGGGCAGGGCGGGGGGGGCGCAGATATCGCCCTCAATTAGCTCTAAAGCTAAGCCCTCTAAGTTGGCGGGACGTCCGGTCGAAAAATTGTCTAAGACGGTCAGGCGATAGCCGCGCCCGAGGAGATAGCGGCAGAGGTTGGCTCCAATAAAGCCCGCGCCTCCAATAACTAAGATACCCATGTCCTCCCTTTCTAGTTGGGGCTCTTCACTCCCCTTCCTCCTAGGGGAAAGAGGGTAAGCTTCCTTAAGGGGAGAACGTGCTCCCGCCTTGGGGGCGGAGGGAGGCGCCTAGACCCCTTTAGGGGCTAGGAGGAGACTCTGGCCGCGCCCTGCGGGAGGGGCAGGGGCTACTGGAATGGGGGAATCTTAGGGAGTAGATCTTAAATTTAGATGGTAGAGAATAGTTTAGAATTAGCGCTACAAGAGCGCATCTTAATCCTCGATGGGGCCATGGGCACGATGCTCCAAGCCTACAACTTGCAAGAGGAAGATTATCGGGGCCAATTCTTACAAGACCATCCCCAACCCTTAAAGGGCAATAACGACCTCTTAGGTCTGACAAAACCCGAAGTCTTAAAGGAGATCCACCGCCAATACTTAGAGGCCGGTTCCGATATTATTACCACCTGTACCTTTGGCGCCCAGCGCGTCAGTCAGGCCGATTACGGCTTGGAGGATTGGATCGAAGCCCTCAACTTGGGGGCCGTGCGCGCCGCGCGCCAGGCGGTAGACGAGTTCTTGGCCGACCCCGCCCATGAGGGGCGCCAAGCCTGGGTGGGGGGCTCTATCGGACCTACGGGCAAGACCCTCTCCATGTCCCCCGACGTAGCCGACGCCGCTCAGCGCAATTTAGAATTTGACCAACTGGCCCAGGCCTACTTAGAGCAGATCTTAGCTCTCCAAAAGGGCGGGGTCGATCTCTTGATGGTAGAGACTATCTTTGACGCCTTAAACGCCAAGGCGGTCATCTATGCGGCCGAGGTCGCCGCCCAGCGCACCGGCAAGCGCCTGCCCTTGATGCTCTCCGTCACCCTCTCTGATCGCTCCGGGCGCACCTTATGCGGCCAGACCTTAGAGGCCTTCTGGGCCTCCGTAGCCCACGGCCGCCCCTTATTATTCGGTCTCAATTGCGCCTTGGGGGCGGAGGAGATGGCCCCCCACTTAGAGGCTATCTCTAAATTGGTCAATTGCGCGGTGAGCTGCTATCCTAACGCCGGTCTCCCCAATTTGGCGGGCGGTTACGACGAGACCCCCGAGGAGATGGCCCAGATTATGGCCCGCTACGCCAAGGCGGGTTGGCTCAACGCCGTGGGCGGCTGCTGTGGTACTAGCCCCCAACATATTAAGGCTCTGAGCCAGGCGGTAGCCTCCCTGCCGCCCCGCACCATCCATCCCGAGCGCCCTTGGGGCTCCTTAGTCTCCGGCTTAGAGGCTTACTCTCTGCGGCGTCCAGGCGTCTTTACCTTAGTGGGGGAGCGCTGCAACCTCTCCGGCTCCGCTAAATTCGCTCGCTTAATTAAGAGCCAAGATTGGGAAGAGGCCTTGGGCGTAGCGCGGGCCCAAGTGGAGCGCGGGGCCAATATCTTAGATATTAATGTCGACGACGCCATGCACGACTCGGCGGCGGTGATGGAACATTTCCTGCGCTTAGTCGTTACCGAACCCTCCTTGAGCCTGCCCTTAATGATCGATAGCTCTCGCTGGGACGTCTTAGAGCGGGCCTTAAAGAATTGTCCCGGCCGCTCCTTAGTGAACTCTATCTCCTTAAAGGAGGGGGAAGATGAGTTTAAGCGCCGGGCCCAAGAGATCCGCCGTCTGGGCGGGTTGGTGGTAGTGATGGCCTTCGACGAGCGGGGCCAGGGCGACACTTTGGCCCGTAAAAAAGAGATTGTGGACCGGGCTTGTAAGATCCTCATCGAGGAGTTGGGCTTCGCCCCCCAGGAGATCGCTATCGATCTGGCCGTCTTAGCGGTGGCTACGGGGATGGAGAGCCACGCTCGCTACGCCTTAGACTTCTTAGAGGCTCTGAGCTACTTACAAGAGCGCTGGCCGGGAGTGATGAGTAACGGCGGGATCAGTAATCTCTCCTTCGCTCTGCGCGGCAATAATCCGGTGCGGGAGGCTATGCATTCCGTCTTCCTCTACTACGCCGTCCAGCGCGGCCTCACTATGGGCATCGTCAACGCCGGCCTGCTCTGTCCCTACCAAGAGATCGATCCCCAGTTGTGCCAGGCCATCGAGGACGTCCTCTTAGACCGCGATCCCCAAGCTACGGAGCGCCTCTTAGCGGAAGCGGAAAAGCATCGGGGCGACAAGGCTAAAGTTGTAGCTGCAACTAACGAAGAGTGGCGTCAGGGTAGTTGGCAGGAGCGTTTGGCCCAAGCTTTGACGCGCGGGGTGAGCGATTATTTAGAGAGCGACTTACAGGAGGCCTTAGAGGCGGGGGCTACCCCCTTAGCCATTATCGAAGAGGGCTTAATGGCCGGTATGCGCCAGGTCGGGGAGCTCTTTGGGGCGGGCCAGATGTTCTTACCTCAGGTAGTTAAGAGCGCTCGCGTGATGAAGAGGGCGGTCCAGATCTTAGAGCCTTACTTCCAAGGGGATAGCCAGCAGCCCAACCGGGGGCGGGTCTTAATGGCCACCGTCAAGGGCGACGTCCACGATATTGGCAAAAATATTGTGAGCGTCGTCTTGGGTTGTAGCGGCTTCCAGGTAGAGGACTTAGGGGTTATGGTCCCCACTAGCGAGATCGTGGCTAAAGTTCAAGAGACCGGGGCCCAAGTGGTCGGCTTATCGGCCTTAATTACCCCTTCCTTAGAGGAGATGGTCAACGTCGTGCAGGCCTTAGACCAGGCCGGTCTGGCGCTGCCCGTCTTAATTGGAGGGGCGGCTACCTCCGCCTTACATACGGCGGTCAAGATCGCTCCCCACTACCGCGGGCCGGTCGTCTACGTAGCCGACGCTTCCGTAGCTACCTCTATAGTAGCCCAGCTCTTAGATCCCGCCTCCGCCCCCCTCTTCCTAGCCGAGTTGGCCCGCCAGCAGGCCCAATTGCGCCAGGAGTGGGAGGAGCGCCTAGAGCGCTTAGAGTTGCGCTCTTGGGAGGAGGCTCGCTCCTTAGCGGGGAGGTCTCCCGCCCCGGCCCCAGAGGATGAATCTTCCGTAGCTAGCCCCCAGAGCCTAGGTCAGGTGGTGGAAGCCGCTTACTCTTTAGAGCGTTTAGAGCCCTATATCGACTGGACGGAATTCCTGTCCGCTTGGGGTTTAAAGGGCCATTATCCCCAGATCTTAGAGGATCCCCTCTTAGGGGAGCGGGCCCGCCAGTTAGTGGAGGAGGCCCAGAATTTATGGTCTGAGTGGGCGCGGCGTCCCCAGATGGAAGTTAAGGGCGGTTATCTCTTCTATCCCGCCTACGCTAAAGGGGAGGATATCTACTTAGAACTTCCAGACGGCCGAGAGAAGCTCTTGCCTACCTTGCGCCAGCAGCGGAGCGATCTTAAGAGTTGTCTAGCCTTAGCCGACTTTGTGGCTCCTAAGGGGCAGGAAGATTACGTAGGCCTCTTTGCGGTCTGCGTAGGCGAGGGCTGGGCTAAGTTGCAAGAAGAATTGGAGCGTTCTGGCGACGACTACCGCAAATTGATGGCGAGCTTCTTAGCCGACCGAGCCGTAGAGGCTGGGGCCTTGCTCTTACATTTAGAAGCTAGGCGCGCTTGCGGTATAGAGGAGGAGAGTTCCCTTTTAGAGCTCATGCTGGGTCGTCACCGGGGTATCCGTCCGGCGCCCGGTTATCCCGCCTGTCCCGACCACGCCTTAAAGCGTCTAATCTGGGAGCTCTTAGAGCCTGGCCGCTGGGGTATGGAACTCACCGAGAGTTGCGCTCTCCGCCCAGCTAGTTCTATCGCGGGCTTCTACTTTAACTCTCCCCAGGCCCGTTACTTCTCCTTGGGGAAGATCGACCGCCAGCAGGTAGAGGATTATGCCCGGCGCACCGGCCAGAGCCTGGCGGAAGTAGAGCGCTGGTTAGCTCCGCAATTGGCTTATACCCCCTAGAGGGAGGGGCAAATCTAGGCGGGAGGGCGCCCTTTAAGGGGGATCTTGGCCGCCAAGGACAAAAGGTTAACTATGGAAAATTCTCAGGAAGTTACTGCTAATGTAAGTCAAGCCCCGGCCTTAGAAGGACCTACGCCGGGTCAAGAGGCCGAACTAGCCTCTACGAGCGCCGATCAGGCTACCCTCTGGCCGCCCGCCCTGCTGGCCAGCCGCCTCTTGCAGGCCCCCAAGTGGGGAGCGCCCATCTTGCCCGCTCCTCAGCCTCCCAAAGGGATGATCTCGGCGCCTCCCATCGTGCTCCACCTGGCGGCCGATGAGGATCCCGCTTTAGAAGAGGTGCGCCAAGCGGCTGCTGGCGTTCCCGCCCCCTCCTTAGAGGCTCCGCCCCCCGCTCCCGCTTTAGAGTCTCCCTCTAAGCCCCAGGCTTTGCCCCCCGAGCCTCCGCCCGCTCCCGCTTTAGGGGCTCCCGCCATAGCGGCCGCTCTGCCCGCCTCTACCTCAGGGGAGGTCTCTTCTGAAGGCGCGGGCGCAGCTGAGAGCGGAGCGGAAAAGAGTAAGGGCAAGCGCTCTAAAAAGCGCAAGAGTAGCGAAGAAGAGCCGGAAGTTCCCTTAGCGGAGCCGGAGTTAGACGTCAAAGAGCTCTTCTCTTTCCCCTTAGATCGCTTCCAGATCCAGGCTATTAACGCTATCGATCGCGGCGAGAGCACTATCGTCTGCGCCCCGACCGGTTCCGGGAAGACGGTGGTGGCCGAATATGCCATTCGCCGGGCCTTAAAGCATGGCAAGCGCTGCTTCTACACTACCCCCCTCAAGGCGCTCTCTAACCAGAAGTTTTCCGATTTGCGGGCCATGTATGGCGAGGAGAAGGTGGGCCTTTTGACGGGCGACATCTCCATCAATCGCAACGCCTACATCGTGGTTATGACTACCGAAGTCTACCGCAATATGTTGTACGGGACCGTCTTGGGCGACGTGCGCTCCAATCTGACTTACGTGGAGTCGGTCATAGTCGACGAGTGCCACTATATGAACGACCCCGACCGGGGTACGGTCTGGGAAGAGTTGGTCATCTACTCTCCGGCCCAGATCCAGTTGGTGGCCCTCTCCGCTACCGTAGCCAACGCCCAGGACCTCTGCGCCTGGATCAATAAGGTCCACGGGCCCACTACCTTAGTAACTTCCAATTACCGCCCCGTGCCCCTCTTAGTCGATTACTACGTCGACGGGGCCCTCTACAAATTGATGGATAAGCGCCATCACGTCAATAGCAAGTTGCGCCGCAAGGTGGAGGAGTTCCAAGCTAAGACTTTAGCTAAGCGCATCTCCGGAAATTCCAGTTACGATCGCCGCTTGCGCCGGGAACAGGCCGAGAAGGATAAGAAGGCGGTCTACGACGCCGTAGTGCGCGTTTTAGACGAGCAGGATATGCTGCCCGCTATCTACTTCCTCTTTTCTCGCCGCCGCTGTGACGAGGCGGCCCAACTCTGCGTCAACTCGGTCAAGTTGAATGCTCAACATCGGGCCCTCTTAGAGGAGCAGATCGAGCGCGCTATCGCCGAACATCCCTCCTTAGCCGATTGCCCCCAATTGGAGTATATCCGCCATGGGGTGGCGGCCCATCACGCCGGCCTCTTGCCCGTCCTCAAGGGTTTGGTGGAGAACCTCTTCCAGCAGGGGCTCATCAAGGTGGTCTTTGCTACCGAGACCTTGGCGGCGGGGATCAATATGCCCGCCCGCACTACGGTCATTTCGGCTATCGTCAAGAATTCCGACGAGGGCTTGCGCCCCATGACCGCCAGCGAGTTCCTGCAGATGTCGGGCCGAGCCGGTCGCCGCGGTATGGACGAAGTGGGCCACGTGGTTGTCATCCATAGCGATTATGAAGATCTCGACGAGGTGGTGCGCTTAGTGCGCTCCGGAGCCGATCCTCTGGTCAGCCGCTTTACCCCCGGTTACGGGATGGTCTTAAACTTACTCCAGGTCCACACCCACAACGAGGCCCGCCAGCTGATTGAGCGCTCCTTTGGTCAGTTCGTTATCGAGCGTTATAAGGGCGAGTACGGGGCTATGTACGACGCCACCTTGGCGGAGATCGCCAAATATAGCGTTTTGGCTTGCGAGGACCAGCAGTTGGGCGACGTCAAGACTTGGAAGACGCTGCGCTCTAAGCTGGATAATCTCAACCGTTCGATTAAGGCCCTCAAAGATAACTTGCAAGATTGCGGTCCCGAATTGCAGGCCCAGTACGAGGCCGACGTAGAGGAACGCGACCATTTGGCGGAGCGCATTAACTCTATGCATTGCAATACTTGTACGGCTAGAGTGCGCTGCGCCAAGGCCTACCGCGCCTACTGTAAGGCCCAAGAGCGCAAAGAGGAGCTGGAAGGTCTCATCGAGCACTCCCGCACCTCCTACTGGCGCCAATTCCTGGCCTTAGAGGCGGTCTTAGCGGAAGTAGGTTACTTAGTCGAGCAAAAGCCCACTTGGGAAGGGGAGATGGTGGCCTCGCTGCGGGCTACTAATATCTTACTTTTGGGTGAGGTGGTCCTTTCCGGAATCTTGGAGGAGCTGGAACCGGCGGAATTGGCGGGGGTAGCTTCAGCCTTAGTCTTGGGCGACTCGCGGGTGAGTATGTTCCGCCCCTTGGCCCCCTCTAAACAGGCGGAGTGGACGATCCAAGCTATTTGCGCTATCGCCTCCGACGTCGAGGCTCTGCAGACGCGTTATGAGGTTAAGGTGCCTCTGCTCTTAAACTCCACCTTCGCCGGAGTGACCGAATTCTGGTGCCGGGGCGCCTCCTGGGCGGCGGTGCGCCAGTATCTGGGCGAGGAGGGAGAGGGCGACCTCATTAAGGTCATGCGCCGCAGCTTAGATCTCTTGCGCCAATTTGCCCACGCCCCCCACGCCCCCAGCAAGTTAGTAGAACTCTGCAAAGAGGCGGAGACCTTATTAGACCGTGGCGAAGTCCACGAAGCGGTAATGTGGAGCGATTAGTCATGGTTAAAGGGAGCGGATGGAGTAGTTTTTGGCGTAGGTGGGGGGCCGCCAGTCTGTTGGTAGCCTGTCTAGGGAGCGCCCCCTTAGGGGCCCAGACCCCGAGCGCCCCTCCCGCGGGGGGCGCGACCCCCGCGGTTAAAGCTCCGGCGGCGACTAAGGCGGAGAGCGGGGCCGCTCAGGCTAAGGGAGCGGCGGAGGAGCGATCGTCTCAGGTTGAGGCTCCGGCCGCTCAGCCTAAGACTAAAGAGGCTCCAGTTATAAAGCGCAAGGGTAAGGTCTGGCAGCCGCCCAGTCCCGAAGTGCGCAAGCTCATTACGGAGGCTAGCCGCTCCATTCGCCACGCGGCTTTCGATCAGGCTATCGCCCAGATGGAGGAGGCCACCAAGTTGGCTCCGGAGCGGCCGGAGTTGTGGCTCTTCTTAGCTGAATTGCGCCAGAAGGTGCGCCTCCACAGCGAGGCGGCCCAGGCCTTCGGCCGCTGTTTAGAGTTGCGCCCCGACGATAAGGCTATTAAGCGCCAGTATGCTAAAGCGCTCTATGAGGCGGCCCAGTACGCCCAGGCGAATAAGGTTTGGGGCGAGCTCTTAGCGATTAATCCCCATAGTTTAGAGGCCCTCCACTACCGGGCCCGCTGTACCTACTACTTAAAAGATTACCCCCAAACGGAGAAGTTACTGGCGGAGGCCCTGCGCGAGCAGCCTGAGTATCCGCCTGTGCGGGCCCTAGAGGTCAAGCTCTCCACGGCTGAGGGGCGCTATTGGCAAGCCTACCGCCAGTTGCAAGAGTTGCGCTCCCTCTTAGAGTCTGGCCACCCCAGCCTCTTGGAGGCCGAATCCTGCGAAGAGGAGATTAGGTGGGGCTTACTCAGTTGGGTGGGAGCCGGAGTCTTGGGAGTTTTAGTCTTAGGTGGGGGAGTCTACGCCTATAGGCGGCGTCAGAAGGCCCCTCAGAGCCCAGCAAAGGAAAAAGAGAGCCTTTCCTAGAATGGCGGGCGGGGGGGGTTGGCTACTTTTAGCTACTTTTAGCTACTTTGGGCTACACAGGTAGGGGAACAGGGGTTTAGCTTCGCTCTAACCTCAGGATCTTACCTAGAGAGGTTTAGGCATGAGGAGTGGTAGGAGCTTTAGAGCTATAAACTGTAAGCAGGGCGGGAGATGGGTAGCGCTCTTATTGACAGGGCTACTCCTCTTGGCGGTCTGTAGCGCTCCCGCCTCCGCCCAGAAACCTAAAGGGTCCTCCGCCAAAGCTCAGCAAGCTAAGCTCAAAGAGCAAAAGCAAGAGATCCAGCGCGCCAAAAAGTTCTTCCAGAAGGCGGCCCAAGCTATCGCCCGCGCCGCTTACGACGACGCCGCCTACCAGCTGCAATTGGCCGCCGCCGCCGCTCCCCACTGGCCCGTAGCCTGGAAGAATTTGGCGGAGATTTACGTCAAACTTAAAAATTATCAGAGCGCTTGCCAAGCTTATAAACACCTGATGGAGCTCTCTCCGGGCAACCTCAGCGTCACCCGCGAGTACGCCCGCTGCCTGGTCCAGGCGAGCGATTATGACGAGGCCGAAAAGCTCTGGCAAGAGCTTCTCGACCACGATGGCAACGATACTGAGGCCCTCTACAATATGGCCCTCATCCTCTACAGTCGAGGGCGCGATTACTACCCCCAGGCCAAGAGTTACTTAGAGGAGGCCTGCCTCTTAAAGCCCGATTACTACCAGGCTATGGCCTTGCAATGTAAAGTGGCGGCCCAGAGCGGCGACTACTTTACGGCTAGCAAAGTCTTAGAGACCTTGCGCCTCAACCTGCCCCCGGGCCATCCCTACCTTTTAGACGCTCAGACTCAGGAAGAGAAGATCACCACCGGTTTGCGCACCATCTGGGCCTCTATTGGCGGCGGCGTGCTCTTAATTATCTTCCTGGCTATCTTTATTGCCAAAGCCAACCGCGACCGCGACAAGGTCAAGATTAAGCCCCCGCCAGCGGAGATGGACGCCCTCTCGGAAGACTCAGTCTGCCGGTACGTCCTGGCCCACATTATGAATATCACCCAGCTGCCGCGCGGTCTGTGCTGGTTAGTGCCTACCGACGGCCGTCATATCGAGCTGGTCATCTCCGAGCTCATCCGCGACCCAACCCCCTTCTCCTTGCGCAAGTTGAATAATAAGACGGTCAAAGATTTCGTAGACGCTTACGGTAAGGGTCCCTTCCTCTTCAAAGGGGTCTCCAAAGAGCAGCTCTTTAGGGATACTTTCCCCGGCTTAGTCAACGATCTTCAGGATATCGAAATCAATGTGGGCGTGCCCTTAGTCTGGCGCGAGAATCTCTTAGGTTTGATCTTAGTAGGGCGCAGCCGCGCCACTAGCGCCGAGGCGGCCCGTAAGTATTATGAGGCCGGTATCGAGAAGATCCAGGCCGTCTGTGAACAGGGCGCGGTCGCTTTAGATCGCCTCTTCCAGCGCAAGGCCAAAGATGTGGACGCCCGCACCGGCTTGTGGAGTCGCGACTACTTTGAGCGCCAAGTGGCGGCTATGAGTAGGGGCTGTTACATGTTGGGACGTCCTCTGTGCGCCTATATGGTGACCTTGGCGGGTATCAAAAAGTATTTGGAGATCCATAGCGAGGATTTTGGGACGGAGACGCTCTACAATATGGGTATCGCCCTGCAAGAGAGTATCTCCAAAGAGCCCAATATTACCCTCTGCCACTTAGATAACGGCGTCTTCGGAGTTATCGCCCCCGAGCGCGACGCCGATGAGGGCATCCGCCTGGCCCGCACCTTGCAGACCTTTATTAGCCAAGTCCCGATGCCCGATTCTCAAGATATGGGCAACGGTCTGGTGGCTTGGACGGTCTTCCCCGACGACTCTAAAGATCCCAAGATGTTGCGCGCTATTTTAACCCGCGCCTTCCACGACGTGCGTTCCGGCCATGAGGATAATATCGTCCGGGCTCAGAATGTGAGCGATGCGACTAAGGCTTCTTCGCAAGGGCCGGTCGTTGAGGATCCTAAAGAGAGCGTGGAGAATATGGTCATTACCCGTAGGGTGACGGTGACGGGCGGCGCGGGCATGACCCGACCCACCGGCGCCGCTACCGGAGCCTTGGCCGCCGCCCGGGAAGAGGGCGAGCCCTTGAAGATCAAGTTGGGCTCTAAGGGCGGTCCCTCCCGGGCGACTCGTCCCTTACAAGCCTCTGGCGGCGTAGCGGCCAGTTTAGAGTCTAAGAAGGAGGAGCGGATACCTTCGCCCAACCGCCCGGCCGCCCTCAGTTTGGGTAAGAGCGAGCCTAGCGATCCCTCCGCGCCCTTTACCTTAGAGCCCGATCTGGATGAAGACGGCGTCGACAGAGATACCCAATTCTGCGGCGAAGAGGCCTTCTTGGACGTTATTAACGCCGAATTGGAAATGGCTGACGAGTCGGGTGAGGATTGCGTCATCGTCTACGTGCGCTTCCAGAATTTGTCCGAATTGCGCTCCCAGGGACGCGCTTCCTACATTAAGGTACGCAAAGAGATCGCCGCCCTCATCTCCGCCTTCCTGCGCGAAGATAGCGACATTCCCGGCTTAGTGGGCGAGGACGATTTGGCCATCTTTATGATCGGCTCTCAGTTGGAGACGGCCAAGGTCTTTGCCGACCGCGTCAATAATACGTCCGCCAACTTGGGCGGAGTGAAGCTCAGTATCGGCATCGCTCTGCGCCAGTCCCAAGGCTTAGATGGACCGGCCTTAATTGCCGCCGGCGCCCAGTTAGCTAAAGGACCTGGCGTCCACCTGCCCAGCTAAACTCTAGAGAGCGCTCTATTTCCCCTCTATGCACGCCGAAACTACCCCCCAAGAGGCCCAAACCTTCGCCCAGTATCTCTCAGAGTCGCTGGGTGAGGGTTACCCTGAGCCCCAGGCTGAGGGGGCGGCAGAGACTGAGGGGGTGGCAGAGTCTGAGGGCCAGGCTTTAGAGGAGGCTTCCCCTCAAGTTGAGGCTTTAACTTTAGAGGGGCCAGTTCCCCCAGGAGAGGATGCGCCTTTAGAGGAGGCTTTAGAGCGGGCCCGCTTACAGGCGGAATTAGAGCAAGCGGGGGTAGAGGAAGGGGGCTTGATCCCCGACCAGTTAGTTGACCTTGAGCCTCCATTAGGGGCCGTACCTAAGTTGCGCATCGTCTTTTTGGGGATGAATGGGCGCTTCTCCACCCAGGCTTTGCAACTTTTAGCTACTAGCCACCAGATTGTAGGGATCGTCTGCTCTAAGCCCCGGGCCGTCAAGAAGGGGTTAGTGGCCAGGTGGGTTAGCGCCGGCAAGGGGGAGGGCAATTTAGAGCGCTTTGCTGAGTATTATCGCTGCCCTTATTTTTACGCTGAGCGCGAATATAATTACCAGCTTTTGCGCTTTATTAAGCATTTGAAGCCCGACCTCATCTGTATCTCCAATTTCTCTATCATCTTGCCTCCCGATATTTACGAGTTGGCGCCCCAGGGGGCTATTAACTTACATCTGGCCCCCTTGCCCCAGTACCGCGGCCCTAACCCTTGGCTGTGGCTCTTCTATGACGGCTGTCAGGAGAGCGAGTACGTAGTCCACCAGGTAGACTCGGGCGAAGATACGGGGCCTATCTTGGGGCGCCAGAGCTTTAATATCCCTCCCAATATTACGGGCAGCGAGTTGGCGGACTGCGTCTTGCCCGGGGCGGCCTGCCTCATGTTGCGCGTAGTAGAAGAGATAGCCTTGGGAGAGAGCGAGCCTCAGCCCCAAAAGGTGGAGGGGCCCCTGCGGCGAGCGCGCTACGTTAAGCCCGGCGAGGCCCTTATCGATTGGGAGGAGTGGGGCTGCCAGCGCGTAGGCGCCTTCCTGCGCGGGGCTAGCCTCTGGTATGAGCCCTTTCCCATCTTCCCCTGTTTAGTGCGCCTCTACCAGCCGGGCCAGGTGGGTCCCAGTTATGGGAAACCGGGGACCAATCATTGGCGCCTCTGGAAGGGCTGGATCTCTTGTAAGGATGGGATCGTGCCCTATAAGGTGGCTATCTTGCGCTATGAGTTTTGGCGCCTCCTCATCCCCATCCTCATCCTCTTAATTATAGGTTTTATTCTCTAAAGGTACTAAAGTAGAGCGCCTCTAAGGGGAGCCAGCGATCTCTAAATTGGGGCCAAGCTTGGGGGCCGTTGCGGGCTAAGATCCGCTCGCGCTGTATTTTAGGCTCAATTTTTAAGCGCCAATAAAAGTCGTAAGCGGGGCGCAAAGCGGGGTGGCCGCAGTAAGTACCCTCTATAAGATTTAAGTTGCCCGGCTCTAGCCAATTACCGGGAAGGTATTGGCCTAGCTTACAGGAGTAAGGGCGGTAATAAAATTTTTCTCCCCTCAAGAGCGGCTCCCAGACCTCTTTTATAAAGCGAGGGCGCTCAAAATTTTCGCCCGCCACCCGATCGGCCTCTAGGGGGCGCTTCTCTAAAGGCCAAAAGAAGTCGTCTAGATGGATAACTTGGATAGTCCATTGGGCGGCTCTAGCTCTAAGCGCCAAAGCCTCCGCTAAGGCGCTCTTACCTGAGGCGCAGGGGCCGTCTATACCGACTATTAGCCGCGCCTTCTCTCTATGGGCTACCTCTAAGGCTTGCCAGACGACCTCTAAGAGGTCCGCTAAATAGGGGGTTAGAGCTAGAGTCACTAGGCGGCCTCCGACTCTGCGCGGGGCAAACGGTTCCAGCCCGCGCGCTCTAAGGAGACTAAGAGCGGGGGGATAATTGCTAATTGCAAGATGATACCGGGGAGCGAATTAAAGAGGGCGCCCGCTAAGAAGGCGGACCAGCCAAAACCGTGGGGGCCTAAGCCCAAAAGGAAGACCATGAGCGCCCCCCACGCTAAACGGCCCGCCAGCATGGCCCCTAGTAAGGAGCGGTAGAGCCGCCCCCAATCCCTCCAGGGATGGGCGCCCATGAGCCAGCCGGTCAGGGCCCCGTAAGTAGCCAGCTCACCGGCCATAGCTAAGGCTTGGGGGTATAAGGGGGGCATCCCCAAAAGGAGGGAGCGCAAAAGGGGGGCTAGGAGGCCTAATCCCAAACCCCAGCGCCAACCGCAGACGAAGCCGCAGAGCAAGATGGGCAGATGCATAGGTAAGAGCATCGACCCGATTTGGGGGATCTGGCCCGTAAAGAAGGGCAGGACCAGCCCTAAAGCTAGGAAGAGGGCCGCTAAGGTCAGTCGCCTCAGCTCTAAGGTCGGTCCCGCCTGACTGTCTGGCATCTACCGGAAACTAGCGCGGCAAGCGGAGGTCTTTAAAGCCCAAAGCTTGAGCGATAAAGGCCAGAATATCCGCCGTCTCATCTAAGCTCTTGGCGATAGGCTTGCCCGCTCCGTGGCCCGCCTTAGAGTCGATACGAATCAAGATGGGGGCCGGGCCGGCTTGTAAGCGCTGCAGCTGGGCCGCATACTTAAAGCTGTGAGCGGGATAGACGCGGTCGTCGTGGTCGGCCGTAGTTACCAGAGTAGCCGGGTACTTGGTACCGGGCTTAATGTTGTGGTAGGGAGAGATCTTATAGAGGGTGGCAAACTCCTCGGGCTTCTTGACGTCTCCATAGTCGCCCATCCAGTAACGGCCGATGGTAAACTCTTGGAAGCGCAACATATCCATAACGCCCACTTGCGGGACGGCCGCCCCAAAGAGGTCGGGACGCTGGTTGAGACAGGCGCCCACTAAGAGGCCGCCATTACTGCCGCCATTGATCGCCAAGCGCTGGGGCTTAGTATACTTATTATCTACTAGCCACTGGGCGCAGTTGATAAAATCGTCGAAGGTATGCTGCTTTTTGGTCTTAGTACCGGCGCGATGCCACTCTTCGCCATACTCCGCGCCCCCGCGCAGACTGGCCTGGGCGTAGATACCGCCCATCTGCATCCAAGTCATGGCCCGAGTGGAGAAGCCCGGAGTCATATCGATAGCGAAACCGCCATAACCGTAAAGCAGGGTAGGGACCTGACCGTCTAACTTCACGTCGCGGCGGTAACTAATAAAGAGGGGTACCTTAGCCCCGTCGCTGCTGGGCACAAAGACTTGCTTAGTGACGATCTGCTGGGGATCGAAATTTAATTGGGGCTGATGCCAAATCGTACTCTTCCCGCTCGCTATGTCGTAAGCGTAGATGACCGCCGGAGTATTGAAGCTAGTATAAGCATAATAAGCCGTCTGAGCGTCGTTCTTACCGTAGAAACCGCTCACCGTCCCCAAGCCCGGCAGCTGCAGATCCTTAATAAACTCGCCCTCTGGGGTATACTCTTTGATCCTGCTCGTGGCGTCGTGCAGGTAATTGGCGTAGAGTTTACCGCCCACGCAACTCACCTGGCTCAGAGGCTCCTCGCTTTGGGGAATGACCTCTTCCCAAGGGGTAGTGATCACATTATTGGTCAACTTGACGCTCAAAACTCTGCCCTTAGGGGCCTGCCAGTCGGTACGTACAAAGAGCCGATCTTTATAGACATCGACCAGATCGAAACGGGCCTGGAAAGAGTTAGGTAAAGTGATAAATTGGCCCTGGGGATTAGTCATATCTTTGACTAAGAGAGCCGTATTGTCATTTTGAGGTTGACTGATCTGGACGATGAGCCAGCGCCTATCTTCGCTGCTCGCTCCATAGACGGAGAGGTCGGGATTGTCGGGATTGGAGAAGATGACCTGATCGGCGCTCTGGGGCTGGCCTAAACGGTGGTAATAGAGGGTGTGCCCCTCGTTGAGGCCGCCTATGGTAGCGCTCTGGCCGCTCTCGGGAGCCGGATAGCGGCTATAGAAGAAGCCCTGGCCCTCGCGATCCCAGACGATAGTGGAGAATTTGACCCACTCGATCTTATCTTTTAAAGTCTCCTTGGTCGCCAGATCTAAGACCCGAATCTCGTTCCAGTCGGAGCCGGCCTTAGCCGTAGAGTAGGCCAGATACTTAGCGCCCGGGCTGACCTCGTAATTGGTGAGGGCTACGGTTCCATCTTTAGAGAGGGTGTTAGGATCTAAGATTACCTGGCCCTGACCGTCGGCCGTAGAGCTCATATAGAGGACGCTCTGATTCTGTAAGCCGGAGTTGCGCGTAAAGAAATAACGGCCCGCTTCCAGGGTAGGCAGACT
The DNA here is from genome assembly GCA_944322965.1 of Vulcanimicrobiota bacterium. GTDB lineage: Bacteria > Vulcanimicrobiota > Xenobia > Xenobiales > Xenobiaceae > Bruticola. The sequence continues at coordinate 30,542 of CALUQR010000014.1, forward strand.
GTAGCGCGGATAGTTTTGGATCTTCTCTAAGTATTGGCGGATCTCGGCCCTATGGGGCAACTTGGCCAGGTAGGATTCCGCCTTCTGGCGCTCGCGCTCTACCCAAGCCTTGGTGCGCGGGCTGTCGATATCTTCCATCCAGCGGTAAGGATCGGCCACTACCTGGCCGTGGATCGTCTCTTGAAAGTCGCTGGGACCGAAATCGGAGGGAGAGGCGGTAGCTACCATTTTACTAGTAACCTTCTCTTTCGGGGTCGGGGCGCCGGAACCGGGCAGGGCCGCGAAGGCGGGGAGAGAACAGGTCAAGCTCAAGGCGAGCGCAATAGCTAGCATACTAAAAGGGCGGGGGTTACTCTTCATGAGCCCCCACTTAACTCTAGAGGCTAAAACTTCCTGCCCTCAACTTAGAATGGACCCTCAAGCTTCACCAGTAGGTTCCCAGAAGGAGCGCATATGTCCCCAGAGACGATCTTAGTTACCGGCGGGGCCGGATATATTGGCAGCGTAGTCAGCGCCCAACTCCTAGAGCGTGGGTATAGAGTAGTAATAGTTGATAACTTCTGCCACGGACACCGGGCCGCCATACCCGCCCCCTCCATCGTCGAAGAACTCGATATCCAGGATACGGAGCGCCTAGCCCAGGTTATGCGTCAATACCAAGTGGGGGCGGTCATGCACTTTGCCGCCTTTATCGAGGTGGGCGAGTCGATGCGCCAGCCCGGACGTTACTTCTCCAATAATACCGCCGGCGCCCTCTCCGTGCTCCAAGCTATGGTCCAAGCCCAAGTAGAGCGCTTCGTCTTTTCCTCCACCGCCGCCGTCTACGGGAACCCCGAACGGACCCCCATCACCGAAGAGATGGAACTTAGGCCCACTAACGCCTATGGAGAGTCGAAACTATTGGTAGAACGGATGCTGCCCTGGTTTGAGAGGATTCACGGACTGCGTACCGCCCGCTTGCGCTACTTTAACGCCTCCGGCAATACCCCCCAGCGAGGAGAGGACCACCATCCCGAAACCCACCTCATCCCCCTCATTATGGAAGCCGCTCTAGGCCAGCGCCCCCAAATAGCTATCTATGGCGAAGATTACCCCACCCCCGACGGGACCTGTATTAGAGATTACGTCCACGTCTGCGATCTGGCCAGCGCCCACCTCTTAGCCTTAGAGAAATTGCGCGAGTGCGGGAACTTACTCTACAATCTGGGCAGCGGACAAGGTTACTCCGTGCGCCAAGTTATCGAAGCCGTGCGCCAAGTGAGCGGGCGCGACTTTAAAGTGGTCAGCCAAGAGCGGCGCCCCGGAGATCCCGCCGTCTTAGTAGCCTCCTCCGCTAAGATCCGCCGCGAATTGGGCTGGAAACCGCGCTTTGAAAGTATCGAAGAGATCGTAGCTTCCGCCTGGGAATGGAAGGTGCGCCACCCCCAAGGGTATGCCGCCCCGTGAAGGCTCTAAACTTCAAATCCTATGACCCCCTGGCGCCCAGCTCCTGGCGCCAGTGGGAGTCGCCTTTAGGGACCCTAACCCTAGTAGCCCGCGGCGCCGCCTTGAGCGCCCTCTACTTTCCCAACCAAGCCCCTAATCTCCCCACCCCAGCCGAGCGCCAGAACCCCGCCCTCCAAGCGGCCTGCCGCTGGTTAGAGAGCTATTTCCAAGGATTGCGACCCCACCCCGCCCAGCTGGACCTAGCCCCCCTAGGGACCCCCTTCCAATTGACTGTCTGGCAATTACTGAGCCAACTGCCCTATGGCGAGACCCTGACCTACGCCCAATTGGCCCAACGAGTAGCCCTGCAATTACAGAGAAGCTCGATGGCCCCCCGAGCCGTGGGGGGAGCCTTAGGGCGGAACCCTCTTCCCATCATCTTGCCCTGCCACCGCATCTTAGCCGCTCAGCGTCGCCTGGGAGGATTTAGCGGAGGCTTAGAGGTCAAAGAATGGCTCCTCCAATTAGAAGGGATAAGCTACCGGCGCTCTTGACAAAGTTAGGGGAGATGGCTATCATACTCCCCGTTACGGGTACGTGGCAGAGTGGACAATTGCATCAGACTGTAAATCTGACGCGCGACGCGCTACAGAGGTTCGAATCCTTTCGTGCCCACCAATTGCAAAAGCGAAGGAACCAGGTTCTTGGGAACCTGGTTCCTTCGCTTTTGCAATTAGGAATTAGGAATGCGTATGCCGCCTGGAGGCGGCAATGCGTAATTCGGAGTGCGTAATTAGGAATTAGGGGGAGCGTGACGAGTGGGGAGGGGTTGCGGCTCTAACTTTTGTTTCGGCAGGATTTCGGGGCGAGAAGGCTTGGGGGGATGGCTGGCAGATTCCGTGGGTTACTTGGCTAGGGCGAAAATCGTTAGGGGTGTGCGGCGCGGAGCGCGCCGCGGTCTACTTGGACAAGCGTCCTAAAGTCCTCAGTCAGGTGACAGAACACAAATGAAGATCTGAGTGCTAGAACCAAAACGCTAAACCAGGGCCCTCAAAAGGCAGTGAAACTGCCAACGATTCTTCCCTATGCCAAGTTATTCCCAGTTCTGTCAAGCTACTAACAAGAGCCACTTAATTCCGAATTACGAATTAAGCATTCCGCATTGCTAGCCGCCGTCCCGGCGGCTAGCTAGCGCATTCCGAATTAGATTTGGAGGCGGAGTTTTTTGACTTCGGATAAGGGGACGCTGACTAATCTGGCAATCAGATTATCCTCAAAGCCCTCGGCGAGCATCCTGAGAATAACCTTAGTACGCTCTTTGAGTTCGCCTTTAAGTTCCCCTATACGCTCTCCCTCATGTCGCCCACGAAGTTCACCTATGCGCTCCCCCTCGAGCTTTCCCTCCAGTCTTCCTTCGGCGCGGCCTTGGTTGAGGTAGGGGAGGGTCCAGTCTTCCATTTCGGCGGTAACTACGGTCATCTTTTCTTCCTCCTTTAAGCGTTCTATAACTATCTTAGCGCCCGATATTTTGCGGACTGGCAAGACGCAGGTCTCTAGCCAGATTATAATCTCTTGACGCAAATTTTCATAAGCAGGATTCTTAAGAGCGCGGAACATCACTCTCCAGAGTCGCTCCATCTCCTGGACGTTGGCGGCTCGTTCAAAGCGAAAGATCCAGGCGCTAATCCCTTTGGCTTTATCTACCAAAGACTCTTCTAGGTGGCGAATGTCGATTAAATGGTATTTGAAATCCCAAATACCGCGCTCATAAGCTAGCCTTTCGCGCTCTGATAACTCGCCATAAACGCAAGGCGCGCTCCAAGGTTTGGCTCCGTTGTAAAGGACGATGGGCAAAATTTGCGGTAAAGTCAGCCCCTTGCTCTTCTCATCGTCCAAGGTTTGCTCTAAGAAGAGAGTGGCATACTCCAGTAACCGACAGAGCATCTTCTTATCGATAGTACTCTGAAACTCTAAGAGTATAGCCAAAAGGCAAGGACTACCGTCTCTCCATTGGAGTCGCCAAATAAGATCGCCACGCCGTTCAGCGCGTCCGCTTTCACAGGATCATGTCGTTCTACTGCTTCGACTTGATGAACGGGCTGCATCATGGCCACGCTCCCTGCGTGTGTCAGAACTGTGAGCGGTATTTTCTTACCCGCAGCGGACACAAGCCAAAATACTGCAGCGGCATGGCACCTCAGGACAGCCGCCTGACCTGCCGACAGTACGGTGCCATGATGCACCAGAAGGAGCAGAACAAGCAGCACCCCGTCTACCGCCTGTTCAATACCCGCACCAACACCATCCGCAAGCATCACCAGAGAGGAAAAATCTCCGACGAGCTGCGGCGGGAAGCACTGTATCTCGCGGAGACCTATCGGGACCGGGCGCTTATGGACAACGACTATGCCGCCGGAGACTATGTCCACGACATGGAACAGGAGACGCTGTATGCTCAGGCGAGAGCTCGGCTTGCCCAGGAGGACAAGCCATGAGCATGTACCTCTGTGACGCTCCATGTCCCAGTAATGAGGAGCTTGCCCAGCGGATACAGGACGGCGATCCGGAGGCCCCTTCGCTTCTGCTTTCCCAGAACGAGGGATACCTGACCATGCTGGCTGCAAGCTACTGCGAGCAATTTTCTCAGGATTTTCTGGTGGACGATCTTAAGCAGGAGGGTGCGCTGGCGCTGCTGGACGCGGCACAGCGGTTTGATGCATCCATGGGAACCAGGCTGCTGACCTACGCCACTCCCGCCATTGAAACGGCCATGAAGGACTGCGCCGCCCAAAGTTCTTTTTCTCTGTCCTTCCCGCTGGATCGCTACTACCAGCTGCGCCAGGTGGCGTTCCTCTATGCCACACACGAGCAGGACACCAAATCAGATCTTCTGACCGCCATTCAAGAGAAGCTGGAAGTCTCCGTCAAAGTGGCCAAGCGTCTGCTGGAGGAATATCGCACTGTGTTCCAGATCGAGCCACTGGGTGATCGTGTCTTCGATATTAGTTTTGGCGGTGATCCCGCCAGAGCCTATGACCATTTCATGCGCCGGACGCTGCTTCTCCAGCGCATGGA
>CALUQR010000015.1 GCA_944322965.1 Vulcanimicrobiota bacterium
GGAATAATTTTTCTATCAAAAGAGCCCCGCCACATTAATGTGGCGGGGCTCTTTTGATAGAAAATGCGGAATGCGTAATTAGGAATTGGGAATTGGGGAAGCGCGGCTAGGATGGGGTTGCGGCTCTAACTTTTGTTTCGGCAGGACTTAGGGGCGAGAAAGCTTGGGGGAATGACTGGCGGGGGCCGTGAGTGGCTTGGCGGGAGCGAAAATCGTCTTGGTGTGGCGGAGGGTGATGCGGGACCTTAAGGGGGGTATGGCAAGACTGAGGGGCGAGAGCGTGGTGAGTAAGTTGCTGGCGGGTTACGAGGGGTACTTGGCTGAGGGAAAATTGTCTTGGTGTGGCGCGGCCGGGGGCCGCATGGTCCAATTGGACAAGTGCTCTAAAGGCCTCATTCCGGTGACGGAGCATAAATCTAGGAATTGGGCGCTCAAGCACCCAGCGCGATTCTCCCCTAGGCTAAGAGCTACTTCCAGATCCGCCAAGTTACTAACAAGCGCCATTTAATTCCGAACTACGCATTAAGCATTCCGCACTGCTCGCCGCCGTTCCGGCGGCTAGCGCGATTCTCTCGTATGCTCAGCTATTCTCGGAACTGTCAACCTATAAACAAGAGCCCTTTAATTTCCGCATTACGCACTCCGCATTTCGAATTAGATTTCGCTCGCTCCGCGGTCCAATTGGGCAGATGTCCTAAATACCTCCACGAGAGAACAGAACACAAATCTAAGACCTGGGCGTCAGCACCAAAGCGTTAGGCCAAAGCCCTCAAAAGGCGGTGAAACCGCAACGATTCTCCCATAAGCCAAATTACCTCCGGATCTGTCAAGCTATTAACGAGAGCCATCTAATTCCGAATTCCGCATTCCGCATTCCGAATTGCTAGCCGCCTTTGGCGGCTAGCGTACTCCGAATTACGAATTATATTTGTAGTCGGAGCTTTTCTACATCGGATAAGGGGACACTGACCAGTTTGGCGATTAAATGATCTTCAAAGCCCTCGGCGATCATTTGGCGGATAACTTGAGCCGCTTTCTCGGCTATGCCTTTAGCCTCTCCTATACGTTCCCCCTCAGCGCGGCCCCATGCCTCACCTTCAAGTCTTCCCTCAGCGCGACCACGCGCCTCGCCCTCGGCGCGGCCTTGATTTATGTAAGGGAGGGTCCAATCGTCCATTTCAGGGGTAACTACGGTCATCTTTTCTTCCTCCTTCAAACGTTTTACAACTACCTTGGCGCCCGATATTTTGCGGACTGGTAAGACGCAGGTCTCTAACCAGATTATAATCTCTTGGCGCAAATTTTCATAAGTCGGACTCTTTAGAGCGCGGAACATTACCCTCCAGAGACGCTCCATCTCCTGAACGTTAACGGCCCGTTCAAAGCGGAAGATCCAAGCGCTGATACCCTTAGCCTTATCTACCAAAGACTCTTCTAGGTGGCGAATGTCAATTAAATGGTATTTGAAATCCCAAATACCGCGCTCATAAGCTAGCCTTTCGCGCTCCGACAACTCACCGTAAACGCAAGGCGTGCTCCAAAGTTTGGCTCCATTGTAAAGGACTACGGGCAAAATTTTGGGTAAAGCCAGCCCTTTACTTGTTCTCTCATCCAAGGTCTGCTCTAGGAAGAGAGTGGCATATTCCAGTAACCTACAGAGCATCTTCTTGTCGATAGTACTCTGAAACTCTAAAATGATGGCTAAAAGGCAAGAACTGCCATCCCGCCATTGGAGCCGCCAAATAAGATCGCTACGCCTTTCCGTTTGTCCATGCTTTTGAAAAGCGGTAGGCATCGGCTTTAGGGTCTTAAAGTCGAGTTCGTCGGCTAGATCACTAGAAATAAAATCGCGCACCAAAGATTCAACCATATCGGCGCGGCTAAAGAACTTTTTGTAACTAGAATCGTGACTCAATCTATCCCCCCCTTTATGCGTATCGAAGTTAAGTTTCTGCTAGGGTGATTGTATAACCGTATCCTTAGTTTTGGCAAGACTTACTTGGCGGCCGAGGAGCAATGCGTAATTAGGAATGCGTAATTAGGAGGAGCCGGCAGAAAGGTAAACTGTGGCTTTAACTTTGGTTTTGGCAGTGACTTAAGGGCGAGATGGCAAGGACTTAATTGTTGGCTAGTTCCGTAGGTTGCTTGGCTAAAGGGAAAATCGCTGCGGGTGTGCGGCGCGCCGCGGTCCGATTGGACAGACGTCCTAAATGCCTCCATCAAGCAACAGAACACAAATCTAAGACCTGGGCGTCAGCACCAAAGCGTTAGGCCAAAGCCCTCAAAAGGCGGTGAAACCGCAACGATTCCTCCGCCAGTCAGGTTAGTTTCAAATTTACTAAGCCACTAACAAGCGGCAACTCAAATTTCCGCCCTCCAGGGCGGCGCCTTATTTCCCCAATTCCGCATTACGCATTAAACATTCCGCATTGCTAGCCGCCGTCCCGGCGGCTAGCTCACTCCGCATTAGATTTAAGTTGATATAACAATTTCGGGAGGGGCGAACGGTAACATTATAGTAACAATTTGAGGTGTAGAGGGTGTTTTAATCTCTGTAGAGCAACGGTCTTATTTTAAGTCGAAAGAGAGGTATACCCTTATGTCTATTAATTCTTTAAATGCAAATCTGGCTAATGTTGCCCAAGGGACGCCGAACCAGGGGCCGCGGCATTTAGTACCTCAACCGGGGCAGGATAAGGAAACTTTTATTAATGATCAGTTTGAGCGAGGCAATATAGATATTGATGCAGCTGATTTAGCCTTATGTGTATCCAGAGGTGTTAAGCCCGGTACTACGGTGCATGTAGTGACTGGTACCGAGGGTAACGATAAGATCGGCATTAAACAGGGCTTATTCGGTGGTTTAACGGTCGATGTCAATGGCGAGAAGTTTAAGATTGAGAAAGAGGATGTTGATGGGTTAGTTATCGCCGGTCTGGGCGGTGACGACCAGATTGTAGCTGATAAGAGTGTCAAACGCAGCTTAAGTATTTCTGGCGGCGAAGGCGACGATTATATTGTGGGTGGTCGCGGAGGTGATATCTTAGGGGGAGGCGCAGGTAACGACCTCATTGAAGCCGGCGGCCGTCTCAGGGTGAATGGTCGTGGTGTTCCGACGGATCAAATCTTTGGCGCTGACGGTGATGATCGACTCATAGGCGGTGGCAATCGGAGTATTATTTACGGCGGAGCTGGAGACGATTATATCTTTGCTGGCAATAACCTCCCGTCTGGGTTATTAGGTGCGATCGACAGTAGAGCCGCCTATGTTATGAAAGCTTATGGCGAAGAGGGAAACGATGAGATTATTGGCAGTAAATATGAAGATTATCTCAACGGCGGCCCCGGAACCGACACTTTAATAGGTGGAACCAGTAACGATCATTTCGTAGATCCCGATGGGGCTATCACCGACCATGATGACCCCAGAACGCGTGAACGTTTCAAGAATGGTGAAATTACCCACAATTAAGTCGCCGCCTGAGCTGCCGGAGGCGGCTCCAGCGGCAACTAATGCGGAATTCGTAATTCGAAATTGGGTTAGTAGGGAATTTTAGGGCCACAGCCGGGAAGGTAGGCTGTGGCTCTAACTTTGGTTGCGGCAATGGGTGCAGGGATGAGTTGAATTGGGGGAATTCCTGGCGAGTCCCGTGAGTGGCTTAGCTAGGGGGAAAATCGTCATATCGTGGCGCGAGGGTAATGCGGAATTAGGAATTCGTAATGCGTAATTGGGGGGGCGCGGCTAGAGGGGAGGTCAGGGCTCTAACTTGGGTTTCGACGGGAGTTAGGGGCAAGATGGCGGGTAGTTAGTTTGTGGCGGGTTCCGGGAGGCGCTTGGCCAGGGTGAAAATCGTAGAAGGTATGCGGGCGCCTGGTGTGTGGTTCAATTGGACAAGCGTCCTAAATGCCTCCATCAAGTAACAGAACACAAATGAAAAACTAGGCGCAAAGCGCCCAGCGATTTTCCCGTGTGCTCAGCTATTTCCGGATCTGCCAAGCAATTAACGAGAGCCATCTAATTCCGAATTCCGCATTCCGCATTCCGAATTGCTAAGCCGACGTTCCGTCGGCTAGTAAGAATCTAATGCACATCTAACGCGCCGTGTGCTTTAATAGGCAGGGGGAGAAGGGTGGGGGCAAGTAATAATCTTGCGTTCCCGGGCGAGTGAGCTTGGGGGGCTGGGGTGGGTGAGATTTAGAAAGTTTAGGTCTCCCTTCTAGCTGGGGAGGCGAGTGGATAACTTTTGGAGGTTGTAACGATGGCTCTGTCTATTAGGCCTTTAGGTGATCGCGTGGTGGTCAAGCGCTTGGCGTCCGAGCAGAAGACGGCGGGTGGGATCTACATCCCGGAGAGCGCTCAAGAGAAGCCCATGAAATGTGAAGTAGTAGCCGTTGGTTCCGGCAAGTTGATGGATAATGGCAAGCGCAACCAGATGGAGGTCGAGGTCGGCCAGGTAGTCTTGTTGGGCAAGTACTCGGGCACCGAGGTCAAGATCGACGGTCAGGAGTATGTGATAGTCGATCAGCGCGAGATCATGGGCATCGTCGAGTAGGGCTAGGATCCGGCCTAAGCGGATCTCAATTTATAGAGTTTAGTTAAGCGTATATTGCGGAGGAATATTAGAATGGCAGCTAAGATGATTATCTACGGTCAGGAAGCTCGCAAAGCTTTGGAGAAGGGCGTCGACACTTTGGCGAATGCGGTGCGTGTGACCTTAGGGCCGCGCGGTCGCAACGTAGTGTTGGATAAGAAATTTGGCTCTCCCACCATCACCAACGATGGCGTGACCATTGCCAAAGATATTGAGTTGCCCGACATGTTTGAGAATATGGGCGCCCAGCTGGTGCGGGAAGTAGCCTCTAAGACCAACGACGTGGCTGGCGACGGCACCACCACGGCTACCGTTTTGGCTCAGGCTATGGTCCACGCGGGCATGAAGAATGTAACCGCCGGCGCCAATCCTATGTTCATTAAGCGCGGCATCGAGAAGGTGGTAGAGCGGGTAGTAGAGGCTATCAAAGGGATGGCCGTACCCGTGGAGACCAGCGAGGCTATCGCTCAGGCGGCCACCATCTCCGCCAATAACGATGCGGTGATCGGCAAGTTGATCGCCGAGGCTATGGACAAGGTGGGCAAAGACGGCGTGATTACCGTCGAAGAGTCCAAGACGATGCACACCGAGTTGGAGCACGTCGAGGGTATGCAGTTCGATAAGGGCTACATCTCCCCGTACTTCGTGACCGACTCCGAGCGCATGGAAGCTATTTTAGAGGATCCTTACATCCTCATCGTGGAGAAGAAGATCTCTGCGATTACCGACATCGTCCATCTCTTAGAGGACGTCTCCCGCTCCGGCCGTCCCTTGGTGATGATCGCCGAGGATATCGAGGGCGAGGCTCTGGCTACTTTGGTAGTCAACAAGTTGCGCGGCGTGCTCAACGTGGCTGCGGTCAAGGCTCCCGGCTTTGGCGATCGCCGCAAAGAGATGCTTAAGGACATCGCTATCCTCACGGGCGCTCAGGTAGTTAGCGAAGAGATCGGCCTCAAGTTAGAGAACGTGCGCTTAGACTCTCTGGGCAGCGCGGTGCGGGTGCGCATTACTAAGGACGACACCACCATCGTCGAGGGCAAGGGCAGCGCGGAGCAGATTAAGGCTCGTATCGAGCAGATCCGCCGTCAGATCGCCGATTCCGATTCGGACTACGATCGCGAGAAGCTGCAAGAGCGCCTGGCCAAGTTGGCGGGCGGCGTGGCCGTCATTAGAGTGGGCGCCGCTACGGAGACGGAGTTGCGCGAGAAGAAGCACCGTTTAGAGGACGCTCTCTCGGCTACTAGAGCGGCCGTGGAAGAGGGTATTATCCCCGGCGGCGGCACGGCCTTCGTAAGGGCTCTGCCCGTTTTGGATACCATCAAGTTAGAGGGCGACGAGAAGGTCGCGATCGACATTATCCGTCAGGCTCTGGTGGAGCCTCTGCGCCTCATCGCTTCTAACGCTGGGGTAGAGGGCTCGGTAGTAGTCGAAAAGGTCAAGGAAGCCCAGGGCAATACGGGTTACGACGCCTTGCACAGAGAGTATAAGGATATGGTCGCTAACGGTATCATCGACCCCGTCAAGGTCACCCGTTCCGCTCTGCAGAACGCGGCCTCCATTGCGGCTATGGTCCTGACCACTGAGACCTTGATCGCCGAGAAGCCTCAGAAGAACGCTCCCGCCGTTCCTCCGGCCGGTATGCCCGGCGGCATGGGCGGTATGGACTTCTAGGATAGAGTCTCCCTCCTAAGGGAGAGTAAAAGCTAAAAAGGGGTCCGCTCCTCCTCAAAAAAGAGGAGCGGGCCTTTTTTTATGGTAGAGAGTGGGGCTCAAGGTGGGGAGTGAAATTGTGGGAGAGCGTTGAGAGAAGATGAGCAAGATTAAGTTAGCGTTGATAGTGGCCCTCTTAGCTTGGGGCAGTGTAGCTTGCGGTATGTCGGAGGGCCAGTTGGTGGGGCTCTACGTCTCCCAGATGACCGTCTATGAGCGGCGCGTCGAGGCGGACGCTCAGGATTTAGAGCGTCTCAGCGCCAGCGTCAACGCCCAGATGAGCGCCCAGGAGCGGGAGGAGTTGGTCAAGGTCCTGCAGGCCCAGGTCCAGCGCTTCCAGGAGACCTTAAAGATCGTCCAGGAGTCGCAGGCCCCCAAAGAGTGCGAGAGTCTGAAGCAGCAGTACGAGTTGGCCTTCCAGGCCCGAGTAGAGCAGAGTCAACTCTTCTTAACTTACCTGCGCGACAAGTGGCAGCCCCAGGGCCAGTTAGATCCCAACGTAGTCAATGAGTTTGTGCGGGCCAGCCAGGAGTTAGAGGAGAAGACCATGCAGAGCGAGGAGCGCATCCGTCAGGATAAGATCGTCTTAGCTCGCCAGTACAAAGAGGTCCAGGTTCCGGAAGTTGTTAACGATTGAGGGGTTTCATTTAACAGGGATAGGGCTAGGCTGTAGCGTATCCCTACCTTGAGAGGGCGAGGGGGGAGAGAACCTGGATGCGGGGGGATTTTTTTTTGCCCCCCGGGGGATATGAGGGAAAGAGATCGTGAGCTACGTTCCGTTCATGGCTACTATCGAGGCCAACGTGCGCAAGTATGGAGAGCGTCAGGCCTATAAAGTCTATCGGGAGGGGGGATGGCAGACCGTCTCTTGGAACGAATTTTGGCAGCATATCGGACGGGTAGCTTCGGCTCTTTGGGCTCATAATTTAGGGGAAGAGGACTTTGTGGCCCTCTACGCTCCCAACTGTCCGGAGTGGACGGAAGTCGATTACGCCTGTATGGCGGTCAAGGCGGTGACGGTAGCCGTCCACGCCACCTGCTCTACGGAGGCGGTGCGCCAGATCTTTACGGAGACGACCCCCAAATTGACCTTCGTCGGCAACCCGGAACTAGCCCAGAAGCTTTTAGAGACGGCGCCTGAGGTAGGGCAGGTAGTCCTCTTAGAGGGGGAGTATCCCGGCTGCCAGACCTTGGAGCAGTTCTTAGAGGTCCCCTTCCGGCCCGATTGGAATAAGCGGGTGGCGGAGACTAAAGATTCCGATCTGTGGACTATCGTCTATACTTCAGGCACTACGGGCGAAGTGCGGGGGGCCATGTTGACCCATGGCAATATCGTCTACCAAGTGGAGCGCCACCGCGACCGCTTGCCCGACGTGAGCGACGCCGACTCTTCCTTCTGTATGCTCCCGCTGAGCCATATCTTCGAGCGGGGTTGGTCTTCAGTCCAGTACTGTTGGGGTATGACTTACCATTATTGCGCCCCCTCTCCGGAGATCGTCAAGCTCTTGCCAGAGGCGAAGCCGGCGGTCATCTGCGTAGTGCCGCGCATCTTAGAGAAGATCTACGCCGCCATCCAGGAAAAATTCCAATCCAAGCCGCCGGCGGTGCGCCATTTTATTGAAGGTTTAATAGAGGTGGGGCGCCAGTACCAGCGGGAGATTATGGCCGGCCGCCAGCCCAGTTGGTGGTTGCGCATGCGCCAAGCCGTAGCCGATCGCTTAGTCTTTTCCCAGGTGCGCCAGGCTTTGGGGGGCCACATTAAGCATTTAGTGGTAGGCAGCGCCTCTCTGACCCCCGACGTCCACGAGTTTTTTAGAGCTTGCGGGATCTTTATTAATAATGGTTACGGCTTGACGGAGACTACGGCTACTATCTCTTCTACCCCCTTGGGGCGCAGTCAACCGGGTAGCGTAGGTTTGCCTATGGAGGGGATCGAGATCCGTTTAGGGGCCGACAATGAGATCCAGGTGCGCGGCGATAGCGTCATGTTGGGCTACTACAAGAAGCCCGAAGCTACGCGCAGCGTCTTTACTGAGGACGGCTTCTTCCGTACGGGCGACGTGGGCCAATTTACGGCGGACGGCTGCCTCTGTATTACCGACCGTCTCAAAGATCTCATCCGCACCTCTACGGGCAAGTACGTAGCCCCCCAGTATCTGGAGTCCCGTCTGGCCCTCTCTCCCCTAATTGAGCAGGCGGCGGTAGTGGGCGAGGGGCGCTCCTGGGTGGGCGCGCTCTTAGTCCCCAATTTCGCTAAGTTAGAGGAGTACGCGCGCAAGATCGGCTTACATTGGGCCTCTCGGGAAGATCTGGTCGTCTGTCCGGAGATCTTGACCTTCGTCAAGAAGGCTATAGACGATCTTTTGAGCGATGTGGCTAAACATGAGCGAGTGCAGCGTATCGCCCTCTTGACGGAGGCTTTTACCATCCAGGCGGGCGAGTTGACCCCTACCCTCAAGTTGCGGCGCAAGATCATCTTAGAGCGCTATCGGGATATTATCGCCTCTATGGACGCCTTCGATCCCACCCGCCATATCTTACCTAGCGCCGGTTAGACTGCGTTGGCTCCCCATTACCCTCTGGCCTTTAGGCCTTTTGCCAGCAAGATGGAGGCTGCGGGGATGCTCCCCTTGCAGGTGGAGTCTTTCTATACCCACTGGCTCAAGTTGCGCGGCGGCCAGGAGGGTTACGTCTACGATCGCCAGCTGGCGCCTTTGGGCCCTTTGCCCAAGTTGGAGCTTTTGCCCGAGGTAGTAGGAGAGGAGCGCCTCCATTGGCTCTCTAAGTGCGCCTTGCTCAAGTTGAATGGGGGCTTAGCTACTACTATGGGCTTAGTAGGCTTACCTAAGTCTTTAGTGGAGGTGCGCCCCCAGTGGACTTTTTTAGATTTAGTCTTGCGCCAGCTCCAGGGTCAGCGCCAGTTGGTGGAAGGTCCTAGCCTGCCCCTCTTCTTTTTAGATAGTTTCCACACTAGTCAGGCTACGCGGGAGGCTTTGGCGGAGGGGCTCCGTTTAGAGCCCCAGAGCGAAGATTGGGAGCTCATGCAATCCCAAGTGCCGCGGGTGGCGGCTAAAGATCTGGCCCCTTATACCGATCCCCAGGACCCAGAGAGCGAGTGGTGTCCCCCTGGCCATGGCGATCTCTATTTGACCCTCTATCTGTCAGGGTTAATCCCCAAACTCTTAGCGGGCGGTTATCGTTACCTCTTTATCTCTAATATCGACAATTTAGGGGCCACTCTCGATTGGCGCCTCCCCAAATTTATGGCCCATACCCAGGCTCCGATGTTAATGGAGGTAGCTAGGCGCACCCCCATGGATAATAAGGGCGGCCACCTCTCGCGCGACCGGGCGGGCCATCTCCTCTTGCGGGAGGCCAGCATGTGCCCCCCTCAGGAACGGGACTCCTTTGGGGATATTGAGCGCTATCGCTACTTTAATACTAATAATCTGTGGCTCGATCTGCAGGCTCTGGCCCATATCTTAGCGAGGCGGCGCGGTCTATTACCTTTGCCCGTCATCTGCAACCGCAAGGAGGTGGGCCCTAAGGGGGCGCGCCAGGCGGTCTGGCAGTTGGAGACGGCTTGCGGCTCTCTGATCTCTACCTGGCCCCAGGCGCAGGCTATCGAGGTGGGGCGCGATCGCTTCTTGCCCGTTAAGAGCGCGGCCGATCTTCTTTTAATGCGCTCCGACTGTTTCCACTTAGAGGAGGGCGTCTTAAAGGCTTACCGGGCGCCCTTTACCCCGCCCTTAGTGAAGTTGGCGCCAGAGCAGTCTACCTTACAGGGGTTAGAGGAGCTCTGTCCCCAGGGGGTCCCCAGTTTGAGAGAGTGTCAGAGTTTAGAGATTAAGCGCCCCGTAACTTTGGGGGCGGGGGTCAAGTGTCGGGGCCAGGTAATTATCGACTTACCGGCTGGGACCCAGATCCCGGCGGGCGCCCTTTTAGAGGGCGTAGTAGATTCGGTAGCTAGTAAAGCGAGGGTATAAGAACTTATGCGCAGGGCCGTCTATCCGGGTAGTTTCGATCCTTTGACTAACGGTCATATAGATATTATCGCCCGGGCGGCCCGTTTAGTCGACGAGCTCCTAGTGGCGGTAGTGCGCAATCCCAATAAGACCCCGCTCTTTACCTTGGCCGAGCGAGAGGCTATGTTGCGGGAGAGCTTGGCCCCCTTTGAGAATGTGCGGGTCCTCTCTTTTGAGGGTTTACTGGTAGAATTTGTGCGCTCCCAAGAGGCCAATATTATTGTGCGCGGTCTGCGGGCCGTCTCCGACTTTGAGATCGAGTTCCAGATGGCCCTGCTCAATCGCAAGTTGGCGCCCGCAGTCGATACTATCTTCTTAATGACCGACGCCCAGCACGCCTTCCTCTGTTCCAGTTCGGTGCGAGAGATAGCCTCTCTAGGGGGGGAGGTTGGCGATCTGGTGCCTGCCAATATTGAGCGCGCTTTGCGGGCCAAATTTGCGACTAAGGCTAAGTGAGGGGTAGATGGACGTCTTACAGGTAGTAGCCCAGTTAGAGAGGGTCGTGCGCCAGAGTCAGAACTTGCCTTGGTTTTGGTCGGATCGCTCCGTAATCCACAAAGAGCGCTTCTTGCGCTTATTGGCGGAGTTACATAAGGCTTTACCTGAGGAGATCGCCCAAGCCCAGAGTTTAGTAGAGCGCCAGAATAATCTCTTAGAGAGCGCCAAGAGCGAGGCCCAGAAGATCGTCAGCGAGGCCCAAGACCGGGCTCGCGATCTGACCCGAGCCGCCCAAGAGGAGGCGGCCCGCTTAGTGCAGGAGACGGATATCGTCGCCGCCGCTAAGGTAGAGGCCCGCAAGATAGTGGAGGCCGCCCAAGAGCGGGTGGCGGAGCTTAAGAGCGAGACTCTGGCCGCCATTGAAAAGCGCAAGAAGGAGGCCCAAGCGGAGCTACAGACCCTCTATACGGCGGCCAATAACTATTTGCAGCGGGCCGCCCAGGGCTTAGAGCAGGAAGGCCAGCGCACTCTAGAGGCCGCTAAGCGCTTGCGCCAGAATATAGAGCCTTGAGAAGAGGGATGAAAGGCCAAAAGTTAAGCTTTAGCAGCTTTAGTAGGAAAGGGCGCATAATAAAAAGAAGTCCCCTCCCGCGGTTTCCGTTTGGAATACAATTGAGTTATATTTTGAGAGATCGCCCGGGGTGTTAAGAGAGTGGGTAGTGTACGACTAGACGCAGTCAATAAGATTTACGATGGGACGATGCCCAATCCAGAGCGCAAGGCCTGGTACCAATTTTGGGTTCCCAGTCGCATTCCCAACCAAGTCCATGTGGTTAAGGGTATTACCTTAGATATTAAGGACGGGGAGTTCTTAGTCTTAGTCGGAGCTTCCGGATGCGGTAAGTCGACTACCTTGCGTATGGTAGCTGGTTTGGAGGAGGTCAGCAGCGGTTCGATCTACATAGGCGATCGCGACGTGACCAATGTGGCTCCCAAAGATCGCGACATCGCCATGGTCTTCCAGAGTTACGCTCTCTACCCTCACTTTTCCGTCTACGACAATATGGCCTTCGGCTTGCGGGTGCGCAAGTTTAGCGAAGAGGATATTAAAGAGCGCATCGACAAGGCGGCCAAGCTCTTAGGGATCGACCATCTCCTCTTGCGCAAGCCCAAGGAGCTGTCGGGCGGTCAGCGCCAGCGCGTAGCTATGGGTCGAGCCATCGTGCGCCGTCCCCAAGTCTACCTGATGGACGAGCCCCTCTCCAACTTGGACGCCAAGTTGCGCGTCCAGATGCGAGCCGAGTTGCAGAAGATGCACCAGACTTTGGGGGTAACGACCATCTACGTGACCCACGACCAGACGGAGGCTATGACCTTAGGGGATAGGATCGTCTTGATGCACCAAGGGATCGTCCAGCAGGCGGCTCCCCCCTTAGAGATGTACGAGCATCCGGCCAATAAGTATGTGGCGGGCTTTATCGGGACCCCCTCCATGAACTTTATGACCGTCCTTTTAGAGGCGAAGGATAACGACCTCCTCATTAAGGGTCAGGGCTTTGAGATTGAGATCCCGGAGCGTTTGGCCGGTCGCCTGAAGCCCTTTGCGGGTCGGGAGTGTACCTTAGGTCTGCGCCCGGAGGATATTTACGATCCCAAATTTGCGCGCGAGGGCGAGTTTATGGCTCCCATCGCGGCCAAGGTAGAGGTCTACGAGCCTATGGGCTCGGAGGTCTCCTTGCACATCCTCTTGGGCGGCGAGAGTTTAGTAGCTTTAGTCGACGCCCATACGGAAGCTAAGGTGGGCGATGTGGCTAGTTTGGCTATCGATACGCGCAAGTTACATCTTTTCGATTTAGAGACGGAGAAGGCTCTCCTCTAAGGGACGAGCTAGGGAGAGGCTAGGGCCCCTCTTCCGCCAGCGGGGGAGAGGGGCCTTAGTAGTGGGAGGATAGAGTGGCCGAAGATTTGGCATTTTCTAAAGAGGGCATCGGTTTAGTGACGGCCAAGGCTGAGCCGGAAGATTACACTCAGATCGGCATGGATACGGGTCAAAAGCCCTGTATCTATCTGCATTACGCTCTCTTTCGCCGCTTAGACGATTTCGCTCTGCGCAATACCTCCAAAGAGCAGGCGGGCCTCTTATTGGGCAGCCACACTAAGGATAACGCTTGGCTGCGCATCGAAGAGGCGGTGGAGGTCAAGCCCCGCAACGACTCCTTCCCGGAGAGCGTCTGGAAAGAGGCCTTAGCGCAGGCTTCTAAGCAGTATCCCGGTACGAGCGTCGTCGGTTGGTTCCACTCCCATCCCAGCACGGGTATCTCCTTGACCCCGCAGGAGGAGGAGATCCATAAGCGTTTCTTCCCCAAATCCTCCCAGGTCATCTATATTAGCGATCCGGTAGTTAGCGAGCGCACCTTCTACCTGTGGCAGGACGGTAAGTTAATCAATAGTACCGGTTTCCGCATCTACGGGAAGACGGAGAAGGTTTCGACGATTATCGGCCGCGAACCGGCGCGTCCGGATGAGTATATGAACGAGCGCTATTTAGAGCGCAGCGTAGAGAAATTGCAGCGCATGTTGCGCCATCCGGCCATTCGCCCCATAGATTACGCGGTCTTAGTCTTGGCCGCGCTCTGCCTGGCGGTCTTAATCTTGCGTCC
The DNA here is from genome assembly GCA_944322965.1 of Vulcanimicrobiota bacterium. Lineage (GTDB taxonomy): Bacteria > Vulcanimicrobiota > Xenobia > Xenobiales > Xenobiaceae > Bruticola. The sequence goes on from CALUQR010000015.1 coordinate 13,426, forward strand.
CGCTCCGGCGGTCAGAGTCGATCAGAGCGAACTTTTGGCCAACCAAGAGCGCCTCTCCCAGCAGGTCAGCGCCGTAGAAAAGCGCCTACAGGAGGTAGAGGGCCACTTAGAGGCCGTAGGGATGTTAGATAAGGAGTTGGGCTTAGCCCCCGCAGACGATAAGGAGCTATCCTCAGAGTCCCCCGCGCCCCCCAAGGTTCGCGAGGAGAGTCCGGCCCCCAAAGTCTTGAGCGCCGCTAAGGATCCTAAAGCGGCCCAGAGCGGAGCTAAGGTCTTATTACATACGGTCCAGGCGGGGGAGACTATCTCTAGTATCGCCGATCGCTACTATGGGACGACCGATCCTAAGGTCTGCAAGGCTTTGGGCCGCTTCAATAAATTGCCCGCCCCCCACTATGAGCATATTATCCCCGGGGACGAGCTCAAGATTCCGGCCCGCGCTAAGGTGGGTTTATAAGGTCTGTTCCCTTTACTGGGGCCAGTAGCGGCGTCCGCCCAGGAAGGTCTGGCGGTACTTAGGATCGAGGAGGGAGCTCGCCGCCACCCCTTGGCGGCCGGAGGCGTCCCAGAATTGGTCTTCACCTAAGTAGAAGCCTACGTGGCCCACCTTTTGGGGGCTAGAGCCAAAGAAGACGAGGTCGCCCGGCTGCAGTTGGTCGGTCTCTACTATTTCGCCCACTTGGAACTGTTGGTCGGCGTCGCGGGGGACGATCAGGCCGTGCAACTTAAAGACTTGGTAGACTAGCCCCGAGCAGTCTATGCCGTGGCAGCTCATACCTCCCCAGAGGTAGGGGCTGCCTTCAAATTTAAATGCGCTATCGAGGAGATCGAGGGGGGCTAAGGGGAGGGTGGTGGTACTAGCGGAATGGGCGGGGATATAGTAAGTATCGCTAAAGCCGGGCAGGTGGACGGCCCAGAAGTCGGGCCCATCTTGGGAGAAGGGGCGGGGTACGGCGGGGGTAATGATGCTGCCCGCCAAGAGGAGGTCCAGGGGTTCGCTCTCTAAGTCGGGTTCGGGGTAGAGGCCCACTTCGGGGTCGATAATTAAGAGTTGGCTGGGCTCTTGGGGATCGTTGGCTAAGGACCAAGGGCGCAAGCTGGGGGTAGGGGCGGGGGGCAAGAGGAGCTGGTTAGGGGAGGCGCCTAAGGGAAGGAGGCAGTCGCCCTCCATCCAGCCGGGGTAACCTTGGGGCTGGCGGTACTGGTTGGGTACGGCGACCTTAACTAAAGAGCGGTAGCGCTTATGGGGCTCTACTAAGACGACCTCCCCGCGCACGACCTGGGTTACCCGCTCAGAATCGTCATAAATATCGGCATAGACGCTGGCTACGGGCACGCCCACTACTCTAGGTTCTTGGGTCATGGCTACTCCCTCCATCCCCCCACAGAGCCCTAGGGCGGCGCCCAAGCAGGCTAGGTAGCGAACTTGAGCCCAGAGGCTAGTGGGCATCTAAGGTAATTGAGACGATATACTTTTTATTGTTGCGCCAGACGGTAAGTTTAATGCGGTCGCCGGGCCGATTGCGGTTGAGTTCGCGCACCATGGCTCCTACGTCTTTGACGGTTACCCCGTTGAGAGCGCTGACCGTATCGCCCGGGCGAATATTGGCTCGGCTGGCGGGAGAGCCCTCTACTACTTGGGTGACGAAGACCCCATTGGTAATCTTAATATTGAAGTCTCGGGCTTTAGAGGAGGTGAGGGTGGCGCCTGAGAGGCCCAACCAGGGGCGCGAGGAGGAGTCGAACTCGTCCTCTAGGGAGGAGCTAGGCTGGCTGGCCATGAGCTGCTGGGCTACGCTGAAGGCGCTCTTAATGGGGATGGCAAAGCCCAAACCTTGGGCCTTATCGTAGCCTGAAGGGGGTCCGGTATAGACTAAAGCGTTGATACCGATGAGCTCGCCGCGCGAATTGAGCAGCGCCCCGCCCGAGGAGCCGGGGTTAATGGCGGCGTCCGTTTGGATGAGGTCCCGATAGCGGATCCCTTTGGTCTCAATATTGCGCCCTAGCCCAGAGATCATCCCTAAAGTGACCGTCCCCGTAAAGCCTAGGGGATCGCCAATAGCTATGACCGTCTGCCCTACGCGCAATTTGTCGGAGTCGCCTATCTTAGCGGTGGGGAGATCGTTGGCTTTAATGCGCAAGATGGCTAAATCGCGGTCGCTGGCCATCTTGTGGATCTTAGCGTCAAAAGTCTCCTTGTCGCGCAATTGGACTTTGATAGTGCGCCCCCCTTTGACGACGTGGGCGTTAGTGAGGATATAGCCGTCGGGATTGATAATGACCCCCGAGCCGATGCCCGGTTTAGCGCGATTCTGGCGGTAGGTGCGGATGGAGACCACCGCCTTCGAAGCTCGGGCGATGGCGGAAATGCGCTCGCTCTCCTCGCTGGCCTGGACGGGTCGGGGCAGCTGTAAGGCGGCCAAGCCCAGGAGGGCGATGAGTATAGCTATCAGGATAGAGCGGCGCATAGGGTGCAAAACCTCCAAGCCCGAGGGCTGTGTGTCTAATCTACTTTCCTGAGAGGAGCTCTTCTTCCTTTAGGAGTCGAGGTTGATGCTGGTGGCTCCCAATTCGCTCAACTTGACGGCTATATCCGCTTTAGTGAGGCTGACATTAATTAGTAAGAGGGCGTTGACGGTCAAGAGGTCGTCGCTGACCGTAAAATCGATATTGCCTATAGAGCTCTTAGAGGTCGTAAAGGTTTGGCGGAAGCGCTCCATGATCCCGGCCCGATTGGGGAAGGTGGCGCTGAGAGACAAGGTGCGGGAGTTGGCTACCTTGCCCTCTAAGCGGCGCAGGGCGATGAGGGTCAAGAGGGAGATGGCGCAGGTGACGGCGGAGATAAAGTAGGCCCCCGCCCCGCAGCCCATACCTATAGCCGCTACTACCCACAGGGTGGCGGCGGTAGTGAGGCCTCGCACCGTGGCCCCGTGTTTCATAATAGCTCCCGCCCCTAAAAAGCCGATACCGCTGACGATCTGGGCCGCTACCCGGGCCGAGTCGCGCGGCCCGTTCTCGTTAGTAAAGTAATAGATGGAGAGGATAGTAAAGAGGGCCGCGCCGATAGAGACCATAACGTGGGTGCGCAGACCTGCGGCGCGATTCATAAACTCGCGCTCAAAGCCTAGGACTCCGCCCAGGACGGTAGCGGCCAGTAAGCGCAACAGGAGATCTAACTCACTCACGGCCCTCCCTCCCCTTTATAACATAGCTACGATGCGCTCATCCGCTTTGAGGTCGGCGTAGATCTTATCTAACTGCTCCCTACTTTGAGCCTCAATATCTACGGTGACGGAGAGGAAGCGCCCTTCGCCGCTGGGGCGGGAGCGGCAAGATTCTATACGTAACTCGGGGGCGTGTTTAGCTACTAAGCGGTGGGCGTGGGCTAAGAAATCGTCGGCCGCGTAACCGAAGATCTTAATGGGGAAATGGCAGGGGAAGGTCAGGGCCGCCCCCCGTCCCCCATGCTTATTGATAAACTTCTCGGAGGAATCTACTTCGACGATCTCTTGGGCGGCCTGGCGACACTTAGCCTGGCCTTCATCGTGATGCTCGTCGGTATGGTGATGGTCGCTACAGCAAGTCTCACAGGAACAGCTGTGGCTGTGCCCCTCTTTAGGCTCCGCCCTCTTGTAGGCGGGCCGAGGCTGGCGCTCGCGAGCCGCAAGATGGCCGTCTTTAGGGGGCCGAGGGCCCTTCTTCTGTCTACTCATCTAGAGTCTCACTCCTTAATCTTTCTTCTTTTTCCCTTTAGTCTTGCTCTTTTTGGCTTGGGGGGCTTTCTTAGCCTTTTTAGCCTTAGCTGCCGACTCTTCGTCCTCCGCCTCTTCATCGTCTGGAGCGGAGGCTTTCTTTTCCGAGAAGGCCTTGTCGGGTCCTAAGCCCTGAACAGGCGGGGGCGGGGGAGGAGCAACCGTCTTCCGAGGCTTCAAGAAACGCTCGGGATCGATGTAATCTTGGCGATTGTCCCACATATAATTCCACTTGATCCAGCGGTCTGCAACCTCTAGAGGCTGGGGAGTACCCAAATTGCCTATAAAACTTTTAAGGCCCTGTCCTGCGTCCAGCTGAACGAAGTCTAAGGGCCCAGTCGTGTACCCGATTCGGCAAGAGCCGCGATAAACGTTGACCAAGCTAAAAGGAGCCCCGCGGGCATCCCTCTTGACAGCCACTGAGTAGAGGGTTTCTAGACCCTTATCGGGTAGAACTCGCACCTGTGGCGTGATAATCGCCACCCGGCTCTCCTTGGCGCTGAAGGCGCAAGCTCGTCCTTGACTTAGGTAGAAGGCGCTAAAGAAGGTTTCATCGTCATTCGTCCTGAGCGTCTCGATGAGGAGATTAGAATACTTATCGAGGCGCAGGGTCCCTCCGCCGCGCATCGCTAAGACGTTATAGGGCGAGGCGCCGCTTACTAAACGACTGTCGATAGGGACGGTATCATTGACGTAGACGGGTATATAATCGCGTCCCAAATTGGTACGCAACCCATTGGCCACCATGGGTACCATGGGCGCTTCGTAACCGGAAGCGAACCATTTGAGGACGTCAAAGAAGTTTAAGATGATTAAAAGGAGGGCGAAGAGCAAGATATAGACGACCGCCATCCAGTAGCGCTGCTTCTTCCAGAAGGGATCGGTCTTATAATACTTCTTCCACTCTTTCTTCCAGCGTTTGAGCTCTTCGATGCGCCGCAGACGCCGCTCCAAGGCCGTCTCATGCTGCTGACCTATCTGGTAGAAGCCCTCCGGAGAGGTTTGCTTCTCGGCGGTAATATCAGAACCCAAAATAGCCGACCAGTGCTCTTCGGGGGTGATGGCGTCGTCAGAGGGGGCCTCTTGGCCATCGAGGGAGGTGAAGGGCAGGGGCTGGCTGGGATCGTAATTCTTCTTGCTGACGAACTCGTAGAGCTGAGTCTGGATCTGGAAGAGGTTGCGCTGCTTTTGGTAGAGCTCCGCTTGACGCTCAAAGAGGTGGGCGCGCTCCATATCGGAGGTCTGCTCGTCTTTGATGCGATTTTCAATCTCGTTCTGCTCTTGCTCGTAGAGGGCCATATAGTGGGCGTAATAGGCCTGAATATGGTTATACTCTTCTACCCTCTGCGCTAAGAGAGCCTGGTACTGTTGCTCGCGAGCCAGCTCTTCGGGATCTTTCTCCTGGACGACTACCTGGGGTTGGACGCGCCTACTCCCCGTCTTAGCCTGCGGGGCGGCCTCCGCCGGGGCGGGGGCGGGGCTAGCCGGGACCTTAATCTTGGCCTGGGGCGCCTCCTCTTTGAGGGCGGGCGCCGCTTGGGGAGCGGGAGCGGCCGCTTGGGGGGCAGGGGTGGGAGCGGGAGGAGCGGAGGGCGCGGAGCCGGTCTGGTAAGGCTGGCCTAAACGCTGGGTGGGGCGCGCCGAACGAGCCGGAGCCTCAGCTCCCAAAGTCAGGGGACCGCTCTGGCTGCTAGTATCGATGACGGTAATGCGACTAGAGACTCGGCTCTCCTTGGCCGCCTGGGCTTGAGCTTGGACCTTGGCCTCTTGGGCGGCGCGGTCGCGCTGCCTGGCCTCTTCCAATTTGCGGCGAGCTTCCGGATCGGGTTTATAAGTGGTACGCCGCTGGGAGAGGGTGGGCTTAGTACTCTCGCCCTTATCTAAACTGGGTTTAGAGCCCATAGGCAACTTGCCGCCCTCTTTGGGACCCTTAGCCCCTCCCAATTTGGGACCGCTGGGGCCGCCTTTACGGGCCAAACCGATGCGGAAGGTGGGCTCGCTCTCTTCCTCTTCCTCTCCCCCTAAACGGGGCTTGAGGTTGCCCCCTTTAGCGCCGCCCAAGCCGCTGCGCAGAGATAAACCGCTGCGAACGGCCGGTACCTCTTCGTCAGAATCGTACTCTTCAGGATCCTCCATACTCATAACCGAGCGTGGAGGGGGAGCGCTCCGGGTGGGCGTGGGCGCCGGGCGGGCTCCGCTGGGAGGCGGGGCCGTCGGTCTAGCCGGGGCTCCGGGACGAGTAGCCGCGGGCGTAGCCGGAGTAGCCGCCGCAGTGGGGGCGGTCCGGGTGGGCGTAGGGGCCGGGCGGGCTCCGCTGGGAGGCGGGGCCGTCGGTCTAGCCGGGGCGCCGGGGCGAGTTGCAGAGGCCGTAGAAGGGGTAGCCGAGCGAGCCGCCGCAGGCGCAGCCGGAGTAGCCGCCGCGGTAGGGGCAGTCCGGGTGGGCGCTGGGGCCGGGCGGGCTCCGCTGGGAGGAGGGGCCGCCGGTCTAGCCGGAGCGCCGGGACGAGCCGCCGGAGTTGCAGTCGGAGTACCCGCCGGGGGAGCGCTCCGAGTGGGCGTAGGGGCCGGGCGGGCTCCGCTGGGGGGCGGGGCAGCCGTTCTAGCAGGGGTCGCGGGGCGGGCAGAGGGCGTAGGCGCAGCCCCGGCACCCGTCACAGCCCGCGTGAGGGGCGTACCCGGCGAGGCTGCGGAGCGAGTAAAAGCGGGGACGGACTGAGAGCCGCTGGGAGTAGGGGCGGCCGCTCTAGCGGGGGCAGCCGGACGAGCTCCCGTAGGTACAGCCCCCGTAGGTATAGCCCCCGCCGGACGGGCGGGAGCGGCCGGGCGACCAGGCGCGGCTCGACCACCCAATTGGATGGGGGCGGCGGTAGGGCGCTTAGGCAGCGGGGTGGACTCCAAGTTGAGGGAGCGCCTACGTTCGTGGAGTTCAGCTAACTCTCTCTGATCGCCCACATTAGATGAGCCATCCTGGCTCTCTGGCCTGGCTTTGCGGTTCTCATCGGGATTGGAGGTTAACATCGTTCCCAAGCGCTCCTTTAACTGCGGCTCTGGTTATTTCCGTAGGGGGACTACTTAACTGGGGCGGTTCTTCTCTTAGTGGCAGCCGGAGCAGGAATGGCAATTCCCGCCGCATCCAGAGTGGAGGCCGCCCGCCTTAATCTCTTCTTCGGTGGCCGGACGTAAGCCCACCACTTCCACCTGGAAGGTGAGATCGACGCCCGCCAAGGGATGGTTGGCGTCAAAAGTAACCTTATCTTCTTTCACTTCGGCGATGCGAGCAATAAAGACCCCTTGGTCGGTGCTCAAGCGGGCCATCATCCCCACTTGGGGCTCTCCGGCGCTACCTAAATCGGCCTTATCGACGTCGAAACGGCGCTGAGGATCGACCTCGCCATATGCCTCTTTGGCGGGAATGGTCACCGTAAATTTATCGCCCACCTTGTGGCCTTCCATGGCCTTCTCTAAACCGCTAATAATATTGCCATGACCCTGTAAATACTCTAAGGGAGAGCCTTCCGATTGGTCTAAGACTTCGCCCTGGGGGTTGGTCAAGACGTAATTCATGCTCACTACCTGGTTGGCAGCTACGACGGGCTCGGTCGGGGCGGGGGCAGTCATATCTATAAAAGCTCCTTCAATAAGCTATCTTCAAGTTCACTTGCAAGGGCCTAGGCGGGTGTGGGTCGCCCAAGGACTCTAGTTCGTAAAGATTCTAGTTGGCGCTTCAGTTTCCCCCTTAAGAAGTTTAATCACTTTTTAAAGCGGGAGAACAAGTAGGGGATAAAGGGAGGGGAAGGCGCTCCAGAAGGTGAAAATTTGGGAACGGTGGTCCTGGCCCTCGCCCTGGGGGTTGAGGCGCCCCATTCTCTCCGCTAGAGGGTATTAGAAACGATGACTACAGAAGTGAAGAGCAAGAGCAATCGGCCTAAGCCGTTCCTGTTGCCGCAGTATTGTAAAGGCTGCGGGCGCTGTATCGTCTCTTGTCCGAAAAAGTGTATCCATTTCACTGGCGAAGTTAATCCGGAGACTGGTTGCGTGCCAGTAGCCGTCGACTATGAGGCTTGTATCGCTTGCGGTACCTGCTTTAACGCTTGTCCCGAACCTTACGCTCTCCATCCCGACGATATTCGCTACTTCTGGGAGTTGCCTCAGGAGGAGCAGGCCCAGGCTCCGCGCGAGGTCTTGCCCGTAGCTAGTCCCCACCCCGACCAGCGTCTCCCTCTGCCCCCCACTCAGCCTTTAATGATTAAGGGGACCTACGCTTCCGCCATCGGCGCCCTCTTAGCCGGTTGCCGCCACTTTTTCGGCTATCCCATCACCCCCTCTACTGAGGGCGCGGAGTTAATGGCCAAGATCTTGCCCCACATCGAAGGGGTCTTTATCCAGGCGGTCAGCGAAGTGGCGGCCGTCAATTATATGTACGGTTGCGGCGGCGCCGGTCAACCCTGCATGACCTTCACCTCTTCCCCCGGCTTCAGCTTAATGTTGGAAGGCGTCTCCTACATGATCGGGGCCCAGGTTCCCGGGGTTATCGTCAATATTATGCGCGGCGGTCCCGGCTTGGGCAATATCGCCCCCGAGCAGTCGGATATTAAGTTAGTCTGTCGCGGTTTGGGCCATGGCAATACGCACGCTCTGGCCTTAGCGCCGGCCGATCCCCAGGAGATGTTAGATCTCACCATGGAGGCCTTCCGTCTGGCCTTTAAGTATCGGCAGCCGGTCATCATCTTGGGCGACGGTTATCTGGGCCAAGTGACTAGCCAGGTCCGCCTGCCCGAATATATGATTCAGCCCGGCGTTCCGGAGTGGGCCGTAGCTGGCGATCGCGAGCATCGCGCCAATCTGATCACCTCTATCGCCTTAGACGACCGCGACTTAGAGGCCTTCAATATGCAATTGAACGCCACTTACGCCCAGATGGCTGAGGAAGAGCAGCGGGCCGATCTCTTTATGACCGACGATTGCGAGGTCCTCTTAGTAGCCGCCAATACCCCCTCGCGGATGGCCAAAGGGGCTATTCGCACCTTACGGGCTCAGGGCATTAAGGCCGGTCTCTTCCGTCCCATTACCCTCTGGCCTTTCCCCATCAAGTATTTCTTGCCTTTGCTGGAGCGCAATCTGCGCCGCATCGTAGTCGTCGAAGCCTCGCACGGCCAATTGGAAGATGAGCTGCGTTTGGCCTTGAGCCATGCCGGCGTCACTGAGCTGCCTCCTATCGGTCGCGTGCAGCGCCTGGGTGGTATCTTGCCTCAGAGCCAGGAAATTGTGGAGGCCGTTACGGCTATGGAGGTGCAGGGATGAACCACGTTTTCTACGAGACTTTTACGCGTCACAATCACGCCGAGGGTATTAAAGCCCACTCTACCCACTACTGTCCCGGTTGCGGCCATGGGCTCATCCATAAGTTCCTCTCCCAATCGATAGCGGAGTTGGGGATCCAAGATCGCTCCGTAGCCATCTCTCCGGTGGGCTGCAGCGTCTTCATGTATTATTACATGAACGTCGGTAACTTGCAGGCCGCCCACGGGCGGGCCCCCGTAGTGGCTTTAGGGCAGAAGGTCGCTCGTCCCGACTCCATCGTCGTCTCCTACCAGGGCGACGGCGACTTGGCCTCTATCGGCTTAGCGGAGATCATCTCCGTAGCCCAGATGGGCCTGCCCATTACGGTCATCTTCGTCAACAATAGTACCTACGGCATGACGGGCGGCCAGATGGCTCCCACCACCCTCATCGGCCAGAAGACGGCCACCTGCCCCGACGGGCGTACCCCCTCCATGGGTCAGCCTATGAAGGTGGCGGAGATTATCGCTGGTTTAGACGGTCCCGTCTACGTAGAGCGAGTGGCCCTCTTCGACGCCAAGAACCGTATGCGGGCTAAAAAGGCCATTAAGAAGGCCTTAGAGGTGCAGATGGCGGGCTTGGGCTTCACCTTCATTGAAGTCGTCTCCGAGTGCCCCGTGCAGTTGAAATTAGACCCTGTCAAAGCGTCGGAGTGGGTCCAAGAGAAGATGTTGCCCGTCTATCCCTTGGGCGTCAAGAAGGATACGACGGCTGAAATTACGGAGCCGCCGGTTATCAATCGTCCCCCTTACGAGTATCAGTCGCTCTTCCGGGAGATCGGTACCTCCGACCACCAAGTTCCGCGCTTTGCGGCGGGATTCCCCAGCCACTTAGATAGCGAGGATGTAGGTATTAAGTTTGCCGGTTCCGGCGGCGACGGCGCTCAGACGGCGGCCTTACTCTTGACGCGGGCCGCGCTCCAAGAGGGCTTCGACTCTACCCATATCCCCAGCTACGGTCCGGAGTCGCGCGGCGGCACTTCCTATGCCGACGTCCACGTGGCCAAGGAAGTCCTCTCCCCGGCCGTACCTAACCCCCACATTTTGGTGGCCTTCAACGCCCCCAGCTTAGTGAAGTTCGCCCCCAGCGTCTTGCCGGGCGGGATCATTCTCTACGATAGCGCCGTCATCTTTGAGGTCCCTCCCGTTCCGGAAGGGGTCAAAGTTTACGGCATCCCCTTTGCGGAGATCGCTCAAAATATGGGCAAGCGCATCTTGAAGAATGTCGTCTGCCTGGGCGCCTTCTGTGCGGCTACGCGCATCTTCCCGGAAGATACCTTCCTGGAATCTTTACGCCACGGCTTAAAGAAGGATCCCAAGATCCAAGAGATCAACCGCCAGGCCTTCTTCGAAGGGATCAAAGCCTTCCACGCCGCTTACCCCCAAGCTTAGGGGTAGCTTAGAGAGGCCGATCTCTAGTTCTTAGGTCCTCAAGATATTGCCCACCCGCCTGCGGCGGGTGGGCAATATCTTAGGCTCTTTAAGGTAGACTAACCCTAAAATTGGGTAAAGTAACTAGAGGTTAACAGAAGAGGTCCAATTGGGGGTAGGTTTATCCCTTTTAGTGTAAAAAATATCTAAATTACCCTCCGCAGGAGAGAATAAGGAGAACGCATGACCGAGTCCAGCGAGTTAAATTCCCTGGGGAATAAGGAGCGTTTACGCCTGCCGGAGTGGTTGGCTAAGGCGCTAGCCGAGGGGAGTCTCGACCCTAAGAATCTGCCCCCCGTCGTCGTAGCCATGTTGGCCGAGAATGGCGCTCTGGGCGCCGACCTCGAGGAAGAGCCCCCCCTCTCCGCGGAGGAAGTGGCTATAGTAGCTGAGGCCGGTTTACCCGCCCAGACGGAGGAGGCGGTCGCCGTAGCTGAGGCGCCTCTAGAGGCCGAGTCCTTAGAGCCGGTAGCGGAAGTAGCGGCTATGGCGGCGGTAGCGGCTCCCGAGATGGAACCGGCCCCCGAGTTAGAGTCGGCGCCCCCGGTAGAGGAGGCCCCTCAGCCGGAAGCTGAACCTGAGCCTCAGCCGGAAGTCGTAGCCGAGCCCCAGCCGCAACCAGAAGTTGTTTCTGAAACTAAGTTGGAACCGCCAGCGGAAGTTGCGCCCCAGCCTGAGGCTGCAGCTGAGCCTCAAGGGGAAGAGGTCGCGCCCTCCGAGGAGTTCCCGCCGCAGCAGGAAGAGTCCGGGCCGCCGGAAGTTACCTCTGAACCCCAAGCGGAAGCTGTGTCCGAACCTGAGCCGCCAGCAGAAGCTGTCCCTGAGGTTAAGCCGGAACAGCAGCCCCAGGTTGCGCCCCAGCCTGAGGTCGCGGCTGAGCCTCCAGCGGTAGAGACTCCAGCGCCCCCAGTGGCGAAGGTAGCCGCGGAGGAGGATGACGATCCCCTCTTAGGCGCTCCCAAACGGGTAGAAGAGGCGGAGGGCGACGAGTTTTGTACCCCGTCCGCTCCCCCAGTAGAGGAGGCCCCCTCTCCCCATGAGCTTCAGGAGCGGGAGGCGGCCCTCCAGGCTAGGCGCTTAGAGGACATCCGGGCCCAAGTGGCCGCCAATTTAGAAGCCGCCCCTCAGGAGGCGGCGAATGTAGAGGAGGGAGCGGATAAGCGCCAGGCTGAGCTGCAGCAGTTAGAGGAGATGGCGGCCCGCTTCGATTTCTTGGCTTTCTTGCGCCCCCGTTTACAGCGCATGCGCCAAGAGGGCTTAGATTACGGGGCTTTAGTAGGTCTCTATCGTTTGGCCTCTCAGGCCTTAATCGACCGTTATTTAGAGGGCGGAGCGGAAAAGGCTCCGGTGGTCAAGGCCGATGTCGAGCGGGAGAAAGCTATAGTCCAGAAGGCTACCCAAGCTTTAAGTAAGATGCAACAAGCCCACCGTCAGGAGCTGGCCAAAGTGCGGGACGAGGCCCAGAGCGAAGTGGAAGAGCTGCGCCGCCAGCTGGAAGAGAAAGAGGGCTTAGTCGTCAAGTTGCATACTAAGGCTCTGGCCGCCGATAAGCGTTGCGAAAAGTTGGAGATCGACGTGGCCAATATGCGCAGTCGGGCCGAAAAAGATTTAGAATTTAAGGTGCGCAAGGCTAAAGAGTCGGTCTTTAAAGCTCTCCTGCCCGTCTTAGATAGCTTCCAGGAGGCCTTGAAAGCCCAGAGCGCGGAGAGCTCTCCGGAAGTCGAGAGCCTCTGGAAGGGCGTAAATATTATCTATAGCCAGCTCCAAGAGGCCTGCCACAGTCAGGGCTTAGAGGTGATGGAGGTCGTGGGCCAGCCCTTCGATCCTAACTTCCACGAGGCCATGGGGCGAGTACCCACCTCCGCCGTACCGGAGGACGCCATCTACGACGAGTTGCGGCGCGGCTACCTTTTGGACGGCCATCTCCTGCGGGCGCCTATGGTGCGCATCGCCATCCCCGATCCCAATGCGCCCCCGCCCCAGACGCCTATGGTGCGCATCGCCATCCCCGATCCCAATGCGCCCCCGCCCCAGACGCCCCCTGCGCCCGAGCTCGCCCCTGCAGCCGAGGCCGCCCCTGCAGCCGAGGCCGCTCCGGCGACCGAGCCCGCCCCCGCGGTTGAATCTACCCCTGCGGCCGATTCTGCTCCCGTGGTGGAGCCCGCTCCCGTAGTGGAGACCGCTCCGGCAACTGAGTCCGCTTCTGCGGTGGAATCCGCCCCTGCGGCCGATTCTGCTCCAGCAGTGGAGCCCGCTCCCGCAGCGGAGGCTGCTTCGGCAACTGAGCCTGTTTCTGCGGTGGAACCCGCCCTTGCGGCCGATTCTGCTCCAGCAGTGGAGCCCGCTCCCGCGGTTGATTCTACCCCCGCAGCGGAGTCCGCGTCGACGCCAGAATCTGCGCCTAGCGCTAAGGAAGGAACTGGGACCCCTGCAGCGGGAAATACGACCCCCGTTTAGACCGGTCTTAAGATCCGAAGTGAGCTAATATTGGGGAGCGGAAAGATATAAAAATTTAATTGCTCAAGCGGTTGGCGATATGCTAGAGTAGCTGGCAGTTAGGCTCTATTTTCTAATAACCATATAAAGACAGGGCATTCTATAGAATGGAGGTCCACAACATCCGTGGCGGACAAAATAGTAGGTATAGACTTAGGGACTACTAACTCGGTAGTCTCCATCGTTGAGGGCGGCGAGCCTATCGTAATCCCTAGCGCGGAGGGCGATTATCTCTTCCCTTCGGTCGTCGGCTTCTCTAAGACTGGCGAGCGCTTCGTAGGGTCGGTAGCTAAACGGCAGGCCGTTTCTAATCCTGACCGCACGGTGATCTCCATTAAGCGCCACATGGGTACGGACTATAAGGTCCAAATCGACGACAAACAGTTTAGCCCCCAAGAGATCTCGGCCATGATCTTGCAAAAGATCAAGACGGACGCCGAGACCTACCTGGGCTTCCCCATCGAGAAGGCGGTCATTACCGTACCCGCTTATTTTAGCGACTCCGAGCGCCAGGCTACCAAAGACGCGGGGACGATCGCCGGTTTAGAAGTAGTGCGCATCATCAACGAGCCCACCGCCTCCTGTATGGCTTATGGACTCAATAAGGGCGAAGACGACAACGCCCAGACGGAGAATGTGCTCATCTGGGACTTAGGCGGCGGTACCTTCGACGTCTCCATCGTAGAGGTGGGCGGCGGCTTAGTAGAGGTCAAATCGACCGCGGGCGACTCCCACTTAGGCGGCGACGACTGGGATCAGCGCATTATGGACTGGCTGATCGAAGACTTTAAGAATCGCTACAATATCGACCTGCGCGCCGACCGTCTGGCTATGCAGCGCCTCAAGGAAGTGGCGGAGAATACGAAGATCAAGCTCTCCTACGAGACGACGGCCAAGGTCAATCTCCCCTTCATCGCCGCCGACGCCACCGGTCCCAAGCACTTAGACGTAGAGTTGACGCGCGCCAAGTTCCAGGAGTTGACGGCCGACTTAGTAGAGCGCTGCGAAATTCCGGCCATGCGGGCTATTAAGGATTCGGGCCTCAACTTACACCAGATCAACAAGGTCTTCTTGGTGGGCGGTTCCACCCGTATGCCGGCCGTCCAAGATAAGGTGCGAGCCCTCTTCAATCGCGAGCCGGCTAGCGGTATCGACCCCGACAAGGTGGTAGCTATGGGCGCCGCCATCCAAGGCGCGGTCATTGCGGGCGAGGTCAAGGATATGGTCCTTTTGGACGTCACCTCCCTCTCCTTAGGTATCGAGACCGTGGGCGGTATCTTCACTAAGCTCATCGAGCGCAACTCCCAGATCCCCTGCTCGAAGACGCGTATCTTTACCACCGCCGCCGACGGCCAGACGGTAGTAGAAGTCCACGTCTTGCAAGGCGAGCGCGAACTGGCGGCCCACAATAAATCCTTGGGTCGCTTCGAATTGCGCAATATCCCGCCCGCCCCGCGCGGCGTGCCCCAGATCGAGGTGACCTTCGATATCGACGCCAACGGTATCGTCAACGTCTCCGCTAAGGATATGGTGACCGGCAACCAACAGAAGATTACCATCCAATCCCCCACCAGCCTCTCTAAAGACGAGATCGACACCATGGTCAAAGAGGCGGCCATCTACGCGGAAGAGGACGGTAAGCGGCGCGAAGAAGCTACGGTGCGCAATAAGGCCAATATCGAGATCGATACCGCCGAGCATACTATGCGCGAACTGGGCGAGCGCATCAATCCCGACCACCAGATCGCCTTGCGCAACCTCATCGACCAGTTGCGTATCTCCCTGCAGGCCACCGATCTGGCCAAGATCGCGGCCGATACTAAGCTGCTCCAGGATCAGCTCTACGCCATCTCTACCGACGCCTACTACGCCCTGGATACGGGCCGCGTAGCCGCTAAGGATCAGAGCGAAGAGGCCAAGCGCCAGGAGATCTACGATCTGAGCAGTGATGAAGAGCCCGAGGATGACGAGCTCTTCGGTTGGTTCAATCAGGAGGAAGGAAAATAAGTAGGGAGGAGGGATAACCTCTTCACTAGGGGAGAGCGTCGGCTGCGGGTTCCGCCAAGCGGTCCCTGGAGTCGGCGTCTTTGTTTGAGAAGAACCCGAGAGATAGATTATGGCAGAATTTGATTATTACGAAATCTTGGGCATTGAGCGCAATGCCTCCGACCAAGAGATTAAGCGCGCCTACCGCAATATGGTGCGCAAGTACCATCCCGACGTGGCTGAAGATAAAGAGAAGGCCCAAGAGGAGATGATTAAGGTCAACGAGGCCTACGCCGTCCTCTCCGATGCCGATAAGCGGGCCTACTACGATAGTTACGGCCAAGCTCCGGGGGCGGGCCCCTCCGGCGGCTTTGGAGGTTTTGGCGGATTCGGCGGTTTTGGGGGCTTTGGGGATATCTTTGAGAGCTTTATGAATATGGGCGGGCGGCGCGATGAGCGCCAGCCGCGCCGGGGTCGGGATATTCGTCTGGGGGTGACTATCACCTTAGAAGAGGCCTATACGGGCTGTACTAAAGAGGTGGAGTATAAGGTCCATGAGTCCTGTCTGACTTGTAAGGGCAAGTTGACCGTCGAGCCCGATGGGGTGGAGGTCTGTCCCACCTGTCGGGGCGCCGGTCGAGTCCAAAAACAGATCAATATCGGTTTTGGTACCTTAGCCCAGGTGGTAGAGTGTCCCACTTGCGGCGGTAGGGGCCAGAAGGTGGTTAAGCCCTGTCCCGAGTGTAAGGGTCAGGGGGTAGTGGAGGTTACTAAGCGCTTAGATATCAAGATTCCCGCCGGTATTGAGACGGGTAACGGTCTGCGCCTGCCCGATTGCGGGGAGCCGGGCGCCAATGGCGGCCCGCGGGGGAGCGTCATCGTCATCGTGGAAGTGGCCGAAGATAAGCGCTTCGTGCGCGAGGGGGCCGACCTGCTCTACCGCAAGAATATTACCTTCACTCAGGCCGCTTTGGGGGCCGAGGTGGAGATCGAACAGGTGACGGGGAAGAGCGAGAAGTTGCGCATTCCGGCGGGCACCCAACCGGGCGCCACCTTCCGCATTAAGGGCAAGGGTATGCCTGAATTCCGCAGCGCCCGCTTTGGCGACTTGCACGTAGTAGTCCAGGTTATCGTCCCTACTAAACTCAACGACAAACAGAAGAAGCTCTTAGAGGAGTTCCAAGAGGCGGGCCCCCAAGAGGCGAAAGAACCTAGTAAAGGATTTTTTGGACGGATCCATGATGCAATCTTCGGTTAATTTGCGCGGTTTGACTTGGCAAGAGGTGGAGCTGACCGGCCCCGCTACTTGCGATTTAGAAGAGTTAGAGGCCTACTTGAGCGCCTTTAAGGTGGGGGGCTGGGTAGTGGAGGCCGAGCCTCCCCACTGGCGCTGGGTCCTCTATATGCCCTGCGTGGGGGAGTGGCGCGCTCGTTGGGAGGAGCTCTTAGCGGGGCTAGCCCAATTGGGGGTAGCGGCCCGAGTGCGCCAGAATATAGTCGATGAGGATTGGGCGGAGTGCTGGAAGCGTTATTACCACCCCTTGCGCTTTGGGCGCCATTTAGTCGTCTGCCCCTCCTGGGAGCGGGCTACCTTCCAGGCCGCGGAGGGGGATAAGGTCTTAGTCTTAGATCCGGGGATGGCCTTTGGCACCGGCAGCCACGCTACGACCGCCCTCTGCCTAGAGCTCTTAGAGAAGTATCTGCCCCAACTCCACCCTCCGCGCCTCTTAGATGTGGGGACGGGCTCAGGGATCTTAGCTTTAGCCGCGGCCCTTTTAGGGGTCCCCCAGATCGTGGCCTCCGATAGCGATCCGGTGGCGGTCAAGGTGGCTCAGGAGAATTGCGAGCTCAATAAGTTAGAGGATCGGATCGAGATCTTAGAGTTTATTGGCGTCCCCTTAGACCAGGGGACCTTCCCCGTAGTCTGCGCCAACTTGGTGGCTAGCTTACTCTGCCGCCTGAGCGCTCCCTTAGCCCAAGCTTTGACCCCCCAGGGAGTCTTAATCGCTAGCGGCATCGTCTTAGAGCGCGAAGAAGAGGTAGTGGAGGCTATGGCCCAAGAGGGCTTAGTCGTTAAAGAGCGTTGCTTGCGCGAAGGTTGGGTGGCTTTAGTCTTAGGGAAAAAGGACTAGAGCGCTTATGGCCCGCCGCACCCGCCTCTACCAGCCCGGCCCCTACCCCTCAGAGGGCGAGATCTTAGAGCTAGATAGCGAGGGGAGCCACCATTTGGGGCGCGTCTTGCGCTTCCAGAAGGGGTGGAACTTAGAGCTCTTCGATAACTCCGGGGCTCAGTATGGGGCTACCTACTTGGGGCTCCAGGGGGGGCGGGCCCAAGTGCGGCTGGGGGAGGTCAGTTGGCCTAAGGTGGAGCTACCTTATAAGGTGCGCTTAGCCCTCTCTTTAGTTAAGGGAGAGCGCTTCGATTGGGCGGTCGAGAAATTGACGGAATTGGGGGTAGAAGAGATAGTCCCCTTAGAGGCGGAGTTCGCCCAAGTGAAGGGGCCCGCCCGTCTTAAGGTAGAGCGTTGGCAGCGTCTAGCCCAGAGCGCCGCCCAACAGTCGGGGCGGGTTATAGTTCCTACGGTAGCGACTCCTCAGACTTTAGAGGGGCTCTTAGAGGAGTGGCGGGGGGCGGGCCCTTTGATCTTTTTTGTGCCCGAAGCGGAGCCCTGGCGCCCCCAGCCCGCAGCCGGAGAGAGTTGGGGCCTCTTTATCGGTCCTGAAGGGGGCTTTTCGGAGGCGGAAGTAGCCGCCGCCCGGCGGGCGGGGGCGCAATTCTACTCCTTAGGAGCGCGCATCTTGCGGGTGGAGACGGCCGCTTTAGCGGCGGTAGTCCCCTTAGCGCTCTCTTAAAATTTCTCTCTTAGCCCTTGACAAGGTCTCCAGTTCTAGATATACTTCTGCCTGTCCCGAGGGCGAGTAGCTCAGTTGGCCAGAGCACCTGCGTCACATGCAGGGGGTCACAGGTTCGAGTCCTGTTTCGCCCACCACAGTAGGGACTTGCCGTAAAGTACGAGTGGAACGGTATGGGGGAGTGGCCTAGAGGCTTAGGGCGCTGGCCTGTCACGCCGGAGGTCGCGGGTTCGAATCCCGTCTCTCCCGCCAA
>CALUQR010000016.1 GCA_944322965.1 Vulcanimicrobiota bacterium
ATCTGCTGATGCTGGATGGAGTTCGACGGGTCATCCTTGCCGCCTTTTTCTTTGGTGTCCTCCACGGACAGTCTGCAATAAAGCGCTGTGATTTTGTCGGTTGCCCTTAACATATTGTTGTCCTCCTTTGGTGGGGCAACTGTCTGAACAGGATTGGATTTTTGGTTTATATCAAGAGAAACGTCGTTACTCATCGGCGTCCTCCGTGATACTACTTTTATCATCGGCAGCGTTCTGCTCCATAATGCGTCTGAGCTTCTTGTCGAGGGTTTCCGTTCCCTCATAGCTGCCAGTTACGGTGTATTCCGTGCCGCCGTGTTCCTCCACGATTTTGACATCGGGCAGCCAAAAGGCGGACGGATTCTTCACCACGATGTTGCCCTTTTCATCGAAAGAAAACTCCCTCTTGGGGGCATCGTCGGGGCGCGGCTTGACCTTGGCATACGGGTCAGGATTGGAGAAATGAAACGAGCGGATTTCACCGTCCTCCTCGCCGTTATCAAAATCATCATCGGCAAAAATCTCGTCCAGTTCCTCGTCGGTCAGCTCAATGATCTCATTGTCATTTTCTTTTGGATTCACTTCGTCAAGCCTCCTTCGCTTCGATTCATTTCATTCAAAATTATAGTCGGAGTAGCAAAATGGACGAACGCCGTCAATGGTTAAGATGAACGGCTGCGCCGCCATTGACAGCGCCCGTCCGTTTCGCTTTTTGGCAGACAAGGCGGCGGTTGCCGCCGATTTCCATTTGGAAAATGACGCTTGCTATCATGGGAAACGGAGAATAGCAAGCACAGCAAGTGTAGCTACACTTGCGAAAACCGGCGTGGTACGACCGAGATTTTCTTGCAGAATAGCAAGCAAATCCGGTGAGTACCCACACCGGAGCTTGCCATTCCGGCAAGCAATGCACGGCGGTATCCACTTCTCATTACCTGCCAACTGCGAAACGCACTTGGCAAGCAATGCTCGTGTTTATGCACCCGTGCAATCTTGTTGGGGAAATGCCCCAAACCCCTGAACGATTTCAGAGAAATCGGCTACGCTCCTGCGGAGCTGAACATCAATCTATCTTCGGAAAGTGAGTCAGGGATTTTTGGTTTCACGGCGTTCAGGCATATCCGGTTTTTTCTCATATCTGTCGATCGCCACTTGGCGAAGGTAAGCGCTCATATTCTCTATCCCAAGCTGCGCCATATTCGCCTTTATCAAGCCGAGTTCTCTTTCATCTACGAAAAATTTGACCTGTATCGGTCGCTTGCGATTCCTGTTGTCTGGCATCGGGATTCCTCTTTACTCCTACGGATTATTTCTAATCAAAACCGATCGATTATTGATATGCAGTTCTGTGTTCTCCTACAAAATCACGCATAGAATACGCTTGTAAATTCCTGCTCCTGAACCTTCATCTTTGCTGTAAACTCTGAATAATTCTGCGCATCTATGGGAATTTTCAAGCCGTGCTTGATAACGCTGATGTCGTCACGCGCCATAACATTTTTCTCATAGGTCAAACCACGGTTCAACCACAATTTCAAATCGTCAAACCCTTCCGCTTCTGGATAGAGATAGTAACCAGCCTTTGCATCAAACCGGAACATATAGGCAAGCACCTGTAAATAATCTCGATTGCCAATGTTGTCAAGGGGTTTATACTTCGCGTCAGCAATGATCCGTGGTTTGCTATTCCGGCTGATGAAATCGGGATAGATCAAGCCTACATTTCCATCAAACAGTCTCTGAGCGCCTGTGCCGCTCTTGTTCATTGGGTGGTAGAAGATATCTTCAATGAGCAAGTTAATATATTCCTCCCACAGCCATGCACCGTCAAACAGAATACCGTATATCTGCCTCGCTCCCGTGCCAATTTGATGTTTCTGGTGTCGGAGGATTAAGAGACACAACCTTTGTAATGCGAGATACTCTCTGAAATAAGCGTGGCGGACGGTATTCTTTTTATTCTGTTCAATGATTTTCTGCCTGTCATACGGCTCATATCCCGGAGTCGCATCTATAACGAGTTTTACCTCGTCTTTCACCTTGATAAGAAATTTATTGCCGTAAGGCTTTCTTTTGATAAACTCTATGGTATGCCGCACCAGCTCCATCAGACTGTTATCGTAGGAAAACTCTCTCTGGCTGTATGCAACATTTCCTACAAATGGGGTGTTCTTCTCTATATGTCTTGCGACATCAATCGTGCCTTTTACATTTCCATCATTGTATCTGTGGCGGATATACTTTTTGAACAAGCCCTTCCGCATCGCTGCTTTGAGGTAATACGGAAACAGAAACAGCAGAAAATTGAACAGCCGATTGTCTTGATTGGCATCTGCATCCAAATCTACGATGTTTGGAAAGTCCAGAACTTTGTCTAAAAGATACTGGAAAAAGTAATCCTCACCCTCTCCGCAAAAACGGGATGCGATCACAAGCCGCTCATCACCGTAGCCAAGAAAGCCCATCACATTGCCGGAGCGATAGGTGTCATTGACGCTTTGGAGGATCATTTGATCTTGCGTAATATCCTCTGCATCTTTTACGGTTTCAGGAAATACGAACACACCTTCACGCTCAAGCTGTTCCAATGTCTTATCTGCAATTTTGCCTGTCAGCCTCGCTACTTGAGAAAAGGCATCTTTTTTCTGCTGGGAGTTATCCTTGATCCTGAGCAGCTTCATTCGCATCACCTCTGGCAGGTTTCTGATAGCCGTATGCCCTTGCGAACCGATTCATAATTCCTTCCTCATCGTACATTCCCTGAATGTATTCCTGTAGGAGCGGTTGCAGATAATCAGTCCAAAGCTGGTTAAAATCAAGTGTTTTCAACTTCAGGAAGTAAGACGCTCCGATCTGATAATTTTCATTCAGGTCCTCGACCTCTGCGATTGCCTTATTGAGCGCAGCCATCCTTCTGATTGCCTCAGCCTCCAACTCCTCGTTTTCCAGCGACGCAAGCATCTCAAGGCGCTCATCCGCTCTAAGTTCTACGAAACGGAAGCGACGACGCATGGCAAAATCAAAGCTGTCCACAGAGCGGTCAATATCGTTCATGGTGCCGATGATATAGACATTTTCAGGAATATAGAACTTTTCGCCGGGGTCAGAGTGCAGATTGGAATACTGCGTGGAGATCTCTCCGGCTTTACCGCGATAACCGGGATCTATTGCAAAGAACAATTCACCGAAAATCTTTGAAATCTCACCGCGGTTGATTTCATCTATGATGAATATGTATTTTTTCAGTTCCTCCTGTTTTACCTTTGCTTTTGAAATTGTACTTTTCTTTGCTTTGATTGCTTTATAGATAGCAAAATCATAGGAGTATCCTTGCGTAGCAAACGTTTTTCCGAAAAAGGACGTGATATCCTTTATTTTTTCAAACTTCTGCCCGGATTCCAGCATTTTCCGAACTTCATCCAAACTCAGAGCAAGCCTGTTGACAGATGCGTTTCCGGGAATAGAAATGCGGATATGCCCGTCATCCACGTCGGTAATGGTAAATTCATTTCCATTGATCGTCTTAAATGTGTCAACGCCAAACTCAACGCCGGAGAAAAACTCTGTCATGGATTCTTGAACCGTGACTTCCTTTTCTACGGTTTCTCTGGATTTTTGGGAGTCCTCATAGTTCTTTCTGGCACGGGCAACAAACTTCTTGAAAATGCCATCCTGCAATTCAAAGCCCATTGTCCCATCATCATTGATTTTCGGTCTTAGTCCTTCAACAAAATCAGAGTAGTCATAACTCGGATGGAACTGAACGAACTCAACCTGTTTTTTCTGCTCGTCAGTAAGAAGTGTGTAATCGTCAAAGTACCCATTGCTGATGATGTCCGCAGCGATTTCTTTGGCAAGATAAGATTTTCCGGTACCGGGCGCACCTCTGAAAATCAGATTTTTTGATTCAATCAGCATGGAAGAAAACGGATTTCGGTATCCCTTGAACTGTTGAACAAGCTCTTCCTGAACAGCAGCTTCCGTTTCTGCCGCTGCGGTTTCCTTCTCATCTTTTTCGCGGTACACAAGGACGAATTGATCCCCCGGTTCGCCAAAACGCTTCAAGCATTCCTGCACAAAGACAACTGTAGTAAAGATATTCCAGCTGTAGATCACAAATTGGCGGCCGTTATCATAACTATATGTCAGGTATTCTATCGTGTTGCGGTGTTTCTTGAATTCATCCACACTCGTATAGATACCTCTGATTACGTCGCTGTCCGGGTTATATTTACAGACAGGGAAGTTCTCCTTGTCCTCAACCGATAATGCAGCAAGCTGCTTCTCGAACACCTGACAGGCAATACGCGGCATGGTCTGATTAGAATTTCTTTTTTCGCCTTTGCTATAGGCACGCCTGATTATATCCCCATTCGCTCTTTGGAAATAGGCATCCAGAGGCTTATAGTTATCACCGAGGCTCAGATTATCCATTGTAAAACATTCATCTGTTGACTCGACACTTTCGGCAGTAATGGTAAGTTCAAACTTCTCCTGCTGCTTAGTCTCGATGGTAAATCCCTGCCCCTCCAAATAGTTTTTCGCTTCAACGGCATTAAATCCAGTTGTTGAAATATCTGTGCCGTTTGCCAAATGGTCAGCAACGGCTACCACATACTTCGGCGGATATTTTTTCCCATCCTCAGACACAAGTACATATTTTACGCTTGTATTATGTTCGGGAACTCCGTTCTCGTCGATAAATTTCAGGGCATCAATAACATCCTGCTTTTTCAGCTTTGGTATAGCCATGCTGCACCTTCTCGAAAGTGTGTACACACATCATATCACAAGGATAGCTCTGTTTTCAATACAATACCCAGAATTTATCGCCCTAAAATGTAACTTTTCTACGAATATAAGCTGATTTTCAGTTTCCCCAGTGTCGAACATACTCTGCATCGAAATACCCCTCTATCGACTTTGCGGTTTTGTGGGGTATTTTGCACGACCGCAAATATGCGCACTTCCCAGCGAACCGTATACCTTATACAGCGATTCGCTGTTTCACAAAGGAACTGCATGAGAGCGATAACTATTTCACCCTTTTTACTATCCTTGCTTTACAGAGCAGAAAGTCGGTGATTTTCAACCCTTAGATGTACAAAAACAGGCAGCACCCAACCGAAGCTGAGTGCCGCCTGTTTTGTTGTCCAATCCTGCTTAGCAGATGCCGATTTTGTAGTTTTCTCAAATTACTGTCTTATCGGCACACGGCAAAGGGGCTCTTTTTTTATTGGGAAATGGTCGGAGTGCCCGGATTTGAACCGGGGGCCTCTAACGCCCCATGCTAGCGCTCTATCCAAGCTGAGCTACACCCCGACAGCTCCTCTGCTTGAAAGAACCAGCCTAGGAGAGAGGTATACGGACCAGCGACGGTCGTCTGGTTCCCTCAAGCGGAAGAATGATAGCAACTCTCGAGCGTTTTGGCAAGGGGGGGAAGAGCTATTTTTGCGGGGGGAAATAGACTAAGTAGCTGCCATCTAAACAGCTGCGGCGCAGGATACAGCCTTTAGCTAAGATCAGATGGACGAAGTCGAGGCGGCTCAATTGCCTATCGTCAGGTTTACGAGTCCAAGCATCGCTGTGGGGGATGCGCTCTAAGTAGCGCTCTTGGATCTCTTCCGGACTCAATTTTAAGAGCTGAGGGTCGAGAGGGGGGACGATGGAACTCTTGACTTTGCGATACTGCTCTGGGGTCAAGTCGAAGGGCTGGGATTCGTGGGCTAACATATACTCCACGTAACGGCGATGGTCGGCGGTCGTATATTTATAAGGATAGACGCCCACGCGCTCCAACCAGTAAGTATTGTCGATAGCCACCGTATCTACCTTATCGCTACCTTGAAGGCGCACTTGGATGAGGATAATACTGCCTTCAGTCGAGGGCACGGTATAACGCGCGGCGTGGAAGGGTAAAGGGCTATTCATCTTCTCTTTCTCCACAGTCTTAGATGAGGGTTGAGGAGCCTCCGCCTGCAGGGGAGGGGCATAGGCCCAAAAGCCTGCGGCCAAAGCGAAGCCTATACAAATGAGAGCCAAAGATAACTTCTTCATGTTTAAAAATTCTAGGGTCTAACTGACCTTTAGACAAGGGGGCGATGGGGGAAAAACTACTCCTATTGGGAAGAACTACTCCTATTTTAGGAGCTGAGCGGAGGGCTAAAGCGTGGAGTATAAGTCGGATATTGAGATCGCCCAGAGCGTTAAGTTACAACCTATCGCCTCTATAGCCGAGCGTCTAGGACTGCAGAGCGCCGATTGGGAGCCCTACGGCCGCTACAAAGCGAAGCTCCACCTCAACCCCACCCTGCCCGACCGCCAGCCGGGTAAGGTCATCTTAGTTACCGCCCTCACCCCTACGCCCGCTGGGGAGGGTAAGACTACGGTCAGTATCGGACTCTTAGACGCCCTGCAGAGATTACAAAAGAAGGCTGTGGGAGCTCTGCGCGAGCCCTCTTTAGGTCCTGTCTTCGGACTCAAAGGGGGAGCCGCCGGGGGAGGGAGGGCCCAGATCGCCCCCATGGAGGATATTAATCTCCACTTTACCGGCGATTTCCACGCTATCACTTCCGCCCATAACCTCTTAGCGGCGCTAGTCGATAACCATATCTACCAAGGGAACGGGCTCCGTCTCGATCCGCGCCGGGTGACCTGGAAGAGGGCGCTCGACGTCAACGACCGCCAGTTGCGCAATATTGTCACTGGCCTAGGGGGCCGAACCCAAGGGATGCCCCGCGAAGATGGCTTTGAAATTACCGCCGCCTCCGAGATTATGGCCACCCTCTGCCTAGCTAGCGACCTACCCGACCTGCAAGAGCGCCTGGGCCAACTGATAGTAGGTTACGATTTCTCCGGTCAAGCGGTGCGCGCTAGCCAAGTGCTGGCCCCCATGGCTATGACCGCCCTCTTGCGCGAGGCTCTCCAGCCCAATCTG
The DNA here is from genome assembly GCA_944322965.1 of Vulcanimicrobiota bacterium. GTDB lineage: Bacteria > Vulcanimicrobiota > Xenobia > Xenobiales > Xenobiaceae > Bruticola. The sequence goes on from CALUQR010000016.1 coordinate 6,938, forward strand.
GTCCAGACTCTGGAGGGAGCGCCCGTCTTAGTCCATGGCGGGCCCTTCGCCAATATCGCCCACGGTTGCAACTCGCTCCTAGCGACCCGCCTGGCCCAGCGTTTAGGGGATTACGTAGTCACCGAAGCTGGCTTTGGAGCCGATCTGGGCGCGGAGAAATTCTTAGATATTAAGTGTCGCTTAGGCCATTTGCAACCGGCGGCCGTAGTTATTGTGGCCACCTTGCGGGCCCTCAAATACCACGGAGGGGTAGCGCTTGCAGATCTCCAAGAGCCAGATCTCATGGCCTTAGAGCGCGGTCTGCCCAATCTGCTCCAGCATATCGAGAATATTACCCAAGTATTCGGTCTGCCCGCCGTAGTAGCCATTAACCGCTTCCCCAACGATGCGCCCGAGGAGCTAGAATTAGTGGCCCAGCGCTGCTCCCAGTTACAAGTGCAAGGCATCGCCACCGACGTCTGGGCCCAGGGAGGCCCAGGGGGCGAGGAGTTGGCCCGCGAGGTCTTAGAGCTCTGTCAGCGGCCCAGTCAGCTCCAGTTCGCCTATCCTTTAGAGGCCAGTATCCCCGAAAAGTTAGATCTGCTCGTGCGCCGCATCTACCGCGGTCAGGGGGTAGAGTTTACCCCTAAAGCCCAAAAGGAGATCGCCCTCTTAGAAGGGCTAGGTTGCGCCCAGTGGCCTATCTGCGTAGCTAAGACCCAATATAGCTTCTCCGATAATCCCAAGCTTTTAGGCGCCCCGCGCGATTTCAAAGTTACCGTACGCCACTTGAAACCGTCCGCCGGCGCGGGATTTATCGTGGCCCTGACCGGTGAGATCTTGACCATGCCCGGCCTGCCCGCCCATCCCGCCGCCGAACGTATCCGGGTCGACGCCCAGGGGCGGATCTCAGGGCTCTCCTAAAGGTATATCTATATTCAATTAGTCGCAACTTAGAGAGGATGGAACTTAGTGGATCGACAGACCAGTTATAGAGAGTGGTTAGACCTTCTGGCCTCGCCCGCCCCCACCCCCGGTGGGGGCGGGGCCTGCGCTTTGTGTGGAGCCTTAGCTATCGCCCTGGGGCGCATGGTAGCGAATTTGACCCTGGGTAAAAAGAGGTACGCCGATGTCGAAGAGGAGGTGCGGATCCTGGAGGAGCGCGGCGCCCGTCTCCAAGGCCAGTTCCTAGAGCTCATAGAGGCCGATGCTCAAGCTTTCGCCCCCTTAGCCGCCGCCTATCGCCTGCGCCCTACTACCCCCTCCGCAAAGGAAGAGAAGGCCCGCGCCTTAGAAGAGGGCCTACAACGGGCCGCCAGCGTGCCTCTCCAAATTATGGAGCGCTGCGGAGATGTGCTCGACATCTTAGAGATCTTAGCTCGCAAAGGTTCGCGCCTGGCCCTGAGCGACGTGGGAGTGGGAGCGACTCTGGTCCAGACGACCCTCGAAGGAGCGGCCCTCAACGTGGCCATCAATACCCAAGGGCTCCAAAATCGCCAACTGGCCCGAGAACTAGACAGCCGCGCCGCCATCTATTTAGAGGCCAATCGCCAACGGGCCCAAGCGCTCTATAGAGAGATCTGCGCCCAACTCCAAGGGAAGGACAATTAGTTGATGGCACAATTATTGCTAGGCCGACCCGTAGCCCAGGCGCTAGGGCATAAGATCGAGCGCTACGTCAAAGAGTGGCGCCAGCTTGGGCGCATCCCTCGTCTAGCGACCGTGCGCGTCGGGCAGCGCGGGGACGATGTGGCCTATGAGCAGAGCCTCAATAAGGCCTTCGCTAAGTGGGGGATTGAGGTCCAAAATTGCGTCTATCCCGCCCAGATCGAGCAGTTGGAGCTAGAGAGACGGGTCCTTCAGCTCCAAAATGATCCCTCCGTTCAGGGGATTCTGCCCTTTATGCCCCTGCCCGAACCCCTCCAAGGGGAACGTTTGGCCCGGATCTTAGAACCCGGCAAAGATTTAGACGGAGTAGGATTTTTGGCTCAAGCGGGACTCTACGGCCAGCGCTCGCAACTGGGATGGGCGCCCTGTACCGCCCAAGCGTGTATGGAACTTTTAGACTACTACCAGTACCCGCTGGCTGGGAAACACGTGCTCATCCTCGGGCGCAGCCTGGTGGTGGGGAAGCCCCTAGCTATGCTCATGCTGGCTCGCAATGCTACGGTTACTATCTGCCATAGCCACAGCACCCAAGCGGCCCAATTAGCTCGAGAGGCCGATATTCTCGTGGCCGCCATTGGCCGGCCCCGCGCCATCGGAGAGAGCTACCTAGCGCCCCAACAAGTAGTCCTCGACGTAGGCATTAACTTCGATGCCCAAGGCCAACTCTGCGGCGACGTCGACCCCCAAGCGGCCCAAATAGTCCAAGCCTACACCCCCGTCCCCGGCGGCATAGGTTGTATTACCAACGCCGTTTTAGCGCTACACTTAGTAGAACAATGCGGAATTCGGAATTCGTAATTCGGAATTTGGGTGGCGCGGCGGGGGATGGGGTGTGGCGCTAACTTTGGTTTCGGCGATGACTTAGGGGCGAGAACGCGGGGAGTAAGTTGCTGGCGAGTCCCGAGTGGCGCTTAGCTAGGGGGAAAATCGTCTTGGTGTGCGCGGCCGGGGAAGGAGCAATTCGTAATTCGGAATGCGCTTATCTGGCAGCCTCCGGCAGCCAGATAAATTCGTAATTCGGAATTCGTAATTCGGAATTTGGGTGGCGCGGCGGGGGATGGGGTGTGGCGCTAACTTTGGTTTCGGCGATGACTTAGGGGCGAGAACGCGGGGAGTAAGTTGCTGGCGAGTCCCGAGTGGCGCTTAGCTAGGGGGAAAATCGCTGAGGGTGTGCGGGCGGGGGAGGACAATTCGTAATTCGGAATTCGTGATGCGGAATTGAGATAGTGGAGAATTTTAGGGTCCTAAGTTACGGTACTCATCTAGCTTTTGTCAGATAGTAACAACGAGGTTTAAAAGAAAAAAATGAGAGGATTGTTGGCGATGGCCTTGGGGACGTTCAGTTTGGGGATAGCTGAATTTGTGATGATGGGTCTTTTGCCTTATATAGCTAAGTATTTTGGGGTCTCTATCGCTCAGGCTGGTCATGCCATTTCGGTTTATGCTTTAGGGGTGATGTTGGGGGCTTTTCTCTTGAGCGTTTTGCGCCATTTGACTTTGCGGCATATCATGTTGGTCTTAGCTTCGCTGATGTTGGCGGGCAGTTGTTTAGCTACGTGGGCCCCTTCGTTTTGGACTTTAGTTGCGGCCCGTTTTATTATGGGTATCCCGCACGGTTGTTTCTTTGGGGCCTGATCTATCATCGCTCAGCGTTTAGCTCAGCAGGGTAAGGGCAGCAGCGCGGTCTCGATAGTTGTAACTGGGATGACGATAGCTAACTTAGTGGGGGTCCCTCTGGGCACTTATTTGGCCCATATCTTCTCTTGGCGCGACGTCTTTTACGTTATCGCTTTGCTCAATACTGGGGTCTTACTGGCCCTTTTCACGTGGTTGCCCGATGTGGGCGGTCTCAAAGATACGGGCTTTAAGGAGCAGTTTGTCTTCCTCAAGAGTCCCGCTCCCTGGTTAATTTTAGCGGCCACGGCCTTCGGGAATGGCGGTATCTTCGTAATGTTCAGTTATCTGAGCCCTTTACTGACCGACTGGTCGGGTCTTAACGTGGCTAACGTCCCCTGGGTTATGATGTTGGCCGGTTTGGCTATGGTCCTCTTCAATTTGCTCTCCGGCCAGCTCTGCGACCGTTTTACGCCGGGTAAGGTGGCTTTTGCCTTCCAGTCTTTGGCCGTGTTAGGTCTCTTACTCTTGGCCCTTACCGGTTCTAAGCTCTACTTAGCCATCTCTTTAATCTGTTTCTGTTCGGGCGTCTTATTCGCTCTGAGCGCCCCCCAACAGATCGCCATCTTGCAGACGGCCCAAGGGGGGATGCTCTTAGGGGCGGCTCTCATCCAGGCGGCTTTCAACTTGGGCAACGCTTTAGGGGCCACCGTAGGCGGCTTCCCCTTCTCGCTCCATTGGCCTTATTATAGCGTCCCTCTCATTGGCGCTTTAGTGGCCTGCTTGGGGGCTATCTCCCTCTATCTCTACAGTCGCTTCTACGAGCCAACTTTAGAGCCCGCTCCCTCTCGCGCTTAGGGAGGGCTGCAAGAGGGAAGGGTTTAGGGTGGGGCGTGGAAGTTTAGGGGCGGGGAGTTTTTGGAGCTAGGAGGCGAGATGAAGGGGCGAGCTTGGGGGCTTTTGTTGGTGAGCGCCCTCTTAATTTGGGGCTGTCAGCCGGGCGGGGCCTTGCCTCCGGATTCGGCTGCGACTCCCAAGTCGGTTCAGCTTGCAGAGAGAGAGGGTGCGGAGCGGATGAAATCACTTACTAGTAGGCGTTATAAGGGCTTCCAGACGGAGACTATCTTCTTATTACTCCAGGTCCAGGACGCCCAGAGCGGGCAGCGCATGGAGATTATGACTACTAATAACAGCTGGTTGAGCGAGGTAGCTCCGCAGTTGGGGATCCCGACCGAACCGGTGAGCGCCTATAGGGAGTATATGACGGCCCACGACCAGGAACCCTTCGTAGTCCCTAGCGAGCTCTACCGAGAGCTCAGTAGCTCTAAAGCGCCGCAGGTCCCGGCCTCCATCTCTAAGTTGAGCGATGAGGCTATTATCGAGAAATACTTTGAGGAGCTGGAGCGCCATTACATTCCGCGTCGGGAGTACCTCCGTCCCGATCCGGCCGTCATCTGCAGCCTCTTAAAGCGCGGTTTTCTGGTAACTATCGGTTGTGAATCGGGCGCCTTGACCGTCTACCCTTAAGCTAAAGTATGAGTCCCTTTAGGGCCTAGCGCCTACCTTTAGGCGTTGGGCCCTTTTGGTAGTAGTCCTCTTAAAATAGAGATTGAAAAAGGTACGGCGCTCCTTGTCCTGGGCTAGGTATGTCGTGATAGTGCAACTAGGCTTAAGGGGTTTGCTATTGAGGAGTATTATTCCTTAGGAAGCTAGAATGTAAGTACAACTGGAACTACTGGCGGGGGACATTACGCCTTGAGGTGAGAGAAGATGAGTATCAATTCGGTAAGTAGTACCCCTAAACAGGAGCATGTCCAGCGGACTACTGCTGGAAAGAGTAATGTCCAGCCTACCCAGAGTTCTACGCTCGCTCAAACCCAGGCGGAGGGGGCGGCCCAGCAGAGCGCGGGGGCTGACGATCAAGCGGGGCTATCTTCGCGGGCTAGTATGGTGGCTGAGAGTAGTGCGCTGGCTGCGGCGGAGTCTACGGAGAGCCAAGCGGTCGAGGGCGGGGAGCCTAAAGCTTACGAGAGCGGCCAGAATTATCAGCTCTTTAAGGCCCGAGATTGCGAGCCCGATTCCGACGCCTATGCGTTGGCCCAGCGTTTAGCGGAGACCGAGCCTGAGGATGACGAGGCGGCGGCTTTCGATAAGTTTACCGTCTTGCGCGCTTCGGAGGCTGACAATAAGATCCAGATCTCGGCCGCTGAGGATGGGGGGATTATAGTCGATATCGATGGCGAGGAGCTCTCCTTTACTAAGAGCGAGGCTCGCTATCTCATTATCGACGGCGGCGATGGCAACGATACTATTGAGGCTGATGAGAATCTGCGCCAGGCTCTGTACGTCGTGGGTGGGAAGGGCGACGACCGCATCTCTACCGGGGCTGGGAGCGATTTCGTCTATGATAATTACGGGGCTAATAATATCAGTACCCACGCGGGCGACGATATAGTGGTAGCCAATCAGTTAGATTTCCAAGAGGGCGGTCGCACTCAGCAGGTTGAGAAAGATGACCGCAATCTGTGGGAGAAGATCGTCGGCTTCTTTACGGGCGAGAAGGACGTCCAGAGCTATTCCGTTCAGGGTAATGTCATCGATGGCGGCGACGGTCGCGATTATCTGGAAGGCGGCTTAGCCGACGACTATATCACTGGCGGCGACGATAACGACTATATCTACGGATTAGATGGCAACGATATTTTACGCGGCGGCGACGGTAACGATTACTTAGATGGCGGCCACGGCGATGACGATCTGGCTGGCCATAAGGGCGACGATATCCTCTTTGGAGGTTACGGGGCAGACAAGATGGATGGGGGCCGTGGTAACGACCGGCTCTATGGCGGCTTCGGGGCCGATACTATCCGCGATACGGAAGGGGAGGGGAATATAGCTAGGGTCGATTCGGATGATACTGTCGATATTACGGAGGGTGAGATTAAGACCTCTCCGGCTATTGAAGTACCCACTAATATCACTATCAAAGGGAACGCTGGCTACCAGGCGCGCGTGCGTTCCGACTTGGAAGCTTTAGCCGCTATGGGAGACTCGGGACATAAGATGCTCCAAAGCTTAGGGGGTAGCGGTCAGAATATCACCATCCAAGAGACTGGAGATGGTAACAATTGCGTCTACTACTCGAGTAGTAACCGACAGCCCGATGGGACCCCGGGTAAGCCTAGCTCTCCTCTGATTAACTATAACCGCTCTACGACTAAGTTGCATAATAACCCCTGGGGCGAGCGGCCCGGGTTAGTGGGACTCTACCACGAGATGGTCCACGCCTACGATGCGACCCAAGGTATCGCCGATCCTAATTACTACACTTATGCTACTGGAGAGATTGTCGACGAAGACGCCGAGGTCGATAAGGTCCAAGGCGTAGAAATTAGGGCCGTAGGTTTAGAAGGGATTACCGACCGCACCCAACCCATCCCCGGCATGTCCGAAAATTCCATCCGCTCCGACCTGGGCCTCGCCCGACGCGAACGCTACTAGAAAGTAATTCGGAATTCGTAATGCGGAATTGGCTCGCCGTCGGTTAGATGGACTGTGGCTCTAACGTTTGTTTCGGCAGGACCTACGGGCGAGATGGCCGGAGGCAATTCGTAATTAGTAGTTCGGAATGCGCTAGCCGCCTGGAGGCGGCAATGCGTAATTAGGGATGCATAATGCGTAATTAGGAGGGGCGCAGCGAGGGGGGGGGGCAATGCGGAATTAAGAATTCGGAATGCGTAATTGACTAGCCGTCGATAGGGTAGATTGTGGCTCTAACTTTAGTTTTGGCGGTGACTTAGGGGCTAGAGGGCGGAGAGTTAGTCGCTGGCTGGATCCGATGGGTGCTTGGCGAGGGTGAAAATCGTTAGGGGTGTGCAGGCACAGCCCGCGCGGTCTAATTGGACAATGATCAAAGCCCCAAACACCGCGGCGAAGCCGCAGCAATTCCCCCGTGTGCCAAGTTATTCTCGGATCTATCAGATTACTAACAAGAGCCATCTAATTCCGAACTACGCATTCTGCACTCCGAATTGCTAGCCGCCGTCCCGGCGGCTAGCGCGCTCCGAATTCCTAATTCCGAATTCCGCATTTAAAAAATGCGGAGTCCAGCTGGGAGAGGGGGAGGATTAGGGTTTGGCCGGGGGTGTGGATGACGGCCATATTTTGGACTCCCACGAGGGTGATATGCTCTTGAGGGTCGGCGTTAAAGATAATATTCCCGGAGGATTGATAAGCGGTCATCTGGCCGTGGAAGGCGTTTTGTTGGTCGTCGTGGTCCAGGAAGGGCGCCACCCCTAGCCAGCCGCCTAGGTCGGCCCATTGGAAATTAGCTTCGACCATACAGATCCGCTCCGCCCCTTCCATGATGGCCCGATCGACTGCAATAGTAGGCAATTGGGGGAAGGCTTGGGCTAAACTTTCGCGCCAGGCGGGGGTAGCGTAGCGGCTGAGGAGGGGCTGGAGGATCTCTAAGTGGCGGGGACTCTGGCGGCGGTACTCATCTAAGATGGTGCGGACGCCGGTAATAAACATGCCGCTATTCCAGAAATAATCGCCGCTAGCTAAGAACTCTTGGGCCTGGGGGAGGGGCGGCTTCTCGCAGAAGCGGCGCAATTTAAAGTGGGCCGGCCCGGGGGTGAGGGGGGCGGGCAGGGGCTGGCCGCGCTCTAAGTATCCGTAGGTAGTAGCCGGATAGGTAGGCTTAATACCTAGAGTATAGATGGCCTGGTAACGGTTAGCCCCTAAGGCGGCGGAGCGCAGGGCCAGTTGGAACTCTGAGGCGGTCGTTATGTGGTGGTCGGCCGCTAAGATGGCCATAATGGCCTTTTCACCCCAGATCTTTTGGACTAAAAGGCTAGCCAAAGCCACGGCCCCCGCCGTATCGCGCCGACAGGGCTCGCCTATAAATTGATGGCTCTCCAGTTGGGGCAGCTGCTGGCGGGCTAGATCTAAGAACTCTTCGTTAGTGAGGACTAAGACGCGCTCTAGAGGTACTAGCCCCTCCAGGCGGGCTAAGCTCTCTTGGAGGAGCGTCCTCTCCCCTAAGAGGTTGAGAAATTGTTTGGGTTTTTGGGGGGTACTGACGGGCCAGAAGCGGCTCCCCACTCCCCCCGCCATAATGACGGCTACTAAATTCTCAACCATCTCCAAACTCTCCCTTTAGCGGCCGAGCAACTTGCGGAAGAGGGCCCGCAGGGAGGAGGTGGAGTAGTTAAAGGCGGTGAGGGCCGTATCGATCCCCTCCAAGCCTTCTTCCTCCAAGAAATAGGGGCTAGAGAGGGGCAAGACGATAGTCTTAGGGCAGATCTGGGGCAGATCGCGGGCCAGTTCGCGCTGGGAGTCGGAGAGTTCGCCCCTGGCGTAGAGGGCTAAGAGTATATAATCGAATCCCTCTAAATCGCGCTTTAGCTGGTTGAGGGGCGGCCCGAAGGAGGCCAGGTTAAACTTAAACTCTTGGGCTTTTACTCCCAACTCGCCCAGCAAGGGGGCCAGTTCTAGGGCCAGGGAGACCTCTCCCAAGGGGCTCTGGGGCAAAAGATCGGGGCTGACTACGGCCACTTTGGCACCCTCTTCAAGGTGCAGGGGCCAGAGCCCGGCGCGGTTGCGCCAGACGACGGGGGTGCGGGCGATAATCTCTTCCATCCGTTGGCGATGGCTGGGATCGGGGGTCCAGGGCTCTTGGGGACGCCTCTCTAAGTAGGGGCGCCAGCGCTCCAGCCGCTGGAGGGAGCTATCTAGCCTCTCCTCGCTCAGTCTGCCGCTGCGCACGGCCTGGACGATCCCCTCTAAGGCCTCTAACTGTTCCTCAAAACTGCCCATAGCTAAGATGAGATCGGCCCCCGCCTCTAAGGCCATAACGGAGGCTTGGGCGTAGCCCCAGCGATTGGCGATTGATTTCATAGCGATCGAATCGGTGACGATCACCCCCTCATAACCCATCTCTTGGCGCAGGAGCCCTTTTAAGATGGTAGGGGAGAGGGTGGCCGGCAGTTGGGGATCGAAGGCCGGGAAGAGGATGTGGGCGGTCATAATGGCCTCCACTTGGGCCTCAATGGCCGCGCGGAAGGGTAAAAGCTCCGTCTCTTCTAGCTCTCGGCGGCTCCCGGAGACAATGGGCAGCTCCAGGTGGGAGTCTAAGGAAGTATTGCCATGGCCGGGGAAATGTTTAGCGGTGGGGATGACGCCCCCTTGGCGCAGTCCGCAGATAGCTTCTACCCCTAAGCGAGCCACCTTGTCCGCCTCTTCCGCCAGGGCCCGCACGCCGATAATGGGATTAGCTAGATTATTATTGACGTCTAAACAGGGGGCGAAGTCGATATGGATCCCCATCTGGGCCAATTCGCGCCCCATGATGAGATGGGCGGTATAGACCGCTTGGGGATCGTCTAAGGCCCCTAAGGCTCTAGCGCCCGGGGAGAGGCTAAATTGGGGGAACCGGAAGCGATCGACTAGTCCGCCCTCCTGATCGATAGCCATATAGAGCGGATAGCGAGCCGCCTCTTGGAGTTGGTTGACGAGATTCTGGGTCCCGGCCAGATCGCTCACATTCTTGGCGAAGAGGACCACCCCGTTCCAGGCGTAGTTACCCAAGTGGGCGGCGCTGCGGGGGCTAAGCTCCTGGCAATCGGGGAGATCGATCATCAAAAGCTGGGCGGCTTTTTCCTCTAAACTCAAATTTTTGCTAGCGTAGGCCATAGAAGGATTCCTCTCTTTGAGCCTAGAGCGACGGCCCTAAGCCCCTTTTTTGCGCAGCTGCAAGATGGTGCGACTAGAGACCTTAATCTCGTCGCCCGGATTGACTTCGCGCTCTCGGCCCGAGGGCACGGCCACCCCGTTAATGTAGGTGGGGAAGGTGTCGCTGCGATGTTGGAGATAGAAGCGCTGATTGCGCAAGGTGAGGGTACAATGGGAACGACTCACCTCTTGGTCGGTCAAGATCACATCCGCGTTGCGGTTGCGGCCGATAGAAGTGCGCTGGCGCTCTAAGGGGAAGCGGTTATGGAGATCGCTCTCGATCCCTTCGGTGACCTCCAAGTAGTACTGGTCCAACATCTCGCTAACCGCCCGCTCGCGGAAGACGAGGCGGTTAGAGTCGATGACGATCTCGTCGCCCGTCATCAAGTTGACCTGCTCTCCGCAGGTGATCTCCCGACGGTTGACCTTGATCTCCTCTTGGAAATTTTCCAGGGTGAAGCGGCCGCGGTTATAGCGCAAGAGGGCCTGATCGTTGGCCACCTTGGGACCGGTCACCTCAATATCGTTGTCGCGACCCTGAGGATCGGGCTTGCCTATATAGAGCGTCTTCTCGTCGCCCAGATCGTAGGCGGCCAGAGCCACCTTGAGCCCCTTATTGGGGCCGGCTACATAATCGAAGACGAAGTCGCAAGGCACGCTGCCATCGGCTTGAGTCCCGATAGTGGGAGGCGCCTGACCATTAGGTACCATGGGGAAGGGCTCGCGGCTCATACTGACTATATAGCCGGGGCCAGAGCGCAAAGTGCGCACCTCATAACCCCTCTCTTCCGGCTCTGACTCCTGACTCTGGGGGTCGAGGTTGGTAGTAGCGTCAAATTGGGTGACCGCCCCTTGGAAGGGCTGAGCCTCTTCCGCCGCGGGGGTCGCGTACTCCTCTTCAGCGGGATACTGCTCCTCAGCGTAATCGGTATACTCGCTCGGAGGATACTCTCGCTCCCCCTCTTCCTGGTCCGCATACTCTGGGCTCGCGTAACCCTCTTCTGAGTATTGGCCCTCCTCCTCGGCGGGGGGATAGTAATCGTACCCTTCGGCCTCAGAATATCCCTCAGGGGACTCCTCGTAATACCCTTGGGAATCGTACTCTTGGTCCTCGGGATAAGCTTCGGGATAAGCGTAATCCGTCTGGGACTCATACTCTGCGGGCTGAGCGTAATCGGCCTGGGAGGCGTACTCCTCTTCTGGAGGATACTCCTGACCTTCTGTTCCATAATCTGGGGATTCATACCCCTCTTGGGGCGCGTACTCACCCTCTTCTGAAGCGTATTCTTCCTCCGGGGGAGCGTACTCTGACCCTTCCTGAGCGTAAGGGGCGGGATACTCTCCCTCTTCAGGGGTATACTCGCCCTCCTGGGGAGGATACTCTTCCGCCTGGGACTCATACTCTGCAGGCTGAGCGTAATCGGCCTGGGAGGCGTACTCCTCTTCCTGAGGATACTCCTGGCCCTCCGCCCCATAATCTGAGGAGTCATACCCCTCTTGGGGCGCGTACTCACCTTTTTCAGAAGCGTATTCTTCCTCAAGAGGGGCGTACTCCGCCTCTTCCTGGGGGTAATAATCCTCCTCAGGGTAGGGTGCGGACTCGGGATAATCTTGAGCCTGGGGGGGATACTCCTGGGCCGATTCCTCCGCGGGGGGAGGGGCGGGGCTCTCCGGGGAAGCTGGCGGCTCGGAGGTTACGGGCGCGCGTTTAACGAGATCGTAAACGGGCAGATCTTCTGGCCGCTGGGGCTTTTCCGCAGGGGCCAGACTGGGCGCCGGGGTGGGAGGAAGCGGGGGCTGGGGAGCGGCGCTCTCCGCTGGGGGGAGGCCTTTATTAGCCGGGGTAGGGGCCAAATGGGCCAAGAGCTCGCCTTTCGTCAGGCGCTTACCCTCTTTAGTCTGGGCCGTCTGACTCCAAGCCCGCTCTTGCATAGGATTAGCTTCTAAAGCCAACTCCGCTTCAGAGTCAGCCTCTTCGACCGGGGGCGCCTCCTCAGCTTCGGGGAGCGGAGGCTCTTCGTCCAGTTCCGGGAGCTCGACGCGGGGCGGGACGGGGGCGGGCGTAGACTGGGGCGGAGCGGGGGCGTAATCCATATTGAAGGAGCCGTCCGGCGCAAAAGTATAACCGGAGGCCAACCAGTCTTGGCGGGTATAACCCTCTTGGTCGTAACCGTCCCGATCGAAGCCGCCTCGATCGTAACCCTCGCGATCGAAGCCCTGGCGGTCATAGCCCTGGCGATCGTAACCTTCCTGATCGTAACCCTCTTGGTCGTAACCTTCTAAATCGTAGAGTCCCCACTCATAAGGCGAGGGCGGAGCCTCCTGGGCGTAGTAATCGTCCCACTCCGCCGACTGCTCCTCGGGATAAGAGGGATAATCGGCGCTATAAGGGGGATAGTCGCCATAATCGTAATACTCGTTAGACCCCTCCGCGCCCGCCCCATAACCTGCGTAAGGACCGGGCAAAGGCTGATACTCCTCCTCTTCCTCTAAGGGCGGAAGGGTCTGGGCCAACTCCTGGCGCTCCGCCATGTGGCCTACCTGCGACTTGGAGAGGTAGTCTACTAGCTCGTCATAAGACATGGAATCTAGAGCGTCCGTCCCCTCGTTGCGAGCGCGAGTAGGGGCGGGCGGTTCTTGTTCCAAGAGCTGATGGAGCTGGCGAGCTTGTTGGGAAGCGTTCCTATTTTGCACCTTTTATTTGACCTTTAGAGGAGGAGAGGAGGCAAGCTGGGCAGCCGACCTTATAGGTCGGCTGCCCAGCTCAGGAGCTTAGCCTCGGGAAGGCGGAGAGGGAGGCCGCTGACCGGGCCTAGGGGGCGGACCGGAGGGGCGCGGCGGACCTGCGGGCCGAGGGGGCGGACCTCCCGGTCGGGGAGGCGCCCCGCCGGGACGGGCGGGCGGCGGACCGGCCGGTCTAGGGGGCGGACCGCCCGGCTTAGGCGGCGCGCCCGGGCGCTGGGCCGGCCGAGGAGGGGGACCTCCCGGCTTGCCCGGAGGCGGTCCGGCGGGCCTAGGCGGAGGCGGACCACCCGGCCTAGGCGGCGGAGCTCCCGGTTTACCCGGAGGGGGTCCCGCGGGCCTAGGCGGAGGCGGACCTGCGGGCCGAGGGGGCGGACCTCCCGGTCTAGCCGGAGGGGGTCCCGCGGGCCTAGGCGGAGGCGGACCTGCGGGCCGAGGGGGCGGACCTCCCGGTCTAGCTGGAGGGGGTCCCGCGGGCCTAGGCGGAGGCGGACCGCCGGGACGGGCTGGCGGCGGACCGCCCGGTCTTCTGGCTGGCGGCGGTCCGGCCGGTCTAGGCGGAGGCGGGCCTGCGGGTCTGGGCGCTACGCCGCCCGTACCGCCCGTGTCGGGACGCGGGGCGCGCACATTGACGGGGCGCGGGCCGGGGGGCGGACCTTGGCGCCGACCGCCGGCCGGGACCATAGGACGCACGTTGGCATCGGGAGAGGGAGGAGCGTAATCGCGAGGATCGCACTCCGGGTATTGACCCCGGCGCGGCGGGCCGGGGGGCGGACCGTAAGAGTTGTAACTACCGCTATCTCCATAATTGGGATCGGCGTAACCTTGAGAGCCGCGATCTCTATAGCCGCGCGGTTCTACGTAGCGCTGCGGCTCGCCCATACCGCTGTCGCGACGCCAACTGCGCAGAGGAGAGCGCCCGTCGGGCTCTTCGTCGTAATACTCCTCCTCGGGAGCGCCGCTAGACCCTACCGAATCCTGCAGGGCGGGCTGGGCGCCGACCGGAGAGAGTACCATAGCCGTACGGCCGATAATGATGACGTCGCGCTCGTTTAAGACGGTGGGAATATCGCTGCGGACGATGATCTCCCGCGGCATGCCGTTATTCATGCGCCTAATGCGGGTAGCCTGGCTGGAACTATCCGACTGCAAGATGCCATAGGTGGCCGCGCGGTCTTGCCAGACTAAGAGGGCCTGCTCTACCGGCACCGAGGTGTCGTGGACTAAGACCCCAGCGCTGGCGCGGGAGTCTCCCGCCCCTTGAGAACGGCCGATAACTAAGACGGGCTCGCTCAAGGGGAAGGTGGCGCCCTTATCCGGACCTTGAATGACCGTCATAATGAACTTGGCGCCCTCTTCTTGGGCGTCGGCGTCGATGAGACCGGCCATACCCACCATACCCTCGCGGTTCTGATGGCGGGTGTGGGAGTCGGCGGCGTAATTGTTGAGGGCGTCGAAGACCCCAGGGCTCACCCCTTGCTGGGTAGGCTTCTTGACGGCGTCGCCCAACTTGCCCTTGCGCATGTCGGCGGGCTCTAATTGGAACTCTAAGAGGCCTAAACTGACCTTCTCATTGAGGTGGAGCGGGTAACTATCGACCGGCATACCGCGCACCAAAGTGGGGTTGGTGCGGGAGCGATGTTGCAGGACGTAACATTGATTCTCATCATCCCACTGCAGGAGCGCATGGATCCTAGAAACGGTAGGTTCTGAAAATAAAACCCATCCCGGAGAACTCTCGCTCGTCTCCACCGCTCTACCCAAGGTAATCTCGGGAGAGTTGAGCAAGACCACCCGGCCCTCATCGTTGCCGGCGGTCACCCTTAGCTGTAGCCCTGAACTCCACGCCATATAAAAATGCCCCTCAAATGAGAATCACGCGCCCAAAGACACGCCTCTAACTTTCAACGCGGGCGCTTAGGGAACCTGCCAGAAGGGGGGCTGGCTGCTGCGGCTCCAACTCGGCTAGAGCTTGATCGATGCGCTCTAACATCGGATGTAAGCTGCGCAGTTCCAAGGCGCTCACAAAGACCGCCTCCGGCCACAATTGGCGCGTATTCTCCACGATCTCCGGGGCGGTCTTGTCGATCTTATTGAAGACTACCAGCTGGGGGAGATCGTCGAGGGCCAGTTCCTCCAAAATTTGCTGGACCGCCATAATCTGGTTGCTAAACTCAGGATTAGAGAGGTCTACTACGTGTAAGAGCAGATCGGCGTCGTTTAGTTCCTCCAAAGTGGCCTTAAAAGCTTTAGCCAAATCTTGGGGCAGATCTTGGATGAAGCCCACCGTATCGATGAGGACCGCCGGCCGCTGGGAGGGGAGGTAGAGCTGGCGCGAAGTGGGATCCAAAGTAGCGAACATGCGATTCTCTACCAAGACCTCCGCTCCGGTCAGAGTGCGCAAAATAGTCGACTTACCGGCGTTGGTATAACCGACCAAGTTGATAATCGCCGCCCCCGAATGGGTGCGCTTCTGACGGCGCATCCGGCGCTGACGGGAGAGCTCCTGGAGCTCATGCTCCAACTTGGCGATGCGGTCCTTGACCCGGCGGCGCAAGACCTCGATCTTAGTCTCGCCCGGACCCTTAGCCCCAATACCGCCCGTAATGCGGGACATAAAGTCGTCCTTTAAGACTAAACGCGGCAAGCTATATTTCATCTGGGCTAGTTCTACCTGCAACTTACCGTCGCGACTGCCAGCCCTACGGGCGAAGATATCTAAGATCAGCTGGGTGCGGTCGATAACCTCCAATTCACAGAGTTCCGAAATGGCCCGCATCTGAGAGCCGCTCAATTCGCCCTCAAAGATAATGAGCTCCGCGCCCTTCTGCATAGCGGTGATCATGATCTCCGTCAACTTGCCGCTGCCCACCACAAATTTAGGATTGAGGCGTGGACGCTTCTGGGTGACCGTCTCCACCACCTCAATATCGGCCGAGCGGGCGAGCTCCGCCAACTCAGCCATCGAACGCTGCAGATCTTCTAAGCGGTCTACGGTCACCCCCACCAGAATGGCCCGCCGGAACTGATGGCCCGTAGCTTGCGAATCGATCTGGCGCGCGAACTCCTGCTCTAAAGCGGTGATGAGACCGTAAAAATCTAACTGGAAATTAGCCAAAGGCTGAGAAGGCTCCACATGCCAAGGGGTCTTGCCAGCCGGCTCCAACCAAGCGGCCGAAATATTGCCCGGCAGGCCGTTAGGTAAAGCCTCAATAGCGGCCACGGCGTCGAAGCGCAATAAGGCCAAGTCGGTCAGGTCGTCTTGGGTCAAAGGTTCGCTATTTAGATGAGTATGCAACCATCTGACGCCGCGGAAACGGGACTTGCCCGCCCTAAAGCGGCCCAGTTCGGAGATCATAATCGACTTAGAGTCGCCCACAAAGACCTGGAGGATGATGCCCTTGCGGTCTACTAAGAGGCCCACCTGGCGACCTATCTCCTGAGAGATCTCCGTCAATTGGCGGGCTAGCTCCCAACTGATGAGGCTGGAGCGATCGAGGCGGCGCTGGAAGAAGCGCTGTAAACTCTTCTTCTGATTCGGTTTTAAACCGGTAATATTTCCCTTTACTTCAGGCATAGGAGAATGCTCTAACTTTCTACTCTTACATGAGGGTTAAACCCGTGGGTAACGATTCGCCTAAAAGTACTGAGCCTTGATCTTCATCTTCCTCTATAACCTCCAATACCTGACGAGCCGCGTTGGCTAAACCCGCCTGACCTAAGCGCTGGGCTACGCGCTGGCGCAAATCCTCAGGTAGGTCTAAAGCTCTATTATTGGTAAAACGCGCTAATTCCGCTAAGGAGAGACCGATAGAGCGCGGCTCGTTCCATTTGCCAGCCAAGATGCGCTCTACCCAGGGCGTCACCAACTGGGGATCTAAGACGTGCTGAGGACCCGCCCCCAAAAGGCGCCTGGCTCCCAAGCGGGCCAACTGCCACACCGGCTCCGACTGTAAGCGGAAATTCTTAAAGAGCAGCTCCCCTAAAAGCTCCTTCTCCGTCGACGGGACCCGCTCTAAGCTGACTAGCAGCCGCTTTAACTCCGTCTCCTCACCCTCCAAAATCTGCTTGAGCCTGCTCTTTAAATGGCGTCTGCCCGGTAAGAGGCGCGGAGAGATGGTACTCCACAGACTAGTCTGGGCCGCTCCCGTCATCCCGGCCGCCACCCGGCGCCAGAAGATCCAAAACTCTTTGCGGACTCGCTCGTCCTGAGAGTACTGTAACCACTGGGGCAGCAACTTCTCCATCTCGCTCAGCCGCCACTCGTCTAAGGGCATCCCCAAACCGGGACGCAATAAGAAGCCGGCCCCATTGAACCAGGCGGCCTCGCTCTCCGCCGAAGAGCGCCTTTTCTGCCGCCACTCATAAAAAGATCCCCAGAGCGACCTATTTAACTGCGAAGGCCAAGCGTTGCGCGGGCCCAAAATAGACTCCAAGTGGCTCATAAGGGCCCGCGGACGCACCTCGTCCGCCTTAAGCTTACTAGCCTTAGTCCCCAAGACGCTAACTATTATACCCTTAGCCTGCTCCACCAGAGCGCCTTCTATCACCCGCTCCGCCGCCGCTTGACGACGGCCCCGCAAGGGGAGCTGCAGAGACCAACGCTCCGCGCCGTCTAAAGTCGTAGCCCATAAGGCCATGGTGCCGATCTCCGTCACCTGAGTAGCTAAACGGACCGGTAAGCGACTCTGAGAGCGCTGGGAAGTAATGACCGTCTCCAAACTGCCCAAAGGCTGCAAGAGCTCGCGCTCTACCACCTGGCCCGGACGGTCTTGGGGGCGATCGGTAGCCGCCAAAAGCGGGAAAGCCACCGGTTTACCGACCTGCAATTGCAACTCTGGGCCCTCTAACTCGCAACGCTGGCTCTCGTCCTGGTTGCGCTGGATGACGCAGAGCGCCTCCGTAGACCCCACGCCCAAATAATAGGAACGCGCGATGCCGCCCCTAATGCGCTCCTGACCGTGGCGCTTGAGCCAAGCGAAAGCCGCCGCCCCCTGGGCTACGGCCAGATCCTCAGCCTCGTTCTCCAATAAAAGGAGACTGTGGCCCAGCCAACTCTCCAAGACCTTTACAAGCCGAGCCTTAATCGCCGGGGGACGACAGGCGCCGCCATTAAATAAGACCGCCTGGGGACGCAACTGGTGACGACGCAAGAAATCCGCCAAGTAATGAGGGATAACCGGGTCGGACGCGTAAGGGAGGCCCCACTCCTGTAAGCCCACCTGGCGCGACTGGGTAATAGGCTCCTGGAAGGGGACTTCCGGGAAGAAACCGTCCAAGATCAGAGACTGGACCTCGGCCTGAGTGAGCTCAGCCTGCAGAGCGGAAGCCATTAACTTCGAACCTACGCCGGGAACGACTACTGTATAACTTTCAGGGGGCTCGCTCCCCAACAAGATCTCTTTGGCCTGGCGACATTGCTGCTGCAAGACGCCCCACTGCAATAAGTTGAGCTCCGCGCCTAAACGGGGCTCTGCCAATCGGGCCAAAGCCATGTCTAAATTGTCGCCCCCCAACATCAGATGCTCGCCCACCGCCACCCGCTCTAAGCCGCGCTCGCCCACCCGCAAGGCGCTAAAGTCGCAAGTGCCGCCCCCAATATCGCAAATTAAGATCTCCTGGACGCCCTCTAACTCCCGACGCCAGCCGCCCCGACGCGGCCAGAGCCAAGTGTAAAAGGCGGCCTGGGGCTCCTCTAAAAGGCTGACCTCGCCCAATCCGGCCCGCCGTGCAGCCTCTAAAGTTAAATCCCTAGCGATCTCATCGAACGAGGCCGGGACGGTCAATACTAAATCCTGCCAAGCTAAAGGCTGGCGCGGATGCTCATAATCCCAAGCCTGACGCAGATGGACTAAATAACGGCGCGAAGCCTCCAAAGCGCTGACCTTGCGCCCGTCCTTGACCGTCTGCCACGGTAAAATAGCCTCGTTAGGCTCGGCCCGGCGGTGGGCTAACCAAGATTTGGCCGAACTTACTACTCGGCCCGGGATCTTCGAACCCAAATCGCGAGCTAAATAGCCCACAATATAATCGAGATCGGAACTCCAAGGTAACTCTAAAGCGCCTTCCTTAACCTCATAAGGGCCCGGTAAATATAAAAAACTAGGTAAGGTAGGACGGGCCGCTAACTGGTTCTCCGAAATGCGCTGCACGATCGGGAAGGTCTCTAAACTGACCTCGCCTGCGACCGGAGCCATCGCTAAGGCTGAATTGGTAGTACCTAAATCGATACCCACCACCCACTCGCCCTCACTACCCATTTCTTTTTAAACCTCGGACTTATGTTGTTACCGGAGTTCGGCTTCGGCCGTAACTTGGTCTCCGGCGGTGACTAACTCTCTTTTTTTTACCTCGGACTTATGTTTCCGTCGGAATTTGGTTACGGCCGTAACATTTTATCCGGTTGTGACCTATGCCCTTGTCTTTTAAACTTCGGACTTACATTTTCATCAGAGTTCGGCTGCGGTCGTAACTTGGTAGCCAGCCGTGACTAACTCGCCCGTTTTTCACCTTGCGAACTTGTATTTCCGCTAGAGCTCAAGTACGGCCGCAACTTATTCTCCGGCGATGACTTAGGCATAGGTTCTCAATTCCTTCTGGAGGGCGGACTTACATCTTTTATTGGAGTTTGCGGGAGGCTAGTTGGGGATTGAGGGCGCGGTATAAAAAAGGCCCCTCCGGCCGTGGGGCCGGAGGGGCGGAGAGGTTGGGATCTCTAGTTATCTTCCCTTAGAAAGGTAAAGGGAAGGGGAAAGGCAGTCTAGGACGTGGTGGGGGCGGGGGAGGAGGCGGCGGAGCTGGGGGCGGGGGAGCGCCCGGACCGCGGTGGTGCGGAGGACCGCCCGGGCCGCGATGGGGAGGCGGGCCGCCCGGGCCGCGATGGGGAGGCGGGCCGCCAGGACCGCGACGGGGACCACGAGGACCCTTAGGACCGCGAGGACCACGCGGGCCGCGCGGAGGGGGTCCGAAGCAAGCGCTCATCTCGTCCGTAGCTTTGGAGATCGCGCCGCCTAAGACGGCTCCGGCCAACATACCGACCGCCGCTCCGGCTACGGCTTTGCCTAACCCGCTACCAGACTCAGCTACGGCCGCCGAATCTACGCCTTGGACGGACCCTTGAGAGGCGGCGCTCAGCGTCGCCAGCGAGGGTTGCTCCGCCTGGGACTGGCCCAAAGTGACGCTCTCCTGCGGGAGAGCGGGGCCGGCGGTAGGCTGACTAGCGGGAGCGCTGGTAGTAGTGGGATAGAGGCTAGGGTTACTAAAATTTACAGAACCGATCGTCATTTAGTATACCTTGGCTAAATTAAATTTAAGGTCACAGCGGGACCCAGAGAGACTTCCCGACCAGGTGACAGGCTGTTTAGAAGACCTTGCCCGATTATTATAACGAGCTTCTCGCCCCTTAGGGGCTTCTTTTAAGAAAGCATTAATTAATCTTTAACTAAGCGCCATGCTCCTTATTTTATGTTCGATCTTTGCAAATAAAATAATAACTGTAACCTAGTTTACGGCCATTACTCTACCCTTAAAGGTCACCCAGCCCCAGACTTAGAATCTAAGCCCAGCCACAGCTAAAGTTAGGTCTGTTAGGTACCTCCCTAACGACCGTCAAGCTGAGGCGCCCTAAAAGAACGACGTAAGTCTAACCGTAATCAAAGTTACGG
>CALUQR010000017.1 GCA_944322965.1 Vulcanimicrobiota bacterium
CTCGCCCCTAAGTCCTGCCGAGACTAAAGTTAAAGCCACGCTCCGCCATCTGTCGCGTCCCCCCTAATTCCGAATTACGAATTCCGAACTACGCATTGCCCCCCGCCGCGCTCCCCCTAATTACGCATTACGCATTCCTAATTCCGCATTCCTGAGTTCCGATCTTTTGCCAAAGGCAAAAAATCGGAACTCAGGATACCCACTTCACATCGGCGAATCCGCTTACGGCTGCTTGCTTCCGCACCTGACCGAGTTCACAGTCCTTCGATTGAATGGGGCCTGAGTTCCGAAAACTAATGACCTATGAATTAGCTTGTGGCGGAGAGAAAGAGGTTCGAACTCTTGAAGCGGGTTTAAGCCCGCTTACACGACTTCCAATCGTGCGCTTTCAACCAGCTCAGCCATCTCTCCACTAATCTGGCCAGAAGTTTATAACATATTACCTGCAAAGATGCAAGGGGGTAAAGGTCAAGAAATACTCTGAGCCCCGGTCGCTCAAGGTTAGCGGCCGGGGCTCAGATTCGGTTTGTGGCGGAGAGAAAGGGATTCGAACCCCCGAGACGAGTTTGCGCTCGCCTGCTCGATTTCGAGTCGAGTGCATTCAACCGGACTCTGCCATCTCTCCAAAAGGGCTTGGATATTATCTTATAAGCTAGTCTTTTTGTCAACGCAGCTTAGGGAAGAACTGATCGAGTAATTTCTGACACTCTTCCAGTCGAACCCCGCCCCAAGTCTCAATCTGCCAATTAAAGCCCGGGAAATCGAGCAATTGGACCAAAGAGCCCGCGCAGCCTTCGCGCAAATTGTAGGCTCCGAAAAAGACCTGGGAGATCTTAGCTTGGAGCATGGCCCCGGCGCACATGGGGCAAGGTTCTAAGGTGACGTAGAGCTGGCAATCGTTAAGTCGCCAATCTTTAAGTTTTTGGCAGGCTTGGCTAATAGCTAAGCACTCGGCGTGGGCCCAGAGGTCGTTTAGCTCTTGGCGTCTATTGTGGGCTTGGGCCAGTACTTCGCCTTGGCGTACGATGACCGCTCCTACGGGTATCTCCCCTTTGTGGGCGGCTTTTTGGGCTTCTTGGAGGGCTAATCCCATAAAGTGGGGCGCTTGGGGATAGAATTGGTAGAGTCTTTCTAAATCCATACTTTGAGAGCTAATAAAAAAGGGCCCCTCACTTTAGAGAGGAGCTCTTTTAGTGGTACGCCGGATAGGGATCGAACCTACAGCCTTCGGCTCCGGAGACCGACGCTCTATCCATTGAGCTACCGGCGCGAACCTTCAGCATTTTAGCATTGACGGGATCTTAAATCAAGATCTCAATCTCTAGAGCTGAAGGTTAGCCCTTAGCGAGTGCGCACCGGCATACAGATATAGAGGGAGGTATCGTCCTCGTCGTTCCCCTTAATAATGATAGAACTCTTAGAATCCTGGAGTTGGAAGAGGATCTCTTCTTGGTCGATAACTTTGAGCGCATCTAAGATGTAATTGCCGTTAAAGGAGATAACTAAGGGCTCTCCTTCGTAGATGGTGGGCAATTTCTCTTCGGCGCTTCCTAAGCTATTAGTCTCGGCGCTCAGGATGAGGTTCCCCTCTTGGAACTCAAATTTGACTAAGTTGGGCACATCCTTATCTTTGGCCATAATGATCACGCGACGGATGGCGGCGGTGAGGATCTCTTTCCCTACTCGGCAGGTACTCTTAAAGCTAGTGGGGATGACCTTTTCATAGTTGGGAAAGCTGCCTTCTAAGAGTTTACAGAAGAAGCTCATATCTTCGGAATTTACAAAGAGGTGGTTGGCGGTGTAGCTAATTTTAATTTCTTCTTCGCGATTGAGGATCTTTAAGAGGTCGTTGAGGGGCTTCCCGGGGACGATGATCTGCTGCCTCTCCCCTTCGTTATGTAATCCGCCCAGGGTAGTCTTAGCTAAGCGTTTGGAGTCGGTAGCGGCTAAGACGATCTCTTGGGGTTCGAAGGTAATGGAGACCCCTTGCATAATGGGCCGAGCTTCGTTGGGATCGGCCACGGCGGGGATAACCTTATTGACGATCTGGCAAAAGATCTCAGCGCTCATTTCAATCTGATGGCAGTTCTCAGGCTTAATGCTCTTGGGGAACTCTTCGCTGGGTAAGGTCATAACTTTGAAGGTAGAGTAGTCGTTACTGACCGTCAATTCAGCGTTAATAGAGGAGTCGATATCTAAGTTGACCAGGCCAGCCGGTAAGTTATTGATAATCTCGGCGATCACTTTGGCTGAGCAGGTAGTAGCTCCCCCGTCCCTCATCTCGCTAACCGGTATAGTGCAGCTGATACCGATATCTAAGGAGGAAGCGGTCAACTTGAGATTGCTGTCACTAGCTTCAAAAAGAATGTGGCCCAAGATCGGCAGCGCCTGTTTAGTGGAGATAGCTTTCGAGACTTGATCGATGGCATTTTTGAGCAAGTTTCTTTCGCAGCTAATGTGCATTTTCTAGACTCCTTTTAAATATTTAAACTAGTATTATTAGTAGTAGGGGCTGTGTAAGCTGTTGATAAGCTGGAGGAGCCTCTATTTTTGGCCGACTCCCTTGACTTTTTTTGTGTTAAAAATGAGCTCTCAACTTGTAGGTTACTTTCCCCAGTATGAGACTCCCAAATTTTGAACGCAATTTAAGGTTGGGAGAGCGCGGCCCTTTATACAGAGCTTGCTCACAGCTTATTTTACCTTTTTCAACAACTTTAGTTAAAAACTTGCTCTCTCTTATTTGAGACGTTCGCGGAGATTATTGAGGGAGGTCTTATAGAAGATCTCGTTGAGGTTGGTCTCCACTTTGCGGTAGGCGTGGATGACGGTAGTGTGGTCTCGGCCGCCGAAGTAGGCTCCGATCTCAGGGTAAGAGGCGCCGGGAATCAGCTCTTTACAGAGGTACATGGCTAATTGGCGGGGTCTAACTACCCTCTGTTCGCGCCTGGGTCCCACTAGGTCGTCTTCGGAGATATTGAAATATTCGCAGACTACCTTCTTGATGAGTTCTACGTCGATCTTTTTATCTTTACTATGGTCGAGGAGGCTCTCTAGAGCTTGGGTGGCGCTAGAGGCGGTAAGTTCCAGCTTATAGATATTGCAATAGGTGATGACTCGGATGAGGGCCCCTTCCAATTCGCGGATATTGGAGTGGAACTCGGAGGCGATATATTCTAAGACCTCGTCGGGGATAGAGATCTCTAAGCTAGTGGCCTTTTGGCTGAGGATAGCCACCCTAGTTTCGAAATCTGGGGGTTGGATATCGGCGATCATACCCCATTCGAAGCGACTGCGCAGGCGGTTCATGACCGCGTTCATCTGTCTGGGGGGGCAGTCGGAGGAGATGACTATCTGGTGGTCGGTCCGGCGCAGAGAGTCCATCGTTTGGAAGAGCTCCTCTTGGATACCCTCTTTATTGACTATAAAGTGGATGTCGTCTATTAGGAGGACGTCCACGTTGCGAAATTTATCGCGGAACTGCTGCTGTTGATTGGAGCGCAGGGACTCTACGAATTCGTTAGTAAATTGCTCGGCCGAGGTGTAGAGCACCTTAAGTTGGGGATTATGGGATACGATATGGTTGCCGATGGCATTTATAAGATGGGTCTTACCTAAACCTACTCCGGAGTAGAAGAAGAGGGGGTTATAGATCTTCCCTGGGGATTGGGCCACAGCTTGGGCGGTAGCGGCCGCTAAGCTATTATTGGAACTTTTGACGAAATTATCGAAGAGCAGGTTAGTCTGCAGATTGCTCTTCCAATTGCTCTCTAAGGGGCTTCTAGAGTTAATCTGGGGGGCTGATGGGGGAGTCGCCTCCTCTTTAGTTGGGGCTAGCGAGGGAGCGGGCTCTTTCTCCTTAGTAGGGGAGACTTCTGGGGCGATTTCCGGCTCTGGGGTAGGGGTAGCCGGGGGCTCGTTACCCTCTACTATCAGGCAGACTTCCAGTTTCTGATTATTGAGATAATTGCGCAGCGACTCTACGATCTGCTCCAAGCGGTCGGGCTTTTTCAGAAAGTCGCAGAGAAAACGGTTGGGGGTAGCGATAAGTAAGCGCTCATCCTCTAATTTTAGGGGAGAACACTCTTCCAAGAAATTTTTGAGAGAATTTTGAGTCTCAGCTAGATACTCTTTCCAAAGCAGGCTCAAAAATTCGACCGAAAGCGCCTCTTTAGCCAACTTTTTCCTCTCCCGTCCAGCTCTGCGCTTGATAAGTAGCTACTCTCTGTTGAAATCTAGCGCTCCCCTTGTGGGTATCTACTAGATAAACTTTTCCAACTCTGTCCGGGCCCATGGCAAACGCTCACAGTATTCTCTGCAAAAGTTGTGCTGATTTTTCACAAGCTGAGCCTCTTCCCTTCCGAACAAGGGGAGAACATTTATCAACATTTCCACAATTAACCGCCAAATTTTGTTGATAAACTCCAAGAAAAGCGTAAATTTTGGCCTTTTAAAGCGGCCCTAGAATTATTTTTAGAAACTTTTTCCACATTTTCCACAACTTATAAACAGGAATTGTCTATCTTTCACCAGGGGATGTTGATTTGTGGATAGAGGGCGAGGCGGGTCTAAGTGGATAAAAGGGGCTGTGGCTGGGCTTTTTCAGTTGACATTGCCCAGAGCTAGCCTTATACTTCTATAGCCCTTATACCCTTGAGGGCTTTTAGAGTCGCCTGGAGAGGCTATTTTTTATTTGGGGGATAGTTCTCTGGGAGGCGACTGGGAGTTATTTTGGAGGAATTAGAAGAATGAAGCGCACTTTTCAGCCGCACCGCAGACATAGAAAAGCCAATCACGGCTTCTTCGCCAGAATGGCCACTACCGGTGGTCGCAAGGTATTAGCTCGCCGCCGCGCCAAGGGACGCAAGCGTATCTGCGCTTAATCTGGCGATGGTGACCTTAACCAGGTCGAGAGACTTCGATCGTGTCTTTCGGCGTGGTAATTCCGCAAGTTCTCCAGAGATAGTACTTTATGCTTGGAAGCGCACGCGCCGAGATCGAGCGGTCGAGGTGCGGGTAGCTTTTTGTGTAGGTAAGAAGTTTGGTGGGGCGGTGGAGCGCAATCGCGTCCGCCGCCGTTTGCGAGAGATCTTTCGCAAGCATCAACGGGAGTTAGAACAGCAATGGGATCTGATTCTCTTAGCCAGACAGGGGGCGGCTCGGGTTCAGTTTGCCAAACTGGAGGAGCGCTTTCTCAGCCTCTGTCAGAAGATGAAGTTGCTGAAACCTCTTCCGCTAAAGGCGGAGGAGCGGACGGAAAAGCTTCAGCCCCTTCCTTAAGTCTCTTAGCTAAATCGGGGGAGCTTTTAATCAGGGGATACCAGTGCGTCTCGCGCTATACGCCCGCCGTCTGTAAGTTCCATCCTACCTGTTCAGAGTACACGCGTCAGGCTATTGTGCGTCACGGTTTTTGGCGGGGGTGTTTTTTGGGGGCTTGGCGGATTTTGAGGTGCAATCCCTTTAGTAGGGGTGGATACGATCCCGTTCCTGAGACCTTTAACTTAAAGAGTAAATGGTGGTAAGTTGATCGACGCTATAGCAAATTTTATGATCACCCTCTTGCGGGGGATCGAGGGCGTGACTCACTCTTACGGCTGGGCCATCGTAGTCTTTGCGGTAATTGTCAAGTTGGCGCTCTACGCTCCGACCAGGCAGCAGTACCAGGCTATGAAGGATATGCAGAAGATCCAGCCCGAGTTACAACGCTTGCAGGAGCTCTATAAGGACGACCAACAGACCCTGCAGCAGAAGCAGATGGAGCTCTTTAAAGAGCATAATGTCAATCCCTTCGCTTCCTGTCTGCCGCTCTTGATCCAAATGCCCATACTCTTCGCTATTTGGCGAGCGATTATGGTGGACCAGCATCTCTTTGAGAATGCCTACTTTATGTGGATCTACCCTGGTCCTTTACAGAACCTCTTCCCAGAGTATTTAGCCTCTAGTTTGGCCGGTCGAGATCTCCCCATGATCCTCTTCTACGGATTGACCATGTACCTCTCTTCCCGTCTCACTCCCGCTCAATCAGCTCAAGCGGCCAGCCAACAGAAGCAGATGGCCATCATTATGACGGTGATGTTCTCTTGGATGATGTGGGTTTATAATTGGCCTTGTGCTCTGATCCTCTATTGGAGCGTCTTTTCGCTGTTGACTATAGTCCAGCAGGCGATCATTATGCGGAGTGTAGAACCCGCGACCGTTCCCCAGGGTTCGGCGCCACAGCCCGCCGAGGGTGAGAAAAAAGTTTAAGTAGCTGTATGGTGGGAGGTTTGCCATAAATGTACGACAATCGCGATGATTATAAGGAAAAGCTAGCGCCCCGTCACGTAGAAGAGACGGACTCTTTCGACGAGGATGACGACCCTATTGCCGATATTCTCTACGAGATCGTCACTCGCATGGGCTTCCAAGATATCGATATCGAGTGGGAAGAGCGCAGCGATCATACCCGTTATTTCGTAGAAGGCGAGGGTTTAGGGATCCTCATCGGCCGTCATGGAGCTACCTTGGAAGCTCTGCAGTACTTAGTGGGGGTTATCAACTCTCGCCAAGATCTGGTCGAGCACAAGATCATCGTAGATATTGAAGGTTATCGGGAGCGCCGGGAGCGCAGTCTGCGCGCCCAAGCCCATCATGAGGCTTTAGTAGCGGTGCGCGAGGGCCAAGAGGTCGTCTTGGAGCCTATGCCCGCTTGCGATCGTCGCGTGATCCACGTCTGTCTGCACAACGATCCTCGGGTAGATACCTACTCTGAGGGGGTAGAGCCCGAACGCTGCGTGGTTATAAAGCCTTTAGTCTAGAGGGGTCCTTTGTATCCTTCCCAATTAGATACCATCGTGGCCTTGGCCACTCCTCCCGGCCTGGGAGGGGTGGCCATTGTGCGTCTCTCCGGTATGGAGGCTCTCCCTATCGCCCAGGCTCTGAGCGGTCGCCAGCACCCGTGGGAGCCGCGCCACCTCTACTACTCCCCCATCCGCGACGCCCAAGGTCAGATCTTAGACCGGGCCTTAGTCGTCTACATGGCCGCCCCCCACTCTTATACGGGCGAAGAGGTGGCGGAGATCCACTGTCACGGGGGGATGGTCGTAGCCCAGTTAGTAATCGACCTCTGTTTAGAGCGCGGGGCCAGGTTGGCCACTCCGGGAGAGTTTACCTATAGAGCCTACTTAGCGGGCAAGATCGATCTTGCCGAGGCCGAGTCTATCCTCTCCCTCATCGAAGCTCGCTCTAAGGGGGCGGTCTACTTAGCGGCTCAGAATTTAGGGGGCGGCCTAGCTCGCCAGTTGGGGGGGCTGAAAGATTCTATCTTAGAGATCGTAGCCCAGCTGGAGGCCCAGTTAGATTATGGAGAGGAGCTAGAGAGCCTCGATCCGCTCTGGTTAAAGGAGCGCGTGACCCTCTTGGGCCGGGAGATCGCTTCCCTCTGGCAGGAGGCGGAAGAGGGGCGTCTAGTGGTAGAGGGGTTAGAGACGGTCTTAGTGGGGCCGCCCAACGCCGGCAAGTCGACGCTCTGGAATAAGCTCTTAGGTCAGGAGCGGGCTCTAGTCACCCCTTACGCGGGCACTACTAGAGACCAGTTGCAAGAGTACCTCTACTTAGAGGGTTTAGCTCTGCATCTAATCGATACGGCCGGCTTGCGCGAGAGTAGCGACCCCGTCGAGTCTTTGGGGATTGCCAAGACTAGGGAGGCTTTAGAGCGGGCCAGTTTAGTCTTAGTCGTCTTAGACGGCAGTCAGGAACTCTCGTCTGACATGTCAGAACTTTTGTCAGACTTAAGTCAAAAGCCCCAGCTCAAGCTCTTAGTCGTCTTAAATAAGCGCGATTGCGGGGTCCTCCTCTCCCCTAGCGACTTACAAGAGCGCTTCGGTCTGACCCATGTCTGTCAGACGGCTCTCAAGTGGGATCAGGGCTTAGAGGGGGTCAAGAGGGCTATCGTCGAGCTGGGGCGCAGCGGTCGGGAGGTTAGCGACGGGGCCCTAAGTCTCAGCCAGCGTCAGCGTCAGACTCTGTTGGGGGTGCGTCAGGCTTGGGACTCTTTAGTTAAGGGGGTCCAGGCCGAGGCTCCTTGGGATTGTCTACTCTTAGATCTCCACCAGGCTCTGCGCTCCCTCAACGAGTTGACGGGACAAGATGTCAGTAATGAGATCTTAGAGCGTGTCTTTTCTAAATTCTGTTTAGGTAAGTAAGTTTATAAGCTAGGGGGCGGAGGTAGAGGCTAAGATGGCGGCGCGGGCGGATTACGATCTAATAGTAGTAGGCGGGGGACATGCGGGGGTAGAGGCGGCTTTGGTAGGGAGTCGCCTGGGATGTCGGACTTTAGTTCTGACATCTCGTCCTTCCAAGGTGGGGGTCATGCCTTGCAATCCCTCTATCGGGGGGCCGGCTAAATCCCACTTGGTGCGGGAGATCGACGCCCTGGGGGGCGAGATGGCTCGGGCTATAGATGACACTTTTATCCATATTAGGCGGCTCAATACGGGCAAAGGTCAGGCGGTGCAGGCCTTGCGGGCTCAGGCCGACCGCCCTCTCTATAATGAGCGCCTCTACCGGGCTCTATTGGAAGCTCCGGGGTTAGAGGTCAGGGCGGAGACGGTAGTAGCCTTACTGTGGGAGGGGAAGCGCATAGTGGGGGTGCGCACCCATTCTGGGCTAGAGTTGCGGGGCGGGGCGGTGGTGCTCTGTACGGGTACCTTCTTGGCCGGGGTCTTACACTTAGGCCCTTTGACCTTACCGGGCGGTCGGGCGGGCGAAGGGCCGGCCTTCGGTTTGAGCGACTCTTTGCGGGCCTTAGGTTTAGAGTTGGGGCGCTTAAAGACGGGTACTTGTCCGCGCCTGCACCGGGAGACGGTCGATTTTAAAGGTTTAGACGTCTTACCTTCTAGTTCGGAGCCCCTCAAGTTTTCTGACTTGACGTCAGAAGATCGTGTCAGACATCGCCCCGGCGTCAGTTGTTATATAACGCGCACTAACGAGGCCACTCGGCGGGCGGTGATGGAGAATTTAGACCGCTCGCCCCTATACGATGGTTCGGGCAGCATTACCGGCACGGGGCCGCGTTACTGTCCCTCTTTGGAGGATAAGTTTGTGCGCTTCCCGGAGCGCCAGGTCCACTTAGTCTTTTTAGAGCCGGAGGGGATGGAGGCTAAGGAGATCTACTTGCAGGGCGTCTCTACTAGTATGCCTTTAGACGTCCAATACGCTATGGTGCGCAGCTTACCCGGTTTGGAGCGGGCGGAGATTATTAGGCCGGGATACGCGGTAGAGTACGATTACGTCTTACCTACCCAGTTAGATTTCTCTTTGGGGGTGCGCCATTGGGAGGGGCTCTACTTAGCCGGTCAGATCAATGGCACTTCGGGTTACGAAGAGGCGGCGGCTCAAGGTTTAATAGCCGGTCTCAACGCGGCCCGTTGGTTAGATGGTAAGGAACCTTTCGTCTTGGGCCGGGAGCAGGGTTATACGGGGGTTTTAATTGACGACTTAGTCTGTAAGGGCACTTCCGAGCCTTACCGGATGCATACTAGTCGGGCGGAGTACCGTCTCCTCTTGCGGGAAGATAATGCTGACGATCGCTTGACCCCTTTGGCTAGAGAGATGGGGCTTATCAGTGAGGAGCGTTGGGCTATTTATGAGGGATTGCGGGAAGAGAGTCAGCGAGAGATTAAACGTCTGACTTCATGTCACTTGACGGGAGAGTTGGCTCAGAAGTTGAGCGAGGCTATAGAGGAGCGGGTCGCTCCCGGCCCTTCCTTGGCGGAGCTCTTACATCGCCCCCAGATTAGCTTAGCCCTCTTGCGCCGCTGTGAGGGTTTAGAGCCCTTACCCTGTCGCGTAGTAGAGAAGGTGGAGGCTACGATCCGTTACGGGGGTTATATAGAGCGTCAGGAGCGAGAAGTCAGACGGGCGGCCAAATTGGAAAATGTCAGACTCCCCCAGGATTTGGAGTATAGAGAGGTAGTGGGTTTAGCCGGTGAAGCGGTGGAGAAATTGAGCCGCCTGCGCCCCCACAACGTAGGCCAGGCCTCGCGCATTCCGGGCTTATCCCCGGCTGACATCAACGCCTTACTCATCCATCTGCGCAAGAGGTCGCTCCAGTTTTAAGCGCCCTACCCTACCCCAAATCGCCGCCATTAGCCAATTCCTCTCCTCAGGTCATAGTCTGACCTAGTGTCTGACATTTTTAATCCGTCGTCAGTCGCTAGGTTACGGCTTTAACTTAAGTCATCGCCTGACCAAATCTCTGGGGCAGGTTTTTTGTCATCAAGTCTTGCCGGTTGTTAAGCTATGACTTCCGCCTATGTCACAGTCTTACTTGATGTCTGACGCAGGTCTCTTGTCCTTAGGTCTTGCTGGTTGTTAAGTTGCGGCGTCTACCTAACAACCGGCTTGACCTAATGTCTGACGCTCATTCTCGCCCTTAAGTCTTGATGGTTATTAAGTTACGGCGATTACTTAATTCTCGGCCTGACTTAATGTCCGACACCCATTCTCGCCCTTAAGTCTTGATGGTTGCTAAGTTACGGCGTCTACTTAATTCTCAGCTCAACCTAATGTCCGACACTCATTCTCGCCCCTAAGTCTCGCCGGTTAATAAGTTACGGCGTTTACCTAATTCTCAGCTCGACCTAATGTCCGACACCCACTCTCGCCCCTAAGTTTTGTCGGTTAATAAGTTACGGCGTTTACCTAATTCTCAGCCTGACCTAATGTCCGACGTTCAAAAAAAAGAGGAAGTCGCGGTTGGGGCTGAGGCTTTTGACGTGGGCGGCGAGGATGTTGGTTCCTTTTTGGAGGGGCAGCGGTTTTTTAAGTTGGGGCGTAATAAAGGGCTGTTGGCGGTCTTTAATGGTCGGTTTCCCCTGGTAGATAAGTTGCCCGTTGAGGTAGAGGCTGACTTCCCCTTGGGCGGCCAGTTGGGGGACAGCCTGTCGATACTTTTGAGGGTCGCTGACTTTAAATGTCCGACGTAAGAGCAGGTTGTCACTCTTATCATTCCAGCTAATCTGGGCGGCGGGGTCTAGGGTCTGGGTCCCTTGGTGGAGCAGGTTCCCCATCGCTCCCGAGCGCACCCCCCAACCGGCGGCCGGGAAGTTGAGAGCGTACCATTGGGGATTATTTCTGACATAAGTCTTAAAAGCTAGGTCGCTCATGACAATATACTGCCAGGGGTCAGACTTCTGGACCCCCTCTGTCAGAGGTAGTTCTTCCTGCTCGCTCTCTATAGAAGCGGACTTAGGGCTTAAAGTCCCCGTCTTGAGGGGCGCTGGCTCTCGTCCCGCGACCGGCAGCTCCTCCTTAGCGAAGGCCGACGAGGGAGAAGAAGTGTCTGACATAGTGTCAGACTTGGGCTGAGGCGGGGCGGCACAGCCGCTATTAAAGAGTAATCCTAAGAGGATAAGTCCCCAAACTTTAAGTTTCATAAGCGCTTCTCCGCAAGGAAAGATCGAAAGTCTAAGCTGATAGCGGGCTCCTACTTCTGGAGAGAGCCTCCCCCTACCTTTAGTGGGAGCGAGTGAGAGCGGACCCCCTCGAAGGAAAAAGGATAGGGTAGGGGAGAGTTCTGACAAATCGATTTTAGTCTGACAATTAGTCTGACATTCTGTAGAGGGTCTGACCTAAGCTTCTGACATGAGTCAATATGGGTCAGACAACCATTCTCTTTTATTGTGACATAATGACAAATTTAAGTCAGATATAGAGTGTCAAATTGACTTATTCTCAATATTTTGTGTTTTATGAGACATATTTTCTATATTTAGAGATAGGGGATAGTGACCTAATGTCGGAAAGTCTGTAAAATATATCTGACATCTAGTCAGAAATGTGTCAAAGATGGGTCGGAGCGGTTTTAAGGGAAGAAATGGGCCTTCTGAGAGGGCGTAGGGCTAGCCCGAGGGGCTTATATTTAGCTTACTAGGGGGCTTAAATCTTACTTTTAGAGAGGGGCCGGGATTGGAGGGCAGCGCCTAGGTAGCTATTTTGGTAATAATTTAGCAACTTTTGGCTGGTTTAAAATGGGGATCCTGGGGCTTAGAGAGAGGTTCCTAGTAGCTCAAACCAGAATGGGAGGTGCGCATAATTTTCGAGGAGGTCGGGGCTTATATGGAGAGTCAGTCTAGGTGCAAGGATAGTGAGACTGAGGCTAGACTTTTGTCCGTAGCGGAGATCTTGCCTAACCCTTACCAGCCTCGGCAGGCTTTCCCCGAAGAGGAGTTGCGCCAGTTGGCGGACTCTATGGCCGCTCAGGGGGTTATCCAACCCATAGTAGTAACCGCCGCTCCGGAGGGTTATCGCTTAGTAGTCGGCGAGCGGCGTTTGCGAGCCGCCAAGTTATTGGGCTTAGAGAGCATTCCGGCTATCGTGCGCCAGTTAGACGAGGGCGCGCTCTTAGAGTTGGCCTTAGTGGAGAATCTCCAGCGCCAGGATCTCAATCCCATCGAAGAGGCTCAGGCCCTCTCTTTTTTGAATCGCGAGTTTAATCTGAGCCAGGAGGCCTTAGCCCAGCGCTTAGGCAAGAGCCGCCCTTATGTCAGTAACTCCCTGCGCTTACTGGGTTTGCCCCAGTCCATAAAGGACGATGTGGCTAAGGGCGTCTTGCGGGCCGGTCACGCTCGGGCCGTCTTGGCTTTAGAGGGCGAAGAAGAGCGCCTGCGCGCTTGGGAGTATATTAAGCGGGAATTTCTCTCCGTGCGCCAGACGGAAGAGTACGTGCGCGCCCTGCAGCAGAGCGAACCGGAGCCTTCCCCTCTGCCGCCGCCGGCCCCCGCCTCCCAGCGCCCTACGCTCTCGCCTGAGTGGAAAGATCTTCTCGATCGCCTGCGCTTTAGTTTTGGGGCTGATATTCGCCTCAACGCTCGCCCCGACGGCCACGGTAAATTGGAGTTTCACTATAAAAATCAAGAAGAATTAGAAAGAATTGTCGAATGCCTGATGTATTTAACCAAATCCTAGTCCAGGCTGAGACTGGTGAGGCCCCCTCGATGAAAGAACTTATTCGCCGAAGTATAGAGTCGCTAGAGAATCCCCAGCTGGTAGTTACTGAGGAGCAACTGGATAAGCTCGCTCGGTTCGCCCAGAATTTGGCAGAACATGGGGTAGAGCGCGGATTGACGGCCCTCAGTCAGCCGGAAGATATTGTCCGCGAGCTCATAGTCGACTCTCTGGGGGCGATGCCCTTTATTAGCGCCGGTCAGCGGGTGGCCGATTTAGGTTCGGGGGCGGGGGTGCCGGGCATCCCCTTAGCCATAGTGCGCCCCGACTCGTTCTTTATTATGGTCGAATCCCAAACGCGCAAGGCCAACTGGATCGAAGAGCAGATCTTAGAGTTGGGTTTACAATCTTTGGCCCACGCCCTGCCCATGCGCATCGAAGACGTGGCCCATAGCGACAATTGGCGCGGCAAATTAGATTTAGTAGTAGCTAAGGCCCTCTCCAGCTTGCCCTCCTTAGTAGAGCTCTCTTTGCCCTTACTGAAGGTCAATGGCGCCCTCTTAGCTTACAAGGGGATCAAGGTCCAAGAGGAGATTGAGCAAGCGGCCAACGCCTTAGATAAACTCCATGGCAAGGTGGAAGAGGGCTTTACTTACGCTCTGGACGGCCGTCAGCGCGCTATCTGCGTGGTCCGCAAGTTGCGCGCTACCCCCAAGACTTACCCTCGGCGCACCGGTCTGCCCCAGCATAATCCCCTCTAAGAGATTTTTGAATTTAGTAAAGATCTAGTTACTAAATGTAATTGGCCCGAGCTCCTAAGGGAGCTCGGGCCAATTATTTGGGGGGCTACTTATTTTAGTTACCCACTTTACTCTCTCGCCTTTTAGAACTAACCCCCCATCTTTTACACCTTTTGCGCTCAGATATAATCAACAGTTGTTGATAAACTTGGGTATAAGTGGATTACTTGGCTAGAGTGCAGCCAATAACCCTCTTGGATGTGCAAAAAGTGTTGATAATGTGGAAAGATGGGCGCTCATCGGCTCTAATCTTCCTCAGAGAGGTAGTAGCGGTTAATGTAGGGGCTAGTAAAAGTCCGCAGCAGGTTGCCGTAATCTAAGCGGAAGCGGATAACGTCGCCCAGCTGGTAAGGGATCTGGCAGGCGCTCAAATTGAGGAGCAGATGGTCGGAACTGGCCCCCAAGATCTCAATTTGGGGATCGAGGGGGATGAGATTCTCGGCATTTATATCTTGGCGCCCTAAGGCTAGGATAGCGCGCCGCTGTAAGCCGCGGTCTACGTACTCTACCTTCTCTCCAAAAGCGTTGGCGCCGCTCTTGCCGCGGGGTTTAGAGGGCTTAGTCTGCAGCTCTACGATCTCCGCTTCGAGAGTAAAAGTATCCTCGCGCAGGCCGGGGAAGAGGCAGCAGTTAGCGGTATCGTTACCTAGGGTAAAGGATTCGCCTAAGCGCAGATGGTTGACCCCGGAAGGCATCCTGCCTTCAGAAATTAAGAAGAGAGAGCTAGAATTGCCGCCCGAAACGACCGGAATGGGGAGGGAGAGCTCGCGGCGCAACCAGTGGGCGATCTCTACTAGCTCCCCTAAATTATCCTCATCGGGGATAATGGAGCCGTAACAAGTGAGATTGACGCCCACCCCCCACAATTCTAAGTGGGGATGGCGGGCTACTAGGGTAGCCGTCTCCAGGATGCGCTGGCGTTCGGTAGAGTAGATCCCTTCGCGCAGATCGCCCAGATCGATCATCAAAATGATCTTGTGAATCTTATTTTGTCTTTCCGCTTCCGCCCCCAAAGCGGCGATAGTCTGAGCCTCGCTCTCTAAACTGGCCTGGGAGTAGCGCACCACCTCTTCCACTTGGCTGGCGCCAGAGAGGCGCAAGAGGATCTTGGGCTTAATACTCTGGGGGACGGTTTTAGATATAGAGCGCAGATTCTCCCAGCGGGAATCGGCGTAATAGTGGGCTCCGCTCTCTTCAATGAGGCGCACAATCTGGGGGTCGGCGCAGACTACCTTAGTGACGATGGCTACCTCTATGCCCCCGGAGGAGCAGAGGGAGAGTAAACTCTCTAAATTGTGGCGCAAGGCGGGTAGGTTAACGGCTACTCGGGGCAGAGGGGGGAGTTTAGAGGGGTTCATTATTTAGGCTCCTATGTAATAATTTGAGGGCCGCCTGGGGGTGGCTGAGGCTCATCACCCCCAGAGAGGCCATAATGTAGTGGTGATCGTAGGCGATTTGGATCTGATGGGGCTGGGGGAAGAGGTACTGGCCCCCCAAATTGAGCTGGCAGAGATCTTCCATAATCTTTTGGCGCTGGGGCAATCTAGTCAGAGCGCCGCCCGTAGCTAAGAGGGTGCGCACGGCCGTCAGATCTTTGCCCTCAGTCAGAGTCTGCCGCCCTTGGGCGGAGTAGAGATGGCGCCAGCGGCCTACGTGGCGCTCTAAAGCCTGGCGGGCGGCGGTCTCCGCCAATTTGGCGGTTAGGGCCAACTGTTGGGGGGTGGCGGGGAGGGGCTGGTAGTCCTCCAAAATGGGCTCTAAGGGATAGCCCAGCTCTCTAGCTAGCTCCTCTAAATTGAGGAGGGAGAGCAGATTGTGGCGGTTGACGTAGACCCCCAAGTCGCCCTCGACCGTCCTCTTAGCTAAGGGTTCGGGATAGATGGCTAAGGGGGCCAGCTCCTCGCTACCGGGGGTTACGGAGTGGACGTCGGTCGTAGCTCCCCCCACGTCGAGCACGACTAGATCGCCCAAATCCTCATAGAGCAACTTGGTAGCCTGCATGACCGCCCCCGGGGTAGGCATAATCTCTCCCGTCACCAATTGGCGTATATCTTCCATCCCTGGGGCCTGGACGATATGGCGCTCAAAGACAGACTGGATGACTCTGCGGGTAGGCTCTACGTTGAGGGCGTCCAATTTGGGATAGACATTCTCGGTGAGGTAGAGCTCGGCCGGAGAGGAGGCGAAGTACTTAGCTACTAGCTTCTGGTTTTGACAGTTGCCAGCGTAAATTACCGGGGTAGAGAGGCCCAGACTGGCGATAGCTTGGGCGTTGTAGAGAGCCGTCTCCCGCTCGCCGTAGTCGGTGCCCCCCGCCAAGAGGATAATTTGGGGGGCGATCTCTTGCAGCTCTTCCAATTCGTAATCGCGCAATTTGCCGGCCGTAGTCTGGCAGATGACGGCCCCCGCCCCCAGAGCCGCCGCTTTAGCCGCCTGCACGGTCATTGCGTAGACTAGACCGTGGACGCTCATACGCAGCCCCCCCGCCGCGCTAGAGGTAGCTAAGAATTGGTCGTAACTAAAGTCGGAAAGACCCAAATTGCGGGCCAAATCGCGCCGAGCCGCCTCCAAACCTAAACAGACGTCCCCCTCTAAGACGGTGGTAGGGGCCTGCCCTTGGCCCACAAAGCGCGGTTCGCTCTCTAAATTCGTAAAGCCATTGACTAAGGTGGTAGTAGAGCCAATCTCAGCTACCAAGAGATCTAAGTGCATCTTAAAAAGCTCTCCCTGACTCAAAAAAGAGAGGGGCCTAAAAATAGGTCCCCCTCCTGGGGCGTCAATAGGAAGGGGATAGGCCCCCTCGACTATCCCCTCGCTCTCTTAGCGTTTGCGGTGCTGGACTAAGAAGGTGGCTACGTGAGAGCCCTTAGTACCGCGTCCAAATCCCACGTCGGCTCCCGCCGCTTGGGCCTGATCGTTATCGATCTGGGTACCGCCGGCCACAAAGATCAACTTATCCCTAACGCCCATCTCTTTAGCTAAAGCGTCGATACGAGAGATATTAGTGTAGTGGATATTGTCGTGGCTGATGATACAGGAAGCCAAGATAGCCTCCGCGTCCAACTCGATAGCCGCATTGACCAGCTTCTCCGGGGGTACGGAAGTACCTAAGTAGTAGACCTCTATGCCATACTTTTCGATGCCGCCGTGCTTAATGTCGATAATCTCCCGCAAGCCCACCGAGTGCTCGTCCTGACCTACCGTACCGCAGACTACGCGCATAGGCTTAGCGGCGATATTGGCGCGGATCTCGTCCTCGCTCAAAACTTCCGGCTCTTTGGGGATCTCTAACTTGTCGATCTCAATAGAGAAGGGTACCTTACCTTTGAGCTCGATGCGCGTCCCTTCCACGGGATGCATGACCTCCCGACTAATGACCGTCACCTCTTGCAAGTTTAAGCGCTTACCCGTCTCTAAAGCGGCGGCCTCGGCGATGGGCTTGCTGGTGGGGAAGAACATAGTCATCATGACGATGCCATCCGCCGACCACTCCATCTCCGGCTTGAGGATCTTAGCCTGGGGACCGGCGTACTCCTGGACCTCGGCCATGCGCACCCACACGTTATCTTGCTCGTCCAGTTCGTCGATATACTGGATCTTCTCCGGACAACTTAAGGTACAGCCGCCAATTAACTCTTCGGGAGAGTGCCCTTGAGGGAGATCGTACTGGGCGGTATTATTGCGTCCGTAGTGGGCCTCTACCGGGGCTAAGTAGTCGTTAGCTCGGGGGATGACCGTTCCCGCGCCTATACCGCCTTCCAACTTGCGGGCGATACCGTCGCCATTGCGCTCCGGATAGAGTCCGCTATCTACGAAGAAACCGGCCTCGACGGCGGCGAAGTAACCGCCCATCTCTAACATCTCCTCTAAGAAGAGGACGGCCCGCTCTTTGAGCTCCCTAGCCTTCTCGCGCAGGGGACCCTCATTTTTGAGCTCCACCATCTCCATCAAGCCGTCCATACCTACTAAGCTCTGCTTGGCGGTATCGCAGGCCTCAATATTGTAGATATGCCAGGGCACGTTGCGCCCTTCGTCGGGGGTGATCGTGGACTGGATGTCGGCGCTAGTGAGCTTGGAGATGAGCATATTGAGCACGTGGGTCACCGTAGCTTCGCGGGTGGAGGACTCAATATACTTAGTATTCATCTGGGCCCGCATGCGGTACTCGTGGAAGAGGTCGCGCAGAGCTACGGCGTAGGGCAGGTCCATATAGACGCAGGGGGCAGGCGTAGCCGTGGGGGGCACGGTGGAGAGGCAGATATTCTTCTTGGCTACTCCCACTTTGGCGGAGAAGAGGGCGTTGATGGCGTGCTGAACCATCAATTCGGGCATAACCTTCCAAGCCTCGCGAGCGGTGGCGTTGGCGTTGTGGGCCCCGTCGATTTGGGCCATGCCCGCCCAGGCGATGAGCTTTTTCGATTCGCAGGCATCTACGAAGGAGCGGGCCATATTGATATTGCGGTAGATGACGTTATATTGGGGATCTTGGTGGACGCCGTTGACCCCCTCTTCCGCGAACATCACGGCGATATCGGGCCCGGCTACGCCGCTGACGTAAGAGTGGTAATTTATGGGGCGCCCCACCTCATCTTCGATCATATCTAAGGCTTTGCGCTGGGCCCGGACCTGCTTGCGCGTAATGGGCACGCCGCCCATCCCTTGGGGGGTACCCTCAATGAGCCCGTCAAAGTGGGATTGGCCGGCGGTGCGGATGACCATAATGTGGTCGGCGCCGTGGTGGGCGGCTAAGCGCATGCGCCTAATATCGTCCTCAAAGCGCCCGGAGGCTATCTCGGTAGTGATAGTTTGGATAGGCTGGGGGTCGATATCTTCAAAGTAATGGGCCGGAGGCAGAGGCACGCTCTCCTTTAAGGGGCGGCTGCAATCGTGGTAGGTAAAGGGGCCCATCTTCAAATTGGGGACCGGCTCGCGCCAGGTCCAACCGCGCCGACGCGGGCGGTAGTTGGCTAAATCTTCTAAAATGGCGGCGACATCTAGCTTCTGATCGGGTTGAAGGTGGTACTGACTCAACTTCTTACTGCTCCTTTACACTGTCGGCGAAAAGGCTGAGGGCCAGATCCCAATCTTGGCCTTGGACCAGGCGCAGACCGGCTTCGCGGATCCCTAAATCTAATTTTTTGGCTAAGCGGTAGACTACATGACCCGCTCCATGACCTAAAAGGTGGCGCTCCAGGCAGCCGTTAACTATATCTCTAGCTTCTAAGGAGGAGAAACCCATCCGCAAGAGCACCGAACGCTCGATGGCGGGGGTAGTATTCTCGTAGCCTAATTGGAGTAAGGGGTCTACTAACTTCTCTACTAAACCCCAAAAGCGCTCTTCTAATTGGGCGTCGCTCAGCTGGCTCAGATGGCCCCGGCGCTCCAGATAGTCGTCGTTTCGTTTCATGTAAGCCTCCGTAAGATGGTCCCGAGAAGGGGCGTAAAGATTCCCGATTTGGAACCTTTATGCCTTCCTAAGCGTCTTAAATATTGAGAAAGGGGGGAAGAAATGGGCCGCCCTTGCAGGTATCAATAAGAGGGAGCCTAATTTAGAGCCCATCTAGGGAACATCTTTTGAGTGAGGTTATTCTATGGCTGGTTCTAAAGTGTTTTATAGCGATATGCAGGTCAATATGGATCGCCCCTTATTGGTGAAATTTCTCAACCTGCTCAAGCGCTCCGATCTCAGTCAGATCGATTTTAAAGATCGTTTCGTGGCGGTTAAGACCCACTTTGGCGAGTATGGCAATTTAGCTTCCCTGCGCCCCAACTGGGCTCGCGTGCTCTGCGATTATATCAAAGAGTTGGGAGGTCGCCCCTTCTTGACCGACTGCAATACTCTCTATATCGGCGGGCGCAAGAATGCCTTAGATCATCTGAGCACCGCTAATTTTAACGGTTATTGTGAAATTACCACCGGGGTGCACAATATTATTGCCGACGGTTTGAAGGGTAACGACGAAGTAGAAGTTCCCGTAGAAGGCGGCGAATACGTGCAGAAGGCTAAAGTGGGTCGAGCTTTAATGGATGCCGACATCATTATCTCCTTGAGCCACTTCAAAGGGCACGAGATGGCCGGTTTCGGTGGATCGCTTAAAAATATCGGTATGGGCGGCGGCTCCCGGGCCGGGAAGATGGAGATGCACAGCAACGAGAAGCCGGTAGTCGATCCTAAATTATGTATCGGCTGCGGCCGCTGTCATCGCATTTGCGCCCACGACGCCCCCACCTTAGTCGGTAAGGTTATGCATATCGACCACAATAAGTGCGTAGGTTGCGGTCGCTGCATCTCCGTCTGTCCTAGGGACGCTATCTCCGCCCCTCTGGACGCCACCTCCGCGGTTATGAATTGCAAGATCGCCGAGTATACGAAGGCTATTATCTGGGGCCGCCCCCATTATCACATCTCGCTGGCTATCGATATTACTCCCAATTGCGACTGCCACGCCGACAACGCTCCGCCCATCGTACCTAATGTGGGTATGTTCGCTTCGGCCGATCCGGTAGCTATCGACGTCGCTTGCGCCGATATGGTCAATAAGCAGGCCCCCATCCCGGGTAGCGTCCTGGCCGATAGTAAGGTAACTGAGGGCGATCACTTCCATAAGATCGGCCCCAATACCGATTGGCGCAGTTGTATAGAGCACGCCCAAAAGTTGGGCTTAGGGACGGCGGAGTACGAGTTAGTAAAGGTCAATTAGAGGGCTAACTAACTCCAGGCGCTAACTCTCAACCTCTAGCGCCTAGAGCGTCCCAATTATAAACCCCAATTATAAATCCCGGTTATGAATTCCAATAATAACCCCAATAATAAGTCCAAGTAATAGATTCCCCCGCCCTCTGCCGAGGGCGGGGGAATTTAGTATTTTAGAGTCTTACCTTTAGAGACTCTCCAGAGCCTTCTCCACAAAGGCGCGGTTAGAGTTGGTCTCGGCCACTAAGAATTCTAGATCCTGGGGACTCAACTGGACCCGCCCCTGGGCGTTGCGCTCTAACTCGGGATGGGCTTTAAGGGCGTTCTTAATGAGCGAGAGGCGCAGGTGGTCCATATCCGCCGCCTGAGCCTGGATGAGGCTGGGGTGGCTGGGCAGGATAATATTCTTACCGGGTACCTCTTGGCGCGGATCGCCCAAAAGGATCTCGATCCCATTTTGACGGGCGAAGGAGAGCTGAGCGTTGACGTGCTTGCCCGCTCCCGTGTACTCCGTCTCTTGGACGACGATCGCCTGATCTTGGGGCAGAGCCTGAGCCAGGGAGAAGGCGGCCGCCAGCGAGGTATTGCCCGCCGGACCCTTCTCTAAACCCTCCAATTGGGCCAAGATCTCCGTAATATAGAAGACTTCGCCCTGATTAATAGTCACATACTGGTCCATGTAGCGCAAAGGACGAGCCGCACTGCGGGGGACGTCGGAGCGATCGGGCCAAGTGGTAAAGGGCATACCGAAGCCGGTGTGGCCCGTAGTGAAGGACTTGAGGTTAAATTGGCGGTCGGAAGCCATGTGCAAACCTTTGAGGTTGACGCTAGCCGCCACCACCTGGGCGCGACACTCCGCCTTGCGCAAGCCGCGAGCCGTACCCGTCAGATTGCCGCCGCCCGCATTAGTGCAGACTACCATAGCCGGCTCTAAGCGGTACTCTTCCCGCATCTGCTGGGCCAACTCCCAACCTAAACTCTCAATACCGGCGATGCCGAAAGTAGTGTAAAGAGAGGCGTTAAAATAACCCGTCTCCTCCAAAAGGCGCAAGAAGATGTAGAAGAGCTCAGGTCCTACGGTTAATTGTACTACTTCTGCTCCTAAAGCTTCACATTTACGCGCTTTTTCAATAATTTCAGGTTGACCTAGACCTTTAGAGTCGAAGCACTCTTGGACGACGATACACTTTAGGCCTAAGCGGGCGCAACAAGAAGCTACGGCCGCTCCGTAGTTGCCGCTAGTAGCGGAGATAGCCCCCTTATAGCCCTTCTCCTTAGCTTGGTGGATAGAGATGGCCGCCCGGCGCACCTTGAAACTGCCTGAAGGGTTGGCCGCTTCATCCTTAATGAAGATGCGCGCTCCCAATCCGGGAGGGGCGCAGTGGCGGGCCAGGGCGGTTAAGTTCTTGAGCTCAATAATGGGGGTCCGGCCGATGGAGAGATCGCGCTGGATAGCGATCACATCCTCTAGCGAGTAGCCGGTAGAAGCCATCATAGCCTCATAGTCGAAGGATAAACCTCCGCTCTCAAATTGGCTATAATCGACCCCCACCGCGGCCTTCATAATCTCATTTTTGCGGCTCATTAAGCCTTGATAGCTATTATCTCTCTCAATCACAGGCGCCTCCCCAGACGATCGCTCTAGCTTGCTGACCTACGTGCAAAAGCTCGGGGATAAAATCGCCGAAGCTATGGTGATAACTGGGATTGACCTCGCAGAGGATGCCCTCCACACAGCGGCCGGTGCGAGTGATAACCTTAGCCGACTGGCCCAATTGGCAGTCCTCACAGAGAGTGCCTTTAACCCACATCTCCAAGGGCACTTCCTTAGTATCCTCGGGAACTTGGGGAGCGCGCTCTTGGGGATTTAAGACTTTAATATGTAACTTAACCCAATCGCCCTTTTTAGCCATCTCTACCTCATGTTTCACGTGAAACGGATCTCGTTTAAGTTATTTAATGAAATTGCGGAAATCGCCCATAATGGCCCGCGGCACGGGCAGATCGAGCATAGTCTTCAAACCGGGCTCGGCATTAATGACGTGGGGGATCATATTGACGCACATGGCGATGGTGCCGATACCGCCGTCTACTTCGGGCTTAATCGACATATTGACCGCCGGAGAACCGCTCAGAGTAATATAGTCGCCGGTGTGAGTGCCCTCCATTTCCGGCTCGATCTGCTGGGGATGGATCATCTCAATGACTACTTGGCCTTCTTTGGAGCCGAAGCCGGTCATATTGACGCCCGCCACGTCGCCCGCCTTAGCGAAACCGTGCGGAGAGCGGCGATCGACCGTAGTCACGATAGCCTCCATATCCTGGCGGAAATTGTCGATCCCTAAGCCCAAAGCGTCGGAGATCATCGCTACCGACTCCGCAAAGCCCACGTGACCCGCTAAAGTGCCGTCCTTTTTGCCCTGCTCGAACTCGGCCACGGTGATGCCTACGCCCTGCTCCTTCATAACCGTGGGGCCGAAAGGAGAGAGGGAGTTGACGCGCTTACAGACGATATGTTCTACATCGGTCATACAACCGGAAAGGCAGATAGCTAAGAGATCCATCATCATACCCGGATTAATTCCGGTACCCAGAACGGTAGCTCCGTTTTCTTTAGCGATCTTATCTAACTGCTGGGCTAATTCTGGCTCTTGAGCCTGGGGATAACTCATCTCCTCAGCGGTAGAGATGACGTCGATACCGTGCTCTAAGATCAATTTCAATTTGGGGAAGGCGTGAGAAGTGAAAGAGTCGGTGGCTAAGATGCAGAGCTGAGGTTTAGTAGCCAGAACCTCCTCAATGTCGGAACGGACCTCTACCGCCGGATGCTCGCCCTGGGGAGAGTTTAAGACCTCAAAGATCGACTTGCCCACCTTTTGAGGATCGATGTCGCACACCCCGCAGACCTCGACGCCCTGCTTGCGCAAGAGAACCTGGGCGATACCCTGACCCATAGCTCCAAAACCCCAAATAGCGATCTTGACCTTTTCTTTCATCTCTAGAGCCTCCCGTGGAGAAATAAGTAAAACGGCCCCAGGGTTCGCTACTCTCCAGAATTCAACCTTTATTCATCTGACGGCCTCCGGCCGTCAGATGAATGCGGAGTTCGGAATGCGTTAGCCGCCTGGCGGCGGCTTAACAATGCGTAATTAGGAATGCGTAATTCGTAATTGGGGTAGTGCGGCGGGAGGAGGGGGTGTGGCTCTAAATCGGGATTCGTCGGTTACTTAGGGGCGAGGGAGCGGCGGGGGTAAGTCGTTGGCGAGTCCCGAGGGGCACTGGGCTGGGGGAAAATCGTTAGGGGTGTGCGCGAGGGCAATGCGGAATTCGTAATTCGGAGTGCGTAATTGACTCACCGTCGGTGGGTAGACTGTGACTCTAACTTTAGTTTTGGCGATGGGATAGTGGCGAGACGGCTAAAGACAATGCGGAATTAGAAATTCGAAATGCGTGAGCCGCCTGGCGGCGGCAATGCGGAGTTCGGAATGCGTAATTCGGAATGCGTAATTCGGAATGCGTAATTCGGAATTGGGGTAGTGCGGCGGGAGGAGGGGTTGTGGCTCTAAATCGGGATTCGTCGGTTACTTAGGGGCGAGGGAGCGGCGGGGGTAAGTCGTTGGCGAGTCCCGAGGGGCACTGGGCTGGGGGAAAATCGTTAGGGGTGTGCGGCGCGAGGCCCGCATGGTCCAATTGGACAGGCGTTCTAAAGACCTCTATTGGAGAACAAGACACAAACGAAGATTTAGACGCTAGAACCAAAGCGCCAAAAAGACAGTAAAATTGCCAACGATTCTCCCGCATGTTCGGTTACTCCCGGATCTGCCAAGTTATTAACAAGAGCTATTTAATTCCGCATTACGCATTAAGCATTCCGAATTAACTATGCCCAACGATTTTCCCGCATGCTCAGTTACTCCCGGATCTGCCAAGTCACTAACAAGCGCCATCTAATTCCGAATTACGAATTAAGCATTCCGCATTGCTAGCCGCCGTTCCGGCGGCTAGCTCCTTCC
The DNA here is from genome assembly GCA_944322965.1 of Vulcanimicrobiota bacterium. Lineage (GTDB taxonomy): Bacteria > Vulcanimicrobiota > Xenobia > Xenobiales > Xenobiaceae > Bruticola. The sequence goes on from CALUQR010000017.1 coordinate 24,432, forward strand.
GAAATCTTAATTAACTTTGGAGGCGGAGTCTCTGGACTTCGATTAAAGGGACGTTAGCCAATTTCGAGATTAAACCATCCTCAAACCCCTCGGCCAGCATTCTATATACAACCTGAATGCGCTCCCGAGCTTCGCCTTTGGCTTCACCTATGCGTTCGCCCTCGAGTTTACCTTCAAGTCTCCCCTCTGCGCGACCGCGTGCCTCGCCTTCTGCGCGGCCTTGTCTGATTCCTTGGTTAATGTAAGGGAGGGTCCAATCATCCATTTCGGGGGTAACTACGGTCATCTTCTCTTCCTCCTTCAAACGTTCTACAACTACCTTAGCGCCTGATATTTTGCGGACTGGCAAGATGCAGGTTTCTAACCAGATTATAATCTCTTGGCGCAAATTTTCATAAGTTGGATTCTTGAGAGCGCGGAACATAACTCTCCAGAGCCGCTCCATCTCCTGAACATTGGCGGCCCGCTCAAAGCGAAAGATCCAGGCGCTGATACCCTTAGCCTTATCTACTAAAGACTCTTCTAGATGGCGAATGTCAATTAAATGGTATTTGAAATCCCAAATACCGCGCTCATAAGCTAGCCTTTCGCGCTCCGATAACTCGCCATAAACGCAAGGCGCGCTCCAAGGTTTGGCTCCATTGTAAAGGACGATAGGCAAAATTTGCGGCAAAGTCAGCCCTTTACTCTTATCATCGTCCAAGGTTTGCTCTAAGAAGAGAGTGGCGTATTCCATTAACCGACAGAGCATCTTCTTATCGATAGTACTCTGAAACTCTAAGAGTATAGCCAACAGGCAAGGACTACCATCTCGCCATTGGAGTCGCCAAATAAGATCGCCACGCCGTTCCCTCTGTCCATGTTTTTGAAAAACGGTAGGCATGGGTTCCAGAGTCGTAAAGTCGAGTTCGTCGGCTAGATCACTGGAAATAAAATCGCGCACTAAAGACTCGACCATATCCGCGCGGCTAAAGAACTTTTTGTAACTAGAATCGTGACTCAATCTATCCCCCCTTGTGCGTATCGAAGTTAAGTTCCCACTAGAAAGAGTATACAACCGTAACCTTAGCTTCCGCAAGACTTATTTGGCGGCCGGAGGCAATGCGTAGTTCGGAATTTGTAATTCGGAATTGGGGGACGCGGCGGGAGGGGGCAATGCGTAGTTCGGAATTTGTAATTCGGAATTGGGGGACGCGGCGGGAGGGGGCAATCGGTGCTTTGGATTTCGTCATGGCGAGTCAGGGGGGAGGGGAGGGGGGGAGTTGGGTGGTGGT
>CALUQR010000018.1 GCA_944322965.1 Vulcanimicrobiota bacterium
CTCTATATCACTAAAAGCTCTGCTATTCTGTTCTCAAAAGCGGTACTTGTCGAACCGCTGGAGTATACTAGCGCATCATCTACGGTTTGTCAAGCCTTTAAACTTAATTCGGAATGCGGAATTCGTAATTCGGAATTAGATGGCGCTTGTTAGTGGCTTAGCGGATCCGAAAGTAGCTAAGCACACGGGAAAATCGCTGGCAGTTGCACTGCCTTTAGTCTAATTCAGAATGCGCTAGCTAGCCGCCGGGGCGGCGGCTAGCAATGCGGAATGCTTAATTCGTAATTCGGAATTAATTGACTTTTGTTAATGACCCGACAGATCCGAAAGTAACTTAGCCTATGGGAGAATCGTTGGGCGCTGAAGCGCCCAGTTATTGGTTTGTGGTCTGTTACTTGATGGAAGCCTTTAGGACGCTTGTCCAATTGAACCGCGGCGCGCTCCGCGCCGCACACCCCTAACGATTTTCTCCCCAGCCAAGCTACCCTCGGAACCAGTCAGCAACTAACTCCTTGCCCTCTCGCTCCTAAGTCCTGCAGAAGCCAAAGTTAGAGCCACGCCCCGCCCTCAGCCGCGCATTCAGAATTACGCATTCCGAATTCCGAATTGCCGCCGCCAGGCGGCCTCCCCCCCAATTACGCATTCCGAACTCCTAATTCCAAATTACCCCCGCGCCCGCACACCAAGACGATTTTCCCCCTAGCCAAGCCGCCTACGGCCCACGCCAGTCATTCCCCCAAGCCTTCTCGCCCCGAAATCCTGCCGAAACAAAAGTTAGAGCCACAACCTATCCTCCCGTCGCTCCACCCTCAATTCCGCATTTCGCATTCCTAATTCCACATTGCCTCTGGCCTTCTCGCCCCTAAGTCCTGCCAGAACCAAAGTTAGAGCCCCGCCTCCCTCGCCGCCGGTACCCTAATTCCTCATTACGCACTCCGAATTCCTAATTGCCGCCTCCAGGCGGCATCCGCATTCCGAATTACGAATTAAATTAGATCGTCGGCGGTGAAGAGGATTTCGCGGGCTTTGCTGCCTTGGGCGGGGCCGACGTATCCTTTCTGTTCGAGCAGATTGAGGAGTCGGCGGGCGCGGGCGTAGCCTACGCGGAGATCGGTTTGGAGCATAGAGGCTGAGGCTTGGCGTCTTTGTAAGATCGCCTCCAGCGCCTCTGGGAGCAGGGGATCGTCGCCGCCCCCTTCTCCGCTCTTAGCGTTGGCGTCTTCGGGTTGCTCCTCTTGGATCTGGAGCTCAATGCGATTCTCGGGCGCCGCTTGGGTATTCCAGAAATCGACTACCCGTTGGATCTCCTCGTTAGTGACGAAGGCCCCTTGGATGCGGGCCGATTCGTTGGCGTCGACGGGTTTAAAGAGCATATCCCCTTTCCCTAAGAGGTGTTCGGCCCCTTGGGTATCGAGAATCACCCGCGAGTCGACTCCGGAGGAGACGGCGAAGGCGATGCGGGAGGGGATATTGACCTTCAAAAGGCCGGTAATGACGTCGGTCGAGGGGCGCTGAGTAGCTACGACCATATGGATCCCGGCGGCCCGGGCTTTTTGGGCCAGGCGGCAGATATAGTGCTCTACATCTTTAGAAGCCACCATCATCAGATCGGCCAGCTCATCGATAATGACCACCACCCAGGGCAGGGCCGCTTGGGGATGGAGGTGATTATACTCGCCCAAGTTACGCACCTTAGCTTTGGCGAACATATTGAAGCGCTCTTCCATAAGTTCCACCATCTGACGCAAGGCGGCGGAGGCCAGTTTGGGGTCCACAATAATCTTGCCGGGCTCTTCCCCGCTCAGAGTGATGAGGTGGGGCAGCCCTTCGTAGATGGAGAGCTCGACCTGCTTAGGATCGATCATCAAAAGCTGCAAGCGGCGGGGCGTAAAGCGGTAGATAAGGGAGAGGATGAGCGTATTAATACAGACCGACTTACCTGATCCCGTCGTTCCCGCCACTAAGAGGTGGGGCATCTTACAGAGATCGGTCACGCGCTCAAAGCCGGTAATATCTTTACCTAAGCCCACACAGAGCCCCTTACCGCGCCGGTAGGAATCGGAATTGAGCACCTCTTTGAGGACGACCAACTCGGTAGCGTTATTGGGAACCTCGATCCCTACCACCGACTTCCCGGGCACGGGCGCTTCGATGCGGATTGAGGTAGCCGCTAAGGCTAAGGCGATATCGTTAGTTAAGCTGGTAAACTTGCTGACCCTCACCCCTATGGCGGGCTCCAACTCGTAGCGGGTAACCGTAGGCCCTTGAATGACCCCTTTAAGGGTAGCCTCCACCCGGAAACTAGCTAAAGTGCGCAAGAGCAGGTCCGACTTATCCTCAAAGACCTTATGAGCCTCTTGAGGGGGAGCGTCATTTAAAAGGTCGAGCGAGGGCAAAAGATACTGCTCAGCGGGCGTCATAGCCGCAGCTGCTTGGGCGGCGCTAACTTTGAGCGGCTCGCGCGTACCTTCCCGCCCCGCCTCTACCGGTCTAGGCAGATGGAGGCTGCGCTCTGGAAGAGCGGACTCCACCCTCTGAGGAGCGCCATACTCCCTACCTAAGACGCGGCGCACCCCATTCTCTAAGCCAAAGGCCGGCGACCGGCGCTCCGGCTCCCGCTGAGGGCGAGGAAGGGCTGGAGCATCTGCAGCGGTCCACTCTGACCGAGGCTCATTACTAGAAAGCGGCGCCTCTTCTAGGCTCTCTTCCCTATTGGTAACCTCCAGCGGAGGCAGGGGGGCGGGGAGAAGGGGCTTAGCGGGCGCAGGGGGAGCCTCAGGCTCTCGCTTCGGGGCGCTAGTTAGAGGGGAAGTACTCTCCGGGGCGGGCTGCTTAACTCGAGCGGGCTGGGCTAAGGGCAGGCCGCGCTCGCTCCCTAAACGCGGGACCAGATGGGCTTTAGGCTGGGGAGCAGGCAATTTAAATTGGTAGACGCTAGAGCCGCTCATATTGACTGGCCGCAAGTTGCGCCAACGCTCTCCAGAGCGAGGCAAGATAGCTTCCACATCGACCCCTTCCCCTTCGCCTAAGGAGAGGGCCTCTTCCAGCGTCTCTTCCTCTTCCTCCTCGACTTCCAAGTCGCTCAAGGAGGGATAGTGGGGCTCGGGAGCGGGCGTCGGTAAGGTCTCAGGCTCGCTAATAACCTCTTCTAATTCGCGCGTAATGGGGGCCCGCTCTAAAGAGGTAGAGAGGGAGTCGGCCGCGGACTGGTAGGCGCTGCGCTCAGCTGAGGAGCGCAACTTAGCGGAGACGGCGGGCAAGGGACGTTCCCCCTCCTCTTCCGTTTCTGACTCGGCGGCCTCAACTAGAGACTCCGTAACCTCTAAACTAGGGGCCGGAGCGCGGCGTTCCTCAGAGGGAGGGACTATCTCTAAGGGCTCGGCCAGCGCGGGGGTTAGATCTAAGTCGCTAGGCAGCTCTCGCTCCGACTGTTGGGCCAATTCTAAAGCTACCTCTTCAGCCGCTACCAGGGCTTCAGCGCTGGGAGCTAGGGCTGAAAGTTGGGGATTGAGCAGAGAGTGGAGATCGCTACCCGCGCTCCAGGCCACCCCTTGCAAACTGCCGACGGCCGCGTGGAATTGGGAGAGCCGCTCCTCTACTTGGCCTCCCTCTAAGAGGGCGCGCGAAAGAGACTCGATGGCGGGCGCCGGTTGGCGCAGGGCGTTGAGCATCTCAGGCGAGCCGATAGCCGCCTTCTGCTGGGGATTTAAGCGCCGACCTGGCTCCCCCTCCGGGGAATTACTGCCTACGCTCTCCCCCGCCTCTACTTTGGCGGCCGGGGCGTTAGAGGTCGAACTATTCTCTGGACGCCGCCGGGGAATAATCCCCAACTTGCGGCGCGCCGCCTCGCGCGCGGCGGCGGTAGCGGCGTCGACCGCCGGAGCTACCGGAGCGGCGCTCGGGGTAGCGGGAGCCTCCTTTTTACGGCGAGGAATGATCCCTAACTTCTGGCGAGCGGCCTGACGAGCCTCCTCGCGGGCCGCCGCGGCGACTTCAGGGTCGGCCTCCGGGGCGGGCGCAGCTCCCGAATCCTTCTTGCGGCGGGGGATAATGCCCAATCTCTGCCGGGCCTTCTCTTTAGCCTCTTGGACGGCCGCATCGGAGGCGGCCGGCGGGCGCAGGTCGGGTCCTAAAGCTTGCAACTCTGCGGCTTGGGGCACAAATTGGCGCACCGCCGTCCCGCGCGAAGTAACTACCTCTTGGGCGCTAGAATTGGGCAACTGGCGCATCCGGGCCCGGTGCTCGGCTTGGCGTTTAAAGCTCGCCCGCAACTTGATGGCGTTAGCGCGCACCGCCGCCCGAGGATCGCTCTCTTGAGCCTCGCGAGCCGCTAAGGCGTTGGCCGCCGCTTCCGGAACTCGCCCCGTACTTACCGCCCGAGAGGTGGCGGAACGCATCAGATCGCCGCGCTGGGGGCGGGTAAAAGTAGGCGGCCCGGCCTTCAATCCCAAAGCGCGCCAAGCGGCCTGGGAGTCGCAAGCTACCCCTTCCGGCCCCTCTTGGCGGCGCAGAGCGTGCAGGGCGGCCTGAGAGTCGCTCTCCGGGGCGGGCCGCTGCTGGCGGCGGGAGCGATCGAGCCCCAAGAGTTGGCGGCGCTCTTCCAGGCTGAGCCCATTCAACTTAGAGGCCTTCAGACTAGAGAAAGAGGCCGAAGCCGGGATACTCTCTACCGCTACCGTAGCTTCAGGATCGGGCGCGGGGGCTGAGGGCGCATCCTGAGAGACTACGGCCGCTTTGGAGCCAGAACGCCGGGTGAGCCCCAAGGCCTTGCGCCTCTCGCTGGGACTCAGCTTCTTCAATTCTTGGAGCGACAGCTCCCCTAAACTGGGGGCAGCGGGCGCGGCTGCGGGAGCGGAAGCTACCGCCGGAGCCGCTTCTAACCTCGAATCCGCAACCTCAACTTTAGGAGCGGGCTGGGACTCTTTTTCCAACTCTAAGCGAGCGCCTCGGTCCCCTAAGGAAGAAGTAGCCCGCTCCAGGGAAGCTTTAGACTCCGCCTTCTCTAAGGGTTGAGGGGACTCCTTAGCCGGAGAAGCTGCTAAAGAGCGCTCTCCAGAAGTTACGGGAATATTGGGAACGACTACAGCCTCGCTTTTTAGATTAGGCGCCATCTCCCCCGAAGCGGAATGGCGTACGGGGCGTAGGCCTAGCCCCTCGCTCACGGGCTCTGAGGCCGCTTCCGCAGGGGGGGCTGGAGCCTGAGCCTCTACTCCGACCTCTACATAATCTGCCGAGGCGGAAGAGCGACGCCGCGCTCCGGCGGGGCGGTGGGCCAGGCGCAAAGTGTAAGCTAAGGCCGCCTTGGCTCGCTCGCCCGGGGTTAAGGGATGGTCGCTCTGGGGAGGCTCGGGCGCCGAAGGAGAGTGTAAACGCGCCGTAGGCAGCGCCTGGCGCTGAGGTTCAGCGGGCGCGGCCGGAGGGGGCTCTACCGCTGGGGCGGCCGCTACGGGGCGCTCTATGCGCTCCTCCTCTTCCTCTTCGAAGAAATCTTTAAAGGTCAGGGGCTGAGCCGGAGGCTCTTCCACTACGGCCTCTTCGGCGCCCGACTCTTCGTAAGCCTTAGCTTCAGCTTCTAGAGCCTCCAACATAGCGCGCTGTTGGGCGGCTTGACGCCTATTTTCGGCCAATTTGCGCCCCCCATCCTTAACCCCGCTCACTAAGCGGCTCCCCCCGCTGACTAAGGCTCTCCCCAGAGCTCCGCCTATCTTCGCTAGAGCTCGACAAAACGTATAGAGATTACTCTCCGTAAATTGACCCAAGGCTTTCAAGCCCTCAAACATTTCTTCAATAGTTAATTGCCAGATGACGAAGAGGACTACGACCAGCCCTAAGACCGCCACCATCCAGGCCCCCGCGGAGCCGATTACGTTGACGATGAGATCGTCTATCCACTGCCCCCAACTCCCCCCCTGCGAGGAGCAACGGGCCGCTAAAAAGAGGGAGTCGACCAAGAGTAAAGGCAAGACCCAGCGGGCATTCATGCGCTTTTCGGCCTTCACTTCTAGGCACCACATAGCGGCCACTAAGGTGAGCATCGGCAAGACCCAAGCCGCCATCCCCACCCAAGCGTGCAGACTCTGGGAGACGGCCGCCCCCACTACCCCCGTAAATTGGGGCAAAGCCAAACAGCAGAGCAAGAAGGGGGTGACGATAAAGAGCAAGATAAAGCCCAAAGCCACCACCCGCCTAGTAGCCTGGGCGTTGGCGCGCTTAATCCCGCCCTTCACTACCCGTCGAGGGGGCGGAATAACTTCACCCTGGACTACGGTCTGGGCCACCCCCTCCGCTTGGTTGGGGACGGAGACCACTCTCTTCTCTGCCCGCTTAGCACACATATCTCACGCTTAACTATCCGGCCCCTCCCCTACTCGGCGCCTAGCGGCGGCAAGGATACGCCTGCGGCCTCAAAGTTCCGGAACCCAAAATCCAGAGCGCTTTCAAGACGCCGCGCCCAGCTCCTGCCCTGGGGCTAGGTCCCCCAAAAGCAGGATTTTTGCTAGTTGGCGCGTACCAGAAAGGGATCGGAAAACCGAATATTTTAGAGGTGGTTTTTAAAGCCACTACGGAGGGTTAAACATGCTCGTAGAGCCGAGCTTGGATGAACTTCTCACCAAGGTAGATAACAAATTCAAATTAGTGACCCTGGCCCTCAAGCGGGCGCGCCAGATTAACGACGGCGGCCCGGCCATCGAGCACTATAACGCGGCCAAGCCCGTGAGCATGGCCTTGCAAGAGATCGCCAACGGCGAAGTCTATGTAGCGGACGACTCGGAGCCGGAGGTCGATACTAAGGCCCCGGAGAGCCGCCAGGAGAATGACGGTCAGGCTCTGATCCAGGCCTTGAGTCAGGAAGATCAGGCGGCCGAGAGCGCCGATCTGGGTCAGCTCTTGAGCCAGGGACTCAACTTAGACGACTTGGAGAGCGTGGCTTTCAAGTTAGAAGACGTAGTAGCCAATGTCAGCGATAGCCAAGGTCTAGACGATAGTTTGGGTTTAGCCCAAGCCGTCCAAGCTCAGGCCGCGCCTCTGGTAGCAGAGGAAGAGACGATCGAGATTATTCAACCTGAAGATCAGCCTCTCTAGGGCTAGCGCTCCCTCCTCTCCCACCTTGGCGGGAGGGGGGAGCTATTAAGTACCATGGGATAAATAGAGGTGCCTAGGCATGGAAGTTAGCGGCTCTGTATTACAAGAACTCCTCAGCAGGATGACCCTATTGTGCGACCATTTAGCGGGCGCTGATAATGGTAAAGCTACCGTCCCCTACACTCTGCCCCAACTTTTGGAGATAGCCGTCGAGCACCGCGCCTCCGCTCTCAATATTAATGTGGGCGCTCCCCCCGCCTTGCGGATCAACCACTTGCTCAGTTTAGTAGAGGGGGCTCCGCTCACCAACGCCGACTGCCGCAAACTTTTGGCTCCCGTCTTAAATGCCGATCTCAAGGCCCAACTCTATAAGACGGGTCAGGCGGAGACTTGTATCTCTAGTTCAGGCGCCGGCTTCAAAGTCTACCTCTTCTTAGAGCGCGGCCACATCTGCGCCTCCTTCCGCCGCCTGCGCACCGATATTCCCAAGTTAGAGACTTTAGGGCTCAATGGCAACTTGGTGGAGGGCATCCTCAACCAGCCTATGGGTCTCATCCTCTTAACGGGTCTCCCCCGCAGCGGTAAGATCAATACTTTAGCTTCCCTCATCTCCCGCATCAATACGACGCGCCTCTCGCGTATCATCACCTTAGAGCGGCCCATCCAATTCTGGCATTACAGCCAATCGAGCGCCGTCTTGCAGCGCGAAGTGGGAGTAGACGTGCCCGGCTTCGCAGCCGGTATTGAGCAGGCCCTCAACCAAGATACGGACGTCTTAGCCCTCTCGGAGATCCCCGATCGGGAGACGGCGGCCTTCGCCATTCGGGCGGCCACTAGCCACAAGTTAGTCTTGGCGGTCTTAGACGCCACCAGCTCCGTGCGCGGGGTAGAGCGCATTATAGGGGCCTTCGACGACGACGATAATCGCAAGATGCTGCCCATCTTCGCCAACTCTCTGCGCTTAGTCTTACATCAGACCTTAGTTAACCGCAGCGACGGGCGGGGCGTCATCCCGGCCTTTGAGATCTTAGTCAATAACGACCAGGTCCATAACGAGATTCAGAATGGCAAGGTCGACAAGCTGGCCTGGATTATGCAAGAGCAGAATATGCAGACTCTGGGCCGCTCTTTGGGTAAGTTGGTAGCTAGCGGCTTGGTCACTGAAGAAGAGGCCTTGCGCTACGTCTCCAATCCCAACGAATTGCAATACGATAAGGAAGCCTTAGAGGCTAGCGCCTATACGGATAACGCTACCCCCGTGGTGGAAGATAATACCGACACCCCGCTCATGTCCTGGCTCTAAGATTCTAAAAGGCTTGAGCCTAAAAGATGTTATAGCCCCGCCCGCAGGGCGGGGCTATAATATTTCTATTTAAAGACGGCGGGCAGGAGGCTAGCGATTTCACTAGCTCTAATCCCCCGCTCGCCCAGTCTCTGGGCGGCCAGATCGCCCGCCGCTCCATGCTGCCAGACCCCTAACGCAGCGGCCGCGAAGGGTTCTACCTTCTGGGCTAAGAGTCCAGAGATAAGGCCCGCCAAGAGGTCGCCGCTCCCCCCTTGGGCTAAGACCGGCCCGCCGCTCGTATTGAGCCAAGTGCGCTCTCCGTCGCTAATGAGGGTGGGATTTCCCTTTAAGACTACTACCGCCCCGTAGCGCCGCGCCGCTTCCCGAGCGTAATGGGGCAGATCGGCCAAGACGGCGGCTACCTCCACCCCCATAAGGCGCGCAAACTCCCCTAAATGGGGGGTCAAGACCCTAGGACCGGCGGCCGGGCCGGGCTCGGACTTCGCCAAGAACCAGAGGGCGTCGGCGTCAAAGACCGCCGGCTGCGGGAGCTTACGCCACAACTCTAGGACAGCCTCTCCCGTCTCTTCCTGCCGCCCCAATCCCGGCCCCACACAGAGGGCGCTGGGCGCAGGCCACGGGCTCTCTATACTTGCAGATGCAACTTTATTTTCTACAGTCGGCCACCAAGGGTAGTTTTTAAGCGTACTCAAATCGAGATGGCCTCCCTTATAAGGGGCGGCCATAAACTCCCACTCGCCCGTACCTAAGCGTTGGCAGACGCTCTGGGGGGCGGCTAAGACTAAGAGCCCTACCCCGGAACGTTGACCGGCCTCACAGGCTAAGAGGGGCGCCCCAAAGTAGTAGCTGCTGCCCCCCACGACCCAGAGCGTGCCGAAGGTACCCTTATAGGAGGTGCGCGGCCGTGGAGGTAAGAGGCTCTGGGCTAAGGAGCGGTCTAGGAGCTGATCGAGTTGGAGATCGTAGGGGCGAGTGAGGGAATTAGGGAAACCTATATCTACTGTTTCTACCTGGCCCGCCAGAGTGCGCCCCGGCTCTAAATAGAGTCCCCACTTAGGCAAACCTATAGTGACCGTCAAGAGCGCGGGCAGGGCGCAGCCCCAAACTTTGCCGCAATCGCTATCTACCCCTGAGGGGAGATCGACAGCCAGAGAGGGCTTGCCGCTGAGACGCACCTTCTCAATTAACTCGGCGTAGAGCCCCCCTACTTCGCGCCCTAAACCGGTCCCAAAGAGGGCGTCTACCACCCAATCGACCTCCGCCAAGAAGGGCTCTAGGGGTAAGCGGCCGTCCCAATAGAGAGGGGGTCCGTAGAGATGGGTATAGATCTTAGCGTAGAGGGCGGCCTCGCCGCGCAATTTCTCCGCGCCGCCCACTAGGAGGCAGTGGACCTCCCAACCGGCTTCGCGCAAGTAGCGTCCCACTACTAACCCATCGCCGCCATTATTGCCCGGCCCGCAGAGGACTAAGACCCTGCGGCCCCGCTCGGAGCCCGCCTTACTCATAAAAGCGCTAAAGCGCTCGGCCGCCTGCTGACCGGCGCGTTCCATTAAGACCGCCCCCGGTAGACCTACCTCTTCGATAGTTTGGCGATCTATGGCGGCCATCTCCGCCCCTCGCACTAGACGCATAATTAGCTCACCTCCCAATTTTTCCCCAAGATCGGTTTGCCCCGCCTAGCCTTCAGGCTAGGCGGGGCAAACTCAGCTTAGAACGATCCCTTGCGGGCCGAGGCGGTTAGCCTGAGCGGGAATAATTTCCCACCCCTACTAACGCTTGGTCCACTGGAAGCCACGACGAGCGCGCTTGCGACCGTACTTCTTGCGCTCTTTCTCGCGCGAGTCGCGGGTCATGAAACCGGCTTTCTTAAGCTCGGGGCGCAGAGCGCTGTCAAAAGATTCCAAAGCGCGGGCGATACCATGCTTGACGGCTCCAGCTTGACCGGAGACACCGCCGCCATCACAGGTAGCGTACACATTGAACTTACCCTCAGTCTTGGTGGCCTCCAAGGGAGCGCGCACTAACATCTGCTGGGTAGCGCGAGGGAAATACTCCTCGTAAGGGCGCTTGTTGATGATGATCCGACCATCACCGGGCACTAAGCGCACACGGGCGACGGCGCGCTTCCTGCGGCCGGTAGCCTGATAGACGATAGACTGGATGGCTAATTTTACCTTAGGCATTACTTACCCCTTTAAATCTTAAAGTATGCGCTTCCGCGACGGACCTAAATTAGAGGTTCTCGGGAAGGGGACGAGGCTGCTGAGCGGCATGGGGATGCTCGCTGCCAGCGTAAACCTTCAACTTGCGCATGCGAATGGCGCGCAACTTGTTCTTAGGCAACATACCATCCACCGCGGACTTCACGATTCTCTCCGGGAACTTAGCGAGCATCTCGGCGTAAGCGACGGTCTTTAAGCCGCCCGGATAACGAGAGTGCCTAATATATTCCTTCTGCTGAGCCTTGGAACCGGTAAGCGCCACCTTGTCGGCGTTGACTACGATTACAAAGTCGCCTACATCCATGTGCGGCGTAAAAGTGGGTTTGTGCTTGCCAATAAGCACCCGAGCGATCTGGGTAGCCAAACGGCCCAAAGTCTTACCTTCGGCGTCTACTACGTACCAATCTTTTTTAATTTCTTTGGCCTTGACGGCATACGTCTTCACTGCCAGTCCTCCACGTCGTGCCGGCCAGGCCCTCATACTACTGAGCGGGCCAAAAAAAGAGCCGGTCCAAAAAATCTAGAACTAACTATCCTGGGACAGCCAGTTCCAAACCACATTGCGGTATGATAATCGCCTTACCGCCTTAGTGTTAAGGAACTCCGCAAAATCTTCCTAACGGGGACAAGAAGGCTTCGAAAGATCTATCCTCAACAATAACTAACGATTAAGCGGTAGGATTATACTAGATGTCGCCTAGGGATGCAAGCCTTCTAGCCCCCTTAAAGGGGCTACTTTAAGGGGAATTTTTCTAAGACCGCCCGCTCGGCCCGCTCCTTATCCTCTAAGCGCTCTTCCAAACGCTCATCTAAGAGCCAAGCTAAGATCTGGCTAAATTGAGGACCGGGCTTATAACCGAGGCGAATGAGATCGCTCCCTTTGAGCGGAGCCTCTACCTGGCGCAAAGTCAAAAGGTAGCGCAAGATGGGAGACCAGACCTCCCCCTCCTCTCCCGCCCCCGCCGCCAAGACTAAGAGAGCCTCCGCCGAAGGGACGGCCCGCAAGAGGCTAACTAACTGGCAATTACTTAGATGGGGATTGCGCAATTGGCCCAATAAAGCGGCCCGCTGGGGCTCGTCCCACAAGAGCATCTTCGCTACCAAGCTGGGGAAGAGCGCGTATTTTTTGAGGAAAGCTCTAATCTGGGCCACCTCTAAATTAGCTAAGAGCAGGAGATTGAGGTAGATTAAGCCCTGATTGAGACGCTCGGAACCCTCTAAGGCGCTATACTCATTGACTAAGAGCTCACACTCCTCTAATTGCTTACTGAGCGCGGGAGCGACCTCTAAACCCTCTTCCAGAGCCCCCAAGACGCGCAACTCATCGAGACGCACTAAACTGTGGCGGGGCACAGGCTCCTGCATAATCTGCCACAACTCATGGCCCAAGCGCTCGGGAGTAACCATCTTCACTAAACCCATCCCCACCGCCGTCAAGAGGAGGTGCTGGGTATTGCGGTCCATGTGGAAGCCGTAACGCTGCTCAAACTTAATGGCCCGAAAGATGCGGGTGGGATCGTCGACGAAGGAGAGGTTATGGAGGATGCGCACCACCCCCTTCTCCAGATCGGCCCGCGAGCCGAAGAAGTCGATCAGCTGGCCGAAGGAGTCGGGGGCCAATTGCAAGGCCATAGCGTTAATACTAAAATCGCGCCGGTAGAGGTCCTGCTTTAAGGAGCTACCCTGCACGTCGGGCAGGGCGGCGGGGCGAGTGTAAGTCTCGGTGCGGGCCGTAGCCACATCTAATTTGAGGCCGTTAGGGAGGGCCACCTGGGCGGTGGCAAAGTTCTCGTGGACCCGACAATTGCCCCCCAACTTTTGGGCCAAGACCTTGGCGAAGGCTAAGCCGTCGCCCTCGACCACTAAGTCGATATCGTTATTGGCGATATTTAAGAGCATATCGCGCACAAAACCGCCCACCGCGAAAGTCTTTAAATTGAGGCTCTCCCCAATCTCCCCGCAATTTTTGAGGAGGGTCAGATACTCCGCTTTGAGGCGCAAAAATTCTACGGGCACTAAATTGGGGCGGCTGGGCACATACTCTGTACTGATAAAGTTATTGAGAGCCCGCAAGACGTCGCTCTTACTGACGATGCCCACCAACTCTTCGCCCTCTAAGACGGGGGCGCAACCTAAGGGGGTCTCGCTGACGATACGCCCTACCTCGGCGATGGGGGTCGAAGGGCGCAGCTGGAAGCCCTCGCTATGCAGGTAATGGACGACTAGCTCCTCCCCCAACTGGTGGCCCAAAGCCTTATCGAGATCGGCTCTAGCTACTAAGCCTACAAAGCGACCTTGAGCGCAGACGCAGACGGCGGAATGGCCCAACTTTTGCATCTCTTGGCTAGCTTGGGCCACGCTCATCTTGGGGGTCAGCTCTAAGGCGGCTACCGGAGAGCTCATAAGGTCGCGGGCGCACAGGGCCCTAGGGGCGCGGGCCTCCAAAAGGGTTAGGAGCTCCTCCCGCAAGACGGCCAGCGGGCGCTTCTTGACGCAGGCAAAGGCCGAAGTGGAGTGGCCCGCCCCCCCTAACTCCCGCAAGATGGCGCTGACATCTAAGCCGCCCGGCAGGCTGCGGGCCGCTAAGTAGGAGCGCTGCTCCATATTGACTAGGCAGAAGAGGACTTCCGGATGTTCCAGCTCCATCACCCGCTCCGCCACGGCCGTGAGATCGTCAATATGCTCTTCCGTAGTAGCCCAGGTAAAGAGTACTTGCCGCCCGCCCACATTTTGATAATGCAAGTTATTGAGGAGATTCTCAATTAAGCGGCGCTGGCCTAGGGTGAGACGCCGCTGCCCCAGAGCGGAGACGGCCTCTAAGCGCCCGCCCCAGCGCATCAATTGGGCTACCATCTCCACATCTTCGGCCGTCGTACCTAAGTAGGTCAGCGAGTCCGTCTCCTCGTAGAGGGCTAATAAGCAGAGGGTCGCCTCAAAGGGATCTAGCCGGCCCCCTTCCGCCAAGAGCTTCTTTAAAAGGACCGTGACCGTCGTCCCTTGCCTCTCGATGAGCTCCTGATCCCCCACGATCGATTGGTGGGTGGGAGGGTGGTTATCGTAGATATGGACGGGCACGTAAGGTTGGGTCACTAAATCGGAGAACTTGCCCAAGCGGTAAGGCTCGCGCACCCCCACTAAGACGACTAGCTCCACCGGCTCGTTATGGTAGTCGACGTCGTACTCTACGTTGAGCCTCTCTTGATGGGCGGCGATAAAGTCGCGCGTCTTGGGCTCGGGACGCCCCACCAGATAGACGCGCCCCTGGGGATAGAAATGGCGCGCCACGACTAAGGAGGCGAGAGCGTTGAAGTCGGCCCTAGTGTAAGAGAGTAAGAGCTGCATCTAGAGACCTCTAAATGATTACCCGCTGCCCTTGGTAGGTGATCCCTTGGGCGCTGAGCGAGTCGATGCGCCCCGTCTGGGCGGAGATCTCTAATTGTAAGCGCAAATTGGCCGCGGGCGCCTGGGGATCGACTTGGGCCACAACTTCCACCCGCCAGCCTCCGGCCCGCTCTTGGACCCCCTCTACCTCCACTTGGGGGCTCTGGGGGAAGAACTCGGGCTGCAAGAGGAGGAGCGAATCGAGGGCCGGGGCTAGATCGGGGTCGGCCATAGCCTGAGCCGCCCGGGCGTCGCGCTCTACTAGAAGAGCCTGCACAAAGCGCCGCGCCACTTGCTGCGGATCTTTAAGTTCGGCCTCCGGGGAGGGCGAGGTCCCTAACCCACAGCCAGACCCCCAGAAGATTCCCAAACAACAGCAGATCCCCACTAAAGCGCGCAAGAGAGCGAAGCGCATCCTAAGACCCCTTTCCCGACTTAGATTGAGAGGGAGAGAGCCCGCCGGCGCTCGGCGCCTCCCGAATTTCTAAAGGTATACTCTGGCCCCAATAGACGGCCCCGGGCTCTTCCCAAAGCTCCATCTGGGCGGGAGCTAAAGCGTACCGGCCCGGATAGAGGGCCTGACCCTCCAAGATGAGCCGCCAACGCCCGGGAGCTAGAGAGTTAAAGTAGAGGTGGCCGCTAGATTTTTCCCAGTAGCCCCCCGCCTTCTCTAAGCCTACGATCCGCTCTAAGCTCCAACCCGCCCAGCGCGGCAAAGCCAAACGCACGTAGCGCAAGGGACGTTTGACCTCTATTTCTAGCTCTAAGTCTAGGCCGCTGCCGGCCCTTAAACTTAAGCTGGAAGCCGGTTTAGGACCCAAATAACGGGTGCGCAAACTGAAGGCGGGAGAGGTAACGGCCAGATGGCCCCGCCTCTTCTCTAAGACGCGCCAACCCTCAGCCGGCAAGGAGCGCAAGACTAAGGTCTCGTCGGCATGGACCCAGGCTTGGGCCTCGCCGCTCTTAATGACCTTGAGATCTAAGGGGGCGTCGGGCAGCTGGGCTACGCGCAACTTCAAAGTGCGCTGCCAACCCGAGCTAGCGTCTAAGCCCCGGTCGCTCTCCACCTCGTTGCCATTGAGCCACAGAGCGTAGCTGGCCGAGCCGGGATCCTTAAATTCTACATACATCCCGGCCGTCACAGCCTCTAAAGCGACTAGCGAATCTAATTCCGTACTCCAGGCCCCCCCGCGGCGCTCTTCGGCCAACCACTGCAGAAAAGCTCGATTGAGAGTACTATTACTCTCCACTTGGTAACTTACTAAGGCCGCTAAGGCCGTGGTCTGGATATCGCTCATGAGCCCCTGACCGGGCCAGAAGGCGCAGACCTTCTCTAAGTCAGAGCGGCCGCTAGACCACTGGAAACGGCCCTTAGCCTTCTGCCATAAGCGCTGGGCTTCAGCCAACTCGCCGCGCTGGCAGAGGTAATTGAGGAAGGCCAAATAGGCGGGATTGCGCAACTGGCCGATCCGCTGGCGCGCCAACTTCATATCGCCAGCGCTCAACCTAATCTCCCCCTCCGCCAAAGTACTTAAGAGGCGCCCCTCCAAGGAGAGCTTCGATTTTTGGCGCTCTAAGTAGAGCTGAGCGTGGCGAGCCGTCGTCTCTAAACCCTCCGCCCCCGCCGCGTGCAAGCGCCACAGATAGCGCGTCAACCACACGCTCACTAAAGGATCGGACTCTAAGCCTAGACGCCAAGAGAAGCCGCCATCCTGATTCTGGGCCGCTTGTAAAGCCCCCAAGCTAGTCTTACTCTCCGCAGGCTCCACCTGGAAGTAAGAGGGCGTAGCTAGATCGTACTTTACAAAGGGCGGAGCGGCCACTACGGGCGCCGCCCAACGGGCCATGATCCCCGGGGCGCAGTCGGCCCCCATCTGGCGCAAAGCCTCCACCGTGGCGCAGACTAAACCGCCCCAACCGTGCAAGATCTGGACTTGGACCTGCCGATCGACTACCCGACCTACGTACTCCGGGCGGAAATTATCGAGCTGGAGACTGACCTCCCGGGTAAAGGGCAAAGTCTTATCTTGGCGGTAGACGGCAGCCATAGGCGCTACCTCCAAGGGGAAGGTATAGCGCTCTACTTTGCCCATACTCTCCAATTCTAAGATGAGATCGGCCACCCCGGGCAGACCGCCCTTCAAGAGGAAGGGTAGCTCCTCCCCGCTGCGCCCCGCCAAAGCCTCCTGACCGCGCTCTAATTCGGCTATGACTTCGCCGCCCTCCGAGCAGAAAGCTAGACGCTCCACATCCGAAACGGAGGCCTGCAAGCGCCAGGCCAAAGGCTTCTGTTGACGGTTATAGAGTTTAACCGTCAAGCGAGCGACGTCCCCGCTATTGAGAACCTTGGGGCCCTCCAACTGGAGGGCGATATCGCTATGTAATTTGAGAGGGGCCAGATATTGACCCAACTCTCCGCCCTCGCTCAGAGCCTCCGCTAAGAAGAGCCACTCCCCCTCCTCTTTGGGCATAGCCACCTCAAATTGGCCCACCCCTTGCGAATCGGTATGGATCTGACCGGCCGCCAGAGAGCGATTTTCCGGGAAGAGGACGACGGCGGGCTCCCTCTCCGCCTCTTGGCTCTGCCCGTCGACTACTAAGGCTAACGTCTGGAAGGGGGGGGTAGAGAGGCGCGGGGCTAAGAGATTATCCGCCCACAAGAAAGGTTGGGCTTGGGGACCGACTAAACGCAAATTGACTAAGGCCGGGACCGGCTGCCCCTGGGCGTTGCGCGTAGTCACTTGCAGGTGGGCTAAGTGGCCGCTGACGGGCGAATTCTTCCACTTGACCCCCACTTGGAGGCGCTGGCTGGGATCGAAGATACCTACTTCCTCTTGGGCGCTTAAGAGCTCCCCACCCTGCCAAGCCCCCGCCCATAAGCGCAAGTTAGGCCCCAAATCGTGGGTTACCGTCCAACTGAGAGTAGCTTGGCCAGCGGAGAGAGGCAATAAGAAGCGGCGCAAGTAGCCGCCCTCTTCTAAGATTAAGAGCGCCTGCTGACACTGACTGGGGGCCTGTAGAGTACAACTAAAGCGCTCCCCCACGCGAGCCCAAGGGCGACTGACGCGGAGCGTGAGCCGCTCCGGATCGCGCTCCGCCACCTGCACTACCTGGGAACGTTGCCACCTCCATCCCTCCCCATTCTGAGCCGCAAACTTTAAGGTGTAACGGCCGCTGCGGGCTGGCTCCCAAGTAAAAACGGTCTGACCCAAGGAGTTGATAGAGCGCTTCTCTAAACTCTGGGAAGCGCCCTGAGAATCGATAACCGTCAACTCGACTTGGGCTTTAGTCGCCGTCCTCCCCAAAGCGTCGCTAAGTTGGACCCAGTAGTAACCCTTCTGACCTGGTTCCAAAAGCTCGGGGCCGCGCGCCTCTAAGTAGTTGTCGTTAGCCGCTACGGCCCACGTACAACTGGCGCGCACCGCCCTACCCTGCGGATCTTGACCTACCGCCTGGACGCGCACTATCCCCCAGCGCTCTCCGGTAGCCAAGTTGGGACAGGGGAATTGGATCTGAGCCTCCCCTAAGGGATTGGTGAGGGCCTTCATAGTGGGTAAAGCGGCCACGGGAGCGAAACCGTTCGTAGCCTCTAAGCCCAAATTGCCCTGCCGGTAAGCGTCTAACATCTGGGCTTGGGCTAAGCTAAAGCTCAAATTGAGCTCCGTCCCCGCCTGGGGCAAGCCCTCAGAGTTCAATAATTCTAAATTTAACTTGACCGTCTGCCCCCGCTTATAGAGGGGAGCGGCGGGTTTAACTTGCAATTTCCAGGGCGAGGGGGAGGCTAAGGAGCTAGCTAATGGCGCCTCCTCTACCAGGACCCCCTGGGGATCGCACAGACGTAAGGTGTAAGGCTGGCGCTCTAAGTCGGGCGAGAGCTCTAATTCACCCTGGAACCAACCGCTAGCTAAAGCGGAGACCTCGCTTTGGGCGGCGACCTGGCCCTGGAGATCGACTAGTTGCACTTTAAAGACCTGGCGCAGTCCCGGGGCGCGATTGCTTTTGAGATTGACTACTAAGCCCTGGAAGGCCAAAGGCTGCCCTGGAGTAACCATCCGCTCTTCGCTCCATAAGAAGGCCTTCCAGTGGCTAGAGTAAGGGGAAGCGGCTGGCAAAAGGCAAAGGGCCAGCTCCTCGCGCTCATAAGCTAAGATAGCCGCCTCCCGCCCAGCGGAGCGCGCGGGAAGACTGAGCAAACCAGAAGCGCCTACCTCTAGCCGCTGAGTCTGGATCTTCTCCTCAGGGGCGCCGGGGCGCGCTACCTGCCAGACCCTCTGGGGCTTCCAGGAGCGCCCCTGGAGATCGCTAAACCAGACGACTCCCGGCTTCGAGCCCCCATCAAAGGCCAGCGCCCGGTAAGGGCTAATAATTACTAAGCCCAAAGCCTGCCCCGCCCCCTGCTGAGCGCGCAAGAGGTAGGCCCCCACTTTCAAAAGGGGCAGTTGGTAAGGATAACCCCCCCCCTGTCGGCCCGAGAACTCGACGTAGGCGCCAACCTGAGCGGGGGATAGCGGGTCCTCTACGTACTCTCGCCAACTCTCCCACGGGGTGGCGCTGGGAGAGAGATAGTTGAGATCGGCCCCCTTGGTAAAGGCCTCGGCGAGCTGCAGCGGATAGATCTCCACTTGGGGCGGAGTGTTTCCCGGTTCCTCTGCTTGCAGATACAACTGAACGGGCTCGCCGGGAGAGGCGGTGTGCAGAGGGGATTGCCAACTCAAGGCGGGAGGGGTATTAGCCCCAACTTCTGTCGCGAAGGACCATAAGCTCAGGAGCACACCCAGCACTAAGAAGAATTGCCGCAACTTCATCGCCACTCCAGGGAAGTCGAAGATTTAGATTCTAGAGATCTATCCTCACGAAAAAAACCCCGTTGTAAAGCGAGGTTTTCTTTAAGGGTGGTGGAGCTAGACGGATTCGAACCGACGACTTCCTCCGTGCAAGGGAGGCGCTCTCCCAACTGAGCCATAGCCCCAACTAATAAAACTGCCTAAAACCAGACTAGGAGCCACCCTAGGGGAGCTCCCAGAAGACGGCCTATTCAAAACGTGGTGGGTCTAATAGGACTCGAACCTATGACCTCGTCCTTATCAGGGACGCGCTCTAACCACCTGAGCTACAGACCC
>CALUQR010000019.1 GCA_944322965.1 Vulcanimicrobiota bacterium
CTCGCACACAGAAGTTAAGCTCAGTAACGCCGATGGTACTGCCCTGGCAACGGGGTGGGAGAGTAGGAAACCGCCGGGATAATTTTTCTATCAAAATAGCCCTACCATCTTAAGATGGCAGGGCTATTTTGATAGAAAAATGCGGAATTAGGAATTCGTAATTAGGAATGGGGTTAGTGAGTAATTTTAGGTTGCCGCTGGACGGAAGTTCTGGTGGCAACTTTTGTTTTTGCGGGACTTATGGGCGAGATAGCTGGGGAAATGACCGGCTAATTCTGCGGGTTACTTGGCCAGGGGAAAATCGTCTTGGAGTGCGCGGCACGCGGTCCGCGCCAATTGGACAAGCGTCCTAAAGACCTCTATCGGAGGAACAGAGCACAAGGCTAAGAACTGGGCGCAGAAGCATTCAGCTCGATTCTCCCCTAAGCTTCGTCATCTTCGGATCTGCCAAGCCACTAACAAGCGCCATTTAATTCCGAACTACGCATTTCGCATCCTGAATTGCCGCCGACAGGCGGCTAGCGCGATTCTTCCATGAGCAAAGTTATTTCCGGATCCGCCAAGCCACTAACAAGCAGAACCTTAATTCCGAACTAAGCATTAAGCATTCCGCATTGCTAGCCGCCGTCTCCGGCGGCTAGCGTACTCCGAATTACGAATTACGCATTCCGAATTGCTAAGCCGCCGTCCCGGCGGCTAGCGCATTCCGAATTAATTTGAAGAGATTATAGCTTGGACCTTTTTTTCTAGGTCTTCATAGAGCATTAATCCTTCGACTTTAGCGGCGATTTGGCCTTGGGAGTCGAGGAACCAGTAGCTGGGGATACATTTTACTTGTAAGTCCTTATAGAGCTCGGGGGTTCCGACGGCGATCTCGAAGGGGATGGCTTCGTTTTTGACCAGTTTGCGGGCTTGGGCGGGAGGGGTGTCGTAGAGGACGCAGATCTGGCGCAGGCCGGGGCTGGGGTACTTTTGGCGCAGCTCTTTGAGGGCTTCGATCTGTTGGGGCCATTCTTCAAACCATTGGGGGGACCAGATAGTAACTAAGGTCAAATGCTCCTGGGAAGTGGGCTGGAAGGAGATCTCCGTCTTACTGAGCAGGCTCTCGGCCTTTAGTTCCGCTAAGGAGCGACCCGTAGCTTGGATGGTGGGGATAGAAGTAGCGGCGTTGCTAGCGGTAGCGGCCGCCTGCTGGGGTTGGAGGGCGGGCCCGGCCTCCTCGGGGGAGCTACAACCCACACTGATTAGACAGCAGCCAATAATTAAGCTTCCGATCCAGCTCTGTATCCCTACTTTAGACATCCTCTCACTCCCTCTTTATTAGTTGCTGAGACCCCTTACTTGAGGGGCTCTAACCCGGCGATCTCTGCGCGCGGGTCGACTAGTAAAGTTTTAAAGTTCTTGATAGTCACCCTCCCGGGCGGGGCCCCTTTGGGCTTCTTGACGCTCTTAATGTCGCAATAGCTGACCTCTACCTTAGTAGCTTGGGAGACCCGACAGTGGCGAGCGGCTAAGATGGCGGCCGCCTCCAGAGTGCGGGGCTCTATGCGCCGCCCCGAGGCTTTAATGAGTACGTGGGCGCCGGGCGACTGGTGGGCGTGGAGCCATATATCCCCAGGAGCCGACATCTTGAAGGTCAATTGGTCATTTTGGCGTGGGTTGCGACCGACTAAGATCCGCTGAGCCCCCAAAACGTAAGTGCGCGGCCCCAAAGCTTTGACCTGGATCCCCCGAGTGCGCTCTTTGAGGGTGGGAGAACCGCCCTTATCCTCTTGCCACTGGCGGCGAATATCTTCTAGCTCCGTAACTTCAGTAGCGCTCTCTGTAAAGTAGAGCAACTCCTCAATAAATTCCACCTGCTCCTGGGCCTGGCGCAGGGGCTCTTGTAAGGAGTCTAAAGCCCGCTTGAGGCGCTGGTACTCCTTAAAGTAGAGTTGGGCATTCTCGCTAGCGGAGAGGCGAGGATCTAGTTTAATCTGGAGCCTCTCCCCCTGGACCTCTAAGCGCAGCTTGAGCTCGCGCCCTTTGCGCCGCTTCTCAGGACCGCCCAGTCTCTCTTCAAGCTTTAAAGCCGATCCTAAGCCAGGTTCTAGGGCCGTTAAAGGTAGGCTCAAACGCTCTTGGCCGGGCTCTATTTGCTGGAGATGGGCCAAGATCTCACTGCCCGCCCAGCGGCGCAGTTCGCGCAATTCCGTATTTTGCCAGGCCTCCTGGCGGCGCGCGCAGACTAGTTGGGCCTTCTCCAAAGCTTTATGCAAAGTGCGCTGCAGTAAGGTCCGCTTTTGTTCTAAAGTAGAGGGAGCGCTGTGCCCCTCTAGGGCCTGGGTCAAGGATGCTTGGGGCTCCTCCTGGGGGTCCTCAACCGACCAGGGGGAGAGCTTACCGTGGACTAAGACGGGCTGGAAGGGCTCTTGGAACTTCTCTTGCCACTGGTCGAGGCCAATGGCTAAGCGCAGGGCCTTCTCGGCGTCGAGAGGCTCTTGGGGGGCGAGGGCCGCCAGGCGGCAGATATAATTTATCTGTAAGGGCGAGAGGCCAAAGAAGGCTAAGCTCAGCGCTTTACTGGCCGGTTGGCCCTGAAAATTTTGGAGGAGGGGCGCCATCTGGGAGAACTCGACTAGAGAGGCGTCGGGGCGGGGGGGGAGGGGCTGGGGTTGGTAGGTCTTACCGGCCAGTTGGGTATTTAACTTCGTGTCGCGCACTAACATCCCCAAGATCTTAGCCTTCTCATCTAAGAGGTAGAGGTTATTGCTGCGTCCAAAGAGCTCTAAGAGGAGGACCTTATCGCCAATAAAAAAGCGCACTACCTTCTCCAAGCCGCGCTGTTCCATTTTTAGGAGGGGACGACCTTGGAGATACTTACGCAAGAGCATGACGAAACTGGTGGGCGCTTCGGCGGGCGGTAATTTGCCCGCGGTGAGGCCTAAGGAAGCGTCCTCTTGGGTTAAGCGCAAGAGGAGGGTAGAGGTACGGCCCGGCTGGCGCAGTTGTAAGACTATCTCTAAGCGGCCCAACTGGGAGATCTTCTGGACGATCCCCCCTTGGAGGCTGGGGCCCAACTCTTGGACGATAGCTTTTAAGGTGACGGCATCTAAATTCATAAACTGGGCTCTAAATTCGCGCTGCCCAATCGAGCGGCCTGCCAGAGGCGGGGAGGCCCTAGGGCGGCAGGTAATTAGAGTATGATGTTAAAGAGCGGGCCCCATTAATTTGCTTATAGTTAGAGAGGTAGCCGCTCCGTGACCCAAGCTAATCCCGCCCATCCGCGCCAAGGCTTACTCATCGTCATCTCCGGTCCCTCGGGGGCAGGTAAGGGGACGATCCTGCGTCGACTCTTCGAAAGGCGCCAAGATTGCGTCTACTCCGTCTCCGCTACTACTCGCTCGCCGCGGCCCGGCGAGGTGGAAGGGAAGAACTACCATTTCCTCTCTTTGCAGACCTTTAACGACTGGATCGCCCAAGACCGCTTTATCGAGTGGGCCCACCATTTCGGAGCCTATTACGGTACCCCCCGGGCCTTCGTGGAAGAACAACAGAAAGAGGGGAAACATGTAGTCTTAGAGATCGATGTCAAGGGCGGAGCGGAGATTATGGCCAAAGTGCCCGATTGCGTGAGCATCTTCTTGACCCCTCCCTCCTGGCAGGTCCTAGAAGAGCGCCTGCGCGGGCGGGGTACGGAGAAACAGGAGCAGATCGCCGAGCGGCTCCTAGTGGCCCGGACGGAGCTCAAGAATATGGAGCATTACTCCTATACGGTCGTCAACGACCGCATCGAAGAGGCGGTGGAGCTGGTCAACTCCATTATCGAAGCGGAGATGGCCCGCTCGAGTCGAGTCTATCGGGATAAGGTCATCCAATTCTAAAGAGAAGCCCTCGCCGAGGGTCTTTGAGGTCTTATGGCCCAGGAGTTAGTGAAGGGGAATATTAGGCGCGGTCTGGTCCGTCTGGCCCTGCCAGTTATTGGAGCTATGCTGGCCGGAGCGCTACTCAACTTAGTAGACGCCCTCTGGATCAGCCACGCGGGGGTCATCTACCTAGCGGTAGTCAATATCTCTAGCTTCGCCTATTGGGTGCTCTTTGCGGTGGCTGGTATTATCGCTACCGGCGCCAACTCCCTCATCGCTCACCGTTTGGGTGAGTCCGTCCACGATCCCCAAGCGGCCCAAAAGGCCGTCCACGTGGCCCAGATCAGCCTCATCCTAGCCGCCCTCCTGGGGATCGTCCAATTGGGACTGGTCTATCGCTCGGGCTATGGAGTCATGGCCTTTATGGGAGGGGGGAGCGAAGAGATGCTCCCTATCGCCCAGATGGCCTACGCCTACCTAGGGATCGTGGCTCTCATGGCCCCCCTCATCTGCATTAACGAAGTCTTCTCCGCCGTCTTTAGGGCCTATGGCGATACTCGCACGCCTATGATCGTGGGCTTAATCGGGTTTATCTTCAATCTCGTGCTCGATCCCATCCTCATCTTTGGGTGGTGCGGATTCCCCCGTCTCGACGCTCTGGGGGCGGCCATAGCTACCGCCTCCTCCTTTGTGGTCGTCTTTGCGATCTATCTCTACTTAGTCCACTGGCACGTTGGCAGCGTCTTCCACTTGCCGCGCCTCTATCCGCCCCTCCAAGCCTGGCAAGCTACGGGCCGGATCTTAGCGGTCGGCCTGCCCGTCTCCGTGGCCTCTATGATCTTTAGTATCGTCTATATCCTGGTGACCCCCTACGTCAGCCACTTCGGACCGGCGGCGGTGGCGGCTCTGGGGATAGGCCATCGGCTAGAAGGTTTTACCTACACCGTCTGTCAAGGGATCGCCTTAGCCACTATCACCATGGTAGGTCAAAACTTAGGGGCGGGTTATATCGAGCGCGCCAAAGAGGCAGCCTGGACGGCTATCCGTTGGGCCTTTTACGTCAACCTTACGGTAGGTTTAGCCTTCTTACTCATCCCCGACTTCTTAGTCGGCTTCTTTGGAGAGGATAGCGAATTGCGCGCTTTGGCGGTCTCCTACTTGCGCATTATTTCCATCTCCCAAGTCTTTGCCGGGGTGAGTATCGCTGTGGAAGGGATCTTCTCCGGAGGCGGTCACACCTTGCCGCCCATGCTCATCAATATCCCCATCTCCCTAGCTCGCATCCCCATCTGCCATTACTTCGTCGTCCTGGTGGGAGCGGGGGTCGACTACGTGTGGTGGATCTTTAGTCTCCTCACCATCTTGCGCGGGATCTTGATCTTCTATATCTTCCTCATGGGCTGGTGGTTAGTAGACCACGAGATCGCCGACTCCCAGAGGGCCAAGCGCCGCTTTTGGAATTGGCGCCCCTCCCGTCGCTCCTCCGAAGCCTAAGACGCAAGAGACGCCAATCCCAGTAGCTAGAACTTAGCTCCTAGAATCCCAACTATGCTGCGGATCGGCTACCGGACCGTAGGCTAAGCGCGGGGGCAGATTCAACTCGCGCCGCCAGCCATTCTCCGTAGCGAAGGGCGGGTTGGGAGTCAAACCCTCTAAGGGGATACCCACCGCCTGAAACTCGGGGGCCGGGACCGGATAAGAGAACTGACCTTGGGCGTCGCTACCGCTCTCGATAGCCTGGCGCGGATCCATATCGCCCCGAGTACTATTGTAAGCGTGGCTCAGTTCGTGGGCTAAGATGAGCGCAGGCGGCGCCTCCGACCAGGGTAAATGGTCGTAGATCTGCGCGTAACTGGGATTATAAGCTACGAGGGCCGGCGAACCTAAACCGGGTTGACCCTGCTCGTCGCTAAAGGCCTGGGAACCTTGGAGCGAAATGCAGAGCCCATTTTCTAAGTCGGTCTTAATAATCTCGACCGGATGACCGTGCTCCTCCAGAGCCTTAAAGAGCTGCTGGCCGCTAGGCAGAGAGGCTAAACTCTCTAAGTCGTCCGTTACCTGCTCCTCAAAGCGGCGCGCGTAGGCCTGCGAGAGACCGTAAGTAGAATAGAAGCCGTCTAAGAAGGGGAAGGGCTCCACATAAGCCTGGGGAGTAATCTTGATCCCCGGCACAGAGGCCTGGGGCTCTATTGCCTCGTAGCGATCCTCCTCGGCCAAATCGAGCAGGCGATCGCTATTAGCTTCCGTCGTGCCGCCCACCAGCCGATCGGGGCCGCTACCGCCTATCAGCATGTCGCGACCCAGACCGCCTACTAAGAGATCGGCGCCGGAACCGCCCTCCAGATGGTCGTCGCCCTGACCCCCAAAGAGGATATCCTGACCCGCGCCGCCCTGGAGATGATCGGGACCCAGGCCGCCTTGCAAATAGTCGTGACCTGCCCCGCCGCGCAAGAGATCGACGCCCGGACCGCCATAGAGCAGGTCGGAACCCGCCCCACCTAAGAGTAAATCGTGGCCCCGGTCGCCATAGAGATAATCTCGACCCGCCCCGCCAGCAATAATGTCGTCGCCTTGACCGCCCTCTAAATGGTCGTTACCCTTACCACCGGCCAAATGGAGAGGGAGCTTGACGTCAGGATGGGTCTCCACCTTACCCCCTTGAGGGCCGCAAGCGATAATGAGCCCCTTAGCCTCCTCCGGGTCGTAATGGAAGCGGTGAGAACCTATGCGGACCTCTAAACCCCCACGGCCGTCTGAACCGACCAAAATATTCTGGTCCTTCCCCCCAAAAATAGGAGCCTGCAAAATAGAGAGCTCCTGAGGCTCAACCTCACCCTTAGCTACCAGTTGGCGCGCTACCTCAGCTACGGTAGGATCTAAAATGGGAATAGAGTCCGCCCCCAACTCGTGCGGAGAAGCCATAATGCGCTCTAATTGCTGACCTATAGCCCCCACGATCTGACCTACGGGACCTAAAAGACTCTGAGCTACCGGCGATAATTCCACCAGATCCTGAGGCTCGCCCCCCGCAGTCAACTCGGACTGGACCTTTAAAGGCTCAACCCCCGACTCCGTCCGACCTACCTTGCTAGTCTGCAGACCACAGACCCCACTGAGCGCCCCGCGCTCTACTCCAGCTACGTTTCCCATAGTTGAAGCCCTCCCCTCATATGATTTTTAGTAATACCCCTTTATCACGCCTTAAGGAAGCTTTGTCAACAATGCGGAATTAGGAATGCGTAATTCGGAATTGGCTCGCCGCCGGAGGCGGCGGCAATGCGTAATTCGGAGTTCGGAATGCGTAATTGAAGGTGTCGCGGCGAGAGGGAGGGCGCGGATCTATAACTTTGGTTTCTGCAATTTGGTGAGGTGCGAGAAGTCAAGGACTTAGTTGCTGACTGGTTCCGTGAGTAGCTTGGCTGGGGAGAAAATCGTCTTGGTGTGCGGTGCGAGGGCGGCAATGCGGAATTAGGAATGCGCTTATCTGGCAGCCTCCGGCCGCCAGATAAATTCGTAATTAGGAATGCGTAATTAGGAATTGAGATAGTGGGGAATTTTAGGGCTGTCGGCAGGATGGTAGGTTGTGGCTCTAACTTGGAGTTCGGCGGTGGGTGAAGGGACTAGAAGGCTTGGGGGAATGACTGGCGGAGCGCGAGGGTAATGCGGAATTCGGAGTGCGTAATGCGCTTATCTGGCAGCCTCCGGCCGCCAGATAAATTGGGAATTAGGAATGAGGAATTAGGAATTTGGTTAGTGGGGAATTAGGGGTGCGTGGCTGGGGATGGGGCGTGGCTCTAATTTGGGCTTTGGCGGAACTTAGGGATGAGACGGCTTGGGGAAAGACTGGCTAATTCCGTGGGTGGCTTGGTTGGGGAGAAGATCGTCCTGGATGTGCGGGCGCGAGGGCAACGCGGAATTAGGAGTTCGGAATGCGCTTATCTGGCAGCCTCCGGCCGTCAGATAAATTGGGAATTAGGAATGCGTGAGCCGCCTGAACGGCGGCAATGCGTAGTTCGGAATTCGTAATGCGTAATGATTTGCCGTCGGTGGGGTAGGCTGCGGCTCTAACTTTGGCTTCTGTAGAACTTAGGGGCGAGATGGCAGTGAGTTAGTTGCTGGCGAGTTCCGTAAGTTGCTTGGCTGGGGGGAAAATCGTTAGAGGTGTGCGGCGCGCTCCGCAGTTCCATTAGGCAAGAACCAAAGCGCCAAGAAGGCAGTGAAACTGCCAGCGATTCTTCCGAACGCTCAGTTATTCTCGGATCCGCCAAGTCACTAACAAAAGCCAATTAATTCCGAATTACGCATTATGCATTCCGCATTGCTAGCCGCCGGGACGGCGGCTAGCTAACTTCGCATTACGAATTCCTAATTTTCCCAATAAAAAAAGAGCCCCTCTAAGGCTCCCTGCTGGTAAGACAGTAAAATCAAAATTCTTGGAACAGGCATGATCTCGGTCATGCCTGTTCCGCTTTTAGCAGCTCATCCACAGGAATATAGCCCACAAGGTCGTACTCGATATGTACCTTCTGCCTGCGCTTGCCACTGGACTTGTCAGGTGCATCCACATAGACCGCCTTCACAAGCTCTCTGAGGGCATAGGGGGTCAGCTCCGTGAGGGT
>CALUQR010000020.1 GCA_944322965.1 Vulcanimicrobiota bacterium
CATGAATTGCATCCAGAGTTTGTGAAACCTTGGAAAGTTTTCTGGAACGAGCCCGATGAGACTAACCCTCAATTACAGCCAGATTCACAACCTAGCTAATAACCCGGAATGGCAGCGCCGGGAGGCGGTGGAGTTGCGGCGCTCTATCGCTCGCATCGTGGGCGAGGAGTTGCTCAAGTCGTCTAACCGAGCCTTTGAAAGGGAGACCGCTCCCGATGGTACGCGCTGGGCTCCGCGCTCGCCCCAGTATCTGCAGCGACTGATTAAGCGGGGCGAGGGGGGCAAGAAGATTCTCACCCGGCGTTCCTTCCTCAAGAACTCCCGCCGCGTCTCCACCAATGAGAATGGGGCCCTCTTAGAAGCGGGTGGGAATAGTACAAACCTACGTTACGCCCGTATCCACCAACTGGGCGGCCGCGCCGGTCGTAATCATCGCAGCCGCATCCCCGCCCGCCCCTACCTGGGACTAGACCGCCGGGGCGAGCAGAAGATAATCTTAAAGGTCCAGGAGGCCCTCAAACGCTACGCTGAACGGGCCTTGAAGAGCCATTAAATACCCCTTCAAAAAGGAATAGAGCCCAGCCGTCTGGCTGGGCTCTAGCCTTTATCTGGGAGGCGCGCCCTGGGTTATCACCCGCCGGGCTTGCTCCCCGGCATCGGGGGCATCGGCGAAGCTTCCAAACTCCTTATAGAAGAGGAGCTTCACTCCGCCTACTGGTCCATTGCGGTTCTTAGCTACGGATAGCTCTGCCAAGTTCCCGTAAGTTTGGCCACCTTTAGCGTAGTAATCGGGACGGAAGAGGAAGAGTACAATATCGGCGTCTTGCTCAATGGAGCCTGACTCGCGTAAGTCCGAAAGCATAGGGCGCTTATCGGCCCTACTCTCTAAACTGCGGGAAAGCTGGGAGAGCGCCAAGATGGGAACTTGAAATTCTTTGGCTAGCTCCTTAAGTTGGCGCGAGATCTGGGAGATCTCTTGGACCCTAGATTCAGCTCTACCTACTCCGCGCAAGAGTTGTAAGTAATCGATAATCACTAAGTCTAGGCCCCGCTTCTTCTGCAGGCGACGCAGCTTAGCCTTAATCTCTAAGAGATTAGTCCCGCCCTGGTCGTCAATATAGATAGGAGCCTCCAAGAGACCGGCGCTAGCTTCTACCGCTCGGTCCAAGAGCTGGACCCCAAAGAGCCCATTCTGGAGGGCCCGACCATTGACCTTAGCCACCGCGCAAAAAAGTCGCCGAGCCAGCTCCTCATAGCTCATCTCTAAAGAGAAGATGGCTACCGTCTTCCCTTGCTGGAGGGCGGCGTTGAGGGCCAGCCCCAAAGCGAAGGCCGTCTTACCCATCGAAGGCCTAGCCCCTAAGATGACGAGCTGGGAAGGGTGGAATCCGGAGGTCAATTGGTCTAAGTCCCTAAAGCCGGTGGCCAATCCGGGAGCGGGCTGGCCCGCCTGGGCTTGGCGGTAGGCCTCTTCTATGAGGCTGACGACTCCCGGCTGCAGGTGTTTGAGTTGGCCCTTCTCGCTCTGGCGGCCTAGACTAAAGAGCAGGCTCTCGGCTCGGTCTAACTTCTCGGCCCCGCTCCCCTCTTGGAGGGCAATCTTAGCTATCCCTAGGCTGGCCTGGTAGAGGCGACGGGCGATAGCCTTATCGGCCACGAGCCGAGCGTAGGCTCGGAAGTTGGCGCTAGAGGGCAGGTAGTTAATGAGCATCTCTAAGTACTCGCCGCCGCCCACAAAGTAGAGCTGGTCCCGTTGGGCCAGGCGACGGGAGAGGGTAATGAGGTCCACGCGGGTCCCTTCGGCTTGGAGCTCGAGCATCGTCTGCCAGATGAGCTGGTGATTCTTAGGGTAGAAGTCTTCCGTCTGCACCAACTCGGGGGCCTCTTCAAAGGCTTCAGGATCTAATAAGCAAGCCCCCAGGAGGGCTTGCTCGGCGTTGCGGTCGTGGAGGTATTCGACAGTCTCCCGCTTAGAGGGCTCACCCTGCTGGGGAGCCGCTTGGGGGGCAGGGTGAAGGGGAAGATAGGCTGGTCGTTAGTGGCCTCCCGCAGCTCGCGCATCTGGCGGGCCTTCTCGTCTAAGGGGGTGGGCTGAATCTGGATGACGGTAGAGGGCGGGGCCTCTTGCCAACCGCGAGCCTCGTTGAGAGCGGCTACCCCTAACTTGAGCAAGCGCTGCTTCTCGGGGGAGTCTAGGAGCTGTTGGCTCTGACGCTTACGCAAGGCCTTCTCCTCCCGACGCTTGCGGGCCGTAGCTTCCTTGAGGGCCTGGCGAGAGCGCTCGTCCTCAGCCAAGGGATGGATGGCGTCTACCAATTGGGCCTGACAGAGGAGCTCGTCTTTAGCGCTATAGACCCAGGCCGTGGCGTAATCTTTAAGATCGCGGCGCAGGTAGACTTGGCGACCTTTGAGGCCGGTAAACTCTTCGGCCCAGTAGGTTAAGCCTAAGTCCGGGTCCTTAACCCCATTGCGCCCCACCTTCACTAGGCGGGTAGAGCGCTGGCAGAAGAGGGCTAAGCTAGCCGCCGAGGCCCGGCGCAAGACGGGATTCTCCGCCTGCCACAACTCATCGGGACAGTGATTGGCAAAGATAGCCCCGCGGCCGAAAGGCAGCTTGTTTAAGACCTGAGTTATAAACTCATTTACTAGCCCTTCAAGCTCCTTTAAAGCCAGCAACTTCCCGCCCTTAATTTGAGCCTTCAAAGCCTCGGGACGCTGGGGGATCGTAGAGCCCGTATAGCCCACCAGGAAGCGCTCGAAGTAATTATGGAAATCGCGGAAGCGACGCTCAATATTTTTCGATTGGGCGTTATAAGGTAAGGCGTAGTGGACTTCTACCCCTAAGTCGTGCATAAGGGTAGAGGTCTTCTTCTCGTCTACTAATACTTTGGTGCGCCCGCCAGCAAAATCGCGGCAGCGGTAATCCTTCCCGTTATCGATATAGATCGCTCGGGGAAGGCCGTAATTGGCGACCATGGCTCTAAAGCTCGAAAAGATATGATCGGAATTGGGGGCGGCTGCGTGCAGGTCCCAGCCCAAGATCTTGCGGGATTTAAAATCTGACCAGGCGGTAAGCCAGGGGCGGCAGGTGGAGCCATCAGGCAGAGAGACCAAGAGGTCTAATTGCATGTGGTCTGAGAAGACGCACTCTCCACAGCGCAGCTTACTATAGTCGCGGCGGATAGCTTGCCCATACTTGCGATTCCAGGCGGCCTGCCCGTGGCGCAAAAAGTAGATGGTTGATTCATTCTCCTCCCGGCGCAGGCGGTGGAGGAAAGTCTGCACCGAAGGGAGCTTGCCCACTTGGTAGTGTTCCTTGAGGTAACCGATGGCCGCCAGGTAAGCCGCCTGAGTCGAGACCTGACCCTGGGCGCAATAGACCTCGCGGAAGACGGAGTAGACGTCGTCTGGGAGGATACTATTCCCCGCCTTCTCACCCCACCCCGGCAAGAGCCCATTCTTCCCACTCTGCAGATAAGCCGCCCGCCAACGGTAGACGGTGCCTACGCTGTAGCTACAACCCTGAGCGGCTAACCACTGGCCCAACTCCTTGCGCCCCAATTGCATGGTCGCCTGCACCACATAGAGGCGCTCATCGGCGACCTCTTTCTTCCAATCTGGCGCTTCCTGGTAGAGGGCATTGGCCTGCGCCTCTTCCTCTTGAGCCTCGACCTCCCGCACCTTACGCGGCCGCCCCCGCTTCGGCCGAGCCTCTTCCACCTGCCGCGACTCCCGCACAA
Organism: Vulcanimicrobiota bacterium; assembly: GCA_944322965.1. Taxonomy (GTDB): domain Bacteria; phylum Vulcanimicrobiota; class Xenobia; order Xenobiales; family Xenobiaceae; genus Bruticola. The sequence continues at coordinate 3,741 of CALUQR010000020.1, forward strand.
TCTGCCAGTACCTCTGCTGCGCCTCCGGGGGGAGGGAGGTGAGGAGGATTTGATAGCGGAAGCCACCGCGACCCCCATTGGGGTTGGGGACTTTGCGGGCTTGGAGTTTGCCCATCTGTACATAACGCACTACACTACGATAGGAACGTTGTAACAGGCTACAAGCCGATTGAATGTCGAGCCACTCCACTAGCACTAATGCTCCCTTTTGTGTTTGTCGATTAACTCTCCGATAGACAAACCGAATACAGCAGCTAACCTTTCCAGCATCTCTAGCGAAGGGATACGCGTACCGCACTCATATCGGCTGATAGTTAACTTTGTGCAACCAACTAGTGTCGCTAACTCTTTCTGAGTAAGCTTCTGCTCGCGCCGTAATCCCTTTATGGTTGAAGCTAAATTTGACAAGTTCAATACTCCATTACGGATAACTTGACAAAATTATATACTCCATAATGGATTACTTGCCAACAAAAGAGATCTTGTGATGCCGTGAAAGTAATCCGCTATGGATTACCTTTTGACTTTATTGCAGCGTAGAATAAAAGAAGCGAGAATCTCAGCTGGGCTGACTCAAAACGAGTTGGCAGAAAAAATGGCTCTTACCGGAAAGCTTACGATTAGTAGATATGAGACGGGTGAAAGATGCCCAACCATCGCGACGCTAATTGAGATTGCTAAGGCTACAGACAAGGAACTGGCGTGGTTTTTTCAAGATGAGAAGCAGCCCTTACAATTACCGCCAGAAGATGCACAGCTCCTTACTCTTTACCATAGCTTGAATCTTAAGGGTCAGGAACATATACGCGAGTGCTTGCAAAATGCAGTAGAATCTAGACGGTATGTGAAGGGTGTACATTGTGCCTAATGTGCATATTGGACCGTGTGCCCAATCCCCCATCAATACGGGATTCCCCCACTTTGATTTTTGGATTAATGGGATTAGAGGGATAGCGACCTAGCAGGGGACGCCTGTAAGATCCGCCGAGATCCGCAATTCACCGGGGATTGGTAGGCCCCACAGCACAACAAATAAGAGACCTTCAGCACGTCTTTAAAACGTTTTAAAGGTCTCTTGAATGGATCATATCCGGCTCTAGCGGATCGTTTCGTTCCAAACCATCTTACAGGCCCCCCTTTACAAAAGCCCATAACTATGGGATTTCTTAAAGGTCTTATCTAGTGAATTAATCTCATTCCATCCGATGAAGCATAACTCCGAATTCCTAATTGCCGCCTCCAGGCGGCATACGCATTCCTAATTACGAATTCCTAATTACGAATTCCGAATTGTTTTGAGCCGAGCTCTACGTCGATTGCGGGCAGCTAGGCTCCAGAAAGTGGGGAGACACTTTCTTTCGCTACCTGCCCTCCATCTTGGAGTAAATCTCGGAGCTCGGAATCTGCGTAGGCTAGCGGGCGGACCGGCTCCAGTCAGCTCAGTGGTCGGCCCAAACAGTGCTAACGCAAACTCGCCGACTGACTTCGCTTCCCTCCGCGTAAGCTGCCCGCGGCCCATAAAGCGCTGGAGCCTGAACTCTAGCTTATTTCCGGCCCCCCGCGCCACCATAACTTCTCCCCCGTCTGCCCCCCCAATTACGCATTCCGAATTCCTAATTCCGAATTGCAATGAAAAGGGCTTCTCAACTCCAAGTTGAGAAGCCCTTTTCATTGCAGGATAGCAGAGGATTCAGTATATATAAAACTTGCTTTTCTAGGTAAGTGATCGACCTAGAGTTTAAGCTTCCAGCCGTCTAAAACAGCCAGAAACTACTCCG